>NZ_JARGZF010000001.1:0-1200000 GCF_029222705.1 Knoellia sp. p5-6-4
GATGGACTCCCGGCGCCGGGTCTTCGACGGCCAGCTGCGCCGCTTCCTCACCCTGCGCGACCAGAGCTGCCGCACCCCGTGGTGCGACGCCCCGATCCGGCACGCCGACCACGTGGTCCCCGACCGGGCCGGCGGCGCCACCAGCGCCCCCAACGGTCAGGGGCTGTGCGCGGCGTGCAACCACGCCAAGGAGGCCCCGGGCTGGTCCGCGGTCGCCACCGCCCGGGCCCGACCGCCGCCGACCCGCACGCACCCCACACCGGGTCCGCACCGGGTCCGCACCACCACCCCCACCGGACACACCTACGACTCCACCGCCCCACCCCTCCTGCCCACACGACCAGCGCCCACCCGGCGTGCTCACGGCCCAGCGCCCGGACGACAACGGCACCCCTGGCACGACAACGTCCTCACCCTCACCTGGGAAGACCGGACTCGAGAGGTTCACGGGCTCGCCGGCGCCTGACGGTCGACGGCGGTCTCAGCCGTGCAGCTGCCAGCCCCGCGCCTGCAGCTCCACGCCGAGCCGCTCCGCCACAGCGGGCAGAACCGAAATCTCGGCGAGCCCGAATGGTTGCCCCAGTCCGTGCTCGAGGTGGAGGTCCTCGAGGTTCACCCCGGCATCGCCGACGTCGTGGAGCAGCCGGGCCAGCTCGCCGGGCCGGTCCGGCACGAGCACCGTGACCACGGCATACGTCGTGGGCGCGGCGCCGTGCTTGCCGGGGATCCGGTCGTGGCCGGTGTTGCCGTGGGCCACGATCCGGGCCAGCACCTCCCGCGCGCCCACCCCATCCCCCTGCTCGAGGTTCTCGAGGGCCCCGAGCACCTCGGTGAGCTCGTCGCGCAGGTCGCTCAGCACCCGCCGCACGGCCGGTGCGTTGCCGGCCAGGATCTGGGTCCACAGCTGCGGGTCGCTGGCGGCGATCCGGGTCACGTCACGGATCCCCTGCCCGGAGAGCCCTGCCGCCGCCTCCGGAATCGACCTCAGCCGGCTGGCCACCAGGCTGGCTGCGACCTGGGGCACGTGCGAGACGACGGCGACGGCCGCATCGTGCTCCTGCGGGCTCATCACGCTCACCGTGCCGCCCGCGTCGACCCCCAGCTGGGTGACCAGCGCGACCGCCCGCTCGCTCGAGCGGTGGTGCGGCACGACGACCCAGGCACGCCCGTCGAACAGGTCTCCGCGGGCGGCGACCGCCCCGGACCGCTCCCGGCCCGCCATGGGGTGCGAGCCGGCATACCGGGCGACATCTCCCCCGGCGGCCTCGACGTCGCGCAGCACGGCGACCTTGACGGAGGCGACGTCGGTGACGACCGCGTCCGGCCACCGGCGCAGCTCCTCGGCCACGACCGCGCCGGCGACGTCCGGGGGCGCGGCGACGACGACCAGCTCCGGGTCCTCGGTGGGGTCGGGCAGCCGCCCTGCCCCCAGGTCGCGGGCCAAGGCCAGGGCAGTCGGCGACGGGTCCGCCAGTGTGACGGTGTGCCCGCGCCGCGACAGCGCGATGCCCAGGCTGGTGCCGATCAGGCCAGTGCCGACGATGCGGACGCGCAGGGTCACGCGCCAGAGGCTACCGACGGCGGTGGCCCGGCGACCTCAGAGTCCAGCAGCCGAGTACAGCTGCCCGACCTCCTGCTTGGTCAGCGCCCTCATCTTGCCCGGCTTGGTGTCACCGAGCCGGATCGGGCCGACCTCTGTGCGCACGAGCGTGAGCACCGGGTGACCCACCGCGTCCATGAGCCGCCGGACGATGTGCTTGCGTCCCTCGTGCAGCACGATCTCGACGAGCGCCTTGCCGGGCATCGAGTCGACGACCTTGAAGGAGTCGACCGACGCCGGGCCGTCCTCGAGCTCCACGCCCTCGCGGAGCTGCTTGCCGAGGTCGCGCGGCACCGGGCCGTGGATCTGGGCGAGGTACTTCTTGGCGACGCCGTACTTCGGGTGCTGGAGCCGGTGCGCGAGGTCACCGTCGTTGGTGAGGATGAGCAGGCCCTCGGTGTCGGCGTCGAGACGGCCCACGTGGAACAGCCGCTCGTTGCGGTTGCCGACGTAGTCGCCGATGTTCAGCCGGCCGAGCTCGTCACTCATGGTCGTGACCACGCCGAGCGGCTTGTTGAAGGCGAAGTAGACGCGCGACTCGTCGAGCTGCACGCGCACGCCGTCGACGTGCACCACCTGGTCCGGGCGGATGCGCACACCGAGCTCGGTGACGACCTGGCCGTCGACCTCGACACGACCCTGCTCGATGAGGTTCTCGCAGACCCGCCGCGAGCCCACGCCGGCGGCGGCCAGCAGCTTCTGCAGCCGCACGCCCTCGGGGTCGTGGACGTCGACCTGCGGGGTGGTCTGCGGGCGCTGGGGCAGCCGGGTCGGCTGGCTCTTCTTGGTCGTGCCCGAGCCGGACCGCTGCGGCTTCCCGCGCCCGCCCGACGGGCGGCCGCCTCCGGACGCACCTCCGCGGCCACCACCGGACGCACCACCGCGGCCGCCCCCTGCAGGCGACCGGCCACGGCCCCCTGCCGCGCCACCTCGGCCGCCGGCACCGCGACCGCCGGCACCGCGACCGCCGGCACCACCTCGGCCAGCACTGCCGCTGCCGGATCCGGCTCCGCCTCGGGACCTGGGGGGCGTCATGAACGGCCCTGTTCTGCGAGCTCGTCGAGCACGTCGACCTCCGGAAGGTAGGGAGCAAGGGCAGGCAGCTCGTCGAGGGTGCCGAGGCCGAGCCGCTGCAGGAAGTAGGGGGTGGTGCCGTAGAGGACGGCGCCGCTCTCCCCCTCGGCGCCAACCTCCTCGATGAGGCCGCGGGTCAGGAGCGTGCGCACGACCCCGTCGACGTTCACCCCGCGCACGGCACTCACCCGTGAGCGGGAGATCGGCTGTCGGTAGGCGATCACGGCGAGCGTCTCCAGCGAGGCCTGGGTGAGCTTGGCCTGCTGGCCGTCGAGGAGGAACTTCTCGACCACCGGCGCGTACTCGGCGCGGCTGTAGACCCGCCAGCCGCCGGCCACACTGCGCAGGGTGAAGCCGCGCTTGGCCTGCGCGTACTCCGCCTCGAGCGCGTGGAGGTGGTCGACCACGTCGTCGACGGGCAGCTCGAGGGCCGAGGCCAGGGCCATCTCGGTGATCGGCTCGTCGACGACCATCATCACGGCCTCGATGGCGCTGCGGGCGCCCCCGGGGAAGTCGTTGATGTCGAAGGCGATCTGCTCTTCCGGCGTCGCCTCGGTCCCCTCCTGCGCCTCGTCGGGTGTGTCTGGCGTGTCAGTCATCGGTGCTCTCCTGCCCCTCGACGGGGCTCTCCTCATCGGGCTGGTCTTCTTCGTCGAACTCGTCGCTGACCTCGATGGCGCCCTCGTCGGAACCGGTCCAGCGCACCGTCAGCTCCCCCAGCGCCTCCGCCTGCTCGAACACGATGGCCGCCTCACGGAACAGCTCGAGCAGCGCCAGGAAGCGCGCGACGATCACCAGCGTGCTGTCGGCGTCGGCCACCAGCGAGCGGAACGAGCAGGCCCGTTCCCGGCGCAGGCGGTGCCCGACGATGGTGGCCTGCTCACGCACGCTGACGGCGGGCGCGTGCAAATGCTCCAAGCCCACGGTCGGCGCCACCTTCGGCGTCATCGCGCGGGCGGCGACCATGGCCAGCTGCTCGGGCGTGATCGTGATGACCAGCTCGGGCAGCAGCTTCGCGAACTGCGGCTCGATCCCCGCCTGGCGGGGCGTCATCCGGCCGGCCGTGGCCATCCGCTCACCGAACGTGCGGGCGATGTCCTTGAACGCGCGGTACTGGAGCAACCGGGCGAACAGCAGGTCGCGCGCCTCGATGAGCGCGAGGTCCTCCTCGTCCTGCGGGCTCATCTGCGGCAGCAGACGGGCCGCCTTGATGTCGAGCAACGTCGCCGCGACGAGCAGGAACTCCGAGGCCTGGCTGAGGTCCCACTCGGTGTTCGACGCCTGCGCCGCCTTGATGTGGGCGATGAACTCGTCGGTGACCTTGGCCAGCGCGATCTCCGTGATGTCGAGCTTGTGCTTGGAGATCAGTCCGAGCAGCAGGTCGAAGGGGCCGGAGAAGACGTCGAGGTGCACCTCGAAGGGGGCGCTGGCGCTGCGGCGGGTCAGCACCCCGCCCGGGGTGACCTGCGCCGCCGGCGCGACCTGCTCGTCGACCGGCCCAGCCTTCTGCTCCTCGACCGGCGCAGCCTCCTGGCTCACGCGGTCAGGCCGCGCCGCCGCGGGCGATGAGCTCACGCGCCAGCTGCCGGTATGCCGCCGCCGCGCCGTGCGTGGATGCGTAGCTCGTGATCGGCTCGGCCGCCAAGGTGGCGTCCGGGAACTTCACCGTGCGGCTGATGACGGTGTGGAACACCTGGTCGCCGAAGTGGTCGACGACGCTGCGCACGACCTCCTTGCTGTGCAGCGTGCGCGAGTCGAACATCGTCGCGAGGATGCCGTCGACCTGCAGGCGCGGGTTCAGGCGGTCGGTGATCTTGTTGATCGTGTCGATGAGCAGCGCCACACCGCGCATGGCGAAGAACTCGCACTCCAGCGGGATGATCACCCCGTGCGCGGCTGTCAGGGCGTTGACGGTGAGCAGGCCCAGCGAGGGCTGGCAGTCGATGAGGATGACGTCGTACTCGTCGAGCACGGGCCGCAGCACCCGGGCCAGGATCTGCTCGCGGGCCACCTCGCCGACGAGCTGCACCTCGGCGGCGGAGAGGTCGATGTTGGCCGGGATGATGTCGAGGTTCTCGGTGCGCGTGCCCTGGATGACGTCGCGCACGTCGTGCCCACGGTCGACGAGCAGGTTGTAGACGGTGACATCGAGCTCGTTGGCGCGGATGCCGAGGCCGACGGAGGCGGCTCCCTGGGGGTCGAAGTCGACCAGCAGCACCCGTCGGCCGACCTCGGCGAGCGCGGCGCCGAGGTTGATGGTGGTCGTCGTCTTGCCGACGCCGCCCTTCTGGTTGCACATCGCGATGATCCGGGCGGGCCCGTGCGAGCTGAGCGGTGCCGGGTCCGGGAAGTCCGGCATCGGACGTCCGGTGGGTCCGACCTGCCCGGCCGCGGCGTGCTCGGTGCCCGGCAGCGTGGCGGTCGCGAGGTCGGAGCGGCGGTCCGCTGTCGTGGTCACCTCAGAATCCACAGGCGTTTCACTCCCGGTGCGCTCGTGCAAGATCGGTCAGCCTCTCGCTGATCGCACAGACCCTATCAGCGAGCACGGGGGTGGCTCTGGGCATAGACCTCGCGGAGGCGTTGCACGGTCACCATCGTGTAGATCTGGGTCGTCGTCACCGAGGCGTGCCCGAGCAGCTCCTGCACCACCCGCACGTCGGCGCCACCGTCGAGAAGATGGGTGGCGAAGGAGTGCCGCAGCGTGTGCGGCGACAGGTGGCCGGACAGCCCGGCCCGCTCGGCGGCTGCCCTCAGCGCGGCCCAGGCACTCTGGCGGGAGAGCCGGCCACCCCGCTGGTTGAGGAAGATCGCGGGCGTCCCCCTGCCTTTCGACGCCAGGGCCGGGCGCCCCCGCACGAGGTAGGCAGACAGCGCCTCGGCGGCATACGAGCCGAGCGGCACGACGCGCTCCTTGCCGCCCTTGCCGAACAGCCGCACCACACCCTCCGCCGCGTCGACGTCGTCGACGTCGAGCCCGACGGCCTCGGAGATGCGCGCCCCGGCGCCGTAGAGCACCTCCAGCAGCGCGCGGTCGCGCAGCGACGCGGGCGTGTCGCCCACGCCGGCCGCCGCCAGCAGGCGCTCGACGTCCTCGACGCTGATGGCCTTGGGCAGCCGGGCGGGTGGCCGCGGAGGGCTCACGGCGCCGGCCGGGTCCTGGGCGGTGTCGCCCTCGAGCACCAGGAACCGGTGGAAGCCGCGCACCGCGACCAGGGTCCGCGCCGCCGACGACGCCGCCAGCGGCGGGTGGTCGGCACTCCCCTCGCGCAGGGTCGCCAGGAAGTCGCTGACGTGTGCCTCGGTCACCGCCGCGGGGTCCGTCACCCCGCGTCCACCGAGGTATGCCGTGTAGCGCGCGAGGTCGCGCCGGTAGGACTTCAGCGTGTTGGCCGACACGCCCCGCTCCACGTCGAGGTGGTTGAGCCATCCGCGCACGGCCCGCTCGACAGCGGTCGCGGCGGTCGTGTCGGTGCTCAGGGCGACGTCCTAGCAGGTGGGCGGCGGGGGCGGGTGGGAGTCTAGACCGGCACCGCGCCCCGACCGCCGAACTTGACGAGAGGCTCGCCCATGAAGCTCTACGCAGACCTGCCCGTGCGCCGCACCAGCCAGATCGTGGCCGACGTCCTGGTCTTCGCCTGGGTCGCGGTGTGGGCCTGGCTCGGACGCGCGGTGCACGACGCGACCCAGCAGCTCGCCGGGCCGGGCCGCACCCTGCAGGGCGCGGGCTCAGGGTTCCGCAGCGAGATGGGCGAGGCCGGACGCGCGGTAAGCGACGTGCCCCTGGTCGGCGACCGCCTGTCTGAGCCGTTCGAGCGGGCCGGCAGTGCCGGCACCACCATCGAGCAGGCCGGCACCGACCTCGTCAACGCGGTCAACGACCTCGCCCTCCTGCTCGGCTGGGTCACCGCGCTCGTGCCGATCACGATCGTCGTGCTCATCTGGGGGCTGCTGCGGCTGCGGTTCAGCCGCCGCGCCACCGCCGCGCAGCGCTTCATCGACAGCTCCGCCGACCTCGACCTCTTCGCTCTGCGGGCGATGGCCACCCAGCCGATGCACCGGCTGGCGCGGATCTCCGACGACCCGACCGGCGCCTGGCGTGCCCGCGACCCGCAGGTCGTCCACGCCCTGGCTCTGCTCGAGCTGCGCGACAGCGGCCTGCGCCCGCCGGCCCTCAGCCCTCGTGCCGCAGGATCCGGGGCCTGAGGTCCTCCACCGGCGGCTGCCACGACTCGGCCAGGGCGTCGACCTGCTCCCCGCTGCGGATGTCCTTGACCTGGTCTCCCCCGCGCTCGGACGCCCCCGGGAACCAGACGTACGGGATCCCGCGCCGCTCGGCATACCGGATCTGCTTGCCGAACTTGGCTGGCTTGGGGGCGACCTCGCACGCGATGCCGCGCGCCCGCAGCGCCGTGGCGACCCGCGTCGAGGTCGGGCGGCCCTCCTCGTCGTTGACCGCGACGAGCACGCACGCGGGCGTCGAGCGACTGGCGCTCAGCAGGCCCTTGCCGAGGAGCAGGCCGAGCAGGCGCGACACGCCGATGGAGATGCCGACCCCGGGATAGGTCGTGCGGCCGTCGGACGCGAGGGCGTCGTAGCGGCCCCCGGAGCAGAACGACCCCCACGACTCGTAGCCCTCGAGCTGGGTCTCGTAGACCGTGCCGGTGTAGTAGTCGAGGCCGCGGGCGATCTTGAGGTCGGCGACGAGCGCACCGGGGGCGTTCTCCATGCCGGTGCGGATCACCCGCGAGAGGGCCTCGAGGCCCTCGTCGAGGGTCGGGTGCTCGACGCCGAGCGCGCGCACCTGCTCGACGAAGCCGAGGTCCTCGCTGCGGATCGCCGCCAGGGCGAGGCACTGCTCGGCCTGCTCGGTGCTGCAGCCCGCCTCCTCGAGCATGGCGCGCACCTTCTCGGGGCCGACCTTGTCGAGCTTGTCGACGATGCGCAGGGTGCCGGTGACGTCGTCGATGCCGATGCCCCGGTAGAAGCCCTCGGGGATCTTGCGGTTGTTGACCTGGATGGTCATCCTCCCGATGGGGAGCTTCTCGAAGATCTCGGCCATCACCAGCGGGATCTCGGCCTCGTAGTGCGGCGAGAGCTCGCCCACGTCGACGACGTCGATGTCGGCCTGGGTGAACTCGCGGTAGCGGCCCTCCTGCGGCCGCTCACCCCGCCAGACCTTCTGGATCTGGTAGCGGCGGAACGGGAACGACAGCTTGCCGGCGTGCTCGAGCACGTAGCGCGCGAAGGGCACCGTGAGGTCGAAGTGCAGGCCGAACTCGACGCCACCGGCGTCCTCGTCCTCGTCACCGGCGAGCCGGGTGACGCCGTAGACCTCCTTGTCGGCGTCGCCCCCCTTGCCGAGGAGGCGGTCGACCGGCTCGACGGCCCGGGTCTCGATCGACGGGTACCCGTGCAGCTCGAACGTCTCGCGGATGACGTCGAGGAAGTGCTGCTCGACGATGCGCTCGGCGGGGAGGTACTCGGGGAAGCCGCTGATCGGGGTGACCTTGGCGGCGCGCGGTGCGGGGGTGTTCACGCAGTCAGTCCTTGCAGGTAGGGGTTGGTCGAGCGCTCGTGCTGCATCGTCGTCGCCTGGCCGTGGCCGGGCAGCACGAGGGTGGTGTCGGGCAGGGGCAGCACCACGTCGCGCAGGGAGCGCTGCATGGCGGCGTGGTCGCCACCGGGAAGGTCGGTGCGGCCGATGGAGCCGGCGAACAGCACGTCGCCGCTCAACACCGTCGAGCGCACGCCCGCGCTCTCCTCGAGGCCGTGGGGCACGGTGCCCAGCGAGAACATCACCGAGCCCTCCGTGTGGCCGGGCGCGTGGAGGACCTCGACGTCCAGGCCGGCGAGGTCCAGGCTCTGCCGGTCCTTGAGGTCGACGACGTTCTCGGGGTCGCGCCAGGTCGCCTTCGCGCCGAACTGCTGCTCCAGCATGCCGATGAGGCCGGGGTTGGCGATGCTGAGCGCGTCGTGCAGCCGGTAGCGGTCGTCGGCGTGGATGTAGGCCGCGGTGTCACCGCCGCAGACCGGCGTCACCGAGTACACGTGGTCGATGTGGCCGTGGGTGAGCAGCACGGCAGCCGGGCGCAGCCGGTGCTCGGCGAGCACCTCGCGCAGGGTCTCCTCGATCCCGATGCCGGGGTCGACGACGAGGCACTCCTCCCCCGCGCCGGGGGCGAGGACGTAGCAGTTGGTGCCGAAGGCGGCAGCCGGGAACCCGATGGTCAACACGGCCTCGAGCCTATCCGCTGCCCTGCTGCCTAGACTGACCGCGGCCGACGAGCACGTCAGGCCGACAGGCCGAAAAGGTCCGACATTCCGCAGGTCCGACATCGAGGAGCAGGGAACCGGTGACGAAGGAGCAGGAGCGCGCACGGGCGCGCCGACGCCAGCAGAAGCTCGACGCACGAGAGGCCCAGCGGGTGCGCGAGCGTGCCCGGAACCGGCAGGTCGTGATCGTCGTGGCCGCGGTCCTCGCCGTGGTCGCACTCTTCGTGTTCCTGTCCACGCAGCTCTCCGACGATGCGGGCGACCCGGCGGCCGAACCCAGTGCTTCGGCGTCGACCAACACTGCGGCCTCCGGCCGCTGCAAGCCCGCACCCGAGGCACCGACCTCGATCACGCCGGTCGACAAGCCCGACGCGGCGCTCGCCGCCGGCAAGACCTTCGAGGCCGTCATCACCACCAACTGCGGTGACATCACCCTCGAGCTCGACGGCGCGAAGGCCCCGCAGACGGTGGCGTCCTTCATGGCGCTCGCGAAGGCCGACTACTGGGCCGACTCCCCCTGCCACCGCCTCACCACGCAGGGCATCTTCGTGCTGCAGTGCGGCGACCCGCTCGGCGGTGCCGGCCCCGGCCCCGGGTACACCTACGGCCTGGAGAACACACCCAAGGACGGCTCCTACCCCACTGGCACGCTCGCCATGGCGCGCACAGCCGACCCGAACAGCAACAGCGGCCAGTTCTTCATCGTCTACGACGACACCGAGCTGCCCACCGAGGGCGGCGGCTACTCCATCTTCGGCACGGTGACGAGCGGTTTGGATATTGTCGAGGAGATCGCCGCAGCAGGCGTGAGCGGAGGCGCCGGCGACGGAGCCCCCGCAACGCCCATCAGCATCCTCAAGGTTGCTGTCACCGAGAAGAAGGCCTGACGTGACTGACCAGACCACACCGGCAGGGGAGCCCACCGAGGCCTCGCAGGCCACCACGCCCGCCGCGCCGGAGGTGGCTGCAGCAGCCAAGCCGGCCCCGCCGAAGCCGAGCGCCATCCGCCCCGGCGCTGCGCCGACCCCGGCCGCCCTGCGCGCGGTGGCGCACCCGCCCGCGGCTGTCGCGTCCCCCGCGCCCGGTCCGGCCGCCGAGACCTTCGGCCGCGTCGACGAGTCCGGCACCGTCTACGTCCGCACCGCCGATGGTGAGCGGGAGGTCGGCTCCTACCCCGGCGCCACGCCCGAGGAGGCCCTGCACTACTTCGCCCGCAAGTTCGACGAGCTGTGGGCCTCCGCCGACCTGCTGCACCAGCGGCTCGCCACGACGGACCTGTCGGCCAAGGACGCGCAGGAGGGGTTGGCCAAGCTGCGTGAGCACATCGGCGAGGCCAAGGTCGTGGGCGACCTCGCCGCGCTCGACGCCAAGGTCGCGGAGATCGAGCAGGCCGTCGCCGCCCGCCGCGAGACCGAGGCTGCCGAGCGCACCCGCGCCCGCGAGACGGCCCGGCAGGAGCGCGAGGCGCTCGTCGTCGAGGCCGAGAGCATCGCCGCCCAGCCGGAGAACCGCATCCAGTGGAAGGCCAGCGGCGCCCGCATGCGCGCCCTCCTCGAGGAGTGGAAGCAGCACCAGCGCACCGGGGCCCGCCTCGACCGCGAGACCGAGACGGCGCTGTGGCAGCGCTTCTCCCACGCGCGCAACAGCTTCGACAAGGCGCGCAGGGTGCACTTCGCCCAGCTCGAGAGCAGCCAGGCCGAGGCGAAGGCCGCCAAGGAGGAGCTGGTCCGCGAGGCCGAGGAGCTCTCGGCCAGCACCGACTGGGGGCCCACCGCCGGCGCCTTCAAGCGCCTGATGGACCGCTGGCGCAAGGCCGGCCGTGCCAGCCGCTCCGACGACGACGCCCTCTGGGAGCGCTTCAAGGCCGCCCAGGACGCGTTCTTCGCCGCCAAGGACCAGGTTGCGGCAGCCGAGGACGAGGAGTTCCGCGGCAACCTCGCCGTGAAGGAGCAGCTGCTCGCCGAGGCACAGTCGATCCTGCCCGTCACCGACATCGATGCCGCCAAGGCCGCACTGCGCTCCATCCAGGAGCGCTGGGACGCCGCCGGCAAGGTGCCCCGCGGCGACGTCGATCGCATGGAGAAGGGCCTGCGCCGCATCGAGAGCGCCGTTCGCGAGGCCGACGACAAGCGCTGGCAGCAGAGCAACCCCGAGGTCGCAGCCCGGGCCCAGAGCATGGTCGACCAGCTCGAGGCGTCCGTCGCAGCGCTGCGCGACGACCTGGCCACGGCAGAGGCCTCGGGTGACGAGCGCAAGGTCGCCGACGCCCGCGCCAAGCTCGAGGCGCAGGAGCAGTGGCTGGCCCAGGCCCGCGCCGGCCTCGACGAGTTCAGCGGCTGACCGGAGCGCCGTGTACGCGCCCACCTTCAACCGGGTCGAGGACGAGGAGCAGGCACGGCGGATGGTGGCCGCCTCCGGCGCCGCCGAGCTCGTCACGGTCGGTGCCGACGGCTACCCCGTCGCGACCCTCCTGCCGGTCCTGTGGCGCGGTGGCACGGTGCTGGCTCACATGGCGCGGGCCAACCCTCACTGGCGCGAGATCGGCGACGGCTCCCCCGCCCTCCTCGTCGCCGCCGGTCCGCAGGCCTACGTCTCGCCGTCGTGGTATGCCGCCAAGGCCGAGCACGGGCGCGTGGTCCCGACGTGGAACTACACGACCGTCCACCTCACCGGCCGGGTGCGGGTCCACCACGACGTCGAGTGGCTGCGGGGCATGGTGACCGCGCTCACCGACGCGCACGAGTCCCACCGCGAGCACCCGTGGGCCGTCACCGACGCGCCGAGCCCCTACGTCGAGGGCCAGCTGCGCGGCATCGTCGGCATCGAGCTCACCGTCGAGCGCGTCGAGGCCAAGGCCAAGCTGAGCCAGAACCGCTCCGATGCCGACCGGGACGGCGTCGTGGCGGGCCTGCGCGCCGAGTCCACGCCGTCGACGACCGCGGTGGCTGACCTGATGGACCAGCCGGACGCCTGAGCCGGAGCTCCTCGACCGACGCGGTCAGCCCTTGGACGCGGTGGCCTTGGTGCCGGTGATCCGGTACACGTCGAAGACGCCGTCGATCTTGCGGACCGCCTTCATGACGTGGTCGAGGTGGCCGGGGTCGCCCATCTCGAAGGTGAACCGCGAGATGGCCACCCGGTCACGCGAGGTCTGCACGGACGCCGAGAGGATGTTGACGTGCTGGTCGGACAGCACGCGGGTGACGTCCGAGAGCAGTCGGTTGCGGTCGAGCGCCTCGACCTGGAGCTGGACGAGGAAGACGCTGGCCGACGACGGCGCCCACTCGACCTCGATCATGCGGTCGGGCTGGGAACGCAGGGACTCGGCGTTGGTGCAGTCGGTGCGGTGCACCGAGACGCCGTTGCCGCGGGTGATGAACCCCATGATCGGGTCGCCCGGCACCGGCGTGCAGCAGCGCGCGAGCTTGACCCACACGTCGGCGGTGCCGACGACAACCACTCCGGGGTCGCCGGTGCGGCGCCGCAGGGAGCGGGTGGGCGTGGTGGCCTCGGCGAGGTCCTCGCTGGCCCCCTCCTCGCCCCCGAGGGAGGCGACGAGCCGGCCCACCACGTGCTGGGCGCTGACATGGCCCTCGCCGACGGCGGCATACAGGGCGTCGATGTCCTGGTAGCGCAGCTCGGAGGCCAGGGCCGTCAGCGACTCGTGCGACATGAGGCGCTGCAGCGGCAGCCCCTCCTTGCGCATCGCCTTGGCGATCGCGTCCTTGCCGGACTCGATCATCTCCTCGCGGCGCTCCTTGGAGAACCACTGGCGGATCTTGTTGCGCGCCCGCGGCGACTTGACGAAGGTCAGCCAGTCGCGGGACGGGCCGGCGCCGTCGGCCTTGGAGGTGAGCACCTCGACGACGTCGCCGTTCTCGAGCGTCGACTCCAGCGGCACCAGGCGACCGTTGACGCGCCCGCCGATGCAGTGGTGGCCGACCTCGGTGTGCACCGCGTAGGCGAAGTCGACCGGGGTCGAGCCGGCCGGCAGCGCCACGACCTCCCCCTTGGGCGTGAAGACGTAGACCTCGCGGGCGCTGATCTCGAAGCGCAGCGAGTCGAGGAACTCGCCGGGGTCGGCGGTCTCCTTCTGCCAGTCGAGCAGCTGCCGCAGCCACGCCATGTCGTTGATGGGACCGGTGGGCTCGCCCTCGGTCGGAACACCCGCGCGCGCCGTCGGGTCCTCCTTGTACTTCCAGTGGGCCGCGACGCCGTACTCCGCCCGGCGGTGCATGGTGTGCGTCCGGATCTGGATCTCGACCGGCTTGCCGCCGGGGCCGATGACCGTCGTGTGCAGCGACTGGTACATGTTGAACTTCGGCATCGCGATGTAGTCCTTGAACCTCCCCGGCAGGGGGTTCCACCGCGCGTGCAGCGCGCCGAGCGCCGCGTAGCAGTCGCGCACCGAGTCGACGAGCACGCGCACCGCGACGAGGTCGTAGATGTCCTCGAAGTCGCGGCCGCGCACGATCATCTTCTGGTACACGGAGTAGTAGTGCTTGGGCCGCCCGGTGACCGTCGCCTTGATCTTCGCGGCCTTCAGGTCGGAGCTGACCTGTTCGCGCACGGTCGCGAGGTACTCCTCGCGGGCGGGTGCACGCTCGGCGACGAGCCGGACGATCTCGTCGTAGACCTTGGGGTAGAGCGTGGCGAACGAGAGGTCCTCGAGCTCCCACTTGATGGTGTTCATGCCGAGGCGGTGGGCCAGCGGCGCGTAGATCTCGAGCGTCTCGCGGGCCTTGCGCTGCGCCGACTCGACGGAGACGTAGCGCCAGGTGCGCGCGTTGTGCAGCCGGTCGGCGAGCTTGATGACGAGGACCCGGATGTCCTTGGCCATCGCGACGACCATCTTGCGCACCGTCTCGGCCTGGGCGGCGTCGCCGTAGGTCACCTTGTCGAGCTTGGTGACCCCGTCGACCAGCATCGCGACCTCGCGGCCGAAGTCCTTCTCGAGCTGCCCGAGCCCGTATGCCGTGTCCTCGACCGTGTCGTGCAGCAGCGCCGCCGCGAGCGTGGACGGGGTCATGCCCAGCTCGGCGAGGATCGTGGCCACCGCGAGGGGATGGGTGATGTAGGCGTCGCCGCTCTTGCGCAGCTGGCCACGGTGGGCGCGCTCGGCGACCTCGTAGGCCCGCTCGATGACGGCCAGGTCGGCCTTGGGGTGCGTCGCCCGCACAGTCTGCAGCAGCGGCTCCAGCACCGGGTTGGCCCCGGGGCCGCGGGTGCCCCCGAACCGGGCGAGCCGGGCCCGCACGCGGGCAGAGGAGGATGCCGGGCTGCTGGGCGTCTGTGCCGCCACGTCCTCACTCATGGACAGAGCCTACGTGATCGTCCCGACTGCCCGGTCTGCCTGTGCTCAGTCGCGACCGACCACGACGGTGGCGTGCACGTCCCGGCCGGCCAGCCGCGAGCGACCGTGCAGGAAGGCCAGCTCGATGACCGCCTCGAACGCGACGACCGTCGCGTCGGAACCCTCGAGCAGCTCGCAGGTGGCGGCTGCCGTGCCCCCCGTGGCGAGCACGTCGTCGATGACGAGAACCCGCTCACCGCCGACGAAGGAGTCCTCGTGGATCTCGATCGTGGCACTGCCGTACTCGAGGTCGTAGGAGACCCCACGGGTCTTCCCCGGCAGCTTGCCCGCCTTGCGCACCGGCACGAAGCCGATGCCGAGCTCGTGGGCCACGGCGGCGCCGAAGATGAAGCCGCGCGCCTCGATGCCGGCGACGAGGTCCACCGTGCCCTGGCGGCGCTCGGCGATGTCGCGCACGACCGCGGAGAACGCCGGACCGTCGGCCAGGAGCGGCGTGACGTCCTTGAAGACCACCCCGGGCTCGGGGAAGTCGGGGATGTCGCGCAGCCTGCTCGAGACCAGCTCGGCAAGGCTCTCCGCCCGGCCCGTGGCCGAATGCGTCGTGTCGGTCACGTCAGCCATCTCAGCGCCGGGACTTCGGCTTGCGACGGGGCTGGTTGCGCGGGCCGGTCTGGGCGTAGGGGTGGATGGCGCGCCCACTGCCCGCCGCCGCGGAGCCCTGCCCGTCCCGGGGGCCGGAACCGGCCGTGCCTGCGGCCACCGGCTCGAGCTCCTCGTCGGCCCCCTCGTCCACGGTGGGGTGCGCCGCCTGCGGCGTCTGGCCCTCGGCGTCCTTCCTGGCCTGCCGGGCGTGGAACTTCGCGGCCGCCTTGTCGAGCTGCTGCACGGCCGGGTCCTTGGCACGCATGCTCACCAGCGCCGGGGTGGCGATGAAGATCGAGGAGTACGCACCCACTGCCATGCCGATGAAGAGCACCAGGGAGAGGTCGAGCAGCGTGCCGGGGCCGATGACGGTGAAGCCCATCACGAGCACGGCCGCGATCGGCAGCAGGGCCACGACCGTGGTGTTGATCGAGCGGACCACCGTCTGGTTCACGGCGAGGTTGGCCGCCTCGGCATACGTCTGGCGCTTGTTGCCGAAGGCGTCCTGGGTGTTCTCGCGCACCTTGTCGAAGACGACCACGGTGTCGTAGAGCGAGTAGCTGAGGACGGTGAGGAAGCCGATCATCGTCGCCGGCGAGACCTCGAAACCGGTGAGCGCGTAGATGCCCACCGTGATGACCATGTCGTGCACCAGCGCGATCATCGCGGCCACCGACATCTTCCAGGTGCGGAAGTAGATCGCCATCACCAGGAACGTCAGGACCAGGAAGACGACGAGGGCGCGCAGCGCCTGCTCGCTCACCGACTGGCCCCACGAGGGCCCGACGAACGAGGCGCTGACCTGGTTCTCGTCGACCCCGAACTCCTGGGCCAGCGCCGCGCGGACCTCGCGGCTCTGGGCCTCGTCGAGCTCCTCGGTCTGCACCCGGATGGTGCTGCTGCTCGTGCCCAGCCTGGTGATGTTGGCGCTCTCGCCGGGAGCCACCTCGGCCAGCGCGTCCCGAGCCCGCGACTCGTAGTTGTCGCTGTTGCTGCCGGCCGCGACGCGGAACTCGGAGCCGCCGGTGAACTCGAGGCCGAGGTTCAGCTTCTGCACCCCGAGGCCCACCAGCGCCACCAGGATCAGGACCGCCGAGAGTGCGTACCACCGCCGGCGGTTGCCCACGAAGGCGATGGAGCGCTTCCCGGTGTAGAGGTCGTTGCCGAACTTGCTGAAGTTGATCATGACCCGCTCCCCTCGGCCGTGCGGGCGGCCGGTGACGTGGCGAAACGGCCGCGGCCGACGTACCGCGGGGCGGCCACGGCACCGAGACGCTCGGGGCTCAGGCCCGACCACTTGTGGCCGCCACCGAAGAACTTCGTCTCGGCGAGGATCCCCATGAGCGGGTGGGTGAACATGAACACCACGAGGATGTCGATCAGCGTGGTGAGCCCGAGCGTGAAGGCGAAGCCCCGCACGCCGGAGGACGCCAGGAAGTACAGCACGACGGCGGCGAGGAAGTTCACGCCGTCGGCCACCAGGATGGTCCGCTTGGCGCGCTTCCAGCCGGTGTCCACGGCGGCACGCAGCGGCCGGCCCTCGCGCACCTCGTCGCGGATGCGCTCGAAGTACACGATGAACGAGTCCGCGGTCACGCCGATGGCGATCACCAGGCCGGTGACGCCGGCCATGTCGAGCCGGTAGTTGTGCGACCAGCCGAGGATCGTGAGGCTCAGGTAGGTCAGCAGCCCGGCGATGATGATCGAGGCCACCGTGACGAAGCCGAGGGCCCGGTACTGCATCAGCGAGTACGCCGCCACGAGGATCAGGCCGATGATGCCCGCGATGATGCCGTAGCGGAGCTGCTCGCCGCCCAGCGTGGGGCTGATGTTCTCGCGCGTCTCGAGCGAGAACGACATGGGCAGGGCGCCGAACTTCAGCTGGTCGGCCAGCTCGCGCGCCTGCTCGATCGTGAAGCCGCCCGTGATCGAGGCCTGGCCGTTGAGGATCGCCTCGTTGAACTGCGGCGCCACGATGACCCGGGAGTCGAGGGTGGCCGCCATCCGGTTGCGCGGCGGCTCGAGGGAGACCATGCGCTTGCTCGCGTCCGCGTAGGCCTTGGTGCCCTCGCCCTTGAAGGACAGCTGGATCTCGACCTCGCTGGACGGCTGGCCGTTCGCGAGCGGGCGGTAGCCGGCAGCGGCGCTGTCGATCTGGTCACCGCCGACGACGACGGGGCCGAGGATGAACTTCTCCACGCCGTCGTCGGAGCAGGTGACCAGCGGCTTGGCCGGGTCGTCGACGACCTTGTCGAGGGCGCCCTCCTTGGCGCAGTCGAGCGCCTGGAACTGCTGCGCGACGTCGTCGGTCACCCACGACAGGTCGCTCTGCTTGTCGGGCTTGGCGCCACCGCCGGTGGGGGTCGCGGTGCCGGTCGGGGTGGGCTTCGGCGTCGCGGTGGCCGTGGCCGTGGCGGTGCCCGACGGGGAGGTCGTGCTGTTCAGCAGGGCCTGCGGGATGCCGCTCTTGGCGACGGACGTGGTGGCGCCGGTCGCCGTCGGGACCGGCGCGGTGGGGGTCGCGGAGCCGGTGGCCGAGCCAGTTGGCTGGCCGGTGGGCGTGCCCGACGGCGTCCCCGTCGGCTGGGGGGCGGTGGTGCCGGCGGCGGAGGCCAGCACCGGTCGGAAGCGCATCTGCGAGGACTTGCGGATCGCGTCCTCGGTGGTCCGGTCGGGCTGCCCCGGCATGCTGACGACGATGTTGCGCCCGCCGCGGGTGGTGACCTCGGCGCCGGCGACGCCGTTGGCGTCGACGCGCTGCACGATGATGTCGCGAGCCTGGTTCAGCTGCGAGCTCGAGACCGTGCTGGTGCCCACGAGCACGGGCTCGAGCACCATCTGGGTGCCGCCCTCGAGGTCGAGGCCCAGCTTCGGCGTCCAGGCCGCGACGCCCCAGGTGTTCGCGCTGAACAGCAGGCCGGCCAGCACCGCGATGAGCGCTGCGAAGCTGCCGAGGACCTTGAGCGGCTTGCGGGTGTGCGGGTTGAGCGCCACGTCAGTCCCCCTGCTCGCCCGGGTTCTGCGAGGTCGCCCCGGGAGCCCCCGGCGCCTCGGGGGCCGGGACCTTCATGCCGATGGCCCGCCGGTCGTAGCGGACGTGGACACCCGGGCTCACCTCGAGGGTCACCGTCGAGGCGTCGAGCGCGGTGACCGTGCCGAAGAGGCCGGAGGTCGTGCACACCTCGTCGCCCACCACGATGCTGCTCTGGAGGTCAGCGGCCTGCTTCTGGCGCTTGCGCTGGGTGAAGACCATCCAGCCGATGAGCAGCAGGGGCAGCAGGAAGATCAGCAGGCTGGAGCCGGAGGATCCTCCGCTGGTCGCCATGGGGAGGGCCAGGAGGCCGCCGCTTGACATGCTTGAGTCCCTTCAAGGATGGGTTCGCTGTGCGCCGCGTCACCGGTACCCGGGCACGCGTGTCCTCCCGGCGAAGGCCGGGGACCGGTCGAGTGTAGGTGAGACCGACCACACCAACCAACGCACCGCACCGAGGGCGCGTTCCAATTGTGACCCAAGGTGCCGGCCGAGGGTCAGAAGCGGCCGTCGCCGCCCTCGAGGGGAAGCGGCGTCAGCAGGGGGTCGCTGCCGGCCGGCGGGGTGAGGCCGAGGTGCTTCCACGCCAGCGCGGTCGCGGCCCGCCCTCGTGGGGTGCGGGCCATGAAGCCCTCCCGCACGAGGAACGGCTCGGCCACCGTCTCGACGGTGTCGGCCTCCTCGCCGACGGCGACCGCGAGGGTGCCCAGGCCCACCGGCCCTCCCCCGAAGCGGCGGCAGAGGGCCTCGAGCACGGCGCGGTCGAGCCGGTCGAGCCCCCGGTCGTCGACGTCGAACAGGGCGAGGGCGGCGTGGGCAGCCTCCTGGTCGACGACGCTGCGCCCGTGCACCTGCGCCCAGTCGCGCACCCGGCGCAGCAACCGGTTGGCGATGCGGGGCGTGCCTCGCGAGCGTCGCGCGATCTCGGCGATGCCCAGGCCGTCGGCCTCGACCTCGAGGAGCCTGGCCGAGCGGTGCAGGATCCGGACGAGGTCGTCGCTCGCGTAGAAGTCGAGGTGTCCGGTGAAGCCGAAGCGGTCGCGCAGCGGTGCGGGCAGCAGCCCGGCCCGGGTGGTCGCGCCGACCACGGTGAACGGCGGCAGCTCCAGGGGGATGGCTGTCGCCCCCGGGCCCTTGCCGACGATCACGTCGACCCGGAAGTCCTCCATGGCCAGGTAGAGCATCTCCTCGGCCGCCCGCGACATGCGGTGGATCTCGTCGAGGAACAGCACCTCGCCCTCCATGAGGGAGGAGAGCACGGCCGCGAGGTCGCCGGCGTGCTGGATGGCCGGGCCGCTCGTGACGCGGATCGGCTTCTCGAGCTCGGCCGCCACGATCATGGCCAGCGTCGTCTTCCCCAACCCGGGGGGCCCGGAGAGCAGGACGTGGTCGGGGGCGCTCCCCCGGCGCTTGGCGGCCTCGAGCACGAGGGCGAGCTGGTCGCGCACCCGGGTCTGGCCCGGGAACTCGCTCAGGCGACGGGGTCGCAGCGCGGCCTCGACGGTGCGCTCGTCGGCGTCGCTGCCGGCGTCGACGATGCGGGCGGTGGCGTCGAGGGAGCTGTCCTCGTACATCTCGGAGGCGAAGCCGTCAGGGGCTGCGGGCACGGCCTACCTCCCCAGCTCGCGCAGGGCGGCGCGCAGCATCTCGGAGACGGTGGGCGTTGCACCGGCGTCACCGGCACCGTCCGCGACCCGCTTGACGGCGTCCTCGGCCTGCTTCGCCGACCAGCCGAGGCCGACCAGGGCCTCGGTGACCTGGTCGCGCCACGCCGGCAGCGCCGCCGCCGCAGGGGCCGCGGCACCGGCGGCTCCCGGCACACCGACCTTGTCGCGCAGCTCGAGCACCATCCGCTCGGCGCCCTTCTTCCCGATGCCGGGGACCTTTGTGAGGGCCGCGACGTCCGAACCGCTGATGGCGGCACGGATCCGGTCGGGCGGCATCACGGACAGCATGGCCAGCGCGAGACGCGGACCCACCCCCGAGACGGTCTGGACCTGCTCGAACATGTCGCGCTCGTCGTCGCAGGCGAAGCCGTAGAGGGTCAGCGAGTCCTCTCGTACGACCAGGGTGGTCGACAGCGCAGCCTCCTGGCCACGGCGCACCGACGCCGCCGTGCCGGGGGTCGTGTGCACCAGCATCCCGACGCCCCCGACCTCCACCACCACGCGGTCGAGGCCGGCGTGCAGCACGCTTCCGCGGACCGAGGCGATCACCCCGCCACCACCGTTCGGCCGGACGCGGCCTTGAGCCGGGCCCGCTCGGAGGCGGCGGCGAGCGCGAGCCGGCTCTCCCCCGTGCCGCGCCAGTGGTGGCAGATCGCCAGCGCGAGGGCGTCGGCCGCGTCGGCGGGGCGGGGCGCCACGTCGAGCCGGAGGATGCGGGTGACCATCGCGGTGACCTGGGCCTTGTCGGCGCGTCCGGACCCTGTCACGGCTGCCTTCACCTCGGTGGGCGTGTGCAGCACGACGGGCAGCCCGCGCCTGGCCCCCGCGAGTAGGGCGACGGCCGAGGCCTGCGCGGTGGTCATGACGGTGGGCACGTGGTCGGCGGCGTAGACCCGCTCGAGGGCGATGGCGTCGGGCTCGAAGCGGTCGAGCCAGCGGTCGAGCTGGTCCTGGAGGTAGACCAGCCGCTCCCCCGTGTCACTGCCGCCGGGGGTGCGTACGACACCCACGGCCACCATGGCCAGGCTGCCCGGGGAGCCCTCGACGACCCCCAGCCCGCAACGGGTCAGGCCCGGGTCGACGCCGAGAACGCGCACGCTGACAACTCCTCCACATCCGAACAGGTGTTCGGTCGAACGCTACACAGCGCCGGGGCGGCTGCCGCGCACCAACACGCCTACTCCTCCGACTCGAGCTCCGCGAGCACCTCGTCGCTGATGTCGCCGTTGGCGTAGACGTCCTGGACGTCGTCGGAGTCCTCGAGGGCCTCGATGACCCGGATCATCTTGCGGGCGCCCTCGGCGTCGAGCGGCACCTGCAGGTTGGGCACCCAGGAGGCCTCCGCCGAGTCGTACTCGATGCCCGCCTCCTGGAGTGCCGTGCGGACCGCCACGACGTCGGTCGCCTCGGAGACGATCTCCCAGGTGTCGCCGTTGTCGTTGACCTCGTCGGCTCCGGCGTCGAGCACGATCTCGAGGATGTCGTCCTCGGTCTTGTCGCCCTTGGGCAGGATGACCACGCCCTTGCGGTCGAAGACGTAGGCCACCGATCCCGGGTCGGCCAGCTGGCCGCCGTTGCGCGTGAGGGCCGTGCGCACCTCGGCCGCCGCCCGGTTGCGGTTGTCGGTGAGGCACTCGATGAGGATCGCCACACCGCCGGGCGCGTAGCCCTCGTAGGTGATGTTCTCCCAGTCGGCGCCACCCGCCGTCGCACCGCTGCCGCGCTTGACGGCGTTGTCGATGTTGTTGTTGGGGACCGAGGACTTCTTGGCCTTCTGGATCGCGTCGTAGAGCGTCGGGTTGCCGGCCGGGTCACCGCCACCGGTGCGGGCGGCCACCTCGATGTTCTTGATCAGCTTGGCGAAGAGCTTGCCCCGCTTGGCGTCGATCGCAGCCTTCTTGTGCTTGGTTGTCGCCCACTTGGAATGGCCGCTCATCGCTTCTCCTCGAACTACGTCGTGCTGCTGGGAAAAAGACCGGAGGCGATCTTACTTAAGGGCCCTTCGCTCCACCGGCACGGGCGTCGCGCACCATCTGCACGAAGAGCTGGTGGAACCGGTGGTCACCGGTGACCTCGGGGTGGAAGGACGTGGCGAGCAGGCGCGCCTGCCGGACCGCGACGACACGTCCCGCGGCCGGGCCCTCCTCGACCGACGCGAGCACCTCCACCCCGGGGCCGCACTCCTCGACCCAGGGCGCCCGGATGAACACGGCCCGCATCGGGGCGCCGCCGATGGCGTGGATGTGCAGGTCCTCCTCGAAGGAGTCCACCTGCCGGCCGAAGGCGTTGCGGCGCACCGTGATGTCGATGCCCCCGAGGGTCTGCTGGTCGGGGCGGCCCCCGGTGATCCGGTCGGCGAGCATGATCATCCCGGCGCACGACCCGTAGACCGGCATCCCGGCAGCGATGCGGGCCCGCAGCGGCTCGAACAGGCCGAAGGCCCGCACCAGCTTGTCCATCGTGGTCGACTCGCCGCCGGGGATCACCAGCCCGTCGACGGCCTCGACCTCGGAGGGGCGCCGCACGGTGGTGGCGCGGGCACCGGCGCGCTCCACGGCATACAGGTGCTCACGGACGTCGCCCTGGACGGCGAGGACCCCGACGAGGGGCTGGCTGGCGGTCACGCTGAAAGGCTAGGGCCCCTGACGAAGCGTGCGGTCGCTGGGCTAGGTTGCGGCCATGTCAGACCTCGCAGACCGGGCGCGCCGGCTCGACGACGAGCACGCCGCCACCGACCGCCGCAGCCTCTTCCGCATCCCCGACGGCGTCATCTACCTCGACGGCAACTCCCTCGGGGCCCTGTCCCTCGCGGCCGCGGAGACCGCCGCCGACGTGGTGGCCAGGCAGTGGGGCGAGCAGCTCATCCGCGCGTGGAACGAGTCGGACTGGTGGGGCGCGCCCGAGCGCGTCGGCGACCGGATCGGCGCCCTGCTCGGGGCGTCGCCGGGGCAGGTCGTCGTCACCGACTCCACCTCGGTCAACCTCTTCAAGGTCGTGGTGGCCGCCTCGCGCATGCGCCCGGGCCGCAGCACGGTGCTGACCGACCCCGACTCCTTCCCCACCGACCTCTACATCACGCAGTCGGCGGCCGACCTGCTCGGTCTCACCGTCGAGCTCGTGCCCGTGGCCGAGGCCGCCGACCGGATCGCCGAGCTGGGCTCCTCGCTGGCGGTGGCCTCCTACTCGCAGGTCGACTACCGCACCGGCGAGCTGTGGGACCTCGCCGCGCTGACCCGCGCTACCCACGAGGTCGGCGCGCTGGCCTGCTGGGACTTGTGCCACTCGGCCGGCGTGATGCCGGTCGGCCTCGATGCGGCCGAGGCCGACTTCGCGGTCGGCTGCGGCTACAAGTACCTCAGCGGAGGCCCGGGGGCACCGGCATTCGTCTACGTCGCCGAGCGGCACCTCGCCGACTTCGACAGCCCGCTGACCGGGTGGCAGGGCCACGCGAGCCCCTTCGCCATGTCCCGCGAGTACGAGCCCGCCCCCACCATCACCCGCGCGCGGGTGGGCACCGCACCGCTGATCTCCCTGCTCACCCTCGAGGGAGCACTGACGGCCTTCGACGGGCTCGGCGTGGACGACGTGCGCGCACGGTCGCTGTCGCTGACCTCGTTCTTCGTGGAGTGCCTCGGCGCGCTCGGCGTCGACCTCCCGGTCGCGACCCCGAGCGCGGACGAGCGGCGCGGCTCACAGGTGAGCCTGCGGCACCCCGACGCGTATGCCGTGGTGCAGGCCCTCATCGCCCGCGGGGTCATCGGGGACTTCCGGGAGCCCGACATCGTGCGGCTCGGCTTCGCGCCCCTCTACCTCTCGCACGCCGACGTGCTCGCCGCCGCGGAGCACCTCGCCGCGGTGGTGCGCGACCGGGAGTTCGAGCGGCCCGAGTTCCGGACCCGGGCGGCCGTCACCTGACGAGCCACCGGCCGACCAGTCGGTGGTTCAGCTGCTGACGGTCCCACCCGACAGCGCCAGGGCGGCGAGGAACTCCTCGGCGTACTGGCGCTGTCGGCGTTCACGGTCCTCGCTGGCCCACAGGCGGCTGATCCGCTCCCGGCTCACGGTCACGTGCAGCTTGCCCGTGGTCGCGGACTCCAGCACCAGGTCGCTGCTGGCGAAGTATCCCTGCAGGGCGGCACGCACCTCGCCCGCCGAGACCGACCACAGCGCGTGGGGAGCGCCCTCCGGGGTGAAGGTGAGCCGACCCTCGCCGAGGGCCAGCGTGCCGTGCACCCCCGTCAACGACGGGAAACGCCCCCGGCCCGACGTGACCCGGGCCTGCCACGCGTCGCGTGGCAGGCCCGGGTCCGGCACCGGTGTGGCGGGGTCCAGCGTCACCAGCCGCGCTCGGCGAGCCGGTGCGGCTGCGGGATCTCGTCGACGCTGATGCCGACCATGGCCTCACCGAGGCCGCGGGAGACCTTGGCGACCACGTCCGGGTCGTCGTAGAACGTCGTGGCCTTCACGATCGCCTCGGCGCGCTGGGCCGGGTTGCCCGACTTGAAGATGCCCGATCCGACGAAGACGCCCTCGGCTCCGAGCTGCATCATCATCGCCGCGTCGGCCGGGGTGGCGATGCCGCCGGCGGTGAACAGCACGACGGGGAGCTTGCCGGCCTGCGCGACCTCCTTGACGAGCTCGTAGGGGGCCTGCAGCTCCTTGGCCGCGACGTACAGCTCGTCCTCGGGCAGGTTCTGCAGGCGGCGGATCTCGGCGCGGATCTGGCGCATGTGCGTGGTGGCGTTGGAGACGTCGCCGGTGCCGGCCTCACCCTTGGAGCGGATCATCGCAGCGCCCTCGGTGATCCGTCGCAGTGCCTCGCCGAGGTTGGTGGCGCCGCACACGAAGGGCACGGTGAAGGCCCACTTGTCGATGTGGTTGGCGTAGTCGGCCGGGGTGAGCACCTCGGACTCGTCGATGTAGTCGACGCCGAGGGACTGCAGCACCTGGGCCTCGACGAAGTGGCCGATGCGGGCCTTGGCCATCACGGGGATGGAGACGGCGTCGATGATGCCGTCGATCATGTCCGGGTCGGACATGCGGGACACGCCGCCCTGGGCGCGGATGTCGGCGGGGACACGCTCGAGGGCCATGACGGCGACGGCGCCGGCGTCCTCGGCGATCTTCGCCTGCTCGGGGGTGACCACGTCCATGATCACGCCGCCCTTGAGCATCTCGGCCATGCCGCGCTTGACGCGCGAGGTGCCGGTGGTCGGCTGGGCAGCGGTGACGGGGGTTTCGGAGGACATTGGGGTGCTCCATGTCGTTCGCGGGGCGCAGCGCAGGAGTCGCGCTTCGCCCCCAATGCTAGTTGCCCGCTAGGTGCGCTCCGACCCGGGGAGCGCGTCGTCGAACTCGATGGTCTGCGGCAGCTCGGCGTAGCCGGCGAGCCGGAACCACCGCACGACCCACTTGCGACGGACGCGCTGCACGTCCTTGACCGCGTCGTTGTGGAACCGGCGCGCGAGCTGCACCCGCAGCCCGGCTGCCTCCACCCGCGCGAGCGCCGCCTCGCCGGTGCTTCCGGGCGCCTCCCGGACCTGCTCGGAGACGGGCGGGGCGAGGGCGACCAGCAGCGCCTCGGTGAGGTCGCTCTCGACGACCTCGCGTCCCGCGAAGTGCTGTCCCTCGAGCAGGTCGTCTCCGACCCTGCCGTTGTGCGCCTCCAGCGACTCCGTGGCCGCCGCGGCCAGGATGAGCGCGCTCGCGGGGTCGAGCGCCCCTGAGTTGGCCAGCTCCAGGGTCGCCTCCGCCCGCCGCACGAGCTGGGCGTCGAGGGCGGACAGCGCACCCTCGACCCGGGCGTGCAGCCGATCGAGCCGGGCTGCGCTGTAGGACAGGTACCAGGCGATGCCGACCAGCAGCGCCAGCAGCACCCCACCCCAGGTCAGCAGGTCCATCACTCGTCACCCGCCTTGGACAGGCCGCGCAGCAGGCGGGTCCAGCGCGTGTCGCCGCTGGTGTCGGCCCGCACGCGGCCGGCACCGTGCGTGACGGTCTCGTAGACCGCCATGACCTGCTCGGCCACGACCGACCAGTCGAACTGTCGCGCCCGCCGCCGCCCCGCCTCGGCGAGGGCGGCGCGTGCTGCTGCATCCCCGGTGAGCCGGACGATCTCCTGCGTGAGGGCCGTGGCGTCCTCGCCGCGGAAGGTGGCCCCGGCCCGGCCCCCGTCGAGCACCCGCAGGAAGGCCGGCAGGTCGCTGGCGACGACGGGCGCGCCCGCGCTCATGGCCTCGACCAGCACGATGCCGAAGCTCTCGCCCCCGGTGTGGGGGGCGATGTAGAGGTCGACCGAGGCCAGCAGCGCGGCCTTGTCGGGGTCGCTGACGGCGCCCAGGAACTCAGTCGCGGCCGCCACCTGCGGCGTCATCCGCTGCCGAGCGGCGTCGGCGTCACCGGGCCCCACCACGAGCAGCCGGGCACCGGGGTGGGCCGCCAGCACGCCGGGCATGGCGGCAGCGAGCACGTGCAGGCCCTTGCGGGGCTCGTCGATGCGCCCGAGGAAGGCCAGGGTCGGTGCGGCGTCGCTGCCCCGCCACTCCGGCCGGGGGGTGGCGTTCGCGAAGCGCTCGACGTTCACGCCGTTGGGGATCACCACGGCGTCGCCGCCGACATGCGTCGTCACGGTGCGGCGCGCGTCCTCGGAGACCGCGATCCGCCCGGCGATCTTCTCCAGGCTGGGCCGCAGCAGCGGGTAGGCCGCCTGCATGGCTCGGGAGCGGATGTTGGAGGTGTGGAAGGTCGCCACGACCGGGCCCTCGGAGGCCCACAGGGCCAGGAGGGAGATGCTCGGCGTGACCGGCTCGTGGAGGTGGATGACGTCGAACTCGCCGCGGTCGACCCAGCGCCCCACCCGCGCCGCCGTCACCGGGCCGAAGTTCACCCGCGCCACCGAGCCGTTGTAGCGCACCGGCACGGTGCGGCCCACGGACTCGACGTACCCCGGCAGGGGTGTGTCGTCGTCGGCCGGCGCCAGCACGGAGACGTGGTGCCCCTGCCCGATCAGGTGCTCGGCGAGGTCGCGCACGTGGAACTGCACCCCGCCCGGCACGTCGAACGAGTAGGGGCAGACGATCCCGATCCTCATGGCCGGGACCTCACGAGGAAGCCCTGGGCGTGAGGTCCTCGACGAAGACCCGTTGGAGCATGTGCCAGTCGGCGGTGTGCTCGCGGATGGCGCCGCCGAGGACGTCGGCGCACTGCTGGGTCATGGCCGTGGCGCGCTCGCGCGTGGTGCCCTTCCCCGGGTCGGGCACCCGGTCGTGGAAGGTGATGACGACGCGTTGGCGCCAGTCGCTGCCCGGCACGGGCTCGTAGTGGATCGACACCGGGTGCAGGGCTGCGCCCGTGGCGATGGACAGCGCCGCCGGACCGGCCGCCATGCGGGCGCGGTGGCCGCACAGGTCCACCTCGATCCCGCGGGCGGTGAGGTCGCGGTCGGCCAGCAGCGGCACGAGCACCGGCCTGCTCAGGTGCGAGCGGAGCTGGGCGAAGACGTCGCCTCCCCCGGTCAGCGGCAGGATGGTCATGCCGAGCGACTCGCGGAAGGCGAGGAACTCGGCATACACCTCCTCCGGCTTGAGCCGCTCGGCGACGGTCACCACCGGGGCGAGCTCGCGCGTGCCCCAGGCGCCGGCCGTGTCCCAGTTGCCCAGGTGGCCGAGGAAGCACACGACGGCACGGCCCCCCGCCAGCTCCTCGCGGATGGCGGCGTCGCCGACGACCCTGACGCCACGGGCGACGTCCTCGGCACTGCGGTCCGGGAGCCGGAACGCCTCGCAGTAGTAGCGCATGTAGGACCGCATGCCGGCCCGCACCAGGGCGTCGAGCTCGTCCTCCCCCAGCTCGGGGCGCACCCGCGCGTAGTTGGCCCGCAGCCGTTGCACGCCACGGCCGCCGCGCGCCACGGCCGCGTCGGCGACGCGGTCGAAGAGGCCGTGTGCCGCCCGCTCCGGGAGCCGTCGGACCGCCGACCAGCCGAGCCGGAAGCCGCCGACGGCCAGGGCGTCGCCGAGCGCCCTCACGCGCGGCTCAGGGCCTGCCGGCGCACCGTCAGCACCCGCTGGCACACGGTGATGAAGCTCGCAATGGCGAGCAGCGCCAGCACGACGGTGAGCAGCACCTCCGGCGCACCCAGGCCGACGAGGCCGGTGGCTGCCAAGGTGGCCACGAGGCGCTCTGCGCGCTCGGCGATGCCGACGTTGGCGGTCATGCCCAGCCCCTCGGCGCGGGCCCGGGCGTAGGAGACGACACTGCCGAGGATGAGGTTCGCCAGGGCGAGGGCGGCCATCAGCGTGTCGTTGCCGTCACCGGCGTACCAGAGCACGAGGCCGCCGAAGATGGCGGCGTCCCCGACCCGGTCGAGCGTGGAGTCGAGGTAGGCACCCCAGTTGCCGGACCGGCCGGACATCCGCGCCATGATCCCGTCGAGGGTGTCGGAGAAGACGAACGCGGTGATGACGATGGTCCCCCAGAAGAACTCGTGGCGGGGGTAGAAGGCCAGGGCCCCGACGCACACGCCGAGGGTCCCCACCAGGGTGACGACGTCCGGGCTGACGCCCAGCTTGAGCAGCAGGCGGGCGAGCGGGGTGAACACCTTGGTGAAGAAGGCGCGCGCGTATCGGTTCAGCATGGTGGCCTCAGGGTAGCGACGGCGGGCGGCGAGTCAGCGCGGCCACGCGGCGACCAGCTGCTGGCGGACGTCCTCGAGCAGCATCGGCAGCGCCTTGGTCTGCGCGATCACCGGCAGGAAGTTGGAGTCGCCGCCCCAGCGTGGCACGACGTGCTGGTGCAGGTGCGCCTGCACGCCGGCCCCCGCGACCGAGCCCTGGTTCATGCCGATGTTGAAGCCCATGGGCCTCGACGCGTTCTGCAGGGCTTGGATGCTCGCCCGCGTCAGGGCGGTGAACTCGGCGGTCTCGGCCTCGTTCAGGTCGATGTACAGGGCCACGTGGCGGTAGGGGCAGACGAGCACGTGCCCCGGGTTGTACGGGAAGAGGTTCATCACGACGTAGCAGTGCTCGCCGCGGTGGACGATGAGCCCCTCGGCGTCGTCGGCGCGCTGCGGCGCGAGGCAGAAGGGACACCCCTCCCCCGCCTGCTCGCTGGGTCGCTCGCCCTTGATGTAGGCCATCCGGTGGGGGGTCCACAGCCGCTCGAAGCCGTCCTCGGCCGCCGCGAACTCGCGCGCGAGCTCGGGGAAGACCCGCAGGCGGGCCTCTTCCTCCTCTGCCGGAGGCTGCTGCTCGTCGGTCACACCTGGACCCGGCTCTCGACCGCCTGCACGATCTCGGCCACCGCCTCCTCGAGCGGGACGCCGTTCTTCTGCGAGCCGTCGCGGTAGCGGAACGAGACTGCCCCGGCGGAGCGGTCGTCCTCACCCGCGATGAGCACGAACGGCACCTTGGCCTTGCTGGCGTTGCGGATCTTCTTCGGGAACCGGTCGTCGCTCTCGTCGACCTCCACCCGGATCCCCTTCTGCCGCAGGCGCGCCGCGACCTCCTCGAGGTAGGCGTTGTACTCCTCGGCCACCGGGATGCCGAGCACCTGGACCGGGGCCAGCCAGGGCGGGAAGGCCCCGGCGTAGTGCTCGACGAGCACCCCGAAGAAGCGCTCGATGGAGCCGAACTTCGCCGAGTGGATCATCACCGGCTGCTGGCGCGAGCCGTCGGCGGCCTGGAACTCGAGGCCGAAGCGAGCCGGCTGGTTGAAGTCGTACTGGATCGTCGACATCTGCCAGGTGCGGCCGATGGCGTCACGGGCCTGGACCGAGATCTTGGGCCCGTAGAAGGCGGCGCCCCCGGGGTCGGCCACCAGCTCGAGACCGGTCTCGGTCGCCGCCTGCTCCAGGACGCGGGTGGCCTCCGCCCACTGCTCGTCGCTGCCGATGAACTTGTTGCTGGTCTCGTCGCGGGTCGACAGCTCGAGGTAGTAGTCGTCGAGCCCGAAGTCCTTGAGCAGCCCGAGCACGAAGGACAGCAGGTGCTTGATCTCGGCCGGGGCCTGCTCCGCGGTGACGTAGGAGTGGGAGTCGTCCTGGGTCATCCCGCGCACCCGGGTCAGGCCGTGGACGACGCCGGACTTCTCGAACCGGTAGACCGAGCCGAACTCGAAGAACCGCAGCGGCAGCTCGCGGTAGGACCGGCCGCGCGAGCGGTAGATGAGGTTGTGCATCGGGCAGTTCATCGCCTTGAGGCGGTACTCCGTGCCCTCGAACTCCATGGGCGGGAACATCGTGTCCGCGTAGTACGGCAGGTGCCCGGAGGTGTGGAACAGCCCGTCCTTGCTGATGTGGGGGGTCCCGACGTAGTCGAAGCCCTCCTCGATGTGGCGGCGGCGGACGTAGTCCTCCATCTCCCGCTTGATGACACCGCCCTTGGGGTGGAACACGACCATCCCGGAACCGATCTCATCGGGGAAGCTGAACAGGTCGAGCTCGGCGCCCAGCTTGCGGTGGTCGCGCTTCTCGGCCTCGGCCAGCCGGTCGAGGTAGGCCTTGAGGTCGTCCTTCGAGGGCCACGCGGTGCCGTAGATGCGCTGGAGCTGCGGGTTCTTCTCCGAGCCGCGCCAGTAGGCGGCCGCGCTGCGCATGAGCTTGAACGCGTTGCCGATCAGCTTGGTCGACGGGATGTGGGGTCCGCGGCAGAGGTCGCCCCAGGCGACGCTGCCGTCGCGGCGCAGGTTGTCGTAGATGGTCAGCTGGGCGCCACCGACCTCCACCGACGCGCCCTCGGCGGCGCCTTCCGCGGCACCGCCCTTGAGCCCGATCAGCTCGCACTTGTAGGGCTCGTCCTTGAGCTCGGCGAGCGCCTCGTCGTCGGAGATCTCGCGCCGCACGAAGGTCTGGCCCTCGTTGATGATGCGCTGCATCACCTTCTCGAGCTTCTTCAGGTCGTCGGGGTTGAAGGGCTCCTCGACGTCGAAGTCGTAGTAGAAGCCGTCCTTGACGGGCGGGCCGATGCCCAACCTCGCCTTCGGGTTGACCTCCTGCACCGCCTGGGCCAGCACGTGGGCCGCGGAGTGGCGCAGCACGTTCAGGCCGTCCTCCTCGTCGACGCGCACCGGCTCGACGGTGTCGCCCTCGGCCAGCTCGTGGGCGAGGTCGCGCAGCTCGCCGTTCACCCGGGCCACGACGACGGAGCGGTCGTCGCCGAACAGGTCCCCCGCCGTGGTCTGCCCGGGCACCGCTCGCTCGCTCCCGGCGACGGTGACGGTGATCTGCGCAGACACGTGGGCACTCCTGGGCTGTTCGTGGGCTTGGTATGCCGCGTGCGCTCGCTGCGCGCACGGCACACCGATCGTATCGGCCGGGCCGGCGGCCCTGCGACGCAGTTCCGCGCGGGCACCGGGGCGGGTCCAACGGCCCTGCCGGCGGCGGCCACCCCGGCCCACGCTGACCCGCAGAGGAGGTGTGGCCATGTGGAACGACGGCTGGGGCATGCACGGGTGGGGCGGCTGGTGGGGCCTGCTGGTGCTGCTGCTCGTGCTGTTCGTGCTCCTCGCAGGCGTGGTGCTGCTGGCCGTGTCACTGGCGCGGTCCGGCGGCGGCGCCGGGTCGAGCCGGGAGCCCGGGTCGAGCGCGGCCGACCGGCTGCTCGACGAGCGCTACGCACGCGGTGAGATCGACGAGCAGGAGTACCTGCACCGGCGGGCGGTGCTGCGCGGTCGCTAGCCGGCCGACCCCATCTGCTTGAGCCGGTCCTGCAGGGGCAGCCGGATCGGGCCGCTGTCGGTCGGCACGGCCGCCTCCTCCTTCTTCGCGGCGAGCTCGCGGGCGAGCCGCTGCGCGTCGAGGATGAGCGCACCGTACGCCGGCCAGGCATGGGGGTCGTCCAGCGGGGTCTCGCGGACCCAGGCGCCGAGCTGGTCGAGCACCTCCAGGGCCGCGCGCAGGTGGCGGTCGACCTCGGCCTGGTCCTCGTCGTCACGCAGGCCGAAGTGGTCGACCGCGCAGCCGATGGCGTCGAGCGCCTCGGCGTACCGCTCCAGGAAGTCGCGTGACGGCACCGGCAGCCGCTCGGCCTCGTCGGCGGCGTCGACGAGGGTGCGGGCGATGCCGGAGACCTGCCACTGCGAGCGCCGCACGGTCTCGACGGTGCGCTCGTAGCCGGCCCAGTCGATGTCGACCGGCCGCAGGTCGTGCCGCGGGTTGAGCCGCGTGCTCTCCCGGCCGGTCTCGATCGTCTCGAGCACCTCGGGGGCGGTCTGCACGATCTCGGTGCTCGTGTCGTACCAGCGCCGGGCCAGGTCGGCGTCCCAGCCCTCGCGCAGGCCGGTCGCCATCTCGTGCAGCAGGCGGCGGACCCGGGAGGTCAGCGACCGCACGGCGTCGCGGGGCTGCTGGATGTGCAGCGGCGCGAGCACGACCGCGTTGACCGCGACGCCGATGACGCCTCCGACCACCGTCTCGACGATGGTCAGGTAGGTGAACTGGGTGTCGGTGCCGTGCACGGTGAGCAGCGACAGCAGCACCAGGGTGGGCACCTGGAGCCCGTGGTCGCCCAGTCGGCGCCAGCGCCCCAGCAGCAGGGCCACGAGCATGACGGGGACCATCGTCCACCAGGACACACCCACCACCGAACCGACCAGCCAGGCCACGCTCATGCCGAGCACCACGGCGGCGATCCGCTGCGCGCTCGCGCCCAGCGACCGCACCATCGTCTCGTCGACGACCAGCAGGGCCGCCAGCGGGGCGTAGAACGGCTGGGGGCTGTCGAGCAGGTGCACGGCCACCTGCCAGGCGACCACGGTGGCGATCGACGCCTTCGCCAGCAAGAGCCCGGTGTCGCGCTCCGGCCCCGCGTGCGCGACCGCCCGCCGGACGGTGCGCACCCAGGTGGCCAGCGTGGACCTCACCCGCTCTCGGGCAGGGTGGTGCCATGTGTCATCCCCGGTCGTGTGCATCCGGCCCACGGTAGCCGGGAGGGAACCGGCACGGCGTACCGGAGTCCGGCCTACTCCTGCGGCGCCCAGCTCAGCACCAGGTGGTCCACCCCGCCGGGGACCGACCTCAGCCCGGCCACCACCTGGCGGCCAGTGCGGTCGACGGCGAGTGCGACCGTGCTCGGCAGGAGCACGGGCCTGCGGAACCACACGTGCGAGGTCGACGGCTCCGCGGTGGCCGGCCCGAGGGCCGCCAGGGCGCGCGCGCAGGTCCACATGCCATGGGCGATCGCGCGGGGGAAGCCCATCACCCGGGCGGTGAGCGGGTGCAGGTGGATGGGGTTCACGTCGCCGCTGACGGTGGCGTACCGGCGGCCGAGGTCACCGGCAAGCCGCCACACCCCGACCGGGTCGCCAGCGGGTGGCTCGGGCGCCGGGACAGGGGTCGCCGCGGCCTCGTGGGAACGACCCCGCCGCAGGTAGGTGCTCCGCCCGTCCCAGACCCGCTCCCCGGCCACATCCACCTCGGTCACGAGGTCGACGAGCAGGCCCTTGGGGTGCTCCCTGAGGTGCTCGGCCCGCACGGTGACGTCGAACGCGTCCGAGGCCGTGAGCCGGCGGTGGACGGTGACGACGTTCTCGAGGTGCACCATCCCCGGCAGGGCGAGCGGGAAGTCGCGACGGGCCATGAGCTCCATCTGCAGCGGGAAGCCGAGCAGGTGCGGGTAGGTGTGCGGCAGGGTGTCGCCGACCGGAAAGCCGCACAGCCGTTGGTAGCGCAGCAGGCGGGCGCGGTCGACAGCCGCCGACCGGAGCCGGATCGCGCGTGTGGGCAGGTCGCCGCCGCCCCCCCGGGCCCTGAGCGCCGCGGTGGCATAGAGGCGCGGCAGGGCCGGGGAGGACTCGAGCTCCTCGACGTCGGTGGTCGCCACGTCAGGCCCCCAGCAGGCTCTGGCCGCAGACCCGCACGACGTTGCCGGTGATGCCGGCGCTGGCGTCCTGCGAGAGCCAGGCGATGGTCTCGGCGACGTCGACCGGCAGGCCGCCCTGCGACAGGGAGTTCATCAGCCGGCCCGCCTCGCGGGTGGCGAACGGGATGCGGCCCGTCATCTCCGTCTCGATGAAGCCGGGCGCGACGGCGTTGACGGTGATGCCCCGCGAGCGCAGGCCCGGGTCGCCGCCCAGCGCCTGCACCACCCCGATGACGCCGGCCTTGGAGGCCGCGTAGTTCGACTGGCCCCGGTTCCCTGCGATGCCGGCGATCGACGAGACCAGCACCAGGTGACCGCCGTCGCGCAGGCCGTCGTCGCCGAGCAGGACCTCGTTCATCCGCAGGATCGACAGCAGGTTCACGTCGAGCACCGAGGCCCAGCGCTGCTCGTCGGTGTTGACCAGCAGCTTGTCGCGGGTGATGCCGGCGTTGTGCACCACGATGTCGAGGCCGCCGTGGCGGGCCTTCGCGTGCTCGAGGATGCGCTCGCCCGCGTCAGCGGCGGTGACGTCGAGCTGCAGCGCGGTGCCGCCGACGCGGTTGGCGGTGCGGGCCAGCGACTCCCCGGCAGCCGGCACGTCGACGCACACCACGGTCGCCCCGTCGCGCGAGAGCACGTCGGCGATCGCGGCGCCGATGCCGCGCGCGGCCCCGGTGACGACGGCAACCTTGCCGTCGAGCGGCCGCCGCCAGTCGGTGGGCGCCGGGGCTTCACCACCGGTCACCTCGACGACCTGGGCGTCGACGTAGGCCGAGCGGCCCGAGAGCAGGAAGCGCAACGTGCTGTCCACGCCCCCGTCGGCGGCGTCGGCGACCAGCACGAGGTTGGCGGTCGCCCCGGCCCGCAGCTCCTTGCCGATGCTGCGCGTGATGCCCTCCAGGGCCCGGCGAGCGGCCGCCTGGGCCACGGTGGCCGCCTCTCGAGGAGGCCGGCCGAGCACGACGACCCGGCCGCTCGGGGCGAGCGCGCGCAACGCCGGGCCGACGAGCGCCCGCAGCGAGTCGAGGTCCTCCGGGGACTCCACGGCGGTGAGGTCGGCCACGATGGAGCCCACCCGCTGGCCCTCGGCCACCGCGTCGACGGCCGTGACCGACTCCTGCGCCAGGACGGTGCGGACCCGGCCGGCGAGCGGGGTGTCGCCATGGCCGCCCACGAGCACCGGGCCGTCGACGAGCGGTGCGTCCGCGGCATACCGGCGCAGCCGCACCGGCCGGGGCAGCCCGAGCTGGGCCGCGAGCTTCCGCCCGACCCCGGTGTTGACGAAGGAGGCGTAGCCGGCCATGTCAGGCCGCCTCGAGGATCGCCATGACGCCCTGACCCCCGGCGGCGCAGATCGAGACCAGCCCGCGGGCGCCGGACCCCTTCTCGTGCAGCATCTTCGCCAGCGAGGCGACGATACGGCCGCCGGTCGCGGCGAACGGGTGGCCGGCGGCCAGCGACGAGCCGTGCGTGTTGAGGCGACTGCGGTCGAGGGAGCCGACGGGCTTCGCGAGGCCGAGGCGGTCACGGCAGAACTCCTCGTCCTCCCACGCGGCCAGCGTCGCCAGCACGGTGGAGGCGAAGGCCTCGTGGATCTCGACGAGGTCGAAGTCCTGCAGGGTCATGCCCTGCCGCTCGAGCAGGCGGGGCAGCGCGTAGGCGGGGGCCATGAGCAGGCCCTCGTCGCCGGTGACGTAGTCGACCGCCGCAGTCTCGGCGTCGACGAGGTGCGCCAGCACCGGCAGCCCGCGCTCGGCGGCCCACTCGTCGGTGCCGAGCAGCACGGCGGAGGCACCGTCGGTGAGCGGGGTGCTGTTGCCCGCCGTCATGGTGGCGCCCTCACCCTTGCCGAACACCGGCTTGAGGGTGGCCAGCTTCTCGAGCGAGGAGTCCGGGCGCAGGTTCTCGTCGCGGGTCACGCCCAGGAACGGCGTGACAAGGTCGTCGAAGAACCCGCTCTCCCAGGCTGCGGCGAGGTTGCGGTGGCTGGCGGCGGCGAGCTCGTCCTGCGCCTCTCGGGTGATGCCCCACCGCTTGGCCGTCTGGGCCATGTGCTCGCCCATCGACAGGCCGGTGCGCGGCTCGACGTTGCGCGGGATCTCCGGCACCACGTGTCCCGGCCGCAGTCCGGTGAGTGCCCTCACCTTCTGCCCGGTCGTCCTGGCCCGGTTGAGGCGCAGCAGCGTCTCGCGCAGCCCCTCGCTGACGGCGATGGGGGCGTCGGAGGCGGTGTCGGTGCCGCCGGCGATGCCGGACTCGACCTGCCCGAGGGCGATCTTGTTGGCCACGAGGATGGTCGTCTCCAGCCCCGTGCCGCAGGCCTGCTGCACGTCGTAGGCGGGGGTGTGGGCCGACAGGCTCGAGCCGAGCACCGACTCCCGGGTGAGGTTGAAGTCGCGGCTGTGCTTGAGCACCGCTCCCGCCGCGACCTCGCCGAGCCGCTCCCCCGCCAGGCCATGACGGGCCACGAGCCCCTCGAGGGCGGCGGTGAGCATGTCCTGGTTGGAGGCGTGGGCGTAGGTGCCGTTGGCGCGGGCGAACGGGATGCGGTTGCCACCGATGACGGCGGCGCGGCGGGGGGCGCGGGTCGTGGCCACGAGGGCTCCTTTGGGCGGTTAGGGCGTGCCGGTGACGGACGGGAATTACCGGGTACGGACGGTAGCAGGTACCGCTCGTACCTGCTACCGTCGCCGATCGTGAGCACCACCACTGACGGGCGCAGCACCCGGTGGGACGAGCACCGGCAGCGACGCCGCGAGGAGCTCGTCGACGCGACGCTGCGCGCCATCCGCCAGCACGGCGCGGCGGTCGGCATGGACGACATCGCCGCCGCTGCGGCCACGAGCAAGACCGTCTTCTACCGCCACTTCACCGACCGCAGCGGGCTGTATGCCGCGGTGGCAGCCCGCGTGGACGCCCTCATCCTGCGCGACGTCACCACGGCGCTCGGCTCGGCGGACCTCGGCGCCGCCGGCGGCTCGCCCCGCCGGCTCATCGCCGCGGCCATCGACTCCTACCTGCGCCTCGTCGAGCGCGACCCGGAGGTCTACCGCTTTGTCGTGGGCGCTCCCCTGCTGGACCGTCCGGCGGGCGGCGACCCGGCCGGCCAGGTCACCTCGCACATCGCCGAGCTGATGTCAGAGGTGCTCGCCTCGGCCCTCGAGGCCGCCGGGCGCGACACCGCCGCCGCCGTCGTGTGGGGGCCCGGGCTCGTGGGCATGGTGCGGGCCGCGGCCGACCAGTGGCTCACCACGGTCGACCCGATGCCGCGGGAAGAGCTCGCCGAGCACCTGACCGACCTGGCCTGGGGCGGGCTCTCGTCCGCCTGGCCGTCCACCCCGTCCCCCGAGGAGCCCCGATGAGCACCCTCAGCACCGCCCTGCGCAAGGCCATCGACGGCCGATGGGCCCACGTCCGCGACGAGGCCCGCTCCCAGCGGGAGCCCGCGCGGTTCGCACCACCGAGGGGTGAGCTGACCCGGGAGGAGTACCGCGCCCGGGTAGCCGAGCAGCTCCAGCACCTGGCCAGGACCAGCCATCCGGCCCGCGGGCTCTCCAAGGACCTGGGCGGCCAGGGCGACTTCGGGGCGTCGGTCACCGCGTTCGAGATGCTCGGCCACGCCGACCTGTCACTCCTGGTGAAGGCCGGCGTTCACTGGGGGCTGTTCGGCGGCGCGGTGGCGAACCTCGGCACCCGGCGGCACCACGCGGCCTACCTGCCGGCCATCCTGAGCGCCGAGCTGCCCGGCTGCTTCGCGATGACCGAGACCGGGCACGGCTCGGACGTGCAGTCCCTCGGCACCACCGCGACCTACGACCCGGAGACCGACGAGCTCGTCGTGCACACGCCCACACGGGCGGCCCGCAAGGACTACATCGGCGGCGCGGCCCGCGACGGGCGGATGGCGGCCGTCTTCGCCCAGCTCGTCACCGGCGGGCAGTCGCACGGCGTGCACTGCGTACTGGTCCCCATCCGCGACGAGGACGGCAACCCGATGCCGGGTGTGACCATCGGCGACTGCGGCGGCAAGGCAGGGCTGGCCGGCGTCGACAACGGCCGGCTCACCTTCGAGCACGTGCGGGTGCCGCGCACCAACCTGCTGAACCGGTACGGGGACATCGACGAGCACGGCGTCTACAGCTCCCCCATCGACAACGCCACGCGGCGCTTCTTCACCATGCTCGGCACGCTGGTGCGGGGGCGGGTCAGCGTGGCCGGCGGCGCCGGCGCGGCCACCCGCACGGCCCTGACGCTGGCCGTCACGTATGCCGGGCAGCGGCGCCAGTTCGCCCCGCCCGGCAGCGACGAGGAGGTCCTGCTGCTCGACTACCGTGCCCACCAGCGCAAGCTGCTCCCCGCGCTCGCGACCTCCTACGCCCTGATGTTCGCCCAGAACGAGCTGGTGTCGCGGATGCACGACGTGCAGGCCGCCGGCGACGCAGCAGACCCGCGCGCGCAGCGCGAGCTCGAAGCGCGGGCGGCGGGGATCAAGGCGGTGGCGACGGCCCACGCCACCGCGACCATCCAGACCTGCCGCGAGGCCTGCGGTGGCGCCGGGTACCTGTCCGTGAACCGGCTGCCTGCCCTCAAGGCCGACACCGACGTCTTCACCACCTTCGAGGGCGACAACACGGTCCTGCTCCAGCTGGTGGCCAAGGGCCTGCTGACCGACTACCGCGACACCTTCGGCGACATGGACACCCTCCAGATGGTGCGGTTCGGCGCCCGGCAGGTGGCCGGCGCGGTGATCGAGCGCACCGCCGCCCGGGGCCTGGTCGAGCGCCTCATCGCCGCGGCGCCGGGACGGGACGCCGAGGACGCGGTGCTCGACCGCGGCTGGCAGTGCGCCCTGTTCGAGGACCGAGAGCAGCACCTGCTCGAGACCCTCGCGCTACGGCTGCGCAGGGCCGGTGCGCCGGGGGCGGACGCCTTCATGGTGTTCAACGACGCGCAGGACCACCTGCTCGCCGCCGCCCGTGCGCACGTCGACAAGGTCGTGCTCGAAGCGTTCGTGGCGGGGGTCGCGGCCTGTGAGGACACCACGGCCCGGGCGGTGCTCGACCGCGTCTGCGACCTCTACGCCCTGTCCACCATCGAGGCGGACAAGGGTTGGTTCCTCGAGCACACCCGGATCACCCCGGCGCGGAGCAAGCAGGTGACCGGCGCGGTCAACGCCCTCTGTGCCGAGCTGCGGCCGCACGCGCAGGATCTCGTCGACGCCTTCGGGATCCCGGTGGAGTGGCTGGGCACCGAGCTGCTGCAGCAGCCCTGAGCAGTCACCCCTCGCGCAGGACCGTCCGGCCGTCGTCGGTCACCGTCCAGAACGGGTTGTGGGCGACCTCCCACGGGTGGCCGTCGGGGTCGATGAAGACGCCGGAGTAGCCACCCCAGAACGTCTCGGCCGGCGGGCGCCCGACCACGGCGCCTGCCGCCCGGGCCTCTTCGAGCACGTCGTCGACCTCCTCCGGCGAGCGCACGTTGAGAGCCAGCGTGACGCCGCCCCAGCCGCCGGAGTCCTCGACGGCGCTGTCGTCGGCGAGCGCCGCGCGGTCCCACAGGCCGACGATCATTCCGCCAGTCTGGAAGAACACCACGTCGTCGTTGTCGTCGCCCCGTTTCGCCGAGGGCCTCGTAGAAGGCCCGGGACCGGTCGAGGTCGGCCACGCCGAGGGTGACGAGGCTCAGTCGCTGCTCCATTCAGCCATCCCACCACGGCCGAAGCGGCAGCGCGGACCCACCACGCGGGTCGGGCCTGACGGCCAGCACCTGGTGCAGCTGGACGCCGTTGGTCTCGAAGCTGTAGCGCGAGCCGGCCATGTACAGGCCCCACACCCGTGCCGTGGCCTCACCGACCTCGGCGACGCAGCCCTCCCACTCGTCGGCGAGGTTGCGGCACCAGCCGGCCAGGGTCAGCGCGTAGTGCTCGCGCAGGTTCTCCTCGTGGCGGACCTCGAGGCCGACGTCCTGCATGGCCGCGATGATCGTCCCGGACCCGGTCAGCTCCCCGTCGGGGAACACGTAGCGGTCGATGAACGCGCCGGTGGAGGTGCGCCGGTTCACGGGCCGGGTGATGCAGTGGTTCAGCAGCAACCCACCGTCGCGCAGACGGTCCCTGATGCTGCGGAAGTACGTCGGGTAGTTCCGCACGCCGATGTGCTCGGTGAGCCCGACCGACGACACGGCGTCGAAGCCGCCCTCCGTCAGGTCGCGGTAGTCGCTGTGACGCACCTCGGCGAGGTCGGCGAGACCCTCGGCCTCGATGGCGCGCTGCGCCCACGAGGCCTGCTCGCGCGAGAGGGTGGCGCCGATGACGCGCACCCCGCGCCGCGCGGCATACCGCACCATCCCGCCCCAGCCGCAACCGATGTCGAGCAGGCGGTCGCCCTCCTTGAGGCGCAGCTTCTCGAACACGAGGCGGTACTTGTTCTCCTGGGCCTCCTCGAGCGTGGCTCCTTCGTGCGGGTAGCAGGCGCACGTGTAGGTCATCGACGGGCCGAGGACCTTCTCGTAGAAGGCGTTCGAGACGTCGTAGTGGTGGTGGATCGCCTCCGCGTCGCGCGACCTCGAGTGACGCAGGCCGTCCGCGACCCGGCGCCAGCGCGGGACGGCCTCCTGCGGCGGCGGGGGCGGCGGGTGCAGCAGCCCGGAGCCCAGGCTGCGGGCGATGGTGCCGAGGATGCGAGGGGCCGGCAGGTGGAAGCGCATGCTGCCGAGCGCTGCCAGCACCGGGTAGGGGTCGCCCGGGTGGGCGCCCTCGATGTCGAGGTCACCCGAGACGTAGGCCCGCGCAAGACCGAGGTCCCCCGGCGCCGTGGCGATGTACGCGGCCCCGCGGGGCGTGCGCAGGTGCAGCCCGATGTCCGAGTCGGACGGCCCTGCAGAAGAGCCGTCGAACGCGGTGAAGCGCAGGTGCATCGGACCGTCGACGACGGCCTCGATCACCTCGGCCATGGTCATCCGGGTGTCTGCCGTCCTCGGCTGCTGATGGGGCTGTGGGGTCTGCTTGAGCACGGTCATCTGCGTCTCACCGCCTTGGAGTAGAGGTCCAGGAGCCTGCTGTCGGGGTCGTACCGCTCCTTGAGCGAGCGATAGGCGTCGCCGCCGTAGAGCCGGTCGAACTCGGCGGGGTCGTAGTAGGCGTCGGAGTACAGCGACTTGTGGCCGTGCCGGGCCGTGACCTCGCCCTCGATGAGATGGTTGACCGCCCCCGGCTGCCCGGGCGTGGCCGGCACGCTCGACCAGAAGCCGAGGTTGACGTAGGTCTCGCCCGTCCGCAGCGGGTACAGCGGCCAGGGCCGGGACCCGGGCGCCGGCCTGACGGGCCCGTGCTCGCGGACGCGCAGCGGGCACAGCCAGATCGGCTCGATCGGGATCTCCCGGAGGAACCAGTGCAGGAAGGCCGCGCACTCCCCCACCGGCACCTCGACGTCCTGCACGACCCGCTCGTGCGGGTGCCGTCCGCGCCTCGCGTCGAGCCGGTCGAGGAGGGACCAGCGCCGGTCGAGCGAGACGAGCTTCCAGTAGACGCTGCTGCGTCGCCACCGCCGCGGCCACAGCCGGCGCAGGGCCGGGTTCTGCGCCCCGAACGCACGGCTGCACCAGAACCAGTCGGTGTCCCAGCGCCACAGGTAGTCGTGAGTGGTCAGCCGGTCGCGCCTCGGCTCGGGGGCGTCGTGCTGGAGCGAGCGGTAGTAGATGTGCTGTCCCGTGTAGTCGCTGACCGGGCCCGGCTCGTCGGTGCGCCGGCCCAGCGTCAGGTAGGCCTCGGTGGCGCTGAAGACCACGCCGTCGAGGTAGTCGACGTCCTCACCCTCGTGGGTGCCCTCGCGGACGACCCGCTCGAGCACCTCGACGAGGGCCTCGATGCTGTGGAACCGCAGGTGCCGCAGGGCCACGAAACGCAGCACCGGCTCGAGCTCGATCCGCAGCCGGGTCGCGTACCCGAGCGTTCCGTAGGAGTTCGGGAAACCGCGCCAGAGGTCGTCGTGATCGCCGCCCGGCCTGGCGGTGACCACCTCGCCGGCGCCGGTGAGGATGTCCATCTCCAGCACGGACTCGTGGGGCAGGCCGTTGCGGAACGAGGTCGACTCGATGCCCAGGCCGGTGACCGCCCCGCCCAGCGTGATCGTCTTCAGCTGGGGCACCACGAGGGGGACGAGTCCGTGGGGAAGGGTTGCGGCGACGAGGTCCTCGTAGGTGCACATCCCGGCGACGTCGGCCGTGCGCGCCTCGGTGTCGATGCTGATCACGTCCGCGAGCCCACTGACGTCGAGGCCGGGGGCGCCCGTGCGGGCTCGGGCGCGGAAGAGGTTGGAGGTCCTCTTGGCCAGCCGCACAGGGGCGGACGGCGGGATCGAGCGGTAGCTGGCGACCAGCCGCTGCACCGCGGCAGCGTGCTGCTGGGGGGCTCCCGATCTGCTGGTGACGGCTCCCCCCGGCTCTGACGTCAGGCGGTCAGGCACACTCGCAGGCTAGGCCGGGGCGGCGTCCTGCGTCACCCGATTACCTCGACTGGGTCGCCGACGCTGACCTTGCCCGGTGTCCGCACGCGGGCGTAGACGCCCGGGCACCCGCCCGGCACGGCGTCCACCTCGAGCTCGACGACGCCGAGGCGCAGGGTCGAGCCCACCGCCTGCTGCAGTGCCTCCCCCGTCATGGTCACGATGAAGTTCGCCCGGGTGTCCTCGTCGACGTCCTCGGCCGCCACGAGCTGCACGGGCGCGCGCTTGCGCCGGTCCCCGGCGAGTCCCTCGGTCTCGACATCGGCCACCGAGAGCTCCTGCCCGGCCTCGCCCTTGACCGGGTAGATGTGGATCGACGCGACGAGTGCTCCGGTCATGGCCTCACGGTAGCCCCGCACCGCGAGGGTTGCCCGGTCGTCCGGAGCCTTGCCCCCAGGTCCGACCCCGTTGTCACCCCGTGGGGCCGGGCGTACCGTCGGGCGGAGGACGAGCTCCGTCCGGTGGGGCTCGGCGAGCGAGAGGCGCGCCATGACGACACTGCTCGACCTGCCCCCGGTGACCGAGTGCACGGCGGCCGGCTGCTCCTACAACCACGACGGCTGCCACGCGGCGGCGGTGACCATCGGCGGTGAGCGCAGCCACGCCAGCTGCGCGACATTCATCCCGCTCGACCACAAGGGCGGCCTCGCCCGGGTGGAGTCGCACGTCGGGGCCTGCCAGCGCGAGGAGTGCGTCCACAACGAGTCGTTGGAGTGCACCGCCCCCTCGATCCACGTCGGTGGCGCGACGGGTGCGGAGTGCCTGACCTACGCGACGTCCTGACCTTCGCGGCGCTCTGAGGAACCTCTTGACATGCGAAGTCTTCTTCGTGAATTCTAGATCGTAACGGAGCGGGAGTACCCCCTCGAGGCGCTGTTCGTCACTACGGCCGGTCGGACACCGGACCCGGCGGCGCCTGGCTGTGACCGCGAGCGCGGTCGGCCGGGAGAGACCTCCGTGAGCCACGGGTTCACGGGAGAGTCTGATGAGCGTTCCCGTCTGGGCGTGGGCTGCCGTCCTCGCCGTCATCCTGGCCATGCTGGCCGTCGACCTCTTCGCCCACCGCCGCGCCCACGTTGTGGAGGTGCGCGAAGCCGCGGTCTGGTCAGCAATCTGGGTCGCGCTGGGCCTCGGCTTCGGCGCCGTCATCTGGTGGGCCTACGGAGCGCAGGCAGGGGCTGAGTACTACGCGGGCTACCTCATCGAGAAGAGCCTGGCCGTCGACAACGTCTTCGTCTTCGCCCTCATCTTCACGTACTTCGCGGTGCCTCGAGAGCTGCAACACCGGGTCCTGTTCTACGGCGTCCTCGGAGCACTGGTGTTCCGGGCGCTGTTCATCGCCGGTGGCGCCGCCCTGCTGGACCGCTTCCACTGGGTGCTGTACATCTTCGGGGCCTTCCTGCTCCTCACCGGGTGGCGCATGTTCCGTCACCGCAACGAGCAGATGAACCCGGGCCGCAACCCGGCCGTGCGCCTGGTCCGTCGGCTGGTGCCGACCACGGACGAGTACGCCGGGCAGCGTTTCTGGGTGCGCCGTGCGGGGCGCCTCGTGGCCACGCCGCTCTTCACCGTGCTCGTCCTCGTGGAGACGACCGACATCGTGTTCGCGGTCGACTCCATCCCGGCCATCTTCGCGGTCACCCAGGAGCCGCTCCTGGTCTTCGCCAGCAACGCCTTCGCCATCCTCGGCCTGCGCGCGATGTACTTCCTGCTCGCCGACCTGATGCACCGGTTCATCCACCTCAAGGCCGGTCTGGCGGCGATCCTCGTCTTCGTCGGCGCCAAGATGCTGCTCATCGACGTCTGGAAGGTGCCCATCGGGCTGTCGCTGGCCGTCATCGCGACCTGCCTCACCGTCGCCGTCGTGGCGAGCCTGCGCGCGACACGGGTCTCGCGTGCGAGCGAACCCAGGGCAGCGGAGGAGGCGTCCTCGCACCCTGGGCCAGGCTGACCAGCCGCCCCCGTCATGACGTCCGGTCGCGACGTGCGCTGACCGGCTTCCACCAGCTCCCACCCCACCTGGAAGGACGGACATGATGACCGCACCCACCCTCTCCCGCACCGACACCCTGCACGCGCTGCGGTGGTCCGACGTCGCCGAGCTCGCGTCGGCCAGCGGCTTCCCGTGCGTGACGCTCGTGCTGCCCACCACGCCTTCCCCCCACCACATGGCCGCCCCTGACAGGGCCGAGCTGGCCTCCCTGGTCGACCAGGCCGAGCGCATGCTCCGGGACGCCGGGCTGATGAGCCGTGAGCAGCTCGTGTCAGCGCTGCGGGAGATGGAGGCGACGGCCTCCGGCCAGCGCACCGGTCGTGGCCTGGTGCTCTGCGCGTCGATGGCGGTGCAGCGTTGCTTCACGCTGCCCCAGACGGTCCAGCGCCGCGTCGTGCTGGAGTCGACCTTCGCCACCCGGGAGCTCATCGCGGCCCTGCACCGCACCCCGCCCCACCTGCTCGTCAGCCTGCATCCTGGGTGCGGCCACATCTACCGCGTGCAGGGCAGCTCGGCCACACCTGTCGCCACGCTGCACGCCCCAGCGCCGGACTCCGGGCCCGACGTCGACGACCCGGAGGACCTCGATGCGCTGGCTCGCGCCGCCACCAACCAGTTCCTCGCAGAGACAGACCTGGAGCTCGGCCAGCAGCGGGCGCTGTTCCCGTCGCCCCTCGTCCTAGCCGGGACCCCGCGCCTGGTCGACCTGTTCGCACGTCGTTCGCGCAACTGCCACCGCCTCGCCGGGATGATCGACACCGCGCACGCCCAGACGCTGCCGGAGCTGCTGCGCAAGTCGGCCATCCACCTCGAGCGGTACCTGCGTTCCCGACAAGCCGAGGCCCTGACGCTCGTCCAGCGCACGGCCGACGAGCAGCCGGAACGCCTGGCGGTGGGCATCGAGGCCGCCTGGCACACCGCTCGGCGCACGCGTCCGCTCATGCTGGTCGTCGAGGAGTCCTTCAGCGTGCCGGGCGGTATCGGCGGGGTGCCGCTGTCACCGGCGGACTACCGCGAGACCGACCCGCGGCACCTCCACGACCTGGTCGACGACCTGGTGGAGGAGGTCATCCGGCGCGGCGGTCAGGTGGCGCTCGTGGAGGACGGCGCCCTCCACGAGCACGGGCGCGTGGCACTGGTGCTGCCGAGCAGAGGTCGGCGGTGAGTGGCCTCAGCCGTGGGAGGCGTACGCCCGGTCTCCCCTGTCCCGGCGGGCCGAGCGGACGAGGTCGAGGAACGTCCCCACCTCCACCCCGGCCTCGAGCGGGTGGCGGAACGGCAGGTGTTCGTGCACCGTGTAGCGGTTGCGACGCCCGACGCGCTCCCGGGTGAGGTAGCCGGCTGCTTCGAGGTCTCGCACGATCTGTTGCACGGCGCGCTCGGTGATGCCGACGCGAGCAGCGACCTCGCGCAGGACGAGGTCTGGGGCTGTGGCCAAGGCGACGAGCACGTGTCCGTGGTTCGACACGAAGGTCCACTCCGCCATGCGAGAACGATACCGGCTGGGTGCCGGTCGTCCTGCGCGACGGCTGTCAGCAGTGGTGGGGTGCCAACCGACGCTCTGGCCCGGGGTTAGGGGTCAGGCCTCAGCGTCGGAGTGGTGGCCGCCGTGGGACGCATAGAGCGGGAAGCGAAGCAGCATGGCTCCGATCATGGTCAGGCATGCCAGCCCGCAGGTCCCGGTGACCAACTCGGATGATGCCGGGACAAGGCCGGTCGTGTATCCCGCCACCATGAGGGCGCCCGCGACGACCGTTGAGCCAGCCATTTCCAGGGTGGGTCGCCACGCCATGGACCGGTACCGCATCCACGCCGTCATGGAGGACGCCAGGGCCACGGTGACCACGACCACGGACAGCACCGGTGCGTTCCTGACCGGGTTGGCGAAGTCGAACACTGTGGAGGCGGCTAGGACGACCAGGACCAGCAGGACCAGGGTGACGCACATGACGACGCACATCTCGAGAACGTGGAATCCGAAGCGGCCTGCCTGCTGGGCGGCGCCGTCACGAGCCGGGGAGGTGCTGGTCGTGGTGGCCTGGTGTGCTGTTGGCATGACGCTCTCCTTTGCTCGGGACCCTTCCCCGGGTGGGGTCACGTGGCCGTTCGGAGGGTGTGTTGCCGCGAGCGGCCCGCGGTGGGCCTGTGCTGTCACCGTCAACTCACCTGACGGGTGCAGACAGGCAACTATGACCTTGATCTGTGGTCGCTCAGCGCCGACAACCTCGCCGGCAAGACCCGCTCGTCGGCGCCCACGACCCCCGCGATCTGCACTGACGGCCCGGTTGCACCGCCGGGCAGCGAAAAGCCCCTCCCCGTAAACCGGGAGGGGCCTGCTACGTCGTCTCAGTCACCGTCGGTCGGCCGAGTGCCCTACGAACGGTCAGCCACTGGTGGTGGACGTGAAGGGACTCGAACCCCTGGCCTCTCGCGTGTGAAGCGAACGCTCTAACCAACTGAGCTACACGTCCAGTGCCCTCGCGGGCTCGTGAAGGATAGCGGGAGGTTGTCCCACAGGCGAAATCCGGGGGTGGTCAGAGCCCCGGCAGCTGCTGGAGCGGCATCTGGATGAAGTCGGGAAGCATCGACGGCACACCCGCCACGAGGAAGAGCAGGTAGAAGATCACGCCGACCAGCACGGCGGTGAGAATCGCGGCGAGGCCCTTGAACCAGAGCGGCTTGGGTCGCATCCAGTCGTTCCAGGCCTGCAGCTTCGCCCGGCCGAACGCGAGCAGCCGCTTGGCCCAGTCGAACTCCGAGGCCAGGATGCCGATGCCGATGAAGACCACGAGCCAGCCGGGGCCCGGGAACGGGACCATGACGAGTCCGCCCACGGTGACGAGGGTGCCCACGACGCCGATGACGGTCCGGTAGATCCGGTGCGAGTGCGGGTTGGACCGGATGCGGCGGCGCCACTCCCAGTCGCGGTCCTGTCGGCCGCCCTCCACCGGCGTCTCCTGCCGGCTCACGGGTCCAGCCTCCGGGAGGACTCGCGCGCGAAGACCTCGCGGGCCCGCGCCGTCACCGGCCCCGGCTCCAGTGCGCGCTCGGACCCGAGCCCCACCACGCGGTCGACGGCCAGGACGTCCTTGGTGGAGCTCGTGATGAAGACCTCGTCGCAGTCCTCGAGCACCGACAGCGGCATGGCCTCCTCGCGGACCTCGAGGCCGTCTGCCCGGCACCACTCGACCGTGAGGGCGCGGGTCACCCCCGCGAGGCAGCCCGAGTCCAGCGGCGGGGTCCAGACCACGCCGTGCCGCACGACGAAGACGTTGCTGCCGGTGCCCTCGCAGAGCTCGCCGCGGGTGTTGGCGAACAGCGCCTCGATCGCGCCGCGCTCCTTGGCGTGCGCCAGGGCGACGACGTTCTCGGCGTAGGAAGTCGTCTTGAGACCGGCCACGGGGCTGCGCTCGTTGCGGACCCACGGCACCACGGCCACCCCGGCGCTGGCCGGAGGGCGCGGCTGCGGGCCGGCGGTGACGATGTAGGTCAGCGGCGAGGTGTCGCGGTCGGACCCGAGCGGCCCGGCCCCGCCGGTCACGGAGTACCGCAGCCGCCCGAAGTCGAGGGCCTGGCCGGCGCTGAGCACGGCCTTGACCCCCTCGGCGAGGTACCCATGGTCGGCAGGGGGAAGGCCGAGCCCGGCCAGGGTGCGGTCGAGGCGAGCGGCGTGGCGGGTGGGCGCGAAGACGTGGCCGCGGTCGACCTTGCAGGTCTCGAAGGCGCCGTCGCCGACGGTGACGCCGTGGTCGAGCGCGGCGATGGCTGGTTCGGCCGGGCCGACGAGGTTCCCGTTCACCCAGACCCGCACCTGCGGCACCGCACTGCTGCTCATGCCCGAACCCTCCCAGATGCCAAGCCGATGAGGCGAACCGCTTTCAGCTCCGTCTCCTCCCACTCGCCCTGCGCGTCAGAACCCCACGTGATGCCGGCACCGGTGCCGAACCGGAGCCACCGCTCCCCCTGCTCGTCGTGCTCTGCCCAGAACGTCCGGATCCCCACCGCGAGTTCCGCGCGGCCGTTGTCCGCGTCGACCCAGCCCACCGCCCCGCAGTAGGGGCCGCGGGGGCCCCGCTCGAGGTCGGCGATGGCGGTGAGGGCGCTCGACTTCGGCGCCCCAGAGACCGAGCCGGGCGGGAAGGTGGCCGCGAAGACGTCGGCCCAGGTGGTGTCCGGGACCAGCTCCCCCGAGACGGTCGACACCAGGTGGACCAGGCCCGGGTGCTCCTCCGGGGCGCACAGGTGGTCGACCCGCACGCTGCCCGGGCGGCACACCCGCTGCAGGTCGTTGCGCACGAGGTCGACGATCATGACGTTCTCGGCGTAGTCCTTGGGGAGCATCGCGTCGAGCACCGGCGCCGTGCCCTTGATGGGCCGGGACTCCAGCCGGGCGCCGTCGCGCACCAGGAAGGCCTCCGGCGAGGCAGAGACGACGTCGAGCCCCGCCTCCGGCACGTGCACCCGGGCTGCGTACGGCGCGGGGTTGCCCGCGGCCAGCAGGCCGGCCAGGCCGTCGAGGTCGGCCCCCTCGCCGAGGCGGTGGGAGAGCACGCGGCAGAGGTTGACCTGGTAGACGGTGCCGGCGGCGATGCGTCGGCGCACCTCTTCGACACCGGCGAGGTATGCCGCGTGGGCCAGGCTGCTGTGCCACTGCCGGTCGAGCGGCGCCCACGGGACAGGGCGGGCCGGCGGCGCGTCGCGCTCGACGTCGGCGAACCGGACGGCGGTGACGGCCCCCTCGAAGTCGGCCACCACGGCCCAGAACCCGCTCTCGACCCGGGCCAGGTCGCGGCGCACCTCGACGACCTCCCGCGCGACGACGGGGCCGAAGCGGGCGTGGGACACGGGCAGATCATAGGGACGCCCCTAGACTGCGCGACCATGCGTGCACTGGGGACCACTGCTGCGGCCCTCGTGGCACTGCTCGCCGCCGGCTGCGCCGGTGGCGCCGATGCGGCCAACCTGCCCACCCAGGAGAGGACGACGCCGGCCCCGTCCGGCACCTCGTCCGCCACCGCCTCGGCGACCGGCCCGGCGCCCACGCCCTCCGCCACGCGGGCGGCCAGCCCGTCCGCGACGGCGACCGGCCCGGACGACGACACCCTGACCCTGGCCTTCGCCGGCGATGTGCACTTCGAGGAGTACCTCGCCCCGCTCGCCCGCGACGCCCACGGCCTCGACGAGCTGCGCACCACCCTGGGGGCGGCCGACCTCGCGGTGGTCAACCTCGAGACCGCGCTCACCGAGCGTGGGGCGCCGATCGGCAAGGAGTTCCACTTCCGGGCCCCCGCGTCCGCGCTCGACACCCTGGCCGGCGCCGGGGTCGACGCGGTCAGCATGGCCAACAACCACGGCGCCGACTACGGGGCTGTGGGCCTGCGCGACACCCTCGCCGCACGCAGGACCAGCCCCATGCCGGTCGTCGGCATCGGCGCCGACGAGGACGAGGCCTTCGCACCGGCGACCCTCGAGGCCAGGGGCCTGAAGGTCGCGCTGTTCGGCGCGTCGCAGGTCTACGAGATGACCCTGGCCAGCTGGTCGGCCGACGAGGACTCCCCCGGCATCGCGAGCGCGGCGCCCCTCGGGCCGCTGCGCCGCGCCGTCGAGAAGGCGTCACGCAGCCACGACCTCGTGGTGGTCTTCATGCACTGGGGCCTGGACTACCAGCAGTGCCAGGACGGGCTCTCGACGTCGACCGCGCGGGCGCTCGAGGCTGCGGGCGCCGACATCGTCGTCGGCGGGCACTCCCACCGGGTCAACGGGGCCGGGTGGCTGGGCCGGGCCTACGTCGCCTACGGGCTGGGCAACTTCGTCTGGTGGCGCAGCCGGGAGCCGGACTCCCGCACGGGGGTGCTCACCCTCACCGTTGACGCCGAGCGCGCCCGCGGGCAGCGGTCGTCGCGGTCCGCCGTCACGAAGGCACGCTGGACCCCCATGCTCGTCGGCGCCGACGGCATACCCCGTGAGCCCGGACCCGCCGACCGACAGCGCCTCATGGGCGTCTGGAAGCAGGCGGCCGCGTGCTCCGGGCTCGCCCAGCGGCCCTGATCCCGGGCACCGGCCACTCCCCGGGAATGCCGCAGGCGGGTAGGCTGTTCCCACGGTAGTTGAATTTTTTACGACGCCACGGAAAGAGCGTGTGATGCAGTTCGGGATCTTCACGGTCGGCGACGTCACGCCCGACCCCACCACCGGCCGCACCCCCACCGAGCACGAGCGCATCAAGGCGACCGTCGCCATCGCGAAGAAGGCGGAGGAGGTCGGCCTCGACGTGTTCGCCACGGGCGAGCACCACAACCCGCCGTTCGCCGCCCCGGCGAACCCGACGGTGCTGCTGGCCCACATCGCCGCCCAGACCGAGCGGATCGTCCTCTCGACCGCGACCACGCTGGTCACCACGAACGACCCGGTGCGCCTGGCGGAGGACTACGCCTACCTGCAGCACCTCGCCGACGGCCGCGTCGACCTCATGATGGGCCGCGGCAACACCGGCCCGGTCTACCCGTGGTTCGGCAAGGACATCCGCGACGGCATCCCGCTGGCCGTCGAGAACTACGCCCTGCTGCGCCGCCTGTGGACCGAGGAGGCCGTCACCTGGAGCGGCAAGCACCGCACGCCCCTGCAGGGCTTCACGTCCACGCCCCGGCCCCTGGACGGCGTGCCTCCGTTCGTGTGGCACGGCTCGATCCGCTCCCCCGAGATCGCCGAGCAGGCCGCCTACTACGGCGACGGGTTCTTCCACAACAACATCTTCTGGCCGATGAGCCACACGAAGCAGATGGTGCAGCTGTACCGCCGCCGCTTCGAGCACTACGGCCACGGCCGCGCGGACCAGGCGATCGTCGGCCTCGGCGGCCAGGTCTTCATGCGCCCCCGTTCGCAGGACGCGGTGCGCGAGTTCCGGCCCTACTTCGACGTCGCACCCGTCTACGGCCACGGCCCCTCGCTGGAGGACTTCTCCCGCGAGACGCCGCTGACCGTCGGCAGCCCGCAGCAGGTCATCGAGCGGTATGCCGCGATGGCCGACGAGGTCGGCGACTACCAGCGCCAGCTGTTCCTCATCGACCACGCGGGCCTGCCGCTGACCATCGTGATGGAGCAGCTCGAGATGCTCGGGGGCGAGGTGGTGCCCGAGCTGCGGCGCATCGCGGCCGCCCGCAGGCCTGCCCACGTGCCCGACGCCCCGACCCACGCCTCGCGCGTCGCGGTGGCGGGCGGGGGGCGGGACGCGACCGTCCACGCGATCGACGACGTCACCGGCTCCTCCCCGGAGGTGGCCCGGTGACGCGCCGTGTCGTCGTCGTCAGCGCCGGCCTGGGCCAGCCGTCGTCGACCCGCCTGCTCGGCGACCTCCTCGCCACTGCCACCATCGACGCCCTCCTCGAGAGCGGCGTCGAGGCCGAGGTGGAGGTCGTCGACCTGCGCGAGCTCGCGCACGACCTCACCAACACGCTGCTCGCCGGGTTCCCCACGGGCGGGGTCCGCGAAGCCCTGGCGACGCTCGCCGCCGCCGACGCGGTTGTCGCGGTGACCCCGGTCTACCAGGGCTCCTACAGCGGCCTGTTCAAGACCTTCTTCGACGTGGTCGAGCGTGACGTGCTCCGCGGAACCCCCGTGCTGCTGGCGGCCACCGGCGGTACCGCGCGCCACTCGCTGGTCCTCGAATTCGCACTCCGGCCGCTGTTCACCCACCTCGGCGCCGTCACGGTCGGCACGGCCGTCTTCGCCGCCTCCGAGGACTGGGGCGCAGATGGCGCCGAGCAGGGGCTCACCGCGCGGGTCCGGCGCGCCGGCGCCGAGCTGGCCACGCTCGCCACGGCCCGGGTGGACCCCGGCCCGCGCGACCCGTTCGGCGACCCCGTCCCCTTCGAGGACCTGCTCGCCGGGGGCTGGTCCGGGTAGGGACCTTCGGCACCGGTCCCGCCCAGCTCCCCCGGTCATCATGGGGACGAGAGCAGACGGGACGCTGCGCAGGAGGTGCACCATGACACGGGCCCTGGTCGTCTACGAGTCCGTACTCGGCAACACGCAGGCGGTGGCCAAGGCGATCGCGGAGGGCCTTGGCGAGTCGCGCCCCGTCACCGTCCGCGAGGTCGCCGACGCCCCCGACACGATCCCGCCCGACGTCGGCCTCCTGGTCGTGGGAGGGCCGACCCACGCCTTCGGGATGAGCCGGCCGGAGTCCCGGGCCGACGCCGAGAGGGAGGCGCCGGGGCAGGTGGTCTCCAGGGGACGCGGCATCCGCGAGTGGCTCGAGGACCTCGCGCCCGGCGACGGCAGCACCCCCACCGCCACCTTCGACACCCGCGTCGACAAGCCGCACCTGCCGGGGTCCGCGGCGAAGAAGGCTCGCAAACGGTTGGCGCACAAGGGCTTCCCAGAGTTCGAGCAGCCACACAGCTTCTACGTCCACGGCAAGGCGGGGCCGCTGGTCGACGACGAGCTGGCGCGGGCCCGCTCGTGGGGCGAGGAGCTCGGCCGGCACCTGGCCCTCGACGAGTCCGCTCCGGGCTCTGGGCGGCGGTGACGACCATGACCGTTCGCCCGGGCTCCGTGGTCGTCGGGGTCGACGGCTCGCCCGGCAGCGACGCGGCCCTGGACTGGGCTGTAGAGGAGGCGGCCCGCCGCCGGCTCCCGCTGCACCTGGTGCACGCCACCAACATCGACTACCTCGTCGCCGCCGCCATGCTCAACCCCGCCGACACCCCGCCCGCACTCGACGACCTCGTCGAGACCGCGCGCGACCGGGTGCGAGCGGCCAGCCCCTCTCTGCACGTGACGGCCGAGGCCTCCACGGGTGCAGCCGCCCACGACCTCGTGGTGCGGTCGGAGGGCGCGGAGTGCGTCGTCGTCGGGGCGCACGGCAAGAGCGCGGCGCTCGGGGTGCTGGGCTCCGTGTCCCTCCAGGTCGCCATGCACGCCCACAGCCCCGTGGTCGTCGTCCGGGGCACGGAGGCCGGGGCCGAGGGCGGTCCGGTGGTGGTGGGCATCGACGGGTCGGCACTCTCGCGCGACGCGCTCGGCTACGCCTTCGAGCAGGCGTCCCTGCGGGGCGTCCCGCTCGTCGTGGTCTACGCGTGGTGGATCGAGTTCGTGGACGGGGTGGTCGTCACGACGGTGGGCTCCCCACAGTGGACCGCCGCCGAGCAGCGCCAGCGGATCACCGTCGCCGAGACCATGGCCGGGTGGCAGGAGAAGTACCCCGACGTGGCGGTCGACGTGCGGCTCGAGCACGCCCGCCCCATCGACGCGATCGAACGGGCCTCGCAGGGTGCCTGCCTCACCGTCGTCGGCGCCCGTGGCCGTGGAGGGTTCCGCGGGCTGATGCTGGGTTCGGTGAGCCATGGCGTGCTGCACCGGGCACACAGCCCCGTCGCCGTGGTCCGGCCGCGCTGAACGCCTGCCCCTGCCGGGCGGGCACGGCATACCGCAGGACGACGCCCCCGAGGGATCCCCTCGGGGGCGTCGTGGTCGGGCGGTGACCCGTTCGCGGTCAGGACGGTTTGGGAGCGCCCTTGCGGGCGTACCGCATCCACGTGATCACCACACACATGACGGCCCAGGCGATGCCGATCGCGTAGAAGGCCTCGGGCGCCATGATGGTCAGGCCGACGCCGAAGAGGAACGGGCCGAACGCGGCGATCGCGGCGGTCCACCCGATCACGCCACCGGCCTGGCGGCGCTCGAAGATCATCGGCATCTGCTTGAAGGTCGACGCGTTGCCGATCCCGCTGAACAGGAAGATCGCCAACATGCCGTAGAGGAAGCTGTTGAAGTCGCTCTGCAGCGCGGCCGCCGAGGACGTGTCGGGGCTCAGGGCCGTCATGGTGAAGGCGATCGAGGCGATGAGGCCCAGGCCTGAGATGAGCGTCCAGATCGCACCGCCCATGCGGTCGGTGAGCGGGCTGAAGAGCACCCGGGCACCGGCCCCGACGAGCGGGCCGAGGAAGACGTACTTGACCGGGTCCGGGACGCTGTAGCCCTCGACGAGCAGCTGGGCGCTCTGCCCGACGCCCTGCACGATGTCGGAGTTGCCCGCGCCGTAGAGGTTCTTCATGAGCAGGCCGAACTGGGCGGACAGGCCGGAGAACGTGCCGAAGGTCATGATGTAGATGAGCGTCATCCACCAGGTGTCCTGGTTGGAGAAGATGTCGAACTGCTGGCGGATGTTTGCCGTGATCGGCACCGACTTCAGCATCGTCCACGCCAGCACCGCGCCGACGAGGATGAAGGGGATGTAGATGAACGCGGCGTTCTGGTACCAGACCTCGGTGGCCGGCTTGCCCGGCAGGCCCTGCATCGTCTGGGAGCCGCCGAGGAAGCCGATGAGCCCGAAGCCGATGACCCACGGCGTGAGCAGCTGCACGAGCGAGACGCCGAAGTTGCCGATGCCGGCCTGGAGGCCGAGCGCGGTGCCCTGCAGGCGCCGCGGGAAGAAGTAGGACGTGCTCGGCATGAAGCCGGAGAACGCGCCGCCGCCGATGCCGGACAGGAACGCCAGGACCAGCAGCTCCCAGTACGGCGTCGTCGGGTCCTGCACGCGCACGCCCCAGCCCAACACGGGGAAGATGAGCAGCAGGGTGGTCAGGGTGACCATCTTGCGGGTGCCCATGATGGGCGGCATGACCATCCAGACCAGCCGGAAGAGCCCGCCGGCCAGGCCCGGCATCGAGGTCAACCAGTAGAGCTGGGTCTGCGTCAGGTCGAAGCCGAGGTTGGTCAGCTTCGGTGCGATCGCGCTGGCGAGGAACCACGAGGCGAAGCAGAGCGTGAGCGTGAACGTGGTGATCGACAGCGTCGTCCAGGCCAGCCGCCTGTCCCACGTCTCCTCGTTCTCGGGATCCCAGGACTGGAGCCATTCGCTCCCACGCCTGGTCTCGGCGGCTGTGCTCATGCGCGTGCCTCCTCGGGCTCACGGGTGGTGGTGCCGGTGGCAGGGACCTGCTCCGGCGGGGACTCCAGGTGCGTCGCCAGCTCCGGCGACTTCTCGTGCAGCATCCCCACGACGGTCCAGTGCATCCACACCGAGCAGGCGACCGTGAGCAGGAAGAGCACGAAGAAGGTGCTGGACGGGAAGCCGGTCCACCGCTGGCTGTAGGCGAACATCGGCGGCAGGAAGAAGCCGCCGAGACCACCGAGCATGCCGACCAGCCCGCCGACGGCGCCCACGTCGTGGGGGAAGTACTCCGGGATGTGCTTGTAGACGGCGGCCTTGCCGATGCCCATGGCGCACCCGAGGACGAACACGACGACGGCGAAGGGGACGATGCCGATCGTGTAGGGCAGCACCTCGCGGGCTCCCTCGCGGGTCTGGACGACGATGTGGCCGTTGGGCATCGAGAGCACGAGGGTGCTGGCCATCATCACGCCGAACGTCCAGTACATCGCCCGGCGCGCGCCCCAGCGGTCGGAGAACCAGCCACCGACCGGGCGGAGCAGCGACGCGGGGAAGATGAAGGTGGCGGTGAGCAGCGCAGCGGTCGAGAGGCTCACGTCGAAGTTGTCGACGTAGTACTTGGGCAGCCAGGCGGCCAGGGCCACGTAGGCACCGAAGACGGCCACGTAGTAGAGGCTGAAGCGCCACACCCGCACCTGCCGCAGCGGGCGCAGCTGCTCCGTCAGCGGACGGCCGTGTCCCGGCATCCGGTCGTGGCGCGGCGTGATGACCCACGTGAGCACGGCGAGGAGCAGCAGCAGCACCGAGTAGATGACGGGCACGATGCGCCAACCGCCCTGGATGACGCCGAAGTAGGTGGAGCCTGCGGTACCCGCGATGAGGGCCGGGCCGATGAACTTCGTGACCGAGGCCCCCACGTTGCCGGCGCCGAACACGCCGAGCGCGAAGCCCTGGTGCTCACGCGGTGTCCAGGCCGAGTTCCAGGCGATGCCGGCACTGAAGGAGTTGCCCGCGAACCCGACGAGGAAGGCCAGCACGAGCAACAGCCCGTAGCTCTCCGCCTGCGACACCAGGTAGGCGGGGATGGCCGTGACGGCCAGCATCACCGCGAAGACCTTGCGCCCGCCGATGCGGTCGGTGACCATTCCCGCCGGGAGGCGCCACATCGAGCCGTTCAGCACGGCTACGGCGGATAGCCACGACAGCTGCACGTCGGTGAGGCCGAACTCCTTGCGGATCGGGATGCCGAGGATGCCGAACATCAGCCACACGGCGAACATCACGGTGAAGCTCAGGGTGGACATCACCAGGACCCGGGTGGCCCCCGACCTCGTCCCCGCGTCGTGATCGTGCATTGCTCTCCTGCCCCACGCTGTCGCAGCCCGCGGGCTGTCACACCACCAGATAAAAGGAGCACGCTCCTTCAAACACTGGGCCTGAATGTATTGACGCACCACCGGGGCGGAGAGGGCCATTGGTCCCTAGTGCGAGGGCCCTTGGGAACGCAATTCTCTGTGCCACTGCGGCAATCCACCAGGCACGTGCCATCGGGAGTAAGGTGCCAGGAGTTCCGCGGAGACATCGGTTTCGACGACCAGGATCCTCTAAAGGAAGGCCGGGCGAGTGGCTGAGCAACCGCCTCGCAGCGCAGCGCTGCTGGTATCGCCTGTGCGCCGCCGCATCGTCGACACCCTCGACCGCCTTCCCCAGTCCCCGGCGCGTGGGACTCCGAGCCGCGCCACCGGCCTGACCGCGGCCGAGGTCGGTGAGCGGCTCGGCCTGCACGTGACCAGCGCGCGCTTCCACCTCGAGCAGCTCGCCGACGCGGGCGTGCTCGCCGCGAGCTTCCACCGCCACGGCACCGGCCGCCCCCAGAAGCGGTATGCCGTCCTGCCGGACCGGGCGCCGGTGCAGCAGAAGGACGATCCCTACCGCATGCTGGCCGAGCTGCTCACCGAGGCGCTCGCGCAGCCCGACGGCGATGCCCTCAGCCCGGAGGACGCGGGCGCCCGGTGGGCCCTGGCCCACGTCAGGCAGCTCAGCGGATCCGGCGATGCCGACCTGCCGCAGGCGAGGACGCCGGGAGAGTGGCTGGCGAAGGTGGGTCGGCTGCTCGACCTGCTCGAGGCCTGGGGGTACGAGCCGAGCGTGCGGACCACCGACCAGGGGCGCACCGCCGAGGTGGCCCTGGCCCGCTGCCCCTTCCTCAGCCTCGCGGAGTCGCACACGGAGGTGGTCTGCGCCGCCCACGTCGGGCTCATCCGCGGCGCCCTCGACGTGTTCGGCGAGCCGGACGCGGAGGTGCAACTCCAGCCGTTCGCCCTTCCCGGCGTGTGCCTGGCCCGGCTGACGACCCTGGCCGCGCTGCAACGACACCCCGAGGAGTCGGCCGATGTGTGAGTACTGCGGCTGCCAGCAGGTCGCGGCCATCGGCGAGCTCACCCGCGAGCACGACGTCGACGGGGCGGCCAAGACCGCGCGCCGCATCGCCGAGATCCTCCAGCCCCACACGGCAGTCGAGGAGCACGGCCTGTTCCCCGCGATGAGCGAGGAGTTCCCCGAGCACGTCGATGCCCTCGAGCGCGAGCACCGCGTCGTCGAGGCCGTCCTGGCGGAGGCCGCCACGGCCACACCGACGGACCCGACCTGGCCGCAGCGGCTCCTCGCGGCCCTCGACCTGCTGCGCAAGCACATCCTCAAGGAGCAGGACGGCATGTTCCCCGCCTCGCTCGCCGTCCTCGACACCGAGGGCTGGGAGCGGGTGGAGGCGGTGCGCCGGCAGGTGGGGTCGGCCGTGGGCCCCGAGCACACGGCTCACCGCCACGACCACCACGCGCACGACCACTCGCACGACCCCTCGCACGACGACGACCACGGCCCCGACCAGGAGGACCACGCGTGAGCACCACCGACCGGCCCGGCACCACCCACGGGACAGCAGGATTCGACGGCCCCCTGTCCGAGGCCCTGGTGGGCACCCGGCGCTTCTTCACGCGCGCCGAGGTCTCCGCGGACAAGCGCAGCCTCCACGCCAAGGGCGGCCGCGCCGGCGACGCGTTCTACCGCGACCGCTGGAGCCACGACAAGGTCGTGCGGTCGACGCACGGCGTGAACTGCACGGGCAGCTGCTCGTGGAAGGTCTACGTCAAGGACGGCATCATCACGTGGGAGGCCCAGCAGACCGACTACCCGTCGACCGGCGCCGACCGGCCGGAGTACGAGCCACGCGGATGCCCGCGTGGCGCGGCCTTCTCCTGGTACACGTACTCCCCCACCAGGATCCGCTACCCCTACGTCAGGGGCGTCCTGCTCGAGATGTACCGCGAGGCCAAGCAGCGCCTCGGTGACCCGGTGCTCGCCTGGGCCGACATCGTGAACGACCCCGCAAAGGCCAAGCGCTACAAGGCCGCTCGCGGCAAGGGCGGTCTCGTCCGCGCCTCGTGGGGCGAGGCCGCGGAGATCGTCGCCGCCGCCAACGTGCACACCATCAAGCAGTGGGGCCCCGACCGCGTCGCCGGTTTCTCCCCCATCCCCGCGATGTCGATGGTCAGCCACGCGTCGGGGGCGCGGTTCACCTCGCTCATCGGCGGCTCGATGCTCTCGTTCTACGACTGGTACGCCGACCTGCCCGTGGCGTCGCCGCAGATCTGGGGCGACCAGACCGACGTGCCCGAGTCGGGCGACTGGTGGGACGCGGGCTACCTCATGATGTGGGGCTCCAACATCCCGGTCACCCGCACCCCGGACGCCCACTGGATGGCAGAGGCCCGCTACCGCGGCCAGAAGGTCGTCGTCGTGGCGCCCGACTACGCCGACAACGTGAAGTTCGCCGACGAGTGGCTGCCCGCCGCACCCGGCACCGACGGCGCCCTGGCGATGGCCATGGGCCACGTGGTGCTCAAGGAGTTCTTCGTCGACCACCAGGTCGAGTACTTCGAGGAGTACACGCGGAAGTACACCGACCTGCCCTTCCTCGTGGCCCTCGAGCCGTATGCCGCCAAGGACGGCTCCACTGCGTACCGCGCCGGCAAGTTCCTCACCGCCTCCGACCTCCGTGGCGCCGAGGCCGCGTCTGAGAACGCCGAGTTCAAGACGGTGCTCGTCGACAGCCGCACCGGCCAGCTCGTGGTGCCGAACGGCACCCTCGGCGACCGGTTCGGCGACAGCGGCGCGGGTAGGTGGAACCTCGACCTCGGCGACGTCGTGCCGGCCCTGAGCCTGCTCGACACCCGCGACGACACCGCGATGGTGGACCTGCCACGCTTCGACCTCGCCGAGGGGGCCGCCCCGGTGCTCAAGCGTGGCGTGCCGGTGCGGCGGGTCGGCGACCGCCTGGTGACCACCGTCTTCGACCTGCTGCTCGCGCAGTACGGCGTCGGGCGAGAGGGACTCCCGGGCTCGTGGCCAGGCGGCTACGACGACGTCGACGGCCTCTACACGCCGGCCTGGCAGGAGCCCATCACGGCCGTGCCCGCGGAGAAGGTGGCCCGCATCGCGCGGGAGTTCGCGCAGAACGCCGCCGACACGCAGGGCCGCTCGATGATCATCGTCGGAGCCGGAACCAACCACTGGTACCACTCGGACACCATCTACCGCTGCATGCTGCTGCTGACGACCATCACGGGCTGCCAAGGCCGCAACGGCGGTGGCTGGGCCCACTACGTCGGCCAGGAGAAGGCACGGCCGATCACGGGCTGGGCGCAGATGGCCTTCGGCCTCGACTGGGCGCGGCCGCCGCGGCAGATGATCCAGACGGCCTACTGGTACATGCACACCGACCAGTACCGCTACGACCACTACACGGCCGACACCATGGCGGCACCCACCGGCACCGGCCTGTTCGACGGCATGAGCACGGCCGACCAGCTGGCCCTGTCGACCCGACTGGGCTGGATGCCGTCGTACCCCACCTTCAACCGCAACCCGCTCGACCTCGCCGACGAGGCCGAGGCTGCCGGCAAGCCGATCGGCGAGTACGTCGTCGAGCAGCTCAAGGCCGGCGACCTGCGCTTCGCGGTGGAGGACCCGGACGCGCCGGAGAACTGGCCGCGGGTGCTGATGATGTGGCGCGCCAACCTCTTCGGCTCCTCGGCCAAGGGCAACGAGTACTTCCTCAAGCACCTCCTCGGCACCGACAACTCCGTGTCGGCGACGGAGACCGCCGAGGCCGCCCGGCCGAAGGACGTGGTCTGGCGCGAGGAGGCGCCCGAGGGCAAGCTCGACCTGCTCTGCGTCCTCGACTTCCGGATGACGAGCTCGACGATCTTCAGCGACGTCGTGCTGCCGGCCGCCACGTGGTACGAGAAGCACGACATCAACACCACGGACATGCACCCGTTCATCCACTCGTTCAACCCGGCGATCAGCCCGCCGTGGCAGACGAAGACGGACTGGGACATCTTCCAGGCGGTCTCCGAGGCGTTCGCGCCGCTGGGCGCCAAGCACCTCGGGGTGCGCAAGGACGTCGTGGCCGCTCCCCTGCTGCACGACACCGCGGAGGCGATGGCGACCCCGCACGGCCGCGTCCGCGACTGGAAGAAGGGCGAGTGCGAGCCCGTGCCGGGCAAGACCATGCCGAAGCTCGTCGTGGTCGAACGTGACTACGGCGCCATCTTCGACAAGATGGGCGCGCTCGGGCCGCTGATGGAGAAGCTCGGCACGACCCAGAAGGGCATCACCTACAACGTCGAGCGCGAGGTCGACTACCTGCGGCACAAGAACGGCGCGATCCGCGGCGGCGTCGCCGACGGGCGGCCCTCGCTCAAGCGCGACGTGCACGTCGCCGAGACGATCATGGCGTTGTCGGGCACGACCAACGGCCACCTCGCCACCCAAGGCTTCAAGACCTTGGAGAAGCGCACCGGCCAGCTCATGCACGACCTGGCCGCGGAGCACGAGGGCAAGCAGATCACCTTCGCCGACACCCAGGCCGCGCCCGTGCCGGTCATCACCAGCCCCGAGTGGTCGGGCTCGGAGTCCGGCGGTCGCCGCTACTCCCCGTTCACCATCAACGTCGAGCGGCTCAAGCCGTGGCACACGCTCACGGGACGCCAGCACTTCTACCTCGACCACGACTGGATCCAAGAGCTCGGCGAAGGGCTGCCCGTCTACCGTCCACCGCTCAACATGACCGAGATCTTCGGGGAGCCCGCGATCGGCAGCCAGAGCGAGCTCGGCGTCAGCGTCCGCTACCTGACCCCGCACAACAAGTGGTCGATCCACAGCGAGTACCAGGACAACCTGTTCATGCTCTCGCTCTCGCGCGGCGGCCAAGCGATCTGGATCTCCGACAAGGACGCCGCCAAGGTCGGCATCAAGGACAACGACTGGGTCGAGGCGGTCAACCGCAACGGCGTCGTCAACGCCCGCGCCATCGTCAGCCACCGGATGCCGGAGGGCACGGTCTACATGCACCACGCCCAGGACCGGCTGATCGACGTCCCCCTGACGGAGAAGACCGGCCGTCGCGGCGGCATCCACAACTCGCTCACCCGCATCCTCGTGAAGCCGAGCCACATCATCGGCGGCTACGCCCAGCTCGCCTTCGCGTTCAACTACCTCGGACCGACCGGCAACCAGCGCGACGAGGTGACGGTCATCCGCCGTCGGTCACAACGAGTCGAATACTGAGGGGCAGTTCCGATGAGAGTAATGGCACAGATGGCCATGGTGATGAACCTCGACAAGTGCATCGGGTGCCACACCTGCTCGGTCACCTGCAAGCAGGCGTGGACCAACCGCGCCGGCACGGAGTACGTCTGGTTCAACAACGTCGAGACCCGCCCGGGCCTGGGCTACCCCCGTGGGTACGAGGACCAGGAGACCTGGGAGGGCGGCTGGAAGCTGGGCCGGAACGGCAAGCTGACGCTGAAGTCCGGCGGCCGCTGGAAGAAGCTGGCCAACATCTTCTCCAACCCCAAGCTGCCGTCGATCGACGACTACTACGAGCCGTGGACCTACGACTACGAGACCCTGCTGAACGCCCCGGCGCAGAAGCACTTCCCGGTCGCCCGGCCGATCTCGCTCATCTCGGGCAAGCCGATGAACGTCAGCTGGTCGGCCAACTGGGACGACAACCTCGGCGGCAGCCACGAGCACGCCAGCCGTGACGTCATGCTCAAGAACATCACCGACAAGGTGAAGATGGAGTTCGAGCAGACCTTCATGTTCTACCTGCCGCGCATCTGCGAGCACTGCCTCAACCCCTCGTGCGCGGCGTCGTGCCCCAGCGGCGCCATCTACAAGCGCGCCGAGGACGGCATCGTGCTGGTCGACCAGGACAAGTGCCGAGGCTGGCGGATGTGCGTCTCGGGCTGCCCGTACAAGAAGGTCTACTTCAACCACAAGACCGGCAAGGCCGAGAAGTGCACCTTCTGCTACCCGCGCATCGAGGTCGGCATCCCGACGGTCTGCTCCGAGACCTGCGTCGGCAGGCTGCGCTACATCGGCCTGGTCCTCTACGACGCCGACCGGGTGCTCGAGGCGGCGTCGGTGGAGGACGACCACGACCTCTACGAGGCGCAGCGCGACGTCTTCCTCGACCCCCACGACCCGGCGGTGCAGCGCGAAGCCGAGCGCGCCGGCATACCTGGTGACTGGATCGAGGCCGCGAAGCGGTCGCCCGTCTACGCCCTGATCAACCGCTACCAGGTGGCCCTGCCGCTGCACCCGGAGTACCGGACCATGCCGATGGTCTGGTACATCCCGCCGCTCTCGCCCGTGGTGGACGTCATCAAGGACACCGGCCACGACGCGGAGGACCCGGGCAACCTGTTCGCCGCGATCGACACGCTGCGGATCCCGGTGGAGTACCTCGCCAACCTCTTCACAGCCGGCGACACCAAGCCGGTCGACGCGGTGCTCAAGAAGCTGGCGGCGATGCGCTCCTACATGCGCGACATCAACCTCGGCCGCGACCCCGACGACTCGATCCCCGAGTCGGTCGGCATGGACGGCGAGACGCTCTACGACATGTTCCGGCTGCTGGCCATCGCGAAGTACGACGAGCGCTATGTCATCCCGACCGCGCACGCCGAGCAGGCCCACGCCCTGGAGGAGCTGGCCACCGAGTGCTCGCTCGACTACGAGGGTGGCCCCGGCATGATGGGCGAGTCCGGCCCGTTCGGCGAGGGCTCCGGCGAGCTCACGCCGGTGGCGGTCGAGAACTTCCAGATGCTCAAGCAGCGGCAGACGGCCGACACCCTCAGCGGGGCCGACCGCGGGAAGCTGCGGGGGCGGGTCAACCTCCTCAACTGGGACGGCAAGGGATCGCCGAGAGGCCTCTTCCCCAAGCGTGGCAAGGGAGATGACCACTGATGCTCGGCCGCACCCGGCACCCGCGCCATCCCGCACCGCGCCTCGACGACCGCCAGCTCGCCACCGCGTGGCAGGTGGACTCCCTGCTCCTCGACTACCCCGACGAGGACCTGCTCGCCCGCCTCGCGGTGGTCCGGGAGGCCGTCGAGCCCCTGCCCGTGCCGGTGCGCGAGCCGGTGCGCCGCTTCACCGCGTTCCTGGAGACGACCCCCGTCGGTGAGCTCCAGCGCACCTACGTCGAGACCTTCGACGTCACGCGGCGCTGCTGCCTCTACCTGACCTACTTCGCGCACGGGGACACGCGCAAGCGCGGCCTGGCGCTCGTGCAGTTCAAGCAGGCGTACCGCAAGGCCGGCGTCGAGTTCGACGCCGCCGAGCTGCCCGACCACCTCAGCGTGGTGCTGGAGTTCGGTGCGGCCCACGACGCCGAGACGGCGTGGAAGCTGCTCAACGACCACCGCGCCGGCATCGAGATGCTGCGCATCGCCCTGGCGGACAAGGCATCCCCGTGGCACGACGTGGTGCTCGCCCTTGTGGCCACCCTGCCGGAGCTCAAGGGCGAGGACGAGGAGAAGATGCTCGCCCTCATCGCCCAGGGGCCACCCTCGGAGGAGGTCGGCCTCGACCTCCAGCCCTACGCGATGGACCCGCGGCTCAACCCCCGCCCGACTGAAAGCGTCGACCTCGGCCACACGATCCCGGTAGGAGCCCCCTGATGGACACCTTCCTGTTCCTGATCTTCCCGTACCTGTGCCTGGCCGTCTTCGTCGTCGGCCACTACTGGCGCTACAAGTACGACAAGTTCGGCTGGACCACGCGCTCGTCACAGCTGTACGAGAACCGTCTGCTGCGCTGGGGCAGCCCGCTGTTCCACTTCGGGCTGCTCGGGGTGATCGCGGGCCACGTCATCGGGCTCGTGGTGCCGAAGTCGTGGACCGAGGCGCTCGGCATCAGCGAGGGCGCCTACCACCTCGTGGCCGTCACCGGTGGCCTCATCGCCGGCGCCGCCACGCTGGTGGGCCTGGTGATCCTCGTCTACCGCCGCCGCACCGTCGGCCCGGTCTTCTCGGCGACAACGCGGATGGACAAGCTCATGTACGTCTTCCTCGGCGCGGTGATCGTGCTGGGCATCTGGAACACCTTGGCCGCCAGCACCTTCGGTCACTACGACTACCGCGAGGACGTCTCCCCCTGGTTCCGCAGCATCTTCCTCTTCCAGCCGAAGCCGGAGCTCATGGCTGACGCGGCGCTCGGGTTCCAGCTGCACGCCCTCGTCGCCTTCGGTCTCTTCGCCCTCTGGCCGTTCACGCGTCTCGTGCACGTCTTCAGCGCGCCGCTTGGCTACGTCACGCGGCCCTACATCGTCTACCGCACCCGCGACGAGGAGCGGGAGGGCACCCGCGCGCCGAGGCGGGGCTGGGAGAAGGCCAGCCGCTGACCGCTCAGTCCCAGGACGGGGCGCGGGTCAGCTGCAGCTGGCTGACCCCGAGGTACCCGGTGCGGAAGCCGGCCTCGCAGTAGGCGAGGTAGAACTCCCACATGCGGCGGAACGTCTCGTCGAAGCCCTGCTCATGGATCTGGGGCCAGTTCTCGGTGAACCGCTCCCGCCACAGGTGCAGGGTGCGGGCGTAGTGCGGGCCGAGCTCACGCCGCTGGGTCACCCGCAGGCCCGTGTGCGACGCGAGCGTCTGGTCGATGGCCTCCAGGGACGGGATCAGCCCACCGGGGAAGATGTACTTCTGTATCCACCCGAAGGACCGCCGGGTGGCGAGCATCCGCTCGTGCCCCATGGTGATCGCCTGGATCGCCACGCGACCACCGGGAGCGAGCAGCCGGTCGATGGCGGCGAAGTAGGTCGACCAGTACTCCTCGCCGACGGCCTCGATCATCTCGACGCTGACGATGGCGTCGAACTCACCCGCGACCTCGCGGTAGTCCTGGAGCCGGATCTCCACGAGGTGACCCACCCCGGCCTCCACCACGCGCTTCTGCGCGAGGTCGAGCTGTTCCTGGGACAGCGTCACCGTGGTCACGTGCGCACCCCGCTGCGCTGCCCGGACGGCCAGGGCCCCCCACCCGGTGCCGATCTCGAGCATCTTGGTGCCCGCACCGACCCCCGCGTAGTCGAGGACGCCGTCGATCTTGCGGAGCTGGGCACCCTCGAGGTCGGTGGCGCTGCGCACGTCGACCGTCTCGTCGAACCAGGCCGACGAGTAGCTCATGGTGGGGTCGAGGAAGGCCTCGAAGAGGTCGTTGCTGAGGTCGTAGTGCGCCGCGATGTTGGCGCGCGACCCCTCGAGGGTGTTCTCCTGGTGCTTGGGGATCCTCTTGTCGACGACGGCGCGCAGCCGCTGGAGCGGTTGAGGGACCAGCGTGCTCAGGCGAGCCGCGAACGGCGTCAGGAGGTCCGCCAGGTCGGTGCCCTCCCCGGCCTTCCAGTCGCCGGCCATGTAGGCCTCGCCGAAGCCGACCTTGGTGTCGCGGCCCAGCCGGGCGAAGAACGCGGTGGGACGCACGATGTGGAACTCGGGGGCGCCCGGGCTGGTGTCACCACCGCACACCCGACCGTCGGGGGTGGTCACCCGGACGGGGACCATGTGGACTGCACGCTCGAAGATGCTCCGGGCGATGCCCGCGTGGAGCGGAGCCCGCGGCGTGCGGACGATCGAGGACCAGCGCATGGTCGTCGTGGACACCGTCATGTCGGTCACACACCTTCCTGTGCAGTGTGGTGGGGGCGCCGGACGACGGGCAGCCGCCGAAGCCAGAGCCAGATGCCGTGCACCCTTATCAGGGTCGAGACTCGTTGCGGCATGAGCGGCTTCGTCACCAGCTGGTGGACGATCGCGCGCCTCGATGCCGGGACGGGGCGGCCGTGCAGCGCCGCGGAGAAGGCGACCCGGCCGTGCCGTCGCAGCACGATCGTGGCGCCGACCCGCTCGGGCTCGAGGGCGAAGCGCATGTCGTAGCGGCCGCTGACGTCGTTGAAGGGTGAGACGTAGAACTCCTTGTCGGTGCCCACCCTCCCGTCGTCGCCCGGCCTCAGCAGGTAGGCGTGGCGTTCGCCGTAGGTGTTGTGCACCTCCGCGACGACGCAGCGCACGGCGTCGTCCCGGTCCAGGCACCAGAAGACGGACAAGGGGTCGAAGACGTGGCCGAGCACGCGAGCGTTGGCGAGCATGAGCACCCGTCCGGCCGGGTCGAGCCGTATGCCGCGCCCCGACACGAAGTGCTCGAGGTTCGCCTTGATGGTGCGGCTGGGGTCGCCGAGGTGGTCTGCGGAGCGGAAACCAGCGAAGGGCCTCAGCCACCACGGGAGCTGCGGGAGGCGGTCGAGGTCGACGAGCCACTGGTACACCCCGTGGCGGAAACCGTGGCGCACCGGACCGGGGCGGTGGTGCGTCACCTGCCCCACGACGAGCGCCGGGACGGCGGGCACGCCTGCCCTGAGGCGTGGTCGGGCGGGCGTCGGCGCCACGAGGGCCGTCGTCACCACTCGACCCCGAAGCGACGCGCGGCCTCCACCCCGGAGCGACACCCGTCCTCGTGGAAGCCCCATCCGTGGTAGGCCCCGGCGTAGACGGTCCGGTCGGTGGCGAGCGAGGCGAGACGGGACTGCGCGGCGACGGACTCCGGTGTGTAGAGCGGGTGCTCGTAGTCCATCACGGCAATGACGCTAGCCGCGGCGATCCGCTCCCGCGCGTTCAGCGTGACGAGGTGCTGCTCGGGCGAACGGTGGCCCTGGAGGCGGTTCATCCAGTACGTCACCACCGGCGCGTTGCCGGGGGTCGAGCACGAGGTCATCAGGTAGTTCCACGAGGCGCGTGCCTGCGCAGCTCGCGGGAGCCGCGCCGGGTCGGTGTGCAGCACGGTCTCGTTGGGGGTGTAGGTGAACGCCTTGAGGGTCTGCACCTCGTCCTCGGTCGGGTCGGCGAGCAGCGACAGCGCCTGGTCCGGGTGCGTGGCCAGGACCACCTTGTCGAACCGTGCGGAGGCCCCGGTGCTGTCCTCGACGTCCACCCCGTCCGGTCCTCGCCACACCGCCGTCACCGCCCTGCCGCGACGCACCGACGGCAGGCGCTCGGCGATCCGCTCGACGTAGGTGCGCGACCCGCCGACGACCGTGAACCACTGTGGTGACCCGGTGACCCGCAGCATGCCGTGGTGGTCGAGGAAGCGGAACAGGTAGCGCGCCGGGTACAGCAGGGCGGAGTCCTGCCCCGCCGACCACACGCACGACACGACCGGCACCGCGTAGTGGTTCACGAAGTGCTCGCTGAAGCCCTCCGTCTCGAGAAACTCACCGTAAGTGGTCGTGTCGGTGTCGTCGGTGCGCTCGAGGAAGGCGGAGGCCCGGCGGTGGAACCGCCGGACCTGCAGGAGCATGGCCACGAAACGGCGGTCGAACAGGCGACCCGGCTGGGCGAGGATACCCTTGAGCCCGCGTCCACCGGCATACTCCAGCCCGCAGTCCTCGCAGCGGATGCTCATGCTCATCTCGGTGGGGCGCGCCTGCACACCCAGCTCGGCGAAGAGCCGCCGCAGGAACGGGTAGGTGCGGTCGTTGTGCACGATGAACCCGCTGTCCACGGCATACCGGCTCCCGTCGGCGGACGGGACGTCGTGGGTGTGGGCGTGTCCGCCCAGCCGCTCCTCGGCCTCGTACAGGGTCACGTCGTGCGTGCGCGCCAGCAGGTAGGCGGCTGTGAGGCCCGACACGCCGGCGCCGATCACGGCGACCGATGGCCGGGAGGGCGATGCAGGTCCGCTCATGCCGGTCCTTCGGTGCGCTTGCCGGTCTGGATTGGTCTCATTGTGCTGCTATGCCGGACTGGCGGCGAGGACGGCCGCGGCCGCCGCGACGGACCCCAGCAGGCCGGCGGTCACGATGAGTCCGTACCGGCGACCACCGCTGGTCAGGGCGACGGCCGACTTCACCACCCCACTGGCCACCAGGAGGCCGAGGACCCCCCAGCGGGCGGCCTCCACGCCGAGGCTGCCCGCGGCCGTCAGCTGCGCGACGGTGGCGGCGGCCGCGTGCAGCTCGGCGAGGGCAGCAACACCTGCCGTCGCCAGGGCGCCGGCGTCGCCGACGACGTCGCGCAGCCACGCCGACACGAAGAGCACCACGGTGATCGCCGCACCGAAGGTCAGCGCCCAGCTGAGCCGGAAGGCACGGGCCGTGGGGTTGCCGGGGAGCGCCTCGGTGTCGGCAACCCTGCCCCAGATGCCGGCCGCGCTGAAGGCGAGCAGCCACAGCGCCGCGGCCGCCAGGGCCCACCCCGTGCTGCGCAGCAGGGCCGGCGACCCCGCTCCCACGACGGCCACGAACAAGAGCAGGGAGGCGAGGTTCGACAGCAGCGCGGCCGAGGCCGCGGGCCGACGCACCTCCGGGGTCTCGCGGGCCCGCTGGCCGAAGCCGGCCGTCGCCGCCGTCGACGAGGCGAACCCGGAGAAGAAGCCCGCCAACGGCAACCCCCAGCGCGCGCCGACCAGCCGGAGCGCCACGTGGCCGGCTGCACCGACTGCCATGACCAGCACGACGTACTTCCACACGGTCCGCGGGTTGAGGGCGCCCCAGGGGTCGAGGCTGCGGTCCGGCAGCAGCGGCCAGATCACCAGGATCGCCGAGGCGAGCAGGAGCAGGTCACCGAGCTCGCGCTGGCTGATGAGCTCGCGGCTCAGCCGGTGCAGTGGGCGCTTGGTGTGCAGCAGCACGGCGACCACGACGCCGATCCCGGAGGCCAGCGCCGGGTTGCGCAGGGCCAGGGCGCCGAGCATGAACGTGACGACCATGGCGACCTCGCCGGTGACTCCCGGGTCCTCGCTGCCCGACCGGGCGTAGCTGACCACGACCAACCCGGCGACGAGCAGGCCTGTGACGAGCAGGAGCCGGGTGTCGACGAGCACGGACAGCGCACCGGCAAGGGCCAGCAGCGCGTGAGTGCGCACGCCGGCGGCCGAACGGACCGTCCCCTGTCCCTTGCGCCGCTCGCGCTCGATGCCGATGAGCAGCCCGATGCCCAGCGCGGCGGCCAGGCCGGAGACGTCGGCCGCCGTGAACTCCATGGGCGCCATCTCACCACGACGGCGCGCGCCACGTCCGGCCATGTGCTCCCATGGTGGCAACTGGTGCCAACCGACCCATCCGCCACGGCGACGACGCCGAAACCCCGACGTGAGGACGACGTGATGCCCGCCCGACGCACCCTGCTCGCCACCGGCGCCGCGGTCACTGCGACGGCCGTGACGGGCTCGCTCGGCACCGACGTGCGCTCCCGCTGGTACCGCGACCTGGACAAGCCGCCGTGGCAGCCGCCCGGCTGGGCCTTCGGCCCGGCGTGGACGACGCTCTACGGGCTCATCGCGCTCGGCTCGGCCCGGGCCCTCGACGCGGCCTCCTCTCCTGCCGAGCGGCGCAGGCTGCAGCGGGCCCTCGCGGTCAACCTGGCGCTCAACGCCGGGTGGAACTGGCTGTTCTTCCGGGCCCGCCGGCCCGACCTCGCCCTCGCCGAGGTCGTCCTCCTGGAGGCCTCGACCCTCGACCTGGCCCGCCGCGCCGGCCGGTCCGACCCCGCGGCCGGCCGCCTGCTCTGGCCGTATGCCGGGTGGGTCGCCTTCGCCACCGCCCTGAACGCCTCGATCGCCCGCCGCAACCGACCCCGGAGGACCTCGTGAAGATCCAGCGCACCGTGACCGTCGACCAGCCCGTGCAGAAGGTCTTCGCCTACCTCTCGGACTTCACGACGACGACGGAGTGGGACCCTGGCACGGTGCGCACCGTCCGGCAGAGCGGCGACGGCGGCGTCGGGACGCGGTACCACAACACCTCCAAGTTCGCGGGGCGCGAGACCGAGCTGGTCTACGTCGTCGAGGCGGTGGAGCCGAGCCGGCGTTTCGCGCTGCGCGGCGAGAACGGCACGCTGGTGGCGCACGACACGATGGAGTTCTCGGGCAGCGACCAGCGCACGACGGTGACCTACACGGCCGACTTCGCGTTCAAGGGACTCACCCGCTTCGTGGCACCCCTGCTCGCCCCAGCCTTCAAGAAGCTGGGTGACGACGCGGAGAAGGGCATGCGCGAGGCGCTCAGCCGGCTCTGAAGCCGACCTCGAACGGCTGGCCGCTGTTCGGCAGGGTGAAGGCACGGGCACCGGCGCCCTCCTCGGCGCTGACTGCCGCCCCGTCGTGCTGCACCTGGTCCGGGGCCGCACCGTGCACGACGAGTCGGAACGCCTGCCGGCGGAACTCCGGGTAGCCCTCGCCGTCGACTGCCGCCCGCACCGTCAGGCTGTCTCCGCTGCGCTCGACGACCAGCGTCGTGCGCAGGTGCCGGCCCTCGTCCGCGGCGAACGTCAGCCCGTCGTCCTCGCGCAGCACCGACTCGTGGCGGCCGTCCATCGCCGGGACGAAGAGGTGCAGCTCGACGGTGTCGGGGTGGTGCCCGTCCGTCGAGGCAGGCGCCTGCGGCCACATCGGCACCACCGCACCGGCCCGGGCGAAGAGCGGGATGTGGTCCATGGGCGTGTCGACCCGCAGGAACCGGGTGCCGTCGTACCGCTCGCCGGAGTACCAGTCGTACCACTCCCCCGCCGGCAGGTAGACCTGGCGAGCCACCTGCCCCGCCTCGACCACCGGGGCCACGAGCAGGTCCGGGCCGAAGAGGTACTCGTCGTCGAGGTCACGCGTGAGCGGGTCGTCCTGGAAGTCGAACACCAGCGGCCGCTGGACGGGCGCGCCGGTCTCCGCGGCGGTCAGGAACGCCGCGTAGATGTAAGGGAGGAGGCGGTAGCGCAGCTGCAGCGCCTCGCGCACGTGCTGGAGGACCAGGTCACCCCAGGCCCAGGCGTACTGGTCGACGTTGCCGATCTCGGAGTGGTTGCGGCAGAAGGGCGTCAGCACGCCGTACTGCATCCACCGCAGGTAGAGCTCGGCGTTGGAGTTGCCGGCGAAGCCCCCGATGTCGGCGCCGACGAACGCCTGCCCCGAGATGCCGAAGCCGGCCGCCATCGGCATGCTCAGCCACAGGTGGTCCCAGCGCGACATGTTGTCGCCCATCCAGTTGGCGGCGTAGCGCTGGATGCCGGCGAAGCCCGCGCGGGAGAGCACGAAGGTGCGCAGGTCGGGCATCGCCTCGCGCAGCCCCTGGGTCGTGCCCATCGCCATCAGCAGGGCGTACTGGTTGTGGTAGCGCTCGTGCGACTCCCGGCCGTGGTCGAAGCGCATCGCCCGGGGGTCGATGACGCCGGTGGCCGGTTCGTTCATGTCGTTCCAGATGCCGGCCAGGCCGGACCTCACGTGCGCCGCGTTGAGCTCACCCCACCAGGACCGCGCCTCCTCGGTGGCGAAGTCGGGGAAGGCGGTGTCGCCCGGCCACACCTCCCCGATGTAGATGTCGCCGCCTTCGGTGCGGCACAGCACGTCGCGCTCGACCGCCTGGTCGTAGACCCAGTAGCCGGGGTCGCGCTTCACGCCGGGGTCGATGATCGTGATGACGCGAAATCCTTTGCCCCGCAACCTCTCCAGCATGCCTGCGGGGTCGGGGAAGGACTTCTCGTTCCAGGTGAAGACGCGGTAGCCGTCCATGTACTCGATGTCGAGCCACAGGGCGTCACAGGGGATGTCGGAGTCGCGGTGGCGCTCGGCGAGCGCCTCGACGGCGTCCTGCGTGTAGTCGAACCAGCGGCACTGGTGGTAGCCCAGCGCCCACAGCGGCGGGGGCGCCGTGCGCCCGGTGAGCCAGGTGTATGCCGTGAGGATGTCCGGCATGCGCGGCCCGGCGAAGATGTACTCGGTGTACTGGCCGCCTGCGAAGTGGAAGCGGTACTCGTCGCGGTGGGCGAACTCGTAGGCGGCACGGTAGCCGTTGTCGACGAAGGACCCGCTCATGGCCCCGGACGGGTAGCTGTGGTGGTAGAAGAACGGGATCGAGACGTAGTAGGGGTCGAACTCCGTGCTGGTGCGGTCGGCCCGCGGGTCGTCCGGGTCGAGGCCCGCACGGAACTCCGCGGTCGCGCTGGGGTTGAGCACGTCGGTGTTCCAGAGCGTGAAGTCGCGGCCCTTGCGGTTGTGCCGTCCCGTCTTCTCGCCGAGTCCGTAGAGAGCGTCCTCCTGGCGGCAGCGACGACGCACGGTGAAGGCGTCGTTGAGCGTGGCGTAGGCCCAGTAGCGCCCCTCGCCGTCCTGCGCCGTCTCCACCACCGGCGTCCCGTCAGGCCGGTGCACGTCCACCCTGAACGGGTCCAGCCACAGGGAGACGACCATCGCCGCCGCACGCAGGCGCACGACGCCGTCGCCCCGTTCCACCGAGAACGCGGGCGTCTGCGCGAGCGGGTCCACCCACACGGCATACGTCGGGGACTCGTCGAACAGCCCGCCCCGGCTGATCTTCACGCGAGCCACGTCGTCGCGGACGACGTCGATGCGCAGCTGCTCTCCTTGGATCCGTGCCAGCAGGCCGGTCGCCGTCTCCGTGACGTCGTCCACCCTCTCGAAGCGCCGGTAGCCGTCGGTCTCGATCACTGGGTCAGGGTCCTCGCTCGCTCGGGTTCGGGGTGCCAGAGGCGAGCATGCCGCAGATGGCTGGGAGACTGAAGCGCCATGAGCCGACTTGAGCCGATCCGTCCCGAGGAGCAGGACAGCGAGCAGCGCGACCTGTACGCCAGCATCACCGGCGGGCCGCGCGCCGATGGTCCGCAGCACTTCGCGCTCACGACCCCAGAGGGCGCCCTCACCGGCCCCTTCAACGCCTTCCTGCTCTCCCCCGGCGTAGGTGGGGCCCTCGAGCGCCTCGGTGCCGCTGTGCGCTACGAGACGGGCCTGACCGGTCGCATCCGCGAGCTCGCCATCCTGGCCGTCGCCGCCCACTGGTCGAGCACCTTCGAGTGGACGGCCCACGAGGCGGTGGGTCGCGCCGCCGGGCTCACCGACGAGGAGCTGGAGGCGGTCCGCCGCGGGGAGGTCCCAGCGCTCGACGACCCGCAGGAACGCGCGTCTGCCGAGCTCGTGCGCTGCCTGCTCCGGGGAGACGTCTCCGACGACGAGTGGGCCCGCTGGGCCGAGCCGCTCGGGAGCAGGGCCGTGTTCGAGCTCAGCGCGCTGGTGGGCTACTACGCCGCCCTCGCCCTCCAGCTGCGGGTGTTCCGCGCCGGCTGACACCCGCGCAAGCAGTGCCCGATACGTCCTACGCAGGGGCACGTATCTTCTGGTCTTTCGCCCACGTCATCCGGCGTACCGCCACCACGATGTGCCCTTGGTCCTCGACCGGAGGGCCGCGCAAGGGGAACACGCAGGGGAAAGGGGTAGCGCATGCACACCATGCGTCGTCTGATCTTGGGGGGAGCCGCGGCCGCCGCGGCAGTGGTGCTCACGGCCGGTCCCGGTCTGGCCCACGAGTGCATCAACGCCAGCCGCAACGGCGCGGCCGGTGCCCAGCTCGTCTTCGGCATGAACGACGAGGTGGTCTGGATGTCCAAGGGCCTGGAGCAGCGGATCGCGGGCGGCCAGGTCGACCTGGAGACCGGCGAGGGCTTCCACGGCCTGGTCGCGTTCGACATGGACGGCGACGGGGTCGGCGACGTCGCCACCTACATCGTCGGTCCGGAGGGCGAGACGCCCCTCAAGGCGCAGTACAACGGCCCCGCGTGCAAGGGCATGACCAACGTCGGGCTCTGGTTCGAGGAGTGCTTCGAGGGCTGACGTCGCCTCGGTGCAGCGTCCGAGGCAGAGGGGGTCGCGCCGCCACCGGTGCGGCCCCCTCGGTGCGCGTAGGGGCCTTCGGCCCTTGGGCACTGCGACGGGCGCCGATCACGCTGGGAGGGAACGAGGAGGGCGCCATCGAACGTACCGAGCAGCGCACCACGCCGCCCCAGACGCAGACCCCCAGGGTCGTCCCGCGACCGGACGGCGAGTGGACGCTGCAGGTCACGGGGCTCACCCGTCGCTTCGGTGAGCGACTGGCCGTCGAGGACGTCAGCTTCCACGTCGCCCCGGGCGAGACCTACGGGCTGCTCGGCCCCAACGGGGCCGGCAAGACGACGACGATCCGCGTCGTGTGCGGGCTGCTGGCGCCCGATGCCGGTGAGGTGAGCGTTGCCGGGCTGCCGGTGACCGCCACCGCGACCGAGGCCAAGGCACACATCGGCTACGTCCCCCAGGAGGTGTCCCTCTACCCGGACCTCACTGCGCGCGAGAACCTGCAGTTCTTCGGCCGCCTCTACCGCCTCGGCGGAGCGGAGCTCAGGGCGCGCGTCGCCGAGGTGCTCGAGCTCGTGGGCCTCACCGACCGACGCGACGACCGGGTGGAGTCCTTCAGCGGTGGCATGAAGCGGCGGCTCAACATCGGCGCGAGCCTGCTGCACCGGCCCGAGCTGCTCGTCCTCGACGAGCCCACGGTCGGCGTCGACCCGCAGAGCCGCCACGCCATCATGGAGAGCATCGCCACCCTCGGCACCGCCGGCATGGCGGTCCTCTACACCACCCACTACATGGAGGAGGCCGAGCGGCTCTGCGACCGCGTCGGCATCATCGACCACGGCCACCTGGTCGCGGAGGGAACCCATCGCGAGCTGGTCGCCCGCGTGGGTGAGAAGGACCGGATCACGCTGTCTGCCAGTGGTTCCCTGGCTCGTTTCGCCGAGCAGTGCCGTCGGCTCGAGGGCATCGAGCAGGTCGACACGGCCGGCTCGTCCGTGCACCTCATCGCCTCCGACGGCCGCCGGCGCCTCGCCGAGGTGCTGGCGGTCGCCACGGCCACCGACACCGCCGTCCGCTCGGTCGAGGTCGAGGAACCCGACCTCGAAGCGGTCTTCCTCCACCTCACGGGCACCGCCCTGCGGGAGTGACGATGGGGCCCGTGCTGGTGATCGCGCTGAAGGACCTGCGCCAGCGCCTGCGCGACCGGTCAGCCCTGGTGCTCGGGTTCATCGCTCCGCTGGCCGTGGCCTGGCTCGTCAGCGCCGCCTTCGGCTCCACCGGGTCCTTCCACATGGACGTCGGGGTCGTCGACCGAGACGGCGGCCAGGTCGCCGCCGGGTTCCAGAGCTTCCTGCGCAGCCCGGAGCTGTCCGACCTGCTCACCGTCACCGTGGTCCCCAGCGAGGCCGAGGCACGGGCCAAGGTCGACGACGGCACCTTGAGTGCGGCCTTCGTCGTGCCCGAGGGCTTCACGCCCGCGGTCGTCGCCGGTGGCGGCCGGCCGATCACGGTGCTCGGCAGCGTCGACTCCACGATCGCCACGCAGGTGTCGACGTCGCTTGCCGCCTCCTTCACCGCCCAGGTCGAGACGGTGCGGCTGTCGGTGGCCACGGCCGTCGACGCCGGCGCACCCCACGAGCACGCCGCAGCCCTCGCGGAGGCGGCGTCGCGGATCCCGCCACCGGAGAGCGTCGCCGCGCAGTCGGCCAGCACGCGGACGATCGACGCGATCAGCTACTACGCCCCCGGCATGGGCATCTTCTTCATGCTCTTTGCGATCAGCTTCGGCTCACGCGGCTACTTCCTCGAGCGCGCGGGCGGCACGATGGAACGCCTCGACGCCGCGCCCATCACCTCGGGAGCGGTGCTGCTCGGCAAGTCGCTGGCCACGTTCGTCTACGGGCTCGCCAGCCTGGGCACGGTCGCCCTCTTCACGAGCCTCGTGTTCGGCGCCGACTGGGGCCCGTGGCCCGCCGTCGTCGCCCTGGTGGTGGCACTCTCGCTCGTGCTGGTGGGTCTGACGGCGCTGGTGATCGCCCTGGCGAGGACCGAACGCCAGGCCGAAGGGCTCTCATCGATCCTGGTCTTCGGGCTGGTGCTCCTCGGGGGCAACTTCATCTTCATCAGCGCCGCTCCCCCGCTGCTGAGGAGCCTGTCGCTGCTGACGCCCAACGGGTGGGCACTGCGCGCTTTCACCGACCTCGCCGGCGGTGCCGACTGGACCGCGGTCGTCACCCCCGTGCTCGTGCTGCTGGCCTTCGCCCTCGCCACCGGGGGCGCAGCCGTCGCCCTCCGGAGAAGGGCGCTCACGCCATGAGGGCCGCGACAGCCCTGGCCGGCGCCGAGCTGCGCCGCGTCGTGCGGGACCGCACGTTCCTGTTCTTCATGGTGCTGCTGCCGATCCTCATCATCCTGCTCATCGGCATCATCATCTCGAGCAACGAGCAGATCCGGATCGGCGTCGTGAACCAGCAGCCTGCGCCGCTGTCCACCAGCCTGGCCCGCGACCTCGGCGCCGACCCGGCCCTGACCGTCGAGACCCTCGACAGCAGGGCGCAGGCGGCGGAGGCGCTGCGCCGGAGCGAGGTCTCCGCCGCGGTGGTCATCCCTGAGGGGTTCGACGCCGGACTCCGCGACGGCGAGCAGGTCACCGTGCCGGTGCTCGTCCCCGGCGCCGCGGAGAGCAGCCAGGCGGCCCTCGCCGCGGTGTCGGCCGTCGTCAGCCGACACGCCGCCCAGGTCCAGGCCGCGCGGTTCGCCGCCGACCGCGGCGGGCGCTCCTTCGAGGAGAACCTCGCTGCTGCCACCCGCCTCCAGGGCGCCGACCCGGCGGTTCCGCTGCGCACCGAGGTCGTCGACAGCGCCAGCAACTACCTGCCGCTCGGCTTCAGCTACAGCGCACCCACGATGCTGGTGCTCTTCGTCTTCATCAACGCCCTGGCCGGGGGTGCGGCGATGATCCAGACGCGGCAGTACGGCATCCTCTCCCGCGCCCTGGCCGCACCGACCCGGCCCCGCGACCTCGTCGGCGGAGAGGCCCTGGCCTACCTCTCGCTCACCCTGGGCCAGGCGGTGCTCATCGTGGCGACCGGCGCCTTCCTCTTCGGTGTCGAGTGGGGCAACCCCCTCGCTGCCGCCGCGCTCATCCTCGTGTGGGCCCTCGTGGGCACCGGTGCGGGGATGCTCAGTGGAACGCTCTTCCGCACTCCGGAGCAGGCCGGCGCGATCGGTCCCGCCGTGGGCATCGCCTTCGGGATGCTGGGCGGCTGCATGTGGCCGCTGGAAATCGTCCCGCCCTCGGTGCGGGCGATCGGCCATGCGACGCCCCACGCGTGGGCGGTGGACGCCTGGGTGGAGGTGCACTCGCGCGGGGGCGGGCTGGCGCAGATCGCCGGCTACCTCGGCATCCTCGCGCTCTACGCCGTGGCCCTGCTCGCCCTCGCCTCCCTGCGCCTGCGCCGTTCGCTCGTCACGCCCTGAGCCGAGGCCTCTCGCACGTCTCGCGCGCAGCGCGAACCGACCCGCCGGCGCGGTAGGTTGCCTCGAGGGAGGGAGAGCCATGCGGATCGCGCTTTTCGTCACGTGCCTCGGCGACGTGCTGTTCCCCGACGTGGGGAAGGCCACCGTCGCGGTGCTCGAACGGCTCGGCCACGAGGTGGTCTTTCCCGCCGACCAGACCTGCTGCGGCCAGATGCACACCAACACCGGCTACCCGGGCGACGCGGCCGGCTTGGTGCGCCACCACGTCGAGGTCTTCGAGCGGGCCCTGGCCGATGGCGCCGAGGCCGTCGTCGCGCCCTCGGGGTCGTGCGCCGGCTCGGTGCGGCACCAGCACGCCATGGTGGCCCGCAGGGCCGGCGACGAGCACCTGGCGGCCCGCGCGGAGACCGTCGCCGCGAGGACCTACGAGCTGTCCGAGCTGCTCGTCGACGTCCTCGGGGTGACCGATGTCGGAGCCTCCTACCCCCACCGGGTGACCTACCACCCGACCTGTCACTCGCTGCGGATGCTGCGCGTCGGGGACCGGCCCCTGCAGCTGCTGCGGCAGGTGCGCGGCATCGACCTCGTCGAGCTGCCGGCATCGGACTCCTGCTGTGGTTTCGGCGGCACCTTCAGCGTCAAGAACGCCGACACCTCGACCGCCATGCTCGCCGACAAGATGAGCGCCGTGCTGGCCACCCGGGCCGAGGTCGTCACGGCCGGCGATGTCTCGTGCCTGATGCACATCGGCGGCGGCCTGACGCGCCTGCGCGCCGGGGTGCGCACGACCCACCTCGCCGAGATCCTCGCCAGCACTGAGAGCGCGTCGGCATGAGCACCTTCCTCGGTATGCCGCGTGGCGGCGACGACGTCGTCCCGGGCCCGCCCGCGGACACCGGGGTGGGTCGGCTGACCGGCAGCCGTCCCTTCCCCGCCGCGGCCCGGGAGGCCCTGGGCAACTCCCGCCTGCGGCGCAACCTCTCGCACGCGACGTCGACGATCCGCGCCAAGCGGGCCCAGGTGGTGCAGGAGGTCCCCGACTGGGAGGAGCTGCGCGACGCCGGCTCTGCGGTGAAAGCCGCCACGCTGGCCCGCCTGCCCGAGCTCCTCGAGGAGCTCGAGGCCAACGTCACCGCCCGCGGCGGCGTCGTGCACTGGGCTCGCGACGCCGCGGAGGCCAACGCGGTCGTCACCTCCGTGGTGCTGGCCACCGGAGCCGACGAGGTCGTCAAGGTGAAGTCCATGGCGACCCAGGAGATCGGCCTCAACGAGGCGCTCGAGGCCGCGGGCGTCACCGCCCTCGAGACAGACCTCGCCGAGCTGATCGTCCAGCTCGCCGACGACCGCCCGTCCCACATCCTCGTGCCGGCGATCCACCGCGGCCGGGCCGAGATCCGCCAGATCTTCGCGGAACGGATGCCCGGCGTGGACGCCTCGACGCTCACCGACGACCCCGCCGTCCTCGCCGCTGCCGCCCGTGCCCACCTGCGCGAGGCCTTCCTGAGGGCGCGGGTGGCCGTTTCGGGCGCGAACTTCGCGGTGGCTCAAACCGGAACGCTTGCCGTCGTCGAGTCCGAGGGCAACGGCCGGATGTGCCTGACCCTCCCGCAGACGCTGATCACCGTGATGGGCATCGAGAAGGTCGTGCCCACCTGGTCGGACCTCGAGGTGTTCCTGCAGCTGCTGCCGCGCTCCTCCACGGGTGAGCGCATGAACCCCTACACCTCCACCTGGAGTGGGGTCACGCCGGGCGACGGCCCCCAGGAGTTCCACCTGGTGCTCCTCGACAACGGCCGGTCGCGGGTGCTCGCCGACGAGTCCGGCCGCGCCGCGCTGCACTGCATCCGTTGCTCCGCCTGCCTCAACGTCTGCCCCGTCTACGAGCGCGCCGGCGGCCATGCCTACGGCTCGGTCTACCCGGGTCCCATCGGCGCCGTGCTCACGCCCCAGCTGACGGGGCTGACCGGCGAGGACGACCCGAACGACTCGCTGCCCTACGCCTCCTCCCTCTGCGGGGCCTGCTACGACGTGTGCCCGGTGAAGATCAACATCCCCGAGCTCCTGGTCCAGCTGCGGGCCGAGCACACCCAGACCCACGCGGAGCGGCACCGCCTGCCGACCGCCGAGGCGGCAGCGATGCGGGCCGCGGCCTGGGTCATGGGCGATGCCCGCCGGTTCGCCCGGGCGGGGCGCGCCGCCGGAGCCGGACGCCACGGCATACGCAAGGGGCGCCCGGTGGTGCCCCTGCCACCGCCCCTGAGCGGGTGGACATCATCGCGTGACGTCCCGCAGCCCCCGTCGGAGACCTTCAGGGACTGGTGGGCGAGGACCCGAGGAGGCCAGTCGTGAGCGGCGCCCGCGACGTCGTGCTGGCCCGCCTGCGCGGCGCCCTGGGCACGCAGCCCCCTGCTCCCCCAGTTCCCCGGGGCTACCGCCGCCACGGCGAGCACGCCGCCGGCTCCGCCGAGCTGGTCAGCCTGCTGGTCGACCGCCTGGACGACTACCGGGCCCGCGTGCTCCGCACCGGCGAGGACGACGCCGAGATCGCGGCTGCCATCGCGGAACACCTTGGCGCACAAGGGATCGACGAGGTGGTCGCCGCCCCCGGCGTCCCCGGCGGCTGGCTGCACGGCATACCGGGGATCCGGCTGGACGACGGGAGTGCCACTCCCCACGAGCTGGACCGCGTCGGGGCCGTGGTGACCGGCGCCTCCGTGGCCATTGCCGAGACCGGCACGATCGTCCTCGACGGCAGTCCAGCCTGTGGCCGCCGCGCCCTGACCCTGGTCCCCGACACGCACGTGTGCGTCGTCTCGACCTCCGACGTCGTGCAGACGGTGCCCGAGGGCCTGGGGCGTCTCGACCCCACCCGACCCCTGACGTTCATCAGCGGCCCGTCGGCCACCAGCGACATCGAGCTGAGCCGGGTCGAGGGAGTGCACGGACCGCGGGCCCTCGTGGTCGTGCTCGCCGGGCCGGACCGGCCCGGGACCAGGGACGGCGTCTAGGCCGCGCCGCCGTCCGCGTCCCGGTCCGCGCCACCCTCCGCGAACAGCAACAGCGTCAGGCGCTCTCGGGCCAGGTCGGTGCCGCCCGGGGGAACATCGGTCGCGACGGCCACGACGTGGTGGGCCAGCTCGCCGAGGGTCGGGAACTCGCGCCCCGCGAAGGCCTTCATGAGCAGCAGGGCCTCTTCGGGGCTGATCGCGAACATGACCGCCAGGATCCCCTTGGCCTGCTCGACCGTGGGGTCCTCGACCTCCGGCGCGGTCGCCGACACGCCCCCGTGTGTGGATTCGACGCTCACCGCTGTCTTCCTCTCTGCGGGCAGCCCGGCCCGCCTGTCGGTGCGGTCCGGTGTCTTGAACCCGCCGGCGACCGTCGGCGCGGCGATTCCGCGCCTACACGGTAAGCCAGGCAGGGAGAAGAGTTACCCAACGGCTGCCGTAAGGGCAAGTCTTCTCCGCCACCGGTGCACGCCTGCTTCCGTCACGGCGAGGGTGTCGGAGGACCTGCTCGAGGGCATCGTCACCCAGCTCATGGACCCGGCTCGAGGCCGACCCCGGCCACCGGCTGCGCCCCGAGGACGGGTGGCAGGCCCACCTGCACTGGCTGGCCCACGAGGTAACGCCTGCGGCCGCTGCTGTCGCAGGACCACGCCAACGACGAGTTCGAGCAGGCCTCGAGGGCCTGCTCGACCGGATCGACCGGGTCGTCAGCCGCTCGCCGACAAGGCTGTCGCCCAGACCCGTGCGGATCTGGGCGACAGCGGGACGCGCTCGTGGAGCTCGCGGGAGGGTGAGCCGGTCAGCGAGCTGCCGGCGCCGCGAGCTGGAGCAGCGCGAACTCGGTGATGCGCACGAGCGCCTGCTTGGCCGACTCCCGCTCACGGGCATCGACCGTCATCATCGGGACGTGCGGCGAGATGGCCAGCGCCTCCCGGATGTCCTCCAGGCCGAACCGCTGCGAGTCCTCGAACTCGTTGACCGCCACGATGAACGGCAGCTGGCGGGCCTCGAAGTAGTCGACCGCGGCGAAGCTGTCGTCCAGGCGTCGGGTGTCGACCAGGACGATCGCGCCGATGGCGCCCTTGACCAGGTCGTCCCACATGAACCAGAAACGGCGCTGGCCCGGGGTGCCGAACAGGTAGAGCACCAGGTCCTCGGAGAGGGTGATGCGGCCGAAGTCCATCGCCACGGTGGTGGAGGTCTTGGACTGCACCTTGTCGATGTTGTCGACCCCCTCCGACACGTTGGTCACGAGGGCCTCGGTGCGCAGCGGGTCGATCTCGGAGACGGCACCCACGAAGGTGGTTTTACCGACGCCGAACCCGCCGGCCACGACGATTTTCGTCGAGGCGCTGGAGCGGTTAGAGGGCGCGAAGTCCACTGAGGGTCCTTTCGATGAGGTCACGGCGTTCGTCGTTGGAGCTGGTTTCGGTGAGGGTGGCCTGGGTCCGCAGGTGATCCGCGGCGACGAGGTCGCCGATGAGCACGCGTGCGACCCCGAGCGGGACCCCGAGCTTGGCCGAGATCTCCGCGACGGACTGGGGGCTCGAGCAGAGGGCGATGATGCGGCCGCCCATGTCGCCGGCGGGCCAGGACTTCTCCCGCGCCGACGGCTGGAGCACGAGGGTGGCCTCGATGGGCAGCTCGACGGCTGCCTGGGTGCGCCCAGCGGTCAGGAAGTAGGGCCTGACCAGGTTGGGGCCCTTGGGCTGTGTGGGGTCCTCGGGCTTCATGGACTACCCCGTCATGTGGCTTCGGGCGGAGGCGTCGATCATCCGCCCGACACGGTCGACGAGGACCGCCATCTCGTAGCCCACCTGGCCGATGTCGGAGTCGGTGCCCGTGAGTGCCGCGAGGTGGGAGCCGTCACCCACGCTCATGAGCAGCAGGTAGCCGAGCTCCATCTCGATGACGGACTGCAGGACCGTGCCCCCCTGGAACAGGCGGGCGGCGCCAGCGGAGAGGCTGGCCATGCCCGAGGCCACGGCGGCCATCTGCTCGGCCCGGTCGGCCGGCAGCTGCTCGCTGGCGGCCATCGGCAGGCCGTCGGCCGACACCAGGATGGCGTGCGAGACACCAGGTGTCTCAGCGGCGAACTTCGACACCAGCCAGTCGTACTGGCCCTGGGTCTCGGCGGCGGTCTCAGTGGGGAACATCGGCTTCCTCTCGGTCGGGGGTTCCGTTCAGGGGGGTCTGGGAGCGAGCCGAGCTCACACCCGTCTGGTGGCGGCTGAGGCTGCGGCGGATCGACTCGGGGTCGCGGCCGCCACGGGTGGGGGGCTGCGAGCCCTCTGCCGCCTCGCCGGTTCCGGGTGCACCGCTGACCCCCGGGCGCCGCACGGGCAGCCCTGAGGCGGTGGCCTGGGGCTGGGTGGCCTCGAGACCTGCCGCTGCCGACGGACCGCCGGCAGGCGCAGCGGGCGACCGGGACGAATCCACTTGTCCTCCATCGGAGTTGGCAAGCCAGGGGGACCCCATGGCCCGGAAGATGGGCGTGTCCTCGTGGGACGAGCCGGACGAGGGCTGGATGCCGGAGGTGCCGGGCTGGCGTCGCGGCAGGCCGCTCGAGGCGGTGGCCCCAGGCTCGGTCGGCTGCCCCGGCTCGGCCACCTGCGGCGCGGGCGCCGGCGCAACGGCGGCGGGCTGCGGCGAACCGAAGGCGTTGAAGGGTGTCGTCGCCTGGTCGGCCGGGGCCATGGCCGCGGCTGCGGCGCTGAACCCGTCGGTCGCCGGGCTCGGGGCGACAGGGGCCGGGACCGGCTCGCTGACCGGGGCGGCGGTCGGGCGCTCCGGGGCGGCGGTCGGGCGCTCCGGGGCGGCGTCTGCGGGCTGGGCCGGGTCGGCCGCCTGCAGCGAGGTCTCGTCCGTCGAGCCCTCGGAGCCCTCAGAGCCCTCGGAGTCGTTCGTCTTCGTCTCGGCCTCCGCGCGGGCAGCGGCGAGCTTGGCACGGTGGTCCAGCCAGGCCGTGAGGTTGGCCGGCATCCGGTGCTCGTCCTCGGCCTCGGCAGCCGCGGCTGCGGCCGCGGCCTCCTTGCCCTTGGCACGGGACTCCTCGCCCGCCTTGCGGGACGGCAGGCGCAGCCAGCCCCGCTTGCTGTCGCCAGCGGCCTCGGCGGCGGCCTCGGCGCGGGTGGCCGGGGTACCGGTGTGCTCGGTGATGCCGGTTGCCATCGGCTTGCGCATCGGCAGGCCGGCGGTGGTCTTCGGCTCCTCGCTCACCTGCTCCGCGGCGGGCGGCTCGCTCGCAGGCGGTGCGGACGGAGCCGAAGGTGCCTTGGCGGCGGGGACGGACGGGGCAGCAGGAGCCGAGGGTGCCTTGGCGGCAGGCACCGCCGGGGCAGCCGGAGCCGTCGGCGGCGGACCCGAGGGGGCGAGGGAGGCGGGGTTGGTCTGCTCGCTGATGTTCGAGGCGCCGGGGCGGCGCGAGGGCAGGCCCTTGAACGTGCGCGCCGGAGCGTCCCCGGCCGGTGCCACGGGCGGTGCCGCAGGCGGTGTCGGACCGGCGCCGGTGTGCTCGTTGACACCACTGGCCATGGGCTTGCGGACGGGCAGGCCGTTCAGGCCCTTCGTCGCCTCCCCCGCGGCGGCGGGCGACGAGCCGCTGGTGGCGGAGCCGCCCGGCTGGATCGGCGCGGAGGCCGGCGCGGCGGCACCGTTCGGCTGCACCGGAGCGGCGGCCGGAGCTGCCGATCCGTTGACCTTTGCGGCGGCCCCCGGGGCCGCCCCCGTCTTCGCGGGGCGGTCGGCCAGCAGCACACCCGGGAGGTGGACCGACACGGTGATGCCGCTCTGGCCCACGTCGTCGTTGCGACGCAGCCGCACGCCGATGCCGTGGCGCTTGGCCAGGCTTCCGACCACGAACAGGCCCATGCGGCGGGCGGTGTCGGTGGTGATGTCGCCGCCGTCGGCCAGTCGCTCGTTGAGGCCGGCCAGCGTGTTCGGCGGCATCCCCAGGCCGGAGTCCTTGATCTCGATGAGGACCCCGCCCTCGGAGGTCCGGGCGCCCCTGATGCTCACGCGGCTCGTCGGCGGCGAGTACGAGAGGGCGTTGTCGACGATCTCGGCCAGCATGTGGATCAGGTCCGAGCCGACGGACGACAGGACGTGGTCGTCCGCGGTCTCGTGCATGTCGATGCGCTGGTACTCCTCCACCTCAGAGACCGCGGCGCGCACGGCGTCGGCGACGGAGATCGAGCGGGCTCCACCTCGGCGGGTGGTGGTGCCGGCCAGCACGAGCAGCGAGTCGCTGTTGCGCCGCATGCGAGCCGCGAGGTGGTCGAGGCGGAACAGGCTCTGCAGGCGCTGCGGGTCCTCCTCGTCGCTCTCGAGGCGCTCGATGAGGGTGAGCTGCTGCTCGATGAGCGAGGTGCTGCGGCGCGAGAGGGTCTCGAACATGTGGCCGACCTGGACGCGCAGGCGGGCCTGCTCGCCCGCCAGCGTCAGCGCCTGTTGGTGGAGGTCGTCGACGGCCCGCGCGAGCTGGCCCATCTCCTCCTTGGTGTGCACCGGGATCGGCTGGAATGCGGGCGCCTCCTCGCCGTCGCGGATGCGCCGCACCGCGTCCGGCAGCCGGTGCCGGGCGATCTCGAGGGCGCCGTGCCGCACCGCACGCAGCGGCACGAGGAGCGAGCGGAGCAGTGCCAGGACGAGGAACAGGGAGGCGAGCAGGGCCAGGACGATCAGGGCGATGTTGGCCAGCGCCTGGGTGCGGTGCTCGCTGGCCTGGGCCCGCAGCCCCGCCTCGAACTCGGAGAGCTGACGGTTCAGCAGCGATCCGTATGCCGTGTTGCTGCGCTCGAAGGCGCCCGCGACGACCGCGAGCTCCTCGGGCGTCATCGACGCCTTCTGGAGGTAGACACCTCGAGCAGTGTTCTCGTTGATGAGCTGGCGTATGTCGGACGCGTTGCTGTTGGCCGCCTCGTCCTTGAGGCGGGTCACGAAGGAGCCCTCGGCACCGACGAGCTTGATCGCGTTCTGGGCGCCGCTGGCGTCGTCCTTGTTGGCGAGGTTCAGCTGCTGGCCGGTCATTGCGCGCTGGGCGGCGACGGTGTCCTGCAACGCCACCAGGGTCTTGACCGAGGACACGTCGTTGAGGCCGAGCTCGCCGATGATGGACGAGACGATGCTGGCGGTGCTCGCCGACTTGTCGATCGCGACGGAGAGCGCGCCGCTCTGGCCGGCAGCCTGACGGACGCCCTTGCCCAGGACGAGCGCCTGCTCGGTCTTGGTGCGGACGCCGTCCGAGACCGACGCCTCGTCGAGGGCCCGGCCGACGTCCTTCACAGCCCGCTCGTAGGCGCCTGCGGAAGCCTTGAGGCCCTGTCCCCCCGGGGCGGAAGACGCGGCGAGCCGCTGGACGGCGAGGTTGAACTCGGCGACGGGACGCAGGAGGAGGGTGCTGTCGGCCGCCCGGGCGAAGGTGCGTTCCTGGTCCAGCTCGGTCTTGACGCGCAGGCCACCGAGCCAGAAGGCAAGCAGCACGGGCGCGATCAGGGCGGCGGCCAGCTTCCGCCGCAGCGGCCACTGGGAGAACGACCACGACACCCGGGGGGTCTGGTCGGCGGCCGACTGCCTTTGGGTCACAGCGACACCTTCCTGATCGGCGGAACCTCAAGCGAACGGAAACATAGGGGCGGCAGCGGACCCACCCACAGACTCCACGAAGCGCTTCACACCTTCGGCGGGGGCAAATCGACCAAAAGGACTAGGGCCGTCCGACCCGAGACTTTCCGAAGTCTTTACCCGAACATGGGTTTCGGTGGCCTGCGGGGCGGGCATCCCAAGGTCACCGCCACGCCCCGACGTGGCGCCGACTGGCTGACTCCTGTGCCACGGCGACCGCGGCGGGCAGAGAGGAACACGACATGACAGCCACGCTGCCGGCCCCGCCCTCGACTCGTCCGTGGGCGTCGAGCGGGCCGGACTGGACCCAGCAACTGGCCGCCCTGCTCCGTCCCGCCACCTTTCCGGCGCGCCAGGACGAGCTGCTGGCGACACTCCTGCGGCGCCGGGCACCGGGCCACCTGCTCTGGCGTCTCGCCCCGCTGCCGCGCACGCGGCGGTTCGGCTCGCTCGAGGAGGTCCTCGCCTACCTCGATGAGCACGTGCCCACGGTCAGCGTGGCCGAGCCGCTCTGACGGGGCTTGACGAGGGTCAGGCTCACCGGCTCGTCAAGGAGCTGTGAGCGCAGCCGGCGCAGCACGCGGGAGAGCAGGCGCGAGACCTGCATCTGGCTCACCCCGAGGGCGCGCCCCACCTCGGCCTGGGTGAGCCCGTCGACGAACCGCAGCCGGATGAGCAGGCGGTCGCGGGGACTCAACGTCGCCAGGGCCACCCGCAGCGAGTCGCGCATCTCCAGCGCGGTGTACTCGTCGCACGCCCCCTCGGCGGCCTCCGTCCCGCAACGACCTGCCGAGGGGTGCTCGAGCGAGACGGCCCGGTAGGCGGCCGCGCAGAGCTGCGCCTCGACGACCTCGGCCCGAGTCAACCGCAGGGCCGCGGCCAGGTCGCTGCGGGTGGGCATGCGGTGCAGCTCGTGCACCAGGCGCTCCTCCTGCTCCTGCAGCCTGGCCCTCGACTCCTGCAGCCGCCGCGGCGGGCGCACGCACCAGCCGCAGTCGCGGAAGTGCCGCTTGACCTCACCGGCCATGGTGGGCACGGCGTAGGCCGCGAACCCGCAGCCCGCCCCGGCGCGGTAGCCACGAACGGCCTTCACCAGCGCCAGCCGGGCCACCTGCAGCAGGTCCTCGTGCTCCAGGCCTCGGCCTGTGTAGCGGCGGGCGACGGCCTCGGCCAGGGGCAGGCTCGCGAGGACCACGGCCTCCTCCAGCTCCGCCCGGCGCGCCGGGTCAGGGCAGGAACGGAGCCGGCTGAGCAGCACCTCGATGCCCTCGTGTCCGTCCTGGGCGGGCGCGAGCTCGCTGGTCTCCTGCAGCTGGGTGGTTCCTGGCGGCATCGCACGTCCTTCGTTCGCGGGACCGTGGCGCCGCTGCTGGACCACTGCTCTGCGGTCAGGGAAGCACCGGCTCCGACCCGGCGCAACCGGACGGCTGCGCTGCGGCGCCCACCGGCAGCCCGGGGCCATCCTCTAGACTCCGCCACTGGTTGAGCCAACAGCCGCTTCTGACGCGTTCGCGCGCCCGGGGCCGCTGTCCCGGGCCGACCACAGGTGGGTGGACACATGAACGACCCGGGACCCGTTGCCCGGCGTGCAGGGGTGCCTGCCGACCGTCCGGCCCTGGAGGGGACCCTCCGGCAGCCGAGGCCCGACCTCGTGGCCCGTTTCCGGTTCGACGCCCTGACGGACAGCTGGTGGTGGTCGGACGGTCTGCTGACCGTCTTCGGCCTCGATCCTGAAGCCTCCCCTCCCTCGCTGGAGGAGCTGATGGGGCAGGTCCACCCCGAGGACCGAGCCCGGGCGTGGGAGACCCTCGAGCGGGCCCTCGTCGACGGCGCGCCGTTCTCGTCACGCCACCGGGTGGTCACCCCCCAGGGCGTCCAGCGGCACATCGTGGCCATGGGCGAGGGCGTCAGGGCCAACGGGAGCGTCATCGCGGTGCGCGGGTACCTCATCGACCTCACCGACTCCCTGCGCAGTGTCGTCGAGAAGGAGACGGCCGAGGGCATCGCGCGCACGGTCGCCACCAGGGCAGCCATCGAGCAGGCCAAGGGAGCCCTCATGGCGACCTACGGCATCTCCGCCGAGGAGGCGTTCGAGGCGCTGCGGGCCTACTCCAACCACACCAACGTCAAGCTCAACGCCCTGGCCGGCTACATCGTGGCGCAGCTGGTCAACCCCGACCTCGCCCACCTGCGGCCCCAGGACAAGCTCGGCGAGATCCTCGCTGCCGTGACGGACCGGCCGGGAGTGCTGCACCGCGCCGTGAGCGACCGGGCGACCTAGCCGGGCCGTGCAGCAGGCGGCAGCCGACGGGGGTCGGCCGCTGGCCACGCCGCCGGGTCGGGCCCGAGGTCGTCGAGGGCCCTGACCTGCTCGACTCCCCACGGGGAGAAGGGCATCCGGCCGGCGCGCACATCCTCCACGACGCGGGCCCACGGCACCCAGGCGGTCTGCGCCACCTCGGCCGGCTCCGGCGACAGCACCACGTCGGACGCGACAGTGGTCGTCAGCACCGGGCAGAGCTCGTGCTCGACCACGCCGAGCATCTCGGCGCGGTAGGAGAAGTCCGGGAGCGCCAGGACGGTCGGGCCCACGTCGAGCCCCAGCTCGGCGGCCGCCCTGCGGCGAGCCGCTCCGTCCAGCGGCTCGCCCGGACCGGGGTGGCCGCACACGGAGTTGGTCCACACCCCCGGGAAGGTCGCCTTGGTGTCGGCCCTGCGCGTGAGGAGCAGCTCCCCCCCGGCGTTGAAGACGTAGAGCGAGAAGGCGAGGTGCAGCGGCGTCTCCCCGTGGTGCACCCCGTCCTTGGGCACCACTCCGATGGCCCGCCCCTGCGCGTCGACCAGGACGACCAGCTCGCGGGTCACCGCACCCGTCCCAGCTCGGCCACGGCCGCGCGGAAGAGGCCCGGCACCGTTGCCGCAGAAGGCACGATGGCACGTCGCGCCCACCCGGCCCGGGTGAGCTGGACGATCGAACCGGTCAGCACGGCATACCGCCAGGTCACCCGACGCCACTCCCGCTCGTAGGACTCGGGCTGCTCCCGGCGCACGGCCTCGACCGCCGCTCGCGCCTGGGCCAGCCCGAGCGAGATCCCTTCTCCCGTGAGGGCATCCACATAGCCGCTGGCATCACCGACCAGCAGGACCCGACCGCATGCCCGGCGCGACGCGCGCTGCCGCAACGGCCCCGCTCCGCGCACCGTGGTGGTGGCCTGCGCAGCCGACAGGCGCTCGCGCAGGCCGGCGAAACCGTCGAGCTGCTCCTCGAACGGCGCTCGCGTCGCGCTGAGCACCGCGACCCCCACGAGGTCGTCGGCCACGGGGGTGACGTAGGCCTCGCCATGCGGCGCCCAGTGCACCTCGACGTGGTCGCTCCACGGCCGCATGCCGTAGTGCCGTCGCTGTCCCCAGCGCTGCGGGCCTCCGGCGGCCACCTCGACGCCGAGGGCGCGCCGCATGGGTGAGTGCAACCCGTCCGCGGCAAGGACGTAGCGTCCCGTGAGACCGGCTCCCTGCGTGCCACCCGGTTCCCGGGTGCTGACGTGGACGGCTCCACCCTCCTGGACCAGGGCGGTCGCAGAACGCCCGACGACCTCGACGCCCGCCGCCTCGGCCGCCTCCCGCAGCGCACGGTGCAGCGTGGTCCGCCGCACCCCCCTGCCGCGGCCCGCGGCGAAGTCGGCGGTCGCCTGCCGGCCCCCACCGACGTAGCGGATGCCCTGCAGCTCGCGGCCGGGCGCGTCGACGCCGAGCGCCCCGAGGGCCACCACCGCGCCCGGCATCAGACCTTCCCCGCAGGCCTTGTCCACCACGCCCGCACGCGGCTCGAGCACCGTCACCGACAGGCCGGCCCGCACGGCATACAGCGCGGCCGCAAGGCCGACCGGTCCCCCGCCCACCACCACGACGTCAGGCACCGGCCACCTCGCGCTCCGTGCCGGAGGCCCCGCGCAGCGCCTCGTCCTCGACGCGGATCCGCACCCGCAGCAGCAGGGCGTTCAGCACCGTGAACACGGCCGCGGTGAGCCAGGCCGAGTGCACCAGGGGCAGCGCCAGGCCCTCGACGACGACGGCGACGTAGTTCGGGTGCCGGAGCGCCCGGTAGGGACCGCCGCTCACGAGCGACAGCCCGGGCACGACGACCACCCTGGTGTTCCACTGGTGGCCCAGGGTGGCGATGCACCACCACCGCAAGGCCTGCGAGGCCAGCACGAGCGCGAGCATGGTGAGGCCCAGGACGGGCACGAACGGCCTGTCGAGGAGCCAGACCTCCGCAACCGCGCCCACCAGCAGACCGGTGTGGAGCGCGACCATGAACGGGTAGTGACCGCGACCGTACTCGACGCCCCCGCGCGAGAATGCCCACGCCGCATGCCTCTTCGAGACGACGAGCTCGGCGAGGCGCTCGAGCCCCACCGCCACCACCAGGGCCGTGAAGAGCACCTCAGACATGACGTCCGTCATGGCCGTCAGGCTGCCCTGGCGCGGAGCAGCACCAGCTCCAGGCAGAAGCCCGGGCCCATCGCGAGCAGCACGCCGTGCGAGTCGGGGGCGGGTGGTCGCTCGCGAAGGGTGTCTGCGAGCACGTGGAGCACCGAGGCCGAGGAGAGGTTGCCGATGCGGTCCAGCGACCGCCACGTCACGCCGAGCGCCTCCCGTGCGACGCCGAGGGCCTCCTCCATGGCCTCGAGCACCTTCGGCCCGCCCGGGTGGGCGACCCACCAGCCGACGTCCTCCAGGCCCAGGCCGTGGTCGGCGAGGAAGCGCACGACGTCGTCGCCGACGTTGGCCCGCACCAGGTCGGGCACCTCGACCCCGAGGACGATCCGCAGCCCCGAGGCGCCGACGTCCCAGCCCATGGCCCCCTCGCTGTCCGGGTAGAGCCTGCTGCGAGTGGCGACGACCTCGGGCAGGAGCGTGGCCTCCCGACGGGACTCTCCGACCATCACCACCGCGGCTGCCCCGTCGCCGAAGAGACCGCTCGCGACGAGGTTCGCCATCGAGGTGTCGTCCCGCTGCACCGTGAGGCTGCAGAGCTCGACCGAGAGCAGCACGGCGATGTCGTCCGGGTGGCCGCGCAGGTGGTCGTGCACGCGCGCGACGCCCGCGGCACCGGCCACGCACCCCAGGCCCACCAGGGGCACCCGCTTGACGTCCTCGCGCAGCCCGATCCGGGCCGCCACCCTCGCCTCCAGCGACGGCACGGCCAGCCCGGTGATCGTGGTGGACACGATGAGGTCGACGTCGGCAGGCACCAATCCCGCGTCGGCGAGCGCCTTCTCGACGGCCTGCGACCCGAGTTCGACTGCCACGCGGATGAACTCGTCGTTGGCCTCACCGAAGTCGGCCAGCGCGGCATACCGGTCGAGCGGCAACGCGAGGTGACGGTGGCTGACGCCGGCGTTGGCGTGCAGCCTCTCGAGCAGGGCACGGTTGACGCCGCGCGAGCCGAGGACGTCGGCGAAGGCCTTCGTGACCTCGGACTGGCGGTAGCGGTGGTCCGGCAGGGTCCCGGCGACTGCGGCGAGGTGGCTCACCCGGCAACCCTAGGCACAGCAGGCCCCCTTGCGCGGCCTGGACGCCGTACTCCACGTCGCCGACCACCCGTCACCGCGCGCCCTTCGCCGTACGCTCGCCCCGTGCGCAGCCTCCTCCCCGGCCTTCCGCCGGTGCTCCCCTCACTGGCGCGAGCCTGCCATCCGGGGCCGACCGTCGCCGTGACGACGCTGACCGCGCTGCTGGCCGCAGGGTCCGGCCACGGCCTGGGCACCGGCGCGCTGGTCACGGCCGCCGTCGGCACCGGGCAGCTCACGATCGGCTGGTCCAACGACCTCGTCGACGCCGGCCGCGACCGGGTCGTCGGACGGCTGGACAAGCCGGTCGCCCGTGGAGAGGTGCCGGAGGCGGTGGTGCGCCTCGCCGTCGGCGTGGCCGGGTTCCTGTGCGTGACGCTGTCCCTGGCGTGTGGTGCGGCCGCCGCCGCCGTGCACCTGCTGCTCGGCGTCGCCTCCGGCTGGGCCTACAACCTCGGCCTGAAGCGCACCGCCTGGTCGGCGGTGCCGTATGCCGTGGCGTTCGGCGCCCTGCCCGCCGTCGTCACCCTGGCCCTCCCCGCCCCCAGCTGGCCCGCTCCCTGGGTGGTCGCTGCGGGTGCGCTGCTCGGCGTGGGTGCCCACCTGCTCAACGCCCTGCCGGACCTCGCCGACGACGAGCAGACGGGTGTGCGCGGGCTGCCGCACCGCCTCGGGGCGCGCGTGGTGCGCCGCCTGGCGCCCACCGTGCTGACCGTGGCCTCGGCTGTCGCCCTGCTCGGTCCGCCGGGCCCCCCGTCTCCCTGGGCGTGGGCGGTCTTCGCGATGTGCCTGCTCCTGGCGGCGGTCGCGGTCGTGGGACGCGGCCGGACCCCGTTCGTGGCGGCGGTGGGCATCGCCGCACTCGACGTCGCTGCCCTGGTGACGGGCGCCTGAGCCGCGCGGTGGCCCCGTCGAGACGGTCGGCCAGGTGGGCAGTGGCTCCCTAGTCCCGATGTACTAGACCGGCTCGCCGCTCACGCGGACCGCGCCTGGTCAGGTCGTGGTCACATCGGCGCAGGCCAACTCCCCGTCGAACCGGCACGGTGACACGCCCTCGTCCGTCTGCCCACAGGCGCCGGTGCGTGGAGCCGTCCGTCCACAGGACTGGTTGTGGAGAACACCCGCCCTCGCCCCGGGCCGGGGGCCACCCGCCTCCAGCAGCGCCAGTGCACCGGTGACTAGTCACCGGGTCCGCACGTCAGAAGTCGCCGCCGCCGAAGTCCCCGCCGAAGTCTCCGAAACCCCCACCACCGAAGTCGCCACCCGCATAGTCGGCGCCACCGGCTTCCGCACTGCCGGTGTCTGACGTGCTGGTGTCGGCTGTGCCCGTGTCCGCGCCGCCGGTGTCGCCGGCCTCGGCCGCCTCCGGCGAGTCTGCGTACCCGTCGAAGAGCGCATCCGCGAGGGCCGAGCCGATCACCACGCCGGCGATGGTTCCCATCATCGAGCCCACGATGCTGCCACCCATACCCATACCCGTGCCCCCGGCGCTGCCACCGAAGCGTCCCCGGCTGAAGGCGTGCTCGAGGTAGCCGGGCCGTCGCAGCTCGGCACGTGTCGCGGAGCGGGCGAGGGACTGTGGGTCCGCACCGGGTGGCCGCTCCCCCGCCGGCAGGTCCCGGCTGAGCTCGGCGAGCACCTGGCTGCGTTGTTCGGGCGTGAGCCGTGCGAAGGCCTCCGCGTGCACCTGTTCGAGCGCCTCGGGCGGGGCGGTGCGCAGCAGGTACCGGTAGCGGGCGACGGCTCGTTCGTCAGGGCCGGCTGCTGGGCGCAGCCCCCCGTCCGGCACGGAATGATCCGGCGGCGGCGGTGCGTACGGCGGTTGCTGCGTCCTCGGCTCACGGCCGAGCAGCCGGTCCAGGAACCCCATGGTGACCTCCACCCTCGGGCCGACCCCGTGGGCCGGCTGGTTCCACCCTGCAGCAGCCCGAGGCGGGCGGCAACGCAGACGACGTCCATCGAGCCCCTGCCCGCCGGCTCAGGACCCGGCGCTCGGGGCTCAGGCTCAGGCTCAGGGCCCCAGCACGGCCCACACGAACTTGCCTCCATCGACAGTGGGAAGTGCGCCCGACCCCCGAGCCAGTGCCTGCACCACGCGCAGGCCGCGCCCCGCGGGGGCATCCGGCGCCGTCAGGCGGGTCACCGGGGGCGCGGGGTTGCGGTCACGCACGCCCACCCGCAGACGGGCCCCGTCCCCGGCCAGGAAGACGTCGATGTCGGTGTTGGCGTGCTGGATCGCGTTCGTGACCAGCTCGCTCACGACCAGGGGGCCCGATGCGAGGTGCTGGTTGAGACTCCAGTCGAGGCAGCACCGGATCAGGAAGCGGCGCGCGTTGCGCGCCGCCATCGCTCCCGGACTCAGCCGCAGGTGGGCGCTGCGTGGCGCACGACGGCTCATCACCTGGGTCCAGCCGTGCAGCATCGAGGAGGCGTAGCTCAGGTGGTCAGCACCCTCACGTCCCGCGAAGTGCGTTGGGGCACCGACGTCACGGCAGGCGAACACCACCGGCACGGCCGGCCAGTCGGCGACGTGCCGACCGGCTGACGCCAGCACGTCCAGCGCCTCGTCGGAGGTGCCCGCCAGGGGTCCGGTGAAGCTGCAGACAACGCCGCGGGGGCACTCGGCGAGGGCGAGCTGGATGCTGTGGTCGACGTCGTCGGCCGTGTCGTCGTAGGGAGGCTCGACCTCGATCAGCCACACGCCCCGCAGCGGGTAGGCGGAGACCCGCCCGGTGGCGCCCATCGGCGCCGGCGCCGACCAGTTCGCGCCTGCCCACGACCCTCGCTCCGCACCCTTCCCGGAGCCCCCGCGCGCTCCCCGGACAGCCGGACGCCGTGCGCGTCTGCGCGGGGTGGCGCCGGAACCCGCGGCGCCTGCCGAGCGTGTAGGACCAGACATCGCAGGCTCCCTGTGTGCCAGCCAGACCGGCGGGCTGGCAGCCCGACATCCCCCTGCGACGCGGTCGCCGACGTCGAACTGCTCGGTGCAACGCTACGCCGTCGGTCCTGCGGAGACTAGGGCGAGCAGCGGGGCCGAGATCAGGCCCCACCTGTCGAGCTCTCGTGGCAGCCGACTGGGGCGCCTGTACTAGGACATCCACCGCTGACGGCTCCACCACATGGCACGAATGTCCTACGGCCGCAGGCTGTTTGGGCCGGGTCTCACTCTCCCTACCGTCAAGGCCCTGGGCTGGTCGCGCCCTCGTCCCGCTCCCGCGGGAGCGCACGAGGTCGCCGCGCCGGAGGGGGGACCATGGCGTCGAAGATGCTGGTCGTGAGCCTGACGGGCGCCGCGGTCGCCGTCATGTGGGCTTCGTCCGCCGCGGGCGGGACGGGCACCCCACCGGCGGTGGGGACAGCCGCCAGCCCGAGCCGACCTCCTGACGTGAGCCGCACGCCCACCGCCACCTCGGCCGAGAAGGACCTGGTCCGGCCCCGTTCCACGTCGGCCCGGCCCACGTCGACGACATCGACCGGCCGGCCGGCCCGGCCCACGGCCCTCGTCCCCTCGAGCACGACGAAGAAGACACCCCCGGCCACCCGTCCCGGCGGCACGAGGACGCCGCCCCCACCGACCAAGGCGAAGCCGAGGCCCGCACCGCCACCCGCACCGCCACCCGCACCGCCGAGGCGGTCGAGCGGACCCACCGGCTGGCCGGCGCTCGATGCCGCGATCGCCCGCATCCCCGGCTACTCCGCGGGCGGCATCCGGTGGAGCGTCACCTCACGCTACGGCCACTGGGGGGCAACGGATCTGGCGACGAGCGAGATCTTCATCTCCCCCGCTGTCAGCCCAGGCCTGCTCGACTCGGTGGTGCGCCACGAGTACGCCCACGTCGTCACCGTCCGCGCCTACGGTGGTGACTGGCGAGCCGCGAAGAGCGCCACGAACGCTGCCTTCGGCGGGTCGGGCCGCACCGGTGTCGAGCTCGCAGCGGACTGCATGGCCAGGGCGATGGGGGCCTCGTGGACGCAGTACACCTCCTGCGCTCGGCAGGACTGGCAGCAGCTCTCCGCCCGGCTGCTGTCGGGCAGGCGCCTGTAGCGGCGCCGGCAGACCAGCCGGCAGTGGCGGGTGCAGTCCCGGTCAGGGCCCGTCCCCGGTGGCGCCGGACTCCTCGCCGGTGGAGCGGGACCGCTCCTCGCCGGTGGGTGCGGGGCTCACCCCGAGCAGGCTGTCGACCTGTTGCTGGCTCAGCACGGAGGGCGCCTCGCTGGCCCCGTCGATGACGTCGGCGAGCAGCTCGATCTCGGACCCGAGGTCCTGGTCGGTCAGCTCGGGGTCCACCGGCATCGTCACCATGCCCGCTCAACGCACGGTCGCGCGCCCCGGTTACGGGGACGGACCCACTTTCGCGCGCAGGGCAGCGCAGTTCACCCGAACGGCTGACCCCGGCCTCGTCGTTTCAGGTGAGGTGCCACCGAGCCCACCCGGCAATCCCCTCGTTCCACGCTTGACCGGTGCAGGTGCTGCCAGGCCGGTGGAGGGGACCTTCCTCCCTGTCGCGGGGCCCCTCGCCCGGCGCACCGTGAAGGGGTGATCACCCCAGCGCGTCCCCTGAGTGCAGCGGCGCCCCTGCCGCGAGGTGCGGCTTGGCGCGCCGTGGCCCGGTCGGTCCTCGTCACGGCCGGCATGCTCCGTCGGCGAGAGGTCCTCCGCCCGCGCGACAAGGTCGGACGCGTCATCCCCTTCGCGGACGGGACGTCCGGGCGCGTGTACCGCGAGACCGCCGTGCGCCGGACACCGGCGGCCCCGTGCGTGCTCGTGGTGTCGTTCAGGCTCCGGCTCGTCCGCGGCCGGGCGCATCCGGTCTTCCGGGCCGAGAGCCTGCTGAACACGCCCCTCTTCGTCGGGTTCCCCGGGTTCGTCTCCAAGCTCTGGCTCGCCCACGACGCCCGCGGGCTCTACCGGGGGCTCTACGAGTGGGACGGTCCCACCCGCGCTGACGCCTACGCGCGCTCACTCTGGCGCGTGCTCGAGCTCGTGTCGCAGCCGGGCTCCATCGACTACCGGGTGCTGCCGGGGCTGGGGCGTGACGCCGTGCTCGCCGAACCCGCACTGCTCGACCGCTTTGCCGCGACCGACGTCGGTGGGGCCGCGTGGTGGCGCGTCGTGGCGGCCTGACCCCGGAGGTGGACGTGCTGGTCGTGGGTGCCGGACCGGCCGGCTTGGCCACCGCACTCCAGGCGCGGGCCCACGGCGCCCGGGTGCGGGTGGTCGAGCGCAGGACCGACGCGTTCCGGCCCTCGCGGGCGATGATCGTCCACCCCCGCACGCTGGAGGGACTGCGGCCGCTCGCCGTGACAGACCGCCTGCTCGAGGTCGGCGACCGCGCGCCGCGCGCCGAGCTGCACCTCGGCAGCCGCACCGTCTCCACACGGCTTGCCGATGTGGCGCTTGCCGACACGGCATACCCGCACCTGACGATGATCCGGCAGATGGACGTCGAGGAGGCCCTGACGGACGCGCTGGGCCAGCGCGGCGTCGAGGTCGAGCGTGGCACGGAGCTGGTGGCCGCCGCGGCAGGCCACGGCCTCGCGCGGGCCACCCTGAGTGCTGCCGGGCGGCTCGAGGAGGCCACGGTCCGGTTCGTCGCCGGGTGCGACGGGCAGTCGAGCACGGTGCGCAGCGTCATGGGCACCGGGTGGCACGGCGGCCCCTACGGCGAGGAGGTCGTGCTCGCGGATGCGGAGCTCGACGGCGGCCTCTCCCCCGGCGTGCTGCACGTCGCTGCCGGCCGTTCCGGGCTGGTGTTCGTCTTCGCACTGGGTGAGGGCGCCACGTGGCGGGTCCTGGCGACCCGTCCCACGACCTGCAGCGGGCTCGCGTACGGGCAGCCGGGGCCCGCGGTGCCGGCCGGCGAGGTGCAGGCGCTGCTGGACGCCGGTGGCATGGGCGCGAGCCTCACCGAACTGCGCTGGTCGGCGGTCGTCCCCCTGCAGCACCGGCTGGCACGCTCCTTCCGGCAGGGGCCGTTCTTCCTCGCCGGCGATGCCGCGCACACGCACTCGCCGGCTGCCGCTCAGGGGATGAACACCGGCATCCTCGACGGGCTCAACCTCGGCTGGAAGCTGGCCTTCGCCGCCCGTCGCGCCGCTGCAGCCCCGTCGCGGTCCGGTGCCGGGGCCCTGCCTGCCACGAACCAGGTGCACGACAGCTCGGCTCTGCTCGACTCCTACGAGATGGAACGCCGCCCCGTCGCGAGGGAGGTGCTCGCGCTCACCCACCTGGTCTTCTTCGCCGAGGCCTCCGCCAACCCGCTGGCGGCCTTCCTGCGCGGGACGCTCGTGCCGCTCGCGGCGCCCCTGGTCCCGTTTGTGCTCCGGCAGCGCCTGCCGATGGCGGAGGTGGTGCGCGTGCTGTCCCAGGGCTGGGTGCGCTACCGCGCCAGTCCCCTGTCCGTCGACGCCGGCCGGAACCGAAGGGGTGCACAGCCCGGCGACCGGCTGCCGGACGCAGCAGTGACCTGCGGGGGGCGCCGGACCCGCCTGCACGAGCGGACCGCGACCCCCGGCATACACGTGCTGCTGCAGCGGGACGGTGTCGTCCCGGACTGGCTGCCTCCGCACGCACCGGTGAGCATCCACCGGGTCGAGAGCTGGTCGGGCACAGGCCTGCTCGCCGTCCGGCCCGATGGACATGTGGGCTTCCGCACGGATCACGCGGACGACGGCGGACTCGCCCCGTGGCTCGACTTGGTCGGCGCGCTGTGACAGGGGCACGCCCGTGGACTCTTGACCTGGGACGGGTACCACGGGTCGTCGTCGTGCTTCCCGCGGGTCGGGGGTGGGGGTGGCCGTGCGGCCGTCAGGACGCCTCTCGTGAACCCGCTTCAGGGTCGTGCGGGTCACGAGAACAGCGAGCAGGAGGATGCCGCCGAGGATGAGAAGCGGGTAGCCAGGGCCTGGCAGCCGGATCAGAACGGTACCGAGGATGGTCATCACAGCTCCGGCGACAATAGGCAGTGTGCTCACGGCCCCCAGCCCAAGGCCGAGGTCATCCCGCGAGGACGCGGTTGGGTGGTCATGCCCCGTCCTCTTGCCCGAGTTTTGGCTCGGACTCAGCGAATTCGACGAGCAGGGGTGGGACGGTCCATCCCTAGGGTGGGTATCCGGTGCGCCGGCCACGGGCGACATTGAGGTTGTTGCCCCACCCTCACCCCTGATCGGAGCCGACCACATGCCTTCCTCATTTCCGACGCTCGCCGCGCGCTCACTGCGCCGCCTCGTCGTCGTTCTCGCCCTCCTGGGCAGCCTCGGCGGTCTTCTGCTCGTCACAGCGCAACCTTCCGCGGCAGCGGTGCCGTATGACCAGGTCGTGTCGTTCGAGTCCAAGAACTACCCCGGACGCTACATCCGGCACCGCAACTGGCTGGGCGAGATCACGCCCCTGTGGAGCGGTCTGGACCGGCAGGACGCGACGTTCATCGTGCGCGGCGGCCTCACCGGTGCGGCGGGCACGGTGAGCTTCGAGTCGGCCAACTACCGCGGCCACTACCTGCGGCACCAGGGTTGGCGGATCAAGCTGGCGGCGCCCGACGGAAGCCAGCTCTTCAGGCAGGACGCGACGTTCACGGCGCGCGAGCTCGGCTACGGAGAGTGGAAGTTCGAGTCGGTCAACTACCCGGGCCACTTCATCCGGCACAGCGGTTTCCAGCTGTGGCTGAACAGGGCCGACGGCAGCGTCCTGTTCGACCGTGACTCCACCTGGCACCGCAAGCCCGCCGCGAATGGCACCCAGGGTCGTGGCGAGTGCACCGACTGGGCCCTCTACAAGCGTCCCGACCTGTCTGGCACGGTCAGTGGCAACGCGGAGCTGTGGACGGAGCAGGCACGCCGTGCTGGGCGCCCGGTGTCCAAGGCCCCGTCCGAGCGCGCCGTGGTGGTGTTCCAGCGCAGCGTCATGGGCGCCGGTTCGACGACCGGCCACGTCGCCCACGTCGAGCGCGTTGCGCGCGACGCCTACGGCAACGCGACGTCGTTCGTTGTCTCGGAACAGAACTGGAACGGCAACAGGTATCCCACCAACCGCACCATCCAGGTGAGGGACCTGCCGCCCACCGGCGTGGACTTCATCCGCTGATCGCGGCGTCTGCGGAACGTCGAAGGAGAGGGCGCCCCCCGGGCGCCCTCTCGCTGTTCCGCGAGTGGTGCGCACTGCCCTGGTAGACACCCGTGACCTGTGCCCTGAGACCGGCGCCTCAGATCCAGCCGCGGCGCTTGAAGAGCACGTAGAGGGTGAGGGCCAGCACCGAGATGACCACCACGCTGGCAACGAAACCGGAGGTCTTGCCGATGCCGGGGTAGGCGACGTTCATGCCGAACCACCCCGTCACCGCAGTCGGGACCGCGATGATCGCTGCCCAGCCCGTCAGCTTCTTCATGACGACGTTCAACCGGGCGTCCTGCAACGCGATGTTCGTCTCGAAGACCGTCGTGACCATGTCGCGCAGAGACTCGGTCCACTCCGAGGCGCGCAGGACGTGGTCGTACAGGTCGGTGTACCAGCCGTCGAGCTCGCCCTGCCCCCCGCCGAGGTCGGACTGGTGCCGCATGACGGTGTTGACGACCTCACGCATCGGCAGCACGACCCGGCGCAGCTGGACCAGCTCCTTGCGCAGCCGGTAGGTCCGCTCCTGGAGCCGACGGGTGCCGCTCTCGGCGAAGAGGGCGTCCTCGAGCAGCTCGATCGCGTCGTCCATCGCCTGGATGGTGTCGAAGTGCCCGTCGACCACGACGTCGAGCAGGCCGTGCAGGAGGGCGCCGGAGCCCTGCTTGACGAGGTCGGGGTGGTCACTCCACCGCTGGACCACCTCGTCCATGTCGAACCGGTCGTCGGGGCGCACCGTCACGACACCGCCGGGCAGGACGAACACCGACAGCCTCTGCAGCTCGAGCCGCGACTCCACCGCTCCGTGCTGCCCGTTGTCGCCCGAGGGGAGGCGGGTGGCGTAGACGGTCACGAAGGTGTGGGTCGCGTGCCGGGTGGCCTTCGGCCGCTCCGCCGACGCCACGGAGTCCTCGACCGCGTGGGGGTCCAGCAGGAGCTCCTGGGCCAGCTTGTCGAGCCCTGCCCGGCTCGGGCCGCACAGGTCAACCCACACCAGGCAGTCGTGGTCCTGCAGGTGGTCCGAGAGCTCGTCCAGCGGGAAACCGTCCACGACGTCCCCCGACCGGCGCCACAGCCTGGTGCGGACGCTGTGCGCGATCTCGGTGGTCACACCGGCAGTCTCCCGCACAGCCGGGGTCGGCGAACCCCGGTTCCGGCACAGCGTCTGCCTCCCACGCGCCGTCTCGGCGCTGGACGTTCAGCGGTGGAGCTCCGGGCCGTGGGCGCAGCACTCGGGCAGCTCGGCGTGCAGGATCTCGATGGCCCGCATGGCCTTGTCGACGAAGCGGGGCGAGGACTCGATGACGAACCGGCGCGGGTGGGCCGACCACGCCTGCAGGATGCGCTCGTCGATCTCGGCCGCCGCCTCCGGTGACTCCGTGCGGAGCGGGTTGCGATGGTTGTAGCCGCGTCCCGGGGACGGCGTGCGCAGGTGGATCACGGCGCCGTAGCGCTCCAGCTCGCGCCGCGGGTCGGTGTGCACCGAGGCCCAGAATTCCGCGGGGTCTCCCGGCCAGTAGGCAACCCCGTCCACCGTCCCACGGTCGCACAGCACGATGGCCGGGCGGTGGGCGTCACCGACCACCTCGAGCTCACGCTGCACGTGGAAGATGGCGCGCTGGGAGGCCTGCCGGCAGGCGGGGTCCTCCTCCCTCGGGAAACCGCCCCCGAACACCACACCGGCGGACTCGGGGAGGATGTGGACGTGGCGGCACACCGCGTGCCGGAGCAGCTCGAGCAGTGCAGTCTTCCCTGCTCCGGGGCCGCCGGTCACCACCACCCGGCGCGGCGTGTGCTCACTCGTGCAGGAACAGGCGACCGTCATCGTGGCTCGCTCCTCCGGTCGACTGCCACAGGGACGTGCGACCTCACTCGGTGCGTCGCACGGCCAGCACGGCGACGTCGTCGTCGTGGGACGGCTCCCGCAACCGGTCCACGAGGTCGGCGAGTCCGTCGGCCACGCCGCGGCCGACGAGGTCGGGCATCGCGTCGTGGACCCGCTTCATCCCCTGGTCGATGTCCTCGTCGCGCCGCTCGATGAGCCCGTCGGTGAACGTCAGCAAGGTGTCTCCAGCCCGGAAGGGCACCCGCGACTGCCTCCGGCGCTGCCGCCCGGCGCCCAGCGGTGCCCCGTCTGCGTAGGGCAGCTGCTCGGTGCTGAGGTCGCCGCGCAGGATCACCCCGGGCGGGTGGCCCGCGTTGGCGATCATCAGCTCGTCGTGGCGGGGGTTGAGCACCATGTAGAGAAGCGTGACCAGCTGCTCGGACCCGTAGCGATCGAGCATCAGGTCCAGGCTGCGGATGACCGCCTCGGGCGAGGGGTCGACGGCGGCGTACGCACGCACGGCCGACCGCATCTGCGCCATGGCGGCGGCGGCGCGGACCCCCCGGCCCATGACGTCGCCCACGAACACGGCCAGCCGGCCGCCGCCGATCGGGATGGCGTCGTAGAAGTCGCCGCCGACCTCGGTGCGGCCCGAGGGGCTGTAGTGGCTCGCGATCTCCCATGCCGGGAGGCTGGGCATGGCTTCGGGCAGCACAGCCTGCTGCAGCTGCACCGCGGCCACCAGCGTCTGGCTGTGCAGCTCGGCGTTGTCGATCGCCACGGCGGCCCGGCGGGCGAGGTCCTCGGCGAACGCGAGGTCCGACGGCCCGAAGTGCCGTTCGGACTCCGCGGCCGCCCAGGTCATGACTCCCAGCACCCTGCCCCGGGCGGACAGCGGCACGGTGAGGGCGCTGCAGAGCCTGAGGTCGCGCGCGATCCGGAGGTGTTCCTCGTCCTTGGCGGAGGCGACGAGCATCTCGTCCGTGACCTCCGGGACGAGCAGGCTCGTGCCCGACCGGATGACCTGCCACGGACCAACCGGGGCGTCCGGGTCCGCGGGGTAGCGGTCCTGGAGGGACCGGGCCAGCTCGACCTTGGCCGGGTCCACGTGGGCGACGGCCAGCCGGTTCAGGCGGGTGCCGTCGACGACGTCGATGCCGCACCAGTCGGCGAACGTGGGGACGGCCAGCTGGGCCACGCGCGCCAAGGTGGTCTCGTAGTCGAGGCTGCTGGCGAGCTCGGCCGAGGCGTCAGCCAGGAACTGGAGCTTGGCGGTCTGGGCGGCCACCTCCTCGGACACGCCGATCCGCTCGAGCGCCTGGGCGCACGTGTCGGCGACGATCTCGAGGAACTCCAGCTCGGCTGCGTCGACGGGACGGCGGCCCTGGAAGGACAGGGCGATCGCGCCGAGGGTCCGGTCAGACGCCCTCAACGGCAGGGCGACGATCGACTGGTCGGGTACCGGGGTGTCCCCGATGACGTCGGGGAACCGCCGCGTCAGCTCCGCCGCCCCGACCACGGTGACCACCCGGCCGGTGCGCACGGCCTCGCTGGACGGCGTTCCGATGGCCAGCGGGTAGCGCCTCCACCGACGCGCGTCGCTCTCCTGGAGGCCCCGCAGGCCGATGATGCGCAGCGCGTCGTCGCCGTCGCGCAGGGTCAGGGTCGCGATCGGCGCCCCGACGGCGTCTGCCGCGTGGGTGATGATGATGCGCTCCACCGCGTCCACCGACTCGGCCACGGCCAGCTCGGAGGTGACGCGGGCCAGCCGGGCCAGGCTGCTGGCGGGGCCCAGCCGGCCGTCCCTGTCCACATCCCCCTGCGCCGGCCCGTCGATCGCGGTCGCGACGCAGAGCATCCCGACGACCGCCCCGTCCCGCCACATCGGAGTGAGGGTGACCCGGCGCTGCACCGGACCAGCAGCAGTGAGAAGCGCCGCGGTTCCTGTCCACGGCGTCCCTGCCAGCACCTGTTCGGCGACCGCCACGAGGCGCGCGTGCTCGGCCCCGTCGAAGACCTCGCTGGGGAGGTCAGCGCCCTCGAGCCGGGCGGAGGACGCCGGTGCCCCGACGGTCCCTCGGGCCGCGGCGTTCGCGTACGTGACCCGACTGGAGCGGTCGACGAGCAGAGCCGCGTCGCCGAAGGCGTCGAGCAGGCCCGGGTCGGCAGGCCAGCAGTCACGCCGTTCGCCACTCACAGCGCACATCATCACAGTCTGCTCGCTGCCCGAACAGCATTTCGCGGAATCCGTAGGACCGAGGCTCCCGAGTCGCGGCCTCAGGCCAGGACGGCTGCCGGCGCCGGGAACGGCGTGCTGTTGACCACGGCGAGCTGCCGCAGGGTCTGGCGGCACAGGGCAGCCAACCCGCGACGGTCGAGCCGCTCGCACACCCATTCCCAGTGGAGCGAGCACCAGTCGCCCGCCGAGACGCCCCCGGCGAGCCCGAGGCCGTCGACCCGCAGGAGGGCCCGCTCCTCGCGCTCCTCGCCCAGGTGCAGGCGACGGCCGTCCCAGCACAGCGGCCGCGACCGGACGACCGCCTCCGGCCCCCGGACCTCCATCACGTGTCCCCAGCGCACGCGGCAGCGGTCGAGCACGTGCAGCGGCTCGTCCACCCGGCCCTCGCGGAGCAGCCCCAGCCAGGGGTAGACACCGAAGACGTGGAACGAGTGGTGCGGCACCGCACCGGCAGGCACCGCGTCGACCAGCCTCGGCCAGGAACGCCGGCCGGCACGGTCGCGGAAACGCGCCTCGAGCGAGTCCCCGAGCAGGCGTGGACCCACCCGGTCCAGCAGCTCGTTCCCGACCCAGTAGGCCTCGACGACGCGCGCGTCGAGGGGGTCGCCGATCCGGTTGGCTGCGGCGATGAGCTCGAGGTAGGGCCACGCGCCCTCGAACCCGCGGGCCAGCCGTCGCAGGTCCGGGTCGTCGACCCCGGCCGCGACCTGCTCGAGCAGCTGCTGCGCCGCGTCGGGCCCGCAGTAGCCGAGCGCGTTCGGCGGGTAGGCGTACGCCGCGAACCGCAGGGCCCCGTGCAGCCCCGACGCTGCGCTACCCGCCGGCACGGACCGTCCCGCTCTCAGGCACGGGCCGCGCCGCGCCCCTCCAGCCGAGCCACACCGCCGCCGCACCCCCGAGCAGCAGTGTGGCGAGCCACAACGCCTGGGGCGCCAGCGCGGTGCCGTTGACGGCGGCGCCCAGGCCGGCTGTGACCGGTGCCGCGAGCACCAGCACGGCCGTGACGTCGACAGCTTGCGCACGGGCGAGGGCGGCGAACCACGAGGCGACGTAACCGGCGAGCAGCAGACCGGTGACCAGAACCCACCCGAGCTGCTCCCGGGTCATCGACCCCAGGGCACCCGCCTGGCCGGTGACCGCGAGCCAGGCCACGAGGGCCACCGAGCCCAGGCCCATCCGTGCCACGCCGACCGTCCACGACGACACGTCGTCCAGCAGCCACTTGGCGACGACGACCTCCACCGACCACAGCAGCGTCGCGGCGAGGATCATGACGCCGGCGGCGCCGAGCTCGCCGGGCAGGCCGCCGGCCAGGCCCACCTGCCCGACGACCAGCAGGCCGATGGCGACCCAGTGGCCCCACTGCAGGCGTTCCTTCAGCAGTGGAAGGGCCAGCAGCGCCACCCAGAGCACGAGGGTCTTGTGGATGAAGGCGGCCTGGGGCGACGACGCCCGGCTGAGCCCCTCGAAGAACAGCACGAACGGCACGCTGCCGCCGATCACCCCGACCGCCGCGAGGGCCAGCCACCGGCCGCGCGTGCGCGGCACGGTCAGGCGCGCCCCGGCTCGGGAGCCCAGCCCGACGACGGCGAGCAGCACGGCCGCCGCCACGAGGTTCTTGGCTGTCGTGTACACCGTGGCGTCGTCGAAGGCCTTGACGCCGTAGGCGTTCACGAAGACCGAGAAGCCGCTGATCGCGGCCGTGACGAGCGCGAGCAGTATGCCGGTGCGGCGGGTGGTGTTCATGGCTCCCTCATCTGTTCGGTGGGCTTAGCCTGTGCGGCGGTCCCTGCCTCTTCTGTGGTCTCTGCGAGCCGCGACGGTGCGGTGGACCGCAGCGCTGCGGCCTCGTACGCCTCCTGCGGCGACAGCCGGCGCAGGGCGAAGCCGGAGTGGCACAGCAGCCAGTCGCCCGGAGCGACGGCCCCGTCGAGGGTCAGCAGCGACACCGTCGCGGTGCGCACGGACGACCGCACCACGGCGGTGCCCACGTCCGGGGCCTCGAGCACCTCGGCCAGCTCACCCAGGCACACGGGCGGCTCCTTCCGGCGTGGTGGTCCCCTCCGACGCCTCCCGCACGACTGCGAGGACGCGGTCGACGGCGGTCGGCACGGCGGCGGCGACGGCGGGCGACAGTGGCGCGCCGTGGTCGAACGACGCCGCCTCGACACCCACCAGCACCACCCGGTCGGGCAGCCGGCGCAGCGCCCTGGCCAGCTCGACGGCGGAGGCCAGGCCGAACGCGTGGGTGCCACCGCGACCGGTCCGTCCCCAGGCAGACTCGCGCAGCCGCTCACCCAGCGCGCCCGTCTCGAGCACCGTCAGGGTGCCGGGTTCCGAGCCGGAGCGGACGGCGTCGACCACGACGGCGAGCTCGTGGCCCGACCACAGCTCGACCAGGTCGGTGGGGTCCTCGTGTGCGACGACGTCCACGCCCGGCACGTGGCACGCCGCGACCCCTCGCGCCACGACGACCCCCACGGCGTCATCGCCCCGGTGCGGGCTGCCCAGCCCCACCACGAGCGGTCGGGAGGTGACCGGCCCCGTCGGAGCACCCCTCACGCCCGTCATCCCCGGTCCACCGTGAGGTCGAGGAAGTGGGTGGCACAGGAGATGCACGGGTCGTAGTTGCGGATGGCCTGCTCGCAGCGGTGCTGCAGCGCGTGGTCGTCGAGCTGGGACCAGCTCTGCACCATGGTGCGCAGGTCGGCCTCGACACTCGGCTGGTTCTGCGAGGTCGGCGGCACGATCTGCGCGTCGCGGATGATGCCCTCGTCGTCGAGGACGTAGCGGTGGAACAACACCCCTCGGGGCGCCTCGCTGGCGCCGAAGCCCTCGCCCGCCCGGGGCGGGACGGGCACGCTGGCCGGGCCGCTGCCCGTCCAGCCGTCGATGATGCGCAGCGCCTCGTGGTAGGCCTCCACCAGCTCGACGGCCCGGACGATGATCGAGCGGAACGGGTTGCGGCAGGTGTCGCCGAGCCCGGCCTCGCGGGCCGCCTCCCGGGCCACGTCGCTGAGCCGGTCGGCGTTCAGGGAGTAGCGGGCCAGCGGGCCCACGACGTAGGGGTCGGGTGAGCCGTCGAGGCGCGCGTGCAGGGCGTTGGAGTGGGGGACGTGGAACTCCTCGATGTGCTTCGTGAAGTCGCGCACGGCGAAGGCCCCGCCGGAGGACGTGACGACGCTCCCGGCCTCGATGGGGTACCCGCTCTCGGCCCGCAGTGCGAGGTACTCGTAGGGCTGCTCCAGGTCGGGGAACTCGAACCCGGCCACGAGCTTCACGGTCTGCACCGCCTCGTCGAGGGCCCGCTGCAGCCGGGGCCGCACGGCCCGCAGCTCCTCGCGGGTGGGGTACCGGTAGAACCCGCCGACCTTGACGTTGACGGGGTGCACCGATCGACCGCCGACGGTGTCCATGAGGTCGTTGCCGGCCTTCTTGATCCGCAGGCCCCGCTCGACCACGTCGGGGTGGTCGGCAGCCATCTCGACCGCGCCGTCGTAGCCGAGGAAGTCGGGCGCGTGCAGGAGGAAGACGTGCAGGGCGTGGCTCTCGATCCACTCGCCGCAGTACAGCAGCCGCCGCATGAGCCGGATCTCCTCCGGCACCTCCACCCCGCAGGCGTCCTCGACCGCCCAGCACGAGCTCATCTGGTAGGCCACCGGGCAGATCCCGCAGATGCGCGCGGTGATGTCCGGCGGCTCCGTGTGGGCGCGGCCGCGCAGGAACGCCTCGTAGAACCGGGGCGGCTCGTAGATGCGCAGCTGCACGTCGGTGACCGTGCCGTCGCGGTACTCGATGTGCATCGCCCCCTCGCCCTCGACCCGCGCCAGGGTGCCGACGTGCATCACCTGGCCGCCGTCGGTGAGCTTGTGGCTCATGCGTCCTCCCCCTCTCCCGCCGGTGGCCCTCCCTGCTCGTGCCGCTCGCTCTCCCGGCGGAACGGCTCCGAGGCCGCGTTGAAGGTCCGGAAGATGCGCACTACCTCGGGCTCGCTCATCCCGAGCTCTCTGAGCCCGTGGGCGATCGAGACGGTGTTGGGTGTGTCCTGGGGGCCGAAGCAGCCGTAGCAGCCGCGGTCGAAGCTCGGGCACAGGGCACCGCACCCTGCCTGGGTGACCGGCCCGAGGCACGGCGTCCCGTGGGCCACGGTCACGCAGACGTTGCCCCGCCGCTTGCACTCGACGCACACGCTGTGCGACGGGATCCGCGGCTTGCGGTCCTGGATCGACGCGGCGAGCACCTCGAGCAGCTGGCGCTTGTTGATCGGGCAGCCGCGCAGCTCGAAGTCGACGGAGACGTGCGCCGAGATCGGCGTGGAGCGCGACAGCGTCGACAGGTACTCCGGGTGGGCGTAGACGATCGAGCGGAACTCGGCGACGTCGCCGAAGTTGCGCAGCGCCTGGATCCCGCCGGCCGTGGCGCACGCGCCGATGGTGATCAGCCGGCGCGACACCTGGCGCACGTGCTGGATGCGCTCGAGCTCCTCCGGGGTCGTGATCGAGCCCTCGACCAGCGAGACGTCGTAGGGCCCCTCCACCACCGCGCGGGTGGCCTCGGGGAAGTAGGCGATCTCCACCTCGCCCGCGAGGCGGAGCAGCTCGTCCTCGCAGTTGAGCAGCGTGAGCTGGCAGCCGTCGCAGGAGGCGAACTTCCACACGGCGAGCGTCGGCCGCGTACGTTCGGTGGCCGTTGCGTCGGATCGGTCGGTGACGGTCATGGCTAGAGCTCCGCCCGGGCCATCAGGGGCTCGAGGACGTCGTAGGTGAGCACCGGGCCGTCCACGCAGAGGAAGTACTCGCGCAGCTGGCAGTGGCCGCAGAGGCCGACCCCGCACTTCATGTTGCGCTCCATCGACAGCCGCAGCCGCGCCGGGGGGACGCCGCGGGCGCGCAGGGCCATCGCGGCATACCGCATCATGACCTCCGGCCCGCACACGAGGGCCAGCGTGTTCACGGCGTCGAAGCCACCCCGCTCCACCAGCTGGGTGACCAGGCCGACCCGCCCCTGCCAGGCGTGCTGTCCGTTGTCGACGGTGACCTGCACGTCGACGGCGTGGTCGGCGGCCCAGCGGCGCAGGTCGTCACCGAAGAGGATGTCCTCGGGGGTGCGGGCGCCGTAGAGCAGCAGCACGCGGCCGTAGGACGCGCGGTCGGCGCACACCTCGAGGACGGCCGGGCGCAGGGGTGCCAGGCCGATGCCGCCGGCGACGAAGACGACGTCGCCACCGCGTCCGGACGACACCTCCCAGCCGGTGCCGAACGGACCTCGTATGCCGAGCTCGGCGCCGGGTGCGGCGTGCACCAGCGCCCGCGTGACCGCGCCGACGTTCCGAATCGTGTGCTCGAGGACCGCGGGCCGGGCCGGGTCGCCGCTGATGGAGATCGGCGCCTCCCCCGCGCCGAACGCCTGCATCATCGTGAACTGGCCGGCGGCGAACGGCATCGGCACCCCGTCGACCGGCTCGAGCACGAGCGTCCAGGTGTCGCGGGTGTCCTGCCGGTGGCGCCGGACGACGAACGGCCGGGGCAGGAAGGGGTCGCGCGGGCGCGCTGCCCGGGAGCCGGCACCGGCCACCGCCGTCATACCGGGGCTCCGTAGACGTCGAGCAGGCGGATGCGCGCGGAGTGCAGCCTGGTGGACATCACCTGCACCACCCGCTGCAGCATCGCGTAGCCGACAGCCGGGTCGGTGTCGCACTTGTCGCGCAGGCAGGCGCCGTCGAAGGCGATGGCGCTGGTCTCCTCGGTGGCCCGCGCGTCGAAGAGCCAGCGGTAGGGCGGCACGAGCCACGACCAGCCCACGACGTCGTCGGCGTGGGCGCTGTCGACGACCACCGGCGAGCCTGCGGGCGCATGCACCTCGAGGCTGACCCGGCCGTGCCGGATCACGTAGAAGGTGTCCGCCGGCTCGCCCTCGTGGAACAGGTGCTGGCCCGGGTGGAAGTGCACGTTGACGGCGCACCCCGCGACCAGCGCGACGAGCGGCTCCGGCAGACCCGCGAAGAAGGGGTGCTGGGGAAGGTACTCGGCGATGGTCTGCACGGCGGTCGTCTCCTCACTCGGGCGCCGGGTCGGGCGGGCTCAGGGGTGCCGGGAGGTTCGAGCCGCGCACCCCGCGCAGAGCGGCCGCCTCCTCGGTGATGTCGATCCCGGCCGGGCACCAGGTGACACAGCGGCCACAGCCGACGCACCCCGAGGACCCGAACTGGTCGTGCCAGGAAGCGAGCTTGTGGGTCATCCACTGGCGGTAGCGGGACCGGGTCGAATCGCGGACGGTGCCGCCGTGGATGTAGGAGAAGTCCGCGTTGAAGCACGAGTCCCAGACGCGGTGGCGGTCGGCGGACTCCCCGCTGAGGTCGGAGACGTCCTCCACCGTGGTGCAGAAGCACGTGGGGCACACCATGGTGCAGTTGGTGCAGGCCAGGCACCTCGAGGCGACGTCGTCCCACCGGGGGCTGTCGACGCTGGCGTAGAGCAGGTCGCGGATCCCGTCGGTGTCGAGCCGGCGCCCCATCCGCTGCGCCGCCTGGTCGGACACGGCACCTGCCGCGGCCAGGTCGCCCGCGGCGGCCGCCGTCGCCCCGATCTCGTCGAGCAGGGCCCCACCCCGCTCGCTGCCGACCTCGACGACGAACCGGTGCTCCGGTTCCAGCAGCTCGGTGAGGGACAGGTCGAACGGCGCCCCGCGGCCCTGCTCGGGCCGCGGTCCGGTGCCCATCGACACACAGAAGCAGGTGCCGCCGGGGTCGGAGCAGGCGACCGCGATGACGAAGGCCCCCTCGCGGCGCTGGGCGTAGTGCGCGTCGGTGAAGCCGCGGCCCGTGAGCACGGTGTCGTGGATGCCGACCGCGCTGAGGTCGCAGGAGCGCACGCCGAGCAGGGCAGTGGGCCGCTGGTCGGCGCCGTCCTCGTCCTCCACGTGGGTCCCGCCGGTCGGGCTGCCCGGCGCGCCACCGACCTCGAAGCCGGTGCCGCCCGCCGTGCGCTGCCCCCGCCACAGCAGCTCGTCGGTCGGGAAGAACACCGGTTTGGCCGACTGCGCCCCGGCGGCGAACCCGAAGAGTGCCTCGTCGTCCCGACGGCGCAGGCGATATCGGCCGGGCTCCTGGTCGTCGCCCCAGCCGCGCGGCAGGTCGGCCACCGCGGTGATCTCCGCGTTGACGACGGCACCGCCTCGCACCGTGGGGCCCATCACGCGGTAGCCGCGCGCGACGAGGGCGTCGAGCAGGGACTGCAGGCCGGTCTCGTCGATCAGCCGTGTGTCCACCATGACGCCCCCCGCTAGGAGCCCAACGAGATCTCTCCCTCACCACGGTAGGCGGGTTCGTCCCCCGGCGAGGGCGGTTTGCCAAGGCCCGGGAAGAGGTCGTCGCCGCGGCGGTGCCGGATGCCCTGGCTGGAGTTACGCTGGCCGGGTGAGCCTGCTCACGGGACGGACCGGGCAATCCGGGAGCCACCTTGCGCTCGTCTACCACGGCGTCGACGAGTTCGTCGGCCGGGTGAGCGGGTACGTGCGCGCCGGGCTGGCCCTCGACGAGCCGGTGCTGGTGCTGGCCTCGCGCGAGAAGGTGGCGCGGGTGCGCGACGAACTGGGGGCCGTTGCGGCAGCCGTGGAGTTCGCCGATGCCGAGGTCGGCTACCACCCCCAGCTCCGGGCGACCTACGAGTGCCTGGACTACATCCAGCGACAGGGGGGCCGCCGCTCGCGGGTGGTGGCCGAGCAGGCTCTCGGCAGGCGCTCGCCCATGGAGGTGGCCGACTACCTTCGGATGGAGTCCGCGGCCAACGTGGTCTACCAGCCCTACCCCGTCGAGATCCTCTGCCCGTACGACGCCTCAGCCCTGAGCAGCGACCTGATCGAGGCGTGTCACCGCACCCACGCGGAGCTGCTGGAGGACGACGGGGCCCGGCGAAGTGCCTTGTTCGTCGACCCGCACCGCTTCATCCCGGACAGCACGACGGTGCCTGCGCCCCCGGCCTCCGCGCCCGCCATCAGCTGCCTCACGGGAGCCGACGTCCCCAGCGCGCGCCGCTTCGCGCGCGAGGAGGTGCGGCGGGCCGGGCTGCCCGACGACGTGGTCGACGACGTGGTCCTCGCCGTCAGCGAGCTGGTGTCCAACGCGCTCACCCACGGTCGTCCGCCTGCCCGCCTGGCGGTCTACACCGAGCACGCGCCGGGGCAGGTGCCGGTGCTGGTCTGCCACGTCCGCGACGACGGGGGCGGCCCCGTAGACGCGCTCGCCGGCTACGCGCCGCCCGCGGACCTCGGCACCAACGGCCGCGGCCTGTGGATGGCCCGGCAGCTGTGCGACTCCGTGGAGGTCAGCACCGACGGTGGGACGACCGACGTGCGCGTGCTGTCGCTGCTCCCGACTGGCTAGGGCTGCACGGGGATGCGGGCGGCGAAGTCCTCCACCTTGTGCTGCCAGCCCTCCTCGAGCGGACCCTTCAGGCCCGTCACGAGCACCCTGTCCTCGGCGACCTCGGTGAGCCCCTTGGCCTGCAGCGCCTCGTTCATCAGGGGCCGCACCCGCTGCCACCGGGCCTGCTCCTCCTCGGTCGGCATCCGGCCCGTCTTCTTGTCCGGCTGGGGCGCGGCCTCCGTGGTCAGCAGGGCATACCTCGTCCCGGGGGCGAGATCCACCTTCTTCAGGAAGCGCCGCATGCCGCCGATGGGACGTCCCATCCGCCCCGGTGAGCTGAAGAGGTAGAGGTCGGCCGACGGCAGCTCCTGCGGCCGCACGTCACGGATGTGGTGCACCGCCACCGCTACCCCCCTGGCCTCCATTCGGTGCTTGAACTCCTGCGCCACCTGGGCGCCGTTCCCGTACTTGGACGCGTGGACGTACTCGATCCTCATGCCTCCATGGGGACCGAGGGTGCACGGCACCCGTCAGGGCCGAACGTCCCCCAGATCGAGTTCAGGTTCGATGCGCGCCCAGACCAGCTTGCCGCCGTCGCCGGTCGGCAGCGCCCCGCAGGCCTGCGACAGCGCCTCGACCACGACGAGCCCTCGACCGTTGAGCGAGTCGTGGTCGGCGTCGACGGTGGCCGGTGCGTCGCGGGCCTGGTCGCGCACCCCCACCCGCACCATCGCCACCCCGTCGCTGACCAGCACCACGCGGACCTGCTCGGCCGTGTGCTGCACCGCGTTCGCGGCCAGCTCACTGACCACGAGGGCGCCGGCATCCGCGCAGGGGGCGACGTGCCACTCCTCGCAGGTGCGAGCGAGGAACCGACGGGCTGCCCCCACCGAGGCGGGGTGCCGCGGCAGGGCCAGTTCGGCCCGGAGCAGGTGTGGTCCGTCGGCGACCAGGGCGGTGGCAGCCAGCATCGAGGACGCGAACGCCAGGCGTGACGTCCCGAGCCGCTCCCGCAGCGCCTCCCGCACCTGCGCGTTCCCACAGGCCACCACGACAGGCGTCTCGGGCCAGGCGTCGGCGTGCCGGGTCAGGGGCGACAGCGAGGCGACCGAGGTGTCGGTGAGCTCGTCCATCCCGTCCGGCAGCACGAGCACGACACCGTCGGGGCACTCCGCGAGCGCGGTCTGGACGGCGTGGTCGACGTCGTCGCCGAGGTCCTCGAGGGGCGCGTCGGCCTCCACGATCCAGACGTCGCCAAAGGGGTAGACCCTCAGGCCGCCGGCTCGGCCGACGGTCGCCGGTGCCGCCCAGTTCGCACCGGCCCACGAGCGTCGCGCACCCTTGCCACTCATCGAATCCCATCTCGCAGCCTTGCCCTGCCGCCTCGAACGCTACTCCCGACCCGAGATGTCCGCCCGGGATAGCGCCGCCGGTGGCAGAGTGGGCGGTGCGACCACGGGCTCGCCCGTGTGCGGACCGAGGCACGGGGAAGGGAGCATGGAGACCTCCACGACCCAGTCCGACCCCTCCCTGCTCGAGGCCTCGTCCGTGGCGAGCGAGCTGGGCTCGGACCCCGCGACCGGGCTCAGCCCCCAGGAGGCGGCTGCGCGTCTGGCCAGCGTGGGGCCCAACGAGATCGCGTCCGCTCCCCCGGTGCCCGCCTGGCGCCGCTTCCTCGAGCACTTCCGCGACCCGCTGGTCTACCTGCTCCTCGCCGCGATCGTCGTCTCGCTCGTCGCGTGGGCGTTCGAGGGCGCCGAGGGGCTGCCGTTCGACGCGATCGTCATCGCGGTCATCGTCGTGCTCAACGCGGTGCTCGGGCACCTCCAGCAGGCGCGGGCCGAGCACGCGGTCGAGGCGCTGCAGCGGATGAGCGCGACCACCGCCACGGTGGTGCGCGGCGGGGCGCAGGTGCGGGTGCCCACCCGCGAGCTCGTGCCCGGCGACATCCTCCTGCTGGCCGAGGGCGACACCGTCGCTGCCGACGCCCGGCTTCTGAGCGCCTCGACCTTGAAGGTCTCCGAGGCCTCGCTCACCGGGGAGAGCGAAGCGGTGCTGAAGGATGCCGCGCCGCTGCGCGCCCCCGCCGCACTGGGCGACCGGCTCAACATGGTGTTCAACGGCACGGCGGTCAGCCAGGGAGTGGGACGCGCCGTGGTCACCGACACGGGCATGGCCACCCAGATGGGGCAGGTCGCCGACCTGCTGCACGTTACCAGGGAGGACCCCACCCCCCTGCAGCGGGAGATCGCCCGGGTGGGCCGGATGCTCGGCACCGCGGTCGTCGTCATCGCCCTGGTCGTCATGACCACGGTGTTCCTCTTCTTCGGCGTCGAGAGCGCCGACGACGTCGTCACCACCCTGCTGCTCGGGGTGTCCCTCGCCGTCGCCGCCGTGCCCGAGGGGCTCCCCGCAGTGTTGTCCGTGGTGCTCGCCCTCGGGGTGCAGCGCATGGCCGCGCACCACGCCATCGTCAAGAAGCTGTCCTCGGTCGAGACGCTGGGGTCGGCCTCGGTGATCTGCTCCGACAAGACCGGCACCCTGACCAAGGGCGAGATGACAATCGGCCGGGTCGTCACCCCGCTGGGTGAGGTCAGTGTGACCGGGGCGGGGTACCGGCCGGAGGGGGACCTCCTCCACGACGGCGCCGATCTCGAGGAGCACGACCCGCTGTGGCTCGCCACGGCATACGTGCTCACCGGCGGCTGCCTGGCCAACAACGCGGTCCTGCAGCAGGAGGCGAACGGTGACTGGGCCATCCAGGGCGATCCCACGGAGGCGGCGTTCCTGGTGGCGGAGGCCAAGCTCGGCACCCACCAACGGCGGGCGGCCCGGTTCAGCCGGGTGGCCGAGATCCCGTTCACCTCCGAGCGCAAGCTCATGACCAGCCTGCACGCGGACGCCTCCCGCGACGGCATGATCGCCGTGGTCACCAAGGGCGCACCCGACGTGCTCCTCGACCGGTGCACGCGGATCCAGGTGGGCGGCGACGTGGAGCCGCTGGACGCGGGGTGGCGCGCGCGGGTCCTCGACGACGTGGAACGCCTGTCGGGAGAGGCGTTCCGCACCCTCGCCGTGGCCTACCAACCCCTCGAGGTGACGGCGACCCCCGCCCTCGAGGAGTCCCTCGAGCACGGCCTCGTCTACGCCGGCATGGTGGGCATCATCGACCCACCGCGCCCCGAGGCCGCCGCCGCGGTCGGGGAGGCCCACCGGGCAGGGATCAGGGTCGTGATGATCACCGGTGACCACCCCCGCACCGCGGCAAGGATCGCCCGAGACCTCGGGGTGGTCTCGTCAGCGGAGTCGCTGGCCGTCACGGGCACCGAGCTCGACGCGCTCGACGACAAGGGCTTCCGGGCCGCGGCCCGGGAGCGCAACGTCTACGCCCGCGTGACGCCGCGCCACAAGCTGCGCATCGTCGACGCCCTGCAGGCCGAGGGCCAGGTGGTCGCGATGACCGGTGACGGTGTCAACGACGCACCTGCCCTGAAGTCGGCCGACATCGGGATCGCGATGGGCCAGACCGGCACTGAGGTCACCAAGGAAGCCGCGAAGATGATCCTCGCCGACGACAACTTCGCGACGATCGTCCGCGCGGTCCGGGAGGGCCGCGACATCTTCCTCAACATCAGGAAGTTCCTGCGCTACCTGCTGTCGTCCAACATGGGCGAGGTCATGACGGTCTTCCTCGGCGTCGTGCTGGCCGGCGTCATCGGCCTCTCGCGGGGTGACGGCGCCGTCGTGCTGCCGCTGCTGGCGACGCAGATCCTCTGGATCAACCTGCTCACCGACAGCGCGCCGGCCCTGGCGATGGGCATGGACGCCGAGACCGAGGACGTCATGAGCCGGCCCCCGCGCACCCTCGAGGAGCGGGTCATCGACCGCCGGATGTGGGGCGGGGTGCTCTTCATCGGCCTGGTGATGGCGCTGGCCTCCCTCGCCGCGATCGACCTCTACCTGCCGGAGGGCCTCCTCGCGGGGACCCACGACCTCGACAACGCGCGCACCGCGGGCTTCACCGTGCTGGTCCTGGCGCAGCTGTTCAACGCGTTCAACGCACGGTCGGAGACGGGCACGGCGTTCCACCGCCTCTTCGCCAACCGCTGGCTGTGGGGTGCGGTGGCCCTGTCGGCGGCGCTGCAGGTGGCCGTGGTGCACCTGCCCGTGCTGAACCGCGCCTTCGGCACCGTGCCGCTGGCCCCCGGGCAGTGGGTGGCCTGTGTCGGGCTCGCCAGCACGGTGCTGTGGGCCGGCGAGCTGCGCAAGCTGGTGCTGCGCCTGACCGCACCGTCGGGCCGGGGTGGGGTCAGGTCAGCGGGATGACGAGCTCGGTGCGCAGGTCCTCCGGCGGGCAGCTGCGCGGGTCGGTCACGTAGACCTCCCGCGGCGGCCCGCTCGGCCGGCGGCCGCTGTCCCCCACCCACTGCGTCAACGTCTGCCACGAGGCTGCCAGGCCGTCGTAGGGGCCGCGGTGCACGAGGGTCGCCCCCTCCCCCTCGGGCAGCTCGCGCGCCTCGATGTCCTGTGCCCCCACTGGGCCCGTCCCCACGGGGACGCACACCTCGATGGGGAACTCCCCGTCGGGCGCCCCCAGGTAGAGCACGAACGGCGGGCCGCTGGGCTGCACCCCCGAGTCCGACAGGTGCTGCCAGAGCGCGCCGAACGCACTGTCCATCCCCGTCGCGATCGACGCGAGAGTCACCTCGCGCCGCACGACCAGCACGTGCTGCGAGGGCAGCGTCGTCACGTGCACCTGCTCGTCCATGCATCTCCTCGGGAGTTCGTCGGCACGACCCCAGCCGCGCCGACGGGCACGCTCAGGTCGCCAGCGGGTAGTGCGGGTGGACCGGCGAACGGCCCTGGAACGACAGGATCGCAGGGTTCTGGACCACCCCGTCGCGGATCTCGATCGCCCGGCGCACCGTCGGGTGCTCCTCCCAGGCGTCGCTGCCGCCGAGCACGTGCCCGAGGAACGGCAGCAGCGCCTCGCTGATCTCCCACGTCGCCGAGCTCCACAGGTAGGACGGGCTGTGGTCGACCGCGTAGTAGAGGACCCCGTCGCCCACTTCGAAGACGGGGTCGGCGAACGTCGTGGGCCGTGCCCAGCTGAACCCCATGCCCTCGTCGCACGAGACGTCGACGACCAGGGTGCCTCGCCGCACGGCCGGCAGGTCCTCCTCGGTGAGGAACACGGCAGGGCGGTCGGTGTCCTGCAGCACGCAGTTGACGACGATGTCGTGCTCGGCGAGGAAGGACGCCAGCGGCACCGGTCCCCGATCGGTGACGGCGTGGCTCATGTGCTCCTCGGTCCGGTCGTCGAAGTGCACGATGCGCGCGGTGTGGATGGGGGCTGCGACGGCAGCCACCTGCCGGTGGGTCAGCACGTCGACGTCGAAGATGCCGAGGCCGTTCAGGGCGGTCACGGCCCCGCGTGCGGTGGCGCCGAACCCGATGACCGCTGCCCTCAGCTTGCGGCCGAAGTCGCCCGTCACCCCAGCGATCTGCATCGCGTGCAGCACCGAGCAGTAACCGGCCATCTCGTTGTTCTTGTGGAAGACGTGCAGGTTGAAGGAGCCGTCGCGGTTCCAGTGGTTCATGGCTTCGAAGGCGATGAGGGTGAGGCGCTTGTCGATGGCGAGCTGCGTGAGCTTCTCGTCCTGCACGCAGTGGGGCCAGCCCCAGAAGATCTGACCCGAGCGCATCTCGGCGAGGTCGCTGAGCACCGGCTTCGGCTGGAGGATGACGTCGCACTGCTCGATGAGCTCCGCCTTGGTCCGCAGGCCCGCCACGAGCTCGCGCAGCGCCTCGTCCGGCACCCCGAACCGCTCGCCGTAGCCCTGCTCGAGGAAGATGCGCTCCCTGAGATCGGGTGCGACGTGCCGCAGGTGCTGCGGGTGGATGGGCAGTCGGCGCTCATTCTCCTTCTGTGAGCGCGCCATGACGCCGAGCGTCAGGGGGTGTTCCCGTATGCCGTCCGCTGCCGTCATCGTCAGACCGTCCTTTGCCGTGGTGCCCCGGCGGGTTCTCGCCGATGAGAACCCGCTCCTCCACCGTAGGAGGGCTCGAGGACCCGCTGTAGGGACTTCCGTCACCCCTGGATGGGCGTGCCGAAGCGGGCCACGAGGTTCCGGACCCTCCACACGTCCACAGCGCGCGTCGGATGGCATGTGAGTGCCACACTCAGCCATGCTGCGCCTCCAGGACCAGTGGGTGTGGGACTCGTGGGTCGCCGACGACGGCGAGCGCTACCACCTCTTCTTCCTCCATGCCCCTCGCTCGCTGGGTGACCCCGCCCTGCGGCACACGCACGCCACGGTGGGGCACGCGGTCTCCGACGACCTCACGCGGTGGCAGCACCTCGGCACTGCGCTGGGTCCTGCGCAGACGGGGTTCGACGACCTCGCCATCTGGACCGGGTCGGTCGTCCACGACGGCCGGCAGTGGCGGATGTTCTACACGGCCATCTCCACCGCGGGTCACCACGTCTACGACCAGCGCATCGGCAGCGTGGTGTCCGACGACCTGCACACGTGGCACCGCTCCGCCGACCAGCCCGTGCTGCCGGTGGACCGGCGCTGGTACAAGACCCTCGACCTGGCACCACCGCCGACGACCGGCCCCCACCTCGAGGGCAGCAGCGAGACGTGGCGCGACCCCCTGGTGCTGGCCGACCCCGCCGGCGACGGCTGGCACATGCTGCTCACCGCCCGGGCGGTCGGAGGCGCCCGCAACGACGACGGGGTGGTCGGTCATGCCCGCAGCGACGACCTGGTCACCTGGCGGGCCGACCCTCCCCTGAGCCGGACCGGCAGCGGTTTCGGGCAGCTGGAGGTGCTGCAGAGCAAGGTCATCGACGGCCGCTCCGTGCTGGTCTTCACCTGCCACCCGCAGGAGATGACGCAGGAGCGGCTGGTGAGGTCAGGCCACTACTGCACCTGGTCGGTGCCGAGCCCCAGCCCCGTGGGCCCCTTCGACATCGACCGGGCCCGGCCGTTCACCGCCGACCCCGACCTCTTCGCCGCTCCCCTGGTGCAGCGCCGCGACGGGAGCTGGGTCCTGGTCGGCTTCCACGACCTCGAACAGGCGGGCGGCGACGGCTTCGAGATCTGCGACCCGATCCCGGTCGGCCTCGACGACGACGGCTACCTCGTGGCGCGGTGACGGGCGGCGGCTGTGACGCGGCGGGAGGAGTGACGCGGCGAGAGCGGTGACGCAGCAGCTGCCCCGCACGCCGGGCTCAGCCGCGCCGCCAGACGTCCACGACCCGCGCACGCCCCGGGTGGCTTGGGTCGTCGACGATCTCGCGACCGTCGAGCCACGACCCGATCACGTGCGCCAGCTCGTCGGGATGGCTGAAGTTGAGGGCGTGTGCCGCCCCTTCGATGAGCACGACCGTGACGTGGCGCGGCGCCAGGCGCCCAACCTCCTGCACGCGGCGCGGCGGCGGCATCAGCGGGTCGCGGCTGCCGAGCACGGCAAGCGAGGGCACCGGGGTCTGCAGCAGCCGCTCGAGGGACGGGAACTGCGTGAGCTCGTGGAAGAGGCGCAGCGCGCTCAACGGGCCGAAGTGGAGGTAGTCGGGTACCGCGACACGGGCCATGCGGGGGCTCTCCCGGAGGGCGTCCGCGCCCAGCTGCACGAGCGCCCGCGCCAGGGGCTGGTTCTGGATGCCGCCGGCAGGAGAGACGAGCACGAGCCGGTGCACCCGCTCAGGAGCCGCATGCGCCACCTCGAGGGCGACCGGGCAGCCCATCGAGTTGCCGACCAGCACGACCTGTTCGAGGCCCAGCGCGTCGAGCACTTCCAGCAGAGCCTGCGCGAGCGAGGGAATGCCGAGGACGCTCTCCGGCTTGGCGCTGCGGCCGTAGCCGGGCAGGTCGGGCACCACGTTGACGCCGCGGGGTGCCAGCACCTGCGCGGTCGGCATCAGGTAGCGGCCCGAGATCCCGAAGCCGTGAACGTGGACGATGGGCGGGCGGTCCTCGACATCGGCGCTCCTGCGGTAGTACACAGGCCTCCCCGCCACCGCGACGGTGCCGTCGGCCCACCCCACGGGCAGGGGCCTCACTCGACTTCGGCCGCGGCCGCGCCGCGCCGCGACCGCAGCACCAGGAAGATGACCGCGATGGCGACGGAGCTGATGCCTCCGGCGACGACGACCGAGGCGAGCGGGTAGCCGGCCAGGACCGACGCCACGGCATACGCCAGCGTGCAGCTGACGACCGACCAGAGGGTCCCGCCGACGGCGGACCACAGCAGGAAGGTCCGGTAGGGCAGTCCGCTGAGCCCGCACGAGGCGTTCACGACGAACCGCAGGCCGGGTACGTAGCGACCGAAGGCCAGCATCACGGCAGCACGCGATCCGATGAGGTCGAGCGCCATCGCCACCTTGTCGTTGCTCAGGGCCCGGTCGAGCTTTGTCTCGAACCGCCGACGGCTCGACCGGGCGACCCAGTACAGCGCCGAGTCACCGCCCACCGCGCCCAGGGCACCCGCAACCATGATCGGCACGAGGTCCAGCGCTCCCTCCACTGCGAGGGTGGAGGCGGTGTTGAGGGTCGTCTCCGCCGGGAACAGGGCGCAGAGCCCGTCGAGGAACACCAGCGCGAAGACCATGAGGTAGGCACCGCTGTCGCTGGCCTGCGCGATCCGCTCGGACAGTTCGGGGCCGTCGAGGAACCGGGCCACCACGACGCCACCGAGGAGGAGCACCACGGCGAGCATGACCCACAGCCACCCGTTGCGGGCCCTCAACAGCTCGTGCCGATCCACCACGCTCCCATCGTGGGCGCGGGCACGCAGCCCCACACCATCTGCGCCGGATGAGGTGGGCCGCGCGGAACTGGTCAGACGGCCTCGAGCACGCTCACGTAGTTGGCCACCGCCAGGCCGCCCATGTTGTGCACGGCCGCTCGGCGGGCGCCGGAGAGCTGCATGTCCCCCGCGGTGCCCGTGAGCTGCATGGCGGCGAGGACGTGCTGGGAGACGCCGGTGGCCCCGACCGGGTGGCCCTTGGCCTTCAGGCCGCCGGAGAGGTTGACCGGCAGCCGGCCGTCGCGCTCGACCCAGCCCTCCTCGATGGCCCGTCGCCCCTCGCCACGCGGCGCCAGACCCATGACCTCGTAGAGCACCAGCTCGGCGATGGTGAAGCAGTCGTGCACCTCTGCGAGGTCGAGGTCGTCGAGGCCGACCCCGGCCATCACCATCGCGCGCTGCCAGGCGGCGACGCTGCCGGTGAACTCGAGCGGGTCGCGCTTGGCCGCGGGCAGGAAGTCGTTCGCGTGCCCGAAGCCGGCCAGGCGAACCGGCGCGGTGGCGGCGCCCGGGGCGGCAGTCGACGAGAGCACCACCGCCGCCGCACCGTCCGACACGGGTGAGCAGTCGGTGCGGCGCAGCGGCTCGGCCACGACCGGGTTCCGGTCCGACACGGTCTGGCAGAACTCCACGCCGAGGTCCTTGCGGAGCTGGGCGAAGGGGTTGAGCACACCGTTGCGGTGGTTCTTGGCGGCGATGAGACCGAGCGTGTCGCCGACCGGGCCGTGCCGCTTCTCGTGGTGTCGCGCCACCTCGGCGAAGATCCCGGCGAACCCGGTGCTCGACGGTGTGCCCGCCAGCTCGTAGTCCGCGCCGAGCAGGGCGGCCCCGACGACGTCGGCCGGGGCGTGGGTCATCTTCTCGGCACCGACCACCAACACCGTCCGGGCCGTGCCCGCCAGCAGCGACTTCACGCCCTGCTGGAACGCGGCCGAGCCCGAGGCGCAGGCGTTCTCGACCCGCGTGGCAGGAGTGTTGGCGAGCGCGTCGGAGACCTGCAGCACCAGTGACGAGGGGAAGCCCAGCGGCACCATGCCGGAGTTGAACTGCCCGAGGTAGATCTCGTCGACCTGGCCCGGCTCGACGCCTGCGTTCTCGAGGGCCTTCGTCGCCACCGAGACGACGAGGGACTCCAGCGTCTCGTCCACCAGCTTCCCGAACCGGGAGTGCCCCCAGCCGGTCAGCAGCACGTCCGTGTCGAACGCCTCGCGCACTCCCATGGTCCACTCCTTCGCCGCCGGGACACCCCTCGTCGGGACAGGCTTCTCAGGCTAGCCAGCCCCGCCGCGCGAGCCATGGTGCGCGGGCACGCGCGGGGCGGCGAGGAGTGGGGCCGGCACACACGGCATACCGCGGGTGGCTCTGGTGGGGTGGCCTGGTGTACGAGCACCTCCACGACCACCACCGCTGGGTCCTCCCGGATGTCCTCGAGGCGCAGGCGCGCGAGCGCGGCGACCAGACGTTCCTCACCGTGATCGGCGAGGGCAGGCTGACGTATGCCGCGGCGGCGCGGCAGGCGCGCCAAGTCGCCGCCCACTGTGCCGGGCTGGGGGTGGCGCCGGGTGACGCCGTCGCGGTACTGCTGCCGAACGGACTCGACTTCGTGCGGCTCTGGCTCGGGCTCGGCCGTCTCGGCGCCGTCATCGTTCCCCTCAACACCGCCCTCACGGGCGACTTCCTGGCCCACCAGCTGCGCGACAGCGGCGCCCGCCACGTCGTCACCACCGAAGACGCCGCCGGTGCGGTGGCCGACGTCCAGCCGACCGTGCCGGGGCTGGAGGTGCTGGCCCTCGACGGCTGGGAGCACGCGCCGGAGCACGACGGCCACTCCCCTGCCGCCTCCGAGACGGCCTGCCTGATGTACACCTCCGGCACCACCGGGCCGTCCAAGGGCGTGCTGATGCCGCACGCCCACTGCTACCTCTTCGGGCTCGGCAGCATCGAGGCCCTCGGCCTCACGGAGACCGACCGCTACTACGTGTCGATGCCGCTGTTCCACGCCAACGGCCTGTTCATGCAGCTCTACGCCACCCTCATCGTGGGCGCCTCAGCGGTGCTGCGCGGGCGGTTCAGCGCGTCGTCGTGGCTCTCGGACATCCGTGAGCACGGGTGCACGGTGACCAACCTCCTGGGGGCGATGACGCAGTTCGTGGTCGCCCAGCCGCCCACGCGCCACGACCGCGACCACGCCCTGCGCGTGGTCTGCCCGGTGCCCAACCCGCCGTCGCACGAGCGGGCCTGGCGCGAGCGGTTCGCCGTGCCCGAGGTCGTCTCGGCCTACGGCATGACCGAGGTCAACATCCCCCTCTACGGGCGGCTCGGCACCTCCCGGCCAGGGACCGCTGGGCTGGTGCTCGACCGCTGGTTCGAGGTCTCCGTGCGCGACCCGGACACCGACGACCTGCTCCCCCGCGGCGAGGTCGGCGAGATCACGGTGCGCCCGAAGGTGCCGTTCGGCTTCATGGCCGGCTACGCGGGGCTGCCCGACGCGACCGTGGCGGCGTGGCGCGGCTTCTGGTTCCACACCGGCGACTCGGGCGTCATGGACGGGGACGGCTGGGTCACCTTCGTCGACCGCACCAAGGACTGCATCCGTCGCCGGGGCGAGAACATCTCCTCCTTCGAGGTGGAGAGCGCGATCGCCCGGCTCGACGGCGTGGCCGAGGTGGCGGCGTATGCCGTGCCGGCCGGTGCCGAGGGCACCGAGGACGAGGTGATGCTCGCGGTGGTTCCCGCACCCGGGGCCCGTCTCGACCCCGACGCCGTCGCCGCGCACGCCGACCTCGTGCTGCCCCGCTTCGCCCGGCCGCGTTATGTGGAGGTCGTGGACACGCTGCCGAAGACCCCGACGCAGAAGGTGCGCAAACATCAGCTGCGCGCGAGGGCCGTCGGGCCGGCGACCTGGGACCGGGAGGCCGTCACGGCGCCTCAGGCGAAGGACTGACCCCCGCGGCCGGTCGCAGCGCCCGCGACCCGTCAGCCGGCGAGCGCCGCGAAGACCTCGTAGACCATGAAGGCCGGCCAGAAGAGCCCCTGGAAGACCGCCAGCACGTACTCCCAGAACCTGTCCGCCTGCTGCCAGAACCAGACCAGGGCCCCGAAGATCCCCAGGCCGTAGACCGCGCCACCGCCGGCTGCACCCGTGTTGCTGCTGCTCATTCCTGCCACCCCTTGGTCCCTGCCACCTGCCACCACCCCCGGCCGCCGGGTGTGACCGCCGGCCTGGACCGCCGGCACCAGTGTGCGCCCGGCTCCACGGTCACGGCAGGGCCGTTCGGCTCCCCCGGCACCGGTGCTCCCTCTGGCGGAGGCTCGCCCTCGTCCGGCCGCCCGATGGTTAGGACATAAGTCCTAGGACGTGCGCCGGGAAACAGGGGTGAACGACCGACTGACAGGGATGCTGCGCACCGAGCATGCTTCTGATCGGGGCGGAGAAAGTGAGGCCCGGCGCAGAACTCGGGGGAAGGGCGCCGGGCCTCACTCATGTCCGGAGACGGGTCTCTACGCGACCATGCCGTGTGGGTCGATCACGTACTTCTTGGCCGCTCCCTTGTCGAACTCCTGGTAGCCCTGGGGAGCCTCGTCCAGGCTGATCGTCGTGGCGTTGACGGCCTTGGCGATCTGCGCCTTGCCACTGAGGATGAGGTTCATCAGCTGACGGTTGTAGCGCTTGACCGGGCACTGGCCGGTGGTGAAGGAGTGCGACTTCGCCCACCCCAGACCGAGGCGCACGCCGATCTGGCCGATCTTGGCGCCCTCGTCGACGCCCCCGGGGTCACCCGTGACGTACAGGCCGGGGATGCCGAGCGCCGCGCCCGCCCTGGCGATCGTCATGATGTCGTTGAGCACCGTGGCGGGCGCCTCCGCGGCGCCGGCACCGTGGCCGCGCGCCTCGAAGCCCACGGCGTCGACGGCTGCGTCGACCTCGGGCTCACCGAGGATCTGCTCGATCATGTCAGGCAGCTCGTTCCCGGAGCTGAGGTCGACCGTCTCGCACCCGAAGCTCTTCGCCTGCTGGAGCCGCTCCGCGTTGAGGTCACCCACGATGACGACGGACGCCCCGAGCAGCTGGGCGGAGTGCGCCGCGGCCAGGCCGACCGGACCGGCACCGGCCACGTAGACCGTCGAACCCGTCGTCGCGCCCGCGGTGTAGGCGCCGTGGTAGCCGGTGGGGAAGATGTCGGAGAGCATCGTGAGGTCGAGGATCTTCTCGAGGGCCTGGTCCCGGTCGGGGAAGCGGAGCAGGTTGAAGTCCGCGAAGGGCACCATGACGTACTCCGCCTGCCCGCCGACCCAGCCGCCCATGTCGACGTAGCCGTAGGCCGCCCCGGGCCGGGCGGGGTTCACGTTCAGGCAGATGCCGGTCTTGCCCTCGTTGCACATGCGGCAGCGCCCGCACGCGATGTTGAACGGGACCGAGCAGATGTCACCCGGCTTGACGAAGAGCACGTCCTCGCCCACCTCGACCACCTCACCGGTGATCTCGTGGCCCAGGCTCTGCCCCACCGGTGCGGTCGTCCGCCCCCGGACCATGTGCTGGTCGCTGCCGCAGATGTTGGTCGTCACCAGCTTGAGGATGGCGGCGTGCGGAGCGCTCTTCTTCAGGCCCAGGCCCTTGACCACATCGTCAGGGAGCTCGAGCTTCGGGTAGTCGATCGACTCCACGGCGACCTCTCCCGGACCCTTGTAGACCACAACACGGTTTCCCGTCATGGTTCTTCTTCCTTTCCTTTGGTGAGAACTTTTCCGCTGGTGAGAACTTCCCGCCGGCCCGGGGCCGTGCGGTGATGACGATGGGCGTGCGCCCGGCTCAGGCCTCCTCGGGTGGGTTCGGGGTGTAGGACTCCTCGGCGGCCGGTGCCTGTGCCCGGCGGGGCAGCTGTCCTCCGAACAGGGCGAGGGCGAGGTACGGCCCGAACGTCCGGGCCGGGTTCCGCGAACCACCGGTCTGGGGGGCGATCAGCAGGATGGCGGCGGCCGCGGCCAGGCCGATCACGAGCCCGGCCCAGCCCAGGGGCGCGCGCGAGTCCACCGCCACCTCCATGACCGCGAAGAGGAGCAGGAAGGTGCCGAGGCTCACGGCGACGATGCCCCGCCAGTGGGGAACGCCCTCCCCCAGCGACGTCGCGCCCAGACCGAGCTCGACCGCGCCGGAGCCGAAGACGGCGATGATGAGCACGGCGCCGACGAACGCGCCGACGAGCCGGGCCAACACGTAGGGCAGGACCTCAGCCCACGGGAACCGCCGGGTGGCGGCGAGCGCACGCGTGACGGCTGGGTTGATGTGGGCGCCGGACACCGGACCGAAGCCGTGGATGACGACCGCCACCACGATGGCGAAGGTCAGGGAGGTGAAGCCCAGGCTCGCGTAGCCCACCTCACCACCGCCCACGCGAAGCGCTGCGACGACGGAGCCGGCCCCCACGAGCACGAGCATCGCGGTCCCGCCGCACTCGGCCACCACACGGCGCCACAGGCCTGCCTGCATTGCGTGCCCCCTTGCACGAAACGGTCGCGGCCCCCGTAGCCCAGTCACGACCTGAGTCGCCGGCAGCCGCGTCCCTGGCAGCTGCGCCCTGCGCCCGCGCCTTCCTGACGCTAGACCGGTACCTCCGCCTGTTCAACCCCCACCGAGCGCTAGTCGGTCGTGGAGGCCACCGCCTCGACCTGGGCCGGGCCAGGCGGGTCCGTCGGGTCCGGGATGTCGGACCGGTGGCCGAGGAGGCGCAGCCAGCGCACGAGCTGCCGGTGCACCTCGTCCGCGCCGGCGAGGGGTGCGTCCTGGTCGAGGGGCCACGCGGTCGGGTGCACGAGCACCGCCTGGGTCTGCCAGCCTCCGAGTCCGCCGTGGTTGCCGACGAGCTCCTCGTAGGCCGCGACCTCGTCCGTCCCCGGGTACAGCGGGCTGTTGAGGACCAGGTCGCCGACGTGCTCGAGCGCCGCGTGCCGCCCGACCTGGTGCTCTGCCCGACCACCGAACGCCCGCAGCGGGTCGCGCCCCTCCACGCGGCCCTCGTCGAGGTAGCGCGTCCCACCACGGCCCAGCGCGACGGTCCCGTGCTCCTGTGAGCGCACCACCACGTACCCGATGCCCGGGTGCATGGCCAGGGAGGCGACCAGCCCCGGGTAGGCGGCGTCGATCTCCTCGCGGCTCATCCGTCCGGTGAAGCGCGTGAAGTAGACCATCGCCAGGTTGCCCGACGCGATGACGACGACGTCACCAGCGCCGGCGCCGTCCGGCGAGGCCTGTGTCGGAGTTCCGGCGACCGTGGCCTTCGGCGCACCGCTCTCGAGGTGCACCTCGTCGCCCACGGACCGGTGACGGGTGGCCCGTCTGACTGCCTTCCCCGTGGCGCCTCCCTGCTCCCCCACCTGGGACAGCAGCGTGTTGGCCGGCCCCGCGGTCTCCTCGAGGTTGGTGGCGGCGGTCACGGTGTCGACACGGCCGGCCAACAGCTCACGGACCAGGTCCTCGAGGCTCTGGCCGTGGCGTTGCCGGAACGTCGCCCCCTGGCTCTGGCCGTGGTCCGAGACGATGACGAACTCGTAGGGCCGGGGCGCCTGTTCGGCCGCGGCGTGGAGCACCCCGATGAGGTGGTCCAGGCCCGCGAGCGAGGCCAGCGACTCGGGCCGGGTGGGCCCGGCGTGGTGGGCGATCTCGTCGTAGTCGGTGAAGTCGCAGAAGATGGACGGCCTCCCCGACATCATCTGCTCCACGATGAGCCCGGCGTTGAGGTCCCTCAGCAGGACGTTGGTGACCGCCCGCAGCACGACGTAGGAGCCGTGCCGCTCGATCCTGGGCTCGACCGCACGGCGGCGCTGCCTTCGGCCCTGGTGTCGCTCCTTGACCATCTCCCCCACCGAGAGGACCAGGGAGCGGGACAACCCGTACGGGTTGATGAAGTAGGTGGCGTAGCCGCGTGACGGACCCCTCCGGGAGCCGGGAGCGGTGACGGCACTCATGGTGAGCAGCGCCGTCGGGGCGTCGCCGGTGAAGATGTTCGAGATCCCGACACCGCCGTCGGCGAGCAGGCCCCGACCGTCCGAGAGTCGCTGCTGGATCACGTACGCGTCCTTGGGGCGGTTGGCCACGAGCAGGCGGTCGTTCTCCTTCTCGTACCACCGGAACGCGGGGACCTGCGAGCTGGCGCCGTGGAGGAGGCCCGCCTGGCTGGCCGGCGTGGTCGACGGCAGCTGGACCTCCCACTCGGTCAGGGTGTGGCTACCCGAGCGGATCCAGCGGCTCAGCGTCGGGAGGTCACCGCTGCGGATCGCCCAGCGCAGCAACGGGGCCGACAGCCCGTCGATCTGCAGGAAGACCACGCCCGGGACCGTGGTCGTGGTGGCCTGGGCCCTCGCCTTGCGGGACTGGCGCAGCAGGTTGGTGAGGAACGCCGTGTCGTCTCCGGCACTGACGAGCCACGTGGCCGCCGTGACGAGCAGGGAGAAGAGCCAGGACGCCCAGAAGGCGTTCCAGAAGCCGTCCACGGAGATGCCCGGCGTCAGGCTCAGGGCGGCGTAGAAGAACGCCGCCTCGGCGAACACGCTCGCCAGCAGGACGCCCAGCCAGCCCACCATCAGGGCCACCGAGGTCACGAGCGGCTGGACGAGCCCGTGGAGCACGCCGAGGATGACGGCGGCGAGCAGCACGTCGAGGGTCGCCGCCGCGTTCACCCCGGGCGTGACCCAGATGGTGACCGAGAGCACGATCCAGCTCAGGACCAGGTTGACCGCCGCTCGCCGGATCTCGGACCACGACGTCGGCTTCCGCCCCTTCAGCAGGCGCCATCCGAGGCCGGCTCGCGACCGCGCGCTGGGGGCAGCGGATCTCGTCGGGCCGGCGTCGCCGCCGGGGCCGCCGTCCGCTGGACCTGTGCTCGTGGTCTCCACCGCCACGATGCTGGCAGCCCTCCCCCGCGATGACCCCACCCCTGGCGGATGAACGTGGGTGGGCTCACCCGTGGCGGCGCCGCCCTCCGACGACCGCCAGCAGCAGGCCGAGGAAGGCGACCACCGGCCCCAGCACCGCCCACAGGGTGACGCCGCTCATGGGACTGCCTCCGACGTAGCCCAACCCCTGGAGGGTCCACAGGGCGCCGACCAGGAAGATCACGCTCCCGAGCGCGATGGCCAGAGCACGACTCACCTGCCGAGCGTAACCCGCCCGCCAGCGCGAGCGCCCAGCCAGCGCGAGCGCCCAGCCAGCGCGAGCGGTCAGCCAGCCCGGTCGAGGTCAGCGCGGTCGGTCGGGCTGAGCTCGACGTCCACGGCCCGAGCGGAGTCCCGGGTCGAGCTCGGGCGGGAGGCGCCGGGAATGGGGATGACCACCTCTGCCAGCGAGAGCTCCCAGGCCAGCGCGACCTGCTGCGGGCTCACGCCGTACCGCCGAGCGACCTCGGCGAAGGCGCCGTGCTTCGAGCCGAGCTCCGCGGCGTTGGAGATGCCGCCCAGAGGGCTCCACGGCAGGAACGCGATGCCGCGCTCCGCGCAGTGCTCGAGCTCCGCCCGGCTGGAGAGGAAGGCCGGCGAGAACTGGTTCTGCACCGATGCCAAGCGGCCTCCCAGCACCTCGTTGGCCTCCTCGATCTGGGCGATGGAGGCGTTGGAGATGCCGGCCCGCACGATGACGCCCTCGTCGAGCAGCTCCGCCAACGCCCCGATCGACTCGGCGTAGGGGACCTTCGGGTCGGGTCGGTGGAACTGGTACAGGCTGATGGCGTCGACACCGAGCCGCTTCGCGGAGTCCCTGGCCGCCTGCTTGAGGTAGGCGGGGTCCCCGTTCAGCGTCCACGACCCGTCCCCAGGGCGCAGGTGCCCACCCTTGGTGGCGATGACCACACCGGAGGAGTCCCCGCCCCAGGACCGCAGGGCCTTGGCGACGAGCTCCTCGTTGTGGCCGACCTCACCAGCCTCGAGGTGGTAGGCGTCCGCGGTGTCGATGAGCGTGACACCGGCATCGAGGGCCGCGTGGATCGTGGCGAGGGAGCGCTGCTCGTCGGGGCGTCCCTCGATGGACATGGGCATGCCGCCGAGGCCGATGCTCCCGACCTTGAGGTCGCCGAGGATGCGCTGCTTCATGTCGTCACTCCTGTTCGTCGCGGTCAGACCTGCGGGTGGTCCTCTGGGGCAAAGTCATCTGCTGTCGGAGTTGTTCCCGGTTGTCCGCGTTGCCGGTGGCGGCAGGCTGCCGTAGACAGTGCGCATGCCCCTTCCGACCGACGTCCGCACCACCCGCTCCGAGCGACTGGACCGCCTCCCCTTCACGCGGGAGCACCGGCGGCTGGTCGTCGGCTCGGGCCTGGGATGGGCCCTCGATGCCATGGACGTCGGGCTGATCAGCTTCGTCATGGCGGCCCTCGCCAAGCAGTGGGGACTGGGCGCCGGAACCCTGTCGTGGATCGCGTCGGTGGGGTTCATCGGCATGGCCGTCGGGGCGAGCGTCGGCGGCCTGCTGGCCGACCGGATCGGCCGCCGGCAGGTGTTCGCCCTCACGCTGCTCGTCTACGGCACCGCCACCGGCCTCTCGGCGCTGTCGTGGTCGGTGGGCGCCCTCATGGCGTTCCGGTTCCTCGTCGGCCTGGGGCTCGGGGCCGAGCTGCCGGTGGCGGCCACGCTCGTCAGCGAGTTCGCCCCCGCCCGGATACGCGGTCGGGTGGTCGTGGCCCTCGAGGCGTTCTGGGCCGTGGGGTGGACGCTGGCCGCGCTGATCGGCTATCTCGTCGTGCCCGGTTCGGACTCGGGGTGGCGCTGGGCCCTGGCCATCGGCGCCGCGCCAGCGGTCTACGCCGCGGTCGTCCGCTTCGCGCTGCCGGAGTCGGTGCGTTTCCTCGAGCAGCAAGGGCGGCACGACGAGGCCGAGACCGCGGTGCGCCGGTTCGAGGCAGCCGCAGGAGTCGCGGCACCGACCGAGGTGCGTCCCGCCGGCCCCAGCCCGACCGGGCCGCTCGACACGACCCGAACGCAGCGTGCCGGTCTGGCCGAGCTCTGGCGCCCGGAGCGGCGACGCACCACCGCTGCGCTGTGGGTGGTGTGGTTCGGGGTGAACTTCTCCTACTACGGGGCCTTCATCTGGTTGCCCACCCTGCTCGTCGCCTCCGGGATGGACCTCGTCCGCTCCTTCGGCTTCACCCTCGTCATCACCCTGGCCCAGCTGCCCGGTTACGCCCTCTCCGCCGTGCTGGTCGAGCTCTGGGGACGTCGCGTCACACTCTCGCTGTTCCTGCTGGCCTCGGCGGTCTCGGCGGTGGCGTTCGGGATGGCCGACACCGAGGCGATGGTCCTGGCGGGCGGCATGGCGCTGTCCTTCTTCAACCTCGGCGCCTGGGGGGCGCTGTACGCCGCCACCCCCGAGGCCTACCCCACGGCCCTGCGCGCGAGTGGCTCGGGAGCGGCCGCCGGCTTCGGCCGAATCGCCTCGATCCTCGCGCCGCTGTCGGTGCCCCCGCTGCTGGGCCTCGGCGGCAGCGCCGTGGTGTTTGCCTGCTTCGCCGCGTTCTTCGTGCTCGCGGCCGCCGGGGCGTGGGGCCTGCCGGAGCGCCGCGGCGAGACGCTCGAGACCGCGGCCTGACCGGGCCGCCAGCCGACCGCCGCTCCTGCCCGGCGCTGGCCGCGGGCCGCGCGACGGGCTGGGCTCCGCTCGCCCTAGCCTTGGGGCATGGACCTGGGCCTCGATTTCGGCACCACGCACACCGTCGTCGCCCTCTCCGACCGGGGCAACTATCCCGTGGTCGCGTTCCTCGACGAGCACGGCGACGCCCACGACCACTTCCCCACCGTTGTCGCCGACGACGACGGTGCGCTCGTCTACGGCTTCGCGGCGCTCGAGGCGGCCCGTCGCGGCGCCCCCTTCGTGCGCTCGTTCAAGCGCGTGCTCGCCGAGTCGAGCGTCACTCCCGACACGGTGCTGCGGGTCGGCCACCGGGACGTGCTGCTGCTCGACGTGCTCACCGGCTTCTTCCAGTCACTGCAGGACGCCCTGCGAACGGCGTCGACCGCCGAGGGCCTGCTCGACAGCGCGGCCACCCGGACCGTGTTGGGCGTGCCCGCCCAGGCCAACAGCGCCCAGCGCTTCCTGACGCTGGAGGCCTGCCGGCGCGCGGGGTTCCACGTCGCCGGCATGGTCAACGAGCCCTCCGCGGCGAGCTTCGAGTTCGCCCACCGCCAGGCCCGGTCCATCTCGTCGCGGCGCAACCTCGTCATCGTCTACGACCTCGGCGGTGGGACGTTCGACGCCTCCCTGGTGCAGCTCGACGGCACGGCGCACGAGGTGCTCGACTCCTTCGGCGTGAACCGGCTCGGCGGTGAGGACTTCGACGAGGCCCTCGCGGGGGTGGCCCTGACGGCTGCGGGTCGCGCGCGCGACGATCTCACCGAGGCCCAGCGGTCGGACCTCCTGGACGAGTGCCGCGACGCCAAGGAGCGCATCACCCCGCAGTCGCGCCGGATCAACCTCGAGGTGCCGACGGCCGGTGGTGAGACGCAGGTCGTCACCGTCGGGGTCGACGATTTCTTCGACGCCGCAACGCCTCTCGTCGAAGCGACCACGGATGCGATCGAGCCCCTGGTGCGAGCCCTGGGCTCTGCTGCGGACGGGGGCGACGAGCTCGAGGGTGTCGCCGGCATCTACATCGTCGGTGGGGCGAGTGCGCTGCCCCTCGTTCCACGCCTGCTGCGAGCCAGGTTCGGCCGCCGCGTCCACCGGGCGCCGATGCCGAGCGCGTCGACAGCCGTGGGCCTGGCGATCGCCGCCGACAGCGCCGCCGGGTTCTCGCTGCGCGACAGGCTCTCCCGCGGCTTCGGGGTGTTCCGCGAGCGGGAGGGCGGGGCCGCGGTCTCGTTCGACCCCGTGCTCGACAGGTCTCTGCTCACCACCGAGGTGGTCGGTGCGCCGTCGTCAGCCGAACCGGTTGTCGTCACCCGCCGTTACCAGGCGGCACACAACATCGGCTGGTTCCGTTTCGTGGAGTACTCGTCGGTGGACGACCAGGGCGAGCCCCGCGGCGACCTCGCGCCGGTGGCCGAGATCGTCTTCCCCTTCGACCCGGACCTCCAGCGGCAACACCCCGGCTCACCGTCGGAGCCGACGTATGCCGCGCAGGCGCTGCGCGGCACACCCATCGTGCGGTGGTCCGGGCCCATCGTCGAGGAGCGCTACACGGTCGACCCTGCCGGCATCATCTCGGTCGTCATCACCGACCTGAGCACCGGCTACCGGCAGGAACACGTCCTGTCCACGTGACCCCGGCAAGGGAGCCGACGGCCCACCGGGGCTCGCTCAGCGGCCGCCGAAGGTCTCGAGCAGGACGGCGCGCTCGGCGTCGGTGAGGTTCGTCGCGACCAGCTTCTTGGACACCCCGCGGAACCGGTCGCCCAGCCGGTCGAGGTCGCCCTCGTCGGTGACCACGAAGAGGGCAGAGGTCCCTTCGGTCACCTCGGTGCGGATCGTCTCCAGCTGGTCCTTGGTGATGCCCGTGCCCTCGGTGGCCTTGCTCAGCGCGCCGATCGCTGCACCCACGACGCCGCCGACCACGGGCACGAAGAAGAGCGCGCCGACCAGCACGCCCCAGAAGGCTCCCCAGCCCGAGCCGCGGACCGCGTCGTCGTGGCTGTGCCGCGTGGTGGGCCGTGACTGCCCTTCCGGCCACGACACCACGGCGTGGTCGAGGATCTTGACCATGCCCTCGGAGGCGGCATCGGCGAGCACGTGGGCGGCCCGCTCCGCGCCGTCGGGCGACTCGAACTTCCACACGGTGAAAGCGGTCATGGGGCACTCCTCACGTTCGGTTGGTGCAGGCCCCTCACCCCTGCCGCCGAGGCTACCCCGGCCGGGTAGGACGAGCAGGGGTTTTGTCGAACCTAGGCCAGCCGGAGAGGGCTGGCCCCGGCCCGGGAAATGTGGTCCCGACGAGCCATCGGCTGCCCGGCCCGGCGGGCCTAGGTTCGAGTCAGAGGCGATCGAGGAGGCTGTCATGGGAGGACTCGAGTCGAGGAGCTTCGACTCTCCGGAGGAGGTGCGCCCCTTCACGGACAAGGGTGCGGCAGAGGTCGTCACGCTGGCCGGCAGCACCGTCCTGAAAGGACGCTTCGAGCCGGGGTGGCGCTGGTCGGAGCACGTCCGCCCGCTGGCGGGCACCGACAGCTGCCAGTCGCCCCACCTGCTCTACGTCCTCTCGGGCCGGATGCACCTGCGCATGAACGACGGCACCGAGGGCGAGGCCGGACCCAACGAGGTCGTCCGGGCCGAGCCGGGCCATGACGCGTGGGTCGTGGGCGACGAGCCTTGTGTCGTGGTCGACTTCGGCGCATCACCCTCCTACGCCCGGCCGGCGTAGCCGGCACCCGTCCCCGCGCCGAGCCCCGCGGCATACCCGTCTGAGTTCTTGATTCATTCCAGTAAATGCAGCAGACTCCAGGCGTGCCCACCACCACGGACCTCGAGCGCATGCTGCGCGGCGCAGACCTCCGTGTGACCCGCCCTCGCCTGGCCGTGCTCGCCGCCGTGCGCGAGCACCCGCACGCCGACACCGACTCCATCATCGGCGCCGTGCGCGAGGAGCTGCCCGGAGTCTCCCACCAGGCCGTCTACGACGTGCTGCGCGCCCTGTCCGCGGCGGGACTGGTGCGCCGCATCCAGCCGGCCGGGTCCGTCGCCCGCTATGAGGCGCGCGTGGGCGACAACCACCACCACGTCGTATGCCGCGTGTGCGGCACCATCGCCGACGTCGACTGCGCCGTCGGCGACACCCCCTGCCTCACCGCCTCGGGCGACCACGGCTTCGCCATCGACGAGGCCGAGGTCACCTACTGGGGCCTGTGCCCCGAGTGCGCGACAGCAACCGCCACACGCTGACCGCGCCACCAACCAAGCCCCCACCCCACAATGAAGGAGATGGACTCACGTGGTCGAACACGGCAGCGAGAGCGAGAACCCGGTAATCCCCGCCCCCGAACCGAAGACGGATCGGCGGCCGCACAGCAACAGGGACTGGTGGCCGAACCAGCTCAACCTCCAGGTGCTCCACCAGCACTCCTCCTACGCCAACCCCCTGGGTGGGGGCTTCGACTACGCCGAGGCGTTCCAGGGCCTCGACGTCGAGGCCCTGAAGCAGGACCTCATCGACGTGATGACCACCTCGCAGGACTGGTGGCCGGCCGACTTCGGCCACTACGGAGGCCTGTTCATCCGGCTCAGCTGGCACGCTGCCGGCACCTACCGCATCGAGGACGGCCGTGGTGGCGCCGGTGACGGCTCCCAGCGCTTCGCCCCTCTCAACAGCTGGCCCGACAACGCCAACCTCGACAAGGCCCGCCGACTGCTCTGGCCGGTCAAGAAGAAGTACGGCCAGAAGATCTCCTGGGCCGACCTCCTGGTGCTCGCGGGCAACGTCGCCCTGGAGTCGATGGGCTTCAAGACCTTCGGCTTCGGCTTCGGCCGTGAGGACATCTGGGAGCCCGAGGAGATCTTCTGGGGCCCCGAGGACACCTGGCTCGGCGACGAGCGCTACAGCGGCGACCGAGAGCTGTCCGGCCCGCTGGGCGCGGTGCAGATGGGCCTGATCTACGTCAACCCCGAGGGCCCCAACGGCAACCCCGACCCGATCGCAGCGGCTCGCGACATCCGCGAGACCTTCCGCCGGATGGCGATGAACGACGAGGAGACCGTCGCCCTCATCGCCGGTGGCCACTCGTTCGGCAAGACCCACGGCGCCGGCCCTGCCGACAACGTGGGCCCCGAGCCGGAGGCCGCTCCGCTGGAGGAGCAGGGCCTCGGCTGGCACAGCACCTACCGCTCCGGCAAGGGCGCCGACACGATCACCAGCGGCCTCGAGGTGACGTGGTCGAACACGCCCACCCGTTGGGGCATGGGCTTCTTCGAGAACCTCTTCCGCCACGACTACGAGCTCGTCAAGAGCCCGGCGGGTGCGCACCAGTGGGTCGCCAAGGAGGCCGAGGCCACCGTGCCCGACGCCTTCGACCCGGAGAAGAAGCACCGTCCGACGATGCTCACCACCGACCTCGCGCTCCGGCTCGACCCGGAGTACGAGAGGATCTCGCGCCGGTTCCACGAGAACCCGGACGAGTTCGCGCTGGCCTTCGCCAAGGCCTGGTACAAGCTGCTCCACCGCGACATGGGCCCGGTCTCCCGCTACCTCGGCCCGTGGGTGCCCGAGCCGCAGCTCTGGCAGGACCCGGTGCCGCCGGTCGACCACGAGCTCGTCGGGGCCGAGGACATCGCGGCCCTCAAGCGCACCATCCTCGACTCCGGCATCTCCCCCTCCGACCTCGTCTCCACCGCGTGGGCCGCTGCCGCCAGCTACCGCGACACCGACAAGCGGGGCGGAGCCAACGGCGCGCGGATCCGCCTGGCACCGCAGAAGGACTGGGAGGTCAACGCCGGCACAGCACCGGTCATCGAGCGCCTCGAGCAGCTCCAGCAGGAGTTCAACGGCGCGCAGACCGGCGGCAAGCGGGTCTCGCTGGCAGACCTGATCGTGCTCGGTGGCTCCGCCGCGGTCGAGCAGGCCGCCAGGGCCGCCGGCGTGGAGGTCGAGGTGCCGTTCGCCCCCGGACGCACGGACGCCACGCAGGAGCAGACCGACGTGCAGTCGTTCTCGGTGATGGAGCCGCGGGCCGACGGGTTCCGCAACTACCTCCGGGCCGGCGAGAAGCTGCCGCCCGAGACGCTGCTGCTCGACCGGGCGAACCTGCTCTCCCTCACCGCCCCCGAGATGACCGTCCTCGTCGGCGGCATGAGGGCGCTCGGCACGAACCACGGTGGGGCACAGCACGGGGTCTTCACCGACCGCCCCGGCGTGCTGAGCACCGACTTCTTCGTGAACCTGCTCGACATGGGCACGGAGTGGAAGGTCTCGACCCACTCCGAGAACGTCTACGAGGGCCGCGACCGCACCACCGGCGAGGTCACCCGCACGGCCACGGCCGTCGACCTCGTCTTCGGCTCGAACTCGCAGCTGCGGGCGATCGCCGAGGTCTACGCCGAGGACGACACCAAGGAGAAGTTCGTCAAGGACTTCGTCGCGGCGTGGGTCAAGGTCATGAACCTCGACCGGTTCGACCTGCGCTGAGGTCCGACCTGCCCTGACGCGCAAGGGCCCCGGTCACCCCTGAGGTGACCGGGGCCCTCGCGTTCTCCTCAGACCGGACGCCGGGCGGGCGCGTTCTCCGCGGTCCGGCCCGGGTCGCGCTCGACGACGTCTCCGAGGGCGTCGTCGATCCTCGCCATGAGCTCGTCGGGAATGGTCACCCCGGCGGCCTTGACGTTCTCGCTGACCTGCTCCGGACGCGACGCACCGATGATCGCCGAGGCCACGTTTTCGTTCTGCAGCACCCATGCGACAGCCAGCTGGGCCATCGAGAGCCCCAGCTCGTCGGCGACCGGCTGCAGCTGCTGCACCCCAGTCAGGACGTCGTCGCGCATGAACCGGGAGATCATGTCCGCGCCGCCCTTCTCGTCGGTGGCGCGGGACCCCTCCGGCGGCTGCTCGCCGGGACGGTACTTGCCCGTGAGCACGCCCTGCCCGATGGGTGACCAGACGATCTGCGACACGCCGAGCTCCTTCGACGCCGGGACGACCTCGCCCTCGATCACGCGCCACAGCATCGAGTACTGCGGCTGGTTCGAGACGAGCTGGAAGCCGAGCTGTCGGCTGAGCTCGACACCGGCGCGGATCTGGTCGGCCGTCCACTCGCTGACGCCGATGTAGAGCGCCTTGCCCAGCCGGACGATGTCGGCGAACGCCTGCATGGTCTCCTCCAGCGGCGTCTCCGTGTCGAAGCGGTGGGCCTGGTAGAGGTCGACGTAGTCGGTCTGCAGGCGCTGGAGGGAGCCGTTGACCGACTCCATGATGTGCTTTCGCGACAGCCCGGTGTCGTTCTTGCCCTTGGGCCCGGTGGGCCAGTAGACCTTGGTGAAGATCTCGAGCGACTCCCGGCGCTCCCCCTTCAGCGCCTCGCCGAGCACCGTCTCGGCTGCCGTGTTGGCGTACGCGTCCGCGGTGTCGAAGGTCGAGATGCCCGCGTCGAGCGCGGCTCTCACGCACTGGGTGGCGGTGTCGTTCTCCACCTGGGAGCCGTGGGTGAGCCAGTTCCCGTAGGTGATCTCCGAGATCTTGAGGCCGCTCTGTCCGAGGTACCTGAACTCCATCCCGCCACCGTAGGGCCCGGCGCCCGAGGGCGCGCTCTGCGAGATCTGCACAGAACCTTCACACCATCTGCGCCGCTCCCTCCCCGGCTCTCTCCTACGCTCCAAGGGTGAGCCACAAGCCCCGTGTCCTGGTCGTCGAGGACGAGCGCACCATCGCCGAGGCCGTCGCCGCCCGCCTGGAGGCCGAGGGCTTCGAGGTCGACCAGGTGCACGACGGCCTCGTCGCCCTCGAGCGTGCTGCCGCGTGGGACCCCGAGCTGGTGGTGCTCGACGTCATGCTTCCCGGCCTCGACGGGCACGAGGTGTGCCGGCGCCTCCAGGCGGACCATCCGGTGCCCGTGCTCATGCTCACCGCCCGCGACGACGAGATCGATATCCTCGTCGGGCTCGGCGTGGGCGCGGACGACTACATGACCAAGCCGTTCTCCATGCGGGAGCTGGTCGCGCGCATCCGGGCGCTGCTCCGCCGCGTCGAGCGCGCCCGCTCCGTGACCGTCACGGCCCCCGACGTCCGGGTGGGCGGCCTGCGCATCGACGGCCCGTCGCGCAGGGTGTGGTCGGACACCGACGAGGTGCACCTCACGCCGACCGAGTTCGACCTGCTGTCCTGCCTCGCCGCCCGGCCGGGGACGGTGCTCACACGGGAGCTGCTCCTGGCGCAGGTCTGGGGCTGGGCTGACGCCTCCGGCACCCGCACCGTGGACAGCCACGTGAAGTCGTTGCGGCGCAAGATCGGTGCAGACCGGGTGCGCACCGTCCACGGTGTCGGCTACGCGCTGGAGACCGGGTATGCCGCGGAGCGCCGGTCATGAGGTACGACGTGCGCCCCCTCGACCGGGTCAGCTCCATCAGGACGAAGCTCGGTCTGCTGGTCGCCGTCACGATCGTGGTCGCCTCCGTGCTGGCGGTCATCGGCACCCGGCTCGGCGTCTCGCCGTGGGCCACCGTGCCGGTCGCCGTCGCGGCGGCACTGGTCGTGACCCAGGTGCTGGCGAAGGGCATGACGGCACCCCTGCGCGAGATGACGGTCGCCGCGCAGCGGATGGCGCAGGGTGACTACTCGCAGCGGGTGCACACCTCCTCGCGCGACGAGGTCGGCGAGCTCGCCCGGGCCTTCAACCGGACGGCGGCAACGCTGGAGATGGTGGACCGGCACCGGCGCGACCTGGTGGCCAACGTGTCGCACGAGCTGCGCACCCCCATCTCCGCGCTGCAGGCGGTGTTGGAGAACCTCGTCGACGGGGTGTCGAGCCCGGGACCCGCGGAGCTGCGCACCGCCCTCGCCCAGACCGAGCGGCTGGGGCGGCTGGTGGGCGACCTGCTCGACCTCTCCCGCGTCGAGGAGGGCGTGACACCGCTGCGGGTCAAGGAGATTCGGCTCGCCGACATCTTCGACGACGCCATCGCGCAGGCGCGCACCGATGGCGTGCACTACGTGGTCGACGTCAGGCCCCACACCCTCACGGTGGAGGCAGACCCCGACCGGCTGCACCAGCTGCTCGCCAACCTCCTCGACAACGCCGCCCGCCACAGCCCGACCGGTGGGGAGGTGACGATCAGCGCCGCTCGCCACGATGACGAGGTGCTGCTCTCCGTCTCCGACCAGGGGCCGGGCATCGCCGCGTCCGACCGCAACGCGGTCTTCGAGCGGTTCACGACGAGCTCCGCCCAGAACAGCGGCACCGGTCTCGGCCTGGCCATCTCCCGCTGGGTCGCCCAGCTGCACGGCGGCAGCATCGCCGTCGCCGACACCGACCGCGGCTGCCGCATCGAGGTGAGGCTGCCGGCCGAGGCGCACCAGCCGACCACGCGAAAGGAGCCCGTCGTGAGCACGTTCACCCCACCGGCCCCGGCCCCCGAGACCCCGGTCGGGCCACCCCACGCCGGTCTGGCCGCGTACTGGCCCGACGCCCCCCGCCGCCGCCCCGGCATCGTCGCCGCGGCCGCAGCCGCCGGTGCGCTCGCAGCCACCGTCCTGCCCGATCGCGACCTCGGCCTGGGGACTGCCCTGGTGTTCGGCGTCGTGGCCGGCACGGTCTTCGTCGCCGCGACGACGCGCACCGCCCGACGTCGCTGGACCCGCGTGCAAGCCGTCGACGCCGCCCTGGTGGGGCTGCTGCTCGTGCCGCTGTTCGTCCGCGACGCGGAGTGGATCACCATGTTGTGCCTCCTCGCCGCTCTGGCGTTGACGGCGGCGAGCTCCACCCAGGCCTCCTCAGTCCTCGCCCTGGTCGGGACCGCGGTCGCCGTGCCGCTGGCAGCACTGCGCGGGCTCCCCTGGCTCCGTCGCACGCTCAAGCCTCACGGCAGCGTCCAGGCCTGGCTGCCGGCGGCCCGCACCGCCCTCATCTCGGCCGTGCTGCTCCTGGTCTTCGGCGCCCTGTTCGCCTCTGCCGACGCCCTGTTCGCGTCCTGGGTGGACGCCGTCACGCCCGACATCACCTGGAACGACCTGCCGGCGCGCGTCATCCTCGCCGCCTTCATCGGCGCAGGCACCCTGGCGGCGGCCTTCGTGGCCCTCGCCCCACCCGCCGTCGAGCGCCTCCGGCTGCCGTCGCCCGTCAGCCGCAACGAGTTCGAGTGGCTGGCCCCGGTGCTGGTCGTGGACGCGGTCTTTCTGGCGTTCCTCGTCGCGCAGGCGACCGTCCTGTTCGGCGGCCACGACTACCTGCAGCGGACCACTGGCCTCACCTACGCCGAGTACGTGCACGAGGGCTTCGGCCAGCTCACCGTCGCGACGATCCTCACGCTCACCGTCGTGGCGTGGGCAGCGCGCAAGGCCTCGTCCGGGCGCCGACGCGACCTGGCGCTGGGGGCACTGTGCGCGATGACGCTCGTGGTCGTCGTCTCGGCGCTCTACCGGATGCACCTGTACGAGGAGGCGTACGGCTTCACCCGGCTGCGCCTGCTGGTGTCCGTCTTCGAGGGCTGGCTGGGGGTCGTCGTCCTGCTCGTCATCGTCGCAGGGGTCGTCGGCGGCAGCGGCTGGCTGGTCCCGGTCGCGGTCCGGCTGGGAGCGGCCGGGCTGCTCGGGCTGGCCCTGCTCAACCCCGACCTCTACGTCGCGGAGCACAACATCGCCCGTGAGGACTCCCCCGTCGGCATCGACTGGGAGTACCTGGGCGACCTTTCGGCGGACGCCTACCCGGCCCTGGTCGACCTTCCCGACGAGCAGTTCACCTGTGCCACCCGCGGCCTCGAGCCGCTGGGTGACGACGACTGGCTCGAGTGGAACCTGTCCCGCGAACGGACGAGGGACCTGATGGCGGACCGGCCCCCGACAGGCGCGGGCGACACGACCACGCCCTGCCCCTCCAGCCCCAGGTGAGACCAGGACGCGTCACACCAGCCAGGTGCCGTCGCGCATGAGGGTGCGGCCGGCGATCTCGTTGGCCTCGCGCCAGGCCTGCACGCGGGTCGGCCGCAGCACCAGGAAGACGTAGCCCTGGCTCGTCCGTGGGTCCCAGTCGGCCTGCGTCGCGTAGGCCTCGCCGACGGGGTCGTCGGCCACGACGTCGACCGACCTCTCGAGCACGACGTCGATCGCGACCACGTCGCGCGTCGGCCCGACCGCGAGGCGAGCCGTGCCGGAGGTGGTCAGGTTGCGTGCGGTGACCGACGTCGCCTCGACCGCGACCACCACCCGCTCCCCCACCCAGGCCAGCGACAGCGGGACGAGGTGCGGGGTGCCCGCGGCAGACGCCGTGGCGACCCACACGTCGATCGCGGGTGTCGCCAGCATCGCCAGCGTGTCGGCCTTGCGGGTCGCTCGGTCACGCGCGGGGGCGCTCACCACCGTCAGCGCACCTCATTGATGCGGACCATGTTCCCGGCCGGGTCGCGGAAGGCACAGTCGCGGATGCCGTAGGGCTGCTCCGTGGGTTCCTGGACCACCTCGGCGTCACCGGCCTGCAGCTTCTCGAACGTTCCGTCGAGGTCCCTGGTCGCCAGCACGATCATGCCGTAGGTGCCCTTGGCCATCATCTCGGCGATGGTTCGGCGCTCCGCCTCGGTGACGCCCGGGTCGGCCCCCGGCGGGTACAGCACGATGCTCGTTGCGGGCTGGCCGACCGGACCGACGGTGATCCACCGCATCGCGCCCCTGCCGACGTCGCCCCGGACCTCGAAGCCGAGTGCGTCACGGTAGAAGGCGAGCGAGGCATCCGGGTCATCGTGCGGCAGGAAGGCCGAGCTGATGGTGATGTCCATGGTTCTCACGCTAGGTGCGAGAGGGGCATCGGCGCTTCTCGATTCCTGACCGGTCGGGTGACCTGCTTTGCCACACACGCCGGCATCGCGGCCGCTCCACCGGCGGCCAGGGCCCGGTAGGTGCTGGGCGGCATGCCCACCAGCTCGGTGAACCGGGTGCTGAAGGTGCCCAGCGAGGCACAGCCGACGGCGAAGCACACCTCGGTGACGGTGAGGTCGCCCCGGCGCAGGAGCGCCATCGCGCGCTCGATGCGCCGGGTCATCAGGTAGGAGTACGGCGACTCCCCGTAGGCGGACCGGAACTGGCGGCTGAGGTGCCCGGCCGAGAGGTTCACGCCTCGGGCCAGCGCCTCGACGTCCAGCGGCTGCGCGTACTCCCGGTCGATGCGGTCGCGGACCCGGCGAAGCAGCGCGAGGTCACGCAGTCGCTGCGACTCGGCCGTTCTGGTGCCCACGTGCCGCATCGTCCCACAGCCGGTGCTCCTAGGTGTCGGAGCTGTAGGCGCCCGGCGTGATGACCACCACCGGGTCGAACTCGGTGACCTGCACGTCCGCCGGGTCCATCGTCACCCCGGCTCTCTGAATGGCGGCGGGCAGGATGTCACGGTTGAACGCGTCCAGGAGGTCCTTCGAGTGCCACACCTCGGTCACCTCGAAGCCGTTGGCGGACGGTGCGGCCACGTGGAGGATCAGCCCGTCGCGGTTGTCACCCATGAGGTCCACCACCGCCTGGTGCATGGCCCGGTACGTGCCGATGTCCTGCGCGACCCGCATCGTGTAGCCGTACATCGTCAGCTCCTTCTCTCGGTCCTCCCATGGACTCGCCGTCCTGAGGTCGTGTCAAGGGCAGGTTGGCGTAAGCCACTCCTGCGGCCGGCCTACTCGCCGAAGTAGACCCGGCGCGCCGTCTCGTCCGGGACGAGCCCGTCCGGCCCGCGGGCCTCGATGGTGGCGAACCCGCCGAGTGTGGGATCCGTCTCACGGGCGGCGGCGTTGCGCTCCCGCCGCCGGTCGGCCTCAGGCCCCACTTCCGCCTCCAGGAGCGCGCACCACCGGTCGTAGGCACGCAGCACGTCGTAGTACGCCTGCCGTTGCCGCTCGTACTCGGTCGTCGCCCGAACCCAGTCCCCGTCCGCCAGGAGCAGTTCGCTCAAGGCGCGGACGTCCCGGAACAGCAGGGACGTGCCGAGTCCCTGGGTGGGGTCCACCGCCCCCGCCGCGTCTCCCACCAGCACCAGGTGCCCGAGCGCGATCCGGCTCGACCAGGTGCAGCTGTTCGGGAAGAAGCCCACCGGGCCCGCCGCATGCGCGCCCTCCAGCGTTCCCTCCGGCATGAACGTCGCGGCGAACGACAGGAACGCGTCGGCATCGTGTCCAACCCCCTTCGCGCGAACCTGCTCGGCCGTGAGCCGGACGTAGAGGCGGCACGAGTCGGCACCGTTGGTGAACCACGCCACTGCCCCGGCCGGTGTGGTGGCCCACGCGATGCTGTCGTCCCAGCGCGCGCCCGACACGAGGAGGCCGCCGAACCAATGGTGCTCAGGGTCGGTCACGGTGTCCGCCCCCAACCACCGCCGGGCGCCCGACCTCTTCCCGTCGGCACCGACGACCAGCCTCGCCCGGATGTCCACGGCGCGTCCGTCGCTGACGACGGACACCGTGGGGCTGTCGCCGTCATGGACCCCGACGACCTTCGCCGACCGCAGCACGGTCGCGCCCTGCGACTCGGACCAGGTCAGCACCACCTCCTGCAGTCGCGGGTGGGAGAACCCCACGGCGGGCAGGGCGTCGATCGAGACCGTCTCCCAGCACAGCGAGTCCGTGCGCCGTCCGTCCTGGTAGAAGTCGAGCACGGGCAACGGCACGACGCCGACCTGCTCCAGGGGTTCGCCCAGTCCCGCGCGCAGGGCCTCGGAGTGTCCCCAGGGAAAGGTGAGCTCACCCCGGATGCGGTCGCGGAAGCGTCCCTCCTTCTCGACCACGAGGACACCGAGACCGGACCGCGCCAGCACACCTCCCAGCGCCGACCCTGCGAGCCCGCCGCCGGCGACCACCACGTCGTATGTTCCGTCGGCCATGACTGGTCCCAGGGGTTGCAGGTGCGTCACCGTCCATGCAATGCCCGGGGCGCGCGTTCGTCAACCTCCTCCACGTGCCCCGCGACACGCTCCCCGCAGGGCAGGCCGGCTGCCACCAGACGACCCCGCCCCCGGTCGGCTGGCGCGGACCGCTCACCGATTCAGGTCTGGTGCGGCGATGCCCGCCGGAGGACAGTGTGGAGAAGAGGGGGCGGCACCGGTCCTGCCAAGCGAACGAGGTTCCCCACATGACTGCCACACCACGCCGCCTCGCCGCCTTGGCCGCGGCCAGTGCTGCCGCCCTTGCCCTGCTCATCCCCTCCGCGCCGGCCACGGCATCTCCCCCAGTCCGCGTTGTGACCGCGGCAGCTCCCGCCGCTGCCCGCGCCGACGAGGACGACTCGAGAGCGGCTCTGCGAGAGGCAATGCAAGCCGTCATCGACGCAGGGGCCACGGGCGTCAACGCCCTGGTGGACGACGGCGACGACATCACCCGCCTCGCCGTCGGCCGCGCCCGCCTCGACCCGGAACGCCGGCTCCACCCCCAGGACCAGGCACGAGTCGGCAGCATCACCAAGACCGCGATCGCCGTGATCGCGCTCCAGCTCTCGCGTGAGGGCAAGCTCGACCTCGAGGACTCCATCGACGACTGGCTGCCGGGGGTGGTGCCCGGCGGTTCCGCGATCACCCTGCGCATGCTCCTCAACCACACCAGCGGGATCTTCAACTACACCGACGACCCCGACTTCTTCGCCAAGGCCTTCGCGGACCCGTACCGCGCGTGGACACCACGCGAGCTCATCGACCTCGCCCTCGAGAACAAACCGATGTTCCGGCCGGGCACGAGCTGGTCGTACAGCAACACCGGCTACATCCTGCTGGGCCTCGTGATCGAGAAGGCTTCCGACACCTCTGTCGCAGACCTGGTCAAACGGCGGGTGACCAGGCCGTTGCACCTCGAGGACACGTACTTCGCGAACGCGCCACGCTTCCGGGGCCCGTACGCCCACGGGTACACGCCGCCGGGTCTCTACTCCGCCGGCTACCTCGACACGTCGGGCTGGACGCCGACGTGGGCCTGGGCCGCTGGTGCCCTCGTGTCCAACACCAAGGACCTCAGGACGTTCTACCAGGCGCTGCTGTCCGGTGACCTGCTGCCCCGCTCCCTGCTCCGCGAGATGACCACCACCGTCAGCGTCTTCGCCGGGGCCGGGTACGGCTTGGGCATCCTCACGGTCGACACGCCCTGCGGGACGATCTGGGGCCACACCGGCGGCATCCCGGGCTACATCACCATCTCGTACCACAACCGCTCCGGCACTCGCAGCGCTGTCCTGGTGATGTCGACCGAGCCCAACGAGGCCATCGCGAAGAAGTTCGACGAGCTGGTCCTGCAGGCCGTCTGCACGATGTTCGGCAAGCCTGTCCCGGAAGCGGCCACCACGACGCCTCAGGCGGCGGGCGCGCCGGGCGCGGCGGCGCCGGTCGCCGCTGACCTGGGGTCGCGCAACTGACACGAGAGCGCGCCCACCTCTCCGGGAGAGACCCCTGAGAGGTGGGCATCTGGCCCACCTAGGGGTGGTGCCCCGTTGCCCTGTCGAGGAACCACAGTGGTGAGCAGGCCACCACCAAAGCCCTCGACACGAACGGAATCGCCATGACCCTGACTCCTCGTCGCCGGTCCGCCCTGCTCGGTCTCGCGCTCGCGAGCACAGCCGCGTTGGCCGCGGGTGGCTCAGCGGCCCTCGCCACTCGTGCCGCGAGCGACGTCCCCCGTCAGCACGTGAACGCCCCCGAACCCCCGGTCGGGGTCGGCCATCGCGCAGCAGCCACGTCGACGACGCCTCCGCCGACACCGGCACGCCCCTCGACCACGACGACGTCCGCACCTTCGGGGGTGCGGCCGCTGACCCTGGCGCAGGTCGTCGCGCTGGCCGTCCAACGGGGCGACGGCCGCGTGGACAAGGTCGAGGTGCAGGACGCTCCGACGGGACCCTTCTACGAGGTCGACGTGACCCGCCGGGACGGCACCGACGTGGAGGTCACCGTGGTCGGCCGCACAGCGCGGGTGACCGGGCAGGACCGTGACTCCGACGGTGCGAAGCCCCAGCACCGGGCCGCCCTGCGACTGACACTGCCCGAGGCTGTTGCGTTGGCCGTCAAGGCGACCCGCGCCAGTCTCGACTCGGTCGAGGTGCAGGACGCACCGACGGGACCCTTCTACGAGGTGGACCTGACCCGCCGGGACGGCACCGACGTGGAGGTCACCGTGGTCGGCCGCACGGCGCGCGTGACCGAGGACGACCGGAAGCGGGGGCAGCACTGACGCCGAACCCCCAGAGCCCCCGGAGTCTGACGGGTGGGAGGTCACCCATCCCTCCACTCTCAACGTATAGGGCACAGGGGGCCTTGCGGCAAGACCCGGGTCGTGCCGCAGAATCGCCGGCCGAGGCCAGCACCAGTGATGGGAATCGCACAATGCCCTTGACCACCCACGCGTTCGACCTTCCGGAGCACCTGGCCGCAAAGGCCGACCCGACGCTGATCGCCGACGACGAGCAGCACTTCGCGGCAATTGCTGCGAGCCTCGAGCAGACGGTCGCCGAGCTCTCCGAACGCCTCGACGCCGAGCGCGTCTCGCCCGCCCGAGCGGGTCAGGAGGTGCTGGAGCGAGACCTGGAGGTCCATCGCCTGACCGCACGCCTGCGCGCCCTGCGACGCTTCGGCCTGGACCTGTGCCTCGGGCACATGGTGATCGGAGACGAACCCGCGCCGGTCTACGTCGGACGGTTCGGCCTCACCGACCGCACGGGGCGCCAGCTGCTGGTCGACTGGCGCTCGCCCGCGGCCGAGCCGTTCTTCGCGGCGACCCACGCCAACCCGATGGGGCTGACCAGCCGGCGCCGGTACCGCTGGACCAGCGGCAGGGTCACCGACTACTGGGACGAGGTCTTCACGGCGGAGGCGTTCGAGGGCCACGCAACCGCGCTCGACGACCAGTCCGCCTTCATCGCCAGCCTCGGCGCCACCCGGTCTGCGCGCATGCGGGACGTGCTCGGCACCATCGCCGCCGACCAGGACGCCATCATCCGTGCGGGCTCGCGCGGGGCCCTCGTCGTCGACGGCGGTCCGGGCACGGGCAAGACCGTCGTCGCCCTGCACCGGACGGCATACCTCCTCTACTCCGACCCGCGCCTCGGGCACCGCCGTGGCGGCGTGCTGTTCGTCGGACCGCACCAGCCCTACCTCTCCTACGTCGGAGACGTCCTCCCCAGCCTCGGTGAGGAGGGCGTGCAGACCTGCACCCTGCGCGACCTCGTCCCCGAGGGAGCCGAGGCGGCGCCCGAGCCCGACCCGGACGTGGCCCGTCTCAAGGCCTCCGTCACCCTCGTCCGGGCGATCGAGCCGGCCGTCGCCCTCTACGAGGAACCGCCCACCGAGGGCATGTCGGTGACGACCCCGTGGGACGAGATCTGGCTCAGCCCGGACGACTGGGCCACAGCGTTCGACGCCCCGGCACCCGGCACACCGCACAACGAGGCCCGCGACGCGATCTGGGAGGAGCTGCTCACGATCATCGTGGACCGGCACGACGACGAGGCCTCGCCCGTGCTGGTCCGCAGGTCGCTGGAGCAGAACCGCGAGCTGCGCTCGACCCTGAACCGCGCCTGGCCGCTGCTCGAGGCGACCGACCTCGTCGGTGACCTGTGGTCGGTGCCCGCATACCTGCGCAGGTGCGCTCCGGCGCTGGGCCTCGAGGAGGTCCGCCGGCTCCAACGCCCCGACGCCAGTGCGTGGACGGTGTCCGACCTGCCTCTGCTCGATGCGGCACGCCAGCGACTCGGCGACCCGGCGGCCTCTCGGCGCAAGCGGCGTCGCGAGGCGGTCCTCGCCGCCGAACGAGAGGAGATGGCGAAGGTCGTCGAGCACCTCATCGCGACCGACGACTCCGAGATGCACGTCATGTCGATGCTGCGCGGGCAGGACCTGCGGAGTGCGCTGGTCGACGAGGCCGCAGAGCCCGGCGCCGACCCCGACCAGCTCGCCGGACCGTTCGCGCACGTGATCGTGGACGAGGCCCAGGAGCTGACCGACGCCGAGTGGCAGATGCTGCTGGGCCGCTGCCCGTCCCGCTCATTCACCATCGTCGGAGACCGCGCCCAGGCCCGGCACGGGTTCACGGAGTCGTGGCAGGAACGGCTCGGGCGGGTCGGGTTCGACCGCGTGAACCTGGCTTCCCTGAACATCAACTACCGCACGCCGGAAGAGGTCATGGCGGCGGCCGAACCGGTCATCCGGGCCGCCCTCCCGGACGCCAACGTGCCGACCTCCGTCCGCAGCGCCAGCGTGCCCGTCACCCACGGATCCACGGTGGAGCTGGGCACGATCCTCGACGCGTGGCTCGATGCGCACGTCGAGGGCATCGCCTGTGTCATCGGCACCGGTGACGTCCATGCCGGCAGGGTTCCCGTGACCTCCCGGGTCCGGTGGCTGACGCCAGAGCTGGCGAAGGGGCTCGAGTTCGACCTGGTCGTCCTCATCGACCCGGAGGCGTTCGGCACGGGTGTCGAAGGAGCCGTCGACCGCTACGTGGCGATGACCCGGGCAACCCAGCAGCTCGTCATCCTCACCAGCCCCTGACCGCGAGAAGGAGCGGTAAGGGAGGCCAAACCCGTTACGACACAGCGCTTCTCGTGGTCGTCTCCGGCAGCGGGTCACGCGGTGGGCGCGTCGCCGCGCTGGCCTGCAGCGCCGCGTCGAGGGCGTCGAGGATCAGCCCCAGCCCGACGTCGAACTCGTCGCCGAAGGTGTACCCCGGTCGCAGGTAGTACTCGCTGACCATGTCGGCCATGTGTGGGTACTCGTCCGTGGCGAACTGTTCCACGATCGGGCCGGCCACATCCGTGGTGACCGCTTCAGTGGCCTCGAACGGGAGGCTGGCCTCCTGGAGCGCGAAGCCGTAGGTGTAGCTGTCGATGAGCGCATACGCGTGGGCGGTCATCTCGCGCGAGAAGCCTGCCGCGCGCAGGGCGCCGAGCACCGCGTCGTGGTGCCGCAGCGTCGCCGGACCGGGGGTGGGACGCGACTCCAGCAGCCCGATCGCCCAGCGGTGGCTCCGCAGCACGCTGCGTGCGGAGTGTGCGCGTCGGCGCATCTCCGAGCGCCAGTCGCCGCCGCTGGACGGCAGCTCGATCTCGCTGAAGACGATGTCGACGAGCCCGTCGAGGATCTCCTCCTTGTTGGCTACGTGGTAGTACACCGACATCGGTTTCACGCCGAGCTCGTGGGCGAGTGAACGGATGGTCAAAGCGCCGAGACCGCCCTTGTCCGCGATCGCCAGGGCACCACGGAGCACCAGGTCCCTGCTCAGCCGGGGCCGGTTCGGTCCGCCCCCGCCTTCGGTGTCAGCCATCCACTTTCCCATCGGTCCAGGTCGATCCCTAGGCGGGTCTTACTTTGTACGGTACCGTCGTTCGTACAAAGTACCAAAGCGGCCCGGGGACCGCCCGCCGGCGGTGCTCGGGGCCAGACCACAGATCGGAAAGACATGGCCAAGACCACGAGGGAGTCCGCTCTCACCCAGCAGCCCGCGGCCTCGGAGCACGAGATGCGGGCCATCGCCCAGGACGGCTACGGCACCGTGGACGTCCTTCGGCTCGAGCGGGTCCCCCGCCCCGAGCTCGCCGACAACGAGGTGCTCGTGCGGGTGCACGCGGCCGGGCTGGACCGGGGCACCTGGCACGTGATGACCGGCCGCCCCTACCTGATGCGCGTGATCGGCTTCGGGTTCCGTCGTCCCAAGAACGGCGTGGCCGGTATCGACGTCGCGGGCACGGTTGTCGCCGTGGGTTCGGCGGTCACGAGGTTCGCGGTGGGCGACGAGGTCTTCGGGATGAGCCGAGGGTCGTTCGCGGAGTATGCCGCGGCCCGCGAGGACAAGCTCGCTCGCAAGCCCGCGAACCTGTCCTTCGAGCAGGCGGCGGTCGTTCCGATCTCCGCAGGCACTGCCCTTCAGGCGCTGACCGACTCCGGCCGAGTCGAGCCGGGCCAGCAGGTGCTGGTCATCGGCGCCTCGGGTGGGGTCGGCGGCTATGCCGTGCAGCTCGCCAAGGCGCTCGGTGCCGAAGTCACGGCCGTGTGCAGCACCGGCAAGCTCGACCTGGTGAGGGCCCTCGGAGCCGACCACGTCGTCGACTACACCCGTGAGGACTTCACCGACGGTGCCCACCACTACGACCTGGTCCTCGACATCGCAGGGAACACTCCCCTGTCGCGCCTTCGTCGCACCCTCACGCGCACCGGGACGCTGGTCATCGTCGGTGGCGAGGAAGGTGGCAGGTGGACCGGGGGTTTCGGCCGCTCGCTGCGGGCGCCGCTGCTCTCCCCCTTCGTCTCGCAGCGGCTGACCATGCTGGCCAGCAAGGAGCGCGCCAGCGACCTCGAGCGGCTCACCGAGCTCATCGAGTCCGGCAAGGTCACACCCAGCATCGACCGCACCTTCCCGCTGGAGCGGGTGCCGGACGCCATGCGCCACCTCGAGGCCGGCGAGGTCCGGGGAAAGGTCGCCATCACCTTGAGCACGCCGTAGCCGCTGCGGCGCCGGGAGCCGGCGCCTTGGCCCCGACCGTCCGGGACAGGACCACGATGTCTAACCCCACCGCGCCACCACCCATCGGGCACGACGGCCCGTCACTGCCAGCAGTCCTTCGGCCGCCAAGGTGGGGGGCCAAGAGCTCACGCCACCTCGCCGCACGTGTCGCCGGTGGCGGCATCCTGCTGCTGGCAGCGCTGGCCGCCTTCGCCAACATCGCCGTCCTCCAAGGGCTGGTGACCGACGGCGACGCGACCAGGACGGCCGCGGACATCCTGGCCTCCGACGGCACCTTCCGCTTCGGCGTCGCCAGCCTGTATGCCGTGGCGGCCCTGGACGTCCTGGTCGCCTGGGCACTCGTGGGAGTCTTCCGCCCCGTCCACCCCGGCCTCGCGAGGCTCGCTGCCTGGTTCAGGCTCGCCTACGCCGCAGTCTTCCTCGTGGCCATCGCCCAGCTCGCAGGAATACCCGACCTGTTGAGCACCAGGGACTCCGCGGCGTTCACCCCCGCCCAGGTCGACGCCACGGCCCTGGCCAAGGTCGACACGTTCACAGACATCTGGATGGCGGGCCTGCTGCTGTTCGGGGTCCACCTGGCCCTGCTCGGCTACCTGGTTCTCCGCTCCGGAGAGATGCCGAGGCTCCTCGGCATCCTGCTCGTCGTCGCCGGGCTCGGGTACGCCTTCGACACCATGGCCGCGGTCCTGTCCGCGGGGTCACTGCCTGCCGTGTCCACGGTGACCTTCGTCGGCGAGTCCCTGCTCGCCGTCTGGTTGCTGGTTCGTGCCCACCGGCTCGCGCCGGACCACCCGTCGTTCGACGCCGCACCCAAGACTGCCGTCACGGCATGACCACCCGGGGCGCACCGGCACTGCAGGACCGGCTGTGGCTGCCGTTTCACGCAGTCAGGGTCCGGACCGCGTCCGCAGCGGCGCACATCTCGGAGGAGTCCTCATGAACCGCACGCTCACCGCCGTCCTTCTCATGGCAGCAGCCATCCTGACCAACGCAGCCTTCACCGTGCTCGGTTCCGTGTTCAACTACCCCGACGTGCTGAAGGAGTCCACTGTCGACATCCTGGCGAGCTTTCGCGCCCACCAGGGACAGGTCACCTTCTGGTTCGCCATGATGGCGGTCTCCGCGGCCCTGTTCGCGCCCATCGCGATAGGCGTGGGCCGCCTGTCCACCCACCGGGCCATGGGCTGGGCCGTCCCGGTTGGCATCGCCGCCGCCGTGGTCCAGGTCATCGGCCTCTCCCGCTGGCCGCTGCTGGTGCCCGGGTTTGCCGCCGATGCTGCCAGCACCGACCCGGCCACCGCGGCGAGCGGTCGCGACGCGTTCGAGATGGCGCACTTGATCTTGGGCAACGTCATCGGCGAAACCTTGGGGTACATCTTCACCGCCGCATGGACACTGCTCGTCCTCGTCGCCCTGCACCGGACCCTGGCTGGTCTGTGGTTCACCGTCCTCGGCGCCGTCTCGGCGATCCTCATCGTCGCCGGAGTCCTGTCCCCGCTGGACCTGCCCATCATCGACAACGCGAACTTCGTCGGCTACGTCCTGTGGAGCGTCTGGGCCATCGTGTTCGCCGTCCTGCTGGTGGTGCGGCGTCCTCGCGCCACGGTCGATTCCCCTCAGGCAGCCGCCCTCCTCGGGGAACATGGCTGACCGCCGAAGGCCTCCTCAAGCCGGCGACGGCTGACCCGGCAGTGGGATCCAACCCAGTGCCCGGGCTCCACTAGCGGCTGGGGTTCGAGGCGGTCCACGACGACGGCGACGCCGTCATCATGCTCTGGCGGGCCGCCACTCCGTGGCCAACACGGCATACCGCCGCTTCGGGTGGCAGGTGGTCCAGCACGAAGGTCACTGCGCGGTGCACCTCCGGCGCCTCGATGACGTGGTAGTCGTCGAGCACCAACAGGGTCCGGCCCGGCTCGAGGTCGAGGTCGTTGACCACGGCGGTCAACACCACCTCGACCGGCGCCTCGGCCCCCGTGGCGACGAGCTGGGCCGCCTCGGGGAGCCGGCCCTGCACCTGCAGGGCGGCGACGACGTTCTCGAGGAACCGCCGCGGGTCGTTGTCGGTTGCGTCGAGCGAGAGCCACGCGACCTGGGGGTCGTCGTCGGCCTCGGCGAGCCACTGGCAGAGCAGCGTGGTCTTGCCGAACCCGGCCGGAGCCGACACGAGCACCAGTCGTGGGCGCTCCCCCGGCCCCAGGCGTTGCGCAAGGCGCGACCGCGGGACGAGGTCGCGGCGCGGGGCCGGCGGATGGATCTTGGTTGCCAGCATCGCCACAGGACGAGCATACGATCGACGGCATGGACTTCGACCGCTACACCGTCGTGCTGCTGGTGACCCCTGAGCACCCGCCGCAGCTCTCGGAGGACGAGGCCGACCGGCTCCAGGACGCGCACCTCAGCCACCTCGCCGACCTGCACGACCGCGGTGTGCTGCTCGCTGCCGGCCCGCTCGGCGAGCCTGGCGGTCGGCGGCACTACCGCGGCCTGTCGATCCTGCGTTGCGACCCCGAGGAGGCGCTGCGGCTGAAGGGCGAGGACCCGGCCGTGCGAGCCGGCGTCTTCGAGCTGGTCGCCATGCCGTGGATGCTGCCAGCCGGCGCCATCCACTTCACCCCGACGACGTTCCCCCGGTCGACCCGCGACGTGTGATGCCCTTGGCGTGGAAGGGGATCGGCTCCCGGGCGGCGACACCTGACCGCTCAGCCGCTCCCGCCCGGCTGCCATCGCCGCCGGTCGTCCATCCTGTCCTTTGCTAACTTCAGCGGGTGGACATAACGCGGATCGGACCTGCCGACTGGGAGAGGTTTCGGGCGGTGCGGCTGGCGTCGCTGTCCGAGTCTCCGGCGGCCTTCGGCTCACGACATGCCGACTGGGTCGATGCCCCCGCCGAGCGCTGGCAGTCCCGCCTGACTCAGGTTCCGCTGACTCTCCTGGCGCAGGAAGCCACACAGGTGGTGGGTGTCGTCAGTGGACAGCCTGTCGGAGAGGAATGGGTTGAGCTGATGTCGATGTGGGTGGCTCCGGCTGCTCGAGGCACGGGTGTTGCCGGTCAGCTCATCGGCGCGGTCGCGGAGTGGGCCGCTGGCCAGGGCAGGATGACCTACCTGATGGTTCGCAGCGACAACCCCCGCGCGCGGAAGTCGTACGAACGGGCTGGGTTCGTCGACACAGGAATCCCTGACGGTTGGCCTGCCGACGAGCCCCCGGAGCACCGGATGGAGCTGCGCACCTGACGCCGCTGCCCGAGCGGTGCCACAGACCGGCGATGTGCGTCCACGCGTCGATGCCCTGCTCACCGGTGAGGGGCGGGCGTGTGTGTCAACGGCCCAGGCCGCACTGCGTACCGCTGACGGGCTGGATAACCTCTCCGCATGGGGACCCGGGTTGAGCAGTACCTCGCGCATCTGGATCGCCTCAGCGGCGGTGTTGAGCCGCGGTTCTACCCGGTCGATCGCCAGGCCGGCGGCCCGCACAAGGTCACCAACATCATCTACCGCGACTTACCCGAGCCCGGCATGCTCACCGGCCTCACCTACGGCCTGTCCACGGCCGACCACGAGGAGTGGAGGCTCGGCCGGCCCGAGCTCTGCATCAGCATGGCGTCTGACGACGAGCGGTGGGGTCACGCCATCGGGCACCTCGCCAGCAGCCTGGTCCACGACTGCCCATTCGCGTACGGCGACACCATCGACTTCGGCGAGCCCATCGCGACCGATACGACGATGACTGCGTTTGTCGTATTCGCTCCTGCCGTGATGGAGCGAGCCGACTACCTCAACGTTCTCGGCGCACCTGAGGGCGCGGGCCCGCAAGACGTGGTCAACATCGCCGGCATGTACCCCATCCACGACAGCGAGCGCCTGTTCATCCGAGCTGAAGGCCTCGAGCGGTTCTGGCAGCTCGACTGGGACCCCTTTGACCCAGCTCGCCCGGCCATCGTCTGACACGTTCGCACCTGCTGCTCTCCCCGAGTTGGTCAACTGGCTCACGGTCGAGAACCTCGACTTGGGCGATCTCGTCACCAACGACGTCGAGGGTGAGCATGCCGGGGTGAACGGGCGCAGCCAGTCCAAGCGGGTGCGCCGCGAGTGCCCCCTCGGGTCAGCCGGGGAGGATCGTGAACGACGCCCCCTCCGCTTCACGTGCCGACCCATCGTGAGCCCGGCAACCGGCCCCGATGACGACGACGTCCAGCGGAGTGCGCTCCCGTAGGCCGTGACGCTGGGGCGGAGGGCCCCGCTCACCCCCGCAGCCCTAGTGCTCGGGGAGGGCAGCTTTGTCGCGCTCGGCACGGCGGTGGCCGTCGGCACGCTCGACCAGCGCGTCGACAGCCATGTGCGAGAAGAGGAGGAGGGTGAAGCGGTGGCGCACCAGGTCGAGGTCACCGCCGCGTGGCTGGCGGGAGAGCTCGAGCACGGCACGAGCCACCTCGGCCAGGCTCCAGCGCCGCTGGTCCACAGCCAGGCTGAGCAGGCCCACGGCCTCCGACGGAGTGATCGCGAAGATCAGCGCCACCATGGCCTTGGCCTGCTCGATCTCGGCGTGCTGGACCGTGGCCTGCTCGACGTCGGCCTTCTCGATCTCGGCCCGAACCCGACCCGGGTCGTCCGCGCTCATGGTTGCACCGCCGAGCCGGCAGGAAGAGTCACGACCACGCTTCTCCCCATCCCCCGATTTCCCGCAATGTGGCGGAACCGTCACACAGTGCGGTCTTTTCACGCAATTGTGGCACGCCCGAGACCGCAGGACGCCGATGTCGCGGCACGAGCTCGCGACGGCCGAGCACCCCTCCCGGTGCGGAACCTCCCCGACGGCGGGCGCACCGATCATGGCACTGCTAGGTTGCGGCAACCACCTCTTGGGAACTCAGAGAGAGGCACGGCGACGGCGACAGACGGACACGAGGGCCCTGACGACGCGGCGTACATCACTCCTCGGGTGCGCCTGGTCCTGGCGAGCGCGCTCATGCTCTTCGTGGAGCTGGCGCTCATCCGATGGACGTCGTCGAACAACCTGTACCTCGTCCACCTCACCAACTTCGTCCTGCTCGCCAGCTTCCTGGGCATCGGCCTCGGGTTCCTGCGAGCGTCGGCGCCTCAGGAGCTGTTCCGAGCCGCGCCGATGCTGCTGGCAGCACTCGTCGGGTTCGTCCTGCTCTTCCCGGTGCGGACCGGCACGGGACGCGGCGGGCGCTGGGAGCTCGTCGGCCTGTTCGACACTCCGCCGCTGCCGCGCCCGCTCAGCCTCACGATCGTGTTCCTTCTCACCGTCGCGGTCATGGTCGCGCTCGCGCAGGAGGTGGCTCGCACCTTCGCCCAGTTCCCGGCGCTGGAGGCATACCGACTGGACGTGCTCGGCAGCCTCAGCGGAATCGTCGCCTTCGCAGTGGTGTCGTTCCTGCGGATGCCGCCGCTGGCGTGGGGACTTGTCTCGGCGAGTGTCCTCGGGCTCCTGCTCGGGCCGCGGCTGTGGGCCGCAGCGCCCGTTCGGAAGAACGGGCGCGATCGGGTGGGTCGCCGGCTCCGGGCCTGGCCCGTGCTCGGCCTCGTGACACTGGTGCTGGTGCTCGGCGTCGAGTCGTTCGCCGGGACGTTCCAGTGGTCGCCCTACTACAAGATCCACACCCAGGACGTCGCCGACGGGCTCGTGCGGGTCGAGGTCAACAACACACCGTTGCAGACCGCGCTGCCCGTCGCGGAGATCCGTCGCAGCTCTCCCTTCTACCTCTACCCGTACGCCTACGCGACCACCCACGACGACGTGCTCGTCGTCGGCGCGGGCACAGGCAACGACGTCGCGGTCGCACTGGCCGAAGGTGCCCGGCACGTCGACGCCGTCGAAATCGACCCCGCTCTCGTGGAGATCGGCCGGGACCGGCACCCCGACCGGCCCTACTCCGACACCAGGGTCACGGTGCACGTCGACGACGGGCGGGCGTTCATGGAGCGCACCGACCGCCGTTACGACCTCATCCTGCTGGCACTGCCCGACTCGGCGACCATCGTCACCGGGCAGTCCGCGTTGCGGCTGGAGAACTACCTGTTCACCACGCAGGCGCTCGATCGTGCCCGGTCGCTGCTCAAGTCGGACGGCACCTTCGCGATGTACAACTACTACGAGCCCTGGCTCCTCGACAGGTACGCCAACACGATCAAGACGGTGTACGGAGTCGCGCCGTGCGTCCAGCTCGGACCCGCCTACGGGCCGCGCCAACAGGCGGTGCTGTCGCTGCACAAGGACGCCGGCACCGGGGGCTGCCCGCAGACCTGGGCGCCACGCGGCACGGCCCTCGAGCCGTCGGTCGACGACCGGCCGTTTCCCTACCTCGGGACCCGGTCCGTCCCCACGTTCTACCTGTGGATGCTCGGGTTGGTGCTGCTGGCGTCGGTGGTCCTGGTGAGGGTCACCGCGGGACCGCTGCGCCAGATGGTGCCCTACGTGGACCTGTTCTTCATGGGCGCAGCGTTCCTTCTCCTCGAGACCAAGAACGTGGTGCAGTTCGCGTTGCTGTTCGGCACGACGTGGGCGGTCAACGCGGCGGTGTTCGCTGGGGTGCTGGTCAGCGTGCTGGCCGCGATCGAAGTCGCGCGGCGGGTGCGCATCCGGCATCCGTTGTGGTTGTACGCAGCCTTGCTCGCCGCCCTCGCGGCGGCCTGGCTGATCCCGCAGGAGTCGTTGCTCGACCTGGCGCCCGCCCCCCGGTTCGCTGCAGCAGTGACGATCGCCTTCCTCCCGGTGTTCCTGGCCAACCTGGTGTTCGCGGTCCGGTTCAAGGACACGGCGTCGTCCACAACGGCGTTCGGCGCCAACCTGCTCGGTGCGATGGTCGGCGGGGCACTGGAGTACCTCTCCCTGGTCCTCGGGTTCGATGCGCTGCTGGTCGTCGTCGGCCTGTTGTACGGACTCGCCCTGCTCACCGGCTACCGACACCTCGTCGCACGCCGCACCTGAGCGCCTGGCTGAGTGATGCGTTCGCGCGGATCAGGGACGTCCTGGCCTGGTTGGCGACCTCCGCCTGAACGGGGGACCTCTCAACGGCGGTCAGTCGGCCGGGTCCTGCTGCAGCAGCTCCGTGAGCGAGGCGGCCTCCTCGGCGCAGGCAGGGCAGCCGAGCAGGTGGCGTTCCATGGCGACGTCGCGGGGACCCCCCTCCAGCACGGCCTCGACGTGGGTGTCCAGCCGCTCGAAGCACTCCTCGCAGGAGAGCCATGGCGTGGTGTCCAGCAGGAGGTCGGCGACGACGCGGGGAGTCAGCTGGCGTGGCGAAGGGGTGGTCATGAGGTCCCTGCCTCGGGTCGGAGGGTGCTGCGGTGTCGCGCGCCCCCGCCAGGGGACGACGCCGCGTCGAGGTGTCCGGTCAGGGTCAGCTCGTCGCGGAGGCGAGACCTGACGTCGTGCACGGTCTTGTAGAGGGCGCCTCGCGTGGTGCCCAGGCGTTCCGCGAGGACGTCGATCGGCACCTGCTCGACCAGCAGCGCCACAGCGATGCGGCGCTGGTAGGGGGTGAGCCGGCGCCGCATCGCGTCGGCGACGGCCCGAGCCAGGTCGGTCGCCTCCGCCTGCTCCTCGGGTCCCTCGCCGGCTGTCGCGGGCACGTCGAGGTCTCCCAGCTCCACCTGCCGGTGCTGCCACTGCAGCCGCCGCACGTCGGTGCCCGCCTGCACGATCGCGAACTTGAAGGCCCACGTCGTGAACCGGCTGCGCCCCTCGAAGGTGTGCAGCTTGCCGAGCAGGCTCGTCATGGCCTCGTCGGCGGCCTGGTTGACGATCTCGTCGACGGCGGCCGGTGACGGGTCCGGCAGCGCGTTGCGCAACCGCCACACCTGGTGCGCCGCAGCCCGAACCATCAGACCGTGCAGCTGCCGCTGGGCTGCGGTCTGCTCCGGCCCGGGGGTCGTCAGGGCCGCGATCCAGTCCAGCGGTTCGTGCGGTCGGGTCCGCGGGCCCTGGTCCGTCGACACGCGCCCGCCGCAGCCTGCGCTGCCCACCGTCATCGGCGCAGCCCCTCCAGTGGCGAGAGGATCCGTGCCGCGAGCTCGGGTGGGCACCCACGGTCGACCAGCTGGAGCAGAGCGTGCAGGTCGACCCGCTGTCGGGCCAGCTCGTCGGCCAGAGCGGGCGGGAAGCCGTACTCCAGCAGGCGGCACCGTCGCCAACCGACGATGTCGGTCGCAGCACCAGAGCCCAGGCACGGACGCCGGGCGGGAGAGAAGTTCGTCGTCATGCCCTGTCTGCTGCGCGCGGAGGTCGATGTCTTACCGCAGTCCGCGAGGTCGGTAAGACCGACGCGAGCCGTGCGCTCTAACACGATGACAGCCTCCCACGTGCTCGGCGTCCCGTCACGGGTCGCGCACCGCGGAGGACGCGCCTGGACCGAGGAGGACCATGATGGCGACCACATCCACCGACCAGCCGGCGGGAAGGGCTCGACTGCGCACCGACCCCGCGCACCAGGCCTACGTGCTGCTGCGCAGCACCTTCGTGGTCGCGCCCGTGGTGTTCGGAGCCGACAAGTTCACCAACCTGCTGACCGACTGGGAGACCTACCTCGCGCCGGGCATCAGCGACCTGCTTCCCGTCACGCCACAGCAGGCGATGTATGCCGTGGGGCTCGTGGAGATCGCGGCGGGCCTTCTGGTGGCGGTCCGTCCGCGCGTCGGCGCCGCAGTGGTGGCTGCCTGGCTTGCCGGCATCGTGGCCAACCTGCTTCTGTTGCAGAGGTTCTACGACATCGCGCTGCGTGACGTCGGCCTGCTGGTAGCAGCAGTCGCGTTGCAGCGCCTCGGCACTCGGTACGACTCCGCGCACGCCTCATGGCGGCGGAAGGCAGCGCCGTGAGCGCGGAGCCAGTGACCCACGGCTCCGGTGGCCGGGCACTGCGTGGGGTGGCACCCGGGCCGCGACCACACGGTGGGCGACCCGGCGCCGCAGCCGAGACGGCCACCTCCGGCGCCCGGCTGCTCCTGAGCGGTCTCGGGATCGACCTGACGAGCGAGTCGCTGCAGCGCACGCCCGAGCGCATGGCCGGTGCGCTGTCCGAGCTGCTCACCCCGAGGCCGTTCGAGCTCACCACCTTCCCCAACGACGGGGGCTACGACGAGCTGATCGTGGCACGCGGCATACCGATGCGGTCGCTCTGCGAGCACCACATGCTGCCCTTCGTGGGCACCGCCCACATCGGCTACCTGCCGGGCGAGCGCATCCTCGGCCTCTCGAAGCTCGCACGCGTGCTGGAGCACTTCTCGCGACGCCCGCAGGTGCAGGAGCGCCTGACCACCCAGGTGGCGGGCTGGCTCCAGGAGCACCTCCAGCCGACCGGCGTGGGCGTCGTCATCGAGGCCGAACACTTCTGCATGACCCTGCGCGGGGTGCAGGCCCCCGGCACCACCACCATCACCTCGAGCCTGCTCGGCTCGCTGCGCACCGACGCCCGCTCCCGCGCCGAGTTCCTCGCGCTCACCCACGGCCCTCGCTGAGGCCCGGCACCACCACAGGAGGTCTGATGTCCAGGAGCACTGTTGCGATCGTCGGAGCGGGGCTCGCCGGCGCCAGGACAGCCGAGGCGTTGCGGGCCCGTGGCTACGACGGAGACGTCGTGCTGGTGGGCGAGGAGCCCCACCCGCCCTACGAGCGGCCGGCGCTGTCCAAGAGCCACCTCATCGACGGTCCCCTCGGCGAGAAGATCCTCGTCAACGCCGAGGACTGGTACGACGAGCACGAGGTGGAGCTGGTCACGGGACACGCCGTGACCGGCTTCGACCCGCGCGAGCGCCGGCTGTCCGTCGCCGGCACGGCCGAGATTCGTTACCGCGCACTGGTGCTCACCACGGGCGCAGGGTCACGACGGCTGCGCCTCCCCGGTGCCGACCTCGCAGGTGTCCACCACCTGCGCACCGTCGAGGACAGCACCGCCCTGTATGCCGCGTTGGGGCGCCGTCCCCGGACCGTCGTCATCGGGGGTGGCTGGATCGGTCTGGAGGTCGCCGCCGCGGCAACGTCGCACGGAGCGGAGGTGACGGTGCTGGAGCAGGCACCGGTGCCGATGGAGCACGTGCTCGGCGCCCGGATGGCTGGCGTGCTCCTTCGCGCCCACCGCGACCACGGAGTCGATGTCCGCGGCGGGGTGCACGTCACCGCCCTCCGGCAGGGCGGCCGCGGTCGGGTGGCCGGCGTGGTGCTCGCCGACGGCCGCAGCCTGGACGCCGACGTCGTGGTCGTCGGGATCGGGGCGGAGCCCCGCACCGAGCTGGCCCTGCAGGGCGGTCTCGAGGTGTCGAACGGTGTGGTGGTCGACGCGGGCCTGCGCAGCTCGGCTCCCGCCATCTACGCGGCGGGAGACGTGGCCAACGCCTGGCACCCGACCCTGCACCGACGGCTGCGCGTGGAGCACTGGGACAACGCCCTGCACCAGCCCGACACGGTGGCCGCCTCGATCCTCGGCGTCGACTCCCCCTACGACCGGCTCCCCTACTTCTTCAGCGACCAGTACGACCTCGGGCTCGAGTACACAGGGTGGGTCGACCCTGCTGCAGCCCATGAGGTGGTCGTCCGCGGAGACGAGGAATCCGGCCGGTTCATGGCCTTCTGGGTGCGTGACGGAGCGGTGGCAGCCGGCATGGGCGTGAACGAGTGGGGGCAGGTCGACGCCGTGCAGGCGCTCATCCGCTCTGGTGCGGTCGTCGACGCCTCGCTCCTGGCCGATACCGACGTGCCCCTCGAGCAGCTGCAGCCTCCTGGTGCGTCATGAGGCGTGGTGACCCGGCGGCCGTCGACGCAGGCGGCACCGGCTGTGTCGGTGCGACAGCAGTCCCAGCCACGCGCCCGCGCAGGACCGACGGGTTCGCGCCGCTGCGCGGTTACGCGGCGCTCGGCGACGGCCGCAGCGTCGCCCTCGTCGCCGAGGATGGCTCGATCGACTGGCTCGCCTGGCCCAACCTCGACTCCGACGGCTGCCTCTTCGCCCTGCTCGACCCCGACCGAGGAGGCGCGTTCACCCTCGCCCCGGTCGAGGCCTTCACCGTGCAGCGCCGCTACCTGCCCGGCACCAACGTGCTCGAAACGGTCTTTCGCACCGAGTCCGGATCGGTCCGGGTGCTCGACGCGCTCACGCTCAACGGCAGCCGGCTGGGCCCGGTGCGAGAGCTCCAGCGGCGCGTCGAGGGACGCGAGGGCACCGTTAACCTGGCCTGGTCGGTGCGGCCGCAGTTCGGCTTCGGGAAGCGCCGGGTGCGCCTCGGCGAGCGGGCCGGTGTGCCGGTCGCCACCGCAGGCTCTGACGTCGTCGCCGTGATCTCCTTCGGCGCGGGTGTGCCCTCGGCCACCGACGGCCGCATCCGGGGTCGGCTCACCACCACGCCCGGCTCCCACAGCGTGCTGGCCCTGTGCGGCGCATTCGGTGAGCCGCTGGTGATTCCGTCGGCAGGTGACCTGGCCGAACGCTTCGACCGCACCCTGGAGGGGTGGCGCCGCTGGTGCGGCAGACTGACCTACGACGGCCCGTGGCGGGAGGTCGTGCTGCGCAGTGCCCTGGCGCTGAAGCTGCTGGTCTTCAGCCCCTCGGGCGCGGTGGCGGCAGCGGCGACGACGTCGCTGCCCGAGCTCGTCGGCGGCGAGCGGAACTGGGACTACCGTTACTCATGGGTCCGCGACGCCGCCCTCACCCTGGGCACTCTCCTGCGGCTGGGCTGCACGGCCGAAGCCGAGGCCTACTTCTGGTGGCTCGTGCAGGCCACCCAGCTGACGCATCCACGACTGCAGCCGCTCTACCGTCTGGACGGCGGACCGCGGGCCAGCGAGCGGGCGCTGCCGTTGAGGGGCTACCGCGACTCCCGACCGGTGAGGGTCGGCAACGCCGCCGCGACCCAACAGCAGCTCGACACCTACGGCGAGCTGCTCGACTGCGCCTGGCTGCACGTCGAGGCCGGCGGGAAGCTCGACCCCGACATCGGCCGGCGACTGGCACAGGTGGCCGACCTCGTCGCGCGCCAGTGGTCCGAGCGCGATGCCGGGATCTGGGAGGTGCGCAGTGCACCTCGGCACTTCACGCACTCGAAGATGTTGTGCTGGGTTGCCCTCGACCGGGCCTGCCGCCTGGCGGCCCGTGGGCTCATCCCGACCACCCGGCAGGCGCAGTGGCGCCTCGCCGCCGTCGAGTGCGGGCGATTCATCGAGCAGCGCTGCTACTCCCCCACCCTCGGCAGCTACACCAGGTCAGCCGAGAGTGAGGAGCTGGACGCCGGTGTCCTGCTCGGACTGCTGGCGGGGTACGGCGAGGCTCGCGCGGACCGGTGGCGCGGGACCGTCGACACCATTCGCGGTCGCCTCGGGCGGGGCGACCTGCTGCGGCGCTACACCGGAGACGACGGCCTGGCCGGCCACGAGGGCGCGTTCGTCGCCTGCTCGTTCTGGCTCGTCGAGGCGCTGGCCCGCACCGGGCGCGTGGCCGACGCGGCCGCCCTCATGGACCGGCTCGTCGGACTGACCAACGACGTCGGGCTCCTGGCGGAGGAGATCGACCCTGCGACGGGGGACTTCCTCGGCAACCTTCCCCAAGGGTTGAGCCACCTGGCCCTGGTCAGCGCCGCCATGGCGGCCTCGGAGGGGATCGACCACCCATGAACCTCCTCCAGGCGGTGGCCGGCGGGCTGGTGGGGACTGTGGTCCTCACCTCGGTGCTCCGCGCCGCAACCGAGCTGCACCTGACCCGCATGGACCTGCCGTTCCTGCTCGGCACCGCTGTGACCGACGACCGCACCGCGGCGAAGGCGCTCGGTTACGTGCTGCACCTGCTGTTCGGCCAGCTCTTCGCCCTGGTCTACCTCCTGCTCTTCACCGCCCTCGAGCGGCACGACTGGTGGCTCGGTGCGCTGTTCGGCGCCGGCCACGGCCTGTTCGCTGGCACCGTGCTCATCAACGTGCTCCTCCCCCTCGTCCACCCACGGATGGGCAGCGAGATGAGCGACGCGACGGAGGTGTCCCTCCTCGAGCCACCCGGCTTCCTCGGCCTCAACTACGGTCCCCAGACAGCGAGCGTCGGACTGTTCGCCCATGTGGTGTTCGGCATCACCATCGCCGCTTTCGTCACTGGTTCCGGCTGACCCGGACAAGGGTGCTGGTTTCAGTCGACCAGGAGCGCAGGCCGCGAGACCCAAGCCTGGCGGCCTACGCGAATCGCCCTGCGTTGGCTCACCGAGCGCTGGTGTCCAGCATCGGCAACGCCGTCACCGCCATGGCTCGCCGCGTCCGTGGACGAACGTCCGCCAGGCGTGACCCCAGGGCACAACCGCCCTGATCACGACGACCAGCGAGCAGTTGACGATGGTCTCGCGGATGCCTTCGTCGACGTCACCGGCCAGAACGCGCGGCAGCGCAACTCGCCCGCGTCCTCCAACATGGCGTACAGCACCGGCGCCGCTCAGCCGACTACGTCGCCAGCATCCAGCTCACCGCCGCCTCGGCGTGGATGGCGGTGGTGTCGTAGAGCGGCATGGGCGAGTCGCTCGCGCCGACGAGCAGCGTGATCTCGGTGCACCCGAGGATGATCGCCTCGGCACCGCGCTCGGCGAGTCGATCCATGACCTCCCGGTAGCGCTCCCGGGACTCGTCACGGATGACGTCGAGGCACAGCTCGTCGTAGATGATCCGGTGCACGTCCGCACGGTCGGCCGCCTCAGGCACCAGGACCTCCAGCCCGTGCTGGCGCAGCCGGTCCGTGTAGAAGGCCTGCTCCATGGTGAAGGCGGTGGCCAGCAGGCCCACCGTTCGCCGGCCGTCTGCCACCAGGCGGGCGGCGGTGGCGTCGGCGATGTGCAGCAGCGGTATGCCGGTCGCGGCCTCGATCTCGTCGGCCACCTTGTGCATGGTGTTGGTCGCGACGAGCAGACCTTCGGCGCCCGCCCTCTCGAGGCCCTGGGCGGCCTCGACGAGCACCGCCGCGGTGCCGGCCCAGTCACCCTCGTGCTGCATCGCCGCCACGGCCGCGAAGTCCACGCTGTGGAGCAGCAGCCGGGCGGAGTGCAGCCCACCCAGCCGGGTGGCGACGCCCTGGTTGAGCAGCCGGTAGTACTCGGCCGTGCTCGTCCAGCTCATCCCACCCAGCACACCCAGGAGCCGCATCACGCCACCCTAACCCGGGGCCGGGAGCGCAGGTGCTCTGCGATGAACTCGGCGCCGTCCCTGAACGTCCAGCCGAGCCGGCTCCCCCGGCGTCCCTCCATGGGCACCCGGCCGCGCCCCCGTTCGTCAGTTGCACCCAAGGTGACTTGCCATGATGAGGCGTTGCGCCACGCGGCCTCGTAGTCATGTCACGTCATGGTCTTTGGTCCTTGGAGGTCTGGCGGGCGACACGCGGCGGCGAAACGATGGAGCCGCACCAGACTCTGCCGAGCCTGCGTGTCGATCTCGAACACATCGCCCAAGGAGGAGTCATGCCGACGATCATCGTGACCCACGAAGTCACCGACACCGACCGCTGGCTCTCATCGCCGAAGCGTGAGGAGATCCTGCCCTCATTGGGCGCCAGCAACATCCGGACGTTCGTGAACCCACAGGACCGGACGAAGGTCGGATTGGTCATGGACATCGCGGATCTCGACGTTCTCTTTGCTGGCCTGGAGCAGCCTTCGGACGAACTGGCTGAAGCGATGAAGTACGACACGGTTCGCCCCGAGACAATGGCAATCCTCGTCGCGTCCTGAACTCTGCGATCTCACACGCCGCTCTGCGGCTTCACCGGACCCCGCGACGGGCTGGACTTGAACCGGTTCCTCCGGCTCACGCAGACCACCACCGTGCACCACGCGGGGTGGTGGACGTCAAACAGGCAAGCGATCACGCGCACGCGAGAGGCACCCCCCGTGACACGAGCCACGTGGCCGCCAGGCTGGCTGCGCGGTGTCGATGTTGCGTGGGCATCCGACCTAGGAGGACCGATGGACAAGGCCCCAGCAGGGCGAACTTCAGGTACGGCTCGGCGTGCCGGACGTCGATGTGCCTTCGTCACCGCCGAAGGGCACTGAGCATGGCGGCGCTCGACGACCTTCTGCCCTTGGGCACCGGGTTGGAACGCTCGTACCCGGTCTGCGTCCGCGGCCGTGTGAAGTTCCGGGTCAAGCAGGTCGTCTACGTGGCGTTTTCCCTCGACGAAACCGTCATGGGCTTCGCGTTCCCCAAGGAGGAGCGCAAGGCGCTGCTCGAGAGCGAACCGCACAAGTTCCACATGCCGTCACCATCGGACCTGCGCTTCAACTGGGTCCACGCCGACCTTGCCGCAATGGAGCCGACCGAGGCCCGAGAGCTGGTCGTCGATGCCTGGCGCATGGTCGTGCCCAAGAAGATCTCCCGTGCCTACGATTCGGCGCACCCCGACGGACCAGGCTGAACCACGATCTCCCGACGGCGCAGGTCGCTCATTTGCCGCGCGGAACTCATGCTCCGAGGCCTGACAACAGAGATGGACAGAGCCTCGGGGACAGGACTTTGCGAACTGGTGCCTTGCCCGACTGAGCCGGAACCGGCCGCCAGCCGGCCTGAGCGAATCGTGCTGACTCGGTAGCGTGCCACCCATGCCCATCAAATTCGAGAACGTCGGGATCGCCGTCCGCGACCTCGAAGCGGCGATTGCCTTTTTCACCGATCTCGGCCTCACCCTCGTCGGCCGTGACACGGTCAGTGGAGAGTGGACCGACACCGCGGTCGGCCTCGACGGCAACCACGCCAACATCGCCATGCTCCAGACGCCAGACGGCAACGGTCGCCTCGAGCTCTTCGAGTACATCCACCCCGAAGCAATCGAGACGGAACCCACCCGGCCCAACGAGATCGGCATGCACCGCGTGGCGTTCTCGGTCGACGACATCGACGAGGCCCTCGATATCGCCGCGAGACACGGGTGCCGCCCGCTGCGCGCCGTGGCGACCTATGGGGATGTGTACAAGCTCACCTATGTCCGCGGCCCCAGCGGCATCCTCGTGATGCTCGCCGAAGCGCTGAAGAAGAGCTGACCCGGGGCCACGGGTCGGTCCTCGACAGCCACGCCGCGCAACGCTGCTACCGATCGCCCGGATCCCGCCTCCGATGAAGGCAGCCGGCCTGAGGACGTCCGAAGAAGCCCGACCGCTGCCCGCTGGCGCAAGAGGCGTCACTTCGCCGCTGGGCGGGCTCGGCCAGTCAGCTCTCCAGCTGCCTCACGATTCGCTGAACAGTGAGCCAGCTACGGGTGGTGATGTCCTTGCCGCAGGACCTCTCCAGCCACGACATGAAGCCAGAGGCTGCGCCAGGGTCGCTGTTGTCAGTGACGGCTAGAACGGCGCGAGCGGCGCGGTCATATCGGACAACCCGTGTGGACCGAACTGGCTCCGCCGCCATGACGTCAGGGGATAGCTGAGCGTCCTTGAGGAACGTTGCGGTGAGGTAGGTCCGACGATCATGCGTCAACCCGGGAAAGGGGTCGCTGTCCACGAGCGAGCGCAGTTCAGAGGAATCGCGGATGATCGTTCGGCTGCTGACACGGAGACTGCTGACGAGCGCCTCCTCAATCCGTGTCTCGAGCGAGGTCACGTCCGCTTCGGCCGTGCGGAACGTGATGTTGCCGCTCGCAAGCACCGACCCCACCGCCGTGAACCCGAGCCCCTCGAACACCCCGCGCAGCTTGTCATTCGTCATGTTCGCGCCGCTCGGGGCGATACCGCGCAGAAGTGCGACGTAGCGCTTCATGATGCCGACCATAGGTCAACCGCCCTCTGCAGCTCCCTTGGGCACCGCAAGCGGGACTGTGGAATCAAGCAGTCGGTCAACCGTCAGGCAGGACGCGGTCACCGCCGCGATCCGACAAGACAGCCCCTGGCCGGCCAGGCTCAACCAGATCAACAATGATGGGTACATCGTCGCGATCGTCAGCGGTGACTGGGCACGCAGCCTCACCTCAGAGCCCGTCACCGCCGCTTCGTGCCCGAGGAGGATCTGCTTGTGTCCACGTTCGTCATCGTCCCCGGAGCCTGGGATACACCCTTGACCATGGAGCCGGTCATCGAACCGTTGGCTTTGGCTGGCCACGACGTGATCGTCGTTGATCTGCCGTGTGGGAAGGCTGGGGCGACCCTGGAGGAGTACGCGGACGCCGTGCGCGCCCTCCTGCCCGATGACTTGACGGAGGTCGTGCTGGTCGGTTACTCGTTCGGGGGCTTCACCGCCTCCATGGTCGCCGTCGACCACCCCGACGTGCCGGTGGTCTACGTCGCGGCTTGGATCCCGCGGGATGGTTCCTCGGTGCTCGACCTCTTCGTGGGCGGCGATCCGTTCGAGGCCGGCGAGGAAGCAGGAATCGCCGCCTTCGACGGACTGGTACTAAGGGCCGGCCCTGGTTTGTGCGCCCTGAACATCGACATGTACGTCGCCTCATCCGAGCCTGCCGAACGGGACGCGGTACGGATCTACCTGGAACGGACGCAACGCGCGCAGGGCATCGCTGCGTTGCGCCAGAAGTGGCGCGGGAAACCACCGGCTTCTCGCCGCTGCACCTACATCCTGACGACCGCCGATACGCTGGTGCCGCCGGAGGCCCAACGGGTGATGGCAGCGTCGGTGGGCGCCGAAATCGTCGAGATCGCTGCGGACCACGGGATCTTCCGCGAGCAACCCGCGCGTCTCGCCGAGCTGTTGATCGCCGCCTCCCACTGACCTCCTACCTCGTCAGCACCTGGAGGACGAAGACGTCGGCACAACGACTCGGCCGCGGCCCAGGTCCCAAGCAGCCGCCGAGGTAGTACGTGGGCGAAGCGCGCGGAGTCTGTGCTGCCCTTCCAACAGGTGACTGCCTTCCGATGGAGGCGAGCAGCTCGCCCTTCGTGCCCTGGGCCAAGATCCGGCCTTTGCCGATGAGGACGAGTCGTCCGCGACCACCGCTGCCCCATGCCGAGCGAGTCGTCGCGGACGCGTCGTCCGGCCTCCCCCTCGGTCAGGCTCACCAGGTCGAGCATCTCGTCGACCCGACCGGCCCGCAGGCCCATGGTCTTCTGTGCGAGCGTGAGGATCTCGCGACCTGTGCGGCCACCGTTCTGGGCGGAGGCGTCGAGGCGCCGTACCGCTTGGTGACGCCCTCGACGCGGATCATCGCTCGTCATCCATTCCTTCGGTGACCGCTGACGGCTTGAAGCCCTTGACGACGAGGTAGATCCCCAGGCCCAGCTCCCAGAAGAACTCGGGGACCGCTGCCAGTATCTGCCAGGTCCCGTCGAGCTCGATGACGCCGACCATCGCGGCGGCACCGGACAGGATGATCAGCGGCCCCCCGACCAGCCCCAGGGCGGCCAGCTTGCGCGGCACCAGCCGGGAGCGGTACATCAGGTAGCCGAGGATCAGGCCGTTGCCGACCCCGACCACGAAGCTGGGCCCGAGCCCGAACGTCCACTCCTGGAGGGTGACGAAGGCGTCGCCGGTGACGCTCAGGCCGGCGGTCGCGCCCGCGTCGCCGCCGGCGTACGTCTGCCGCAGGGTCACGACCGTGAGCACGCTGAGGACGCCGACTGCGATGAAGACGGACTCCATGATCCGCGCCGCCACGTAGCTCATCGCAAGGCTCTCGTGCTGTCGTTTGAGGACCGGCCACAAGTAGGTGGCAGTGCCGATGTTCGCGATGATCAGCACGGCCTCGGAGACGGCCCCCCAGAGCACTCGAGTGTCCTCCCCGGGGCCGGTGACGTAGTCGCCGTCGAAGAGCGGTGGGTAGAACGCGAGCTTCGAGGCGATCGACGTGATGTAGGTGACGATGAACAGCCAGCCGACAACGGAAGCGGTGGTCCTCAGCGAGTTCCTGGGCACCGGCCCACGTCGGAGGGTGGGGGCTTTCTGGAGCGTGCTCATGGGGTTCTCCTTGTCGTCATGCGTTGGGTGGGCTGCTGTGCTGGCAGCTCATGGGAAGTCGACCTGGGCGACCGAGATGATCGGGACACCGATGTCCCGTACCTTGTGCAGGACGCCGTGCAGCGCCGCCTGGTCCGGAACGCGACCGCGAAGCACGGTGCTGCCGTCCTCGCCCGGGTTGAGGTCAAAGCCCTCGAACCACGAAGCCCAGCGAGGGTCCAGTCGACCGTCGAGGCGAATCTCGTACCAGCCGCCCGGCTGATCTCTGGTGGTCCGGTCCACTGACCGCTCCCTCGTCGTTTCCGCCCACCGGGTGTCTGGTGGGCTCCGGTTGATGTCCGGAACGTAGGAGTCAGGGTGATGAGGGCGCGTCATCACAGGTGACGAGCGCGGTGATGATTCGTGGATGAGGGCCAGGGACCAGCTTCCAGCGGCTCCCCCGCGAGGCGAAGCGTCAGAGGTCGAGCTGGTGGGCGCGACGCACCGCTGCACGTCGATTGTTGACCCCGAGCTTGGTGTAGATGTGCTGAGTGTGGGTGCGGACCGTGCTCAAGGAGACGCTGAGCTCGCGAGCGATGGCCGGCCCGTCGAGGTCGGACCCGAGCAGCCGCATCACCTCGAGCTCACGCTCGCTGAGCGGCTCGACGTACGAGGGCCGTGGGTCCGGGGTGTCCACCGGTCCTGCCTTCCTGGTCCTCGGCGAGTCGGTCCGACCGCCGCGTAGAGGTCCCCCCGCCGAGGACGCCGACCCACCGGCGGCCGCACGCACTTCAGCCAGGAACTGGGGGTCGCCGTCGAGGTCCTCCAGCTCGTCGAGGAGACCGTGCAGCCCCACGGCATCGTCGGCGATCACCCGAACCCACGCTTCGGGATGAGCCAGGGCGAGGGCCAGGTGCAGCGACTCGAGCGCCTGGGTCCGGTCGCCCACGACGTGGCGGGCCAGCGCCGTCAGGACGGCCACCTCGACGGTCGTACCGATCCGCCCACCGGCGTCAGCGGCCTCTCGGAGTCGTCCGAGGAGATGCAGGGCGTCGGCGATCGTCACGTGGTCCTGGGACAACGCGTACTCGGCGAGCAGGATCCGCGCAAGCGTGAGCTGCTCGTACTCGCGAACGTACGTGACGTCCTCGCGCGGAGACAGCCGTCGTTCCCTCGCCCACCGTCGCGCTGCGGCGAGGTCACCGGCACGGACCCAGAGCCGCGCGCGGGTCGCGCCCACCGGGCGCACGTTCGGTGAAAAGTCCCCGACGTAGAGGCGACCCGCCTCCTCGAGAAGGGCGTCGGCGCCACTCCAGTCGCCCACCGCTGCCCGCACGTCCGCCATGGCAACCCGCCACCGGTAGGGCTGCTGGGGCAGGCCGGCGCCTTCCCCCAGGTCGGCCGCCCGGTCTAGATGGCGAGCCGAGGTGGCGGCATCGCCGTACTGCCAGGCGACTCGGCCCAGGGCGACCCACATGTCGGCCGTCCCACGCACCACCGCGCCGGTGGTCGCCGATCGGGCGAGGCCCAGGGCCTCGGTCGCCAAGCGCTGGGCGTCGCCGAGCCGGCCAAGTGTGAGGGCCAGGTCCACGAGGGTCACCGTGCACCCCAGGACGTCGGCGACGTGCCCGGCTGCCGCGAGGTCGTGGGCTGCGGCCGTGTACGCCTCGTACGCGGACCGCAGGTCGCCAACCGCCCACGACGCCAGGCCCTTCAGCGCACGAGCGGCGGCCAGGGTGAGCAGGTCGTCGGTACCTGCCACGGCCAGGGCACCCTCGGCGTCGGAGATGGCGAGGTCGAGGTCACCGGCGACCAGCGCCAGTCCCGCCCGCTGGGTCGCGATCAGTGCCGGGAGCCGTTCAGCCTCCGCCCGGTCGCGCACCACCACGGCATCAGTCGGCCCTGCCAGCACCGCCTCCAGGTCGTCCAGTCGCTTCCCCACTCCACCAAACTCGTTGTCGGCCATCAACGCCGCGATGAAGATCCCCGCCAGCACCGGCCGCCTCTCCACGACCTCGTCGGGGATGATGTCGATCCACCTCCGGATCACGCCCTCGCTTCGTTGCCGGCGGAGGGCCGGGGCGGCGATCTCGACGAGGTCGGCGGCCCGGACCAGATCCCCGGCTGCCACCGAGTGCCGAACCGCCGCATCCATCTCGCCCACCTGCTCGAACCACGCGCTGGCGCGCCGGTGCAACGCGCTCACGTCGATGGACGTTTCGGTGAGCAGCCGGGAGCGGAGCACATCAGCGAACAGGTGGTGGTACCGGTACCAGTGGCGACGGTCGTCCAGCGGCACGATGAGCAGGTTCTGCCGCTCCAGCGCGACCAACGTCGACCCTCCGTCCTCTTGGTCGGTCACCGCATCACAGAGCGGTCCGCTCAGGCGCTCAAGCACCGACGTCTCGAGAAGGAAGCGGCGAACCGCAGCAGGTTGCCGGTCGAGCACCTCGTCGGCGAGGTAGTCGACGACGAATCGGTCGTCGCCGGCGAACCCGGAGATGAAGGCCGTCTTGTCGTCGCGGTCGCGCAGCGAGGCGGCCGCCAGCTGGAGTGCGGCGATCCATCCCTCGGTTCGGGCCTCGAGGGACGCGACGTCTGCGGTACTCAGGTCCAGGCCGTGGATGCCGTTGAGGTACGTGCCTGCTTCGTCAGCACTGAAGCGCAGGTCCTTGGCGCGCACCTCGACCAGCTCGCCCCGTGCGCGAAGTCGGGCCAACGGGAGGGCGGGGTCGGCACGGGTGCCGATGACGAGATGGAGCTGTGGCGGTCGGTGGTCGAGCAGGAAGGCAAGGTCGTCGCTGATCGCGGGGTCGTCGACGAGGTGGAAGTCATCGAGCACGAGGGTGACTTCGCCAGGGTGGACGCTCAGCTCGTTGACCAGGGCGGCGATGACACCCTCGAGGGTCCCGATCGCCGAGTCCAGGAGATCCAGTGCCGATGCGGCGGCGCCAGGGCTCGCCCGCTCCACTGCGTGCAACACGTAGGACCAGAACCGGCGTGGTTCGCCGTCACGCTCGTCGAGGGACACCCAGGCGACCGCGTGCCCTCCCGGTTGCTCGTCGAGGCCTGCTGCCAGCTGTGCCAGAAGAGTCGTCTTTCCGAAACCTGGTGGGGCCGACACCACGGTCAGGGCACAGGTGGAGGCACGGTCGACGATGTTGGTGAGGCGACGGCGCGGGACCAGGTCCCGGTGAGGCTGCGGAACGAGCAGCTTGTTCTCCACGAGAAGGTCACCCATCGGCGGCTCCCTTCGGTCCAAACCGTGCAGTTGGAGCGTAGAGGAGCGACCCCGGCGGCGTCTGCCCACCCCGAACCCCGGCATGCACTGGCTGGCCGGTCCTCCGCTCGCGGCGCTCCTCCTACTGATGCGGGCCCTGATGCGGCTCGGGTTCGTCCACAAACCATCCCTCAGCCCGACCCGACGACTCCCGCACACTTGGTCGCACCGAAGCCGCAGGTCCTCAGGCCACGCACCAGCCGGCAATCATGATCTGGAGCGCGGTCTTCCCGACCCTCACCGTGCTCAACCTGTCGATCGGCACCTGGTTCCCCGACGGGGGCCGGTCCTGCGAACCTTCGTGCTTGCCACCATCGCGGTGCCGATCGTCATCTACGGGATCATGCCCCGGCTGCACCGCATCCGGATGCGGCTCCTGTCGCGACGGGCCCACCCCGGACTGCCCATTGGCACCACACGCCGCCTGCTGGATGCTGGTCACTGGCCAGCTCCATCCGATGACGAGGCAGGCGGTATGGAACCACCTGATCCTGACTCGCCACGTCGAGGCGTCACCCTCGCGCCGCTCGACCCACCCCGGGCCGGGCGGCGGTTCATCACGCTGTACGCCCTGTCCTACGCGGGCGGGTCACTGCTCTTCCTCGGCCCGCTACTGGTGTCGCTGGCGCTGAAGGTCAACGACCTGGTCGGGATCGCCGACGCACCGAAGAACCTCTCCCTCGTCACGGGAGTCGGCTCCCTGCTGGCCATCGTGAGCAACCCGCTCTTCGGCCGCTTGAGCGACCGCACCACCTCACCGCTGGGCATGCGACGCCCGTGGATGATCGCCGGCCTGGCCGGCGGCACGATCGGGACGCTGACCGTCGCCCTCGCCCCCAACATCGGGGTCGTGCTCGTCGGCTGGTGCATCGCGCAGGTCTTCCTCAACGCCCTGCTCGCCGCCCAGGCCGCGATCCTGCCCGACCAGGTGCCCACCGTGCAGCGTGGCCTGGTCTCCGGCATCCTCGGCGTCTGCCTTCCGGTCGCCTCGGTGGCCGCCACCTACCTGGTCCAGGCCTTCGAAGGACGCCAGCTGATGACGTTCCTCGCGCCCGTGCTGGTCGGCGGCGTGCTCGTCGTCATCTTCACCACCTCCCTGCACGACCGTCGGCTCGACGTGGCCGACAGGCCGCCATGGTCGCTGCGCCAGGCGGTCGGGACGTTCTACGTCAGCCCACGAGCCAACCCCGACTTCGCCTGGGCCTTCATCAGCCGGTTCATGCTGGTCATGGCCTACGCCTTGCTGGTGACCTACCAGGCCTACTACCTGATCGACGAGGTCGGAGTCTCGCAGAGCGAGGTCGCGCACCAGATCTACCTCGGAACCCTGGCCCAGTCCCTTGCCCTCATCAGCGCCTCACCGCTCACCGGCCGTCTGTCCGACCGACTCCAACGCCGAAAGATCTTCGTCATCGCAGCCGCCGTGATCTATGCAGGGGCACTGTTCCTGATCGCCACGGCCCACGGGACCGGTGGCTATCTGGTCGGCATGGCCATCGGCGGCCTGGGCTTCGGCATGTACATGGCCGTCGACCTCGCCCTCGTCGTCGACGTCCTGCCCGACACCGGTTCTGCCGCGAAGGACCTCGGCGTGCTGAACATCGCCGGGGCCTTGCCCTTTGCTCTCGCGCCGGCTCTCGCGCCGGCCGTTCTCGCCATCAGGGAGAACAGCTACTCCGTCCTGTATCTCGTCGCGGGCACCTGCGCTCTCCTTGGAGCCCTCGCCGTTGTCCCGATCAGAAGTGTCCGATAGACGCCCCGGTCGACACCGCGCCTCGCCAGGCGCCGGTCCTGCGTCAATGAAACAAGCAGCCGAGTTGAGGATGTTGGTTCGGGTGTCGTGGCTGCGGCAACTTGGCCAGTCAGCGCGAACGAGCGCTGTACCGTCGCCTTATGCGATCACTGCGTCGCGTCGCGAGCACCTGGCGCTGGGCATGGCCGCTGCTGCTCGCCCTGACCTCAGTCACTGTGTTGTTCGCGATCACTCCTCCAGGTGGCCCGGGGTGCCCCTCGGTCTGGAGCGCGGCGCAGTACCACGGGCACGGGATGGGGCCGCACTTCTACGACTGTCGAACCTGGGGGGAGCAGACAGACGCCACGATCCATTGGGCATACCTCAGCTTGGTTGTCGGGCTAGGCCTGCTGTTCGGCGGGTACGCACTCGAAGGGCTGCTGCGCCAATCCCATCGCTCGTACGAGGCCAAGGACGAGGCCGCCTCGCTGTACCCGGCCAGGAGGTTGGTAGCGACCGCGCTGCTTGGCCCCAGTCCCACATCGTCAACGCGATGGGCATCTTCCGCACGTGCGTCAAGACATGGATCGACCGCTACGCAGCCGAGGGCGAGGCCGGGCTGCACGACCGGCCGTCCCGGCCGCACACCTGCCCACGACGGACCCGCCCCGAGGTCGAGCGCCGTAGGCCTACCGGCAGGTCTTCACCAGCAACGCCGAGCGCGCCGATGCCGTTGCGCCCTGGCTGGAGCACACTCGACGACGCCACAGCGCACTCGGCGGGCTACCCCGGATCAGCCGCCTGTGACCAAACTGATGGCCGGGTGCACCTAGCGCAGGTGCTCACCGGACCGATGTAGGCGTGGTGCCGGGGATACCTCGGCGCCACTGGCAGCCGAAGAGCGAGCCGCCGCGCGGTCCATCGACCCTAGGCTCTTCGTCACCGGGACGTCCGCCTGCAAGACGCGAGCTACGCCATCCCCGGGCCCGCAGGTGCACGCAGTGGCGGGCCCCTGCGGCATGTCCCGATGTGCGGACTCTGGCTCGAGAACATCAGAGCTGCACCATGCCGATCAGCGCCAAAGGGATGACTCCGACCAGCATGGCGATCAAGCCAAACCTCGCTGTCCTCCACTTCCATGGCTGGTTCCCCGGCGCCAGTAAGGGGATGCAGGCCAAGGCACCGGCCACTGTGAGGGCAATGAGCGCCCAGAACAGGGCTTCAACCAGGCGGATGGGTAATGCAGCTGCGACGTCTCTTGCAAACCATCCGACGACCGAGCCCAGCGCAAGCGAGGCGATCACGAGTGCGACGGGTTGAACGCCTTCCTGCTTGGTGCTTTCCTTCATGCCCACGCGTCCCGCTCCTCTGTTTCGATGACTCATCACTGGCTCGAGTGCGCGTCCCACAGTCGCTGACGCCCCCCGAAGGACCTATAGCTCGACGCCTCACCTGGCGACCGTCCCTGGGGCCTTCTCCAGGTGTGAGAGCTCGCCGTCCGCGCAGAACCTCGTCTGGGCGACGGCCGGGTCGCTGGGGCTGATGTGGGTCGATGACTTGTCAGCGTGCGGCCAGTCGGTGAACCGCTGCGCGGTCTCGTCGACCGCCAGGAAGTCCCCTCCTTCTTCCCCCAGCGACGACTCGGCCCATACCCCCATAAGCTGCTGGTCGATTCCTCGGACTCGGAACTGGGGCGCGACCAGGTAGATCGGTTCGGGGTCCGGCAGCCGGACCGCCCGTGACCGCGTCGTGTCCTCGACAGGACCCGGCTTGGCCCGCAAAAGGGCGTCGCCCGCACTGCCGCCTGCGGGAATGCAGTCCACCGGGGGTGTCGGCTGCTCCCGGGAAGCGGACGGCCGGGTGCAACCCGTCACAACGACAGCCGACAAGACCAGCGCCGCTGCCTGTGCGGGGCGTGGGCGCCACGGTGTCACCGTCTGCTTGCCCTTCATGGTGCCCTCAGATGCTCCGGGTCGATGACCGCCCGCCGGGGTCGGCGCCGCACCCGCACCGCGACCAGGGCGACCAGGATGAGCAGGAGACCAGCTGCGCCGACGCCGAGGGGCAGCGCGATACCGGGCCCGTCCGGGTGCTCGGGGGCCGCGAGGGGCGTGCCCGTCGGTGTCTGCCCGCGGGGTGCCGTCGAGGTGTGGGCCTCGACCAGGGTGCCGGGTCCGGTGACCGCCTCGACCTCGGCCACGAGCTCGTTGGACACGAGCCTGGTTCCGTCACACAGTGAGGCCCGCAGCTCACTCCTCGCACGTCCGGCAAGGACGAGGTACTCGGGCCCCTCCCGCACCCCGATGCCACAGGTCGCATCGCCAACAGGGGACCGCACGATGATCGTGGCGGAGGGCTCGTCCTTGAAGACCTCCGCCACGGCGACCTCGTAGGCCGCCCAGGGGTCGCTCCCCGTCCCGACCGGGTCGGGCACTTCGGTGAGGGTGCCACGCACCACCACGTCGGCGCGCTCCACCTGCTGCGCGGTGCTGTCATTCGGCGGGCAGCTGCAGGCGTGCGCTTCGGGGGCCGGCGCCGTCAGGACGAGGACGATCACCAGAGCCAGGAACGCGGGCACCCGCACCAGGAGGCGCGCTTCATCGTCCTCGGATGGCACCACGTGGCGCCCGGTTTCCCACCGACCGCTCCTCCGCGCCCACGGGAACACGGTATGCCGCCCGAACGACGTGCGCGGTCGGTTCGGTCATCACCTGCGAGTACCAGCAGAGGTCGGACGTCCTCATCTGCCTGACAACGCGTGGCGCCGAACAGCACGTCACACCGGGTGCGCCGATGCCCGCGCTCCTCTCGCGGTAGCCCCGAGCGCCGGCCACAGGGAACGGCAGCCGCCGTAGCGCATTGAGCTATCTGAAGGTTGTTACCGCCGGAACATCTGCGGGCGCCCATTCACGGGCGCAGCGTGGTCAGGGCTGATTGGGCCGCTGCGACGCGAGTGGCGTAGGCCGGGTCGTTTGCTCGGTTGGTCAGCTCATAAGGGTCGGCGCTCAGGTCGTAGTACTCCTTGAAGCCCTGCGCGTAAACGATGTACTTGGCCTGGACGCTCTTGACCGCCTGCCAACTGTTGGCCCGCCGGGGTCCTTCCATGTAGACCCATGTGCGGCTTGGGCCGCCTTGGGGGTCGGAGATGATGTTCTTCAGACTGATGCCGCGTGCAAGCGGCATGGTGATGCCCGCGAAGTCGGTGAAGGTGGGGGCGAGGTCGAGCAGGCTGACCTGTACGGCCACGCTCGCGGCTGGTCGCCCTGGCATCCGCACGAAGAACGGCATGGTGGCCAGTTCCTCGTAGGCGTAGGACTTGGACTCCACACGGTGGGATCCGAACCCGTACCCGTTGTCGCTGGTGAAGAAGACGACGGTGTTGTCGAGCAGCCCCTTTTGTCGCAGGTGTCCGAGGATGGCTGTGATGCTGTCGTTGACGGCCATCAGTGATCGGGCCTTGTTGGTCCGTTCCTGTATCCAGCGGGAGATGGTGGTCTGGTCCGCCAGCGGCAGGGCGCGGATCTCTGGCGGCTTGTCCGAGACGTCCACCTCGTTGAAGTTGGGTGGCCAGGGCGCGAGTTGCACTGCGGCGGTGGCGTACCGGTTCGGCGGTTTGGCGGGAAGGTGGGGTTGGTTGTAGCCCAGGTAGAGGAAGAACGGCTTGCCCACCGGCGTGCTGTTGATGAAGTTCTTGGCCGCCACCGTGAGGTAGTCGGCCGTGTAGTAGCCCTTGGACTCGGTCGCCTTGGCAGCAGACCCGTCGGCCCGCCAATAGTCCCATCCTGGCGGGACATTGGTGTTCGGCCGCGTCCAGGGGAAGTCGTTGAGGTACTTGCCGGCCAGGCCCGTCCGGTAGCCAGCGCCTCTCATAACCGTGGCGATCGTGCGGCTGTCGTTGAGGTTCATGCCATCTGCATTGGTCCGGACGCCGACCTCGCTGCTGTAGCGCCCGGTCAGGATCGAGGCCCGGCTGGGACAGCACATCGGCACCTCTACCGCAGCCGACGTGAAGTTCAGCCAGGTACCGTCGTTGCGGAACGTCAACGGCGCCAGCTCGTCCTTTCGCATGTCGTCGACAAGCAGGAACAGAACGTTCGGCTGCGAGCTGATCGCTTGCGCCTTGGGCGGTTCAAGGGCCGTTGCAAGGGTGCCGCAGAGGGCTGCACCCAGGGCAGCGACCGGCCACTTCATCGACCGTCTCATGCCCGTGACCTCCGGGTGGCTATAAACATCTCTCTTGGCAGTGGCTGAGAGGACCCCGCCCGTGGCTCGTGCGGAGTCTGTTCGTGCACCCACAACGTTAGGGAACCTAACGACGCAGGACTTCCCGCCCTCGACGTACTTGCAAACCGCGGCTCGTCATCGCGGTCGGAGGCAAGTCGTCGCCACAGGAGGAACTCATGACTCAAAGCGACTCGCAAGGGCAGCGAAAGCTGCCCCCTCAAGGTGTCATGACCCGGCTGGGGCACCCACGACTGCCCCTCCTCGATTAAGGACCAGGCACGAGCAACCATTACCAGGGACCGCGCCGCCGACTCCGAGGGGATAACCCGTCGAGGCTGGCGTGGAGCCGCCGCGCATTCCCGCACATGCTCCGGCACCTTCGTCACCACGCTGCTCGACACGTGATGGGGGCCGCAGCCTCAGGGTCGGGCGGCGCGCTTCGCGCAGGCGAGGGTCTCGCCTGATGAGGCCCTGCCTGACTTCTTCCCCGAACGGGAAGAGGTCAGCGGCGGCTCGGACGTCCACGCACGTCGACAAACGGCGCGGACACCGACTTCAGGCCGAAATCGGCACCGTTAGACGCGCACGTAGTCAGACAGCGGCCGATTCCTGACCCTCGAAGCAGCCCCACCACGAAGGCCCTGACCGGCGTCTCCGCTGGTCAGGGCCTATTAATCGATGTTAGTCGATACTGGGTTTGAACCAGTGACCTCTTTCCGGGTCAACGAGTTTCGTCCGTCCGCGGACGTCCGCCAGCGTCTCTTCTGAGCACGAGCTACTCCCCCACCGTCCGCCAACATCCGCTCAAGTCGGGCGTCGTTGTCACCCACGTAGTCACCCAGCCCGATCCCGGCTGCAGTCCCGAACCAGCAGCGCCACACGTGGGAAACGGAGCCCACGGGGACTGGGCTTCGTGCCCTGATCGTGGGCTCGCGGGGAGAGACGCACGCGGTCAGAGCGTCGCGCGCTGCCCAGCTGGGACCTTTGACTCAGCCACTAAGTGCGTCCCCTTCGCCGAGAATGGGCGCCTGACCGGACCCCGAGGATCGGTCCAGGTGCTGTGAGAGCCGATTAGTGGGTACAGATCGCAGGATATGGCCATGGGAGCCTGACCCGGTTTCCCGGACACGGTTGGTGTGGTGATCGGGGACATCCTGGGTGTTCGGTAGGGACTGGCGGGCCTGATACGTCGGCTCGTCTTGGCGGGTGCCAGTGACGCGGACGACGACGTTGCCGCGCTTGGGGGTCGGTGTCGACGATGCGGTGCCGAGCTGCGCATCCGATGACCTGACCTGCCGGTGGGGGCCCTGGAGGGCCCTACGCGACGTCCCAGTGGTAGTTGGTGTCCCAACGCCAGGAGGCCCACACCGCGGCACGAAGGCAGGTGCCTCCGAAACGACGGGACTGCTCTTGGGTTCACGCTTGCTGCCGGGCGCGAACGGCTTCGCGGTCCGGGCTGGTCGCCATGGTCGCCGACGGTGCGATGCGGGGCCAGGTCCAGGCGTACCGCACGATGAGGGCGAGAAGGATCAGTTCCAGTACGACGCCAAGGCCGTAGAAGTACAGCCAGGACTCGCCCACCGCGTTGAATGCCGTGACGGGGACGTAGAGCGAGGCCACGATGAGGTTCGTGATGCGGCTCGCCCGGGCGGGCAGCGTCATCGACAGCACGACCATGAGGATCGGGATGGCCACAAGGGTCAGCGCCGTGGTCGAAAAGGTCTGGGAGAGGTCGAACTCGAAGACCTTGCCGTCGAGGATGTCTTCGACGACGCCCGGCGTGAAGAAGTTGAGAATGTCCACGTAGGCGTACAGGAACATGAAGCTTGTCCACGTTGCGGCGAGCTTGGCTCTCACCGGGATCCGCTGGTCTTCCAGTGTGGCGGTGGTGGGTTGACGTGTTCTCATCATGGGCTCCGTTGCTGTGGTGAGGATCGGTGGGTCCACGATCGCTGAGCCCGGCGGCGGGCGCCTCGGCCCGGAGGCTGCGGTTCGCCTGGCCGATGGGATGGTCTACCTCTCGTTCCTTCGGCGGCTACGCCGAGGCGCGCCGATCCCTACGCTGGAGCCGTGGTCACTGTCCGGCGCTCCATCTGGCATGAGCCGCGGCCTGCTGACGCCCCACCCATCGGTCAGCTCGACTGGCTGCTGGTGGGCGTGTTCGCGGCCGCCGCCTTGGTCGAGGGCATCACTCGGCCGGGCTTGGCCTGGCGACCCCTTGTGACGGTGCTCGCCCTGGCGCTGATGCCTGCCCTGCTCTGGCGGCGGGGTCGCCCCCTGGTGGCCGCCCTGGTCGGATGGGGCGCCGTCGGGCTGCTCTCGGTCCTCCAGTTGACTGCGCGCGCCGGGGACCTCGGCCTCTATTCAACGATGGCCGTCCTGATTTTGCTCTACTCCCTGGTGCGGTGGGGCTCGGGCCGGGAGATGGTCTTGGGGACGGCGTTCGTGACGGTCGTCGTCGCGCTGGGGATGTACGTCTCTTCCGCGGGCTGGGCCGACGTTTTCGGCGGGAGCGTCCTCTTGCTGTTGTTCGTCGCCCTCGCGGCGGTGTTTCGCTACCGCGCGGACCTCTGGCATCGCCAACAGCGCGAGATCCGCAATCAGGAGCGGGTGTCGCTGGCGCGCGAGCTCCACGACACCGTGGCCCACCACGTCTCGGCCATCGCGGTGCAGGCGCAGGCCGGTGGCGTGGTTGCCGGGATCGAGCCTGAGAAGGCTGCCGAGGTACTGGCCGCGATCGAGTCTGAAGCGTCGCGAACCCTGGCGGAGATGAGATCCATGGTGCGGGTGCTGCGTGAGGAGGAAGCCGTCGCCTACTCACCGCAGCTGGGTGTCGCGGACCTGCCGGCTCTGGCGCGCGCCGACGCGACGCCCACCGTCGAGGTCTCGCTGGACGGTTCGTTAACCCGGCTGGCGCGACCCGTGGATGCCGCGCTATATCGGCTCGCGCAGGAGTCGCTGACCAACGCCGTACGACACGCCCGGAGCGCGACCCGCGTCGGGATCGACGTACGCCGGGAGGGCGACGCCGTCAGGCTGCGGGTCAGCGATGATGGACAGACCGAGCCGGGGCCAGCCCCGGAGCCTGGGTTCGGCCTGCTGGGCATGGCCGAACGCGCCCGGCTCCTCGGGGGATCGCTCTCCGCGGGGCCGGGGCCCGAGGGTGGCTGGGTGGTCGAGGCCGTGCTGCCGGTGGGGGCGCTGGCATGAGCATCCGCGTTGTCGTAGCCGACGACCAGGACTTGGTCCGGACCGGGCTGGTGATGATCCTCGGCGCGCAACCCGACCTCGAGGTCGTGGGGCAGGCAGCAGACGGGCTCGCAGCGCTCGACCTGGCGACCCGGCTGCGTCCCGATGTCCTCCTCGTCGACATCCGGATGCCCGGGCTCGACGGTGTCGAGGTGACGCGGCGCCTGGCCGGGCCAGACGTGACGGACCCGATGGCGGTCGTCGTGATCACCACCTTCGACCTCGATGAGTACGTCCTCGGCGCCCTACGCGCCGGCGCCCGCGGCTTCCTGCTCAAAGACGCCGGGCCGGAGCTCCTCGTGCAGGCCATCCACGCGGCGGCCAACGGGGACGCGCTGATCGCCCCCAACGTCACCCGCCGGCTGCTTGCGACCTTCGCCGACCAGGCGCCGGTGGTACCGGTCCAGCCCATCGACCCGCTCACCGAGCGCGAGGAGGAGGTGCTCGCGCTGGTGGCACGGGGCCGGACCAACGCCGAGATCGCCACCGAGCTCTTCGTCGGCCTGAGCACGGTCAAGACCCACGTCGCATCGTTGATGACCAAGCTCCGCGCCCGCAACCGCGTCGAGATCGCGATGTGGGCATACGGCACCAGACGCGTGCGAGCCGACTAGTGGGTACAGATCGCAGCGCAGGCCCGTGGGGTCCGGTAGCCCAGCGATGAGTGCGGCCGGTCGTGGAAGCCTGTGACAGCTGGGGACCTTGGTCCCTGTCGGGTGGCACCGTGAGGAATGAGACTGCGCGGGTCGGAAGAAAGAAGGTCTGGCCATGAGTCAGACGACAACACCGACGGGACCGACCCCCGGCCGCCAGGAGAGTTCGGTTCGGCAGGACGAGGCTCTCGAGCCGGAACCAGACCCTCGTTCCACCCGGGCACGACCCGAGGTGCACGGTGGTATCGACGTGGTCAATGGCGCCTTGCTCCGCCTGCAACTGGACGCAGCCGCTCACTGTGGCGCCGCCGCCCTGCCAGGCCGAGCAGGGCAGTCGTCACGATCCACCTGAGGAGGCCACCGTGCAAACCATCCAGCAAGCAGCTGCACAGTTCCTGTCCAAGAAACGGATCGCAGTCACTGGTGTCTCCAGAAGCGCCCAGAACCACGGCGCCAACGTCGTCTTCAACCGCCTGAGAGACCGTGGGTACGACGTGTTCCCGGTCAACCCGAACACTGAGCAGGTCGAAGGTGTAACCAGCTACCACGATCTGCACAGCATCCCCGGAGGCGTCGACGCGGTCGTGATCGCCACCGCACCCTCGAGGGCCGAGGGGACGATGCGCGAGTGCGACGAGCTGGGGATCGAGCACGTCTGGATGCACCGCTCCTACGGCGCCGGCAGCGTCAACGAGGCCGCGGCCACCTATGGACGGGAACACGGCATCACCGTGATCGACGGAGGGTGCCCACTGATGTTCGACCCGACGGCCGACTTCGGCCACAAGGTCATGCGCGTGGTCTACCGGAGCCACGTTCCCAGGACCGTGTGAAGGCTCGGTCATCGCCCACCCACGAAGGGGAAGACACCATGTCCTTCCTGGAAGTGACCGTCCGCGCCGAGGTGCGGCCGGGTCAGTTTGACGGCTTCAAGGCTGAGGCGGCCGAGATCGTGCGCCTCACCGCAGAGCAGGACACCCACACCTTGCGCTGCGACTGGTTCATCTCTGACGACCAGACCCACTGCCAGGTGCACGAGCTGTTCTCGGACGAACAGGGTTTGCTCGAGCACAAGATGCACACGATGGAGGCGACGACTCGCCTGTTCCGTGAGTACGCTTCCGGCCACCAGGCGACGCTCTTCGGCCAGGTCTCGCCCAGCTTCACCGACATCGTCCGAGCGCGCACGGGGACAGCGCCCCCCGTCTTCACCTTCCTGCAGGGACTCGACCCGAGCGGGCCCGGCGCCAGGACGGCCAGGCCCGAGGATGTGCGGAACCCGGCCGGCGAACGCCTCGAGGTGCATGCGCACATGCGGGTCCGACCGGGGCAGCTGGCGGGGTTCACCGCCCAGGCCGCCGAGCTCGTCGCGATCACTCGCGAACTGGACACCCAGACCAGCCGGTACGACTGGTATCTCGACGAGGACAGCTCCGTGTGCGAGGTTCACGAGGCCTACGTGACCGGCCACGGCCTGTTCGAGCACAACGCGCACATCGTGGGCGCGCGGGCGACCCTGTTCGAGCGCTACGCCGACGACCACCGGATGTCCGCCTTCGGCCACGTCTCACAGGAGCTCAGGGAGCTCGGCCGCAAGCACGCCGGCGGAATCGCCGTGTACTCGCTGCTGCAGGGCCTCGGAACCGCTGCCACGGTGTAGCAGGCCCAAGGGACACCAGCCATGACCCGCACGCGCCCACTGGAACGGGTGACCGCCTCCGACCCCTTCCTGCTGCTGTGGGAGGACTACGGGTGGCCCACCGACATTGGAGGGGTAGCCTTCCTCGACGGCACCGACCTCCTCGACGCGGGGGGCACCGTACCCATCGACAAGGTGCGACGCCACCTCGAGCCCAAGCTCAGCTCCGTGCCCCGCTCCCGCCAGGTGCTCCACCAGCCGCCACTCGGGCGGGGCTGGCCCCTGTGGGTCGACGCACCCTCCTTCGACCTCGCCGAACACGTCCGGGTCCGACCGCTGCCCGAGCCGGCCGACGAGGACCAGCTGCTGCGAGTCGCAGCGGCCCTGGCCGCCTTCGGCGCCTTGCTGGATCCGAGCGCTGACACGCCCAGCCCACCGGCACGATCCTGGTCCCCTAGTCCTGCGCCCACGCCAGCCCAGCTCCTTCGCGACAACATCGTCCGCCGGCGGAGTGAACTCGGACGGGCTCTGGCGGGACTCGCCCACCCGCGCGCGACGATCCGTCTGGCCCGGCAGGTGCTGCCGGCGTGGCGGGAGGTCCTGTCCGAGGCGCCCGCGCCGAGCACCAGCCTCAAGGTTCCGGTCAGTGCCGACCGGCGGTTCCTCGTCATCCGTGCCGAGCTTGGCACCGCGAGGCAGGTCGCGCGCTCACACGACGCCAAGGTCAACGACGTCCTGCTCACCGTGGTGGCCGCAGGCCTACGTGAGCTGCTGGGCAGTCGCGGTGAGGATGTCCGTGGGCTGGTGAGCAACGTGCCCGGTCCGCCCACGCCGCTGTTCCTCGCAGGCGCGAGAGTGCTGGAGATGTTCCCGCCCATGCCCACGATGGGCAACCTCACCCTTGTCGTCGGGGCGCTCTCGTATGCCGGACAGCTCACCATCACCGCGTCTGTCGACGCCCAGCACCGCGCCGACGCGGGGACGTTCACCCAAGGCGTCCGAGCGGCGCTCGACCACCTCACGCGCACGCTCGCGCGCGCTGTCTCATGAGCGCCAACGACGTGGGACCCGGCGGTCGGGCAGTCCGGGGTCCGGGCCCAGCCGCCGATGTCCCACCTGAGGAAGCACGCCACGTCGCGCACGAACCTGCGAATGACGCCCTGACGGGTTTCGTCCAAGCAGATGGATGCGAGCTGTACTACGAGCAACGGGGCGAGGGGGTGCCGATCCTGCTCATTCCTCCCGCGGGAACGACCGCCTCGACCTGGGGGCCGGTGACGCAGGAGCTGGCCCGGGTCGCGAGGGTCATCACGTACGATCGCCGCGGCTACGCCCGCAGTGCCGGCCCACCCGTCCGCACCGTCTCACGGCATACGGCCGACGCCGCCACGATCCTGGAACACCTGGCCACCACGCGGGCCATCGCCGTGGGAACCAGCGCCGGGGCCACCATCGCGGTCGACCTGGCCGTTCAACGGCCAGACCTCCTCCGGGCGGTCGTCGCGCACGAGGCTGCTTGGCGTGCCAACCGCCACGTGCCGACCCGATCCCAGCTGGCGTCTGTGGTCCATCTCGCCTGGCTGAGTGTCCTCAAGCGGCACGAGGAAGCGGCTGAGATCTTGCTGCGTGCCGCTTACTCCTACCGAGAGGGCGGCACCGCGTGGGACGCCTTCCCGGAGGAGTGGAGACGGATCGCCCGGGAGAACGCTCGAGCGGCGCTGTGGGACTTCCGCAACTCGATCGGTAACCACCCGTCCCCTGCGCAGCTCGCCACCCTCCGTCTCCCGGTCGTGTGCAGCTACGGCGCCCGCAGCCCCCGCAACATCGTCCGCCTGACCCGTGCTCTGGCGGCTGCCATCCCGACCGCGCGTACCCAGGAGGTCCCTGGTGCAGGGCACGCGGCACCATTTGATGCCACAGCCGACTTCGTCCACCTCATCACCGACGTCATGACCAGCAGTGCCGACGTCCGCGCCATCGACTGGTCCGCTGCTTCAGGACCGCGCTGGAACGAGCCTCAAGGGCGAGTCGGGGCGGTCGCAAGCCGCGCACCGACAGGGTTGAGGAAGGGATTAACGGCTCCGATCGAGGCCTTCACCCGGTGGCTCTACCGCGGGGGTCGACCGAACTCGCTGGCACGCGCCCTCAACGGTGCGTGGGCGCGAGTCTTCGCGACAGGTCGCGGCCCCACAGCGGTCGCAACCCTCGAGGTCGTGGGCCGCAGATCGGGACGCCCCGTGAGGCTGCCCGTCGTGATCGCCGACCTGGCTGGTGAGCGATACCTGGTGTCCATGCTCGGGGACGGCACCAACTGGGTGCGTAACGTCCGTGCTGCGGGCCACCGGGCCGTCCTCATCAAGGGCGGCCGAACACCGATCCGCCTGGAGGAGGTGCCGATCGAGCAGCGTGCCCCGATCATCAAGCGCTACTGCCAGGTCGCCACCAGCGGCCGCGTCCACATCCCCGTCGACCCCGCAGCGCCCGCTTCCGAGTTCGAGGCGATCGCCGCCCACTACCCGGTGTTCCGCATCACGAGGCTGCGCTGAGAGCAGACAAGCGCCACACCCTCATCATGCACCGGCGCACCCGCGGCATTCGCGTCGTCGAGGGCACGGCAGCCGTAGGGACGCTGCGCGCGAAATGCGGCAAAGTCAGCAGTGAGTGGCCGTGGTTCCGGTGGGTCCGACTCGCCCGCGAACACCTCCTCAGAAGAACACGCTCTTGACCGACCCCCGCCTGAACCCAGGAACCGGTCCGCGTGTGCCGGAGCCGACCTAACACCTCGAAGGCGGGCATCGCCACGCTCCGCCGGGCGCGAACCGCGCCATGACGGCATCCGCGACGATCCACCGCATCTCGCACACGCTTCCGGCTACTCAGCGGCGCCTCGAGAGCGGCTCACCGGCTCCTCGTGTTCCACGCCCACACCCTCCTCAGGGTGGGGCTAGGAGAAGTGGCACTCGGGCACGACGGAAGGCGTCAACCCAGGAGCCGAGCGCGAACACGGAAGAAGTCACGTACTCACTCAGTGCGCGGAAGGGGCCAACCCCGGCCTCTCGGGTCTGCTGCACGAACGGGGATCCTTGGCGCGGGTCAGACGTCACGCGCCGCGGCCGTCACTGCAGACCGTGTTCGTACGCGTAAGCGGTGGCGGCGGTGCGGCTGGGCAGTCCCAGTTTCGTGAGGATGTGGCTGACGTGGGTTGCCACGGTCTTCTCGCTGACAACGAGACGCTCGGCGATCTCACGGTTGGTGAGCCCCTTGGCGATGTGGGCCAGGACTTCTTCCTCACGGCTGCTCAGACCGCTGGACGGTGGGGCTGCGAGGTGCAACTCAGCCCTGGCAGCGGCCGCGTCGCGGACCGCGTCGAGGCGATCGAAGACGGCGACTGCACCGGCGAGCTCCATCTCGGCGCTGTCGTTGTCGCCAACCGCTCGGCACGCGGCCGCGATCAGGACCCTCGTGCGTGCGGCCTCGTAGGCCGCGTCCATCTCGCGCCATCCGGCGAGCGCTTGCCGAAGGGCGGTCTGGGCGGGTTCGGGCTGATCCTCCGCCAGGAGCACGGCGCCCAGAGCCTTCAGGTGCAGCGCGGTCGGCAGCGGCCTCCCGAGCGCGCTGGACACCGTGCCGAGCTCATCGGCGGCAGCTCGCGCGTCGGTGACATCACCGTCCGCGAGGGTGATCTCGACGTAGCCGGCAGCCAGTCGAGCGCGGGACATCGGGTCACCGGCCTCGCGATAGGCACGCCGGATGGCGGCAGTGGCCGCCTCGACCCTTCCCGTGGCCAAGCGCAGCAGCGCGAGCCCCGGCTGCGGATCGTGACCGAGCTCGCTGGCCAGCCGGAACTCGGCCTCGGCTGCGCGGTCTTGGGCACGGACCCGGTGCAGGTCGCCCTTCAGGTAAGCCGCGGCGCCCAGGGCCGGATGCCCCGTCGGCTGCGCCAGGCGTCGGCAAGCCTGCTCGATCTGATCGGCCGCGGCGTCCCAGTCGCCGCGAAGGTACAGCATCTCAGCGCGATGGAGAAGGCACTGACCTCTGTACAGCATGAGCTCTGGCTGGCTGTCGACCCAGTGGCTCAGCGAAGCGGTCCACGCGTGGGCGCGACGGACGTCCAACAGTTCGTTGCAGCCCTCGATGACGGTGCAGTAGGCATCGCCGATGGCGACCGCCGAGACGTCGTTGGCCTCGATGGCGACCATCCCCTCGTCGAGCAGCGCAACCCCTTCATCCACCTGGTCGAGGTAGATGAGGCACCTGCCTTCGCCGATGCGTGCCAGCGCTGCGAGTTCTGGATCGTGGAAGAGGACGCCGATCTCGGCCGCCGCGTGGAACGCCTCATACCCGGCGCTCACGTCGCCGGAGAACGTTGCGCGCATCGCGTTCGCGTAGCGCAGGTAGCCGCGTTCGACGCAGTCGATCTTGCGGTCGTCCAGCAACCGCTGGGCGCGGTCGATCCAACCGCCTGCGCGCGCCAAGTCGCCGTCGTTCAACAGCGCGAAAGCCAGCCAGAAGGCGCACCGGACCGCCCGTGCGATGTCGCCGCCGTGGGAACACTTCTCGTGCGCATTGATCCAGGCGGCCCGGCTCTCGTCGCTGAGTCCGGCGAGATAGGCCGCGGACGCCAGCCGCTCCAGATCGTCGACCTCAAGCGGCTCCACGACTGCGGCCGCGGACAACTCGTCGTATGCCCGCCGCCAGGCCTGTCGGTTGAACGCGTCCCGTGCGCTTCCGATGCCGGTGCTGCCCACGGGCTCATTGTCGCGCGACTACGGCGCCTACGCCCAGAATGACGCCGCCTCGGCCGGCCCCGCCGCGATGAACCACATCTCCCGGATTCGACCGTCGTCGAACCGGTAGATGAAGGAGTCATGCATCTCCAACGTCCGCCCGTTGCGGCCAAAGACGGCGCGTTCCCACTCCGCCCCCCATTCGTCGTCAGCCAGGCAGAACAACTGCTCGAGCTTCACGTCCCCCTCGGTCAGCTCGAAGACGGTGCGAAGGGCTGCCAGCAAGCCGTCGACTCCGTAGTGGTCGCCTGCGAACGGAATGGGACCGCGGCCGTGGAAGACCATGTCGTCGGCGAAGATTCGGGTCAGCGTCTCGCGGTCGTTGTCGACGATCGCCTGGGTCATCCGGGCAATGGCCGCAATATTCGGGTGGCTGCTCATGGTGTCCTCCTTCGCTCGGGCTACCTCACGAAGCCACAGTAGGAACCACATACCGACTGCCACATCGGGAACACTGACGATCCCGCGACAAGGACCGATCAGCAATTCCACTGATCCCGAGTGCGGATTCTTGGCTGGACCACCGCGGCTTTGCCCCTTGCGATAGGTGACCTCCTGCGGATGGAGGCTCCCGCCCGGCGCCTCGACTTCACAAATATCTGTATCACCACCTAGCTGAAGCGCCCCGAGTTCACTGCCGCACCGATACGAGTCGCAGTGCTCGGTGGAGGTCGCCGGAGTGGAACACTCGACGCCCCACCTGACGCATCGCGCCCCTCCGACTGCGCCTTGCACTCCCCCGCGCATTTTCGTAGCTGGCGAGTTCGTCGACACGGTGGCCGGCATTGCGGACCCACGCACGGAGATCGTCGGGCCGCGCGCGCCCGGCGGAGGGACCTGGATCGAGCTCTCCAGCTCCCTCAGACCGGCGCACCAGCCCGGATCGCCCACCGCGATCGCCACGGAGCTGGGCTTGGGCAATACGCCGACGGCCGCCAACGTTCTCTTCTGAGCACGAAGTACTGCCCCCATCCGGACGCCCGGCGCCCACCCATTAGGGGCGCCCCGCGTCGCGCACAACGATGCGGCCCAACCTTGGCGCTTCACGTTGCTGGGGGTGAGCGGCCCAACTGTTGGCGCGCTGGAGCTGGCCGAACTGTCTGCCGTGACGGACGCTGTGAGGCTTGAGTGGCTTTGCCCGTCACGGCGCCGCCGTCGTGCTCGTGGCCCGCAGCCAGGTGCCGGCCGTCAGGACGGACGCGGATCCCAGGTCGACCGGGATGACGACCGCCGCCGTCGCTACGGCAGACGGATGATCTGCCGCAACGACGAGCCGACGTCCACACAGGATGCGGCGGCATCGGGACCTCGTGTGCGAGGGACCTCGCGCGCTATTGAGGGACTTCGGCCCTTTTCTCCGGGTGTCGCTCAGCGTTGCGTGGTAACTGCCGGAGGCCCACGCCGGGGGTCGCCACTCGGACACTCGAGTGACAAGTTCAGGAGGAGGTGAGGGGGCGGTGAAGTTGCCATGCGCCGCGACTTCAGCATTGCTCGCGCTCGTGGTCAGTTTGGGTGCATGCGGCGCTGGCAGCGATAAGCCCCGCGTTCGCTCAGGGGGAGAGGTCGCGAACGGGCAGACGACGCAACCGACAACGGGCGAGACACCATCAAGCAGCCAGAGAATGATCCCGTCGAGCTCACCGACGACATCCCCAACCAGCCCGACGTTCTCGCGTACCTCGCCACCAGACAGGGATCTGGTATCGAACCTGGACGCCCGGGCCGCACAGTTCATGACGCTCAGGAGCGCGCAACGATCTCAATGGCACGGCATGGCGGCATACCGGCTGCGGCTCTCAACAGGCAGCGCTTGGGCGATCGCAGGAAGCCCCGACAGGGTCGTCCCGCTAGTTCTGAAGGATAGCGCCTACTCCCCCGCCGCCTCCCTGCTCTTCCGATCGGGCCCTTACGTTCTCTTCTTCCCGGAAGAAGTGCCGGAAGCGTTCTACACGCACCTCGGTCCCATCCCTGGCATGGCATTCATCGACTCTGATCTCTACCGATAGCCCCGACACAAGGCTCGTGCGCCGCCACGCACCCGCCCAGCATTCTTTTCTCGACGGTCGGCAGTGCGGCTGATTAGGCCGGGAAGACGCCGCGTGAGCGCGCAGCCCGCGCACGGCATCACCAACTTCCCTCAGCAACTCCGCACCCCTTCGACCGCTCGCTTTTCAAACGCCCCACGCGGTTTCATGGCAATCGCCGGAAGAGGAGCATGGGAGGGCATCCCGTTAATCCAATCCGGGGTCCGCCCGTAAGGAAGCACCAGCGATGACAGCTACGTCGGACGCCTCCACACTTCCCACGGACTGGCCCACGGCCGCAGGCAAACGTGGGTACGGTCGGGGACTCGGCGGCTGCGTTGTGGTAGGAGTCGCCCTTGGACCCCACGAAGGCGACCGCACCGGCCGAGGCGAGGCGTCCGCTGTAGCGAATCGCGAGATAGCGCCGCTACCTCGGGCTCGAGGCTCTGGCCCGTTCACGCGCCGTCCTGACCACCACCGACGCCAAGGAGGACATCACCACCATCGTCAACGCCCTCAGCGCCTGACACGCACACACGGATCGCTGACGTACACCACGCTCCGGGACTTGACCCTCGAGGTAACGCCTTCGTGCGAATGACGGTGGCCCTCCTAAGCCAAATCACGTCGTTCGCTCTCGGCTCGCGTGGGTCGACCGGACGACCGTGTACCGGGGCGGGCGCACTTTTCGGTGAGGACCGCGACTTCAGGTATCGCCGTCCGCACCCACGAGCCGCGAGAAGGCCGGTCGCTTCGGTCTTCGCTCAGTTCGCCCACCATCATCGCGTTTTGAGTGAAGGGTCCGGGGTGCTCCCCCGAATATTGTTAGAAGACGCGATGGGAGATGCGTAGACCCCTCGCTTGAAGTGCTTCAGGGTCTACTGCTCTAGCTTGGGAATCGGATCCATCGGCGTCCCCATCCCCAGTGGGGAGCGCCTCCTCCGACGACGAGTTTCCTGATTCCTGCTCGAGAGGGCATATTTCGGATATCAGCGACGCCCCTGAGTCCGCCACGCGCATGAACGACCGCACCGGACTTGCTCGTCAACATGCCGCATCAGCATGTCGTGGTCAGCCCTATCCGTGCAACATCCGACCACGGAGGCATCACGGAACTAGGTGATCGTATGCTTCCGTTTCCCGGTCTGAAGATCAGCACGCCCATATACGTCCTTAGGGGACTGGTGACTTTGGACTTACCGGTGCTTCGTCTCCTAGGCCCGGTGCGCTCCCGCTTACGTGGGAGACATGAGGCATCTGGCCTAGACAGGTGGGTTCGTATAGTCGCAGGGCAGTGTCGGCGCGCCTGGCGTTCGCGGTCCTTGGCGGGCAAGCACGACGGTCCCCGAGGCGCATCCTTGGACAGGGAAGCGCGTGAGGGACCGACCATCACAGCCATAGCCCCTGCGTTCAACATGAACGCCACCTACCCGTCCACCTCCGGCGCGGTCCTCACGGCCCGCTCGACGTTCGGCTCGGCAGAGGGCAACTTCGCCTGGAACGAGTTCGGCACCGACATCGGAACCCTGACCCGTCACCGCCGGCACCACGGTCAACGCCGTTCTCTTCAACCACAAGACGTCGATCGCGCAAGGTACGAAGGCCTCCGGCCAGACCTGGACCGCGACGGCAACGATCACCTTCAGCTGAGGACATCATGAAGAAGATCTACGCCCTGGTGGCTACTCTGTGCCTGGCCCTCGTGGCCGGCGTGATGCTCGCCGCTCCCGCCTCCGCCCTCGGCAAGGTGAGGTGCGACCTGAACAAGTCCGGTGTCGAGCTGAATTTCCCCAGTCACGTCGGCACCGCTCGCGCCGAGATCGACCCTATCGTCAACCACAACCAGTACGGTGCCTCGCACCTCCACGATTTCTTCGGAGCTGCTTGGATGAAGGGCGTTGCGGGAGAACCGCACTGGGTGACGCAGGTCGGGAACGCGGCGAACTACTCCAGCCTGACGAACACCAAGACGTCGTGTCGGATCGCAGGGGACACGGCCGGCTATTGGACTCCGGCGCTGAAGTACATCAGCGGACCCAAGGCCGGCCAGTACGTCCCGGTGACCCAGTTCACCGCGTACTACAGGGGCTTCAACGGCCAGACCACTCACGCCGGCTCCCAGGCTCACCCGGCTGACGTGAGGCTCGTTGCCCAGGACATGGTCGGCAAGGGCCTGTCCGGCTGGACCTGTGGCCAGAACTCGACGGTTACGGGTGGTGTCAACGGGATTCCCAACTGCTCTGCCTCGAACGGCGGCCCAGGGGATCAGCTCACGGCACACATCAACTCCCCGTCTTGCTGGAACGGCAACGCGCCGAACCACTCGAGCAGCGAGGTCGGCGACACCCGTGACAACGCCGACTGGACCTACCCGGCGAACTCCGCCAGTGCCTGCCCGGCGAGCTACCCGATCGAGGTCACCCAGCTTCGCCAGACCATCCAATACGCGTACTACGGCGCGGGCGCCGACGGCACCAACGTCGCCCTCGAGTCGGACCCGCCTGGCGGCGACGGCACCACGATGCACGGCGACTTCTGGAACACCTGGAATCAGTCGATCTTCGAAGGGTTCATCCGTAAGTGCGTGCAAGGTCTCTCGGCGACGACCTACACCGGTTCTTGCGGCCCGTGACCGACGTCGCTTAGACAGGCGCCCCTGCTCCTACCCTGGGGCAGGGGCGCACTCATCTGGAGGAGGTGAAGACCCTGGGCACGCCCACACTGCAGGCATCGTTGGTCTCCGGCGACCAGCCCGCAGACGTCCGCGTCATTCACTCCTCACTCGCCACAGACAGGAACAGGACCGTCACAGGGAGGCAGAACAGGGCTGTTCGCCTCGCTTGGGCATGCCCCCTGTGCCGGCAACTTCCTGACCGGGCGGACGAGCCCGCGCGGCTACATGGCGAGTCCGCACCACGCGCGATCAACCGATGATGCGAACGGGGTGTGTCTCTCCGCCGCCTGTCGGCACGTGAACGCCCCTCTGCGCCCGCCCGAGGTGAGCGCTACCGACCGTCAGGGCGACGCGTCGAGTCGGTGTCGCACCACTCTCCGGCGCAGGGTAGGCGACGCCTCGACCTCGTAGCCGGCGTCGAGGAAGACCTGGAGCAGCCCGACCGACGCCTCGTCCCAGATCACGGTCTTCCCCGGCGGTGGCTCGGTGGGGTAGCCCTCGAGGACGCGGGCGCCGACCTGTCTGCCGTACTCGACGGTGGCGGCGGCGAGCTCGTACATCAGCCCCTCTCGACGGAAGCCCTTACGCACGACGAAGCAGGTGACCGACCAGACGCCCTCGAGGGCGGGGTCCATTCGCATCCACGACTTCTGCCGGGCCCAGATCCTCGGGTAGTTCTCCCGCGGCTCTACCGCGACCCAGCCGGCCGGCTCGTCGTCGACGTACCCAATGAGGCCGGACGTGGGGCCGCCCGTGCCGCAGCCGGCCTGCTCCAGGAGCGCGGCGTCGCGCTCCTCCTGAGTCGTGTCGCGCCAGATCCAGCCCGGGACCTTGAGCGCCTGGCAGCGGCACTTGCGGGCGCCGCCGGAGTCGAACACGGCCTCCACGTCCTCGCTCGTCGCGTCGTTGGCCGGTCGCCAGCTGAACTCGGGCATACCGCGAGACTAGTGGCGGGCCGGGCGCCAGTTGCGACGCCATGACAGTCGATCCGTGACCTCGTCGGTGCGTCACTCCGCCGCCTGCCGGCCGCGGTCTTGGGGGGGACCGTCGGTGCGCGCGGCGTGCCGTGCCGGTAGACCTCCTCCAACGTCCTCGTGTCGGGTCCGCCCCTGCAGTGAGGAGATCCGGGCACCTCGGTCGCTCGACCAAGAACCGGGGTGCCACTCGTTGGATCGTGCCCGGTCAGGAACTCGGTGACTGCGTCGGATCGGTAGGAGGCGAAAGCCGTTCCTGCAGCGCCCGCGCCAGGCATCCGTACGCCCCGTCGAGCAGGTCGGGTACGCGTCGCCTCACCTCCTCGGCGGCCCCGCACGTGTCGAGGGCGTGCAGGATTGCGTGGAGGAGCACCTCGGCGTGGATGTGGACGAGGCCGAGGCGTTGCTGCTTGTGGCCGGTGTCGTGCAGGTATGCACGAAACGAGGACCAGCGGGTGGTGCCTTCCTTGTGGTATTCCCACACCTCCCACTCCTCGCCGGGACGGGGCCCGCCGACCGGGACCAGCAGCGAGCAGTTGGCGTCGAAGCCACGCGCGATGGCAAGCGCGTCCTGCATCGGCCGGTGGTCGCGCACCTCGTCGCCCTCGAACACAGGCGTCAGGTCGACACCGCCGCCGTCCGCGTCGATCTCGTCTTGCAGCTCCAGCCAGATCTCGACCGCCTGAGGATCGACCTCGACGTACGGTCGTACTTCAGCGACCGGAACGAAGCCCCATGCCTCGCCGGAGTCGCCGGACCGATACGAGCTCGTCGTCAGGGCGCCCATCGTGTCGCCGTACGCGCCGTCGGAGAGCAGCAGGAACTGCCGGTAGGACGGCGGAAGATGCACGCCCAACCTACGTTCAGCGGCAGCCACAGCGGACTCAGTAGCAGGCGCGCGGAGGAGGCTGCCGGTGCGCGCGGCCGCCGCGACGGGGCGCTCCAGCGCTCCGAGGCGCGCCAAACAGGCAGCACTCCACTGGCGCAACAACCCGTCAAGGTCGTCGGCCGGCCACTCTTTCAGTCGGACCACCCCAGAACCCTAGAACCGGGTGCGCCTCCGCACAGCCGATCAGCCGCAGCACAAAGCGCTGCAAATGCACCCCACGTGGCCTGTCGGTCTCTCCGACACTTCGGGCCTTTGGCAGAACAACTCCGGGGCGCGTCTTTCCGCCGCGTGTCTACTGATCGCCGCTTCGGCCGTGGGCGCATGCCCGGGTTGGGCGTCGGTCAGCCCACCGAGTTGGGTATGAACGGCGTGAGGCAGACCGGATGGCCGGCCGGATCGAGTAGCACTCGGCAGCGTGGATCCGGCTGCTCTGGAAGCCTGGCGCCAAGCGCGACCGCCCGCTCCTCAGCCGCGTCGAGATCGTTCGCGGTGAGATCAAGATGCACGACCGCGGTCCCTGGCCAGTGTGGGGGACATAGTCCTCGACGTGTTGCGCGATCAGCACAGCCTCGGGAACCTCGATCCCGACGCTCGACCCCTTCCCCCACATCTGACGCCCCCGAGCAGCCCGCGATAGAAGTCGGCAAGCCGCTGCGGGTCGGGGGAGCCCAGGGAGATGCCCACCAGCTTGGCTTGGCCAAATGCGGTCACAGCGGCACCCTATGCGCTGTGTCGCGCCTGGACCGGTTCTCAACGTCCGAATTGCTGCCGCGAGCCACCCGCTCGAACGAGAGGATCGGAGATGTGTCTATTCGCCGCGAGGCCACAGCTTCGCCAGCACCAGGGCCCACCGACGCCGCATGCTCGAAGGTGCTACTCCCTCGGCACCACACACTCGCAGTCCGGGGCAGTTGGCACCCAGCCACGCCCCGACCGCGCGTAGCTTCGGAAGAAGTCAGCAGTGAGTGAGCTCAGAATCCGCCGCGGTGGCGCACACCACGGGGCACCCCCACTTACGACGAGGGACCCCCGCGGACGGTCGTGCCGAGTGAGTGCGAACGACTTAGTCACTCAGTTGGTCACTCAGAGCCATGGAAGAGGTCAGATTTAGCCCTTCCCGGCGGACAAGAGAACAACCCCCGATCCGCGCTTCCGCAGCTCAGGGGCCGTTCGTGTTGGTGGGCGATACTGGGTTTGAACCAGTGACCTCTTCCGTGTCAAGGAAGCGCGCTACCACTGCGCCAATCGCCCTGGGGTGTTGCTCGGGGTCTTGCGTGATCGAGGTGGAGACGGGATTTGAACCCGTGTACGCGGCTTTGCAGGCCGCTGCCTCGCCTCTCGGCCACTCCACCGTGAAGGCGGTCTTGATCCCTCCGAGCGGATGACCGGTCTCGAACCGGCGACCTCAACCTTGGCAAGGTTGCGCTCTACCAACTGAGCTACATCCGCGCTGCTCACAGCGTTGTTATTCCTTCGCTGTGCGGCGGGAGAGACATTAGCCGATCCCCGCCGTGAACTCCAAACCGGCTGTCCAGCGGCCCCGGTCACCGCCTCGACGGACCCCGTTGGACCCGCCGACACCCCCGTTCAGGAGGCCGACCGCGCCGCCCTCCGGGCGGCCTTCCGGGCCGCCTTTCGCGCGACCCGCTCGGGGTCCTCGGGGAGCGGCGTCAGGGGTCTGGACTTCTTCCGCTTCGCAGCAGCCGGCTCCTCACTGCCGTCCCCCGCCCCCGCACCGGCCGGCGCCCCGACAGGCTCGTCCGGCGTCCCCACAGGCCCACCAGGCGCCCCGCCGAGCCCCCCGAAGACCTCGGCCGCAGCCTCGGGCTCCCCCGCCCCTCCCGAGCGGCCGGCGGCCTCCTCGGCGGTCCGGCGACGGCGCACCTCCCGCTTGACCCACCCGACAGCCCGGGCCCGCGCGCTGGGCCGCTCCTGCACGGGCCACAGCAGCCGGATGGCGGCGTTGAGGGCAGCGCCGATGAGGATGGCGATGGCGAGGAAGTACAGCCAGATCAGCAGCACGATCGGCGTGCTCAGCGGCCCGTAGATCGACGTGCCCCCCAGAGAGGCCGCGACCGTGCCGCGGAGCACGAACGACGACAGCGCCCAGATGACCAACGTCAGCACGGCGCCGGGCATGTCCCTCAGCCACGGCGTCCGGCGTGGCGTGGAGATGTGGTAGAGCGTCGTCAGGCTGGCGACGGCGATGAACGTCACCACCGGCCAGTAGAGCCAGAACAGGAAGTCCAGGCTCTCCGGCAGCAGCGCCTCCAGCCACGTCGGGCCGATCAGCACCAGTGGGATGACGATGATCCCGACGACGAGCGAGACCAGGTACAGCGTCAGCGACAGGGCACGGGTCTGCACGATGCCTCGCACACCCGACTGCCCGTACATGATCGAGATGGTGTCTACGAAGACGTTGAGGGCGCGCGACCCCGACCAGATCGACAGCAGGAAACCGACGGAGATGAGGTCCAGGCGCCCCCTGCCCAGCACGTCGTTGACGGTCGGCAACAGCGCGTCCGTGATCAACGTGTCGGTGAGGAAGCGCTCCGCCCAGGTCTGGATCCCGCCGGTGATCTCGTCGACCGTCTCCTGGCCGAGCCACTGCCCGACGTAACCGACCCCGCCGAAGAGCCCCAGCACCAGTGGTGGCAGCGACAGCAGCGCGAAGAAGCCCGCCTCGGACGCCAGCCCGGTCACGCGGTAGCGCAGACAGACCCGGATCGTCTCGACGGTCAGGCGCGCCAGAGCCGTCGCCCCCGGCACCCGGGCGAGGTGTCTCTTCACCCGCGCCTTCACGCTCACCACTCCGCAACGGTATCCCGGCGCCTCTCCGTCGGCCCGCATGTGACACGTCTGACGCGGCAACGGCCTGATCACGCCGCCCTGTCCGCCCTAGGCTGCCGAGGTGAGCACCCACGCCGTCACCAACCAGGTACCGCCGCTTTCCGGCCACAGCCTGCTGACCAGCGACCCCGCGCTCGAGGAGGGCCTGCGACGCTGGGCCGGCGCGACGGCATACGAGGACATCGCCGTCCTCGCGGAGCTGGCCGGCCGTCCCGAGGCCCAGCGGGCCGGCGACCTGGCCAACCTCCACACGCCGGTGCTGCGCACCCACGCACCCACCGGTGAGCGGGTCGACGAGGTGGAGTTCCACCCCTCCTGGCACGACCTCATGGACACCGCCGTCGTCCACGGCCTCACGGCCGGACCGTGGACCGAGCCTGCGGGCAGCGGCGCCCACGTGCGCCGGGCGGCCGGTTTCATCGTCTGGTCCCAGGTGGAGGCCGGGCACCTGTGCCCCGTGTCGATGACGTATGCCGCCGTGCCCGCCCTGCGCGCCAACCCCGAGCTGTCTGCGGCATGGGTGCCGAAGCTCGCCTCCCGGGAGTACGACTTCGGTCTGCGCCCCCTGTCCGGCAAGCGCGGCGCCATCGCCGGCATGGGCATGACGGAGAAGCAGGGCGGCTCCGACGTGCGCGCCAACACAACCGTCGCGACCGCTGCACCGGGTGGCCCCCTGGCCGGCGGCCACACCTACCGGCTCACCGGCCACAAGTGGTTCCTCTCGGCGCCGATGAGCGACGCCTTTCTCGTGCTCGCCCAGACCGAGGCCGGCCCCACCTGCTTCCTCGTCCCCCGTGTCCTCGACGACGGGACCCGCAATCCCTTTGCGCTGCAACGCCTCAAGGACAAGCTGGGCAACCGCTCCAACGCCTCGTCCGAGGTCGAGTTCGACGGCACCTGGGGTGTGCGCGTCGGCGACGAGGGACGCGGCGTGCGCACCATCATCGACATGGTCGCCTCCACCAGGCTCGACTGCGTGCTCGGCTCCACGGCCACCATGCGGCAGGCCGTGGTGCGCGCCGTCCACCACGCCCGGCACCGCTCCGCCTTCGGGGCTCGGCTCGTCGAACAGCCGCTGATGCGCAACGTGCTCGTCGACCTCGTCCTCGAGACCGAGGCCGCCACCACGCTGTCGCTGCGCCTCGCACACGCCGTCGACGAGGGCGACTCCGACTTCTCCCGGCTCGCCGTCGCGGTCGGCAAGTACTGGGTGTGCAAGCGCACTGCGCCGGTCGTGGCCGAGGCGCTGGAGTGCTTGGGCGGCAACGGCTACGTCGAGGAGAACGGCCTCGCCCGCCTCTACCGCGAGGCGCCGCTGAACTCGATCTGGGAGGGCTCGGGCAACGTCAACGCCCTCGACGTGCTGCGCGCCGTCTCGCGCCAGCCGCAGGCCGTCGAGGCGTTCGTCCGCGAGGCCAAGCGCGGCCTCGGCCACAGTGCCGCACTCGACGACGCCATCGACGGCCTCGAGGAGGTGGCCCGGTATGCCGCAGAGCCCGGCGCCGCCGTCGGCGCCCGTCGGGTCGTCGAGACGCTGGCCGTGACCCTCCAGGCCGCGCTCCTGGCCCAGCACGCGCCGAGCGAGGTGGCCGACGCGTTCGTCGCCAGCCGGATCGCCGGCGGTCACGGTCACACGCTGGGCACCCTCGACGGCTCTCTGGTGCAGGACAGCGCGGAACGGATCCTCGAGCGCGCACTCGTGCTCTGACACGCCGGCGGTCGGGCCGGCGTGTCAGAGCGCACGGGTCAGGCCTCGCCCTCGTCCCTCTCCCCCGAGGCCATCGCCGGCGCGGAAGGCGGGTTCTCAGGGCTGTCCTCGTCGGTGGGCCGGGCCACCAGGTTCTGTCCGGTCTTGGCGTCGAAGATCTGCATCTTGCTCGTGTCGTACCAGAGCTCGACCTCCGCTCCCTCCCTCACCCGCGAGGCTGCGTCGAGGCGCGCGGTGATCGTGATGCCGTCCCCGTGCAGGTCGTAGCCGGTGTCCGCCGCCAGGTCCTCGAGGTCCTTGGAGTGCGCTTCCTCGGCCCGCAGGGTGAAGTAGACGAACACGTCAGAGCCCATCGACTCGACGAGGTCGACAGTCGTTGTGAAGCGCCCACCCTCGCTGTCGCGCACGATCTTCGCGTCCTCGAAGTGCTCGGGGCGGATGCCGATGATCACGTCGCGGACGTCACCGGCCTTCTCGATGGCCTTGCGTGCGCCCTCGGGCAGCTTGGCCTCGCCCAGCGGGCTCGTGATCCTGCCCTCGCCCACCTTGCCCGGCAGGAAGTTCATCGACGGGCTGCCGATGAAGCCTGCGACGAAGAGGTTGACGGGGTGGTCGTAGAGCTCCTGCGGGGAGCCGACCTGCTGGATGAGACCCCCTCGCATCACGACGACCCGGTCGCCGAGGGTCATCGCCTCGGTCTGGTCGTGCGTGACGTAGATCGTCGTGGTCCCCAGCGCCTTCTGGATGCGGGACACCTGGGTCCGCATCTGCACCCGCAGCTTGGCGTCGAGGTTCGACAGCGGCTCGTCCATGAGGAAGGCCTTGGGCTGGCGCACGATCGCCCGTCCCATCGCCACGCGCTGGCGCTGGCCACCGGAGAGGTTCGACGGCTTGCGGTCGAGGTGCTGGGTGAGCTCCAGCATCTCGGCTGCCTCCTTGACCTTCTTGTCGATGGTGGCCTTGTCGACGCCGGCGAGCTTGAGCGGGAAGCCCATGTTCTCGCCGACGGTCATGTGGGGGTACAGCGCGTAGGACTGGAACACCATGGCGATGTCACGGTCCTTGGGGGCCTTGTCGTTGACCATTTGGCCGTCGATGATCAGCTTGCCCTCGGTGATGTCCTCGAGGCCGGCAATCATGTTCAGCGTGGTCGACTTCCCGCAGCCCGATGGGCCGACGAGGATGATGAACTCACCATCGGCGATGGTGAGGTTGAAGTGGTCCACGGCCAGCGCACCATCGGGGTAGCGCTTGACCACGTTCTCGAGGACGATCTCGGCCATCTCTGCTCCTTCAGTCGTTCACGGTGATCGGGCGCTCAGCCCTTGACGGCGCCGGAGGTCAGGCCGGCCACGATGCGCCGCTGGAAGAGCAGCACGAAGATGACGATGGGGACGGTGATGACCACGGCCGCAGCGGCGATGGGCCCGACGGGCTTCTCGAAGGTCGTGGCACCGGTGAAGTACGACATGGCCGCGGGCACCGTTCGGGATGCCGACGTGGAGGTCAGCGAGATAGCGAACAGGAAGTCGTTCCAGCAGGCGATGAAGACGAGGATCGCGGTGGTGAACACCCCAGGCATGGCCAGTGGGGTGATCACCTGGCGGAAGGCCTGGAAGGGCGTGGCCCCGTCCATCTTGGCCGCCTTCTCCAGCTCCCAGGGGATCTCGCGGAAGAACGCCGACAGGGTGTAGATCGCCAGCGGCAGCGCGAAGGTGACGTAGGGGATGATCAGGCCCATCCACGTGTCGAACAGCCCTATGCTCGTGAGGATCTTGAACAGCGGCGTCACGAGCGCGATCTGCGGGAACATCGAGATCAGCAGCGACACGGCCACGATCGTCTTCTTCCCCGGGAAGTCCAGGCGCGCAATCGCGTACGCCGCCATCGTGCCGAACACCAGCGCGATGAACGTGGCGATGAGGCAGATGCCGATCGAGTTGATCAGCGCGCGGGTGAAGTCGCTGTTCTCGAAGATCTGGGTGTAGCTCTCGGTGGAGGGCGAGACCGGCAGGAACCTGCCGTCGTTGAGCGTCCCCGCGTCCTTGAGGGACATCGAGATGATCCAGACGACCGGGATGAAGGCGTAGAGCAGGACGATGGTGTTGATGCCCCACCACGTCCACTTGCGCTGAGCGGTCTCCTGGCGCATGTCAGCGCCTCCCTTCCGTGTCCGCACCTGGTGCCGCCGCCCCGAACAGCTTGATGAAGAGGAAGGCGATGATGGCGATGGTGATGAAGATCAGGATCGCCATGGTCGAGCCGATGCCGAGGTTGAGGCCTCTGATGAGGTTGTTGTAGGCGACCATCGACACCGACGACGTGCCGTTGGCGCCGCCCGTCAGCACGAAGATGTTGTCGAAGATGCGGAACGCGTCGAGGGTGCGGAAGAGCAGCGCCACCAGGATGGCCGGCTTGATCAGGGGCACCGTGATCTGCCAGAAGCGCTGCCATGCCGTGGCCCCGTCCATCGAGGCGGCCTTGAGCAGGTCCTCCGGCACGAGCGCGAGCCCGGCCATGAGGAGCAGCGCCATGAACGGCACCGTCTTCCACACCTCGGCGAGGATGATGATCGCCACGGAGGGCCACCTCTCGGTCAGCGGCGCGTTCTCGCCGGCGAGCCACCCGAGGTTCTGCGTCCAGGCGAACCGCCACGAGAAGGCCGCCACGACCGTGACGATCGCGTAGGGCACCAGGGCGGAGGTGCGGACCAGGCCGCGGCCGACGATGGTGCGGTGCATGACGATCGCGAGCAGCATCCCGAAGACGAGCTCGAGCGCTGCGCTCACGACGGTGATGAGCATCGTGATGCCGAATGCGTCCCACCAGATGGGGCTGGACAGGACCGTGACGTAGTTCTCGAGCCCGATGAACTCGTTCTGGTCGGGGGTGCGGAGGTCGGCGCGCTGCAAGGAGAGCCAGAAGGCGTAGAGGATCGGGTATGCCGTCACCGCCAGCATGGTGATGACGGCCGGCGCGCAGAGCAGCAGGCCCAGCCGACGCTCGGCCCGCTTGCCCTCGCTGAAGCGCTGACGGGCGATCTCGGTGCCGCGGTCGGTGCCGGCTCCCCGTGCCTGGTCCCGTTCGACCTCGGCGCCGGGCTGCGTGGGGAGGTTGGTGCTCACGGCAGGATCCCCTTTCCGTCAATGGCCTGCTGGATGGAGTCATCGAGCTCGGCCGCACTCTGCTCGGGGTTGATGTCTGCCGGTGGCGACAGCGAGGTGGAGACGATCGTCGAGATGTTCTGGTAGATCGGCGTCACCGGGCGAGGAACTGCGTTCTTGAGCTCCTCGAGCATGACGTCACCCATCGGGTACTGCTTCCGGAACTCCTCGTTGGAGGTGTAGATCCGCTCGAAGACGGGAGCGTCACCGGCATCGAGCGCCGCCCGCAGCTGGTTCTCCTCCGACCGCAGGCACATCCCTGCCTCGAAGGCCTCCTCCTTGTGCTCGCTGTAGGTGCTCACCGCGTAGTTCATCCCGCCCAGGGTCACCTTCGGCGCGTCACCCTCGTTGACGGTCGGGAACGGCGCGTAGCCGAGGTCGTCCGCGACCTCCTTGCTCTTGGGGTCGGTCTCGCCTGCGCTGCGCATGGCGCTGAGCACATAGGGCCAGTTCAGGGCGAACGCGGCTCTGCCGGCCTGGAGGTCGGCGAAGACCTCGGGCTCCTGGGAGTTGGACAGCGATGCACTGGTCAGGCCCGAGGTGGCCAGCTTGTTGAGCAGGGTGAGGCCCTGAACCGCCTTCTCGTCGATGGTTGCCTCGGTGCTGTCCTCGTTGACGAACGTGCCGCCGTAGGCGTTGAGCATGTTGTTCACGTTCACGACGTAGCCCTCGTACTGGGCGGCCGTGAACGCGATCTGGTACGGCTTGCCCTCGTCCTTGAGCTTCTGGGCTGCGGCCATCAGCTGGTCCCAAGTCTTGGGTGCCTCGGGCACGAGCGACTTGCGGTACCAGAGGATCTGGACGTTGGTCGTCCTCGGCACGGCGTACAGCTTGTCCTTCCACGTCGCGGTGTCGACCGGCGGCTGGAGGACGCCCTCGATGGCCTGGGCCTTCTTGTCGCCGGTGATCTCCTCGATCCACCCCGCCTCGGCGAACTCGGCTGTCCAGGTGACGTCCATCCCCAGGAGGTCCATCCCCGTGTCCTTGGCCGCGAGCCGGCGGACGAACTGCTCGCGCTGGCCGTCGGCGTCGCTCGGCAGCAGGTTCCCGACGATGGTGTACCTGCCGGCCGCCTTCTTGTTGCAGTCCGCGAGGATGTCCTCGAAGCCGACCGCACTCGCTCCGCCGTAGAGATTGACGACGACGCCCTCGTCTCCGCCGCCGGCGCAGGCGGCAAGCCCGCCGGTGAGCCCCAGCACGGCCCCCACGGCCAGCACGCGGGCGCGTCGCCGCCTCCCTGCCCTACCTCGTCCGGTCAGTGACCTCATCGTCGCTCCTTCGGCAGGCGGCGGCGTGTGATCGGTGTCACACATCCTGTGGGTCGAAACTAGGCACTCGTGGCGGTGCGCGCAACAGTTGTGACGCAGGAGTCATCCGCCCCGTCTCAGGTCGCCGCCAGCCGGGCCTTCTCCGTCTCCACGTCGTAGTCGGCGGCAGGCCACTGGGGGTCCATGGCCCGCAGGTGCTCGAGCACGAGGTTCTGCACCGCGAGCCGGGCGTACCACTTGCGGTCGGCCGGCACGACGAACCACGGGGCCTCGGCAGTGGAGGTCTTCTCCAGCACTGCCTGGTACGCCTCCTGGTAACGCGGCCACAGCATTCGCTCGTCGACGTCGCCGGGGTTGAACTTCCAGTTCTTGTCCGGCCGGTCGAGGCGCCGCATGAGCCGGGACTTCTGCTCATCGGACGAGACGTGCAGCATCACCTTCACCAAGGTCGTCCCGGACTCGACGACGGACTGCTCGAAGGCGTTGATCTGGGAGTAGCGCCGCGACCAGGTGCTGCGCGGCACCAGTTCGCGCACCCTCACGATCAGCACGTCCTCGTAGTGCGAGCGGTCGAAGACGCCCACCTGCCCCGGCTGCGGGAGCGCGTTGCGGATGCGCCAGAGGAAGGGGTGCTTCCTCTCCTCGGCCGTCGGCGCCTTGAAGGCGGTGTAGCTGACGCCCTGCGGGTCCATCTCCCCCACGACGTGCCGCATGATGCCGCCCTTGCCCGAGGTGTCCATCCCCTGCACGACCAGCAGGAGCGAGCGCCGGCCGCCCATCCTCGACTCGGCGTACAACCTCTCCTGCAGCTCGCTGGTCTCACCGGCGAGAGGCACCATCGCCTCCTCGGCCGCCGCCTTGTCGCCGTCCCAAGCCGGCGTCGCCCGCGTGTCGGTGTCGAAGAGGCTGAAGCCCTCGCCGACGCGCAGCGCCTCGGTGAACGAACCGGGCTGCATCGGCTTAGCGGCCGCCTTCGGCGTCGGCAGCACCTCAGCCGTGGCGAGCGGGTCGCCGCCCGACGCGCCCTTGCCCCGAGCCTTCCCGGCCTTGGCCTTCCCGGACTTCTTGCCGCTCTTCTTCTCCGACTTCGCCATGGAGGGCATCGTGGCATCAGCCCATGCCGTGCGCGACCTCTCCGACTCCCTCGCGTGCCAGCGCGGTCAGCCGCGACACCGCCCGGAAGTACTTCTTCCGGTACCCGCCCTTCATCAGCTCGGGCGTGAACAGCTCGCCGAGCGGGTGGCCGCTGGCGAACACGGGGATGTCGTTGTCGTAGAGCCGGTCGGCCAGGACCACCAGTCGCAGCGCCACCATCTGGTCCGAGATTGGCCGCACCCCCTGCCAGCCGACCGAGGTGACCCCGTCGAGCAGCGCGTGGTAGCGGCTGGGGTGCACCTTCGCGAGGTGAGTCGTGACGTCGTCGAACCGGTCGCACAGCCCGCCCACCTCCGAGACGCGGGCGGCCACCTCCTCGTCCGACAGCGGCGGTGGGCTCGGCGCCAGGCCTCGGTGCCGGTAGTCCTCGCCGTCGACCGTGAGAACCTCGAACCGGTCGGACAGCGCCTGGATCTCGCGGAGGAAGTCCTCGGCGGCGAAGCGACCCTCGCCGAGGGCGCCGGGCAGGGTGTTGGACGTCGCCGCGAGCCCCACCCCGGACTCGCTCAGCCGGGTCAGGAGGGTGGCCATCAGCACGGTGTCGCCCGGGTCGTCGAGCTCGAACTCGTCGATGCACAGCAGCCGGTAGCCCTGCAGGGCCGTGACGGTCTCCGAGAACCCGAGCGCGCCCACGAGGTTGGTGAGCTCGACGAAGGTGCCGAACGCCTTGGGTTCGGGAGCGGCGTGCCACAGGCTCGCGAGCAGGTGCGTCTTGCCCACGCCGAAGCCGCCGTCGAGGTAAACGCCCTTGGGCCCCTGCTGACGGTCGCTCCCCCGGCGCCACCAGCGGCCGCGACCACCGCCCGCCCCGTTCCCGGCAGCGCCGTCCAGCCGCGCGGCATACTCCTCCAACCGCTGCACCGCAGCGGCCTGGCTCGGCTGGGCGGGGTCGGGCCGGTAGGTGGAGAAGCGCTCGGCGTCGAAACGCGGCGGGGGCACGAGCTCGCGGATCAGCCGCTCGCGGTCGAGGAGGGGCTCGCGGGTGGTGATCGAGGTGGACACACCGGCAGCGTAGTGAGTGGCACACTGCGGGGCATGCGCCTGCTCCTCGACGAGACCGGCTCGCACTCCCCCGGCGAGACCCTCGACGAGGCCGCCCTGGCCGAGGTCTACGCCCCGCCCGCCGGCCCGTGGCTGCGGGCGAACTTCGTCTCCACCCTCGACGGCGCGGCCACCGGCGCCAACGGTCGCTCCGGCACGATCAACACCGCCGCGGACGGCGTGGTCTTCCGGCTGCTGCGACGGCTGAGCGACGTGGTCGTCGTGGGCGCGGGCACGATCCGCGCCGAGGGCTACACGCGGCTCGGCGCCGAGGACGGGGGCCCGCTGCCACTCGCCGTGGTGAGCAACAGCGCCCGGGTGCCGCAGGCCCTGCTCGCTCCCGCGCCGGGCCGGGGCGACGTCCTGCTCGTGACGCACCGTGCCGCGCCGGCCGACGCGGTCGCGGCGGCTCGCCGAGCCCTGGGCGACGCCGGCGTGCTCCTCTGCGGCGACGACGCGGTCGACCTGCCAGAGCTGCGCCGGCAGCTGACCGACAGGGGTATGCCGCGCGTGCTCACCGAGGGCGGTCCGAGCCTGCTCGGCGCGATGCTGTCAGCCGGCGTCGTCGACGAGCTGGACCTCACGTGGTCGCCCGTCGCCGTCGGCGGCGACCAGGGCCGGATCGCCCGTGCCCCGGCGTTCGAGGTGCCGCTGGCGCCGATGGCCCTGGTGGAGGGCGACGGCACCGTCATGGGCCGCTGGCGGGTGGTGCACCCGGCGGCCGACCACTAGGGGGAGACGAACTCCCGCACGGCGTTCTCCCAGCGCTGCGGATCGGTGTTCCACTCCTTGGTGTGCCGCGCGGTCTCCCACGGCTCGAACCGGACCAGGTCGGGCCGCGCCTCGGCCAGCCGCTCGGACGGCCCGACCGGCACGAACTCGTCGTCGACGGAGTGGATGAGCAGGATCCGGTGCCGCAGCTCGTCGGCCCTGGCCACCCAGTTGGTCTTGGCCACGTCGACGGGGTCGTGCACACCGACGAGCCTGCGGGCCCAACGCTTGCCCATGAGGGTGCGGCTGAGCGTCCCCACGGGAGCCGGCACGCCGTGGCCCCGGGCGTGGTGGGCGAGCACGTCGTTCCAGTCGATGACCGGCGCGTCGAGCACGACGTGGCTGACGTGCCCGGTGAGCCACGAGCGGTCGAGCGTCTGCAGCACGATGGCGCCGCCCATGGACCATCCCACCAGCACCAGCTCGCGCGCTCCCTGCTGCACGGCCCACAGGGCGGCATCCTCGATGTCGCGCCACTCGGACAGCCCCAGGTTGTAGCGGCCGTCGGGACCGCTCGGCGCACCGAGGTCGTTGCGGTACGACGGCACCAGGACGTTGATCCCGCTGTCGCGCAGGGGTGTGATGGCGCGCAGACACTCCTCGCGCCGCGCGCCCCGCCCGTGGACGAGGACCGCCCAGCGGTCCGTGGGCCGCTCGGCCTCCACGACCCAGGCTGCCATCGGCCCGAGCTCGGTCGGCACCTCGACATGCCGGGTCGGGAGGCCGAGAGAGCGGTCCGGGGACGAGCCGTAGTAGTACTGGTTCCACCGGGCGAACCCCGGCGCCAGGCGTCCGAAGTCGACACCGAGCAGCTCGCGTCGCACCCTGCCCCGCTCCTGGTCGAGCTCCAGGACGTCACCGACCCGGCAGTGGCCCTCCGTGCCGTCCAGCCACAGCCCGTACCGCCCCGGCACGGCGCTGTCGGCGCTGAGCCCCAGCGTCACGCTGTGGTCGTCCACCGCGAGGATCTCGGTGTCGTCGGGCCGCTCCCGGTCGGGGGTGAGGGCGCGGCGGGCGAAGTAGGCGGCGGCGCTGATCGAGGACAGGGCACCGAGGGCGGTGACGGAGCCACCGGTGATCGCCGCACCCAGCGCGGCCCGCCGGACGACGTCGCGACTGGCCCCCATCAGGTCAGTCCCCGCCGCTCAGCACGTCGGCGAGGTCGAAGCTGACCGGCTCGTCAAGCTGCTCGTAGGTGCACGAGCGGGGCTCGCGGTCCGGCCGCCACCGGACGAACTGGGCGGTGTGCCGGAAGCGCTCGCCCTCCATGTGGTCGTAGCGCACCTCGACGACCCGCTCCGGCCGCAAGGGTGTGAACGAGAGGTCCTTGCCGGCGGCCCACCGGCTCTGCTCGGCGTTGCGGGGGGTGCGGGTGCCCTCCTCCTGGCGCGCCCACGCCCAAGGGTGGTCGTCGAAGGTCGTCACGAGCGGCTGCAGCTCCTCGAAGAGCTCACGGCGGCGCGCCATCGGGAAGGCGCCGATCACCCCCACGCTCACCAGCTCTTCGCCCCGGTAGAGCCCGAGCAGCAGGGAGCCGATCGCGTCGGGCCCGCTCTTGTGGGTGCGGTATCCGGCCACCACGCAGTCGGCGGTGCGCTCGTGCTTGACCTTGAACATCACCCGCTTGTCGGGCTGGTAGGTGCCGTCGAGCGGTTTGGCGACGACGCCGTCGAGCCCGGCGCCCTCGAACTGCTCGAACCACTCGAGCGCCAGCGCACGGTCCCGCGTCGCACGCGTCAGGTGCACCGGCGGCTCGGCGTCGGCCAGCGCCTCCTCGAGCAGCGCCCTCCGCTCGGCGAACGGACGCTCACGCAGGTCGTCGTCACCGAGGGCGAGCAGGTCGAAGGCGACGAAGTGGGCCGGCGTCTCCTGCGACAGCTTCCTGACCCGGCTGGAGGCCGGGTGGATGCGCTGCTGGAGCAGGTCGAAGTCGAGGCGGTCGCCGGTCGGGCCGACGACGACGATCTCGCCGTCGACGACGCACCTCTCCGGGAGGTTCGCCTTCACGGCCTCGACCACCTCGGGGAAGTAGCGGGTCATCGGCTTCTCGTTGCGGCTTCCGATCTCGACGCGGTCGCCGGAGCGGAACACGATCGAGCGGAACCCGTCCCACTTGGGCTCGTAGAGCAGGTCGCCCTCCGGCATGGCCTTGACCGACTTGGCCAGCATCGGGGCGACGTGCGGCACCAGCGGCAGCCCCCACTCGGCGTCGCGGTCCGCCTTGGGCCCGAGGTAGTCGCGGTCCTGGCGGTCCTGGCGGCGCTTGCTCGGCTGCACGCGCGGCGGCTCCCCCGGCATCTTCGGGTAGTCGGGCGGGAACGGCATCTCCCCCAGCCCACGCTCGTGGACGTCCTTGTCCCACAAGGCGATCGCTGCCGACACGTCACCGACGGCGTCGTCGATGTCCGCCCAGGCGTCGCCGTCGGCCGCGAGCATCGAGGGCACCGTCCGCACGGTGAAGTCGCCGGGACTCACGCCCTTCAGCGCCTCCCAGCTGACCGGCATACTCACCGGTGCACCCGGCAGCGGACGCGGGCTCCATGCCGAGGCGATCGTGCGGTCACGGCACGCCTGGTTGAAGTCGACGAAGACGCGCTCGCCCCGCTCCTCCTTCCACCACGCCGTGGTGACGAGGTCGGGCAGGCGGCGCTCGAGCTCGCGCGCGATGCCGATGACGCCGTGGCGCACGTCGAGGAACTCGTGGGTGGGGCGCACGCGGCAGTAGACGTGCACGCCGCGGTTGCCGGAGGTCTTCGCCCAGCCGGTCAGCCCGATCTCGGCGAGCACGTCGCGCAGCGCGAAGGCCGCCTCCACGGCGTCGGTGAAGGTACGGCCCGGCTGGGGATCGAGGTCGATGCGCAGCTCGTCGGGGTTGTCGACCGCTTCCGTGCGCACGGGCCACGGGTGGAACGTCACGGTGTTCATCTGCACGGCCCACACCGCGGTCGCGGCCTCGTCGACCACCAGCTGCGGGTGCCTGCGCCCCGAGGGGTAGGTGCACATCACCGTGCGCGCCCACTCGGGCACCCCGCGGGGCGGGTTCTTGGAGTAGAACTCCTCCCCGTCGACGCCCTCGGGGAACCGCTGGAGGGTCACGGGGCGGTCGCGCAGCGCACCCATGAGCGGCTCGGCCACCGCCATGGTGTAGGCCGCCAGGTCACCCTTGGTGATGCCTGCGTCAGGCCACATCACCCGGTCAGGGCTGGAGACGCGCACCTCGCGCACCCCGTCGGGGCCGGGCACCTCCAGGACCAGCGGCTTGGCGCTCATGGCGGGAGCCTAGTCGGCGCGACCACCGGCGGCGGGAACGTTCGGGAGGCCGTCGCGGTTGTCCCCAGCATGGAGCAGACCAACCGCACGTATGCCGTCACGAAGTCCGAGGACGAGTGGAAGGCTCAGCTCAGCCCGGCGGAGTACCAGGTGCTGCGACAGGCGGGCACGGAGCGCCCCTTCGTCGGCGAGTACACCGACACCAGGACCGAGGGCGTCTACGCCTGCCGGGCCTGCGGTGCGGAGCTCTTCACCTCCGACACCAAGTTCGAGAGCCACTGCGGCTGGCCGTCGTTCTACGCCCCCCTCGCCGAGGACCGGGTCGAGTACATCGAGGACACCAGCCTCGGCATGAAGCGCGTGGAGGTGCGCTGTGCGACCTGCGGCAGCCACCTCGGGCACGTCTTCGAGGGCGAGGGCTACGACACGCCCACCGACCAGCGCTACTGCATCAACTCCATATCCATGACGCTGCGCCCGAAGGCCGGCTGAGGTCCCGCTCAGATCCGGCGCAGCGTCTCGGGGTCCTCGGCTCCGCCGAAGTACCTGTCGAGCACCGCCCGGAACGACGCGCGCTGCTCGTCGGTCTCGGCGGCGTGGGCGAACAGCGTCATCGACGACTTGAGCTTCATCGCGTCGACGGTGCCGAGGACCGCCACCGGGTCGTGCGTCGGCAGGCCTGCCAGGGTGTCGGCGCACTCGACGAGCCGCGGCCCCAGCGTCGGGTGCGCGAGGTAGGCGCGCGCCTCGTCGAGGCCGGACAGGGCGTAGAACCGGGCGGACTCGCTGCGGCCGAGTCCCGCGACCTGGGGGAAGACGAACCACATCCAGTGGCCCGTCTTGCCCCCGGCCCGCAGCTCGCGCAGGGCTGAGGCGTACCTACCGCCCTCCTCCTGGGCCGTGACGAACCGGGTGAGGTCGAAGGGCGCACTCATGCTGCCCATCCTGCCGGGTGCGCGCTGCCTGCGTCACCGATGCGTCCATGGCATACGCACCGCCGGACCTGCCCTACGTCCTGTGGCTGGCCACCAGCTGCGCGGGAGGGGCGGGGGGCTGGGTCGGGTCGACCCCGTGGACCTTGGGGATCACGACGTCCCGCACGTACCGCTCATGGTCGGTCGTCGGGTTCTGCAGCATGTCCGCGAAGAGCTGGCTCATCTGGTCCTGGTCGACGCCCTCCCACACCAGCACCATCAGGTCGCCCATCGGCGTCGGCTGGTGGAAGACGTGCTCCGCCGTCACCCCACCGCGACGCAGCAGCTCGCGCTGCGCGTCCCCCCTGGCGCCGGACGTGGCCTCGTCCAGGAACTGTTTCCAGCCCCCCATGTCGGCGATGGGCATGACTGCCACGGCGAACTTCTCCATCGGAGACCTCCTGTGCTGGTGTCCCCTGCTCCTGCAGTCTCGTCGCGAGGTCAGGACCGAACCATGGCTATTCGGGATGGCACATCCGAGGGAGGTGGGCCAGTGACCGCCCTCAGCGCAGCGACTGGAGCAGCTCGCCGACCTCGACCCGGCGCCCGGTGTGGAACGGCACCTCTTCCCGGACGTGCATCCGCGCCCGGGACGCCCGCAGCTCGCGCATGAGGTCGACGATGCGGTGCAGCTCGTCAGCCTCGAACGCCAGCACCCACTCGTAGTCGTTGAGGGCGAAGGACGCGATGGTGTTGGCCCGTACGTCGGGGTAGTCGCGCGCCATCTGCCCGTGCTCGCGGAGCATGTCGCGGCGCTCCTTGTCCTCGAGCAGGTACCACTCGTATGAACGCACGAACGGGTAGACGCAGATGAAGTCCTTGGGCTCCTCGTCGGCGAGGAACGCCGGGATGTGGCTCTTGTTGAACTCCGCCGGCCGGTGCAGCGCAGCAGCCGACCAGGTCGGCTCGAGCAGCTGCCCGAGTCGCGTCTTGAGGAAGCGCCGGTAGGCGCCCTGCACGTCCTCGATGCGCTCGGCGTGCCACCACACCATGAAGTCGCAGTCGGCCCGCATGCCGCCGATGTCGTAGACCCCGCGGGTCAGCACGCCCTCGCCCTCGAGCTCGGCGAAGAGCTCCTCGACCTCCTTGGCCATGACGTCACGCTCGTCACCGAGCGGCGCGGTCACGGCGAAGACGGACCACATGGCGTAGCGGATGGAGGCGTTGATCTCGCGGATGCGCGACGGGGAGGGCTTGCCGGTCATGTGCCCCATTGTCACCCGTGCGCCCCGGCGATGGTCAGGTGGGTCGCGACCCCGGCGGCCGCTGCCCGCCCGCTGGCGATGCACGCCGGTATGCCGACGCCGTCGTAGGCGGCCCCGGCGACTTCCAGCCCCGGCAGGTCCGCGACGGCTGCCCGCACCCGGGCGACGCGCGCCGTGTGGCCGACGGCGTACTGCGGGAGCCCACCACCCCAGCGCTGGACGTTGGCGTCCAGCACCCGGGTCAGCGGGCGGCCCAGCGCCTGGCCGACCTCCTCTGCGGCCAGGGCGACGAGGCCGTCGTCGGGGCGCTGCAGGTCGGCCTCCTCCCGCGCCCTGCCGACCGACGCCCGCAGGAAGAACACGTCGTCGGACAGGGCGCCGACCCACGCCCACTTGTTGGACGAGAACGTGCTGGCCTTTATGCCGCGGCCGTCGACGGGCGGCACGAGGAAACCCGATCCGGGGAGGTCGCCGAGACCGTCCTTGGCGACGGCGAGGGTGACGATGGCCATCGACGCGTACTCGATCGCTGAGAGCTCCTCGGCTGCGGCCGGTGCGTGCCGACGCAGCAGGCGGGCCGCCGGCGCAGCAGGCACGGCCAGCACGATGGCGTCCGCCTCGAGCCGTTCGGGAGCCGGACGCGGGCCCGTGACGACGGTCCACCCACCGTCTGGGCGCCGGTGGAGATCGCGAGCGATCAGCCCGGAGCGGATCTCCACGCCCCGCGCCCGGAGCGCGTCGACGAGCAGCTCCGCGAAGCGCCCCATCCCGCCGACCACTCCGGCGAAGACGGGACTGGTGTTCGGCGCCCCGGCCGCCGCCGCAGCGCGGGCGGCGGCGCCGAGGCTGCCCCCGGAGCGGGCCACCTCGAACAGGCCCGGCACACACGCCTGCAGGGACAGGCGGCTGGCGTGCCCGGCATACACGCCGCCCAGCAGCGGCTCGACCAGGCGGTCCACGACCGCGGTCCCCAGCCGCGCGCCGACGTAGTCGCCCACCGCGACGTCGTCCTCCAGCGCCCCCGCGGGCCACGGCTGCTCGTCGGCTGCGCGGGCCACCTCCTCGTTCGTGAGCAGGCCCCGTGCCGCCTCAGGCTCACCGGGCACCCCCATCAGCGTGCCCTTCGGCAGCGGGTGCAGGTCGCCTCGCGACCAGACGCTCGCCGCCGTGGTGGCGGGATGGGTGAGCAGGCCTCCGGCACCGGCCTCCTCCACCAGCTCGACCGCCTCGGGTCTGCGCGCGAGCACCGACTCGGCGCCGACATCGACGCGCCGACCCGCCACGGTCTCGAGGCGGAGCTTGCCGCCCGGCCGGTCCGAGGCGTCGACCACGCAGATGTCGCAGTCGGGCAGGCGGTGTGAGAGGTCCCAGGCAGCGGCCAGCCCTGCGATGCCCCCTCCGAGCACGACGACGCGGGGGGCGGGAAGGGAGGTGCTGGACACGGGCCCACTCTGCCAAGGCCGTGACCGAATCGACACCGCGGGGTGGGAACCCGGGACGGGCGACGACCCCTCCCACAGGTGTCCAGCCGTGCAGCGCCAGTCGAGCCCAGGGGGCCGCCATGAACGTCAACCGTCACCTCCGCCGGACCACCGCGGCGCTCGTCGCCGGGGCAGCAGCCCTCCTGCTCGCGTCCGCGTGCAGCGGATCCGGGAGTGACTCCTCGACGGGCGCGGTGGCCCGCGACAGCGCCGGCAGCGAGGCGCAGCCCCCCAGCGCCGGGCAGGACAGGTCCGGCGGCGCCAAAGGCGGCCCCGACAACGGCAGCTTCGGCCGGGTCGACCCCGCAGCGGTGACCGCCCAGTCCGAGTACCTCGCCCGCAGCGCCGTGCTGGCCCTGAAGGTGAAGAGCATCGCTGCGGCGGCGGCCTCCGTGCGCTCCATCAGCACCGCGCACGACGGGGTCATCCTGAGCGAGAGCATCGGGGACGGCGGCGAGACCCCCGTGCCCGACCGGGGCAGGATCACGGCGATGAACTACGGCCAGATCACCATCTCGGTGCCCGGGAACCGGCTCGACCAGGCGCTGGCCGCGCTCAGCGAGGTCGGAACCGTGATCCGGCGAGAGTCCACCAGCGAGAACGTCCGCGAGGAGTACATCGACACCGAGAGCCGGGTGAAGACGATGCGGGCGAGCGTCGACCGCGTGCGGGCGCTGATGGCGCGAGCCACCGACATCGCCCAGATCGTGACGCTGGAGTCCGAGCTCAGCCGGCGCCAGGCCGACCTCGAGGCGCTCGAGGCGCAGCTCGCCTCGCTCAAGGACCGGGTGGCTCGCGCCCCCATCCAGGTCAGCCTGACGACCGACTCCGACGTGATCGTCTCCGACGACAACGATGGCTTCCTGGCGGGTCTCCAGGGCGGCTGGAGTGCCTTCACCGCGTCGGTGGTCGTGCTGCTGACCGCGCTCGGCGCCGTGCTGCCCTTCGCCGTCACCGCCGCGGTGGTCGCCCTGCCGGTGTGGTGGGTGGTTCGACGCCGTCGGGCCCACCGCTCCCCCGTGAACGCCGCCGGCTGACAGACTCGGGCCCCATGGGTAGACGCGACGAGGGGTGGTGGCGCTCCGCCGTCGTCTACCAGGTGTACGCGCGGTCGTTCACCGACAGCAACGGCGACGGCGTGGGTGACCTGGCCGGCGTGACGAGCCGCCTCCTGCACATCGCCGACCTCGGCGCCGACGCCATCTGGCTGACGCCGTTCCAGCGCTCACCGCAGGCCGACCACGGATACGACGTCGGCGACTACTGCGACGTCGACCCGCTGTTCGGCACCCTCGGCGACTTCGACCACCTCGTCTCTGCGGCGCACGCCCTGGGACTGCGCGTCATCGTCGATTTCGTGCCCAACCACTGCTCCTCCGAGCACCCGGCGTTCCGCGCGGCGCTGGCCGCTGGGCCAGGCAGCCCCGAGCGAGCCCGGTTCCACTTCCTGCCCGGGCGCGGCGTGCGAGGTGAGCTGCCACCCAACAACTGGCCCAGCGTCTTCGGCGGGCCTGCGTGGACGCGCGTGACCGAGCCGGACGGCAGCCCTGGTCAGTGGTACCTGCACCTGTACGCGCCCGAGCAGCCCGACTGGAACTGGCGGCACCCGGCCACCGGGGCGCTCATGGACGAGGCCCTGCGCTTCTGGCTCGACCGCGGGGCCGACGGCGTGCGCATCGACGTCGCGCACGGTTTGTTCAAGGCCGACGGCCTGCCCGACCACCGGGCTCCCAGGGAGATCGAGCCCATGCGGCTGCGTGGCAACCCGCTTGCCTGCGACCAGGAGGAGGTGCACGAGGTCTACCGGCGCTGGCGCGGCATCTGCGAGGAGTACTCCCCCGAACGCGTCCTCGTGGGCGAGGTCAACCTGCTGCCGCAACGAGCGGCCCGCTACCTGCGGCCCGACGAGCTCCACCAGGCGTTCGCGTTCGCCTTCCTCGCCGCCCCCTGGGACGCCCAGGCGTGGCGGGCCGCGGCCACCGAGCTGCTGGAGTCTGCCGAGGCAACCGGTTCGCCTGTCACGTGGGTCGTCGAGAACCACGACGTCGTGCGCACCCCCACCCGCTACGGCGGCGGCTCGCGGGGCACGGCCCGAGCCAGGGCCGCCGTGCTGGCCGTGCTGGCCCTTCCGGGTTCGGCCTACCTCTACCAGGGTCAGGAGCTCGGGCTGCCCGAGGTCGACGTGCCGGTCGCGGCGCGGCAGGACCCGGCGTGGCTGCGCTCCGGCGTGACGCGGGACGGCGCACGGGTGCCGCTGCCGTGGACCTGCGACCCCGCGGGCGCCCACGGCTTCTCGTCGGAGCCCACCGCCCAGCCCTGGCTGCCGCTGCCCGTCGACGGCTGGGCCGCCCTCTCCGTCGCCGCCCAGAGCGGTCGGCCGGAGTCGACCCTCGAGCTGTGCCGGCGGGCGCTGGCGCTGCGTCACCGGCTCCACGCCGAGGGACGGCTCGCCCCCGACGACGCCACAGCGGTCGTGGTGCAGGGCGGGGGCCTCCTGGTGGCGGACCGCGGCAACCTGCGCCTCGTCGTCAACCTCGGCGAGGAGCCCGCGGTGCTCCCGCCGGGCGAGGTGCTCCTCACGAGCGGACCGCTCGTGGTGGTGGACCAGCTGCCGCCGGACACGGCCGCCTGGCTCAGTGGGTGGTGAGCGCGCCAGCTCAGCGCGTCGTGAGCAGGCCGCTCAGCGCGTCGTGGGCACCGCTCAGCGGGCGCTGATCTCGTGCACCAGCTCCGTGACGCGGGTGAGCACGTCGGGGTCGGTGTCGGGCAGGACGCCGTGGCCGAGGTTGAAGATGTGGCCCGGGGCCTGGCGGCCCTGCTCCACGATCTCGCGCACCTTGGCCTCGAGGGCGTCCCACGGCGCGAACAGCAGGGCCGGGTCGAGGTTGCCCTGCACCGCGTAGTGCCCACCGAGCCTGGACAGCGCGTCGGAGAGGGAGATCCGGAAGTCCACGCCGACGACGTCGGCGCCGGCCGCGCCCATGAGCGGCAGGAGCTCGGAGGTGCCGACGCCGAAGTGAATCTTCGGCACTCCGAGGTCGGTCACGGCCGCGAGCGCCCGCGCCGAGTGCTTCTGCACGAAGCGCTCGTAGTCGGCCCGGGGCAGCGCACCCACCCAGGAGTCGAACAGCTGCACCGCCGAAGCCCCGGCCGACGCCTGCACCCGCAGGAACTCCCCGGAGATCTGGGCCAGCCGGGCGCACAGGTCGTCCCACAGCTGCGGGTCGCCGTACATGAGCGCCTTGGTGTGCTCGTGGTTCTTGCTGGGCCCGCCCTCCACGAGGTAGGAGGCGAGGGTGAACGGCGCCCCCGCGAAGCCGATGAGCGGCGTCGTGCCCAGCTCGCCCGTGAGGATCTGCACGGCCTCGGTGATGTAGGGCACGTGCTCGGGCGTCAGCTCGGGCAGCCGGTCGAGGTCGGCACGGGTGCGGAACGGCTCCGCCACGACGGGCCCGACCCCGGGCTTGATGTCGAGGTCGACGCCCACGGCCGCCAACGGGACGACGATGTCGGAGAAGAAGATCGCGGCGTCGACCCCGTGGCGGCGCACCGGTTGCAGCGTGATCTCGGCGACCAGGTCGGGCCGGCGGCACGACTCCAGCATGGGGATGCCCTCGCGCACGCGCCGGTACTCCGGCAGGGACCGACCGGCCTGACGCATGAACCACACGGGCGTGTGCGTCACCGGTTGCTGGCGCGCGGCCCGCACGAGGTTGCTGTCGTCGAGCTGGGGGTTGTCGAGCATGTGGGAGGCGGTCACCGGGCGAGTCTTTCACGCCGCCCTCGCGACGGCTCAGGCGGCGATGACCGCGACCCCGACCAGGCTGAGAGCCACCCCGACGGACTGGATGAGCAGCAGCCGCTCGTGCAGCAGGAACCGCGCGAGCAGCACCGTGACCACCGGGTACAGCGAGCCCAGCACGCTGGCGACACTCACCAGGCCGCGGGAGGAGGCGAAGGCGAACAGGCCGTTGGCCGCGAGGTCGCCGACCCCGATCGCGAGCAGGCCCGGCATGTCGCGGGCCACCATGCCACCGGCGGTGCGCAGCGCCAGGGCCGCCACCACGAAGACCGTGACCGAGGTCAGCCGCATGCCCCACAGCGTGTGCAGCAGCGACTCGCGCGCCCCCCGGTCGAGACAGTAGAGGGCCAAGCCGAAGCCGACGGCCGCCACGCTCGCCAGCAGCACGGGTCGGGCGGACACGTCCCCGGACAGCTCCGGCCCTGAGGCGAGCGCGATGCCCAGCACGGCCAGCAGCATCCCGAACCACGTGCTGGCGGGCGGTTGCTCACCGCCGAGCAGCCCGAGCAGCACCGGCACCACCACGCCCAGTGACGCCACCGGCGCCACGACGCCCATGGTGCCGCTGCTCAGCGCCGAGTAGAAGCTGACGAGGCCGATCGTTGCCGACGCCCCGGCCGCGACCGACCACAGCGGCCAGCCGTCGACGGACATCTCGCCCCACTGGAGCAGGACGACGACGGAGACCACGACCAGGCCCAGCCCCTGCGACCAGGCGACCACCGCTGCTGCCGGCCGGCTCTTGGACTTCAGGCCCGCGAAGAAGTCCGCGGTGCCCCAGCACACGCTCGAGGCGAGGGCGAGCAGCGACAGCATGGCGGCACGGTACCGAGCCGCGCCGGGGCCGGGCGACGACGCCCCGCGCCGCCCGGCTCGGCTCAGCTGGCTGGCTCCGTGGTGCCCCAGACCTGCTTGCTGTGCTGGTAGGCGCTCTTCTCCAGCTTCAGCGCGGCGGCCCGGGCCTTGGCGAGAGCGGCGGAGTCGAGCGTCTCCGCCGACACCAGCTCGAGGGTCTCCCTGGTCGGGTCCGTCCCGCCCCAGCCGACCCGCACGTTCCCGACGCCGGGCGCGTAGTACTTCAGCTGCAGGGCCCCCGGCTCGTCGTCGCTGGACTCCTCGGTGACCTTGACCCCCTCGTAGCAGCCCGCCTGGACGCACGTGCGCTGGTCGACCTTGATGACCCGGGCCCGGTCGGACCAGCCCACCTCCGGCCCCCAGCCCTGCGAGTAGCTCGGGTCACCCGCCGTGTCGCCCTCCCGGATGGTGATGCCGGCCTGGGCTCCCTTGACGCCGTGGACCCACGCGGGCGTCTCGACGACCTTGCCCTCCTCGTAGACCTCGGGGTACTGGCCCAGGTGCCAGATCGTCTTGTCGTCGGCCTGGGCGAAGAGCGCCAGCTCGGCCTCCTCGAGCTGACCGTCTGAGTAGTCGAGCTCCAGCACCATGACCGCTTCGACTCCCGCGACGACCTTCGTCAGGTCGGTCACCGTGAACTCGACCCGGTGCGGGATCTTCTCGTCCTCCTCGATCGTCTGGCCCCGGTAGACCATGTGGGTGCCGGGCTTCATCGGCAGCCAGGTGCTGTCCACCGTGGTGGGGCTCGTGAACCTGGAGACGTCGAAGCCCTTGGCCGGTCCGGTCGTGGGCTGCTCGACCGGTGTGGGCGTAGCCGTCGTGGTCGTCGACGACGTGGTCGTGCCCGCGCCGGCCGGCTCGGAGGCGTCGCCGCAGGCCGCCGCCGCGAGGGTGAGTGCCGTCCCCAGCACGATGGCCGCGGAGGTTGTCGAACGTGGTTGTCGCATCTGGCCCTCCCTGAGGTCCATCGGCCCCGGCCCTGCGGGCCCACCCGTCGGGGCGACTTCGGGTATGCCTTCAGGTTCACCCCGGGCCCGTGGCACCGGGCAACCTCCACAATGCCTAGCCCGGCTCCGCGGAAGGGTGGAGTACGGGTCGCGGGGGCGACACGAGCACGCGGACCTCCCCGGGAAAGGCGCCCCCGCGGCATACGCTGTGGAGGTGGGCAGCAGATCGGTCACCGGTGACCAGTCACCCGAGTTCGCGCAGGCGCTCAGCGAGCTGCGCGGCGCACGGCTGCGCCCCGAGGTGCGTCTGAGCGAGGTGCCTGCACCGCAGCGCATCGCACCGTATGCCGTGGCCCTCACCGCCGAGGTGGTGGGCAGCGCCGGGTCCGAGGACGAGCTCGCCTCCGGACGGTTCGTCCTGCTGCACGACCCCTCCGCACCGGAGCCGTGGGACGGGATGTGGCGGGCGGTGACGTTCGCGCGCGCCGAGCTCGAGCCCGAGCTCGCGAGCGACCCCATGCTCGGGTCGGTCGGATGGGCCTGGCTCATCGACGCCCTCGACGGCCACCGGCTCCCCTACACGGCCGAGGCCGGCACGGTCACCCGCGTGGTCTCGGAGAGCTTCGCCGGCCTTTCAGACCGCCCGGCCAGCGTGGAGATGGAGGTGCGCGCCTCCTGGACCCCGCTGGGCGGGAGCCTCGGCGACCACCTCGAGGCCTGGTGCGACCTGCTCTGCACGATCGCCGGGCTGCCCCCGCTGCCCGAGGGCGTCATCGCCCTGCCCGGGCAGCGGCGCTGACCTCCCGGGCACGTGGCCGGTAGGTTAGCCGCGTGACACCATCGGAACCCGCGGCGGCGGCGGCCGCGGTCGAGCCCGCGCTCGAGCCTGCCGTCGAGCCCGCGCCCGAGGCGCTCACGCCGCTCGACGCCCCCGCCGAGGGTGTCCCCGACGTCGTCACCGACGAGCGACGGCTCCTCGAGGCGGCAGAGGCGATCCGCGCCGGCGAGGGCCCGGTGGCCCTCGACGCCGAGCGCGCCTCGGGGTACCGGTACGGGCAGCGCGCCTACCTCGTCCAGCTGCGCAGGGAAGGTTCCGGCACCTGGCTGATCGACCCCATCGCGGTACCCGACCTCTCCCCCGTCGGTGAGGCCATCGGCGGCGCGGAGTGGATCCTCCACGCCGCGACCCAGGACCTACCCTGTCTCGCCGAGGTGGGGCTGCGACCACGGCAGCTGTTCGACACCGAGCTGGCCGGGCGGCTGCTCGGCCTCCCCCGCGTCGGGCTCGCCGCCGTGGTGGAGCACTACCTCGGCCTCTCGCTGGCCAAGGAGCACTCGGCGGTCGACTGGTCGACCCGACCGCTGCCCGAGCCGTGGCTGCTCTACGCGGCTCTCGACGTCGAGGTGCTCGTGGAGCTGCGCAACCTCATGGGCGTCGACCTCGCCCGGCAGGGGAAGGCCGGCTGGGCCCGCGAGGAGTTCGAGGCCCTGCTGGACTTCACCGGACCGGGACAGCGGGTCGACCCGTGGCGCCGCACCTCCGGCATGCACAAGGTGCGACAGCGGCGCGGGGCCGCCGTCGTGCGCGAGCTGTGGGAGACCCGCGACCGCATCGCCATGGACCGTGACGTCTCCCCCGGCCGGGTCCTGCCCGACGCGGTGCTCGTCGAGCTGGCCATGGCGGCGCCTCGGAGCGTGCACGAGCTGCCGCGCGGCCACCGCGCCATCCAGCGCTACCAGCGGCAGTGGCTCGAGGCGGTGCGGCGGGCCCATGCGATCCCCGAGACCGACCTGCCGCCGCTGACACTGCGCTCCGACGGGCCGCCACCCCAGCGCGCCTGGGCCGACCGCGACCCCGTGGCCGCCGAGCGGCTCACCGCCACCCGTGCCGCGCTCACCGCGTTCGCCCAGGAGCACGACATCCCGGTCGAGAACGTCATGTCGCCCGACCCCCTTCGCCGGGTCATCTGGACCCCGCCGGCGGACCGTTCAGCCGCCGGCTTCACTGCCGCGCTGCTCGCGCTCGGCGCCCGGCAGTGGCAGGTCGACATCGTGGCGCCCATGGTGGCTGCGGCGTTCGAGGCGCACCCTGACGCCTGACGTCCCGCAGGCACGCCGGACGCTCGTACGGGGGGCACCGGGCCCCTCGCCCCACTCCCGGGGTGACGGCTCTCACCCGAGGGACTGACTGACTCTGCGGTTACCGGCAAGTAGCATCGCTGGAGTACCCACCGGCTCGCCGGTGACGTCCCACCGACCACCTAGCCAGGAGGCCACCCGTGCCCCGCACTCTGCGTGAGGTCGTGTTCGTCGACGGTGTGAGGACGCCGTTCGGCAAGGCCGGGGAGAAGGGCATGTACGCCCAGACCCGTGCCGACGACCTCGTCATCAAATGCATCCGCGAGCTCATGCGCCGCAACCCCGGTCTGCCACCGGAGCGGGTCGAGGAGGTGGCGATCGCCGCCACCACCCAGATCGGCGACCAGGGCCTGACCATCGGCCGCATGGTCGGCCTGCTGGCCGGTCTGCCCAAGACCACCCCCGGCTACTCCGTCGACCGCATGTGCGCCGGAGCCCTGACCGCGGTCACCACCACGGCCTCCTCGATCGCCTTCGGCGCGATCGACGTCGCCATCGCCGGTGGTGTCGAGCACATGGGCCGCCACCCGATGGGTGAGGGCGTCGACCCCAACCCGCGGATCGTCGCCGAGAGGCTCGTCGACCCCTCTGCCCTGGTCATGGGCAAGACGGCCGAGAACCTGCACGACCGCTTCCCCGAGCTGACCAGGGAGCGCTCCGACGCGTTCGCCGTGGGCTCCCAGGACAAGCTGGCCAAGGCCTACGCCAACAACCAGATCCAGCCCGACCTCGTGCCGGTCGCCACCCGCCACGACCAGCTCGGCTTCGGCCTCGCCACGGCCGACGAGCCGCCGCGCCCGGGCACGACCACCTCGGACCTGGCCGGCCTGAAGGCCCCGTTCCGCCCGCACGGCAAGGTCACCGCGGGCAACAGCGCCGGCCTCAACGACGGCGCCACCGCGTGCGTCCTGGCCAGCGCCGAGGCTGCCGAGGAGCTCGGCCTGACCGTCAAGATGCGCCTGGTCGACTACGCCTTCGTGGGTGTCGAGCCCGAGGTCATGGGCATCGGCCCGGTCCCGGCCGCCGAGAAGGCCCTGAAGAAGGCAGGGCTCACCATCGACGACATCGGCCTCTTCGAGCTCAACGAGGCCTTCGCCGTGCAGGTCCTGGCGTTCCTCGACCACTTCGGCCTCGCCGACGACGACGAGCGCGTCAACCCCTACGGCGGCGCCATCGCGGTCGGCCACCCGCTGGCCTCCTCCGGCGTCCGCCTCATGAACCAGCTGGCCCGCCAGTTCGAGGAGCACCCCGAGGTGCGCTACGGCATGACCGCGATGTGCATCGGCATCGGCATGGGCGCAGCCGTCATCTGGGAGAACCCGCAGCACGCCGACTACGGCAAGGAGGTTGCCGCGTGAGCGAGCAGCAGACCCCCCAGACCCCGCGCACGGACGGCTTCGAGGAGGTCGTGACCCACGCACACGTGCGCGACGTCCAGCTCCCCGGCGGCGCCGGCACCCTTGCGCTCATCACCCTCGACAACGGCTTCGACCACACCAAGCCCAACACCTTCGGGCCGCAGGGCATCGCGGGCATCCACGCGGCCGTCGAGGGCCTGCGCGGGCGCGCCGAGGCCGGCGAGGTCCAGGCCGTGGGCATCACCGGCAAGCCGTTCATCTTCGCCGTCGGCGCCGACCTCAAGGCGGTGGCCGGAGCGGCCGAGCGTGGGCAGGCGCTGGCCGTTGCCCGCGCCGGCCACGCGGCATACGCGGCCGTCATGGACCTGCCGGTCCCGACCTTCGCCTTCGTCAACGGCGCCGCCATGGGCGGCGGGGTGGAGATCTCGCTCGCGTGCGACTACCGCACCATCTCCTCCGGCGTGCCCGCGGTGGCGCTGCCGGAGACCTTCCTCGGGCTCGTCCCCGGTTGGGGCGGCTGCTACCTGCTGCCGAACCTCATCGGTCCGGCGAACGCGCTCAAGGTCATCATCGAGAACCCGATGAACATGAACCGGATGCTCAAGGGCCCGCAGGCGTTCTCGCTCGGCATGGCCGACGTCATGTTCGAGCCTGCCGACTTCCTCGAGGAGTCACTGCGCTGGGCGGCCGGCGTCGTCTCCGGCGAGGTCACCGTGCAGCGTCCCGAGGTCTCGCGCGAGGAGGCCGAGTGGGCTGCGGCGGTCAAGGCTGCCAAGGGCCTGGTCGACCTCAAGACCGGCGGCAGGTCGCCGGCGCCGTACCGCGCGCTGCAGCTCGTGCAGGCAGCCCGCACCGCCACCCGCGACGAGGCGTTCGCGGCCGAGGACGAGGCGCTGGCCGACCTCGTCATGGGTGACGAGCTGCGCGCCGGGTTGTACTCGTTCGACCTCGTGCAGCGTCGCGCCAAGCGACCGGCCGGCGCGCCCGACAAGGCGCTCGCCCGCCAGGTCACCAAGGTCGGCATCGTCGGGGCCGGCCTCATGGCCAGCCAGCTCGCCCTGCTGTTCGCGCAGCGGCTCGAGGTGCCGGTCGTGATGACTGACCTGGACGAGGAGCGCGTGGCCAAGGGCGTGGCCTACGTCCGGGGCGAGGTCGACAAGCTGCTCGCCAAGGGCCGGCTGGGCCAGGACAGGGCCAACCGCCTCAAGGCGCTGGTCACCGGCTCCACGTCCAAGGACGGCTTCGCCGACGCCGACTTCGTCATCGAGGCCGTCTTCGAGGAGATGGGCGTCAAGAAGACGGTGTGGGCCGAGGTCGAGGCCATCGTGAGCCCCGAGTGCGTGCTCGCCACCAACACCTCGTCGCTGTCGATCACCGAGATGGCGGCCGACCTGACGCACCCCGAGCGGGTCGTCGGCTTCCACTTCTTCAACCCCGTCGCCGTCATGCCCCTGCTCGAGATCATCAAGGGCGAGCGCACCGACGACGCCACTCTCGCCACGGCGTTCGCCACCGGCAAGGCGCTGAAGAAGACGACCATCCTGGTCAAGGACTCCCCCTCCTTCATCGTCAACCGCCTCCTCGGCCGCTTCATGGGCGAGGTCGCGAAGGTGGTCGACGAGGGCACCCCGATCGAGGTGGCCGACAAGGCCTTCGCGGGCCTGGCCCCGATGCCGCCGTTCGTCCTGCTCGGCCTGGTGGGTCCGGCGATCGCCCTGCACAACAACGAGACCCTCGCCAAGGCCTTCCCCGACCGCTTCTACGTCTCGGAGAACCTGCGCCGGGTCGTCGAGGCCAGGAAACCGGCGATCTACATCTGGCCCGAGGGCAGGCCGGTCGTCGACCCCGAGGTCGAGGCGCTCTTCGAGAAGCCGGCCGACCCGGTGGTGCTCACCGTCGAGCAGGTGCGCGAGCGCGTGCTGTCGGTGCTCGCCGAGGAGGCCCGCCTCATGCTCGACGAGGGCGTCGCCCAGGCACCGATGGACATCGACCTCGCCATGATCACCGGCGCCGGGTTCCAGTTCTGGAACGGCGGGCTGACCCCGCTGCTCGACCGTGAAGGCATCTCCGAGAAGGTCGCCGGCAAGCGCTTCCTGCCCCCGGGTGTGGCCAGCGTCCCGGCCTGACCCACGGAGCCCACGTGGCCGGCACACCGAAGTGACGGTGTGCCGGCCACGTGGGTGGCTCACCCGGCGCCCGGTGACGGTGCGGTCGCTCACCAGCTGAGATCGCACTGGGCTGCTGTGCTGGGTGCGGGTACCGTGCTCTGGGTTTCCGCCCCTCGGCCGGCTACTTGGGCCTTCGGCGCGTCGGTGTGCATCTATCTCATATGTGAGTTATCTTCCTTGGCGTGACTTCGACCTACCTGACGCGCATCGGCACCCTCATTCGTGACGCCCGCCGCCACAAGGGCATGACCCAGAACGAGCTTGCCGAGTCCCTCGGCACGAGCCAGAGCGCCGTGGCCCGCATCGAACAGGGCAAGCAGAATCTCAGTCTTGAGATGCTTGCCCGCATCGGCGAGAGCCTCGACTCCGAGTTCGTCTCGCTCGGCCACAGCGGGCCGCAGCACCTGCGCATCGTCGGGGGCACCCCTCTGTCGGGGTCGATCGACGTCAAGACCTCCAAGAACGCCGCGGTTGCGCTGCTGTGCGCCTCGCTGCTCAACAAGGGCCGCACCACGCTGCGCAGCCTGGCCCGCATCGAGGAGGTCAACCGCATCATCGAGGTGCTCACCTCGATCGGCGTGCGCACCCGCTGGCTGCCGGACAGCAACGACCTCGAGATCACGCCGCCGGCCCAGCTCGACCTGGCCAACATCGACGTCGCCGCCGCGCGTCGCACCCGCACCGTGATCATGTTCCTCGGGCCGCTCCTGCACGAGCTCGAGCAGTTCCAGCTCCCCTACGCCGGCGGCTGCGACCTCGGCACCCGCACCGTCGAGCCGCACCTGGCCGCGCTGCGCTCCTTCGGGCTCGGCGTCACGGCCACCGCCGGCTTCTACGACGCCTCGGTCAACCCCCAGATCACCCCCGGCAAGCCGATCGTGCTCACCGAGCGCGGCGACACCGTCACCGAGAACGTGCTGCTCGCCGCCGCCCGCCACGAGGGCGAGACCGTCATCCGCAACGCCAGCCCGAACTACATGGTCCAGGACCTCTGCTTCTTCCTCCAGGAGCTCGGCGTCGAGATCGAGGGCATCGGCACGACCACGCTCACCGTGCGCGGCCGCCGCCACATCGACGTCGACGTCCAGTTCTCTCCCTCGGAGGACCCGATCGAGGCGATGAGCCTGCTCGCCGCAGCGGTCGTGACCAGCTCGGAGATCACCATCAAGCGGGTGCCGATCGAGTTCCTCGAGATCGAGCTCGCCACGCTCGAGGGCATGGGCATGAAGTACGGCATCACCGAGGAGTACCTCTCCGCGAACGGCCGCACCCGACTCGTCGACCTGACGACGATGCCGGGGCAGCTGCACGCGCCGATCGACAAGATCCACCCGATGCCGTTCCCCGGCCTCAACATCGACAACCTGCCGTTCTTCGCCCTGATCGCCGCCTGCGCCGAGGGCACGACGATGGTGCACGACTGGGTCTACGAGAACAGGGCGATCTACCTGACCGAGCTCACCAAGGTGGGCGCCAAGGTGCAGCTGCTCGACCCGCATCGGGTGATGATCGAGGGCCCCACCCGCTGGCGGGCCGCCGAGGTCATCTGCCCGCCGGCGCTGCGGCCGGGCGTGGTCGTGCTGCTCGCGATGCTGGCGGCCCCCGGCACGTCGGTGCTGCGCAACGTCTACGTGATCAACCGTGGCTACGAGGACCTCGCCGAGCGCCTCAACGCCCTCGGCGCGACCATCGAGACCTTCCGCGACATCTAGGACCGGCCGCCCACCCCGAGGGCGGGCCCACACACGATGGGGTCGAACTGTGGGGTCGGCGCACACGCCCGCCGCCGGGGTCGCTACCTAGTCTTCGGCGCATGTCGACGACGACCGAGCCAGCCCCGCAGCTCGACCTCACCGGGCGCACGGCCCTGGTCACCGGCGCCGCCAGCGGCATCGGCGCGGCCTGCGTGACGCGCCTCGCCGGGGCCGGCGCGAAGGTGTATGCCGTCGACCGCGACGGCGAGGGCCTTCGCCAGTTCGCCGACGTGGGCGCGGTGACGCCCCTGCCCGTGGACCTCGCCGACCTCGACGCCGTGGACACCCTGCCGGCGCAGGTCGACATCCTCGTCAACAACGCGGGCATCCAGCACGTCAGCCCCATCGAGGACTTCCCGACGGAGACCTGGGACCTCATCATCCGGCTCATGCTCACCTCGCCGTTCCGCCTCGTGCGGCGCGTGCTCCCCCACATGTATGCCGGTGAGTGGGGCCGCGTCGTCAACGTGTCCAGCGTCCACGGCCTGCGCGCCAGCCCGTACAAGTCGGCTTACGTGTCGGCCAAGCACGGCCTCGAGGGCCTGTCGAAGGTCACCGCCCTGGAGGGTGCCCCGCACGGCGTCACGAGCAACTGCGTCAACCCGGCCTACGTGCGCACGCCACTGGTGGAGCGGCAGATCGCCGACCAGGCCCGGGCGCACGGCATCGGGGAGGACGAGGTGGTCGAGAAGGTGATGCTGACCCCGGTCGCCGTCAAGCGGCTCATCGAGCCCTCCGAGGTGGCCGACCTCGTCGCCTACCTGTGCGGGCCGTCGGCCGCGTCCATCTCAGGGAGCTCCTTCACCATGGACGGCGGCTGGACCGCCCACTGAGCCCGCCATGAGCCTGACCGGAGACAGTCCTAGGATCGCCCCGATGGAGACCGACGAGCCCGCCGCGCTGCGCCTGCTCCGACTGCTGGCCGAGGGAGCCCCCGTGGCCGAGCTGTCGACGGTGGACGACTCCGACGGTGAGGCACGCGAGCTCGCCCTGCGGGTGCGCGCGGCCCTGGAGTCCCGCCGGCGCCGGGAGGCCGAGCTCACCGCCCTGGTCGACACGGCCCGCGACCTCGCCGCGCTCCGCGACCCCTCGGGCGTCCTCGACGCCATCGTGCGACGCGCGAGGACCCTCCTGGGCACCGACGTGGCCTACCTGACGCTCTACGACCCCGAGGCCGGCGACACATTCATGCGGGCGACCGACGGCTCGGTGAGCGCCGAGTTCCAGGTGGTGCGGCTCTCCTTCGGCGACGGCCTCGGCGGCCTGGTGGCCAAGAGCCGCAAGCCGTACTGGACGGCCGACTACTTCCACGACGACCGGTTCCAGCACACCGGCCAGATCGACAGCGCCGTGGGCGACGAGGGCCTGGTCTCCATCTGCGGCACCCCGCTGCTGGCGGAGGGCGAGTTCCTCGGTGTGCTGTTCGCGGCGAACCGCTCGACCCGCCCCTTCAGCCCCGACCAGGTCGCCCTGCTGGCCTCGCTCGCCGCGCTGGCCGCCGTGTCGATCGTGCAGACCCGGGCCGCCGCCGAGACGGCGGACGCCCTGGCCCAGCTCTCGGCCGCCCACGACCTGGTGCGGCACCACACGGCGGGCATCGAGCGGGCCGCCGCGGCCCACGACCGGTTCGCGGCGCTGGTGCTCGAGGGCGGTGGCGTGGAGGACATCACGGCCGCCCTGGCCGAGCTGCTCGGCGGCTGGGTCGTCCTGCTCGGTGACGAGGGCGAGCTCCTGAGCCAGTCGGACGGCTCGTCCCAGGAGGACCCCGACCTCGCCGCCCTGCAGGCGAACCCGGCCGTGCGCGACACCACCCGCACGGGCCGCCTGGCGCACGACGGCACGACGTGGGCCATCGGCGTGCAGGCCGCGCACTCGCAGATGGGGGTGCTCGTCCTCGGCGGAGTGGCGCACCTCGACGAGTCCGACCAGCGCACCCTGGAGCGCGCGGCGGTCGTCTCGGCCCTCGTGCTCCTCTTCGAGCGCGCCGCCGCTGACGCGGAGCAGCGGGTGCGCACCGACCTCGTCTCCGACCTCATCACGGGGCGAGGCGACACCAGCGCCCTCCAGGCCAGGGCCCGGGCCAGCGGCGTGGACCCCACCCGGCCCCACGTGGTCCTCGTGGCGACCGCCGGCGACGACGTCCCCCGCAGGACGCTGCTGATGTCCGCGCACGCCGCAGCGGGACCCGGATCCATCGCCGGCGAGCACGACGGCCGGGTGGTCGCGCTCGTGCCCTCCGAGGACCCCCAGGGCGCCGCAGCCGAGCTCGCCCGCCGGCTGCGCCGGCTCGGCAGCATCACGGTCGGCGGCGCCGGTCCGGTGCGGGCGCCAGAGGACGTGCCCGCGTCCTGGGCGGAGGCGGCCCGCACCTCTGCCGCGCTGTGCGCGCTCGGGATGGGGGGCACGGGAGCCTCGGCAGCGCACCTCGGCTTCGCGGGTCTGGTCGTCGGGAACGACCCGGACGTCGACGGCTACGTGCGCCGCCACCTCGGACCGCTGCTCGACTACGACGAGCGCCGAGGGGCCGAGCTGGTCAAGACGCTCGCGGCCTACTTCGACGCCGGCACCAGCCCGCGCCACGCCGCCACGGCCCTGCACGTCCACGTCAACACGGTCAGCCAGCGGCTGGACCGCATCTCGGCGCTGCTCGGCGCGCAGTGGCAGCACCCGCGGCAGTCACTGGAGCTGCAGCTGGCCCTGCGGCTGCGTCACCTGATGACGTCGAGCTGACCCTCGATGGCGTCGGCGACGGCCGCCACCCCGGGGGCGTCCAGCCTGCCGCGCCGCAGCGCCCCTCCGGCCCAGGGCTCATGGGCGCGCAGGATCGAGGCCCGGGCGGGCGCGGCGGACAGACCCGAACAGGCCGCGGCAGGTCCTCGTGCTGTTCGACGGTGCCGGGGTCAGGACAGGCGGGCCACCAGCTCGCTGGCGATGCTCTCGGGAGTCAGCCCGAGCCGGTCGAGGATCTGGCCGCGCGAGGCGTGGTCGATGAACTCGGTGGGGATGCCGTGCTGGTGCACGGGCACCGACAGCCCCGCCTCGGTGAGCGCGGCCGCGATGTGCGTTCCCACGCCGCCGATCTCGAGGTTGTCCTCGATGACGGCGACGGCGCGGGCGGAGCGGGCGGCCTCGACCAGGTCGGGGCTGACCGGGAGCGACCAGCGCGGGTCGACCACCTGGACGCGCAGGCCCTGGGCCTCGAGCTTCTCCCCGACGGTGAGCGCCGGCGCCGCCATGCAGCCGATGCCCACCACGAGCAGGTCGATCCCGTCGCCGTCGCCCGCGGGCTGGCGCAGCACGTCGACGCTGCCGAGGCTTGCCACGGCCGGGATCGGCTCGGGCGCAGTGCCTTTCGGGAAGCGGATCACGCTCGGCGCGTCGCTGATGTCGACCGCGTCGCGCAGGGCGGCGCGCACCTGCTCGCCGTCACGGGGCGCCGCGAGGTGCAGTCCGGGCACCATGCCGGTGAGCGTCATGTCCCACATGCCGTGGTGGGAGGCGCCGTCGGGACCGGTGATGCCCGAGCGGTCGAGCACGAACGTGACGCCTGCCTTGTGCAGCGCACAGTCCATGAGCAGCTGGTCGAAGGCGCGGTTCAGGAACGTCGCGTAGACGGCGATGACCGGGTGGAGCCCGCCGAAGGCCAGGCCTGCGGCCATGGTGGTGGCGTGCTGCTCGGCGATGCCGACGTCGAAGATCCGTTCGGGGTGTGCCGTGGCGAAGTCGCTGAGGCCGACCGGGATGAGCATGGCTGCGGTGATGCCCACGACGTCGTCGCGCTCCGCGCCGATGGCGACCATCTCGTCGCTGAACTCGTCGGTCCAGGAACGTCCGGAGATCTCCAGGGGCAACCCGGTCTCGGGGTTGATGACGCCCACGGCGTGGAAGCGGTCGCCCTCGTGGTTGCGGGCGTGGTCGTAGCCGCGGCCCTTCTGCGTGATGACGTGGACGAGGACGGGAGCGCCGTACGAGCGGGCCCGGCGCAGCGCCGCCTCCACCGCCTGCTCGTCGTGCCCGTCGACCGGACCGAGGTACTTCAGGCCGAGGTCCTCGAACAGCCCCTGCGGGGCAACGATGTCCTTCAGGCCCTTCTTCATGCCGTGGAGCGTCTCGTACATCGCACCGCCGACCACCGGGGTGCGGTGCAGCGTGTGCTTGCCCCAGTCGAGGAAGCGCTCGTACCCACGGGTGGTGCGCAGCGTGGCGAGGTGGTCGGCGAGGCCGCCGATGGTCGGGGCGTAGGAGCGGGTGTTGTCGTTGACGACGATGACCAGCGGCAGGTCCTTGTCGGCGGCGATGTTGTTGATCGCCTCCCATGCCATGCCGCCGGTGAGCGCGCCGTCGCCGATGACGGCGACCGTGTGCCGGTCGCGCTCGCCCCGCAGGCGGCGCGCCTTGGCGATGCCGTCGGCCCACGACAGGGACGTGGAGGCGTGCGAGTTCTCCACGACGTCGTGGGGAGACTCGGCGCGGCTCGGGTAGCCGGAGAGGCCGCCACGGGTGCGCAGGCCCGTGAAGTCCTGCCGGCCGGTCAGCAGCTTGTGCACGTAGGACTGGTGGCCGGTGTCGAAGACGATGGCGTCCCTGGGGCTGTCGAAGACCCGGTGCAGGGCGATGGTGAGCTCGACCACGCCGAGGTTGGGGCCGAGGTGGCCCCCGGTCTTCGACACGGAGTCGACGAGGAAGGTGCGGATCTCCTCCGCGAGGCCCGGCAGCTGCGAGGCGGAGAGCCGCTTGAGGTCGTCAGGGCCGGTGATGGTCTCGAGCACACCCACGATGAGGACAGTCCTTTCCAGGGGAACCGTCTGAGTCTATGCGCTCCCCACGGACACCTCGAACTCGTCCGGCAGCCCGGTCACCAGCGCGGTGCCGTCGTGCCCCGCCTGCACCGAGAACGGGTGGCCGTGGAACCGCAGCCCGTGGACCGTGACGGCCCCGAAGGGCGCGGTCGGAGGCGGGGTCACCAGGAGCCCGCCACCCCCGTCCGGCCTCAGCCCGAGCGCCACGGTGACGAGCACCGCGGCCGACGCGGCCGACCAGGCCTGTGGCAGGCAGGACGCGGGGTACGGCGCGGGCCGACCCAGGAGCGGCAGGCCGGAGTACAGCTCCGGGTAGCGGTAGCCGAACGCCTCCCCCGCGTCGAGCAGCGCACGGGCGACGCGTCCCGCGGCCGCCCGGTGCCCCTCGCGGGCCAGGCCCCAGGCGGCGATGGCCGTGTCATGGGTCCAGATCGAGCCGGTGTGGTAGCCGATCGGGTTGAAGCCCCCGTTGCGGCTGCCCAGCGTGCGCACGCCGAAGGCGTCGAGCATCTCGGCACTCGTGAGCACCTCGGCGACGCGCACCGCCTGGCCGCCGGTCACGGTGCCGGTGCCGAGGACGTGGCCCATGTTGGAGCCGAGGCCGTCGACGGCCGCTCCGGACCCGTCGAGCGCCATCGCCAGGTGGTCGCCGGCGTCCGTGGACACCCAGAACCGCTGCGCCACGCGGTGGCGGAGGGCGGCCGCCGCCTGCTCCGCCTCGAGCGCCCCCTCCTCCCCCAGCGCCCCGAGGAGGCGGGCCGCGTGGTCGAGGGCCTCGACGGCATACGCCTGGGCCTCGACCAGCGCGATCGGTCCTTCCGCAATGCGTCCGTCGCGCCAGCGGATCGCGTCGACGGAGTCCTTCCACCCCTGGTTCGCCAGACCGGTGCCGGTCGTGTCGAGGTACTTCAGCAGGCCGTCGTCGTCGGGCTGGCCCGGGCCGGTGAGCCACCCGACGGCGGCCCTCAGGGCGGGCAGCAGCTCGCGCACCTCGCTCTCGGGCAGCCCCCACTGCCAGGCCTCGCCGAGCAGGGTCACCCACAGCGCGGTCGCGTCGACGGTGCCCCAGTAGACCGGCGGGAGCGACAGGCCGCTCTCCGGGTCGTGGTATGCCGTGCGGCGCAGCTCGTGGGGGATCTTGCCGGGCGCCTCCGCGGTCTCCTCGTCGAACCGCCGCCCCTGGCGGCGGGCGAGCGTGCGCAGGGTCCCGGCCGAAAGCTCGGTACCGAAGGGCAGCATCATCCGGGCCGTCCACAGCGAGTCACGCCCGAACAAGGTGAGGTACCAGGGCGACCCGGCCGCCGCGAACACGTCGTCCGGCGCCTGCGGGTCGCGCAGCAGCAGGTGGCGCAGGTCGTCGACGGCGGCCGTGAAGGCCCTCCCCAGCCGGGGGTCGTCGGACTCCACCACCAGGCCCTGCCAGAGCGCCGCATCGGACCCACGGTCGGCGTCCAGCGCCGACACGGCGGTGCGCCGGACGTCGGCGCTGAGCACCACGGTGGCGGTCGCCTGCGGGGGGACCTCGAGCGCGAAGACGGCACGGACGACACCTCCCTCCCCGGTGACCTCCTCGGGCGCCGGGTCGAAGGCGACGGCCGTCTCGTGCCGGTCGAGCGCGAACGTGGCGACGACCGGTGCGATGCGCGGCTCGACCGGCTGCTCAGCGGTGTGCCCCGCCTTCACCGCGGCGATGCCGCGTCCGTCGGCCGCGACCTCGAGCTGCAGCCGGCAGCTCACCGGGTCGGGTCCCCGGTTGGTGACGGCGACCCGTTCGCGCAGGTGCGGCCCCTCCAGTTCCCTGGTGCGCCGGACCTCGACCTGGGGGTCGGCACCGGGGACGCCGAGGTTGCGGGCCGACAGGAGGAACTCGGCCGTGGCGCCGCGCGCCTCGCTCGCCACCCACGCAGGGGCCTCGCCCTGCACCGTGAGTGCGAGGTGGCTCAGGACGCGGACGTCGTCGACGTAGAGACCGTGCGCCGAGCCGGCGGTGACGTCACCGGAGCGGCCCGACAACACGGTGGTGTTGCCGTCGACGCAGGTCGTCAGGGTGTGCAGCCATGGCTGGCGGGCCGGTCCGTCAGCCGGACCGGCTGCAGCTCGCGACTGCGGGGGCACGCTCCGACCCTAGACCTGCCCGTCACAGGCGGGGGACGAATCGCCTGCCCTGGAGGGCCTCGTACAGCAGGGCGGCGCTGCGCTTGGCCGCGAGCAGCCGCACCCCCTCGGCCTCGATGTCGGCCATGATCTGCGCCAGCCCGTCGGCGGGGACCCGGTCACCGAGCTCCACGCGCGACTCACGGTAGGCCTGGCGCATGGCCACCAGCTGCGCCTCGATGTGCCGGGACGCCACCCAGGCGAGCGCCACCGGGTACCGCCGCCAGCCGGCATACCCGCGGTAGTCGGGCGGGCAGTGGTCGAGCAGCCACGACACGGCGGGCACCTGCCACCCCTCGCTCTCGGGCGGGGGGACGCCATCGGGCCAACCGGGGGGCACAGCGCTGCTCACAGCGCCATTGTCCGCGACGGGGCCGACAGACCCCGTCCCGGACCCGACCGCCGGCTCAGTCCTGCGGCACCCCCGTCTGGTCACGCACGTACTGCCAGAAGCTCTTGCGTGCCTGCTCCGTCTCCCGGTGCAGGGGCCCGTAGTGGGTGGGGCGTGGGCGCCGGTCCTGCCAGAAGAGGCCGGTAGGCCACGGGTCGGGCGTGGCCGTCAGCCAGACGGTGGTGTCGGCGCCGGCCTCGGCGGTGCGCAGCAACGGACCCATGACGCGCACGAAGCCGGGCAGCGCCTCGTCGAGGCCGGGCGTGCGGCCCCAGCCGGGGTGCAGGGACGCCACGTCGATCCCGTGCCGGCCCAGTCGCTGCGCCCACTGCTCGGCCAGCACCACCTGCATGCGCTTGGTGCGCGCGTAGGCCGTCACCCCGGAGTACTCGCCCCGGGCGTACTCGTAGTCGTCCTCGGGCAGCCCCTGGCCGTACATGCCACCGGAGGCGACGACGAGCACCCGGCCACCACGCAGCACCTCGGCCAGGCGGAAGGTCATCAGGTGCGGCCCGAGCACGTGGGTCGCCAGCGTGAGCTCGTGGCCCTGGGGTGTGGTCCCGCGTTCCGGCGGCAGCAGGCCGGCGTTGTGGACGAGGGCGTGCAGGGAGGTCACCTCGCGCGACAGCGTCGCGCAGTAGTCCTCCACCGCTTCGAGGTCGCCGACGTCGCAGGCGGCGGAGTGCAGCCGCGCGTCGGGGTGCTGTGCCCGGATCTGCTCCTCGGCGGTGTGCAGGCGGTCGAGGCTGCGCCCGACCAGGTGCACGTCGGCGCCCAGCCCGGCCAGGCCGGCGGCCGTCGACAGGCCCAGTCCCCCGCTGGCGCCGGTGACCACGACGTGCTTGCCGCGCAGCGCGTCAGCGGGCGGGTCGGCAGGCCACCAGTACTGCCGCAGGGCGGGGCCGACCCTCGACCACCCCAGCACGACGGACTTGTCGAGCAGCCAGTCCAGGGCAGTGGCAGGACGCGATGAGCTCATGACGCCAACGTAGGCGTCGTGGCCTGCAACCGCGCGCCGCCGGGTGAGCCACCGACCCCGGACACGACGGAGGGGTATGCCGCGTGGTGACCACGCGGCATACCCCTCTCGTTGCGGTGCTAGGCGTCAGCCGTTCACGAGGGAACGGAGGACGTACTGCAGGATGCCGCCGTTGCGGTAGTAGTCGGCCTCGCCGGGGGTGTCGATGCGGACGACCGCGTCGAACTCGACCGCCTCGCCGCCCTCCTTCTGCGCCACGACCTTGACCGTGCGCGGCGTGGTGCCCGAGTTCAGCTCGGTGACACCGGAGATCGAGAAGGTCTCGGTGCCGTCGAGGCCGAGGGAGTCCGCGGACTCACCGGCGGGGAACTGCAGCGGCAGGACGCCCATGCCGATGAGGTTGGAGCGGTGGATTCGCTCGTAGCTCTCGGCGATGACGGCCTTGACGCCCAGCAGGCGGGTGCCCTTGGCGGCCCAGTCGCGGGACGAGCCCGAGCCGTACTCCTTGCCGGCCAGGATCACCAGCGGCACGCCGGCCTCCTGGTAGGCAGCCGAGGCGTCGAAGATCGTCGTCTGCTCGCCGCCGGCGAGGAAGTTGCGGGTGAAGCCACCCTCGACCCCGTCGAGCAGCTGGTTCTTCAGGCGGATGTTGGCGAAGGTGCCGCGGATCATGACCTCGTGGTTGCCGCGGCGCGAGCCGTAGGAGTTGAAGTCCCTCCGCTCGACGCCGTGCTCGGCGAGGTACCTGCCCGCCGGGCTGTCTGCCTTGATCGAGCCCGCCGGGCTGATGTGGTCGGTCGTGACCGAGTCACCCAGCTTGGCGAGCACCCTTGCGCCCTCGATGTCCTCGACCGGGGTCGTCTCCATCTGCATGCCCTCGAAGTACGGGGGCTTGCGGACGTAGGTGGACTCCGCGTCCCACTCGAAGGTGTTGCCCTCGGGGGTGGGGAGCGACTGCCAGCGCTCGTCACCGGCGAAGACGTCGGCGTAGTCGCTGGTGAACATCTCCTTGGTGATGCTCTCCGAGATCGTCCGCTCGACGTCCGCGGGCGCCGGCCACAGGTCACGCAGAAAGACGTCGTTGCCCTCGGTGTCCCTGCCCAGCGGCTCGGTCTCGAAGTCGAAGTCCATCGTGCCGGCCAGGGCGTAGGCGATGACCAGCGGCGGCGACGCGAGGTAGTTCATCTTCACGTCGGGGTTGATGCGGCCCTCGAAGTTGCGGTTGCCCGAGAGCACCGACACGACGGCGAGGTCGTTGTCGTTGATCGCCTTCGAGATCTCGTCGTTCAGCGGGCCGGAGTTGCCGATGCAGGTCGTGCAGCCGTAGCCGACGAGGTGGAAGCCGAGCTTCTCGAGGTAGGGCCACATGCCGGCCTTCTCGTAGTAGTCGGAGACCACCTTGGAGCCGGGCGCCATCGAGGTCTTCACCCAGGGCGCGACCGACAGGCCCTTGTCGACGGCGTTCCTGGCCAGCATGGCCGCGGCCATCATCACCGACGGGTTGGAGGTGTTGGTGCAGCTCGTGATCGAGGCGATGGAGACGATGCCGTGGTCGATCTCGAAGGTGTTGCCCTCGGCGGTGGTGACGCTCACCGGGCGCGACGGACGGTCGACGCCGTTGCCCTCGTCGGCCGGCTTGTCGCCGCCGTTCTGGCCATCGGTGCTGCTGCCGGCCTGAGCCGTGGGGTCACTGGCGGGGAAGCTCGACGCCTGGCCCGGGTCGCCCTCGTGGTGGGAGACGTAGGTCGGCAGTACCTTGCGGAAGGCGGACTTGGCGTCGGTGAGCGCGATGCGGTCCTGCGGGCGCTTGGGGCCGGCGATGGACGGCACGACGGTCGACAGGTCGAGCTCGAGGTACTCGGAGTAGCGCGCCTCGGGCTGGTCCGGGCCGGCCTGGAGCCACATGCCCTGCTCCTTGGCGTACGCCTCGACGAGCGCGACGGACTCCTCGGAGCGGCCGGTCAGGCGCAGGTACTCCAGGGTGACGTCGTCGATCGGGAAGATCGCGCAGGTGGAGCCGAACTCCGGGCTCATGTTGCCGATCGTGGCGCGGTTGGCCAGCGGCACCTGGGAGACGCCGTCGCCGTAGAACTCGACGAACTTGCCCACCACACCGTGCTTGCGCAGCATCTCGGTGATCGTCAGCACGACGTCGGTGGCCGTGGCACCGGAGGGGATCGAGCCGGAGAGCTTGAAGCCGACGACGCGCGGGATGAGCATCGAGACCGGCTGGCCGAGCATGGCCGCCTCGGCCTCGATGCCGCCGACGCCCCAACCGAGCACGCCGAGGCCGTTGACCATCGTGGTGTGCGAGTCGGTGCCGACGCAGGTGTCGGGGTACGCCACGCCGTCGCGGACCATGACGGTCCGGGCGAGGTGCTCGATGTTGACCTGGTGGACGATGCCGGTGCCCGGGGGGACGACCTTGAAGTCGTCGAACGCGGTCTGGCCCCAGCGAAGGAACTGGTAGCGCTCGCGGTTGCGCTCGTACTCGATCTCGACGTTCTTCTCGAACGCGTCGGGACGGCCGAAGACGTCGATGATGACGGAGTGGTCGATGACGAGCTCGGCGGGGCTCAGCGGGTTGATCCGGGCCGCGTCACCGCCGAGCTCGGCGACCGCCTCGCGCATGGTGGCGAGGTCGACGACGCACGGCACGCCGGTGAAGTCCTGCATGATCACGCGGGCCGGCGTGAACTGGATCTCGGTGTCGGGCTCGGCGTTCTCGTCCCAGCCGCCGATGGCCCGGATGTGGTCGGCGGTGATGTTGGCGCCGTCCTCCGTGCGCAGGAGGTTCTCCAGCAGCACCTTGAGGCTGTAGGGCAGGGTCTCGCTGCCCTCGACCGCCGAGAGCCGGTAGACCTCGTAGGAGTTTCCTCCCACCTTCAGCTCGCCGTGTGCATTGAAGCTGTTCGCGCTGGCCACAGCCTGCTCCTTCCGCAGCAGAGTCTCATTTATCTTGACGTCAAGATATCTAACCACATCGGCACCGTCCAGTGCTCCCCCGCCCGCGTACGGCGCGACGGGGAGGCTGCGCCGCTACGAATCCAGTCGATCCTTCTCCAAAGCCTCCCGCAAGGAAAGGGGCAGCGGCTTCTTGGCCCGCACGGCCAGGCCCGCGGCGACGTAGGTGATGGTCACGACCGCGCACAGCAGGCCGTCGCCGGCCCGGTGGATCTCGTGGCGCAGGGTGAAGGACGACTCCCCCACGCGCACGGGCCGGACCACGATGTCGGCGTGGTCCCCCGCCTGGAGGCTGGCCAGCCACTCGATGTCGGCGTGGCGCACCAGCGGCACCGCGTCATCGGCGATCGCCTTCTCCAGCGGGTACCCCAGGGACGCGAGGTAGGCCAGCCGCGCGTCGTCGCACCACGCGAGGTACCACGCGTTGAAGACCACCCCCGCCTGGTCGACCTCGAAGAAGCGCACCTCGACGGTGTGGGTGAACGGCTGGCTCACTCAGGCTCCCTGCGGCTCGAAGACGGCGAGGCACTCGACGTGGTGGGTCATGGGGAAGGCGTCGAAGGCGCGCAGCGCGCGCAGGCCGTAACCGGCCTCCTTCAGGTATGCCGTGTCGCGGGCGAGCGCGGCCGGGTCACAGGCCACGTAGGCGACGACCCTCGGGCCCAGGCTCGCGACCTGCTGCGCGACCTGTCGGCCAGCGCCGGTGCGCGGTGGGTCGAGCACCACGAGATCAGCGCGAATTCCCTGTCGCACCAGTGGCTTCAGCACCTTGTCCACCCGCCCGGGTCGCAGCTCCACCCACGGGTGCGTCCGCGTGTTGCGGCGGGCGCTGGCCATCGCCGGCCCCTCCGCCTCGACGGCGAGCACCGCCCCGTCCGGCCCGACCGCGTCGGCGAGGGCGAGCGCGAAGAGCCCCACGCCGGCATACAGGTCGACCGCGCGCTCACCCTGTCGCGGACCCAGCGCCTGGAGCACCGCGTCGACGAAGGTCGCCGCGGCACCGGGGTGCACCTGCCAGAACCCGCGCGAGCCGACCTCGAAGGTCGCCTCCCAGGCCCCCGCGCGGACCGACTCTCGGACCACCGGGGCGGTCTTCTCGCCGCTGGGCACCGGCACCACCACGGCTTGCTCGGTGGTGCTGGGCGCGACGACGTCGACGGCCCGCTCACCCGGCCAGCTCCTGCCGAGGACTCCGGCCTCCCGCACGCGGTCGTGGGCGATGAGGCAGTCCTCGACGGTGAGGACGTCGTGGGAGCGGTGCCGGCGCAGGCCGGGTCGGCCCTCGGCGTCGACGGCGAACTCCACGCGCGTGCGCCAGCCGAGGCCGTGGCGGTCGCCCGGCACCGCCTCGACCTCGATGTCGACGTCCAGCCCCGCCAGGCGGGCGAACTGCTCGCGCACCACGCTCGCCTTCAGGTGCCGCTGCTCGCTCAGCTCGACGTGCTGGAAGTCGCAACCACCGCACAGCCCGGGACCGGCATACGGGCAGGGCGCGGCGACCCGGTGCGGGCTGGCCTCGAGGACGTCCACGGCATCGGCGCGCACGAACCGCTGGCCGGGCCTGGCCTCGGTGATGCGTACCCGGACCCGCTCCCCGGGCAGCGTGTGGCGCACGAACACGACGCGCCCCTCGTGCCGGGCGACGCAGTGGCCGCCGTGGGCCACCGGTCCCACGACCACCTCGACCTCGTCGCCGGTGGCCAGCTCGCCGAGGTCCGGGGCGTCGGTCATTCGCCGCGCCGCACGGCGCCGACCGAAGGACCGTCGAGCCGCTCCTCCTGGCCCTCCGAGGAGGCGAGCTGCCACGGCACGCTCGCGACCATCACGCCCGGGGTGAACAGCAGTCGTGACTTCAGCCGCAGGGCGCTCTGGTTGTGCAGCACCTGCTCGTACCAGCGGCCGAGGACGTACTCCGGGATGTAGACCACGACGACGTCGCGCGGGTTGCCGCTGCGGATGGACTTCACGTAGTCGACGACCGGCCGGGTGATCTCCCGGAAGGGCGAGTCGAGCGCCTTGAGGGGGACGGGCAGGTCGCGACGGTCCCACTCCTGCTGCAGCGCCTTGGTCTCCTCCGTGTCGACGTTGACCGTGATGGCTTCGAGCACCGAGGGCCGGGTCGCCCTCGCGTAGGCCAGCGCGCGCAGCGTCGGCTTGTGGATCTTGGAGACCAGGACGATCGCGTGCACGCGCGAGGGCAGCCGCTGGTGGTCGATGTCGCTCTCGGAGACAGCGAGCTCCTCGCGGACCCGGTCGTAGTGCCTGCGGATGCCGAGCATCAGGAAGAACAGCACGACCATGGCGGCGATCGCGTAGCCAGCGCCGTGCATGAACTTCGTGGCGAGGACGACCAGCAGCACGATGCCGGACATCGCCGCGCCGATGGCGTTGATGATGCGGCTGCGCTGCATCCGGGCCCGCGCGGCGGGGTCCCGCTCCAGGGGCAGGTGCCGGTTCCAGTGCCGGATCATGCCGGTCTGGCTGAGGGTGAAGGACACGAAGACGCCGACGATGTAGAGCTGGATCAGCTTCGTCACCTGGGCGTCGTAGAGGACGATGAGGAACGCCGCGGCGCCCGCCAGGATGATGATGCCGTTGGAGAAGGCGAGCCGGTCGCCGCGGGTGTGCAGCTGGCGGGGCAGCCAGCCGTCCCGCGCCAGGATCGACCCCAGCACCGGGAATCCGTTGAAGGCGGTGTTGGCCGCCAGGAAGAGGATGAGCCCGGTCACGATGGAGACGAGGATGACTCCGGGGGTGAAGTCGTCGAAGACCGCATGGGCGACCTGGCCCATGATGGTCTCCTGGACGTAGTCCTCCCCCACCGGCTGGCCGTTGCGCCTCAGCTGCTCGGCCGGGTTCTCGGCGTACTTCACGCCGGTCCACGTGGCGAGCGCGATCATCGACAGGAGCATCGTGACGGCGATGGTTCCCATCAGCAGCAGGGTCGTGGCGGCGTTCCTGCTCTTGGGCTTCTCGAAGGCGGGGACACCGTTCGAGATCGCCTCCACGCCGGTGAGCGCCGCGCAGCCCGAGGAGAACGCGCGGAGCATGAGGAAACCCATCGCGAGCGCGCTCATGGCGGCGTGCTCCGGGTCGGCCACGAGCTCGAGCGAGGCGCTCTCCGCCTGGGGCAGCGTGCCCGTGAAGTGCCTGACCATCCCGACGGCGGCCATGCCGAGGACGCTGACCATGAACAGGTAGGTCGGGGCGGCGAAGGCGGCACCACTCTCCTTGACACCGCGCAGGTTGATCGTGGTCAGCAGCACCACGAGCCCGACCGCCACGAGCGCCTCGTGGCCCCGCACGAAGGGCAGCGCCGCAGCGGCGTTCTGCACACCGGAGGAGATCGACACGGCGACGGTCAGCACGTAGTCGACCAGCAGGGCGCTGGCGACGGTGAGGCCCGCCCTCGGGCCGAGGTTCACGGTGGCCACCTCGTAGTCACCACCACCGGAGGGGTAGGCGTGCACGTTCTGGCGGTACGACGCGACGACCACCAGCATGACCGCCACGACGCCGAGCGCGATCTCCCAGGAGTGCGTCAGCGCCAGGGCACCACCGGCCAGACCGAGGGTCAGGAAGATCTCGTCCGGTGCGTAGGCCACCGACGACAGGGCGTCGCTCGCGAACACGGGGAGGGCGAGCTTCTTCGGGAGGAGCGTCTCCCCCAGCCGGTTGCTCTGCATGGCACGACCGACGAGGAGGCGCTTGACGAGGCGTCCAGAAGTTGGCACGCAGACACTCTAGGCCGCCGCCGCATGGGCTTGCGCATCCGTAGGCCCGCACCGTGTAGCGTCGCTGTCGTGCATTTCGTGATCATGGGCTGTGGCCGTGTGGGCTCCACGCTCGCCCGCAGCCTCGAGCGTCAGGGACACGACGTCGCAGTGGTCGACCAGGACGAGTCCGCGTTCCGCAGGCTGGGCTCCAGCTTCGAGGGCCGGCGCGTCACCGGGGTCGGCTTCGACCGCGACACGCTGATCGACGCCGGCATCCAGCAGGCCTACGCCTTCGCGGCGGTCTCGAGCGGTGACAACTCCAACATCCTCGCGGCTCGTGTGGCCCGCGAGACCTTCGGGGTCGAGCACGTGGTCGCCCGCATCTACGACCCCGGCCGTGCCGAGGTCTACCAGCGCCTCGGCATCCCCACGGTGGCCACCGTGAAGTGGACGGCCGACCAGATGCTGCGCCGGCTCCTCCCCCAGGGCCACGTCCCCGAGTTCACCGACCCGTCGGGCAAGGTCGTCCTCGCCGAGGTCCCCGTCAACCCGGGCTGGGTCGGGCGCCGGATCACCGACCTCGAGGGCGCCAGTGGTGGCCGCGTGGCCTTCCTGACCCGCCTCGGCTCCGGCATGCTCCCCGGCGCCGACACCGTCTACCAGGAGGGCGACCTGCTCCACATCGCCACCCTCGCCGGGGAGCTGCCCGTGGTCGAGCGCGTGCTCGACTCCGCTCCCCAGCCGGCCGAGGCCTGAGGCAAGGAAGGACCCCCATGCGAGTCGTCATCGCCGGAGCGGGCAGCGTCGGGCGCTCCATCGCGCGCGAGCTGATCCACAACGGCCACCAGGTGCTCCTCATGGACCGCGAGCGCAAGGACGTGCAGGCCAGCCGGGTGCCGGAGGCCAACTGGCTGCTGGCCGACGCCTGCGAGATCGCCGCCCTGCACGAGGCCGGCCTCGCCGACTGTGACACGGTCGTCGCCGCCACCGGCGACGACAAGGTCAACCTCGTGGTGTCGCTGCTGGCCAAGACCGAGTTCGGGGTGCCGCGCACCGTGGCCCGCGTCAACAACCCCAAGAACGAGTGGATGTTCGACGAGGCCTGGGGCGTCGACGTCGCCGTCTCCACCCCGCGGCTGATGACGGCCCTCGTGGAGGAGGCCGTCAGCATCGGCGACCTCGTGCGCATCTTCCAGTTCCAGCAGGGCCGGGCGACGATGGTCGAGCTCACGCTGCCCGCCGACAGCCCGTATGCCGGCAAGCGCGTCGGCGACATCACCTTCCCCGGTGAGACGGTGCTGGTGGGCATCATCCGCGAGGACCACCCGATCGCCCCGTCGCGCGACGACTCCCTCGAGCCCCACGACGAGCTGCTGTTCATCACCACGCCGGAGTTCGAGGACTCCCTCGAGGCGATGCTCAGCCCCGGAGACCGCCACCCGCGCGAACGCGACTGAGGGCCGGGCCGGTCACGGCCTGGGTTCGCCGCCGGCGTGGTGCGCGGCCTGCCAGGTCTGCTCGCTGTCGGGCGCCGGCACCACCTGCGGGGTCTGGCCGCGCAGGAGCATCCAGCCCATGACAGCGACCGCGACCACCCAGGCCGGCCACCCGAGCGCCACCTTGGCGACCCCCAGCCAGGCGACCTGCCCGGCGAAGTAGAGCGGGAGCATGATCGCCACCCGCACGGCATACAGGGCCACCAGCACCATCGTGAGCCGCTGGCACACCCGCACCAGACCGGGGTCGCGTCGCCACGCGAACGGGTCCTCGGCCATCCGCGGGTCACCCACGCCCACCATGAACCCGACCACGGGCCAGCGCACGAGCACCGAGACCAGCGTCCCCACGCCCCACGCGGCGCTGGTGAGGATCCCGGGCAGGAAGGCGTCCTCGGCGCGCCCGCTGCGCAGCGCGAAGAACGCCGCGATGGCGGTGGCGAACACCGCGGAGAGGATGAACTGAAGGCTCTGCCGCTGGACCACGGCCACGACCGCGAGGACCGCCGTCAGCACGCCGGCGGTGACCACCGCGGTCATGATGTCCTTCTGCCACGTCCACACGACGACGAACGCCACCATGGGCAGCGCCGACTCGATGGATCCGCGCCATCCGCCGAGCGCTGTCGAGAGCCGGTGGCGGATGACCTCCTCGACCGTCGGCGCCGGGTGGGTCGCCGCGACGGGCTCCTGCTCAGTGGCCACGGGACGGCACGATCTCGTAGGCGGGGTTGAAGATGGTCGGCATTCCTCTCAGGTACGTGACCCGTCCGGTCGCGCGCAGGTAGGTGCCCGGCTCGATGCCACCGATCGTGCGACGCCCGAGCCAGATGAGGTTGATGGTCCGGCTGCCGTCGTAGAGGTCGACGACGAGGGCCGGCACGTTGACCCGCGGGCGCAGCGTCACGGCCCGCACGGTGCCGGTCACGGTCGCGACCTGGCGGTCCTTGAGGTCGGACATCCGGGTGGCGCCGTGCCGGGCCGTGTCCTCCTGCAGCTCGGCGGCCTCGATCTGCTGGGCCGTCCTCGTCAGCCGCTCACCGAGCCGCCCGAGGAGCGAGCGGTGGTGGCCGTCCGCTGTGCTGGTGCCCGAGGATGCAGGGGTTGCCGCCATCGAAAGCCCTACCGGACCTCGGTGATCTCGGGCCCGCGCTCGAACGGGTTGAGGTCGTCGGCGCTGCGGCCGGTGCCCTCGTCGTCCACCTCGTCCTCGACCGCATCGGTGACCTCCTGCGGGAGGCGCAGCGGGAGCAGCTCGCGCGGCGCCATGGCGACGTCGCCACGCACCACCACGGTCTGGCGGAGCACGTCCATGAGGGCCTCGGCGGCCTCGTCCTCGATCGCGGCACGGCCGGAGAAGACGGCACGCAGGAACCATCGCGGCCCGTCGACACCCACGAACCGCGCGGGGGCGAAGACGGTGCGGCCGTCCGGGCCGGCGCTCGGCATGCGGGTGCGCAGCTCGGTGCCGAGGACGCCGCGCTGCTCGTCGGCCGTGCCGCCCTGGCTCACGATCGACTCGGCGATCTCGGAGCGGATGTCGTCCCAGATGCCCATGGTCTTGGGCGCCGCGAACGCCTGGAGCTGCACAGCCGAGTCGCCGAGGACGGCGGTGGCCCCCACGACGTTCTGGGTCGCCTCCTCCACCTCGAGCCGCAGCTCCATGCCCGCCACGCCCTTGATCCACAGCGCGCCGAGGTCGAGGCGGCCGGTGGGGCCGTCGACCTCGCTGGCGTCGAAGGGCCCCTGCGCCTCGGCGGCACCCGCGTCGCCCGTGGCCTCGGCGGCCGACGATGTGGGCTGGCCCTCGACGTCCTCGGGAGCGCGGTGCTCCCGGGCCTCGTCGGGGGTGACGGTGTCGTCGCCGGTCGGCTGCTGGTCCTTGTTGCGTCGGAAGATGCTCACTGCCTCGTCAATCTCTCGATGGTGCGTCTGGTGCCAGTGCGTCCGGGGTGGCGCCGAAGCCACCACTGGCCCCGTGTCCAGTCTCCCCCCGAGCGGTCTCGGTGAGCGTGTCGACCTCGGTGAAATCGGCCAGTGCGACCTGCTGGACGACCAGCTGGGCGATCCGGTCACCCCGCTGGACGGTGAACGGCTCCCGCGGGTCGTGGTTGACCAGGTTCACGAGGATCTCTCCACGGTAGCCCGCGTCCACGGTGCCGGGCGCGTTCACGATGCCGATGCCGTGCCGAGCCGCCAGGCCCGAGCGCGGGTGCACCAGGCCGACGAAGCCGACGGGCAGCGCGACGGCCACGCCGGTGGGCACCAGGGCCCGTGCCCCCGGCTCAAGCGTCACCTCCCGGGCGGCCCGCAGGTCGGCTCCGGCGTCACCGGGGTGAGCGTATGCCGGGAGCGGCAGACCGGGGTCGAGTCGCCGGATCTGCACGGGGACGCGAGAAGGGCCAGTCACGAGGACTGACCCTATCTCTGCCGCGGCTCTGCTCAGGCGGCGCACTCCGTGCACACCATCTGGCCGTTGACCTCCTTGGCCAGCTGGCTGCGGTGGTGCACCAGGAAGCAGCGCGAGCAGGTGAACTCATCGGCCTGGCGCGGCAGCACCCGCACGGAGAGCTCTTCGCCGGAGAGGTCGGCCCCGGGCAGCTCGAATCCCTCGGCCTGCTCGGTCTCGTCCACGTCCACACTGGACGCGCTCTTGTCGGCCCGTCGGGACTTCAGCTCCTCGATGGAGTCCTCGGACAGCTCGTCGTCAGTCTTGCGCGGCGCGTCGTAGTCAGTCGCCATGATCGCTGTCGCTCCCCTTTGCTTAGGTTTCGTGCGTCGGTGGTGTGGTGCCCGCCCTGGCCGGCGCGCGTGTCTGCTGCATCAACGCAGCCGGTCCTGCTTTTGTGCCCGGTTCTGGTGGTCGGCGTCAGCGGATTGTGCCCTATCCACATCCCCCCGGCATCACCCGGGGCCCAGATGCCCACCGACCGGACCGGAGACCTTGGCAAACAGGGCAATCCGGGCATTGTGAGCAGGGCCACACGGGGGCGGCAAGCACGCAGGTCAGGCGGGCGCCTTGACCGTTCCTTTACTGCCCGTTCACCGAGATATCGGCAACCCGGATGCCTGCCTTGGGCGTCTTTCCCCTTAGAGTCCTTGCGCCAGCCGGGAGCGAGACGCTTGAGAAGAGGTGCACCATGACCGAGTTCCACGCCGAGATGCGCGATCGTGCCACGACCGCGGTCGAGTCGCTGAAGCAGGCCCAGGACAGCGGCGACGACTTCCTCGTCGAGGTGCGCGAGGCAGAGCTGGAGAACCTCGCCCGGCTCGCGAGCGAGCACGGGCTGCGGATTCCGGAGCTCCAGGCCTTCACGGCGGCCTGATCCCTTCGTCCAGCCCACTCAGCCCGCCGCTTCGACCTCGGGAGCGAAACGCCGTCGCAGGACCTCGGCGACAGCGCCGGGCGTGAACCACTCCGGGAGCGACTCGCCGCGCGCGAGTCGCTCCCGCACCTCGGTGCCCGAGATGACGTGGACCCGGGTCCCGCGCGAGACCTGCTCCACCGGCTCGTAGCTGCCGGTCGCCTCCACGTAGCCCAGTTGCGGGTAGGCCACCATCGAGATCTCGAGCTCGTGCTCGTGACGGCGCACCAGCGCCTGCGCGGCATACGGGTCGAAGAACGGCCCCCCCGAGCTGTCGGTGCCGGGGCCGGCGTGGTCCCGGCCGACGATCATGTGGGTGGCACCGAAGTTCTGGCGGATGATCGCGTGCCACAGGGCCTCTCGTGGCCCACCCATCCGCATGGCCAGCGGCAGGAGCGCCAGCGTGACCTCGCCCCGCGGGTAGCTCGGCATGAGCTGGCGGTAGCAGGCGACCCGGGTCGCGACGTCGATGTCGCCGGGCTTCGTGGGACCGACCACGGGGTGCACCAGCAGGTGGGCCCCGGTCTCCCGGGCCGCCCGGACCGTGAGCTCCTGGTGGGCGCGGTGCATCGGGTTGCGGGTGTTGAACGCCACGACCCGACGCACGCCGAGCTCGTCGAAGTGCCGTCTCAGGGCGGCCGGCGAGAACCGCAGGTCGGCACCCTCCCGCCCGGCGGTGTGCACGGCGCGCGGCAGCACCTCCAGGGCACCGGCGACGTACCAGGACTGGGTGTCGTTCAGCAGCCGGTGGACCGACGGGTGCGCCGGGTCGCACTTGCCGAAGACCGCTTCCGCCTCGCTGCCGGGATCGACACGCCAGGAGCTGCGGGGTTCGAGCGCGGCCAGCAGGCGCCCCTGCCCGTCCCGCAGGGCGAGGCGCCCGGCAGCGGTCGCCCGGCGCAGGGTGGGCTCGTCGACGTCGAGGACCACCGGCATGGGCCACAAGGTGCCGTCGGCCAGGCGCAGCCGCTCGCAGACACCTCGGTGGTCCTCCTCGCCCATGAAGCCGGTCAGCGGCGAGAAGGCCCCGCAGGCCAGGAGCTCGAGGTCGCACTGGAGCCGCTCCGTGAGCACCCGGTCCGGCCAGTGCGCGGCAGCCTGCTCCAGCTCGCCGGCCCGCTCCGGGCCGACGACCAGGTCGACCAGCCGGTTGCCGTGTGGTCGCGACAGTCCCCGGTCAGCGTGCATCTGCCCCCTCCAGCGGTCGGGTCCGCTCGTGCCGTCATTCTGGGGCGCGGCGCGGGGCGGCGGCTCACACGTTTGACGGAGATGGCCCATCAGGGCCCACGAGCCGCACGGCCGCCGCCACGACCTCCTCGAGCCTGGCGAACAGGCCCGGCGGGCCCGCGATGACCATGCGCGAGTCGGCAGGCTCCCCGTACAGGCCCCCGAAGGCCCCTCCTGCCTCGGTGACCACCAGCCAGGCGGCTGCCATGTCCCAGGCGTTGAGGCCGCGCTCGTAGTAGGCGTCGAGCTCGCCGTCGGCCACGTGGCACAGGTCGAGGGCCGCGCTGCCGATGCGCCGGATGTCGCGGACCTGCGGGATCACCTCCAGCAGCACCTTGGCCTGCCAGACGCGCACGCTCGCCTCGTAGCCGAACCCACTGCCCACCAGGGCCTGTGACAGGTCTGCCTGGTCACCGACCCGCAGCCGCTCGGGATCCTTTCCCGCCGACCTGCGCCAGGCGCCGCCGCCGAGGCGGGAGTGGAAGGTCCGTCCCCGCTCGGGGTCGACCACCGCGCCGGCGACGGGGCGCCACCGACCCGGGGTCGCCGGGTCGCCCACCACGGCGGCGACCGACACGGCATACGCGGGGATGCCGTAGAGGTAGTTGACCGTGCCGTCTATGGGGTCGACGACCCAGGTGACGCCCGAGGTGCCCCTGTCGCCCCCCTCCTCCTCGCCCAGGAAGCCGTCACCGGGGCGGGCGGCCCGCAGCCGTTGTCGGAGCAGGTCCTGCGCGCGCTGGTCCATGACGGTCACCACGTCGGTGGCGCTCGACTTGGTCCGGGCGACGCCGAGGCCGTCGGGCCGGTCCTCCACGATCAGCCGGGCCGCCTCCTGCGCGACCTCGACGGCGAGCCGCTCGAGCTCCTCGAGCGGCAGCCCGTCCGGGACCTCGACATCTGGGCCGGCCGGCACGGCGCCCACCCGTCAGTCCTGCCCGCACAGGGCGGGCTTGGCCACCCGCAGGTTCGGGCAGCAGCCGGGACGACAGACCGAGGGCCGCACGTCCGAGCCGGGCCACACCGGCCTGGCAGGCTCCTCGCCCCGCGCCTCCCCCGCCCGCTCCAGGAGCAGGTCCACCAGGCCGGAGACGAACTCCGCGTCGGTGCCCACCGTGGGGACCCGCACCATCCTCAAGCCCAGCCGCTCGGCCGTCTCGGCCGCCTCGGTGTCGAGGTCGTAGATGACCTCCATGTGGTCGGAGACGAAACCGATGGGCGCCAGCACCACGGCGGCCGCGCCCTCGGACGCCAGCTCCTCGAGGCGGTCGTTGACGTCGGGCTCGAGCCACGGCTGGGTCGGCGGGCCGGAGCGCGAGCAGAACACCAGCTCGCCCTCGAGGTCCAGGTCGAGGGTGGCCCCCACCTCCGCGGTGATGGCTGCCCCCAGGGCGATGTGCTGGCGGCTGTAGAGGTGGCCCTCGGAGTCGCCCGGGCCGGAGGTCTCGTCCATCGCGGTGGGGACGGAGTGCGTGACGAAGAGCAGCCGGATGGCGGCCGGCGCGACGCCCTCGCGCACCAGGCTGCGGACCGCCTCGGTGACCAGCCGGGAGTTGACCCGCGAGAACCCGGGGTGGTTGTAGTAGGGCCGGATCTTGTCGACCTCGATCTCGATGCCCTCCTCCTGTGCCTGGGCGACCGCCCCCGCGAGGTCCTCGCGGTACTGCCGGCACGAGGAGTAGGAGGAGTAGGCGCTCGTGACCACCGTGACGAGGCGGCGCAGGCCTCGCCCGTGCGCCTCGCGCAGCGCCTCGATGGTGAAGGGCGTGAAGTTGCGGTTGCCCCAGATGAGGGGCGTGTCGACCTCGCGCCGGTCGAGCTCGGCTCGCAGCGCGGCCAGCAGGGCGCGGTTCTGGTCGTTGATCGGGCTCCTGCCGCCGAACCGGTAGTAGTGCTCCCCCACCTCCTGCAGCCGCTCGTCGGGGATGCCCTTGCCGGCGGTCACGGTGCGCAGGAACGGCAGGACGTCCTCGGGCTTCTCGGGCCCGCCGAAGGAGAGGAGCAGGATGCCGTCGTAGGGCTGGAGCGGGTTGTCCGGGGCGGCAGCGGGCTCGGTCACGTCAGGTCTCCGGTGCGTAGGGGTTTGGGGGCGTGGATGTCGAGGATGACAGCGGCCATCCTGATGACGAATACGAGGCCGACGCAGCCCCAGATTGCCGCTGTGCTGATGAGGTCGTAGTGGTGAGCCGCCACGATCAGCGCCGAGCCGAGCAGAGCCGGCAGGGCGTACATCTCGCGCCGGAGCACCTCGGGCACCTGGCCGGCCAGGAGGTCGCGCAGCATGCCGCCCCCCACCGCCGTGATGCCGCCGACCACGACGGCGGCCAGCGGGTCGACGCCCGCGCCCAGAGCCTTGAGCGAGCCGCCGACCGCGAAGGTGGCCAGCCCGGCGGCGTCGAGGACGAGGACCACCTTGGAGATCCGTGCCACGCCCGGGTGGAACAGGAACGTGATGATCCCGGCGACGACGGCCGCGCCCAGCAGCCGCCAGTCGCTGATGCCGACCGGCGGGATGTCGCCGATGAGCAGGTCGCGCAGCACGCCCCCGCCCAGGGCCGCCGCGGACGCGAGGACGAGCACGCCGAAGAGGTCTAGCCGCTTCCTCACGGCGACCAGGCCACCGGTCAGGGCAAAGGCGAAGATGCCCACCAGGTCGAGGGCCAGCTGGAGGTTCGCATCGAGGGTGAGCATCGCGAGCCCAACCTACCGCCGCGGCGTGGGCGCTTTGCCCTTGCGTGGCAAGGTGGCAGAGTCAGGGGTCGAGTATGGCGAAGTCGGGAGAGGCAATGCAGGACCTGCGTCTGATCGGTGTCCACGAGGACGGGCAGCACCTGCTGCTTGCCGACCCCGAGGGCAACCGCTACCGCGTGCCGCTCGACGAACCGCTCAGGGCGGCCATCCGCAAGGACCGGCCGCGCCTGGGGCAGCTGCAGATCGAGATCGAAGGTGGAATGCGACCCCGTGAGGTGCAGGCGCTGATCCGCGCCGGAGCGACGGCCGAGGAGGTCGCCGAGCGCGCCGGCTGGCCCGTCGAGAAGGTCCGCCGCTACGAGGGCCCGATCCTCGCCGAGCGCGAGCACGTCGCGGGCCTGGCCCGCTCGGTGCGCCTGCGCGGGCGTGGGGGCAGCCAGGGCTCGGCGCCCACGCTGGCCGCCCGCGTCAGCCAGCGCCTGTCCGGCCGCGGGGTGGACCCCGCCACGGCCGAGTGGGACTCGGCCCGCAACGAGGAGGGCGAGTGGACCGTCACCCTCGCCTTCGCCGCCGGCGGCCGCCAACGGCAGGCCCACTGGCACTTCGACGTCTCGGCGCGCACGGTCGTCGCCGCCGATGACGAGGCCCGCTGGCTGAGCGAGGACGACCAGCCCTCCACCGGCAGCCCCATCCCGGCCCCCCACCTCGTCGCCACCCCCGTGCGTGCGACCACGGTCTACGACGTGGAGGCCGAGGGAGGGGTCGCCGCGAGCGCCCGCCCCAAGGCGGCGTCGCCCGCCTCCGAGCGTCCCTCCCGCGAGGAGCCCCTCGACCTGATGACGGCCATGCGCGAGCGCGCCTCGGCCCGCGGGCGCCGCTCCGGCGGCCGTCGCAAGAGCGCCCCCGCGCAGACGCCGGTCGACGAGGCTCCCCGCAGCGACGCCCTCCCCCTCGAGGACATCGCCTACGACCCCGAGACCATGCCGCCTCCCCCGGCGGCCCGCGGCGCCCACCCCGCCGACGGACCCGAGGCCGCCGTCGGCGACGACGTGCTGCCCGCGGCCGAGCCGCACGAGCCTGACGTCGCGCACGGGGCCGAGGTCAGCGAACCCGAAGCAGAGGCTGAGCCCGAAGCTGAGCCTGAGGCGGAGCCGGAAGCCGAGGCCGAGGCGGTGCCGCACGCCGCGGCTGGCGTGGAGCCGGAGGCCGAGCCCGAGGCGGAGCCGACGTCGGCTCGCCCGACCCGCAAGAAGGGCCGGCCCAGCGTCCCGAGCTGGGACGACGTGGTCTTCGGTGCCCGACCGCGCGACTGAGCGGTATGTCGCGTGGTCACCACCCGGCATACCCGTGTGCGTTTATCGGGTGACCCGATAAACGGTCACTTCTCCCCCCGTGCCACTTGGGGGTAGGCGCACCTTTATCGGGTGACCCGATAAAGGTGCGGCGCCCGGTGAGGGGTCAGCAGGGTGGGACGGGGCAGAGGTCGAGGTCGAACGGCAGCGTGTCGGGCGAGGTCGCCGCGGCGCGGGCAGCGGCGGAGTTCATCCGGCGCATGAAGTGACGTCGGCAGAGCACCTCGTACTCGACCAGCCCGGCCTGACCCGGCTTGGTGTCTCCCACGACGACCTGCTCGCCCTCGACGACCATGACGCCGTCGACGACGCGGGCGTTGTGGGTGGCCCGACGGCCGCACCAGCACAGGGCCTCCACCTGGAGCACCTGCACCCGGTCGGCGAGCTCGATCATGCGGCGCGAGCCGGGGAAGAGCTGGGTGCGGAAGTCGGCGGTGATGCCGAAGGCGAAGACGTCGACGGCCATCTCGTCGACGATGCGGGCGAGCTGCTCGACCTGCTGCGGCGTGTAGAACTGCGCCTCGTCGCAGATGAGGTAGTCGACGGTGTGGCCCGTGGTGGCGAACTCGACGACCTCGTCCCAGAAGTCGAGCTCGTCGGTGACCTCACGGGCCGTGGTCGACAGGCCGAGGCGCGAGGAGAGCACCGACTCGCCCATGCGGTCCATCTTCGTGAAGATCAGCCCGGCACGGCCCCGCGCCTGGTGGTTGTGGTCCATCTGGAGGGCAAGGGTCGACTTGCCGCAGTCCATGGTCCCGGAGAAGAAGACGAGCTCAGCCACGAGGGGACAGCCTAGGCGCTGTCGCGAGCCGGGACGTGGAAGAGGGGCACGGCCGACTCCTCCTGTGTCAGCGAGCCGTGCAGGCCGAGCAGGGCGAGCAGCTGCGGCCGGGCACGGCGGGAGTCGACGATGGCGAAGTTCTGCCGCATCGCCACGATGATGTCGCCGACGCGCGGCAGGTTCTGCTCGCTCACGGGGCCGAACCAGCCCTCCTGCACGGCCTCCTGCTTGGTGCGGATCCAGGCGCGCTCGCCCACCCGCTCCTTCCAGGTCGCCAGCACGTCCGCCGCGGCGCCGTCCTCGCAGTAGAGCTGCAGCGCCCGCGCCTCGCCGCCGACGTGGCGCACGCCGGCGGCGAGCTCCGGGTCGTGGGCCAGGTCGATCCGCAGCGCGTGCGGGGCATCGACCATGCCGTGGTCTGCGGTGATGTAGACGGCGGTGTCGGAGGGGACCGAGCGCACCAGCCGGCTGAGCTCGGCGTCGATGGCCTCGAGCTCGTCGCCCCACTCGTAGGACTGGCAGCCGTGCACGTGCCCCACCTTGTCGAGCTCGCCCCAGTAGAGGTAGACGAGGGAGCGACGCTCGGCGCGCAGCGCTGCGAGTGCCGCGTCGACCCGGGCCGACAGTGCCCCGGCGGCGCGGAACCGGCCGCCGCGCAGGGCGGCCCGGGTCAGGCCCGAGCCGTCGAAGAAGCCGGGGCCGATCGAGGTGACGGCCACGCCGTCCGCGGTGGCCCGCTCGAACACCGTCGGCTGGCTCTGCCAGGTCGTGGGGTCGGGGCCGTCCTCCCACGACAGCTCGTTGAGCAGGCGGTCCTCCCCGGGCACGAGCACCTCGTAGCCGAGCAGCCCGTGCGCCCCGGGCGGCTGGCCGGTGCCGAAGGTGCCCATCGAGGTGGCCGTCGTGGAGGGGAACCCTGCGGTGATCCGGTATGCCGCCGGCAGCAGCGAGCGCAGGAACGGCGCGTGCCCGCCGCGCCGACGGACCAGCTCGTAGCCCAGGCCGTCGACGAGCACGACCACCGCGCGGCGGGCCGGTCGCATCGGCACCGACCCGACCTGGTCGAGGCCGGGCACCCCGAGGCTGGTGGCGACCCCGGGCAGCACCCCGGCAAGACCGGCGCCGTCGTACCGCGGCTCGAGCAGCCCCAGGTGCGGCACGAGCGCCCTAGCGCCCGATGCTGGCGGAGAGCTCGCGGGCGAAGCCGAGCGCCTGCTCGAGCGCCGTCTCCCCCTCGGCGTCGGCGCTGATGCGCAGCGAGATGTCGTCCGAGGAGATGGTGCCCTCGAAGCCGTGGTCGGCGTCGCAGCCGGGGTCCGAGCACGTCGCCGGCAGCAGGTCGACCCGGTTGACCGCGCCCCAGCCGAGGGTGAGCGTGATCTCGCGGCCGAGCGAGCCCGGGCGGTAGTCCTGCGGGCGGGGCACCACGTGGGTGAGCATCACGCCGCGCACCGCGCTCAGCGGGACGCTCTCTGTGGTGGCCGTCGCGACCTCCTCGTTGCCGGTGTGCTCGTCGGCGTGGTCGTCGGCGTGGGCGATCACGAGCCGCGTGGCCGTCAGGGCCAGCACGGTGATGTGCCGGCGGACGACGTCATGGTCGAACGTCGTCTCCTGGTGGACGAGGTGCGAGACGACCTCCTCGTGGCCGAGCGCTGCCTGCACCACGTCGGCGACCAGGGCCGGGTAGTAGCCCGCCCGCTGGATGGCGCGGGTCAGGTCGTCGGGCAGGGGCACAGCGTGCGCCACGGCGCGGTGAGGAGAGGTCGAACCCATGGGGCCATCTTGCCCTAGGTGAGGGAGCGCCGCCCCGGGTCCTTGCGCCGCGGGGGTGCGGCGACCGTCACCTCGGCGCCCAGCACGTCCACGCCCCCTGGGTGGGCGTTGACCGGGTTGAGCACGAGGGACGCCACCTCCGGGAGGTTGTCGGCGAGCACGGAGACCCGCGCGATGAGGTCGGCCAGGGCCGCGCGGTGCACCGGTGCCGCCCCCCGGTGACCGTGGAGCATGGGGGCCGCCTTGACGGAGGAGATCAGGTCCGACACATCGACGTCGGTCAGGGGCGGGATGCGGTGGCCGATGTCGCCGAGCAGCTCGGTCGGCGGCCCGGCCACGCTGAAGCTCACCACGGGCCCGAACAGCGGGTCCTCGTCGCTGCGCACCACACAGGGAACCCCGGGGGTGGCCATCTTCTGCACCACGAAGGTGTTGGCGGCCAACGGGGCCAGGCGGTCGTTGAGGCCGGCGAACGCCGCCCGCACCTCGGCCTCGGTGGCGAGGTCGACACGGATGCCACCCATGCCCGGCTGGTGCCGCAGCAGCGGCGCGACGGACTTGACCACCACGGGGTAGCCGAGCGCCTCGGCGGCCGCCACCGCCTCGTCGACGGTGCGCACCGGCACGCTCCCCCACAGCTCGATCCCGTAGGCGGCCAGCAGCTCGGTCACCTCCTCGAGGGTGAGCTTGCGCCCCTCGGGGTGGGTCTCGAGCGCCGACGTGACGACGCGCTCGGCCGCAGCGCGGTCGATGCCGGTGGGCAGCACCGGCACGCCGCGGTCTCGTCCCAGCCACTCGGCATACCGAGTGGCGGCGGCCAGCGCACGGACGGCGTCCTCGGGCATCGCGTAGGCGGGCACGACCTCGCGGCGCTCCTCGGGGTCGGACGCGCTGCCCGAAAGCCGGTCGGTGACCCCGCGCATGCCGAGGAAGGTTGCGAGACATGGCTTCTCGGACGTCAGGGCGGCCTCGCGCACCGCGGTGGCGACGTCCTCGTCGGAGGTGACCAGCGGTGGGATGAAGCAGGTGAGCACCGAGTCGACGCGGGGGTCGGCGAAGGCCTTCGCCAACGCCTCGGAGAACTGCTCCCCCTTGGCCTCCGACGGGAGGGAGACCGGCCCGTGCGCGACCTCCAGCCCCCAGCTGACGCACGCCTCGGCGGTGAGCGCACCGAGGGCGTCGGAGTTGCCGACGACCGCGACCCGGTTCCCCTGCGGGAGCGGCTGGTGCACGACGAGCTGGGCGACGTCGAACATCTGGTGCACGTTCTCGACGCGAATCACGCCGGCCTGGCGGAGCATGGCGTCGAAGGCCTCGGGGCGCACCCGGGTCTGCCGCGCGCGGTGGCCGGGCGGCACGCCGTAGCTCGAGACCCCGGACTTCACGACGATCACGGGCTTGGTCGCCGCCAGCCGTCGCGCGATGCGCGAGAACTTGCGGGGGTTGCCCATCGACTCGAGGTAGAGGCCGACCGCGTGGGTCTGCGGGTCGTCGATCCAGTACTGCATGAGGTCGTTGCCGGAGACGTCGACCCGGTTGCCGGCCGAGGCGAACACCGAGACGCCGAGGTTGCGGCGGGCCGCGGAGGCGAGCACGGCGATGCCGAGGGCGCCGCTCTGCGAGAAGAGGCCGAGGTGGCCCGGCGGCGGCAGCTGTGGGGCCAGGGAGGCGTTGAGGCGCACCTGCTGGTCGCTGTTGATCACCCCGAAGGAGTTGGGCCCGATGACCCGCATGCCGGCGCCCCGGGCCGTGTGCAGCAGCTGGTTCTGCAGCTCCTCGCCCTCCGGTCCCGCCTCGGCGAAACCCGCCGAGACGACGAGCAGCGTCTTCACCCCCGCCTCGGCGCAGTCCTCCACGACCTCGATCACCTGGCTCGCCGGCACCGCCACGACCGCGAGGTCGACGTGGTCGGGCACTTCGCTGACCCGGGCGTAGGCGGCGAGGCCGAGCACCTCCATGGCCTCGTTGTTGACGGCGTAGACGGCCCCGTTGAAGCGTGCCGCGATGATGTTGGCCAGGATCTGGTGGCCGATGGAGTCGGTGCGCCGGCTGGCCCCGATAACCGCGATGGTGTCGGGGTAGAGCACCGAGCGCATGCTGACGGCCTCGGCGCGGTGCTCGCGCGAGAGCCGCACGGCCTCGGAGCGCTCGGTCGGCTTGATCTCGAAGCGGATCGAGACGATGCCGTCCTCGAAATGGCGCTCGACCTCGTAGCCGGCGTCGCTGAACACCGACAGCATCTTGCGGTTCTGCGGCAGGACCTCGGCCACGAACTCCGTGATGCCGGCCTCCTGCGCGATGGTCGCGAGGTGCTCGAGCATCACCGAGCCGACCCCGCGGCCCTGGAACTGGTCGGAGATGTTGAACGCCACCTCGGCGCTGCCCTTCCCGACCCGGTCGTAGCGGCCGATGCCCACGATCTCGTCGCGGACCGTCGCGACCAGCGCCACCCGGTCGGTGTAGTCGACGTTGGTGAAGCGCTTGACGTCGCGGTCGCTCAGCTGCCGCAGCGGCGCGAAGAAGCGCATGTAGATCGACTCGTCGGACTGGCGCGCGTGGAAGCGCCGGATCCGGTCGGCGTCAGCCGGGGTGATGGGGCGGACGTGGGCCACGGAGCCGTCGCGGAGGACGACGTCCGCCTCCCACTGCACGGGGTAGCCAGGCGGCAGCGTGGCGGCGTCCGTCATGCGGCCAAGGATGTCATGCCGGGCAGCCGTGCCGGTGGCACCACGGCGTCCCCCGTATGCCGTGGGCGCACCGGCGACCTGTCGTGCCCGGGGACCTTGGCCTCTGCCCCCGCCCGCGGCTTGTGAACCAGCATGGGTCCGTGAGGACGTGGTGGTCGGCACCGGCAGCGACCGCGCTGCTGGTGCTCGCGGCATGCGGGGGGCAGGCTCCGAGCCCGGCACCGGCGGCACCGACCACCGCGTCCCCGTCGACCACGTCGGCAGGGGCCCCCAGGCCCACGGCATCGAGCCCCACGCGGCCCACAGGGTCCACCAGCGCCCCGTCGACCACCCGGACCACGGGTGCGCCCCGTCCCCCGCGGCCCCCACAGGCCCCGACCCCCAGCACCACGCCCCCGGCACCGCGGACCAGCGCGTCCACCGCGCTGCCCAGCGCCCTGCGCGGCCGGGTGGTCGCCGCGCTGCCCACCTCCCGGCGGGTCGTCGCGCTCACCTTCGACGGCGGCGCCGGCAGCCAGGGCGCCGCGTCGATCCTGGCGACCCTGCGCGCGCAGGGGGTGCCCGCGTCGTTCTTCGTCACCGGCGCCTTCGCGAGCGCCAACCCGGCGGTGGTGGGCCAGATGGCGGTCCTGGGGCCGGTCGGCAACCACACCTGGAGCCACCCGGACCTCACCGAGGCCACGGACGCCGCGGTCCGTCAGGAGCTTGCCACCACCCGGGCCGCCATCCTCCGCGCCGGCGCGCCGGACCCCCGCCCGTACTTCCGTTTCCCGTTCGGCGCGTGGGACGCCCATGCCCTGGCCCTCGTCAACGCCGACGGCTACGCCGCCGTCGGCTGGACCACCGACTCGCTCGGCTGGAAGGGGACCTCCGGCGGCATGACCGTCGACGGGGTCGTCGCCCGGGTGCTGGGCGGGATGTCGCCGGGGCAGGTGGTGCTCCTGCACGTCGGCGCCAACCCGGACGACGGGACGACGCTCGACGCGAGCGCCCTGCCCCGCATCATCGCCGGCTACCGCCAGGCGGGCTACGGCTTCACGACCCTGGCGGCGCTGCGGTGAGCAGTCGCTCGGGACGTGGGAGAGGAGAATGACGCCGTGGAGTTCAGCGAAGTGGTGCGGCGCCGACGGATGGTCCGGCGCTTCGACCCTGACCGGCCCATCGACCACAACACCGTGCGGAAGGTCCTGGCTGCCGCGCTGCGCGCGCCCAGCGCCGGCCACACCCAGGGGTGGGACTTCGTCGTCCTGGACACGCCCGAGGCGCGACAGCACTTCTGGGCCGCCACGGCCGACCGTGAACCGGACGCCTGGCTGCTCGGCGTCAGCGCGGCCCCCACCCTCATCGTCTGCTGCTCCAACCCCGAGGCCTACCTCGACCGCTACGCCGAGCCCGACAAGGGCTGGACCGACCGCGACCTCGCCCGGTGGCCGATCCCCTACTGGGACGTCGACACCGGCATGGCGGCCCTGCTCATGCTGCTCTCCGCCGTGGACCACGGGCTGGGCGCCCTGTTCTTCGGCGTGCCCGCCGGCACCCACGACGAGGTCCGGCGTGCCCTCGGCATACCCCGCTCCCACCGCATCGTGGGGGTGGTCGCCCTCGGCCACGAGGCCCGGCGGGTCACCAGCCCGAGCCTGAAGCGGGGCCGGCGGACGCTCGAGGACGCCGTGCACTGGGGCACCTACGGCGAGTCGGCTCCGGGGCTGCACCACGCGTAGGTGATGATGGGGTGTTCCACCCCCATCCCCGCCGCAGGAGACGCACCACGCATGGCCCGCCGCACAACCGCCCCCCAGGACGCCGGAGACAGCGCGGACTACGCCGAGAAGATCGTCGACATCGACGTCGAGGAGGAGATGCAGGGGGCGTTCCTGGAGTACGCCTACTCGGTCATCTACTCCCGCGCGCTGCCGGACGCCCGCGACGGCCTCAAGCCGGTGCAGCGGCGCATCCTCTACTCGATGGCCGAGATGGGCCTGCGGCCCGAGCGCGGCCACGTGAAGTCCTCCCGCGTCGTCGGCGACGTGATGGGCAAGTACCACCCGCACGGCGACTCGGCGATCTACGACGCCCTCGTGCGCATGGCGCAGCCGTTCACCATGCGGCTCCCGCTCGTCGACGGCCACGGCAACTTCGGCTCCCTCGACGACGGCCCCGCGGCCAGCCGCTACACCGAGGCCCGCCTGGCGCCGGCGGCCCTGCTCATGACGACCGGCCTCGACGAGGACACCGTCGACTTCATCCCCAACTACGACGACCAGCTGCTCCAGCCCGAGGTGCTGCCGGCCGCGTTCCCGAACCTGCTCGTCAACGGCGCCAGCGGCATCGCCGTGGGCATGGCCACCAACATGGCCCCGCACAACCTCGTCGAGGTCATCGGCGCCGCCCGCCACCTCATCGCCCACCCGAGCTGCTCGCTCGACGACCTCATGAAGTTCGTCCCGGGCCCGGACCTGCCCGCGGGCGGCAAGATCGTGGGCCTCGACGGCATCCGCGACGCCTACCTCACCGGCCGCGGCTCGTTCCGCACCCGGGCGACCACCCGGATCGAGAAGATCACGCCGCGCAAGATGGGCATCGTCGTCACCGAGCTGCCCTACCTCGTCGGCCCTGAGAAGGTCATCGAGAAGATCAAGGACAACGTCCAGTCCAAGAAGCTGCAGGGCATCTCGGACGTCAAGGACCTCACCGACCGCAAGCACGGCCTGCGCCTGGTCATCGAGGTCAAGAACGGCTTCAACCCCGAGGCGGTCCTCGAGCAGCTCTACAAGCTGACGCCGATGGAGGACAACTTCGCCATCAACAACGTCACCCTCGTCGACGGCCAGCCCCGCACCCTGGGCCTCAAGGAGCTGCTGCGCGTCTACGTCGACTTCCGCACCGACGTGGTGCGCCGGCGCAGCGAGTTCCGCCTCGGCAAGCGCAAGGACCGCCTGCACCTCGTCGAGGGCCTGCTCATCGCGATCCTCGACATCGACGAGGTCATCCAGGTCATCCGCACCTCCGACGACGCCGGCACCGCCAAGGCCCGCCTCATGGACGTCTTCGACCTCTCCGACCCGCAGGCCACCTACATCCTCGACCTGCAGCTGCGCCGCCTGACCAAGTTCTCGCGCATCGAGCTCGAGAACGAGAAGAGCGAGCTCGAGCGTCAGATCGAGGAGCTCGAGGCGCTCCTGGGCGACGAGAAGCTGCTCCTGAAGCTGGTCTCCACCGAGCTGGCCGACGTGGCCAAGGCCCACGGCACGCCGCGCCGCACCGTGCTGCTCGAGTCGGCCGGCAGCCCGGTCAGCGCCGCCACCCCGCTCGAGGTGGCCGACGACCCCTGCTGGGTGCTGCTGTCGTCCACCGGCCTGATGGCGCGCACGACCAGCGCCGACCCCATCCCCGCCGAGGGCGGGCGGAGCAAGCACGACGTCATCGTCGGCGCGGTTCGCACCACCGCTCGCGGCGAGGTCGGCCTGGTCACCTCCCGCGGCCGGATGGTGCGCCTGTCGGCGCTCGAGCTGCCGACGCTGCCGCCCACCAACGGCTCCCCCAGCCTCTCCGGCGGGGCGCCGCTGGCCGCCTACGTCGACCTGCCCGCCGGGGAGGAGCCGCTCACCATCGTCTCCCTCGACCCCGAGGCCGGCGGCGTCGCGCTGGGCACCGCGTCGGGGGTCGTCAAGCGGGTCACCGCCGACTACCCGGGCAGGACCGACTTCGACATCATCGGGCTCAGGGACGGCGACAGCGTCGTCGGCGCCGTCCAGCTGCGCACCGGCGAGGAGGACCTGGTCTTCATCACCACCGACGCCCAGCTGCTGCGCTTCCCCGCAGGCGCGGTCCGACCGCAGGGCCGTGGCGGTGGCGGCATCGCCGGCATCAAGGTCGCCGCCGGCCAGCAGGTCGCCTTCTTCGGCGCGGTCGACCCCGGCTCCGACGCCGTGGTCGTCACCTCCTCCGGCTCCTCGGGTGCCCTCCCGGGCACCGAGGCCGGCTCGCTCAAGGTGACCCCGTATGCCGAGTACCCGGCCAAGGGGCGCGCCACCGGTGGCGTGCGCTGCCACCGCTTCCTCAAGGGCGAGGACACCCTGGTGCTCGCCTGGGCCGGCGCCACGCCGGCGCGGGCCGCAGGCGCCAACGGCGTGGCCCTCGAGCTCCCCGCACCCACGGGCCGGCGCGACGGCTCCGGCACTCCGGCGTCGGCGGCCATCGCCCGGATCGCGGGTCCGGTCCCGGGTGCGGGCCAGCCCGCTGCGGCACCCGCGGCTGCGGACCCCGCGACCGAGGGGTGACCGGACCCCGCCCCGAGGTGTCCGCCGGCCACGGGTCGAGCGCCCCTGACGCCTGCTCGGTCGGCTTCGACCGGACCTCGCTGAGCGCCCACGGCACCGCGGCCAGGGCGGGGTTCTGGCTGGCGCTGGAGCAGGAGGGGCCGTGGGGCCGGGTGGCCGCCACCGAGTCGCACCTGCCCGCGGAGACCGGCCGCCGGCTCGACGAGGAGTGCGCCCGGCGGGGCGGCCGGCTGGCCCTCCTGCGGCGACCCGGTCGCCACCCGGACCCCCGCCACGGGGGCGGTCGCACGGCATACCTGGCGTTCTCCGGGCCCGCACCGTGGCTGCTGGTGGCCCACGGCGTGAGCCTGGACGACCTGCTGGCCGTCGACCTCGACGCGCTGGCGCGGGGCGACCGGGCTGGTGTCACGGCGAGCGTTCCCGGCGCCGAGCCCGCCGACCCGGTGCTGCTGGTGTGCACGAACGGACGCCGGGATGTCTGCTGCGCCGTCCGCGGCCGGCCGGTCGCGATCGAGGCCGCCGCGCTGGCGCCCCAGCGGGTCTGGGAGAGCTCGCACACCGGCGGCCACCGGTTCGCCCCCACCGGGGTGCTGCTGCCGCACGGCGTGGCCCTGGCCCGGCTCGACGGAGCGCGGTGCGCGCAGGTGCTGGACGCCGCCGACCGCGGGCACCTGCCGCCGTGGGTCCTCGGGCCGCGGCACGACCGTGGCCGCAGCGCCCTTCCCGCCGAGGCCCAGGCCGCCGAGTCGTTCGTGCGGGAGCTGCTCGGCGAGACCTCGCTGACGGCCCTGGCCACCGAGGTCGAGGAGACGTCCGAGGAGGGCGCGCGCGTCGTGGTGCGGCACGTCGACGGGCGGGTGTGGACGGTGCTGGCCCAGCGCTCAGCGGCAGGAGTCGACCTCGCCGAATCATGCGGTAAGCGGGCAATCCCGGCGCAGGAGTGGCTGCTCCGCCTGCTGTGACGTCCTGCGGTTACCAGAACGTTATCCAAACGCTTGCACAACGCCGTTGCGGCCCTGTGGTGAAAGCGTTTTTATTGGGGGCGGTCAACCTCAGTGCCGAGGCCAATCCCGCCTCGGCAGGACGCGAAATGGAGGCGGGCATGGCCCACCAGATGAACAAGGGTCGCCTCGCGGCCCTGGCCGGCATCGCAGCGGTGTCACTGACGGCCGCTGCCTGTGGCGGCGGGGACGACGGCGGCGGGGGCAGCACTGCTGGCGGCGGCACGACGCAGGACTGCGCGGCGTACAAGCAGTACGGCGACCTGAAGGGCAAGACGGTGACGGTGTACACCTCGATCGTGGCCCCCGAGGACGAGCCCCACCAGAACTCGTACAAGCCGTTCGAGCAGTGCACCGGGGCCACCATCAAGTACGAGGGCTCCAAGGAGTTCGAGGCACAGCTGCCGGTGCGCGTCCGCGGTGGCAACGCGCCGGACATCGCCTACGTGCCGCAGCCCGGTCTGCTGCGGACCCTCGTGGCCACGGGCAAGGTCAAGGAGGCCCCGGCCGAGGTCGCCACCAACGTCGACAAGTTCTTCGGCGAGGACTGGAAGGCCTACGGCACCGTCGACGGCAAGTTCTACGCCGCCCCGCTCGGCGCGAACGTCAAGTCGTTCGTGTGGTACTCCCCCAGCATGTTCTCGGACGCCGGCTACACGGTGCCGAAGACCTGGGACGAGATGATGCAGCTGACCTCCAAGATCGCCGCGGACAACCCCGACGCCAAGCCGTGGTGCGCCGGCATCGGCTCGGGCGACGCCACCGGCTGGCCGGCCACCGACTGGCTCGAGGACGTGCTGCTGCGCACGGCCGGCCCGGAGACCTACGACCAGTGGGTCAACCACGAGATCCCCTTCAACGACCCCAAGGTCGCCGAGGCACTCGACAAGGCCGGCGCCATCCTGAAGGACCCGAAGTACGTCAACGGCGGTCTCGGTGACGTCAAGACGATCGCCTCGACCACCTTCCAGGACGCCGGGCAGCCGATCCTCGACGGCTCCTGCTACATGCACCGCCAGGCCTCGTTCTACGCGGCCAACTGGCCCGAGGGCACCAAGGTCGCCGAGGACGGCGACGTCTGGGCCTTCTACCTCCCGGCGGTTGACGAGGCCAAGGGCAAGCCGGTCCTCGGTGGTGGCGAGTTCGTAGCGGCCTTCGCCGACCGGCCCGAGGTCAAGGCCTTCCAGGCCTACCTCTCGTCCGTCGAGTGGGCCAACGAGCGCTACAAGACCTGTGGCACCGGTGGCTGCGTCACGGCCAACAAGGAGGCCGACGCCAACCTGCTGAAGAACCCGGTGGACAAGCTGTCGGCCGAGATCCTGCAGGACCCGAAGGCCGAGTTCCGCTTCGACGGCTCCGACCTCATGCCGGGCGCCGTGGGTGCCGGCACCTTCTGGAAGGGCATGACCGACTGGATCGTCGGCAAGGACACCAAGTCCACGCTCGACTTCATCGAAGGCTCCTGGCCGAAGTCGTAACAGTCCGCAGTTCGCTGCTCGTGGGCGGGGGTGGGGTCACCGCCCCCGCCCACGAGCGCATCGTGAAGGAGGTGTGCCCGTGACGACGCCCGAGAAGTTCACCCAGATGTTCGTCGCCCTCGGCCTGTTCATCGTGGTCTTCGGCGGGATCCTGTTCATCGCCTCGCGCTTCGCCGGTCGTCGCGGCGAGCGCGTCCAGGCGGTGTCCTTCGTCGGTCCCGCCCTGCTGTTCCTGGCCGTGGGCCTGCTGTACCCGGCCATCCTCACCATCATCGCGTCGTTCCAGAACTCAGCGGGCACGGAGTCGGTGGGCCTGCGGAACTACATGGACATCTTCACCAAGCCCGAGCTGCTCATCGTCCTGCGCAACACCGCGGTGTGGGTGGTCCTCGTGCCGTTCCTGGCGACGGCGATCGGCCTCGCGTACGCGATCCTCATCGACCGGGCGCGGGTCGAGGCGTTCGCCAAGGCCCTGATCTTCCTGCCGATGGCGATCTCGATGGTGGCGGCGTCGATCATCTGGAAGTTCATGTACGAGTACCGGCCCACCCCCCGGCCGCAGATCGGCGTCTTCAACGCCATCCTCAAGGAGCTCGGGCTCGACACCTACCAGTTCCTGCTGGGCGACCCCTGGAACACCCTGTTCCTCATCGCGATCATGGTCTGGATCCAGGCCGGCTTCGCGATGACCGTGCTCTCGGCCGCGATCAAGTCGATCCCCGACGACATCATCGAGGCGGCCAAGCTCGACGGCGTCGAGGGCTTCAAGATGTTCCGCTGGGTCACCCTGCCGAGCATCCGGCCCGCGGTCATCGTCGTCCTCACCACGATCGGCATCGGCACGCTCAAGGTCTTCGACATCGTGCGCACCATGACCGGCGGCCAGTTCAACACCTCGGTCATCGCCAACGAGTTCTACAACCAGAGCTTCCGGTACGACCAGTCCGGCCTCGGCGCCGCCTTCGCGGTGATCCTGTTCGTCCTCGTCATCCCGATCGTCGCCTACAACGTCGTGCAGCTGCGGAAGGACATGTAAGTGAGCACCTCGACCCCGCAAGCCACCGCCACCGCCGAGGAGCTCGTCGCGCAGCCGCGGCCGAAGCGGCCGCGCCAGCGCAGCGCGGCCGGCAACGCCGCCCGGGCGGTCACCTCGCCCTGGGCCTCCCTCGTCGCGATCATCATCGCTGCGCTGTGGACCGTTCCCACGCTGGGCCTGTTCATCACCTCCTTCCGGCGCCAGATCGACATCCAGCGATCGGGCTGGTGGACCGTCTTCACCGACCCCGGTGAGCTGACGACCGCCAACTACCAGGAGGCGCTGACCGGGGGCACGACCGGACTCGGGCAGTACTTCGTCAACACCCTCGTCATCACCATCCCGGCCGTGCTGCTCCCGCTGCTCCTCGCGTCACTGGCGGCCTACGCCTTCGCGTGGATGGACTTCCCCCTGCGCAACACGCTGTTCGTCATGGTCTTCGCCCTCCAGATCGTCCCGCTGCAGGTGGCCCTCATCCCGCTGCTCGACATCTACGTCAACACCCTCGACCTGGCCAACACCTACTGGAGCGTCTGGCTCTCGCACACGATCTTCGCGCTGCCCCTGGCCACCTTCCTCATCCACAACTTCATGAAGGAGATCCCCAAGGAGCTGCTCGAGGCGGCGCGGGTCGACGGTGCGGGCCACGTTCGGGTGTTCTTCCAGCTGCTGCTGCCGCTGCTCACCCCGGCACTCGCCGCGTTCGGCATCTTCCAGTTCCTCTGGGTGTGGAACGACCTGCTCGTGTCACTGGTGTTCCTCGGCGGTACTCCCGACGTGGCGCCGCTGACCGTGCGGGTGGCCGAGCTGTCCGGTACCCGCGGCAACGCGTGGTTCCTGCTCTCGGCCGGTGCCTTCATCTCGATGGTCGTGCCGGTGGTCGTGTTCCTCGCGCTCCAGCGGTACTTCGTCCGAGGTCTGCTCGCCGGCGGCCTCAAGGGCTGACGCCATGGCACAGGGATGCCGCAAGGAGGTGCCCTCATGAGCACCATCACCGATGTGGCGCGGGCGGCCGGGGTCTCGGTGGCCACGGTCTCCCGCGCCCTGCGGGGGCTCGACCGCGTCAACCCGGAGACGCGGGCGCGCGTGCGACGGGTCGCGGCGGAGCTGGAGTACGTCGCCTCCCCAACGGCGGCGAGCCTCGCCTCGGGACGCACCCGCGTCGTGGGCGTGGTGGCGCCCTTCCTGACCCGGTGGTTCTTCTCGACCCTCATCAGCGGCATCGAGAAGACGCTGCGCTCCTACGGCCACCACGTCCTGCTGTTCGACCTCGAGGACGAGTCGTTCGACCGCCGGATGCGACTGACCCAGAGCATGCTGTGGAAGCGGGTCGACGGCGTCATCGTGCTCAACATCCCCATGGACGAGCAGGAGCAGGCCCTGATCGACCGCCTCGACCTGCCGGTCGTGACGGTGGGCAACGTGGTCGGCACGTGGCCGTGCGTGCGGATCGACGACCGGGCCGCCATGACGCTCGCCACCGAGCACGTGCTCGACCTCGGGCACACCGAGGTCGCCTACGTGGGGGCGGTGCCCACCCAGAGCGCCCACCTCCAGACCCCACAGGACCGCCGGATGGCGTTCCTCGACACCCTGGCGGCCCGGGGCCTGTCCTGCCCCGACGCGTGGGTGATCGAGTCGGACTGGACGGCGACGGGGGCCCGGCGCGACGCCCATGACCTGCTCACCGGCGAGCGCCGCCCGACGGCGGTGGTCGCCGCGTCGGACGAGATGGCCTTCGGCGTGATGGCGCTGGCCCGACGGCTCGGGCTCGAGGTCCCCCGGGACCTCAGCGTGGTGGGCATCGACGACCACGAGCTGGCCGACGTGCTCGACCTCACGACGGTGCGCCAGGACGTCGACGCCCTCGGCCGGCGCGCGGGCAGGATCCTCATCCACCGGCTGCTCGACGACGGCAGCCCCCTGCCCCCCGACACGCTCTTCCCCGTGGAGCTCGTCGTGCGCGCCTCGACCGCTCCCCCGCGTTCGTCCGACTAGAGCGCAAGTCGGAGCGCCACGCCTTCCCCCGCGGCGAGCCGAAGGGTGCCCAGGCTCACCTCTGCCGGCTCGGACAGCTCCCCGGGCGATCGGCCCGGGGCCGTCCTCAGGAGCAGTCGTGCGCTGCCCTGCAGGTTGGGGGGAAGCACCGCGGTGAGCGGCTCAGCCGCGAAGTTCACGACGACCAGGACGCGCTCGCCGTCGACCTCTCGCACCCAGGCCAGCAGCTGTGCACCCGCGTCGACCGTGCGCTGCCGTCCCTCGCGCAGGGCCGCTGACCCCTCCCGCAGTCGGGCGATCCGCCGGGTGAGGTGAAGCGTCGACGCCGGGTCGTCCTCCTGCGCGGCCACGCACAGGTCCTCTGCCCGTTCCACCAGGGGCAGCCACGGTGTGCCGGTGGTGAACCCCGCTCCGGCCCCGCTCTCGGAGGGTCGCTCCCAAGGGATCGGCGCGCGCTCCGGGTCGCGACCGTCGAGGTCGACCACCCGGTCCGCGGGGATCTCTGCGTCCGGCAGGCCCAGCTCCTGGCCCTGGTACACGAAGGGCGTACCCCGCAGGGCGTACACCATGAGCAGGACCGCCCGGGCCCTGGCCGCCCCCAGGCCGTCGTCGTCGACACGGGAGGCGATCCGCGGCAGGTCGTGGTTCTCCAGGAACCAGCAGGGCCAGAGGTCGGGCACCTCACCCGTCTGTGCCTCGAACCTGTCGATGAACTCGCGGTAGCGGCCTGCGTCCCAGGGAAGCTCGACGAACTCGAAGTTGTGCGCGAGGTGCATGCCGGTGCCGGTGAGGAAGGTGACGAACCGTGGCAGGTCCCTCGCCCACAGCTCGCCCACGAGCATCCGGTCGGGGTACTCGTCGACCACCTGGCGCAGCCGGGCCAACCTGTCGTGGATCGTCTCCCAGTCCTCGTGGTGCGGGACCGCTGCAGCCGGGGTGTCCCGCAGCTGTGGGTCCTTGGCCACCTTGATGATGGCGTCGAGGCGCAGCCCGTCGACCCCGCGGTCGAGCCAGAAGCGCACGGTCTGGTGCATCGCCGCCTCGACCTCAGGGTTGTCCCAGTTGAGGTCGGGCTGCTGCGGGGCGAACGAGTGCAGGTAGTACTGGCCGGTGACCTCGTCCAGCGTCCATGCCGGGCCGACGGCGCGGAACGCGGACGCCCAGTTGTTCGGCGGCCCTCCGTCGGGGCGAGGATCGGCCCACACGTACCAGTCACGCCTGGGGTTCGTCCGGCTGGAGCGGGACTCCCTGAACCAGGGGTGCTCCTCCGACGTGTGGTTGGCCACCCAGTCGAGCACCACGCGCAGCCCCCGGGCGTGGGCGTCGCTGACCAGCCGGTCGAAGTCGGCCAGGGAGCCGAACACCGGGTCGATGTCGCAGTAGTCGCTCACGTCGTAGCCGAAGTCCGCCATGGGCGAAGGGAACACCGGCGAGAGCCAGAGAGCCTCGGCCCCCAAGCTCGCGATGTGGTCCAGGCGGCGTCGCAGGCCCTCGAGGTCGCCCACGCCGTCGCCGTCGGAGTCGGCGAAGGAGCGGGGGTAGACCTGGTAGACCGCCCCGCGGCGCCACCACGGCAGGTCGACGCCGGCCACCTAGTTGACGCCGCCCTCTCGCTCGCTGATGTCCTCCGGGTGGCGCATGTAGGTCTTCTTGGCGAAGAAGGCGCGGTTGGCCATCCAGGTCAGCGCCCAGAGAACCACCCCGATGGCGAGCAGCACTGCGGCGATCTTGTACTGGATCGTGTCGCGGCCGGTCCACGGGGTGACGAAGAACGCGCAGGCCAGCGCCCCGACGACGGGGAGCGCGGTGGGCGCCACGAAGTGCGGGCGGTCCTTGACGTCCTTGCGCAGCACGAGGACCGAGATGTTGACGATGGCGAAGACCCCGAGCAGCAGCAGCGCCGTGGTGCCGCCGAGGGCGGTGACGGCATCGTCGGCGAGGTTGGTCACCACCACGATCAGCCCCAGGGCGATGGCGGTGGTGAACAGGATGGCCGTCCAGGGGGTCTGGCGCGTCGAGTGCACCCACCCCAGCACCGGCGGGAGGACGTCCTGACGAGCCATGCCGTAGAGCAGGCGGCTGGCCATCAGCATGTTGATCAGCGCGGAGTTGGCGACGGCGAACATCGAGATGAAGGGCAGGAGGGTGTCGATCGGCACCGCGGGGGCCGCGACCTCCACGACCTTGGTGAGCGGGGTGTCGCTCTGCCCCAGCTCGCCGACCGGCACCACCGCCACCGCGAAGAGCGCGACGAGGATGTAGACCACGCCGGTGAGGCCGATCCCGGTGATCATCATCTTGGGGAAGTTCTTGACCGGGTCGTGGGTCTCCTCGGCCATGTTGACGGAGTCCTCGAACCCGACCATCGCGAAGAACGCCAGCGAGGTCGCGGCGGTGACGGCCAGGAACACGCTCTTGTCCCCGGGACTCTCGAAGACCATCGTGCGCGAGAAGTCGGTCTTGCCGGCGAAGAGCGCGTAGAAGCCGACCATGATGACCAGCAGCAGACCGGAGAGCTCGACGCAGGTCAGCACGATGTTGGCCTTGACGCTCTCCCCCACCCCCCGGAAGTTGACCGCGGCCACCAGCGTCATGAAGCCGAGGGCGATCGCGGTCACCATCGTGGTGTTGCCGTCGTCGAGGCCGAAACCCTTGGCGAGGTTGGAGGCGAACGCCTTGGAGGCCGTCGAAGCGCTGGTGATGCCCGAGCACATGACCGTGAAGGCCACCATGAAGGTGAGGAAGTGCACGCCGAAGGCCTTGTGCGTGTAGAGCGCGGCCCCGGCGGCCTGGGGGTACTTCGTCACGAGCTCGAGGTAGGAGAAAGCCGTGACCATCGCGATGGCGAAGGCCAGCAGGAAGGGCGCCCAGGCCGCACCACCGACCTCTTGGGCAACCGTGCCGGTGAGGGCGTAGACGCCTGTGCCGAGGATGTCGCCGACGATGAAGAGCAGGAGAAGCTTCGGGCCCATCACCCGGCGCAGCTGGGTCTGTTCCTCGCCTGTCTCGACGGATGCTGGAGAGCTCATGGGGACTCCTCGGGGGCGCGGTGGTCCGGCGGTCGGCACCACAGTGGCGCACAACCCCCGGGACGGCAACGGCTGGGACCACAGCGCAAGGGCCGGTATGCCGCGTGGTCGCCCACGCGGCATACCGGCCCTGCGCGGTGGCGGGACCCAGGCAGGGGTCAGGCGTCGATGCGCTCGCGGTCGAGCTCGGCCGCGGACTCGATGATGAAGTCCTTGCGGGGGCCGACGTCGTTGCCCATGAGCAGGTCGAACATCCGCTCGGCGATCTCGGCGTCCTTGAGGGTCACGCGGCGCAGGGTGCGGTGGCGCGGGTCCATGGTCGTCTCGGCGAGCTGGTCGGCGTCCATCTCGCCGAGGCCCTTGTAGCGCTGCAGGGGCTGCTTGATGTTCTTGCCGCGCTTGTTGAGGGAGGCGACCGTCTTGCGCATCTCGCCCTCGGAGTAGGTGTAGATGAGCTCGTTCTTCTTCGCGCCCGGGTTCACCACCTCGATGCGGTGCAGCGGCGGGACGGCGGCGTAGACCCGGCCCGCCTCGACCAGCGGGCGCATGTAGCGGAAGAACAGCGTCAGCAGCAGCGTGCGGATGTGGGCGCCGTCGACGTCGGCGTCGGTCATGATGATGACCTTGCCGTAGCGGGCGGCGTCGAGGTCGAACGAGCGGCCCGAGCCGGCCCCGATGACCTGGATGATCGCGGCACACTCGGCGTTCTTGAGCATGTCGGTGACCGAGGCCTTCTGGACGTTGAGGATCTTGCCGCGGATCGGCAGCAGCGCCTGGTGGTCGCTGGAGCGGGCCAGCTTGGCGGTGCCGAGGGCGCTGTCCCCCTCGACGATGAACAGCTCGGACTTCTCGACGTCGGTGCTGCGGCAGTCGGCCAGCTTCGCCGGCAGCGACGAGCTCTCGAGGGCGTTCTTGCGGCGCTGGGTCTCCTTGTGCAGCCGCGCGCTGATGCGCGACTTCATCTCCGCGACGACCTTCTCGAGCAGCAGGGCCGCCTGAGCCTTCTCGCCGCGCTTGGTCGAGGTGAGCAGCGCGGTGAGCTCCTTCTCGACGACCTTCGCGACGATGGCGCGCACGGCGTTGGTGCCGAGCACCTCCTTGGTCTGGCCCTCGAACTGCGGCTCGGCCAGGCGCACGGTCACGACCGCGGTGAGGCCGGCCAGCACGTCGTCCTTCTCGGGCTTGTCGCCGCCGACCTTGAGACGGCGCGAGTTGACCTCGAGCTGCTTGCGGAAGACCTTGAGCAGGGCCTGCTCGAAGCCGGCGACGTGGGTGCCGCCCTTGGGGGTGGCGATGATGTTGACGAAAGAGCTGAGCTTGGCGTCGTAGCCCGTGCCCCAGCGCACCGCGATGTCGACGCCGCACTCGCGCTCGACCTCGGTCGGGGTCATGTGCCCCTTGCCGTCGAGCACCGGGACGGTCTCGGTGAAGGTGCCGCTGCCCTGCAGCCGCCAGACGTCGGTGACCGGCGGGTCGGTGGCGAGGAACTCGGCGAACTCGCTGATGCCGCCGTCGTGGACGAAGGTCTCCTCATGGGCGCCGTCCTCGCCCGAGGTGCCGGGAAGGCCGCGCTCGTCGCGAATGACCAGGGTGAGCCCCGGGACCAGGAAGGAGGTCTGCCGGGCGCGCCCGATGAGCTGGTCGTAGTCGAAGCGGGCGTCCTTGAGGAAGATCTGGTGGTCGGCCCAGTAGCGCACCCGGGTGCCGGTGACCCCGCGCTTGGCCTTGCCCACCACGGCGAGCTCGCTGGAGCGCTCGTAGGGCGTGAACTCGTGGTCGGGGGCCTTCTCCCCCGTCGCCACGTCGGGGAAGTAGCCCGGCTCGCCCCGGCGGAAGCTCATCGCGTAGGTCTTGCCGCCGCGGTCGACCTCGACGTCGAGGCGGGCGGACAGCGCGTTGACGACGGAGGCGCCGACGCCGTGCAGCCCACCGGAGGCGGTGTAGGAGCCGCCGCCGAACTTGCCACCGGCGTGCAGCTTGGTGAAGACGACCTCGACACCGGTCAGGCCGGTGCGAGGCTCGATGTCGACGGGGATGCCGCGGCCGTTGTCGCGGACCTCGACCGAGCCGTCCTTGTAGAGGATGACCTCGATGCGGTCGCACTCTCCGGCCAGCGCCTCGTCGACCGCGTTGTCGATGATCTCCCACAGGCAGTGCATGAGGCCGCGGCTGTCGGTAGAGCCGATGTACATGCCGGGGCGCTTGCGCACGGCCTCGAGGCCCTCGAGGACCTGCAGGTGGTGGGCGCTGTAGTCGGACGAGGACTTGCTCGTCGCGGCCTTCTTCGCGGTGGTGGCGGTGGCGGTGGCCACGGTGGTCCCTTCTGCTCACGAACTGCGGCGGCCCGCGCGCAGGCGCCGGCCGGTGAGGGCAGGCTATCCCGGCGGCCGAGGTGGTCCGCGCAGGCACGCGGCCGCCTGTGCGGGGAAGGGGCCTTTGTGCCCACCGAACCGGGGCGGTGGTCTGCACCGAACACCTCATGAAGTCGAGACCATGGTCTCGGGCAGCGGCGTAGGCCACTCGCCCGGCGGCTTCATCGCCTGTTCGGGCAGGCCCCTTGGCCCGAACAGCGCGACATGACGCAGACCACATCGCGGGCCAATGCGAGGTGGGAAGGATTGTCCATGCTTGACTGTTACATCCAGCGCCGGGACGGCAGCGGGCTCGACCTCGGGCTCAACCCCAACGCGGCGACGGACGTCAAGGCAACAGACGTCAACGGAAGTACAACCGGTCCGCACCGAGCACATCGCGGACCCACTGACGAGAGAAGGCTGACGTGACCACTGCACTGGCACCCTCCCTGACCGCGGCTGACCGCTGCGACCGCTGCGGCGCCCAGGCCTACGTGCGCGCCCGCCTCTACACCGGTGGCGAGCTCCTCTTCTGCGCCCACCACGGCCGCGAGCACCTGCCGAAGCTGCGCGACGTCGCAGAGATCCACGACGAGTCCGACCGGCTCAACGAGACCCCGGAGTCCGCTCCGGTCGACGAGCGCTGACGCTCACCGGTGGCTGACACCGGTCTGACGCCCCCACACCGCTCACCAGCACGCGCCCACCGCCCGTGACGGAGATCTGGGTCCCTGCGGTCCTGATCCTCATCGGGCTGGTGGGCATCGTCGTGCCCGTGCTGCCCGGACTGCTCCTCGTCCTCGGCGCGGTGCTGCTGTGGGCGTGGGAGGTCTCGACCCCCCTGGGTTGGTGGGTGTTCGGCATCTCCGCCGCCCTGTATGCCGGTGGGGTGGCCCTGCAGTACCTCGTCCCCGGCCGCCGGATGCGGCAGGCCGGGGTGCGCACGTCGACCCTCGCCCTGGCCGTGGCGCTGGGTGTCGTGGGGTTCTTCGTGGTGCCGGTGGTGGGGGCAGCGGTCGGCTTCGTCCTCGGGATCTACCTGGTCGAGCACGGTCGCTCGCGGGACGCCCGGGCCGCGTGGAACGCGACGAAGACCGCCCTCAAGGCGGTCTTCCTCAGTGTCGGCATCGAGCTGCTGGCCGGCCTGGCGATCACCACGACGTGGGTGGCGGGAGTTCTCGCCAGCCGGTAGGGACGAGCCCGAGCGAGTCGGTGGTGGGGATCGCTAGTAGCGGTCTCCGCGGCGGCGGTCCCAGCGGTGCTCGAGCCGCTGCATGAACGACTCGTGCCCACGACTGCCCCGGCCGCCCTGGCTGCCGCTGCGGGGTCCACGAGCAGCCCGCATGCTTCCGCCCTTGCCCTTCGCGCGGCCCTCGGCCCTCCGGACGCTGCCGTCGGGCTGCACCGCCCCGAGCTCCATCTTGGCTCGCCGCGGCGGGGTCAGGGCGAAGACGACCGCGAGCACCATGACGGCGAACCCGGCGGCACCGACCCACATCGTCGTGCTGACGCCGACGAACACGAGCGCGAGACCTGCGAGGACCCCGACTCCACCGATGATCATGCGACGGCGGGCAGCGGCCCGCGCCCCGGCGCCCTGCATCTGCGAGGCGAACTTGGGGTCCTCGGCATACAGCGCCTGCTCCATCTGCTCAAGCAGCTGCTGTTCGTGCTCTGACAGCGGCACGGTGACCTCCCGGTGTTGCCTGCGATGCCATCGTCTCTAACGCACGAGCGGGCCGAATCGTCCCCTGCGGATGAACCGCCGTCGTCGCCGGTCAGCAGCCTGCGTTGGGTTCAGGATAGGTCCCCCCGCTGAGTTCGGAAACCGGTATGCCCATCCTCGATCAGGCTCGCCGGACGCACGCTCCCGGCGCCGAATCGGGCGCTGGCGCGGTCGACCGCGCGGTCGGCCTCACGCCACCCGTGGTCGGGCTCGTCGAGCAGTCCCTGGATGGGCGCTCCGTCGGAGTCGACGAGCTGTTCGACCCGCACCCCGACCAGCCGGATGCGGGCCCGCTGGAGCCCGAGGGCGTCGTAGAGGGTGCGGGCGGTCTCGTAGATGTCACGGCTGACGTCGGTGGGGTCGCGCAGGGTCTTGGAGCGGGTGATGGTGGTGAAGTCCGAGAAGCGCACCTTGATCGAGATGGTGCGGCCCATGAGCCCGGCAGCGCGCACCCTGGCCGCGGTGCGGTCGCTCAGCTTGAGCAGCTGGCGGTGGATGTAGGCGGGGTCGTCGACGTCGTGGGCGAAGGTCTCGTCCGAACCGATGCTGCGCTCGCGGCGCACCGGTTCGACGCCGCGCGGGTCACGGCCCCAGGCGAGGTCGTGCAGGTGGGCGCCGGCCGCCTCTCCCATGGCGCGCTTCAGGGTGGCCACCGGGGTGTGGGCGATGTCGCCGACGGTGCGCAGCCCGAGCCGCAGCAGGGCCTCCTCCGTGCGGTCGCCCACCCCCCAGAGTGCGCCGACCGGCAGCTGCTGCACGAAGCTGACCACCTCGGCGCGCGGCACGACCACCATGCCGTCGGGCTTGGCCAGCCCCGAGGCGAGCTTGGCCACGAACTTGGTCGGGGCCACGCCGACGGAGCAGGTGATGCCCTGCTCGTCGGCGACGGTGTCGCGGATGAGCTGGCCGATGGTCGCCGGGGAGCCGAGCCGCCGCACCGCCCCCGCCACGTCGAGGAACGCCTCATCGAGCGACAACGGCTCCACCGCGGGGGTGACGGAGGCGAAGGTGGCCATGACCGCGTCGGAGATCCGGCTGTAGAGGCGGTGGTCCGGCGGCAGGACGGTGGCCTGTGGGCACAGCCGGCGGGCCCTGGCCATCGGCATGGCGGAGGTGACACCGAACCGCCGCGCCTCGTAGGTGGCCGAGAGCACGACCCCGCGGTTTCCGCCGCCCCCGATGATCACGGGGGTGCCCACGAGGTCGGGGTGGCTGAGCAGGGTCGCGGACGCGTAGAAGGCGTCCATGTCGACGTGCAGGACGGTGCAGCCGGTGTCGTCCGGCGGGGAATCGGAGGTGCGCTCGGGGAGCACGAACTGGCGGCGGCTCACCGCTGGCCTCCCCCGGCCGGGTGGCGGGAGGGGCTGGGGGCGCTGCCGCCGCGCAGGTCAGTCGCGGCTGGCGAGGACGTGCAGGGATGCACCGAGCTGTCCGAGGAAGCCGAAGTCGGGGTGCCGGCTGGCTTCCTGCTCGAGCCGGAGAAGGGCCAGGCGGTCGGCCTCGGAGTCGACCAGGGCCGACGGGACGAGGTCGCTGAACAGGCGCACCCCGTGGGAGTCGCGGACGGTGAACCCGGCGGCGGTGACCATGGCGGTGAGGGCCTGGGCGTCGAACCGTCGTGGCAGCGGGTCACCGGCACCCCACCGGCCGTCGGCGCTGGTGAGGGCGGTGTGGGCCTGAGAGAACTGCCCTGCCAGCACCCGGGCGAGCACCACCGCCAGGCGCTGGGCTGCGACCAGGCTGAGGTGGCCACCGGGGGCCAGGACGCCCGCGAGCGAGACCAGCGTGGCCTTCGGGTCGTCGACCACCTCGAGGGTGCCGTGGCAGCAGACGAGGTCGACCGGCTCGCCGCCGAGGAGCTCACCGAGGGTGTCGGCGTCGCCCTGCAGGGCGGTGATGCGCTCGGCGACACCGGCCTCGGCGCTGCGCCGGGACAGCGAGGCGAGGGCGTCGGGGCTGGGGTCGACCACGGTGACGTGGTGGCCGTGGTCGGCGAGCGGCACGGCCAGGCCACCGGTGCCCCCGCCGAGGTCGAGCACCCGCAGCGGCCGACCGAGCTCGGCCTCCTGGCGGGTGACGAGGTCGAGCACGGAGGACCAGACCGCCGAGGTGCGCAGCGAGGTCTCGACAGTGCCCCGGCGCCCGCGTCGGTGCTCCTCGGCCACGGCTGGCTCCTCTGCTGGTGGGATGGCTGATGTGACGGCTGCACGTCGTGCTCCACCCTAGTGCCCCGAGCTTCCCGGGCTGGAGTGCCACAGCTTGCGCGGCGGGCTGAGGTCCTCGGGCACCACCGCGCCCGTCGCCAGGCGGCGGCTGCCCTGCACATCGCTGCCGGCGGGCCTGGTGTCGGCGTACGGCGACTGGCGGAACCCCGAGGCGTGCACCAGCACCCGGCGGCCCCGCGGACGCCCCTGCTGCCCCTCGCTGCCGTCCTGCCCGGCCGCTGCGGCCTCGTGCGCCTGGAACTGCGCCCGGGCGGTCGCCTCGTCGTCGTCGATGGCCGTCAGGACGGCATCGAGCCCACCGACGGCCCAGGCGTCCCAGAGCCGGGACAGCTCCCAGGCTCCGGTCGCCCGGATGGACACACCCCGGGCGCCGGTGCGGCGCACCACGCCGCGGACCAGCAGCATCCACGAGTGGAACACCACCTCGGCGTAGGGGCCCTGGACGTCCTCGAAGAAGGTGGCGTCGACCGGCCCGGTGGAGTCGTCGAGGGTCAGGAAGACCACGCGGCGCCCGGAGCGCACCGGAGGCGTCTGGGTGGCCACCTTGACCCCGGCGACCCACACCGTGGAGCGACTGCGGGCACCCAGCAGGTCGCGGCTGCGGGTGACGCCGAGGGCACGGAGCATCGGCTCGTAGAACCCGACGATGTGGGCGCTGGCATCGAGGCCGAGGATGTCGAGCTCGGCCCGGACCCGCTCGGGGCCGGTCATCTCGGGCAGGCCGGTGCCGGCAGTCAGCTCGGGGCTGTCGCCGAGGTCGAGGGCGAGCTGGGTGGGCTGCTCCGCGGCCGCCGCGACCGGCAGTGCCGCCTGGGACTGCGCCGCCGCGCGACCGCGCACGTCGGCGCCACCCACGTCAAGGCTCGGTATGCCGTCCTGACCCGGCCCGTCGGCATACGTCGCCCCGCTCTTTCGTCCGTTCCGCGGGCTCACCCGGCGGCTCGAGCTCGCGACCGAGCGGGACCACCGGTCGAGCTCGGAGACGTGCAGCAGCAGGTCGCGCCGGGTCACCCGGCCGCGGCGGCCGAGGCCGCCGGTGCTGGAGGCCATGCCGTAGAGGGAGTCGAACCCGCCGGCGAGCACCAGCCGCTCGGCGACCGGGCGGGAGACCCGGGCCCGGTTCCAGAAGTCGGCGAGGCTGAAGTAGGGCTGGCCGGCGACGATGCGCGCGACCTCGGCCTCGCTGATGCCCTTGACGTCGGACAGCGACAGCCGGATGCCGTAGGCCCGCCCGTCCGGCAGGTCCGGGTGTGCCGGCGCCTCGCGCGAGCACTCCAGGTCTGGGGTCCCCGCGCTCAGCGCGGGGCGGATGCGCGGAGGCGGCTCCTCCCACGGGTCGACCTTCTCGACGCGGTACTCCCCCGTCGAGGCGTTGACGTCGAGGCCGAGCACCGCGATGCCGAGGCTGCGGGCGTCGTCGAGGATCAGGCGCTTGGGGTACATCCCCGGGTCATGGGTGAGCACCCCGGAGAGGAAGGCGGCCGGGTGGTGCGTCTTCAGCCACGCCGAGTGGTAGGTCGGCAGCGCGAAGGCGGCGGCGTGGGCCTTGCAGAACCCGAACGAGGCGAAGGACTTGAGCACCTCCCAGATGCGGTCGACGTCAGCCGGGGCGTAGCCGCGGGCCGTGGCGGCGGGGCGCCACCATGACTCGACCTCCTGCTGGCCCCTCGGGCTGCCCATGGCACGGCGCACCTCGTCGGCCTGGGCCAGCGAGACGCCGGTCGTCTCGGCGACGATCTTGAGCACCTGCTCGTGGAAGACGACGACGCCGGCGGTCTCCTCCAGCGCGGGCACCAGCGTGGGGTGGAGGTACTCGACGGGCTTCCACCCGTGGCGGGCCTCGAGGAACGGCGTGATCATGTCGGACTTGACCGGGCCTGGCCGGAACAGCGAGATGTCGATGACGAGGTCCTCGAAGCGCTCCGGCCCGAACTTGCCGATGAGCTCGCGCTGGCCGGGGCTCTCGATCTGGAAGCAGCCGAGGGTGTGGGCGGTGCGGACCAGGCGGAAGGTCGCCTCGTCGTCGAGGGGCACCTGGGCCTGGTCGTCGAGGTCGACCTCGACCCCGTCGACCCGGGCCACCTCCTGCACGGCGTGGGCCATCGCCGACTGCATCCGGATGCCGAGGACGTCGAGCTTGAGCAGGCCGAGGGTCTCGACGTCGTCCTTGTCGAACTGGCTCATGGGAAAGCCCAGCCAGCTGGCCTCGACGGGGGTGCGGTCGAGCAGGCCGCTGTTGGACAGCACCACCCCGCACGGGTGCAGCGCGATGTGCCGGGGCAGGCCGTCGAGCCGCTCGACGAGGTCGAAGAGCAGGCGCAGCCGCGGGGAGCCCAGCCCCCGGCTGCGCAGCTCGGGCAGCTCGGCGATGGCGCTGCGGGCGTCACGGGCGCGGATGTGCGGGAAGGCCTTGGCGATCTCGTCGACCTCCTGCGGCGGCAGGCCGAGGGCCGCACCGACGTCGCGCACCGCGTGGCGCACCTTGTAGGTGTCCATCATCGACACGCAGGTGACCCGGTCGCCGCCGAACCGCTCGAGGATGCGCTCGTAGACCTCGGTGCGCCGGGCCGACTCGACGTCGATGTCGATGTCGGGCAGCTCCGCCCGCAGCGGAGAGCAGAACCGCTCCATCAGCAGGTCGTAGCGGATGGGGTCGACCCCGCTGATGCCGAGCAGGTAGTTGACCAGCGACCCGGCGCCCGAGCCGCGCGCCGCCACCCGCACACCCATCTCCTTGATGAGGTCGACCACGGCGGCGACGGTGAGGAAGTAGGTGGGGTAGCCGAGCTCGGCGACCACCTTCAGCTCGTCGGTCAACCGGCTCTCGATGGCGTGCCGGTCGCGCTCCCCCACGTCCGGGTAGCGGGTGGACACGGCGGCCCGGCAGCGCTCCTCGAGCACCGACTGGGGGTTGGTGCCCGGCTCGATGGCCAGGGCGGACGGCTCGGGCAGGTGGACGGCGCCGATGCCGAGGTCGCGGCGGGCGTCCTGGGCGCACTCCAGCGCGAGCGCCAGGGTGCGTGCGACGAGCGCGTCGGCCCGGGCGGTGTCGCCGGAGGTCACCTGCCGGGCGACGGCGTGCATGGCAGGGGTGCTGGCCAGGTGGGCGGCGTCGGTGACGCGGTCGAGGTGGCGGGTCTCGAGGAGGACGAGCCGCCGGGCCGCGTCGAGCACGTCGACCACGGCGCTCTCCCCCGGGTCGACGTGCCGGACCGCCGCGGTCAGCACCGCGGGCACGCCGCTCTCATCGGCCAGCCCCAGCAGGCGGGCGGCGTGCCCGCGCGAGGCGGGCGTGCCCTCGGGACCGCCGTGGCAGACCACCTCGATCGCCAGCGCGTCGGCCGGCAGGAGCCGCTGCCAGACGGCCAGCAGTGCCCGGGCCCGGTCGGGGCGCCGGGCGAGCAGCGCCCGACCGACGTCGGAGTCCGGCCCGAGCAGCACCACCAGCGGGCTGGGCTCGTCTCCGTGCACCACGCTCACGCTGCGCGCGGCGATGGTGCCCGGGGTCGTGACCGGCTGGCCGCGCTCGCCGCGCAGGTGGGTGTCCGTGACCAGCCGGCACAGGGAGGCCCAGCCCACGCCGGCGGGCACCCCGGCGCCGCGTCCTCGGGCGAGCACCGTGACCCGCGGGTGGCGCGGGTCACGGACGGCGCCGCCGCGCACCGGGGTGCGCTGCTTCACCTGCTCACCGGCGCGTTCCGTGCCGTCGCCGAGGGGCTGCGGCTCGGGCTCGACGGCGAGGTCGACACCGAGGACCGGCGCGATGCCGGCGGCCGTGGCTGACTGGACGAACCGGACCGCTCCGTAGAGGCCGTCGCGGTCGGTCAGGCCCAGAACGGGCTGGCCGTGATGGGCTGCGCGCTCCACCAGCGCCGCCGGGGTGGATGTACCGTAGCGCATCGAGAACCCTGAGGCGACGTGCAGGTGGGCGAAGTCACCGTTCACGCCCACGCCGTCGGGACGAGCACGTCGTGGTGCACCGGGCTCACGGGCAGGCCGAGGTTGCGGCAGACCAGTCCGATGAAGGTCTCGGCCTGCCGGAGCAGGTCGTCGGCCTCCCGGGCGCTGACCGCGAGCCGCGCAGGACGCTCGGGGTGTTCGGGCCGCTCGGGCCGCTCGGGTCGCTCGGGCCGCTCGGGCCGCTCGGGTCGTGCGGTGGCGACCGCGAAGAACTCGGCCCACTCGGTCAGCTCAGGCGCTGCCGCGGGCACCAGCTCCCAGAGGCTCTGCGGCCCGCCCGGACGGGACCCCCTGGCCCGGGCTGACACCAGCGCCGCCGCAGCCCGCATGGCCCCCAGCCGGGACTGGCGGTAGCGCTCGGTGACGTCACGGGTGTGGCAGGCCTGCAGCAGGTCGGCCCGGGCGCGCTCGACCAGCTCGAGCGTGGTGGCGGCCGTTGCCCGGGGCGGGGGCGTGGCAGGTGACGGGGGCGTGGCCGGCGACGGGGACCGGGCGGACAGGCTCATCGTGGTCACCGCCCTCTCAGTCCGCGACCCGCAGGAGGCGCCACTGCTGCGAGCAGGCACCGGACCCGGGGTCGATGCCGAGGTCGTAGACCCCGGTGCCGGCCATCCGGCCCGCGCTCGCCTCGACGCGCCACACCTGCCGCTCCCGGGCGTCCCCGAGGACGTCGGCGCCGACGTGAGGGCCGGGGGTGCCGGTGTCAGGGCCGGAGCCGACCGTCGCGACCGCAGCGGGGACGCGTCGCTCGTCGAGCGCGTCGCGCCACCACGGACGGCGCTCCTTCCAGTGGTCGAGCACCTGGCGGACGACGTAGAGCCGCCCACGCCAGACGAAGGCGTCGGGAACCGCCCCGGATCCGGTGGCACCACCCGGAACGGCCTGCTCGGTCGTGGCCCGGACCTCGATGGGCTCTTCGTATCGGCGCACCACGGCAGACTCCTTCCAGGGTTCAGGGGATGTGGGGCCCTGGCCCTGCGAGGGCGGGGTCGAGGCGCCTGTCGCAGGGCCAGAGCCGTACCGGCCCGGTGTCAGACCCGAGGCGGACGATGGGAGTCCGGGAGAGGACACCACTGCCGCGGGGGCGTACGCCGGATCCGGCATGTTCGAACAAGTGTTCGAATAAAACGAATGTACACCCTTCCTCCGACAGCGCGTCAAGAGCAGCGCCGGGGCCGGTGATCACCACTACGCTCACGCCATGACTGAGGGGAGGGTTACGCCGCAGGAGAGCTCGAAGGAGAGCCCGCTGGAGCACCCTGCCGTCCAAAGGGTGCTCGCGGCCTTGGCAGTCCACCAGGTCCATCCACAGGTGGTCGTCCTCCCCGACGCGGTGCGCACCGCCACAACCGCTGCCGCGGCCCTCGGCGTCACCCCCGCGGAGATCGCGAACTCACTCGTGTTCCGTGCCCACGACCCAGACGGTTCCATCACCCCCCTGCTCGTGCTCACCTCCGGCGCCCACCGTGTCGATGTGGCAAAGGTCGCCGACCTCACCGGCATCACCTACATCGACCGCGCCGACGCCGAATTCGTCCGCAACGCCACCGGCTTCTCGATCGGCGGCGTGGCGCCGGTGGGGCACCCAGTCACAGTGCGCACCCTGGTCGACGTCTCGCTCAGCCGTCACCGCCATGTTTGGGCGGCCGCTGGCCACACGCACACCGTCTTTCGCACCACCTACGAGGAGTTGCTGCGCGTCACCGGCGGCCATGCCATCGAGGTGGCCTGACTTCCCTGATCAGACTGCGCTGCCGCTCACGCGCGAGGACCAGACGACGCAGGCCTCCGGTCGGACAGTGGTTCGCGCGGGCTGTCGATGAGCTTGACCACCCGAGCCGGTACGCCAGCCACGACTGCGTTGGCGGGAACGTCCTTGTTGACCAGCGCTCCTGCTGCCACGATCGCCCCCCTTCCAACGGTGACTCCACCGAGGATGGTCGCACCGGCACCGATCCAGCACCCGTCCTCGATCCGGATCTCAGGCCACCTGTTCCGTCCGGCACGACGTTCCGGGCCGCCGATGTCGTGGGTGTCGGTGATCAGGCGGACGAAGGGACCGAGGAAGACCCGGTTGCCGATCGTGGTCCCACGACGTGCGTAGAGGTCGCGGTTGATGAAGCAGTCGTCACCGATCGTCAGTGGACCGTTCATCTCGGCGTTGCGGTACAGCCGAACCGAGTTCCCGATGCGGATCTCGCGACCTTCGGACGCGTACATTGCCACGTTGCCCTGGATGGAGCAGCCCGTCCCGACGATGACATTCGGGTTGTCCTGCCAGCGAGGCTTCACCAGGGGCTGCACCTGCTTCTTCAGGGCCAGCAGCTCCCTCTCCAGTCGCGCCACTTTGCTGCGCCTCGCATACCGCCGGTCGAGCTGCGCACTGGCCACCTTCTTGACGAGCCTCTTCACGGCGCGCACCCTACTCGCCGCCTGGTGTCTGCACCCAAACCGTCCACACAGACTGCGTGGTCGGGGCAGCCGCCCCGACCACGCGACAAACGGCTCTTCTCAGGCGGGTCAGAACCCCTGGTGGATGCAGAGGACGTTGCCGTCCGGGTCGAGGAACCAGGCAGCCTTGTCGCCGTCCATCTCGGCGATGTGGTTGACCGTCTTCAGGCCCGGCAGGTCGTAGTCCTCGAAGGTCACGCCTCGGGCCTCCAGCTCGGCCATCTCCTTCTCGACGTCGCCGACCTCCCAGCTCACGGCTGTGCTCTTCGACTGGCTTCCGGCCTCACGGGGAAGCAGCACGAGCGAGTCGCCGTGGGCGAGGCCGAACCGCAGCTCCCCCATGCTGTTCGCCCCCTCGAAGGGCAGGCCGAGCCGGTCTGCGTAGAACTCCTTTGCGCGATCGGTGTCCGTGACAGGGAGCATCGTCGCGATCGTGCTCGTGGTGAGGGACATGGGTGAGCACCTCCTTCGACGTCTTCCAGCGTGCGCCTGTCCCGCCACGCGGCACCATCCACCACAGTGACTAGCCCCCGCGGCAGAATGGGGCGCATGACGACGCCCCGACCGGTCGAGTGCTGGCTCACGGACATGGACGGCGTGCTCGTCCACGAGGAGCGCGCCATCCCCGGCGCGAGCGACTTCATCGCGGCGCTGGTCACCTCAGGGCGCCGCTTCCTGGTGCTGACCAACAACTCCATCTTCACCCCGCGCGACCTGCGGGCCCGGCTGCGCGCCGGCGGGATCGACGTGCCCGAGGAGTCGATCTGGACCTCCGCGCTCGCCACCGCCCAGTTCCTCGACGACCAGCGCCCCGGGGGCTCGGCCTACGTCGTCGGCGAGGCGGGTCTGACCACCGCGCTGCACGACATCGGCTACACGATGACCGAGCGCGACCCCGACTACGTGGTGCTCGGCGAGACGCGCACCTACTCGTTCGAGGCCATCACCAAGGCCATCAGGCTCATCGAGAACGGCGCGCGGTTCATCGCCACCAACCCCGATCCCTCGGGGCCGTCACCGGCGGGCACCCTGCCGGCCACCGGGTCGGTCGCCGCGCTCATCACCACCGCCACCGGGTCGCAGCCCTACTTCATCGGCAAGCCGAACCCGCTGATGATGCGCAGCGCCCTCAACCGCCTCGACGCCCACTCCGAGTCGACCGTGATGATCGGCGACCGCATGGACACCGACATCATCAGCGGCCTCGAGGCCGGCCTGCGCACCGTGCTGGTGCTCACCGGCTCGACCCGGCCCGACCAGGTGCACCGCTTCCCCTACCAGCCGACCCGGGTGCTCGAGTCGATCGCCGACGTGGTCCCGCTCGTGGAGCAGCTCCAGCCCGTGCCCTGAGCCGTATGCCGCGTGCGCGCCTTCAGCACGCGGGCGCCCTCGGCGACGTCAGCCGGTGGTCTCGACGCCTGCCACCGGGAGGCTGAGGTTGCCATAGACCTCGAGGGTGGCGGTGGACCGGTTCATGGTGATGAAGTGCAGGCCGGGCGCCCCCTCGGCCAACATCCGCCCCGCGAGCTCGGTGGCGATCTGCACGCCGACCTCGCGGATCGCCGCCGGGTCGTCGGCCACCGCCTCGAGCCGTGCGACTACGGCGGGCGGCAGCGGGGTGCCCATCAGCTCGGACATGCGCGCGATCTGCTTGAAGCTCGTCACCGGCATCAGGCCCGGCGTGATCGGCAGGTCGCAGCGGGCGGCGACCGCGTCGCGCAGCCGCAGGTAGGAGTCGGCGTCGAAGACCATCTGGGTCACCGCGAAGGAGGCCCCGGCAGCACGCTTGCGCACCAGCACCTCGACGTCGTGGGCGAGGTCGGGCGACTCCGGGTGCACGTCGGGGAACGCGGCGACGCCGACGGTGAAGTCGCCGAGCCCGCGCACCAGGGCGACGAGGTCCTCGGCGTGGTCCAGACCCTCCGGGTGCGCCACCCACCTTCCCCGCACGTTGCCGGGCGGGTCGCCGCGCAGCGCCAGGATGTTGCGGACGCCCGCGGCGGCATACTGCCCGACCACCTGGCGCAGCTGGGCGACCGAGGCGTTGACGCAGGTCAGGTGCGCCAGCGGGGTGAGCGTCGTCTCGCGGGCGATCCGATCGGTGACCCGCACCGTGCGGTCCTGGGTCGTGCCGCCCGCGCCGTAGGTCACCGAGACGAAGTCGGGCCGCACACGCTCGAGGCGACGGATGGCCTCCCACAGCACGGCCTCGGCCGCGTCGTCCTTGGGCGGGAAGAACTCGAAGCTGATCGACGGCCCCCGCGCGGCGAGCATGCGCGGGATCGACCGGGTGATGTTCTCCGGTCGACGCAGCCGGGAGGGCTGTCCGAGTGCCATGCGGCGAGAGTAGTTCAGCAGCCCTCACGTTAGGCTCGGGGCTACACATCCTGAGACCGCCGGCCGCAGCGACGACAGACGTGGCAGGCCCACCGCCGCCTAGGAGGCGCAGTGCGCAACCCGCTCGATGCCGCCGACCTGCGCTCCCGCGTGCAGGAGTGCGTCGACGCCGAGCTGGCCACGCAGGCAGCGGTCCTGGCCGAGGTCGGGCCCGACACCCAGGACCTGCTCGCAGCGGTGCGCTCCCTCCTCGCCGGCGGCAAGCGCCTGCGGGCGGCCTTCCTCTACTGGGGCTACCGCGCCGCCGGGCAGCCCGACTCCCCCGCCCTGGTCCGCCTCGCGACCGCGATGGAGTTCTTCCAGGCCGCCGCGCTCATCCACGACGACGTCATGGACGACAGCGACACCCGACGCGGCCTGCCCGCCGCCCACCGCGCGCTGGCCGCGCGGCACAGCGACGAGCACTGGTCCGGCGACGCCGACCGGTTCGGGGTGGCGGGCGCCATCCTGGCCGGGAACCTCTGCCTGAACTGGACCGAGGAGCTGTTCGCCACCTCCGGCCTGCCTGCCGAGCACCTGGCCCGGGGCCGGTCCGTCTTCGACCGCATGCGCACCCAGCTCATGGGCGGGCAGTTCCTCGACGTCGTCGAGTCGGTCCGCTCGTGGGAGGGCCTGAGCACGGCCGAGCGCATCGAGCGGGCGAGCCGCGTGATCCGCTACAAGAGCGCGAAGTACACGATCGAGCACCCGCTGCTCATCGGCGCCACCGCGGGCGGCGCCGGCGAGGCCGACCTCGCGGCGCTGTCGCGCTACGGCCTCGACCTCGGCCACGCCTTCCAGCTGCGCGACGACCTGCTCGGCGTCTTCGGCGACCCGGCCGCCACGGGCAAGCCCGCCGGCGACGACCTGCGCGAGGGCAAGCGCACCGTGCTCATCGCCCACACCCTCGAGGGGGCCGACGCACACGGCCGCGCGGTAGTCGAGGCGGGGCTCGGCCGACCCGACCTCGACGCCGCAGGGGTGGAGGCGATGCGCAGGGTCATCGTCGACTCCGGGGCCGTCGACGCCGTGGAGGCGGAGATCGCCGGGCTCGCCGACGCGGCCCGGCTCGCACTGAAGTCCACCTCCGGCCTCGCCGACGAGCCCCTCGACGTGCTCGACGCCCTCATCGACTTCTCCACGGCCCGCTCGGCCTGAGACCACCCCCGCTCGCCCCGCGCAGGGGGACGGCGCACAGGTGCGCGGCGGTCGGTGTGCCGGCCGGCCGGCACACCGGGCCCTCACCTCAGATGGCGGTCTCCATCGCGCGCCGACGCACCTCGGTCTTGAACCCGGAGGCCAGCGCGTCGATCGGGGCGCCCTCGACCGGCAGGGTCGCGTCCGGGGTGAAGAGCCAGCGCAGGATCTCGTCGTCGTGCATGCCGCCGTCCCCGAGCACGGTGAACGTGCCCTTCAGGTGCGGCAGGGCCCTCTCGTCGAGGAACCTCGCGGGCACGTGCACGATGCGGCGCTCACCGAGCCGGGCCGCGAGCAGCTCACGGTCATCGATCATCCGCCGCACCGTCGCCAGCGGGACGCCGAGGCGCTCGGCCACGTCGGGGACCGTCAGCCACTCGCCGACCAGCTCCTCGAGCGGGGTCTCGGTGGGCTCATCGGGGGTCATCGGCGCCTTCTCGCTCACGCGCACAGCCTGCCAGCCATCGGTGGCAAATCAAATTACATCGATGTAAGTCGATATGACTTGTGGCCATCTGGTGTACCTTCACACCAGTCCCACTGATCACATTGACCACATTCGACCACAGCCGACTACCTGAGCCTCACCAGCCCGCCGGGACACGACCGTCCCGCGGGGGGCGCGCTGAAAGGACTCCCTCATGCCTCCGGTCTTCGCCCACCTGCCGGCCACGCCGCCGGCGGCGCTGCCCCAGACGGCGATCGTCCAGAAGAGCAAGCCTGCGCCGCACGGCTGGACGACCCACGTGGTCCGCAGCGGTGACACCGTGGCCGAGATCGCGTTGCGCTACCGCACGTCGAACGCCGTGATCATCCAGAAGAACCGTCTGCGCGGCGGCGGCCACATGCTGCGCGTCGGGCAGCGACTCGCCGTGCCCCGCACCGCGCAGATGGCCGCCCAGGCCGCTGCCCGGGCCAAGGCCGCGCGGGTCGCGGCGGCGAAGCGGCGTGCCGCGGAGATCCGGCGCACCACCTACACCGTGCGCTCGGGCGACACCCTGAGCGGTATCGCGGCCAAGCGCGGCGTCTCCCTGGCCTCGCTGCTCAAGCGCAACCGGCTCAAGGCCACCTCGACCATCTACGCCGGGCAGAGGCTGCGGATCCCCGGCGGCTCGTCGGGCGCCGCCAACTCGACAGCGCCCCGCCGCCCGGCCTCCGCCTACGCCACCACCACCTACCGGGTGCGCTCGGGCGACACACTCGGCGCCATCGCGCAGCGCGCCAGGATGCCGCTGGGCACCCTGCTCAAGCTCAACCGCCTTTCCATGCGCAGCGTCATCCACCCCGGCCAGGTGATCCGGGTCAAGGCCTCGAGGGCGGCAGCCGCCAGGGCCGCGGCCGCGGGCCGGACGCGCTACACGGTGCGCTCGGGAGACACCCTCAGCGGCATCGCGGTGCGGCTCGGCACCACCCAGGCGGCCCTGGTCAAGGCCAACCGCCTGCGCAACCCCAACAGCCTCCAGGCTGGTCAGCGCCTGTGGGTGCCGGCCAGGGCGGCGAAGAAGACGGCTGCGTTCAGCAGCAACACCTTCGAGGGGCGGACCTACCCCAACGCGGTGGTGCGGGCCGCGGCCCGCAACCGCGCCCACCTCGACCGGGTCTCGGTGCCCAGCCGGGCCCAGACGCGCCAGATGATCATCAACACCGCACGCCGCCACGGCGTCGACCCCCGGCTTGCCCTCGCCGTCAGCTGGCAGGAGTCCGGCTGGAACCAGCGGCAGGTCTCGGTGGCCAACGCCATCGGCGCCATGCAGGTGATCCCCTCTTCGGGAGAGTGGGCCTCGCAGATGGTCGGCCGACGCCTCAACCTGCTCAGGACCCAGGACAACATCACCGCCGGTGTGGTGATCCTGCGCTCGCTCACCCGTTCGGCCAAGAACCTCGACCAGGCGATCGCCGGCTACTACCAGGGCCTGTACTCGGTGCAGAAGAACGGCATGTACGCCGACACCAAGCGCTACGTCGCCGCGATCAAGGCCCACCGGGCCCGGATGTGAGCAACCCCACGGCCGTCCTCGGGTAACAATCGCGCTGCAGAACCCCCGGCACGCGGCTCTCCCACGGGGCTGATGTCGGGGATCGACCCGATCTCTACGTAGACTCTCCGGGTGTCTTCTGGTGTGACCGAGTCCCTCGTCGGGCGTGTGCTCGACGGGCGATACCGCGTCCTGTCGCACATCGCCGACGGTGGCATGGCGACGGTGTACCTCGCCCTCGACACCCGCCTCGACCGCGAGGTGGCCCTGAAGGTCATGCGTCCCGGGCTCGCCGCCGACGAGACCTTCGTCAGCAGGTTCCGCCGTGAGGCCCGCTCGGCCGCCCGCCTGTCCCACCCCAACGTCGTCGCCGTCTTCGACCAGGGCGAGGACGAGGGCAGCATGTTCCTGGCCATGGAGTACGTCCCCGGCCAGACCCTGCGCGAGGTCATGCAGGCCGAGGGCCCCCTGACCCCGCGGGCCGCCCTCGACTTCCTGGACCCGATGCTGCAGGCCCTCGCCTCGGCGCACCGGGCCGGCATCATCCACCGCGACGTCAAGCCCGAGAACGTCATCCTGCGCGAGGACGGCACCGTCAAGGTGGCCGACTTCGGGCTCGCCCGTGCGGTGACCACCCAGACGACCGCGGCCCAGACCGGGATGCTGCTCGGCACCGTGGCCTACCTCTCCCCCGAGCAGGTCGAGCGCGGCATCGCCGACGCCCGCAGCGACGTGTATGCCGCCGGGCTCATCCTGTTCGAGATGCTCACCGGCACGAAGGCGTTCACCGGCGACACCCCCATCCACGTCGCCTACCAGCACGTGCACGGCTCCGTGCCCTCGCCGTCGTCGCGGGTGCCGGACGTGCCCGCCGAGCTGGACGCCCTCGTGGCCCTCGCCACCTCGCGCGACCCCGACCAGCGGCCGGCCGACGCCGACGCCTTCCTCGCCGAGGTGCGCAGGATCCGTGGGGCGCTCAGCCCGACCGAGCTCGACCACCGGCCCGAGGGGCCTGCCGCGGTGGCAGCCGGCGCCAACACGGTGCCCGTCGCCCGCACCACCGCGCTCCCGCTCGGTGCCGTCGGCGCCCGCCCGGCAGGAGCTGACGCCGCACCCACCGCGGTGGTCGCCCGGGGCGAGGACACGAAGGCCTCCACCCGGGACGGTGCAGCGGGCAAGGGCCCCTGGCGCTGGGCGCTGGCCGCCCTGCTGCTGCTCGCCGCCGTCTCCGCCGGCCTCTGGTACTTCACGATGGGACCGGGCTCGCCCACCGTCGTGCCCGTCGTGGCGGGCAAGACCTACGAGCAGGCGCAACGCGAGCTGACTGCGGCGCACCTGAACGCCGAGCGGGTCGACGCCTTCGACGAGAAGGTGGCCAAGGGCCGGGTGATCTCCGGCAACCCCGGCCCGGGCGCCGAGGTCGGCCGCAGCACCACCGTCACGCTCACGGTGTCCAAGGGACCGGAGCGGTACACCGTGCCCGAGCTCGTGGGCAGCACCCAGACCGAGGCCAAGGCCCGGCTGGCGGAGAACCGGCTCGCGCTCGGCGCCACCAGCGAGGCCTTCGACGAGAAGGTCCCCGCCGGCCAGATCATCTCCACGGCGCCGAAGGCCGGCACGGCGCTCAAGCGCGGCGCTGCCGTCAGCATCGTGGTGAGCAAGGGACGCCAGCCCATCGAGGTGCAGGACTTCACCGGCAAGCCGGCCGACCAGGCGGTGGCCACCCTGACCGACGCCGGCCTGCAGGTCGACGCCACGAAGCAGGAGTTCAGCACCGACGTGCCCAAGGGCAGCGTCATCTCGCAGTCGCCGGCCAGCGGCACCCTCTTCCGCGGCGGCACGGTGGTGCTCGTGGTGTCCAAGGGTCCCGAGATGGTCAAGGTCCCGAACGTGCAGGGCAAGCAGCTCGGCGAAGCGCGCACGATCCTCGAGGGCGCCGGGTTCCAGGTGAAGGTCGAGAGCTTCATGGGCGGCATCTTCGGCACCGTCCGCAGCCAGAGCCCGGCTGCCGACGCCGAGGCGCCGAAGGGCAGCGTCGTGACCCTCGTGGTCGTCTGACCGGCCCGTCCCGGCGCCACTCCACCCCATGACCGTCGCCGCGCCCACGCGCTTCTCCCTCGGCGCCGCCCGGCTCGCCACTCTGCTGCTCATCAGCGTGACGGCGGTCTGGGGGTCGACCTTCTTCCTCATCCGCGACCTCGTGGCCCACGTGCCCTCGGCGGACTTCCTCGCCGTGCGGTTCGCCATCGCGGCCGTCGTGATGTTCGCGGTGTTCCGGCGCCAGACCCTGGCCCTCTCGCGCGCCGACGTCCTGACCGGACTCGCTCTCGGCGGGCTCTACGGCGCGGCCCAGCTGCTGCAGACCACCGGGCTCGAGCACACCGACGCCTCGGTCTCGGGGTTCGTCACCGGCACCTACGTGGTGCTGACCCCCGTCTTCGGCGCCCTCCTGCTGCGCGACCGCATCACCGGGTCGACCTGGGTCGCCGTGGGGCTGGCCACGACCGGGCTCGCGGTCCTCTCGCTGCGCGGCCTGTCGATCGGCTACGGCGAGGCCCTGACGCTGGGCTCGGCGGCGCTGTACGCGCTGCACATCATCGGCCTCGGCCGGTTCAGCCGGTCCCACACCGCGACCGGGCTGGCCACCGTGCAGGCCTTCGTCATCGCCGTCCTCTGCTTCGGGGCGGCCGCCGTGAGCGGGGAGAGCGGGGTCGTCCTGCCTGACGGTGCCGGCCAGTGGACGTCGCTGCTCTACATGGCGCTCATCGCCGGCGCGGGCGCCCTGTGGGCCCAGACCTGGGCCCAGTCGCTCCTGCCGGCCACCCGGGCCGCGATCGTCATGACCCTGGAGCCGGTGTTCGCCGCGTTCTTCGCGGTGCTGGCCGGCGGCGAGCGCCTGACCGCCCGGATGCTCGGCGGTGGCGCGCTGGTGCTGACCGCCATGTACGTCGTCGAGCTGCTCGGCCGCCGCAAGCCGGAGGTCACCGCCGAGGAGGACCCGCCGGCCGAGCTGCTGCACCACGAGGTGTAGCCAGCCCGCCGCTGCCCCTCAGAGGCCGAGCCGTTCACCGAGCAGCCGGACGACCGGCCAGGCGCCCTCGGTCCAGTTCGAGATGACGGTGTAGGTGATGGACGACGAGGGCTGGTGCAGGCTGGTGAACGACACGCCCGCGTCGTACCCCTCCAGCCAGACTGCGTCGCCCGTCGCGTGCAGGTCGAACCCGAGACCGCAGCGCCTGGACTCCTGCGGCCAGTCGCTGTGCGGTCGCACCATCTCGGCGACTGTCTCGGGCGAGACGATCCGTCCGGCGAAGAGGGAGTCCCAGAAGGTGCTGAAGTCGGCAGCGGTCGAGTAGATGCCCCCGTCGCCGTTGCCGACCACGGGCAGGTGGAACACGTTCGTTCTCGGGCCGTCGACCGAGAGGTAGCCCAGGGCAGCGCGTCCCGGGAGCTCGTCGGAGCGAAGGAACGTGGTGTCGACCATGCCCGCGGGCTCGCAGACGAGCGTGCGAACCAGCTCGTGGAAGCCCACACCGCTCGCCCGTTCGGCCAACAGCGCCAGCACGACGTAGCCGCCGTTGTTGTACGCGAAGCGCTCGCCGGCGGGGAACACGGTCTCGTGCCCGTCCAGCACCGGCAGGAACTGCTCGGTCGTCACGAGCTCGTGCGGCGGCACCGGCAGCACATAGTCGGCGATGTCGTCGACAGCGTCCTCGTCGAAGTAGTCGCCGATCCCGGACCGATGGGCCAGCAGGTGCTCGACCGTCACGTCGTCGGCGATGAGGGGCAGGTCCTCGCCGAGCAGCGCACGGGCGGTCGTGCCGAGCTCGAGGGTCCCCCGCTCGACCAGGCTCATCACTGCCAGCGCCGTCAGGCCCTTGGTGCCACTCGCGGTCGCGAACAGGGTCTCGACCGTGTTCGGGAGCCCGTGCGCCCGGTCGGCCAAGCCGTAGGCCGCGGCGAACTCGGTCTCGCCCGAGCGGTCGAGGCGGACCACGCCGGAGAACCCGGTGCGCTCCGCCACGTCGTCCACGGCTTCCCGGGGTGGCTGCATCGCACTGAGCCTAACGAGGAGCCGGTCCGCGGAGCGCCGCCTCGAGAAGACCCGCCCGTCGGCGCGTCGGCGACCGGGACTACTGCGGGCCCTTCGCCAGCAGCGGCACCAGTTCGGAGATGGCCAGGTCGGTGCCGTCATCGTCGACGTCGAGGTGCCAGACCAGGCGCACCGCGGTGCCGGACACGGCGTACAGGCGCACGCCCCGCTCAGCGGCGGCGGTGACGAACTCGCCCGGCGCCCAACCGGCGGCGGAGACGTCGAGCACGACGATGTTGGTCTCGACCCGGGCGGGGTCGATGCTGGCGGGCACCGCCTCCGCCGCGGCCTGCGCGAATCGCCGCGCCCGGGCGTGGTCGTCGGCCAGGCGCTCGACGTGGTGGTCGAGCGCCCAGAGGCCACCGGCAGCGAGGATGCCGACCTGGCGCATCCCGCCGCCGAACCGCTTGCGCCAGATGCGCGCCTGCGCCATCTGCTCGGCCGAGCCGACGAGCACCGAGCCGACCGGTGCCCCGAGCCCCTTGCTGAGGCAGACGCTGACGGAGTCGAAGAGCCGGCCGTAGTCGGCGAGGGCGATACCGGTCGCGACGTGGGCGTTCCAGAGGCGGGCGCCGTCGAGGTGCATCGCCACGCCGCGCTCACGCGTCCCGGCCCGCAGCGCCTCGACCTGGTCGAGCGGCTGGATGGTGCCGCCACCGAAGTTGTGGGTGTTCTCGACGACCACGAGCCGGGTGTTGACCTGGTAGGCGCCCCCGTCGGGGATCATCAGCGCGAGCGGCTGCGCGGCATCGAGGAGACCGTGGGGCGCGACCCACGACCGCGAGCTGATGCCCGACAGCACGGCGGCGGCGCCCATCTCGGCGCGCAGCACGTGGGCGAGGGAGTCGGCGATGAGCTCCTCCCCCGGCTTGACGTGCAGCCGGATGCCGAGCTGGTTGGCCATCGACCCGGTGGGGGTGAACAGCCCGGCCTCGTGCCCGAGCAGTTCGGCGACCCGCTGCTCGAGCTCGCGGACCGTCGGGTCCTCACCGAAGACGTCGTCGCCGACGGCGGCCGCCGCCATGGCGGCGCGCATGCCCTCGGTCGGGCGGGTCAGGGTGTCGGAGAGCAGGTCGACGGCGGGCGTGCGGATGGTGTCCCCCAGGGGAGTCGGTGGTGTGACCGGTCAGTCGCGCGAGATCATCTCGGCGACGAGGAACGCCAGCTCCAGGCTCTGCTGGTGGTTCAGGCGCGGGTCGCAGACGCTCTCGTAGCGCAGGTTGAGGTCCTCGTCGAGGATGCGCTCGGACCCGCCGATGCACTCGGTGACGTCGTTGCCCGTGAGCTCGACGTGGATGCCGCCGGGCACCGTCCCCAGGCCCTGGTGCACCTCGAAGAAGCCACGGACCTCCTCGACGACGTCCTCGAAGTCGCGTGTCTTGTAGCCCGACGCCGACTCGAAGGTGTTGCCGTGCATGGGGTCGCAGATCCAGGTCACGAGCGCGCCGGACGCCGTGACCTTCTCCACCAGGTGCGGCAGGGCGTCGCGTACGGTCTGGGCACCCATCCGGGTGATGAACGTCAGCCGGCCCGGCTCGCGCTCGGGGTCGACCCTGTCGATCAGCCGCAGGACGTCGTCGGGGTGGGCCTTGTTCGACAGCTTGACGCCGATCGGGTTGCGCACCTTGGAGACGAAGTCGACGTGCGCGCCGTCGAGGTCGCGGGTGCGCTCACCGACCCAGATGAAGTGCCCGGAAGTGTCGTAGAGGTCTCCGGTGCGGCTGTCGACCCGGGTCAGCGGCCGCTCGTAGTCGAGCAGCAGGGCCTCGTGCGCCGAGAAGAACTCGGTGGTCTTCATGGCCTCGAAGTCGGCGCCGCAGGCCTGCATGAACTTCATGGCCTTGTCGATGTCGCGCGCCAGCCGCTCGTAGCGGGAGTTGGCGGCGTTGGCGACGAAGCCCCGGTTCCAGTCGTGCACGTGCCGCAGGTCGGCGAAGCCGCCCATGGTGAAGGCCCGCACGAGGTTCAGCGTCGCGCTGCTCGCGTGGTAGGCGCGGACGAGCCGCTGCGGGTCGGGCGTGCGCGCGGCCTCGGTGAACTCGAAGTCGTTGACCATGTCGCCGCGGTAGGCGGGCAGGGTCACGCCCTCGCGGGTCTCGTCGTTGCTCGAGCGCGGCTTGGCGTACTGCCCGGCCATCCGGCCGACCTTGACCACCGGCACGGACGCGCCGTAGGTGAGGACCGCCGCCATCTGCAGGATCGTCTTGACCCGGTCGCGGATGTTGTCGGCCGTGGCGCTGGCGAACGTCTCGGCGCAGTCGCCACCCTGCAGCACGAACGCCTCACCGCGCGCGGCGGCGGCCATGCGGGTGCGCAGCACGTCACACTCGCCGGCGAACACCAGCGGCGGATAGGTCGCCAGCGTCGCGATCGCGTCGGCGAGCTGCTCGGCGTCCGGCCAGACCGGCTGCTGCGCAGCGGGGAGGTCGGCGCCGGCCGCAAGGCTGGCGAGGGCGTCGGAGGCGTGGGTGGTGCTCACCCGTCAAGGATAGGTCGCGCTGCCCCGGGGCCCGTGACGGGCCCGTATGCCGGGATCGGGCCCCCGTGTGCGGGGGCCTTCGCCCCTTGTGAGTTCGCTGGTGCTCACGGTGCTCTACGTCGGCACGAACGTCTCGGACCAGATCGGCGCCCCGGGCGCCCTGCGCTTCGTCTCGCCGTTCCACTGCGTCAACGCCTCCCGCGCCCTGGTGCCCGAACTGGAGGCAGACCCTCTCGCACTCGTGACGCTCGCCGCGGCATCCCTCGCGCTCCTGGCCCTGGCCGCCTGGGCGTTCGAGCGCCGGGACTACGGCGCCGCGCTCTGGCACCGCCGGCCGGTGGCCGTGGCGACGACCCCGCCGCGGGTGCAGCGCCGTGCGCTGCACCCGCGCTGGAGCGCCGCCCCGCTGCGGGAGCGTGTCGGGCCTGTGGTGTGGGGGCAGGCTCTCGGTCTTCGGCGTCACTCCGCGCCGGCTGCGTCGTTGTCCCGGTCGTGAACAGCTCTGGGTCGCCCGTCGCGGCGACGTCGTCTCCCCGTCTCGCCGCCCGCGGCCCGTCCCGACTCGCGGCGGTCGCCGTGGCGCTCCTGTCGGGGTTCGTCGCCTTCGCCGCGCTCGGCCTCGCGGGCTGGGGCTTCGAGACGGACCCCGTGCGGCAGCTGGTGCGGGACGCGCCGCAGCTGGTGGTGTGCGGCGTCGCCGGGGCGGTGTGCGGGGCGTCGCTGGCCTGGGCGCTGCCCCGGCATCGTCGCGTCGTCGTCGTGCTCGGCGCAGTCCTCGGCACGATGCCCGCGGTGATCATGGCGACGGCATACTTCACCCACCGCTACTGAAACCACCGCCACCGAGGCTGCGACGACCTACAGCTCTGGCGTCTCGAGGCCGCGGGCGATCGCGAACCGGACGAGCTCGACCCGGTTGTGCAGCTGCAGCTTGCCGAGGGTGTTCTGCACGTGGTTCTGCACCGTGCGGTGGGAGATGAACAGCTCGGACGCGATCTCCTTGTACGACATGCCGGTCGCCACGAGCTTGAGCACCTCGGTCTCACGCGCGGTCAGCTCGGGGATCGGGCGCCCCGGGTCGACCTGCGGCTCGTTCGACATCCGGTGGAACTCCCCCAGGACGAGCCCTGCCAGCCCGGGGGTGAAGACCGCCTCACCACGCGCCGTGGCCCGCACCGCGTCGATGATCTCCGCGCTGGACGCCGACTTCACGAGGTAGCCGGTCGCCCCGGCCTTGACCGCGTCGAGGACGTCCTGGTGCTCGCCGCTGGCCGACAGGATCAGCACCCGGGTCTCGAGCCCACCGACGGCCCGGCACACCTCATGACCGGCCAGGCCGGGGAGGTTGAGGTCGAGCACCAGCACGTCCGGTCGCGTGGCCTTCGTCCGGTTCACCGCGCTCGGCCCGTCACTGGCCGTCGCGAGCACGCTCAGGCCCGCCTCGCTGAGGTCGCGCGCGACGGCGTCGCGCCACAACGGGTGGTCGTCGGCCACCACGACCGTGACCGGCGACCCGGCCCCACCGACCACCTCGGCCGACTCGTCCTGCTCCGCGTCCCTCATGCCTGGTCTCCCCCGCTCACCGTGTGCGGAGCCCGCTTGGGCGCCCGCATCCGCACCGTCACTCCCGACCCCTCGCGGCCGGACCACTGCGCGTCGCCACCAAGATCCCGCAGCCGGCCGCGGATGCTCGACGCCACGCCGAGACGGCCGGCCGCGGCGGCCTCGGCGAGCCGGCCCGACGGCATACCGGCGCCGTTGTCGCGCACCGTGATCGACACGTCCGCGCCCTCGTCCTCGACGAGCACCCAGGCCTGGGCGCCGTCGCCCGCGTGCTCGCGCACGTTGTCGAGCGCGGCGCCGACCGCCGCCTCGAGCTCGGCAGCCGCCGCCTCCGGCAGCAGCACCGGCTCGGCCGGGGCGACCAGGTGCACCCGCTCACCGCCGTACCGCGCCAGCATCGCCCGCAGGTCGACGTCCCCACCCGGTGGGGGCAGCTCCTCCGCGTCGGTCGCCGTCACCAGGGCCCGCAGACGGCGCTCCTGCTCGGCCGCCATCGCGCCCAGCTCGGCCGCCTCCCCGCCGAGCTGGCCGCCGCGACGGTTGACGAACGCCAGCGTCTGCAGCACGCCGTCGTGCACCGTGCGGGCCAGCCGCTCGCGCTCGCGCACGCGGGCCTCGAGCAGCAGCGCCGCGCGCAGCTTCGCGTGGCCCTCGCGGGCAAGGTCGACGGCATACCCGATCAGGGTGCCGATCAACAGCAGGAGGACGACGTTGTTGACGGTGTGGAAGGTGGGGTCCTGCACCTCGAGCAGGTCGACGACCCCGATGAACAGGGCGGCGAGGAACCCTCCCCGGCGGCCGAGGAGCACGGCGGCCGACACCACGGCCGCCGCCGGCCAGAACGTCGGGACGGTCGGGGCCCCCGAGTGGATGACGGCCTCACTGTCCACGAGGCGGGTGGCCAGGATGGCGCCGGCCGCGATCCCGAGCTCGGCGAGCACCAGGGTGAGCGTGCGGCGACGGTGCACCACGAGAAAGGCGGTCCAGGCACCGAGCACCGCCAACACGGCCCAGGCCACCGCGGGACGCACCATCTGCTCGTGGCGGTCCCACGCGGCATACACGGCGTAGGCGAGCGCCAGCGGGCGCAGGACGTCGATGCCCTTCCAGAAGGCCTCGACCACGCCGGGCTCGGAGCCCTCCGGCGGCACCGCCCGGGCGCGCCCGGCCGCCGCCGGCTCCCCCTGGGCGGTCACCGCGGCTCAGCTGGCCGCGCGCTGGCCCGGCGGGACGTCGCGGTCGTCCGACGTCTCGTCGCGCCCGCCGTCCGGGGTGGTCTCGTCGATGTCGGCCGCGGCGTCGTCGATCTCCGGCTCGTGCCGGTGGTGCCTGCCCTCGGCGGCGTCGAGCGCCTCCTCGAGCTCCTTGGCGGCGGTGCCGGGGCGGGCCGCCTCCTGCAGCTCGCGGGCCTTGGTCTTGGCGGCGGCGAGGATGCGGTCCTTCATCGAGGTGGCGTACATGTCGACGTACTCCTGCCCCGAGAGCAGCATCAGCTCGTACATGATCTCGTCGGTGATCGAGCGCAGGACGAAGCGGTCGTCCTCCATGCCCTCGTAGCGCGAGAAGTCCAGGGGCTTCCCGATGCGCACGCCGATCCGCATGATCTTCGGCACGACCTTGCCGGTCGGCTGTGCCTTGTCGGTGCCGATCATCGCCACCGGCAGCACCGGGCAGCCGGCCTCGAGGGCCATGCGGGCCACACCCGTGCGTCCGCGGTATAGCCGGCCGTCGGGTGAGCGCGTGCCCTCGGGGTAGATGCCGAGCACCTCGCCACGGCGCAGCACCTTCAGGCCCGAGCGCAGGGCTGCCTCACCGGCACGCCCGCCGCTGCGGTCGATGGGCAGCTGGCCGACGCCCTTGAAGAAGGCGGCCGTCATCCGGCCCTTGATGCCGCGACCGGTGAAGTAGTCGGACTTCGCGAGGAAGGTGACGCGGCGCTGCACCACGAGCGGCAGGAAGATCGAGTCCGAGAACGAGAGGTGGTTGCTCGCCAGGATCGCCGGACCGTCCTCGGGGACGTTCTCCTCCCCCTCGACCCACGGCCGGAACAGCAGCTTCAGGATCGGGCCGAGGACAACCGTCTTGAGAACCCAGTAGAACAACGTGGCACCTCCCGCCTGTGACGCGCTGAACTCTACGACACTATCGACGCCACCATGCCTCCATGCGAGGATGCGCGCGACCCCACCGAGCGTCCCCTTCGGGCGCCAGTCCCGACAGGAGTGCCTCGTGCCCGTCATGCCCGGCGCAGAGCCCTACGCCCACGAGGGCTCCGACACCGGCGTCCTGCTCGTCCACGGCTTCAGCAGCACCCCGCAGAGCATGCGGCCGTGGGGCGAGCACCTGGCCGCCAAGGGCTACACCGTGCGGGTGCCCCGGCTGCCCGGCCACGGCACCACCTGGCAGGAGATGAACCGCACCCGGTGGGAGGACTGGTATGCCGTGGCCGACCGTGAGTTCCGTGAGCTGCGCGAGCGCTGTGCCCACGTGTTCGTCGGCGGCCTGTCCATGGGCGGTGGCCTCGCCCTCGCGCTGGCACAGGAGCACGGCCCGCGGGTGAGCGGCCTGGTGCTGGTCAACCCCGCCGTGATGTTCAAGGACTGGCGCGTGCGCTTCGTGCCGCTGCTGAAGAACGTCGTCGGGGGCCTGGAGGCCATCGCCAACGACATCAAGAAGGAGGGGGTGACCGAGCTGGCCTACGACCACACGCCGCTGAAGGCGGGGCACTCCCAGCTGGTCGCCTGGAAGAACCTGACGCGCGACCTGCCCGAGGTCACGCAGCCGGTGCTGCTGCTCCGCTCCCCGGAGGACCACGTCATCCCGCCGGAGTCCTCGGCCATGGTCCTTTCTCGCATCTCCAGCGACGACGTCACCGAGATCCTGCTGCACGACAGCTACCACGTGGCTACCCTCGACAATGACGCGCCGCGCATTTTCGACGAGTCGGTGGCCTTCATCGAGCGCCTGAGCTCCTAGCCGACCTCGACCGGCCAGGACGGAGAACCATGAGCGACAGGGACGTGGACGCCCAGTTCGCGGACATCATCGCGCACTGGGACGACGTCGCGCCGCTCCCCGAACGCGGCCCCGACGCCCCGCAGACGAACGACTCGCCGACCGCGGCCGGCCTCGACGCCCTCGAGGGCGCCGACGACGACGCCCCCCGGTCGGCCTTCGAGGACGGTGCAAGCGGGCACCCCGGCTCAGGGGCCGACACCGACGGCACCAGCAGCACCGACGGCACCGGCCCGGGCGCACCGCACCGGCGGTTCAGTGCGATCAACCCCTCGCCCCTGAACCCGGCGGTGAACCCGCCCCCCACGCTGGGCGGCATCCCCGTGTGGCGGGGGGCGACCTCCGACGCCGGGGCCGCTGGCCCCGCCGCGGACCGCCCCCGGGGCGCGGGCGACGACGAGCACTTCGAGCCGGGGCCGACCGCGCCGCTCCCCCCGCAGGAGGACCTCCACTTCTGGGGCATCGTGGTGGGTCTCGTGGCGGGGCCGCTGATCCTGCTCTGGCTCGTGATCTTCCGCCCGGACGTCAGCGACTGGTGGGTGCTGGGCGCGCTGACCCTCACGGTCGGCGGGTTCGTGCTCCTGGTGCTGCGCCAGCCGCACAGCCGGGACGAGGACGACCCCGACAACGGCGCCCGCGTCTAGCCCGCTCAGCCGCGACGCTGCTCAGATTGCTGCTCGGCCTGCTGCTCGGCCTCCTCGACCGCCTCCCCGGCCACGGCCACGTCGGTCTCGGTCCGCGCCGTGGGGCGCGGCTGGGGGTCGAGGTCGAGGTCGACCCACACGGGCCGGTGGTCGGTGGCGGCCACCAGGTCTGCCTCGTCGAGCTCCACCGGGGTGTGCGGCAGCACGGCCAGCTCGGGTGAGGCGAACACGACGTCGAGCAGCCGCCGCGGGCTGCGGGCGGGGTAGGTGGGCGTCGTCGGCGAGACCAGCCGCAGCGGGGCGGCGAGCAGCTGCCACGCCCTGCCGGTGTCGCCCTCGTTGAGGTCGCCGGCCAGCACGACCGGGCCGCCGGCCGACAGCGTCCGCAGGATCTGGCCGGCGTGTCGTTCGCGTTCCTCGGCGTCGAGGCTCAGGTGCACGCTGGCGACCACGATCGGCTGGTGACCGGCCGGCGCGACGCGGATCACGGCATACCCGCGGGTGCGCTGCAGGCGCGCCACCCGCAGCCGGTGGTGGCGGGACTCGGCCACCTGCACGCGCAGCGAGGTGAAGATCGTGGTGCCGCCGCTCCCCCGGTGCCGACCGGACCAGTACAGGCCGCAGCGAGCCGCGAAGGCCGCGACACGGAAGGAGGAGAACAGCCGCCGTGGCACCTCTTGGAGGCACAGCACATCGGGGTCGACCGCCCGGATGACGCGGGCGGCCGCGGCCGGGTCGTCCTTGAAGTCGCGCAGGTTGTACGACGCCACCCGGATGCTGGTCATGACCGGCTCAGCCCTGCGGGACCGGGTCCGGGGCCACCCGGGGGTCGGCGCCGGCGCCGACCCGGGCGAGGTCCGCGGCCCCGATGAGCCCGGCCTCGTTGCCCAGCCTGGCAGCCACGATCTCGGCCTCCGGCCGGTAGCCGCGGCCGGTGAGGTGCTTGCGGAACGTCTCGCGCGCCGGGCCGAGGAGCAGGTCACCGGCCGCGCTGACGCCCCCGCCGATGACGAAGATGCCCGGGTCGAAGGCGGCCGCGAGGTTGGCTATGCCGACGCCGAGCCACTGCCCGATCTCGGCCAGGAGCTCGACGGCGGTCTGGTCGCCGGCCTGGGCCGCCTCGGTGATGAGGGGGCCGGTGAGGTTGGCCGGGTCGCCCCCGACCCGGTCGAGCAGGTCGCTGGCGATCGGGCTGTTGGCCGTCATCAGCGAGCGCGCCTCGCGCACGAGGGCGTTGCCCGAGGCGTACTGCTCCCAGCAGCCGCGGTTGCCGCACTCGCACCGCTGCCCGCCCGGCACCACCTGCATGTGGCCGAACTCGCCCGCGATGCCGAACCGGCCGCGCACCACCTGGCCGTTCATGAGCAGCGCCCCGCCGATCCCGGTGCCGAGCGTCACCATCATCACGTGCGTGTGCCCCTGGGCGGCACCGAAACGCCACTCTGCCCACGCCGCCGCGTTGGCGTCGTTGTCGACGAAGATCGGCACCGGCACCCGGCGCTGCAGCGCGTCGCGCAGCGGCTCGTGGCGCCAGGACAGGTGCGGGGCGAAGACGACCGTCGCGCGGTCGGCGGCCACGAAGCCCGCCGCCCCGATTCCCACGGCGACCACGGAGCCCGCACCGACGACGCCCAGGAGCTCGTCGACGACCTCCACGATGGTGTTCTCCACCACCCCCGGCTTCTTCGAGCGGTGCGGGGTGTCCCGCCGCGCGCGGTGGAGCACCACGCCCCGTGGGTCGACGACCCCGCCGGCGACCTTGGTGCCGCCGATGTCGATGCCGATGCTCAGCGCATCCGGCGGGCCGCTCACTCCAGCACCCCCTCGGCCGCGATCGCGGCGGCCCCGATGAGGCCGGCGTCGTTGCCCAGGGAGGCGGGCACGATGCCGGCCACCGGCCGGTGGCCCCGCCCGGTGAGCTGACGTCCGTAGGCCGCCCTGACCGGGTCGAGCAGCAGGTCCCCCGCCTCGGCGACGCCGCCGCCGATGACGATGAGCTCGGGGTCGAGGATCGCCGCCACCGAGGCCGCCCCCTCCCCGATCCAGGTGCCGAGGTCGGCGAGCAGCTCGACCGCGGCGGGGTCACCGCCCTGCGCCACCTCTGTCACGTCACGACCCCTCAGCGCAGCCGGGTCACCCCCGCAGGCGTCGGCGAGAGCTGCTCCGTGCGGCGTCCCTGACGCGACCAGCTCGCGCGCCTCGCGCAGCAGGGCGTTGCCCGACCCGTACTGCTCCCAGCAGCCGCGGTTGCCGCAGCCGCAGCGGATGCCGCCCGGGACGACCCGCATGTGCCCGAGCTCCCCGCCGATGCCGTAGGCGCCGCGCAGCAGCTTGGAGTCGCTGACGATGCCGCCTCCGACACCGGTGCCGATCGTGATGAGCACCATGTCGTCGGCCTCGCGGGCGGCGCCGAAGCGGAACTCCCCCCACGCCGCCGCGTTGGCGTCGTTCTCGATCGTGACCGGGTAGCGCACCAGCGCCTCGAGCCGCTGCTTCAGCGGCTCGTCACGCCAGGCCAGGTTGGGGGCGAAGAGCACGTGCGAGCCGGTGCGGTTGACGAAGCCGGCGCACGCCACGCCCACACCGACGACCTCCTGGTCGGTGTCCGCGGACAACGCGGCCACCAGCGCGGCGGCGTCGTGGGCGATGCGGTCCGGGTCGTGGGCCGGTGTGTCACACCGCGCCTCGGCGAGGATCCGCCCCTCCAGCGAGACCAGTCCCGCCGCGATCTTGGTGCCTCCGATGTCGAGTCCGATGGTGGCCGTCACGGTGCTGTGCTCTCCTGCGTGCGTCGGGGGCGGTCGGTGGTGGGTGCGGTGCCCGGCTCATCCTCGTCGTCGACGGCGATGTCCTGCACGCGTTGTCCACGAGGTGGTGCCGGTGGTGGGGGTGGAGGTTGCGGGCCGAACCGGTCGGCGGCGATGTCGCGCAGCGCGCCCGAGAGGGCGGCAGCCAGGTCGGCGAGCCGCTCGACCGTCTCGGGACGCACGGAGCGCAGCAGCGAAATGCCCTGGCAGACCGGGCACAGCTGGCAGGCGAGCGCCTCACCGGCACGGCTGGAGACGCCGCAGTGCTCGCACCGGGTGGTGGGCCGGGCGCCCGATGCGTGTCCGTCGGCACGGTGGGCACGCTGGTCAGGGTCGGCGCCGGGATCGGCCGCGGCCTCGTCGTCGTGGTCGGCGGTGTCGCGGTCACCGGCGTCGTGGTCGGCAGCCGGGGCCTCCCCTGCGGGGACGCCGAGCCCCTCGGCCCACCCGCCGAGCGCCTCGAGCAGCCGGGCGGTCTCCTCGGCCACCGAGCCGACGGGCTCGCGCCCCTGCCGCTGCCCTGTGCCCTGGTCAGCCACGTGGCCACACCTCCTCGTTGGGGACGAACCGCACTCGCAGCAGGCCCTCGCGGACCGAGGCGCTCTGGACGTCGCATCGTTGCAGGGCGGCCGGCAGTGTCAAGACCCGGCGGTGGTCGCCGACGGCCACGAGCAGCTCGTGGTCGCGCCGCTGGAGGCCGACGTCGGAGGCGGAGACCAGCGGCAGGGGCAGCGACAAGGTGAAGCCCTGCCGGGTCCGGGTGACGGTCAGGCCGCGGTGGGCGACCGGTTCGAGCAGCGCGGCCGTGCCGGAGCCGTCCGGGTCCTGGGCGACGGCGAGCTCGTCGAGCGCGTCGGGGCCGATGGGCTCGCGCGCGAGGTAGGGCGAGACCACGACGGGCAGTCCGGCGAAGGACTCGCGGACCTCCACCAGTCCCTCCTGCTGGGCCTCGTTCCAGGCGCTGCGCCACGGATCCGGCGGCGCATCCGCGCCGACCTCCTGCGCCGCATCGGGGAAGACCCGGTTGACCACCACCGCGTCGACGACGAAGCCGTAGAGGCTGAGCGAGGTCCAGGTGCGCCGCGACTCGGCGATGACCACGCGCTCCGGGGTGAGCACGAGACGCACCGAGGTGCCGTCGCCGGTGAGCAGCCGCTGCAGCTCGCGCAGGTGCCGGTGCCAGCCACTGACGATGTCGACGACCTCGGGGGCCGGCAGCGGCATACCGACCGCCGCGGCGGCTGCGGGCCGCAGCGATCGGATGAGCCCCCGCTGGCCCGGCAGCAGCCGGTCGAGGTGCCAGGCGAGCGCCTCGGGAAGGGCGAGCAGCCTCAGGGTCTCCGCCGTGGGGGCGCAGTCCACGACGACGAGGTCCCACGCGCCCGACTCCACCTGGGTGCGCAGCTCCAGCAGCGCGGCGATCTCCTCCGTCCCTGGCAGCGAGGTCAGCTCCTCGGCGACCACCGCGTCGATGCCGAGCGTCGCCAGCACGGAGAGCAGGTAGTCCTGCACGACCCGCCACGAGCTGTCGAACGCGTGCTGCGGGCCGATCTGCAGGGCCGACAGGCCGGGCTCGACCTGCACCGGCACGGGCCTGGCCTGCGAAGTGGCGCCCGACCCGCGGTGGTCCGTGAGGTCGACGTCGAGCGCGTCACCGAGGGAGTGCGCTGCGTCGGTCGACATGACCAGTGTCTTGATGCCGGACCGGGCCGCCCGCACGGCGGTGGCGGCGGCCGTCGTCGTCTTGCCGACCCCGCCCTTGCCGGTGAAGAGGATGACGCGCATACGCGGACGTGGAAGCAGGTGAGCGGGCCGGGTCCGGACTCAGCCCTCGACGCGCTTCTTGAGCTCCTTGAGCGCGGTGTCGATGATGACCTTCTCGGCCTTGCGCTTGAGCATGCCGAGCATCGGGACCTTGACGTCGACCGCGAGGCGGTAGGTCACCGTGGTGAGCTCCCGTGCCGTGGCCGTGAGGGTGTAGGAGCCGTTCATGGCCTTCAGGACGGTGCCCTGCACGAGCTGCCACGAGAGCACCCCGGTGCCGTTCTTCTGGATGTCCCACTCGTAGTCGAGGACGTAGGTGTCCTTGATGACCCCGGCGTCGAGGGTGAACTGCACCTGGTCGGCCCAGCCGTCACCCTCCTCGGACAGCACGACGACCTGCTTGACCTCTGCGGCCCAGCTCGGGTAGCTCTCGAAGTCGGCGATCACGTCGAGGACCTCGCCCGGTTTGGCGGCGATGTCGATGCTGGACTCTGTGCGGTCGGCCATGGCCGGAAGGCTACAGCGTGCCCTCTTCGAGCACGTCCTTGAGTGCGTGCACGGCGCGCTTCCACCGCAGCTGGTGACGCGCGGCGACGTCGGCGGGCGCTCCGCGGCCTCGCGAGCCGCGCACGTAGTGGTGCAGGATCACGCCGTCCCAGTACGGCTCGATCCAGACCTCCATCTCCCCCACCACGGCCCCGTCGACACACCACCGCAGCCCCTTGGGACCGCGGTCGCGCACGAGCGTGCGCCGCAGGTGGGGCCAGAGCCGGTCGAGCCGGTCGGCGTCGTCGAACCAGCCCCGGACCACCGCGGGAGCGGCGCGCAGGTAGGTCTCGTCGATGATGTCGACGCGCGAGGTGTTGTGGCTCATGACGCTCTCGGGACGGGCTCGTGTCGGCTCAGGTCTGCGGCGGGCGGGTGTGAGAAGGACCGCAGCCTCCCACCGGGAGGCTACCGGTCGGTACAGTGCGGGTCAGCACCAGAACGCGTCGAAGGAGACCCAGTGCAGGACCACGCCGTCCCCCCGCTCGTCGAGCCCACGACCGAGGGGAGCCTTGCCGACCTGCCGGCCCGCAACGCAACCCGTGCACCCCACCGGGTCGCCTTCGCCAAGAAGCTCGGCGACGAGTGGGTCGACGTGACGGCGGCGCAGTTCCACGACGAGGTGCGCGCGGTGGCCAAGGGCCTCGTCGCGAGCGGACTGCGCACCGGTGACCGGGTCGGCATCATGAGCAAGACGCGCTACGAGTGGACGGTCGCCGACTTCGCGATCTGGACCGCCGGCGGGGTGTCCGTCCCCATCTACGAGACCTCCTCCGCCGAGCAGGTGCTCTGGATCCTCAAGGACTCGGGCGCCCGCGGCGTCATCGTCGAGACGCCGGCCCACGAGGCGACCGTGGCCGAGGTGCGCGACGACCTTCCCGAGCTCGAGCACGTGTGGCAGATCGACGCGGGTGGACTCGAGTCGCTCGTCGAGCTCGGCTCGGGTGTCACCGACGCCGACCTCGACGCGGCCCGCGAGGGCGTCGACCGCACCTCGGTCGCGACCATCATCTACACGTCGGGTACGACCGGGCGGCCCAAGGGCTGCCAGCTGACCCACGGCAACTTCATGGCCCTGTCCGAGAACGCGGTGCGGCGCCTGGAGCAGGTGGTCCGCTCGGAGGGCGCCTCCACCCTGCTCTTCCTGCCGCTCGCCCACGTCTTCGCGCGCTTCATCCAGGTGCTGTGCGTCAGCGGGGAGGCGAAGATGGGGCACAGCGCCGACATCAAGAACCTGCTGGCGGACTTCGCGAACTTCAAGCCGACCTTCATCCTCTCGGTCCCCCGGGTGTTCGAGAAGATCTACAACTCGGCGGAGCAGAAGGCGACCGCCGAGGGCAAGGGCAAGATCTTCGCCACCGCCGCGGAGACCGCCATCGCGTGGTCGACGGCGCTCGACGCCGGCGGCGCCGGCCTGGGCCTGCGCCTGCGCCACGCGGTCTTCGACAGGCTCGTCTACGGCAAGCTGCGGGCCGCCATGGGCGGCCGGGTGCTGTATGCCGTGTCCGGCGGGGCCCCGCTCGGGACGCGCCTCGGTCACTTCTTCCGCGGCATCGGCGTCACCGTGCTCGAGGGCTACGGCCTGACCGAGACCACCGCGCCGGCCACCGTCAACATCCCCGAGCGCGTGAAGATCGGCACCGTCGGCCCGCCGCTGCCGGGTGTCGGGATCCGCATCGCCGAGGACGGCGAGGTGCTCATCCGGGGCAACAACGTCTTCTCCAGCTACCACAACAACGAGGAGGCCACCTCGGCCGCGGTGCGGGACGGCTGGTTCCACACCGGCGACATCGGCGAGCTCGACGACGACGGCTACCTCAAGATCACCGGTCGCAAGAAGGAGCTGCTCGTCACCGCCGGCGGCAAGAACGTCGCGCCGGCAGTGCTCGAGGACCGCCTGCGCGCCCACCCGCTGGTCTCGCAGTGCATCGTCGTCGGCGACCAGAAGCCGTTCATCGGCGCGCTGGTCACCCTCGACCCCGAGATGTACCCCACCTGGGCGAGGAACAACGGCATCGAGGGCGTCAGCCTCGAGCAGGCTCGCACGAACGAGGTGGTGCTCGCCGAGATCCAGCGGGCCGTCGACGAGGCCAACAAGGCGGTCTCCAAGGCGGAGTCGATCCGCAAGTTCACCATCCTCGAGGGCGACTTCACCGAGGAGAACGGCTACCTGACCCCGTCGATGAAGCTCAAGCGCAACATCGTGATGAAGGACTTCCACACCGACGTCGAGGCGCTCTACTCCTGAGCCGAGCCGGTGCGCCGTCCGCGGCGGCGGACCTCTACCGTTCTGGGCATGCCTCCTCGCACCACCTCGAGCCAGGCCACCGCTTTCGCGGTGGCCTGGCTCGCGTACTTCCTGGCCCTGCAGTGGAGCGTGGTGCGCTTTCGGGTCCCCATCGTGCTCGCCCTCACGGCGTGCGCGGGCGCCCTGGCCCTGTGGCAGTGGCGCCGGGCCCCGGTGACGCTCACCCCGCCCGCGGTGACCGGCATGCTCGCCGGCAGCGCGCTGGCGACGCTGGTGGTGCCGCTGTTCTCCTACCTCGACGCCACCGGCCTCGCGGTCGCGACGACCGCGCTGGTGGCCGGCCCGCTCGTCGCGGCGGCCCTCCTGTGGTCGGGTCGAGAGCGCGCGGCGCTGCCCGCCCTGGCGACGAGCATCGGTGCGTATGCCGTGGCGGGCACCACCGCGGTCGTCACCGACCCGGCGCCGAAGATCGACGTGTGGGTGACCCTCCAGCAGGCCAGCGACGCCCTCGCCCGCGGCGAGAGCTTCTACGAGGTGACCTGGTCCGGATCACCCGGCATCCAGGACGCCTTCACCTACCTGCCGTTCACCACCGTGCTGCTCGCCCCGGGTCGCTGGCTCGCCGGCGACGTCCGCTGGGCCCTGCTCGTGTGGACCCTGGTCGCGGCGGCCGGCGCCTGGGCCCTGGCCGCGCCAGGTCCCCGCTGGCGGGCCGCCGCGGTGGTCGCCCTGCTGCTCTTCGCACCGGGCACCCTCACCCAGGTCGACCAGGCCTGGACCGAGCCGCTGCTGCTCGCCGGCCTCGTGTGGTGGGCAGTGCTCGTCGACCGCGGCGGCCGGGCGGCCTGGTGGGCGGTGCTGCCGCTGGCCCTCGCGTGTGCGAGCAAGCAGCACCTGGCCGTGCTGCTGCCGGTGCTGCTGGTCTGGCGGCCCTTCGGGGTCCGTCGCACGCTCGCGACCGGCGTTCTCACCGGGCTGTTCATCGCGCCGTGGTTCCTCGCCGGGCCGTCCGACTTCCTGCACGACACGGTCACCCTGCTGGTGTCGTTCCCGCCCCTGAAGTTCGCCAACACCCTCTACCTGCTGGCACTGAACACCTTCGGGGTCACGCTGCCGTTCTGGGTGACCGGGCTGGTCGTCCTGGGCACGCTGGGCGGCGTCATCGTGGTGGTCCGGCGCCGCCAGCCGGCCCTGCCTGAGGTGCTGCGCTGGCTCGCCCTGGTGCTCCTGGTGGCCAACCTCGTCAACAAGCAGGCCTTCTACAACCAGTTCTGGCTGGCCGGGGCCCTCGTCGTCGTCTCGCTGGCGGTGGCCGCCCGGCCGGCGGTCAGGCCCGCGCCAGCCGCCCCAGGTAGGACAGCCACTGCCGTGTGAACGCCTCCTCGGTCGTGCCGAGCACGGCCGAGAACGCCTGGCGCGTGTTCTCCTCGGGGTCGCCGGGCGCCGCGGAGGGGCTGGGCCGGGTCGCCGCCCGCAGGTAGAACCGGACGAGCGCCTGCTCCCCGTGCTGGTCGACGATGGAGCAGGCGGCCAGCCAGGCGGCGTTGTAGCTCGGCGCGATGGTCGAGGTGGCAGGGTCGAAGTCACGCTCGGTCGGCAGGGCGTTCGGGCCGCTGCCGCTGCGCACTCGGTCCAGGAGCGCCTCGGCGATGGTGGTGCGCGGCAGGTCGACCCCGCGGTAGCCGACGTAGTCGGCCAGGCCTTCCGAGAGCCAGAGCGGCACCGCGCGCGTGGTCGAGGCCCGCACCGCGACGTGCGTGGTCTCGTGCGTGACGACCACCTCCTGCCCCGTGGGGTGCAGCCGGGCGAAGGCCTGGGGGTTGAGCACGATGCGGTCGGCCCCTGCCCTGCCGTCGGCCCCGAGGGCGCCGTCGGTGACGGCGGCGACCTGGTCGACCCCGGCCGCGTCCTGACCGAGCTGCTCAGCCATCTCGCCGGCCGTCGCGGGCACGACGAGCACCACCCGCGAGCCCCAGGGCTTGGTCCAGACCTGGCCGACCCGGGAGACGGCCCGGTCACCGAGGCGCCGGTAGAGGTCCGGGTCGCGCACCTTCCCGCTCGCGACGACCAGCGTGCTGCGGCCGGCGAGCACCCGCAGGTCCGGCAGGTCCCACAGCTGGGCCTGGGTGCCGCCGTCGGAGTCGTCGGCCAGCCTCCAGCCGTCGGCCCGGCGGACGGCGGTCAGGTGGGTCTCGTAGGTCCGCGGCCCGCGGTCGTAGCCCTTGAGCGCGTACCTGCCCTCGACGCGGGCGACCCAGGCCTCGGGGCCGACCTGCCCCGCCCGCTCGGGGCTCAGCGCCGGGGCGGGCTCGGGTGTGCCGTAGTCGAAGGTGCCGAGCGGCAGGCGCACCAGGTTGTCGAACGCCTCGAGCTGGCGGAGCCCGAAACCGGACCGGGGGCTGTCGAGGGTGGCCACGAAGCGGGCGCGGTCGCGTGCGAGGACGGCCGCGGCGCGCTCGTCGAGCAGGTCCTGCAGCGCCTCGACCCGGGCGACGGCAGGGTCGGTGGTGGGGCTCTGGGGCGTCGAGTCACCGGCGGAGGCGGAGGTGGTCGCCGGGCCCGCGGAGGCGGGGCGAGGCGGACCTTCGACGTGGGGCGCGCCGGAGCAGCCTGAGACGAGGACGACCAAGGACAGCAGGGCGACCAGGACCCTGTGGGCGGCGAGGCGCCGCCGGCCCACCTCGCCGTTCCGCCGGCCGTCGTCCCGGCCGCACGCCCGCATGCTCACGCGGGCCATCGTAGGCACGGGGCGCAGGAGCCGGCGGGGCTGTTCAGCCGACGGCGCGCGCCGCGTCCCACGGCTCGCGCCGCGCCCGCAGCCCGGTGGCCTCCTGCGGCGTGACGAGGCCAGAGGCGACGAACAGGGTCACCGCGGCGCGCTCAGCCGCGTCGAGCGGCAGGTCCGCGGTCGCCGGCGCCAGGAGCGCCGTCACCATGCAGTCACCGCAGTGGAGCTCACGGACCGGGCAGGACGTGCAGTCGATGATCACCGTGATCACCCCTTCCTCTTGGTTGCCCCCGACGGTAGGAGCGACCACCGACAGCGACCCCACAGCGGACCTCCCTCCGGACCCCGCAGCGGCCCGGAGGACGCCGACGACGGGCCGGCGGGGAACCGGCGCAGCCACCTGCAGGCGCGCCTTCGCCGGGCTGTCGGCGCCCCGGCATACCGTCTGGCGCATGCAGATGGTCCAAGGCACCTTCGACGACCTGGGCACCGCGCTGTCCGGGGTCACCTTCGTCGTCGTCGACCTCGAGACCACCGGCGGAAGCCCCGCCGAGTCGCAGATCACCGAGATCGGCGCCGTGCGGGTCCGCGGCGGCGAGGTGCTCGGTGAGTTCCAGACCCTGGTCAACCCCGGCGCCCCGATCCCGGCGTTCATCCAGGTGCTCACCGGCATCACCGACGCCATGGTCGCCACCGCGCCGCGCATCGATTCGGCGCTCCCCGCGTTCCTCGAGTTCGCCCGGGGGTCGGTGCTCGTGGCCCACAACGCCGGCTTCGACATCTCCTTCCTCAAGGCCGCCGCCGCTCGTACGGGCAACCGCTGGCCGGGCTTCGAGGTGCTCGACACCGTCACCCTGGCGCGCCAGCTGGTCCCGCGCGACGAGACCCGCAACCACAAGCTCTCCACTCTCGCGGCCCACTTCGGCTCCCCCACGACGCCCGACCACCGGGCGCTGCACGACGCGCGGGCCACCGTCGACGTCCTGCACGCGCTCATCGAGCGGGTCGGCAACCTCGGCGTGCACACCCTGGAGGAGCTCACCAGCTACACCTCGCGCGTGGCGCCGTCCACGCGGCGCAAGCGCTACCTCGCCCAGGACCTGCCGTCGGCCCCGGGCGTCTACCTGTTCAAGGACGGGCAGGGCCGGGTGCTCTACGTCGGCACCTCCGTCAACATCCGCACGCGCGTGCGCAGCTACTTCACCGCCTCGGAGCAGCGCACCCGCATGGCCGAGATGGTGCGCCTCGCCGAGAGCGTCACGCCCATTGTCTGCGCCACCACCCTCGAGGCCGAGGTGCGCGAGCTGCGCCTCCTCGCCGAGCACAAGCCGCGCTACAACCGGCGGTCCAAGGCCCCCGAGCGGGGGGTGTGGGTGAAGCTGACCGTCGAGGCCTTCCCGCGCCTGAGCATGGTGCGCGAGGTGCGTCGCGACGGGGCCCGCTACATCGGCCCGTTCTCCGGCCGCGCCGCCGCCGAGGCCGCGATCGCCGCGGTGCACGAGGTCATCCCGCTGCGCCAGTGCGTGCAGCGGCTCTCCCCCTCGAAGCCGGTGAGCGCCTGCGCGCTCGCCGACATGGGCCGGTGCGGCGCCCCCTGCACGGGGGCCCAGAGCGTGCAGGAGTATGCCGTCGTGGCCGGACGGGCGATGGCCGCCCTGGCCGGCGACAGCCGCGACGTCGTCACTGCCCTGCGGGCGCGCATGGTCACCCTCGCCGAGCAGGAGCGCTTCGAGGACGCCGGCACGCTGCGCGACCGCCTCCTCGCCCTGGTGCGCGGCATGGCCCGCAGCCAGCGCATCGCCCCGCTGGCAGCCAGCGCCGAGATCGTCGCGGCGAGGCCGGCCGCCCTCGGCGGCTGGGAGCTCGTGTGCATCCGCCACGGCAGGCTCGCCGGCAGCAGCGTCTCCCCTCGAGGCGCCGACCCGATGCCCTACGTGCAGGCCCTGCGGGCCAGCGCCGAAGCGGTCCTGCCCGCGCCGGCACCGGCACCGGCAGGCACGGCCGAGGAGTCGGAGAAGATCCTGCGCTGGCTCGAGTCGCCCGGGGTCAGGCTCGTCGACCTCGACGGGCAGTGGACCTGCCCGGTCGGCGGCGCCGGCGCCGCACGGGCCCAGCTCGAGCCCCAGTCCGTGTCGCGCCACGAGGCGGCCGGCTTCGTCGCCGCGTCCTGACCCGCCGCACTACTGTGGCCCCGTGATCTCTGCCATCGTCCTCATCAACGCCGAAGTCGACCGCATCCCCGAGGTGGCCCAGGCCATCGCCGAGCTCGACGGCGTGAGCGAGGTCTACTCGGTCGCCGGCGACGTCGACCTGATCGCCATGGTGCGGGTGCGGGCGCACGAGGAGCTCGCCGACGTCATCGCCGACCGGCTCAACAAGGTCGACGGTGTGACCGGTACCTCGACCCACATCGCCTTCCGCACCTACTCGCGGCACGACCTCGAGGCCGCCTTCAGCCTCGGCCTCGACGACGAGTAGCCGGGCCGCGCCACCGGCGCCGCGGTCCGGCCATGTGAGTGGCGCTGCTGCCGTCGGCGCGGTGTTGGCGCTCGGTGTCCGGCTGCGCTGGCTCACCCTCGGCCTGACGGGCGCAGCGCTGCTCGCTCTCGGCGCCCGTTACGAGAGGCGCCGCCGTGACGCGGTGCGGGCGGCACACTGGTTCGCCCACCTGCACTGACCTGTCGCGGGCGCTCAGAGGTCGTCGCGCTGGCTGGCCTGTGCCCAGGCGTCGAGCCGGCGCAGCGCCTCCCCGGAGTCCAGCGCCTGCTCGGCGCGGTCCATCCCGCGGCGCACGCCGGAGAGGAAGTCCTCAGCGGTGGGGCCGCCGTCGGGCTCGGTGAGCGCGAGCGCGATGCCGGCGTTGAGGACGACCGCGTCGCGCACCGGTGAACGCAGGCCCTCGAAGAGCTGTCGGGCCACGCTCGCGTTGTGCGCTGCGTCGGCTCCCCGCAGGCTCTCCAGGGGGTGCAGCTCCAGACCGAGGTCGCGCGGGTCGAGCCGGTGCTCGCGCACCTGGCCGTCCCGCACCCACCACACCCGCGAGGTCGTGCTGATGGTGAGCTCGTCGAGGCCGTCGTCGCCGCGGAACACCGCCGCGTCCTTGCCTCGCCCGGCGAACACACCGGCCATCAGCGGCGCCACGCGGGCGTCCGCGACGCCCACCGCGGCATACGTGGGGCGGGCCGGGTTGGTCAATGGGCCGAGGAGGTTGAACGCGGTGGCGATGCCCAGGTCGCGCCGGGCCTCGGCAGCGTGCCGCATCGAGGGGTGGAACGTCTGCGCGAAGCAGAAGGTGATGCCGGCGAGCTCGGCCACCCGGGCCACCTGACCGGGGCTCAAGGTGAGGTTGACCCCGAGGGCCTCCAGGACGTCTGCCGAGCCCGAGGACGACGACGCGGCCCGGTTGCCGTGCTTGACGACGCGGATCCCGCACGCCGAGATCACCACCGAGGACATCGTGGAGATGTTGACCGAGTGCGACCGGTCACCGCCCGTGCCCACGATGTCGAGGCTGGGTTCGGCGACCTCGATGGGGCGCGCGTGCTCGAGCATGACGTCGGCCAGCCCGCGCACCTCGTCGACGCTCTCGCCCTTGGCGCGCAGCGCCACCAGGAAGCCGGCCTGCTGCACCGGTGACGCCTCACCGGACATGATCTGGTCCATGGCCCAGGCGGCAGCCTCCGTGTTCAGGTCCTCGCCGGCGAGCAGGGAGGTGAACAGGTCCGGCCACGTGAACGCAGCCGGCGCCGACGAAGCCATCGGCGTCAGGCCGTTGCCTGGCGGCCGCGGCGCCCCAGCTCGGCCACCGCGGAGGCCAGGGCGATCGGGTCGAGGGGGTGCGGCACCGCGAGGTCGGCCTGCGACCACGTGGCCAGCCAGCCGTCCTGCGGGCGGCCCGTCAGCACCAGGACGGGCGGGCAGTTGTAGAGCTCGTTCTTCAGCTGCCGGCACAGGCCGAGACCGCCGGTGGGGGCCGCCTCGCCGTCCAGCACCAGCACGTCGAAGTGACCGTTCTCCACGGCCTCGATGACCGCGGGGGCGGTGGCGCACTCGCGCCACCGCGTGACCTCCACGTCGCGGGCCGGACGGCGGCCGACGTTGACACGAACGGCGTCGCGGGTGGTGATGTCGTCGCTGTAGAGCAGCACCGAGATCTGGCGGACGGCGGAGCCGCCGGTAGCCGGGTTCGAGGCTGCGGTCGCGTGCGGAGCGGTCATGGCGTGAATCCTAGCGGGGCCGCCCGGACCGGCAGGAGACACACCCGCCGGTCGAGGGCAGCAGGCCGCGGGCGCAGGCACCTGCCGACCCCGTCTGCGCGGTTCGGGCACACCGCGCGCGCCCGCCCCGCACACCGACGACACCCAAGGGGGGGTCGACGGTGTGCCGCGATGCGAATGTGGCAATAATGGCGCACGTGGCGACAGCATCCGCAGTGCAACCAGGTACCCCCGGCCCCGTAGGGTCCATCCCCGGACACGGTCCCGTGACCCGCCCGAACATGGTCTCGGTCGGGACGATCGTGTGGCTCGCCAGCGAGCTGATGTTCTTCGCGGGCCTGTTCGCGATGTACTTCACGATCCGCGGGGTCGAGCCGGAGCTGTGGGACGAGCGCACGAGCCAGCTCAACATCCCCTTCGCCACCATCAACACCCTGATCCTCGTGATCTCCTCGGTGTGGTGCCAGCTCGGCGTCCACGCCGCGGAGCACGGCAAGGCGCACCGGGGTGACGCGACGCTGTTCAACATCAGCGCCTGGGGCATGCGCGAGTGGTACGTGCTCACCTACATCTTCGGCGCGGTCTTCGTCTCCGGCCAGGTGCTCGAGTACGCCGAGCTCGTCCACGAGGGCGTCACCCTCGCGTCCGACGCCTACGGCTCGGTCTTCTACCTCACCACCGGCTTCCACGCCCTCCACGTGACCGGCGGTCTGCTCGCCTTCCTGCTGATCATCGGCCGCACCTTCACGACCCGGACCTACAGCCACAACCAGGCGGCCGGCGCTGTCGTGACCTCCTACTACTGGCACTTCGTCGACGTCGTGTGGATCGCGCTCTTCGCGACGATCTACCTGCTGCGGTGAGAGCCATCCGGAACAGCCCCCGTAACCGAACAACTCGACGACAGCACACGTTCAGGAGCGCACTGTGAACGCACTGGCCGCCCGCCGACGGCACCCGGCCGCCATCGCCCTCCTCATCCTGGTGGGCCTCCTGGTGACCGGCGCGGCCTATGCCGCCCTGGCGCCGAAGCCGGCCCAGGCCTCCACCACGAGCGCCGCCCAGGTCGAGGAGGGCAAGAAGCTCTTCCAGGCCAACTGCTCGACCTGCCACGGCCTCAACGGCGAGGGCACGCAGGACGGCCCGAGCCTCGCGGGCGTCGGCGCCGCCGCGGTCGACTTCCAGGTCGGCACCGGTCGCATGCCCATGACGCGCCCCGACGTGCAGGCCCCCCGCAAGGAGGTCCAGTTCAGCGACGAGGACATCGCCGCCATGGCCGCCTACGTCGCGTCGCTGGCGCCGGGCCCGGCCGTCCCCGAGGAGGAGTACGCCTCCGGAGAGGGCGGTGACGTCGCCAAGGGTGCCGAGCTGTTCCGCGTCAACTGCGCCATGTGCCACAACTTCGCCGGTTCCGGCGGAGCCCTGACCCGCGGCAAGTACGCCCCCTCGCTGCGCGACATCGAGGGCAAGCACATCTACGAGGCGATGGCCACCGGCCCGCAGTCGATGCCCGTCTTCAACGACACCAACATCAGCCCGGAGAGCAAGCGCGACATCATCGCGTTCCTGCACACCCTCGACGAGCAGGAGAACGTCGGCGGCATGGCGCTCGGCAACCTCGGCCCTGTCTCCGAGGGGCTGTTCATCTGGGTGTTCGGCCTCGGCATCATGATCGGCTTCGCCGTCTGGCTCGGACAGAAATCGGCCTGATGCCCACCGCACTCGACCACTGCGAACCGACAGGATCGACCACAGCATGAACGAACACGGCACTGAGCACGGCGGCCAGGTGGCCCAGCCGGGATCCGAGGGCTACGGCAGCTCCGCGGTGCGGCTCGACCAAGGGCACATCGAGGGCACCGGCGGCCTGCCGGCGCGCTTCGAGAACCCGGGCATGCCCCCGCACATCCACCGCGCCGCCGACCTCGACGAGCGCGCCGCCAAGCGCGCCGAGAAGCAGGTCGCCGCGATGTTCGGCCTCTCGATGCTCGGCACCTTCGTCTTCATCGTCGCCTACTTCGCGATCCCGATGGAGAACCAGGTCTTCATCCCGGGTATCGGCAAGGCCAACCTGTCCAACGTCGTCCTCGGCGTCTCGCTGGCCCTCGGCCTGCTCGGCATCGGCATCGGCGCGGTCCACTGGGCCAAGACCCTCATGCCCGACGAGGAAGTGGTCGAGGAGCGCCACCCGCTGCGCTCCCCCGACGAGGCCCGTGGCGGCTTCGTCAAGACGATGCTGACCGGTGGCACCGACGCCCAGCTCGACCGCCGTCCCCTCATCAAGTACAGCCTCGGTGGCGCCCTCGGCCTGTTCGCCCTGCCGATGGTGCTGCAGGTGGCCGGCAGCCTCGGCCCCCTGCCGAAGGACGAGCTCTCCAAGACCATGTGGAAGAAGGGCGACCGCCTCGTGCGCGACCCCGAGCACACCCCGATCAAGGCCACCGACGTGACCATCGGCTCGGTCTTCCACGTGCTGCCGGAGTCCATCAAGGAGTCCCACCACGTCCTCGAGGACAAGGCCAAGGCCGCCGTCCTCCTCATGCGCCTCGAGCCGGGCATCATCCAGGTCGCCAAGGCACGCGACTGGGGCTACGAGGGCATCGTCGCCTACTCCAAGATCTGCACGCACGTGGGCTGCCCCGTCGGTCTCTACGAGCAGCAGACGCACCACCTGCTGTGCCCGTGTCACCAGTCCACCTTCGACGTGACGCAGGACTGCAAGGTCATCTTCGGCCCGGCCAAGCGACCGCTGCCCCAGCTGAAGATCACCGTTGACGCCGAGGGTTACCTGGTGGCCGACGCCCCGTTCCAGGAAGCAGTCGGCCCGAGCTTCTGGGAGCGTGGATGAGCACCGCAGACAACGCATCTGGCGCAGACCGACTGCGCGCCAACGACGCCCGACCCGAGGCCCCCGTCGGTGGCGGCCTGAGGAAGGTCGGCGGCGTCGCCGGCTGGGTCGATGACCGCACCGGCGCCGCCAAGGGCGTCGGCTACCTCATGAAGAAGGTCTTCCCCGACCACTGGTCGTTCATGCTCGGGGAGGTGGCAATGTACTCGATGGTCATCTGCCTGCTCACCGGCGCCTTCCTCACCTTCTGGTTCGTCCCGAGCGCGGGGCAGGTCGTCTACGAGGGCTCCTACCTCCCGCTGCGCGGCGTGACGATGTCCGAGGCCTACCGCTCGACGCTGGACATCTCCTTCGACATCCGCGGCGGCCTGATCATCCGGCAGATCCACCACTGGGCGGCACTGCTGTTCATCGTGGCGATCAACGTGCACATGATGCGCGTGTTCTTCACCGGCGCCTTCCGCAAGCCGCGTGAGCTCAACTGGGTCCTCGGCGCGCAGCTGTCGATGCTGGCTCTCGTCGAGGGCTTCGCCGGCTACTCCCTCCCCGACGACCTGCTGTCGGGCACCGGCCTGCGGGCCGCCGAGGGCTTCATGCGCTCCATCCCCGTGATCGGCAGCTACGTCTCGTACTTCGTCTTCGGTGGAGCCTTCCCGGGCGAGGCGATCATCCCCCGCCTCTACTCGGTGCACGTGCTGCTGCTCCCGGCGATCCTCGTCGGTCTGTTCACCGCCCACATCGTGCTGGTTGCCGTGCAGAAGCACACCCAGTTCCCCGGGCCCGGCCGCACCAACGAGAACGTCGTCGGCTTCCCGGTCATGCCGGTGTATGCCGCCAAGGCCGGCGGGTTCTTCTTCATCGTCTTCGGCGTGGTCGCCCTGATCTCGGCCCTGGTGACGATCAACCCGATCTGGGCGTACGGTCCCTACGACCCGTCGCCGGTGACCGCGGGCTCGCAGCCCGACTGGTACATGGGCTTCGCCGACGGCGCCCTGCGACTGCTGCCGGGCTGGCTCGAGTTCGAGGCGTTCGGGTTCACGTTCAGCTTCAACGTCATGATCGGCGCCATCCTGCTGATCCCGGTGATGTACGGCCTGATCACCCTCTACCCGTTCCTCGAGGAGTGGGTGACCGGCGACAAGCGGGAGCACCACCTGCTCGACCGCCCGCGCAACAACCCGACGCGCACCGGTATCGGCATGGCCGGCATCGCCGCCTACGCCGTGCTGATGTTCGCCGCGGGCAACGACCTGATGGCGATCAAGCTGGGCCTGTCCATCAACGACATCACCATCGCGCTGCGGACGCTCTTCTTCGTCCTGCCCGTGGTCGCCTTCTGGGTCACCAAGCGGATCTGCCTGAGCCTGCAGCGCCGCGACCGCGACCTGGTGCTGCACGGCCGGGAGACCGGACGCATCATCCGCACCGCGGAGGGCCGCTTCTACGAGCGGCACGAGCCGCTCGACCCCTACACCCGCTGGAAGCTGGTGCAGCACGAGCAGCACCGGCCGCTGGAGCTCGAGTCGGGGGTCGACGAGAACGGTGTGGCTGCGCCCAACGCTCGCAGCCAGCGTCTTCGGGCGAAGGTGTCGCACTTCTTCTTCAAGGACCGCGTCGAGCCCGTCACCCCGGCAGAGCTCGAGGCCGCCCATCACGACGGCCACCACGCGGAGGAGATCGAGCACCAGGAGCCCGGTGGCGCCCCGCTCGTCGAGATGGCGTCGTCCAGCTCCGGTGACAACCCGGACACGGCGGAGCCCGGCCGACACCGCGGTCACTGAGCCTGCAGTACGGCTGTCGCGAGAGGTGCCGCACCCCTTCCCGGGGTGCGGCACCTCTCGCCTTTTCCGGCCTGGGTGGAGTCCCCGCTCAGCGCCGCTCGAGCAGCTCGCCCAGGCGCTGCTCGGCCCCAGCCGGGGCAGGGTCGATGTCGAGCACCTTCGTGCGGCTGTGCTCCCCCGTCACGAGCCGGACGTCACCACGAGGCACACCGAAGGCCGCCGCCACCGCGTCGAGGACCGCTGCCGTCGCAGCGCCCTCCACGGCCCGCTGGGCCACCCGCACCACCAGCGCAGGCGCCTGTCCCCCGGTCCCGTCGCCGTAGCGCCCTCCCACGGCCGTGCGGGACGCGCCGGGCCGGACCCTCACGGTGATGCGCACGCAGCCAGCATGGCAGGCTGGTGCGCGTGCAGGAGATGAGCCGTCAGGAGTTCGAGGACGCCGTCGGTGACGCCCTCGATGCCGTGCCCGCCGAGCTCATGGCCCTGCTCGACAACGTCGTCTTCTTCGTCGAGGACGAACCGCCACCCGAGGACCCGGACCTGCTGGGGGTCTACGACGGGGTGCCCCTCACCGAGCGGGGCGACGCCTGGGCGATGGGCGCACTTCCCGACCGCATCACGGTCTACCGCGGACCACTGCTGCGCATGTGCGTCGACCGCGACGAGCTGCTCGACGAGATCGCGATCACCGTCGTGCACGAGATCGCCCACCACTTCGGCATCGACGACCACCGCCTGCACGAGCTCGGCTGGGCCTGATGCCCCGTCACGAGGACACGAGTACCAAGCTGCCCCGCCCGGACAGCAGGACGCCCCGCCGGTCTCCCGGCGGGGCGTCCTGGTCGGCGTGCTCGGCGGTCAGACCGCCTCGTCGCCCGTGAAGTACTCGAAGGTCCAGCCGATGAGGGCGACGACCCCGAAGGCCGCACCGATGATGAACATCCACCAGCCGATGGCCAGGCCGAGGAAGCAGATCGAGGCTGCGGCGGCCAGCGGCAGCGGCCACCACGAGTGCGGGCTGAAGAACCCGTAGTCACCCTCGAGCTCGGCGATCTCCCCGCCCGGGTTGTCCTCGGGGCGCTCGGGCAGCCGTCGCCCGGTCGCCCAGAGGTAGAAGGCGATCATGCCGCCGAGGCCGGCGCTCAGCAGCAGCGCGACCGGTCCCACCGGCTCCGACCAGTCCGTGACGATGCCGTAGATGATCCCGACCGGGACGAAGAACGCCCCGACGATGAGGAAGAGCTTGTACTCGATCTTCACAGGGGTCAGCGCTCCTCGTGGAAACGGCCGTGCTTGTCCGTGCCGTCGAACTCGCCGGTCTGGTGGGGGTGGCGGCCCTGGCCGAGGTCGGCCGGACCGAGGACCTTGGCCAGCGTGTCGGCGTCCGGCTGCGGCCCGGCGACCGGGGCCGCCTCGGGGTGGTGCAGGTCGAAGGCCGGGCGCTCGGAACGGATCCGCGGGATGGTGTCGAAGTTGTGCCGCGGCGGCGGGCAGCTGGTGGCCCACTCGAGCGACGCGCCGTAGCCCCACGGGTCGTTGGTCTCGACCAGCGGCGCCGTGCGCCAGGTCTTCCAGACGTTGTAGAGGAACGGCAGGGTCGAGGCCGCCAGCAGGAAGGCGCCGGCGCTCGAGACGCGGTTCTCCCACGTGAAGCCGTCCTCGGGCAGGTAGTCGGCGTAGCGGCGAGGCATGCCGTCGACGCCGAGCACGTGCTGGATGAGGAAGGTCGTGTGGAAGCCGATGAACAGCAGCCAGAAGTGGATCTTGCCGAGCGTCTCGTCGAGCATGCGGCCGGTGAACTTGGGCCACCAGAAGTAGAAGCCGGCGAACATCGCGAAGACCACGGTGCCGAACACGACGTAGTGGAAGTGCGCCACCACGAAGTAGGTGTCGGACAGGTGGAAGTCCAGGGCGGGGCTCGAGAGGATGATGCCCGTCAGGCCTCCGAAGAGGAAGGTCACGAGGAAGCCGATGGTCCACAGCATCGGGGTCTCGAAGGTGACCTTGCCGCCCCACATGGTGCCGATCCAGTTGAAGAACTTCACACCGGTCGGCACGGCGATGAGCATCGTCATCACCGCGAAGAACGGCAGGAGCACTTGTCCCGTGGCGTACATGTGGTGCGCCCAGACCGTCACGGACAGGGCGGCGATCGCGATCGTCGCGAACACCAGCGTCTTGTAGCCGAAGATCGGCTTGCGGGAGAACACCGGCAGGATCTCGGTCACGATGCCGAAGAAGGGCAGCGCGATGATGTAGACCTCGGGGTGCCCGAAGAACCAGAACAGGTGCTGCCACAGCATCGGGCCGCCGTTGCCGGGGTCGAAGACGTGCGCGCCGAACTTGCGGTCGGCGCCCAGGGCCAGCAGCGCGGCGGCCAGCACCGGGAACGCCATCAGCACGAGGATCGAGGTCACCAAGATGTTCCAGGTGAAGATCGGCATCCGGAACATGGTCATGCCGGGGGCACGCATGCAGATGATCGTGGTGATGAAGTTGACGGCGCCGAGGATGGTGCCGAAGCCACCGAGGGCCAGACCGAAGACCCACAGGTCGCCGCCGAGGCCCGGGCTGTACGTCGCGTCGGACAGCGGCGCGTAGGCGAACCAGCCGAACGACGCAGCACCCGAGGGGGTGAGGAACCCGCCGGCCGCGATGAGCCCGCCGAACAGGTACAGCCAGTAGGCGAACATGTTCAGGCGCGGGAAGGCGACGTCGGGCGCGCCGATCTGGATCGGCATGAGGGCGTTGGCGAACCCGGCGAACAGCGGTGTCGCGAACAGCAGCAGCATGATCGTGCCGTGCATCGTGAACAGCTGGTTGAACTGCTCGGGGCTGTCCACCACCTGCAGTCCGGGGTTGATCAGCTCGGCCCGGATGACCAGCGCCATCAGGCCGCCCAGCATGAACCAGATGAACGCCGTGATGAAGTACAGGTTTCCGATGACCTTGTGGTCGGTCGTCGTCATCCACTTCACGACAGTGGCCCCGGGGGCAACCCGTCGGCGCGTGACGGTCTCAGCCGTCCGCAGGTAGGTCGACTCGCTCGTGGCGCTCATGCTCAGTTGCTCCCAGCGTTCTCAAGTTTGTCCGCGTCCTCGTCCATGATCTCCTCACGGTTGAGGCCGTTGTCGAGCTGTCCCTCGTTGCCCTTGGCCTTCAGCTCGGCGATGTGCCGGTCGTACTCCGCCTGCTCGACGACCTTGACGTTGAAGAGCATCTGCGAGTGGTAGGCGCCGCACAGCTCGGCGCACTTGCCCTGGAAGGTGCCGGTCTGGGTCGGCACGACCTGGAAGCGGTTGACCTTGCCCGGGATCATGTCCAGCTTCTGGAGGAAGGCCGGGATCCAGAACGAGTGGATGACGTCGCGCGCGGTGAGCTGGAACTCGACGCGCTTGTTGACCGGCAGGTACAGGGTCGGCAGCGTCTCCTCGACACCCGGCTCACCCGTCAGCTGGGCGTGGGTGCCGGTCTCGTAGACCTGCTCGTTGACGTAGTTGAAGTCCCAGCTCCACTGCTTGCCGACCGCGTTGACCACGACGTCGGGCTGCTTGGAGGTGTCGAGCAGCGCCGACTCGTCGCGCTGGGTGTAGAAGAAGAGCACCGCGATCATCAGGACCGGGACGACGGTGTAGAGGATCTCGAGCGGCACGTTGTAGCGCAGCTGGACGGGCAGCGTGCCGTCGTCGTCACGCCGACGCCGGTAGGCCACGGCGCACCACAGGATCAGGCCCCACACGAGGACGCCGACCGCCAGGGCCGCGATCCAGGACCCGACCCAGAGGTTGGTCACGCGCTCGGCACCCTCGGTCGCCCCCCGCGGGAGGAGTCCGTCCTCCACCCGTCCGGCGCACCCGGTCAGGGCCAGCGCGCTGAGGCCGGCGGTCGCCGCCGTGAACCAGGTCCGACGCCCTCGCGGGCGCGGCACAGAGTCGTCGTGCGGACGCAACGGTGCACCTTCTTCTGACGAGAGACCAACCACGCGGCAAACCCTACTCCAGCCCGTTCCGTGAGTCCGGTCAGGGTGGGACTAACGTCGGGGTGTGGCGAACACCCGTGGCGAGCGCGCGATCCTCGACGCCGCAAGCACCCCGATGCACCCCCTCGCGCGCGACACCCTCATGGCCGCACTCGACGCCGGCTGGGCCGATCCACGGCGCCTCCACGCGGAGGGTCGCGCTGCCCGCCGGCTGCTGGACCAGGCGACCGAGGTGCTGGCCTGGGGCCTTCGCGTCCGTCCCTCCGAGCTCTCCTTCGCCCCGTCCGGCTCGGCCGCCGTGCGGTTGGCCGTCGACGGGGTGCTGCACAGCGCGCGCCGCCGCGGCTCACGACTGGTCGCCACCGCGGTGGAGCACTCCGCCGTGCTGGCCCCCGCGCGCTACCGTGCCGCGCAGGCGCAGGACGAGACGCTCCTCGCCGAGGTGCCCGTCGACCACGCCGGCCGGGTCGACGTCGACGCGCTGGCCGCCGCCCTGGACGCGCCGGGCACGGTCGCCGCCGCGGTGCAGCACGCCAACGGCGAGGTCGGCACCCTTCAGCCGCTGGCCGCCGCGCTCGAGCGGTGCCGGGCCGCGGGCACACCGCTCGTCGTGGACGCCCAGTCGTCGCTGGGCCGGGTGCCGTCCCCGGACACCTTCGACGTGCTCGCCGGTGACGCGCAGTCGTGGGGTGGTCCAGGCGGCCTGGGCGTGCTGGCCGTGCCCGAGCGCACGCGCTGGGCACTGCCCGGTCCCTCCGGCGAGCCGGGATACGGCCGCAGCGGGCACGTGCCCTGGGTGCCTCTCGCGCTGGCTGCCGCGGAGGCCTGGCAGCAGACCGGTGCGGCCCTGGACGAGGAGACGACCCTGGCCCGAGCCCTGGTGGACCGGGTGCGCGCCACCGCCGCTGCCGTGCCCGACGTCGAGGTCGTGGGCGATCCCGATGAGCGGCTCCCGCACGTCGTCACGTTCAGCGCGCTGTACGTCGACGGGGAGGCCCTCGTGCACGAGTTCGACCGGCGGGGCTTCGCGATCGCCTCGGGGTCGGCCTGCACGGCGAGCACGTTGGAACCGAGCCACGTGCTGGCGGCGATGGGGGTGCTGACCCACGGCAACGTGCGGCTCACCCTGCCGCTCGCGTCGGTCTCCCCCGCTCGCGCCGAACACGTCGAGCGGTTCTGCGCAGCGCTTCCCGAGGTCATCGCCTCGGTGCGCGCCCAGCTCGGCGCGGAACACCTGTGAGGGATGACCCGGTGGACGGTGGCGCGGCCGAACCACCGGAGGCGGCCACCGTCGTCGACGCCCGGGGCCTGCGCTGCCCCCTGCCCGTGATCCGGCTGGCCCAGGCCGCCCGGGGACTGCCCGCGGGGTCGCTGCTGGAGCTGTGGGCCACCGACCCCGCCGCCCGGGCCGACGTCCCGGCGTGGTGCCGCATGCGCGGGCACGAGCTGGTGCAGGTCGCACAGGCGGCCGGCGCCGGGGCGCCGGGCGCAGAAGGCGGGCACACGGCATACCGGGTCCGCCTGGCGGACCCCCGGCACTAGTCCTCGTTGGCCCCGATGCGGACCTGCGGCACCTGCAGCGCGCGCTCGAGGCGACGCAGGTACTGCTCGCGCGGCATGTCCTCGATGCCCAGGGTGCGCAGGTGGTCGGTGGCCCACTGCACGTCGATGACGCGGTCGGGGTGGCCGTCGGCGAAGAAGAAGCCGGTCAGCGCCACCAGCGCCGCCTTGGAGGCGTCGGTGACGGAGTGGAACATCGACTCCCCCGCGAACAGGCCGCCGACGGCGACCCCGTACAGCCCTCCGACGAGCTGGTCGTCCTGCCAGGTCTCGACGCTGTGCGCCCACCCCATCCGGTGCAGCGTCCCGTAGGCGAGGCGGATCTCGCTGGTGATCCACCGGCCCTCCCGGCGCGGGTCGGCACAGCGCTCCACGACCTCGTCGAAGGCGCAGTCCACGCGGAACTCGAACCGCCGGCAGGACTTGCGCAGCGACCGGCTGACCGAGATGCGGCCCGGCAGCAGCACGCCGCGCGGGTCCGGCGACCACCACCCCATCGGCCGGGCGCCGTCCTCGCCGAGCCCCATGGGGAACACGCCGCTGCGGTAGGCGGCCAGGAGCGTCCCGGGTGCCAGGTCGCCGCCCACGCCCACGAGGTCCTCACCCGGGTCGACCTCGGTGAGGTCGAAGTCCCAGGGACTCGCGGCGGGTTCCTGCGGCGGCCAGGGCACGCTCAGCTGCCTACGGGGCGAGACAGGTGATGTGGGGCTCGATGGCGTCAGCCGAGTCCTGGCCGTAGGCGTCCGCGAGGCGCGCGAGGAAGCGCGCCTTCCCCAGGGTGTACTCCTGCGTGCCGACCGTCTCCAGGACGTAGGTCGCGAGCATCGACCCGAGCTCCGCGGCGTGCTGGTGGCTCAGGTCGGCGGCCAGGCCGGTGAGGAACCCGGCCCGGAAGGCGTCGCCCACCCCGGTGGGGTCGAGCCGGCGCACCTCGCGGGCCGCCTTGACCTCGATCGGCTCCTGACCGCGGGTGGCGATCACCGCGCCGTCCTTGCCCCTCGTGATGACGCGGGTCGTGACGCGGTCGGCGACCTCCTCCGGCGACCAGCCGGTCTTCTGCGAGGTCAGCGCCGCCTCGTACTCGTTGGTGAGCAGGTAGTCGGCCCCGTCGATGAGCTGGCGGATCGTCTCGCCGTCGGCGAACGCGAGCTGCTGGCTCGGGTCGGCGGCGAAGGGGATGCCCCGGGTGCGGCACTCCTGCGTGTGGCGCAGCATCGCCTCGGGGTCGTTGGCTCCGATGACGACCAGGTCGAGCCCGCCGACGCGGTCGGCCACCGGCTGCAGCTCGATCTGGCGCGCCTCGGACATCGCCCCGGCGTAGAAGGTGGCGATCTGGGCCATGTCGTCGTCGGTGGTGCAGACGAAGCGGGCCGTGTGCCGGGACTCAGAGACGTGCACCGACTCGCAGTCCACGCCGTGCCGCTCGAGCCAGCTGCGGTAGTCGGCGAAGTCCTCCCCCACGGCCCCGACGAGGACCGGTCGCTGGCCCAGGTTGGCCATACCGAAGGCGATGTTGGCGGCCACTCCCCCGCGCCTGACCTGCAGGTCCTCGGCGAGGAACGACAGCGAGACCTTGTCGAGCTGCTCGACGACGAGGGAGTCGGCGAAGCGTCCCTTGAACGTCATCAGGTGGTCGGTGGCAATGGATCCGGTGATGGCGACGCGCACACCCGCAACCTACCGCCAAAGCGCGCGGATGCCGCGGGCGCACCTTCCCGTGCCGGGTGGCGGCCAGGGCGACGCCGGGTTCGGCTACCGGCAGGTGTTACCTCGTGGTACCGGTGTGTCGACCCGGCCCCCCCACCTACGGTCGAGTCATGAGCACCCCCACCGAGTTCCCCACCCCTCGCGAGGGCCTGGACAACGGCAGCATCACGGAGCTGGCGATCGACGGCAGCGCGGTCGAGGTCGAGGTCGTACGGCCCCGCCCCCTCGGCGGCGCGCACCGCGACATCGAGGTGCCGGACGACGCGTCGGCCCTGGTCGAGGGGATGGAGGCCTACGGCGCCTGACCGCAGCACGTCGAAGGCCTCGCACCGGTGCCGGTGCGAGGCCTTCGACGTGATCGGGCGCCGGGTCGGCGCCGGCCGGCTCAGCTGAAGCTGTCGCCGCAGGCGCAGGAGCTGCCCGCGTTGGGGTTGTCGATCGTGAAGCCCTGCTTCTCGATGGTGTCGGCGAAGTCGATCGTCGCACCCTCGAGGTACGGCGAGCTCATCCGGTCGACGACGACCTCGACACCGCCGAAGTCGCGCACGAGGTCTCCGTCGAGGGTGCGCTCGTCGAAGTAGAGCTGGTAGATCAGGCCGGAGCAGCCGCCGGGCTGCACGCCCACGCGCAGGCGCAGGTCGTCGCGGCCCTCCTGCTCGAGGAGCGACTTCACCTTGTCGGCGGCGACGTCGGTCAGGATGACGCCGTGGGCAGGTGCCTCGGTCGTGGCGTCCGCGGCGACCGGGGTCTGGTCCTGAACACTCATCGGGTTGCGTCCTTCATGTCGTCGGCGTTGAGTCTGCGTGCATGCAAACCCGCGGTCTGCGGGAATTGTTCCCCGCGCTGCCTAGGGTACGTCGTCCTCAGCGCTGGGGTGACCAGGTGGCCGCCACCCGGGCTGCACGGGCCGCCAGGGTGCCCACCGGGTCTGCCACCGCCGCCTCGACCTCCTCGGGGGTCTCGGCCACGGCATACGTGCCGGAAAGGCCGAGCGTCATGGCCTCACGGCGCCCGACCAGGGTCTGTCCGGCGATGACGACCGCTGGAGTGGCCGCCTCGAGCGCGGCCCGGGCGACGCCGGCGACGACCTTGCCACGCAGGCTCTGCCAGTCGAAGCTGCCCTCCCCCGTCACGACGAGGTCGGCGGCGCCGATCACCTCCGGCAGGCCGACGGCACGGACCACCTCGTCGACGCCGCTGACCCGGCGCCCGCCGAGCAGCATCAGCCCGTAGCCCAGCCCTCCGGCAGCACCGGCCCCGGGCTCGCGGTCGAGGCGGCGCGCCTGGCCGGTGATCAGGTCCGGCACCTCCGGCAGCGTGCGGCGCACCACCTCGGTGAAGCGGCCGAGGGCTGCCTCGAGCGCCTGGGCGACCTGCGGCGAGGCGCCCTTCTGCGGGGCGTAGACGGCCGAGGCGCCGTGGAAGCCCAGCAGGGGCGAGTCCACGTCGGTGGCGACGAGCAGCTCGATGCCGGCGAAGCGCTGACGCACCACCTCGAGGCCGTGCAGCGCGCCGTCGTCGAGGTCGGCGAGCGCGAGTCCGCCACGGGCCAGCGCGCTGGCGCTGCCGGCCCCCAGGCTGGCGAGCATGCCCGCGCCGCCGTCGTTGGTGCCGCTGCCCCCGAGGCCCACGACGACACGTTCGGCGCCCTCGCGCAGGGCGGCGTCGAGCAGCTGTCCCACGCCCCAGGTGCTCGTGACGGCCGGGTTGCGCTCGTCCGCCTCCAGCAGGTGCAGCCCCGCCGCCTGGGCGGACTCGATGTAGGCGGTGGGCACGCCGTCGTCGGCCTCGCGGACGAGCAGGGCGGCCGGCACCTCGCGCCCGAGTGGGTCAGCGGCCGTCGTGAGCACGGTCCGGGACTCGCGAAGGGCGGTCGCGAGGACGTCGATGAAGCCCGGCCCGCCGTCGGAGAGGGGCATCAGCGTCAGCAGGTCGTGTGGCGCAGACCGCCGCCAGCCCTCGGCCATGGCCTCCGCCGCCTGCGTCGCGGTGAGGGTGCCGGTGAAGGAGTCCGGCGCGATGAGCACGTGCACGAATCGGACTGTACTCGCGGGGGGCCGCCGTCAGCGGCCGCCCCGGGAACCGGCGCGCGAGCGGGTCGAGAAGGCGGCGGCGCCACCGCCGCCGCCCCGGCTGCCGCCCGAGGGGCGTGCGCGCTCGCCGCCCCCCGACCCGGGGGTGGAGGTGCTGTATGCCGTGGTCGAGCCGCTGCGCGCGGCTCCCCCGCCGCTGCGGGCGCGCCCGGACCGGCCGGGCTGCTGGGCCTGGCCCTGCTTGGCGCGGCCCGTCTGGCTGGCCTGGCCCTGCTTGGCGCGGCCCGTCTGGCTGGCCTGGCCCTGCTTGGCGCGGCCCGTCTGGCTGGCCTGGCCCTGCTTGGCCCGGCCCTGCTTCGGCTGACCCTGCTTGGCCTGGCCGTCGCCCTGGTCGAAGACGATGCCCCCGGGGAAGCTGCGGTGGCCGGGTGCGACCTCGAGCAGCAACGGGTGCGAGGCGTCGAGGCGCGTGGTGGTGGGGCGGATCCCCGCCTTGCGGGTCAGGTCGCGCACGTCGGCGACCTGATCGGCCGTCATGAGGGTCACGACCGTGCCGGCCGCCCCGGCGCGGGCGGTGCGGCCCGAGCGGTGCAGGTAGGCCTTGTGCTCGACCGGCGGGTCCGCGTGCACGACGAGCCCAACGTCGTCGACGTGGATGCCGCGGGCGGCGATGTCCGTGGCGACGAGCGTGGTGGCCGTGCCCCCGTGGAAGGCGTCGAGGTTGCGCGTGCGGGCGTTCTGGCTCAGGTTGCCGTGCAGTTCGACCGCGGGCACGCCCGAGGAGTTGAGCTGCTTGGCCAGCTTCTTGGCACCGTGCTTGGTGCGGGTGAAGACCACGGTCCGGCCGGGAGCCGCGGCCAGGTCCAGCAGCACGGGGAGCCGGTCGTCCTTGTGCACGTGGAAGACGTGGTGCGCCATCGTCGCGACGGGCGACTGCGCCGAGTCCGCCTCGTGGGTCACCGGGTCGGTCAGGAAGCGCTTGACCAGGACGTTGACGCCCGCGTCGAGGGTGGCGGAGAACAGCATCCGCTGGCCGGTGCGCGGCGTGCGCTCCAGGATGCGGCGCACCCCGGGCAGGAAGCCGAGATCGGCCATGTGGTCAGCCTCGTCGAGCACGGTCACCTCGATGCTGTCGAGGCTGACATGCCCCTGCCCGATCAGGTCCTCGAGACGGCCGGGGCAGGCGACGACGACGTCGACACCCCGACGCAGCGCGCTGACCTGGGGGTTCTGGCCGACGCCGCCGAAGACGGTCTGGCTGGTGAGCCCGAGCGGGCGGGCCAGGGGGGCCAGGGCGGTGTCGATCTGGAGGGCCAGCTCGCGGGTGGGGGCGAGGACGAGCGCCCGGGGGCGCTGCGAGCGGCGCGGGGTGCCGCTCGCGGCCAGGCGGGCCAGCAGCGGCAGGAGGAAGGCGTAGGTCTTGCCCGAGCCGGTGCGCCCGCGGCCGAGCACGTCACGGCCGGACAGGGAGTCCGGCAGGGTGGCCGCCTGGATGGGGGTGGGCACGGTGATGCCTGAGGCCGCAAGCACGTCGGTCAGCGCGGCAGGCACGCCGAGGTGGGCAAAGGTGGTGTCAGCAGACACAGGGGTACTCCCGAGGTTGTGCTCTCGAACAGAGCTGCTCACCAACAGATGAGCGCGGGTCGTTCTGCCCGGCGCGAGCCGTCACGGGTCGCGGCGCATGAGCATCGACATGAGAAGGCGGCCCGAGGCAGAACGGAGCGGACCGCGTGCCACCCACCCTACCGCGGCGCCGACAGACGCGCTGACCACGGCACCGATCTATGAGAACCCGGGCGAATGGCGCACACTGGACTGATGCGCCCCCGACAGAAACAGCCCGACCGGCCCCGCCCCGCCAACAGCCCGTTCCGCTCCGAGGCGACACCCATCCACCCGGAGTACGCCGTCGACGACCGGGTCACCCACGACCGCCACGGACTCGGCCGCGTGGTGCGTGTCGACGGCGACCGGGTCAACGTGCGCTTCGGCTCCCAGACGGTGAGCGTGGCCGTCTCCAGCCCGCGCCTGCACCCGCTCTGAGCACGGGGCCGGAGGCGTCCACGGGTATCCCCGGGCGGCAGACCGGCGCCACGGGGTGTGACACGATTCCACCGTGAGCACCACCGCAGACCCCGCCGCCCGGGCAGGCGCCCCCCTCCCCCTGCTGGTCCTGGGCCACGGCCGCGACCTGGCCACCGAGCGGGGCGTCGAGTGCCCCGGCGACCTCCCGGCCCCCTCTGAGCCCGGCCTCGTCGAGCGCGCACGGGCCGCCCGAGCGGCCCTCGGTGAGAAGGTGTTCGTCCTCGGGCACCACTACCAGCGTGACGAGGTCATCGAGTTCGCCGACGTGACGGGCGACTCGTTCAAGCTCGCCAAGGAGGCGGCGGCGCGCCCCGAGGCACCGTGGATCGTCTTCTGCGGCGTGCACTTCATGGCGGAGTCGGCCGACATCCTCACCAGCGACGAGCAGACCGTGATCCTCCCGGACCTCGCCGCCGGCTGCTCGATGGCCGACATGGCCCAGATCCACCAGGTCGAGGACGCCTGGGACGACCTCGTCGAGGCCGGCGTCGCCGACGACACCGTCCCCGTGACCTACATGAACTCCTCCGCCGCGATCAAGGCCTTCACCGGCCGGCACGGCGGCACCATCTGCACCTCCTCCAACGCCAAGAGCGCTCTGTCGTGGGCCTTCTCGCAGGCCGGTGACGGCCGGGTCGAGGGAGGCACCGGCAAGGTGCTCTTCCTGCCGGACCAGCACCTCGGCCGCAACACCTGGGCCCGTGACCTCGGCGGCTCCCTCGAGGACTGCGTGGTCTTCGACCCGCACCGGCCCCTCGGTGGGCTCACGAAGCAGCAGCTGCAGGACGCCCGGATGATCCTGTGGCGCGGCCACTGCTCGGTGCACGGCCGGTTCACGCTCGAGGCCGTCGAGCAGGCGCGGCGGGAGATCCCCGGCGTCAAGGTCATCGTCCACCCGGAGTGCCGACACGAGGTCGTCGAGGCGGCCGACGCCGTGGGCTCCACGGAGAAGATCATCAAGACCATCGCCGCCGCTCCGGACGGCACCAAGTGGGTGGTCGGCACCGAGCTCAACCTCGTCAAGCGGCTCGCGGCCGAGTTCCCGCGCCAGCAGATCGCCTTCCTCGAGAAGAACGTCTGCTACTGCTCGACGATGAACCGCATCGACCTGCCCCACCTCGTGTGGGCGCTGGAGTCCCTCGTCGACGGCCGGGTGGTCAACCCCATCCGGGTCGACACCGAGGTGGCGCACTTCGCCCGCGTCGCCCTCGACCAGATGCTCGCCCTGCCGGGCGAGACCCACCGCGACTAACCGGTATGCCGTGGGCGCGCCGTGGGCGGGCCCGTCAGCTCCTCCACCGTGAGGGTGAAGCCGCGCGCCCGCAGCCGCTCGACGAGCACGTCGCCGAACGCGGTGGCGGGGGTGAGCACGCCGGCACGCGTAGGCAGGCGCGGCTCGTCCTCGGCCAGGCACAGCGCAGACTCCGCGAGCATGACGGCCGTGCCGGCATACCCGGGATCCGCCTGGGCCGCCACGACCGCGAGGTAGCGCCGCCCGGTGGAGGTCGCCGTGCGGACCTCCATGCGGAAGCTGCCGCGCCGGCGCACCTCCTCGCTCGGCCCCTCGCCGGGTGACGGGAGCAGGAAGCCGAGCAGCGGGCGGGTCAGCGGGTTGGCCATCCCCACGACCAGGGCGCCGAGTCCGGCTGAGACTGCGGCCGCCCGCAGCTGTCCGGCGCGTCCCCTGCCGCAGGCCATCCGTTCGCGGTAGCGGAACCGGCGCCCGTACGCGTGGGCCGCCAGCGCACTGCTGCGGCGCACGATCCGGGTGTTGAACGAGCCCATGACGAAGGGCGCCGTCCACTGGCCCGTCTCGCCGTCGCGCATCACGCCGCTGACATCGCTCTGGCGCCCCAGCTGCGGCTCGGCCTCCCGGTCCGGACTGAGGGCGTAGGGGTCGAGGACGACACGGCGAGCCGCGGCGTCGGAGGCGGCCGCCGCCACCATGGTGCGCATCGACTCGACCGTGCCGCCGCTCACGCCGCCACGCAGCTGCCGCACGAGCAGCGTGGTGTCGCCGAGGTCACCGGCGCCGTCGGCGGCGGCCCGCTCGTGGAGCATCAGCACGCCGAGGTCGGAGGGCACCGCGTCGAACCCGCAGGCCGTGACCAGGCGGGCGCCGGTCTCCTGCGCCGTGCCGTGGAGCCGGTCGACGAGCTGGCGCACGAAGAGCACCTCGCCGGTCAGGTCGGCGTAGTGGGTGGCCGCCTCGGCACAGGCCCGGGCCAGCCCGAAGCCGTGGCGGGCATAGGGGCCCACCGTCGTCGCGACCACGCGCGTCGAGCGGGCCAGCCGCTCCAGCGCTGCGTCGTCGCTGCTGTCGGCGACGACGAGCGGCCAGTCGCGGGCAGGCCCGGGAAGGGTGGCTCGCAGGTCCTCGAGCCGGGTCGCGCTGCGCCCGGCCAGCGCGATGCGCAGGTGCCGCGGCGCGTGGACGGCGAGGTCTGCGGCGAGCAGCCGCCCCACGAAGCCGGTGGCGCCGTGGACGACGAGGTCGTGCTCGCGCTCGCTCACCGGCGCCGCTCGCGCGGCTGGTGCCCCTCGGCCACCTGCTCCTCGGGTCGCGGGGGCCCAGGCGGGGTGCCGTCACCGAAGGGCCGTCCTCCGAGCGCCTCGCGGCCGTGGGGCAGCAGCCATCCCGACAGGTCCGGCCCCTGGGGGATGATGCCCGTGGGGTTGATGTCGTGGTGGACGACGTAGTAGTGCGCCTTGATGTGCTCGAAGTCGACCGTGTCGCCGAATCCCGGCGTCTGGTAGAGGTCGCGCGCGTACGCCCACAGCACCGGCATCTCGCTCAGCTTGTGCCGGTTGCACTTGAAGTGGCCGTGGTAGGCCGCGTCGAACCGGACGAGGGTGGTGAAGAGCCGCACGTCGGCCTCGGTCACGGTGTCGCCCACGAGGTAGCGCTCGTCGCGCAGCCGGTTGGTGAGCCAGTCGAGCGTGGTGAACAGCCGGTCGTAGGCCTCGTCGTAGGCCTGCTGCGTGCCGGCGAAGCCGCAGCGGTAGACGCCGTTGTTGACCTCGGAGTAGACCCTCCGGTTGACCTCGTCGATCTCCGGCCGCAGGTCCTCGGGGTACAGGTCCGGGGCCCCCTCGCGGTGGAGGTCCCGCCACTGCGTCGAGAAGTCGAGCGTCATCTGCGCGAAGTCGTTGGTGACGACCTTGCCCGAGGCGATGTCCACCATGGCCGGCACGGTGATGCCTCGTGGGTAGCCGGGCTGACGCGCCTCGAAGGCGTCCTTCAGGCGCGGGATGCCCAGCACCGGGTCGACGCCGCCGGGGTCGAGGTCGAAGGTCCAGCTGTCCTCGTCGTGGGTGGGTCCGCAGACCCCCATGGAGATGGCGTCCTCGAGGCCGAGCAGCCGGCGGACGATGATGGCCCGGCTGGCCCACGGGCAGGCCCGCGAGACGACCAGCCGGTAGCGACCCGGCTCGACCGGCCACGCGTTCTCGCCGGAGGCGTCGGCGGTGATGCGGTCGTGGATGTAGTGGGTGTCGCGCTCGAAGGTCGGCTCGACGTAGCCCTTGCGGGTCGTGCTGGTCGCTGTCTCGGCCATGGCCAGAACCTAACCCGGGCGCCCCGTCCGCGCCCGCCCGTCCGTCAGCGGGGCATGGCCCCCAGACGGGCCAGCAGGAGGGCCTCGGCCTCGCAGACCCGCTGGAACTCGCCGAGGTGCAGCGACTCGTTCGCGCCGTGCGCGCGCGCGTCGGGGTCCTCCACGCCGGTGACGAGGATCGCCGCGTCGGGGAACCGCTCGGCGAAGGCCGCCACGAACGGGATCGACCCTCCCACGCCGATGTCGACGGGCTCGACGCCCCAGGCGTCGGTGAAGGCGGCGCGGGCCTGGTCGTAGACCGCTCCCGTGGCGTCGGCGGCGAAGCCGGGGCCCTGGTCGTCGAGGCGCAGCTCGACCTTCGCACCCCAGGGCGTGTGCTTCTCGAGGTGGCGCTGCACCGCGGCATACGCCTCCTTCGGGTCCTCGTCGGGCGCGAGGCGGATCGAGATCTTGGCGCTCGCGCTCGGCACGAGGGTGTTGGAGCTCGTCGCGACCGACGGGGCGTCGATGCCGATGACGGTGGCGGTCGGCTTGTTCCAGATGCGGGTGAGCAGCGAGCCGGTGCCGATGACGTCGACGCCGTCGAGCAGGCCCGACTCCTCGCGCAGCCGCGCCTCGTCGTAGTCGAGGTCGGCGGCGACGCCGGAGCGCAGGCCCTCGATCGCCACGTCGCCGTTGTCGTCGTGCAGGCTGGCGAGCAGGCGCACCAGCGGCATCATCGCGTCGGGCACGGCCCCGCCGAACATGCCGGAGTGGACGCCGTGGTCGAGGGTCGTCACGGTGACGACCACCCGGATCAGGCCTCGCAGCGTCGTGGTGAGGGCCGGCTCGCCGATCGCCCAGTTCATCGAGTCGGCCAGCACGATGGCGTCGGCGCGCAGCTTCTCGCCGTGGCGCTCGAGGATGGCCGGCAGCGACTCGGAGCCGATCTCCTCCTCCCCCTCGACGAAGACCGTGACGCCGACGGGCAGGTCGCCGCGGTGGGCGCGCAGGGCCGCGAGGTGCGCCATGATGCCGGCCTTGTCGTCGGCGGCGCCGCGCCCGTAGAGACGGCCGTCGCGCTCGGTCGGCTCGAACGGCTTGCTGTCCCACAGCTCCTCGGCGCCGGTCGGCTGCACGTCGTGGTGCGCGTAGAGCATCACCGTCGGCGCTCCGGGCGGGCCGTTCACGTGGCCGATCACCGCGGGTCGGCCGCCCTCGCGCACGATCTCCACCTCGAGACCCTCGGCGCGCAGCAGCTCAGCGGTCGCCTCCGCGCTCGCCTCGACGTGCGCCTGGTCGAAGGCGTCGAGGGAGATGCTCGGGATGCGGGTCAGCGCCTCGAGGTCGGCCCGGATCCCGGGCATGAGCCCGGCCACGGCGGCCTTGAGGTCGGCGATCTGGTCAGCGGTGAGGACGTCGGCGGTCACGGCGGGGAGCCTAGTGGGTGCCGTCGGTGGCGATGCGGGAGAACCCGGCCGCACGGCATACAGTTGGCCCGTGTTTGGACGCAACAAGACGCTGAACGAGCAGCAGGCCGAAACCGTCGCCCGCCCCGAGCGGGAAGGCGCGAAGAACCGGCCCACGCCGAAGCGACGCGAGCAGGAGGCGGCGCGCAAGCGTCCCCTGGTGGTGGCCGACCGCAAGGCCGCCAAGCGTGACGAGCAGCGGGGGCGCCGCGAGGCGTCGGCGCGCATGCGCCAGGCCATGCTCACCGGCGACGAGGCGCACCTGCCGGCTCGCGACAAGGGCCCCGAGCGCCGGTTCATCCGCGACTACGTCGACGCCCGGTGGAACGTCGGCGAGTTCATGCTCCCGGTCATGCTGGTCGTGCTGGCGCTGTCGTTCGTGCGCCAGTCGTGGGCGCTGCTCATCGTCTTCGTGGCCGTCTACGGTGTCCTGCTGGTCGCGGTGGTCGACGCCGTGCTCATGTGGCGCAAGGTGAAGAAGCGCCTCGTGGCCAAGTTCGGCGCGGACCACCTCCCCCGCGGCGGCGCGATGTATGCCGTGATGCGCGCCTTCCAGATGCGCCGCTCCCGCATGCCGAAGCCCCAGGTGGCGCGCGGGCAGTACCCCTCCTGAGCCGCTGCGGGCGGCGCACGCCCCACCTCCGGCGGCCCGCCTGCTGCTCGCCCCTACTCGGCGGGCTGCAGCGCCATCGGGCCGTAGACGAGCTGCCCGTCGCGGTGGAGGCTGACGGCGTCGACGCCCTTGGCCGCGAGCTCGTGCCACGTCTCGCCGAACCAGTTCTCGGCGTCGGACTGCGACGGGAAGGCCGTGGTGGGCAGCCCCTCGCCGCTCATCTCGTTGGCCTCGGGGTCCAGGTAGGTCCAGGTCCACGCTTCGCTCATGTGCCCACTGTAGGCCGGTGGGGAGAGCCGGCGCCTCAGGTGCTGGCAACCCCCGCGGAGTCGAAGGTCGCGACCTCCGTGAGCAGGCGCGCCGCAGACTGGACGAGCGGCACCGCGAGCGCCGCGCCGGAGCCCTCGCCGAGCCGCAGGCCGAGGTCGAGCAGGGGCTCCATGCCCAGGTGGTCGAGGGCTGCCCGCGCGCCGGGCTCGACGGAGACGTGGCCGGCCACCCAGTAGCCGGCCGCGGCCGGGCTGACCGCGCTGGCGACCAGGGCCGCCGCGACCGCGATGACGCCGTCGAGCACGACGGGCACCCGGCGCGAGGCCGCCCCGAGCATGAAGCCGGCGAGGGCCGCGTGCTCGAGCCCGCCGACCTCGGCCAGGACGGCCAGAGGCTCGGAGCGGTCGAGCCGGGCGAGCGCGCGCTCCACCACGGCCGTCTTGCGCTCGAGCATCGCGTCGTCGATGCCCGTGCCACGCCCGGTGACCTCCCCCGGCTCGCTGCGGGTCAGTGCGGCGACCAGGGCCGCCGAGGCGGTGGTGTTGGCGATGCCCATGTCGCCGGTGACGAGAAGGTCGGCGCCGCCGTCGACGAGGTCGTGGGCCACGGCGATGCCGGCCTCCAGCGCCTGCCGCGCCTCGGCCCGGGTCATGGCAGGCCCCTCGGCCAGGTCCTGCGTGCCGTGGGCGACCTTGCGGTGCAGGAGGTTGGGTGCGGGGGGCAGGTCTCTGGCCACCCCGACGTCGACCACCGTGACGCTGGCCCCGGCCTGCCGCGCGAGGGCGTTGACGACGGCACCGCCGTGCGCGAGGTTGGCCACCATCTGCGCGGTGACCTCCTGCGGCCACGGCGTGACGCCCTGCGCGTGCACCCCGTGGTCGGCGGCGAACACGGCGATGGCCGGGCGCAGCGGCACCGGTGGCGGACAGGTCCGGGCGATCCCGGCGAGCTGCGCGCCGAGGTCCTCCAGGCGGCCCATCGACCCCGGGGGCTTGGTGAGCTGGCCCTGGCGCGCGTCGGCCTCGCCGACCGCCCGCCGGCAGATGGGCGAGATGGCCTCGAGGGTCTGGGACAGCAGCGACATGGCACTCCTTCGTCGATGGCGCGGGCCACCCTAGGCGCGGTGGTGCCTGCACGGCATACCCGGGTCGCGTGGGAGCGAGATCACTTTGACAGCACCGCGGGGCGGGTGGGACGGTTCGCACGTCGAACCAGCCCTTGGTGAGGGGAAGCCGGTCAGAGTCCGGCGCTGTCCCGCAACCGTAGGTCGTCCCTGGCATCCCACCGGGGCGACGAGCCGGAGCACCTGCCCTGGGCCTCGACTCCATCAACAAGTCCGTCGTGGAATGCGGACCGGAGTCAGGGACGTCGCCGGCAGGTCGGCCACGTCTCCTCGCCGGTCGCGAGGAGGAAACCATGTCTCGCACCACCCGGCCCGTCGTGGCCGTCCCGTCCCTGGTCGCCGCCGTGCTGCTCGCGCTGGTCGCGGCCGTCGTCGCCCCGGCTGCCCCCGCCAGTGCCGCGGCCTACCGCTACTGGGGCTACTTCCAGCTCCAGGACGCCACCTGGGCCTTCGCCAGCAAGGGCGCCGACCAGCTCACCCCCGCCGACGGCTCCGTCGAGGGCTGGCGCTTCGCCGTCGCCGGCGAGACCGACGCGCGTATGCCGCGTGCGACCGCCAGCTTCGACGACCTCTGCGGTGACGCCGCCGCCGAGGCCGGGAAGAAGCGCGTCGGCGTCGTCATCGACTACGGCCGCGCCGCCGACACCGAGGACGGCAAGCAGCCCCCGGCCCCGGTCGGCCGGTGCGCGGTCGTCGACACCAAGGCCACCGGCGCCGAGGTGCTCGCCGCCGTCGCGTCCGTGCGCGCCGAGGGCGCCATGATCTGCGGCATCGACAACCACCCCGCCACCGGCTGCGGCGGTGAGGTCAAGGTGGTCAGCCCCGAGGCCAAGGCCACCGACACCCCGGTGCAGCTCGCGGCCGCGACGCCGTCGGCCGACGCCGCGCAGGCCCCCGCCGACGACGCCGACCAGGGCGGCACCAGCGCACTGACCTACGCCGCCCTGGCGATCGTGCTCGCCGTTGTCGCGCTGCTCATCACCGCCGCCGCGCGCCGCCGGCGCGCCAACTGAGGCGGCTGGCACTCCACCGTGGCTCCCCGGCTCGGCCCCACTCCCCTCCCCAGGCTGCTGCACCCCGCGGCCTGGTGGGCCTGGGGTGTGGGGCTGGCCGTGGCCGCGTCGCAGACGACCAACCCGCTGCTGCTGGCACTCATCGTGGCCGTCGCGGCCTGGGTGGTCCTCGAGCGGCGTGAGGTGGGGGCCACCAACTCCCTGGTCCCCTTCCTGCTGGTCGGGCTCTTCGCCATCGCCCTCAGGGTGGTCATGGTCGGGCTCCTCGGTGGCGGGGTCACCGGCCGGGTCGTGCTCCTCCGGCTTCCCGAGGTGCCCCTGCCCGCCTGGACGAGCGGGGTCCGCATCGGCGGTGCGGTCACCCTCGAGGGCCTGCTGGCAGCGGTCTACGAGGGCCTTAGGCTGGCGGCCATCCTGGCCTGTCTGGGCGCCGTCAACGCCCTCGCGAGCCCACGTCGCCTGCTGCGCTACGTGCCGGCCACCCTCTACGAGGTGGGCACCGCCGTCGTCGTGGCGCTGACGTTCGCGCCGCAGATGGTGGACGACGCAGCCCGGGTCAGGGCCGCCCGCCGGCTGCGGGGCCACTCGGGGAGGGGCCTGCGCGAGCTCGGCCGCCTGGCCGTGCCGGTGCTCGTCGGTTCCCTCGAACGCTCCCTCAGCCTGGCCGCCTCCATGGAGTCGCGCGGCTACGGCCGGGTCGTGCGCCGCAGCGCCACCTCGAGCCGGCTGGCGGCGCTGTTCACCCTCGTCGGGCTGATCGGCGTGGTCGTCGGCCTGTACGGCCTGCTCGACGCGACCAGCCCTGCGGTGCTGGGCGTCCCGATGCTCGTCACCGGCGTGCTGTGCGCGGCCGCCGCCCTCGTGGTGGGGGCCCGGCGCGATCCCCGCACGCGCTACCGCCGCGACCCCTGGGCCGGGCCGGAGTGGCTGGTCTCGCTGAGCGGACTCGTGCCCGCCCTCGTGCTCACCGCAGGCGCCGTGCTGGCCTGGCGGGGCCTGGTGCCACAGCAGGTTCCGGCAGCCCTGCCACCGGTACCCCTCGGTATGGTTGCGGCGATCGCCGTGGCTGCCCTGCCGGCGGTCGCCGCCCCAGTCCCTCCCCTACTCGCCCGCGCACGTGAGGCAGCCACATGATCGAGTTCGATGCCGTCGGCGTGAGCTACGCGGACGAGGGCGGCACGGGCGCCGACGCGACGGACACCGCGACCACGGTCTTCACCGGGGCGAGCTTCCGCGTGCCGGAGGGTGAGCTGGTGCTGGTGGTCGGCCCGACCGGCTCGGGGAAGTCGTCGCTGCTGCGCTGCATCAACGGCCTGGTTCCCCACTTCTCCGGCGGCACCCTGCACGGCACCGTGCGGGTGGCCGGCCGCGACACCCGCACCCACCGCCCGCGCGACCTCGCCGACCTCGTCGGCTTCGTGGTGCAGGACCCGATGTCGTCGTTCGTGACGGAGACGGTCGAGGAGGAGATCGCCTACGGCATGGAGGCACTCGGGGTGGACGCCACCGCGATGCGCCGCCGTGTGGAGGAGACCCTCGACCTCCTCGGGCTGGCCGACGTCCGCGGCCGCCCGCTGCGCGACCTCTCCGGCGGACAGCAGCAGCGCGTGGCCATCGGTGCGGTCCTCGCTGCCGGCCCGCGCATCCTGGTGCTCGACGAGCCGACCTCGGCGCTCGACCCGGTGGCGGCCGAGGACGTGCTGGCCACCCTGCACCGCCTCGTGCACGACCTCGGCATCACGGTCGTGGTCGCCGAGCACCGGCTCGAGCGGGTGATCCACCACGCCGACCACGTGGTCCTCATCCGTGACGGCCGGGTCTCGGGCCTCCTCGACCCAGCCGAGGCCATGGTCACCTCCCCGATCTACCCGCCGATCATCGGCCTCGGGCGCGCCCTGCGGTGGTCGCCGCTCCCGCTGTCGATCCGTGACGCCCGGCGCCGCGCCGGCGACGTGCGGGACAGCCTGTCCGCCCTCGTGCCGACACCCGCCGAGGCGGCCTCCGCGGGCGGCGCGCCCCTGGCCGAGGTCGAGGGCCTGACGGTGCGCCGCGGGCCCGTCGTCGCCCTGCGGTCGGTGAGCCTGGCCGTCGGCGGCGGTGAGGTCGTGGCGGTCATGGGCCGCAACGGCGCCGGGAAGTCGACCCTCCTCGCCGCGCTGGTCGGCCAGGTCCGCCCCGTCACCGGGACGGCTCGGCTCGGCTCGCTCGACCCCGCCAGGGCGCAGCCTGCGCAGATCGTGCGCCGAGCGGGGATGGTGCCGCAGGACCCCTCGCTGATCCTGTACGCGGAGTCCGTCGGGGACGAGTGCGCAGCCGCCGACCGGGACTTCGCCCTGCCCGCGGGCACCACTGCTGCGGTGCTCGGCCGCATCGCCCCGGGCCTCGACCCCGCCCAACACCCGCGGGACCTCTCCGAGGGGCAGCGCGTCTCGCTGGCCCTGTCGGTGATCCTCGCCTCCGAGCCGGAGGTCGTGCTGCTCGACGAGCCCACCCGGGGGCTGGACTACGCCGCCAAGCGCCGCCTGGTGGAGGTGCTGCGCCAGCTGGCCGGCCGGGGGCACGCCGTCGTGCTGGCCACCCATGACGTCGAGCTGGCCGCAGAGGTGGCCTCGCGTGTGGTCGTCCTGGCCGAGGGCGAGGTCGTCGCCGACGGCAGTGCCCAGGCGGTGCTCTCGGGCTCCCCCGCCTTCGCGCCCCAGATCTCGAAGATCCTGCACCCCCTGCACTTCCTGACGGTCGACCAGGTGGTCGCCGCGACCGGGGCCGCCTCGTGACCGCACGGCGGTGGCAGCAGGGCGTCGTCATGGCGCTGGTCATGGCGGTCGGGGTCGTGGCCTTCGGCTGGCCGTTCCTCGTGACACCGGGCTCGGAGATCTCCCAGCTCGGCCACTCCGGCGACGCGTCCCTCCTCTTCGTGGCGCTGATGGCCCTGCTGGCCCTGGTCCTGCTGGCCGAGATGTCCTCCGGGCGGCTCGACGCCAAGGGCGTCGCCGTGCTCGGGGTCCTTGCCGCAGCCGGGGGCGCGCTGCGGGTGCTGTCGGCGGGCACCGCCGGTCTGGAGCCCATGTTCTTCCTCCTGGTCGTCGCCGGCCGGGTGCTCGGCGCGAGCAAGGGCTTCCTGCTGGGAGCGCTGGCCCTGCTGGCCTCCGCCTTCCTCACCGCGGGGATCGGCCCCTGGACGCCGTTCCAGATGCTCGCGTGCGCGTGGGTGGCCATGGGCGCGGGGTTGCTGCCGAGGGCGTCGGGCTGGACCGAGCGGGTGGTGCTTGCCGGCTACGGCCTGGCCTCGGGCATGGCATACGGTGCCGTCATGAACCTCTGGTTCTGGCCCTTCATGGGCGGTACCGCACCCGAGGGCGCCGGCTACGTGCCGGGCGCGGGTGCCGCCGCCAACCTCACCCACTACACCGTGTTCTACGTGCTGACCTCCCTGGCGTGGGACCTGCTGCGCGGCCTGCTCACCGCCGCCCTGACGCTGCTCGCCGCCGCGCCGGTGCTCCGTGTCCTGCGCCGGGCCCTGCGGCAGGCGCGCTTCGACGCCCCCGTGCGGTTCGCGACCCGGTCATGACGACGACGCTGGTCCTCGGCGGCGTCCGCAGCGGCAAGAGCCGGTATGCCGAGCAGCTCCTGCGCGAGCGCGAGAAGGTCACCTTCGTCGCGCCCGGCTACCCCGCGGACCCCTCCGATCCGGAGTGGGCGGCACGGGTCGAGAGCCACCAGGCCCGCCGGCCCGAGAGCTGGACGACCCACGAGACGCTCGACCTCGCCGGTGCCATCCGGGAGGCCACCACCCCGCTGCTCATCGACTGCCTGGGGCTGTGGCTGACCCGCTTCATCGACGGCATCGGCGGCTGGGACAACCCGCGCGAGTCCTCGATCGCGGTCGCCTGGGCCCTGCGAGACCTGACCGACGCGTGGTGCAACGCCCCGACCGACATCGTGGCCGTGACCAACGAGGTGGGGCTCGGGGTCGTGCCCTCCACCCCCGCCGGTGGCCTCTTCCGCGACGAGCTGGGTCGCCTCAACGCCGCGCTCTCGGCCCGCAGCGACCACGTCTTCCTGGTGGCCGCAGGACGGGTGCTCGACCTGAGCGACGCCCCCGTCGTCGGCGAGTGAGCGCCGGCCCGGCACGCGGAGGGCACCGGTGAACGCCCTGCGGCTGGTCTTCGGCCTTCTCACGGCGGTCCCCGTCGGGCGACTCCCCCGCGTCGACCGCCGGTCGGCGGGGCGGGCCGTTCTGCTGGCGCCCCTCACCACCGTCCCCCTGCTCCTGGCGGTCGTGGGAGCCCACTTCGCGGTGTCGGCCGGTGCTCCCCCGCTGCTGCTGGGGGGGCTCGTCGTCACGACCGGTGCACTGCTGAGCCGCGGCATGCACCTCGACGGGCTCGCCGACACCGCTGACGGCCTCTCCGCGGGCTACGACGCCGAGTCCTCCCTGCGGGCGATGAAGGCCTCCGACACCGGGCCCTCCGGCGTCGCGGCCGTGGTGCTGGCCCTGCTCCTGCAGGTGGCGTCCCTCGCCACGCTGCTCCCCTCGGCGGCCGGCACAGCGCTCGCGGCCGCGGCGTGGCTGGGTTCACGGCACGCGATCGCCTGGGCCTGCCGGGCCGGGGTACCGGCGGCACAGGAACGCGGGCTCGGGGCCCTCGTGGCGGGCACGGTGAGCCGGGGCTCCCTGGCCCTGGCGACCGCCCTGGTGCTGGCATCCGCCGTTGGCGTCAGCACCCTTGCCGCCCAGCGGGACCGGTCGTTCGTCCTGTGGGGGGTGCCTGCCGTGCTCGCGATCGGCCTCGGGGCGGCCGGCTGGCTCACCCGGCGCTGCCGGGTCAGGCTGGGTGGCGTCACCGGCGACGTGCTGGGGGCCGGTGTGGAGGTCTCGCTCACGGCCGCTCTGGTGACGGCGGCTCTGCTCGTCTCGACCTAGTCAGGCCGGCGGCCCCTGCTCGACCCGTCGTCGCACCTCGGCCAGGCCTTCGGCGCCCGCCGGGACACCCCACCAGCTCTCGACCCACCACGTGCCACCTGCCTGCGCCCAGTCGGAGGGCGTGCCCTCGAGCTGGGCGAACTCGCCGCTGGAGTCGGCTTCCACCACGACGTCGTAGCCCTCCCACGGCAGGCCCTGGCGCTGACGCTCGGCCCGCACCAGACCCACGACGTGGGCGAAGGAGTCGAGGTCGTAGTTCGAGCCCGGTCCGGCCTGGGACCGGTCGACGACATAGGGCAGCAGGCCGTCCCAGCGCGCCGCCCGCTCCAACGAGGGCTGCCGCTCGCGGCCCGGCACGTAGGCGCCCACCACCCACACCGGCGGCCGTGGCTGCTGCACCGGGGGCGGCGGGAGCATGAAGTCGGTGGGTCTGGCGCGGTAGTGCCTGCCCTCGAACGAGAACGGCTGGCCGCGCATCAGCCCGTCGTAGACGGCCAGGCCCTCGTCGAGCTTCTCGGCCCGCACCCGTCGGCCTTCGTCGGCCTCGAACGCGAGCCAGCCCTCGTGCAGCGCGCCCAGCCCGGCGCCGACCACGGCCCGGCCACCGCTGAGCCGGTCGACGGTGCCCACGCGCGAGGCGAGGTCCCACGGTCGCCAGCGCGGCACCGGGGTCAGCAGCGTGCCGAGCCGGATCCGCTCGGTGACCATTGCGGCCGCGCCCAGGGTCACCCAGGCGTCGACGCCGAAGACCGCCTCCCACGTGAAGATCCCGTCCCAGCCGTGCTGCTCCCCCAGGGCCGCCAGCTCGGTGAACTCACGGGTGTCGGCATACGGGACGACGAAACCGAAGCGCATGACTCCACGCTAGGCCTCCCCACCGACACACCGGGGGCGCAGGGCACTGACGTCGGGAACCCGCCCACGCGGCACACGGGCTCGCGCAGGGTCGCTCAGGACTCGCGGACCCCCACCTCGACGAACGGGGGACGTACCACGCGCGCCGGCACGTCGCGGCCGCGCACGTCGACGGCGACCTCGTCGCCCTCGGCCACGGTGGGCGCGAGCAGCGCGAGGGCGATGCCCTGCTTCAACGTCGGCGAGAAGGTGCCCGAGGTGACCTCGCCGATGGTCTCGCCGTCGGCGTTCCTCACGGCGCAGTGCGAGCGTGGGATGCCGCGGCCGGTGGCGAGCAGGCCCCAGGCGACGCGCGACGGGCCGGCCGCCTTCTCGGCCACGAGCGCGTCCTTGCCCCAGAACGTGTCCTTCTTCCAGCCGACGGCCCAGCCGACGCGTGCCTGCACCGGCGTGATGTCGGTGCTGAGCTCGTTGCCGTGCAGCGCGTAGCCCATCTCGGTGCGCAGGGTGTCGCGGGCGCCGAGGCCACAGGGCAGGCCGCCGTGCTCGCGAGCGGCTTCGATGAGGGCGTCCCACAGCTGCGCCGAGACGTCCCAGGCGGGGACGAGCTCGTAGCCCCGCTCGCCGGTGTAGCCGGTGCGGCAGACGATGACCGGCTGCCCCTGCCAAGTGGTCTCGACGAACGACATGTAGTCGTGGCCGGTGGGCAGGCCCAGCGCCTCGAGCACCTCGTCGCTCTTGGTGCCCTGCACCGCGATGACGCCGTGGCGGTCGTGGAGGTCCTCGACCTCGATGCCCTCGGGGGCGGCGGCCTTCAGCATCTCGACGACCTCCGCGGTGTTCGCGGCGTTCGGGATGAGGAAGACGTCGTCGTCGCTGCGCAGGTAGGCGATCAGGTCGTCGACGACACCACCGGAGTCGTTGCAGCACAACGTGTACTGCGCCTTGCCCGGCTCGATGCGGTTGAGGTCGTTGGCCAGGCAGGCGTTGACGAAGTCCTTGGCGCCGGGACCCCTGACGCTGGCCTTGCCGAGGTGCGAGACGTCGAAGACGCCGACGGCCGTGCGCACCGCGTTGTGCTCGGCGACGACGCCGCCACCGGGGTACTCGATGGGCATCTCCCAGCCACCGAAGTCGGCCATCTTGGCGCCGAGCGCCACGTGCTTCTCGTGCAGGGGGGACGTCTTCAGGGCACCGTTGCTCATGGGCCGAACCGTACCGTCACCGAGCCCGGGGTGATGGCCCGTGGCTATCCTGCGGGGGCAGGTGACCCTCCCCGACCCCGAAGGACCGCGCACCCCGTGACCACTGTGAACCTCTCCGACCGCTCCGCCCACGACGTCAAGGCCGACGCGCTCGTCCTCGCCACCGTCTCGTCCGACGGCTCGGCCGCCCTCGCCGAGGGCCACGGGCTGCCTCGCGAGGCCGAGAGCCACCTGACCTCCGCGCTGGGCACGCTTTCGGCGAAGGGCAAGGCCGACGAGGTGCTCAAGCTCGCCGCCGTGCCCGGCGTCAAGGCCCCGCTCGTGGTGCTGACCGGCCTCGGCGACGTCTCCGAGGGCCCCACCGCCGAGGCGCTGCGCCGCGCCGCCGGTGCCGCCACCCGCTCCCTGAGCGGTGCGGGCACCGTCGCCGTCGCGCTTCCCGCCTCGGGGGTCGAGGAGGTCGCCGCGGTGGCCGAGGGCGCCGCCCTCGGCTGCTACCGGTATGCCGGTGTGCGCGGTGAGAAGGCCGGCGCCGCGAAGGCGGGCAGGGGCAAGGAGAAGGACGCCGCCCCGTCGACCGTCACCGTCGTCACCGGCGAGGCCAAGGACAAGGCGGCCAAGGCCACAGCCAAGCGCGCCGGCATCCTCGCCGACGCCACGGCGTACGCCCGCGACCTGGTCAACACCCCGCCGAACCTGCTGTTCCCGCAGTCGTTCGCCGAGTCGGTCAAGGAGCGCGCCGGGGCCTCGTCCGCCAAGGTCAGCGTGAAGGTGCTCGACGAGAAGGCCCTCGCCAAGGGCGGCTTCGGCGGCATCGTCGGCGTCGGCCAGGGCTCGGCGAACCCGCCGCGCATCGTCGAGCTGTCCTGGAAGCCCACCCGCGCCAGGGCGTCGCTGGCCTTCGTCGGCAAGGGCATCACCTTCGACTCCGGCGGCCTGTGCATCAAGCCCCCGGCGAGCATGCTCACCATGAAATCCGACATGGCCGGTGCCGCCGCGGTCGCCGCGACGGTCTTCGCCGCCGCCGAGCTCGGCCTGCCGGTGGCCGTCACCGGGTACCTCTGCCTTGCCGAGAACATGCCGAGCGGCACCGCCCAGCGCCCGGGCGACGTGGTGACCATGCGCAACGGCACGACCGTCGAGCTCATCGACACCGACGCCGAGGGCCGCATGGTGCTCGGCGACGGCCTCTGCCTGGCCAGCGAGGGCAAGCCGGACGCCGTCATCGACATCGCCACCCTGACCGGCGCGCAGATGGTCGCCCTCGGGGCCCGGGTCGCCGGCATCATGGCCAACGACGACGCCTTCCGTGAGACCGTGCGCGACGCCGCCGGCCGCGCGGGTGAGGCTGCCTGGCCGATGCCGCTGCCCGACGACCTGCGCTCGCAGCTCGACTCGACCGTCGCCGACCTCGCCCACAAGGGCGAGCGGTGGGGCGGGATGCTCACCGCGGGCCTGTTCCTCAAGGAGTTCGTCGGTGAGGGCCTGCCCTGGGCGCACGTCGACATCGCGGGCCCGTCCTTCAACGAGGGCGGCGCGTGGGGCCACACACCCAAGGGCGGCACCGGCTACGGCGTCGCGACGCTGCTCTCCGTGGCCGAGGGCTACGCGGGCTGACCGCGTCCCGGCACACACCAGGGGCCCCGTTCCGCTGTGGAACGGGGCCCCTCGGCATACCGGCCTGCGCTGCTGTCAGCCGCCGCTCTTGCGGCGGAACATCTGCTGCGTGGCGCTCGTGGCCGCGCCCTGCTCGTGGTCGACCTTAGAGCCGCCGTGGCTGTCGGTGACGTCCTTGCCGCCGTGCGCGTGCTTGCGGTCGAGGGCCTCGCGGAACTTCTTCTTCAGGTCCTCGCTCGCGGCCGCACGGCCGGAACCCTTCGGCGTGTTCGACATTCGTCACTCCCGTTCGCTCGGTGGTCCTGACAGCCTCGCACCTCGAGCCTGCCAGCGCCCACACCATTTCTTCTCGGTGTGCTGCGTCACGCCTTGCGGCGCTGGCGCGAGTTCCACTCGCGCATGCGGTTGGGGTAGCCCGTCTGGTTCACGTCGTAGACCGGCACGCCGAGCCGCCGGGCGAGCTCGAAGGCGGCTTCACGGCTCCCGGCCGCACGCCTGGTCCACTCCCCGTCGTGAGCGATGAGGATGACGGTCGTCGCCGTGACGTTGGTGGGCGGCTCGATGTAGGCCTCCACCCCGCGCCGGCTGGCGGCGAACTCCGAGAGGTGTCGACGGACGGCCTCCCGGTCGACGGTCATGTCGGGGCCGTCGGAGCGACCCACGGTGCGCCGCCCCCCGCGGCCGCGTCTCCACCACGCCATGGCACCACCTTAGGTGGCCGTCCTGCTGCGACGGTGCGTTTCAGGGGGTGTCGCGGCCACGCCGGCCACCGCTGCCGGCACGCGGTGGCCACGGTGGGACCTGCTTGCGCCTGCGCGAGCAAAGAGTGACAAGATGCACCCAAGTCGGTTTTGCGCCGCGGCATCGACCTGCCGGGTGAGCTGCCGGCAGACCGTTCACGCGACACACGCTAGGAGCGAGACGTATGTCGGCTGATGCCGAGAAGACCTTCGACATCGTGGTTCTCGGAGGCGGCAGCGGCGGCTACGCATGCGCCCTCCGCGGCGCCGAGCTCGGGCTCAGCGTCGCGCTCGTCGAGAAGTCGAAGCTCGGGGGCACCTGCCTGCACCAGGGCTGCATCCCGACCAAGGCGCTGCTGCACGCGGCGGAGGTGGCCGACAGCGCCCGCGAGGGCGAGAAGTTCGGCGTGAAGACGACTTTCGAGTCCATCGACATGAGCGGCGTGAACCGCTACAAGGACGGCGTCGTGAGCCGGCTGCACAAGGGTCTCCAGGGCCTGGTGAAGTCGCGTTCCGTCGAGTACGTCGAGGGCGAGGGGCGTCTCGTCGACCCGAACACCGTGGAGGTCGACGGCCGCCGGCTGACCGGCAGGAACGTCGTGCTGGCCACCGGCTCCTACGCCAAGACCCTGCCCGGCCTGGAGATCTCCGGCCGGGTCATGACCAGCGAGCAGGCCCTCGTGCTCGACTTCGTGCCCCCGCGCGTCGTGGTGCTCGGTGGCGGCGTCATCGGCGTCGAGTTCGCCTCGGTCTTCAAGAGCTTCGGCTCCGAGGTCACCATCGTCGAGGCGCTCCCCCGCCTCGTCGCGGCCGAGGACGAGTCGGTCTCCAAGCAGCTCGAGCGCAGCTTCCGCAAGCGCAAGATCGCCTTGCGCACCGGCGTGAGGTTCGAGGGGGCCACGCAGAGCGGCGACACCGTCACCGTCTCCCTCGAGGGTGGTGAGAGCATCGAGGCCGACCTGCTGCTGGTGGCCGTCGGCCGTGGTCCCGTGACCGAGGGCCTCGGGTACGAGGAGGCGGGCGTGCGCCTCGACCGCGGCTACGTGGTGGCCGACGAGCGCTGCCGCACCGGTGTGCCCGGCGTCTACGCGGTCGGCGACATCGTGCCCGGCCTGCAGCTGGCGCACCGTGGGTTCGCCCAGGGCATCTTCGTGGCCGAGGAGATCGCCGGCCTCGCCCCCGCACGCATCGACGAGCTCGGCATCCCGCGGGTCACCTACTGCGACCCCGAGATCGCCTCGGTCGGCCTCACCGAGGCGCAGGCGCGCGAGAGGTACGGCGAGGTGGACGTCTTCGAGTACAACCTCGGCGGCAACGGCAAGTCCCAGATCCTGCAGACCCAGGGCTTCGTCAAGCTCGTGCGCGAGAAGGACGGCCCGGTGGTGGGCGTGCACATGATCGGCGCCCGCATGGGCGAGCAGGTCGGCGAGGCCCAGCTGATCTACAACTGGGAGGCACTGCCCTCCGACGTCGCCAGCCTGATCCACGCCCACCCGACCCAGAACGAAGCGCTGGGAGAGGCGCACCTGGCCCTGGCCGGCAAGCCCCTCCACGTGCACGCCTGAAGCCAGCGAAGAACAACAAGGAGATAAGAGCCCATGTCTGAACGCGTGACCATGCCGGCCCTGGGTGAGTCGGTCACCGAAGGCACTGTGACGCGCTGGCTGAAGAACGTCGGCGACACCGTGGAGGTCGACGAGCCGCTGCTCGAGGTCTCCACCGACAAGGTCGACACCGAGATCCCCTCCCCTGTTGCCGGTGTGCTGCAGGAGATCCTCGTGAACGAGGACGACACCGTGCCGGTCGGCGCAGACCTCGCGGTGATCGGCGACGGCGCCGCGCCCTCCGGCGACCAGGGTGGTCAGGGCGGCGAGGAGCAGCCGGCTGCCGAGCCGCAGGCGGAGCAGGCACCGTCCCCCGAGGCCCCCTCGACCGAGCAGCCCGAGCAGCCAGCCACCTCCGAGCCCGAGCGCGCGCAGGCCGAGGGTGGCCAGCAGGAGCAGGCACAGCAGCCGTCCGGCGGGACCCAGGGTGGCGGCGAGACCGTGAAGATGCCGGCACTCGGCGAGTCCGTCACCGAGGGCACCGTCACCCGCTGGCTCAAGGCCGAGGGCGACGAGGTCGCCGTCGACGAGCCGCTGCTCGAGGTCTCCACCGACAAGGTCGACACCGAGATCCCCTCGCCGGTCGCGGGCACGCTCACCAAGATCTTGGTCAGCGAGGACGACACCGTGCCGGTGGGTGCCGACCTCGCCATCATCGGCGGGTCCGCCGGTGGCGCCGCGCCGGCTCCGCAGGAGGAGCAGCCGGCTCCGCAGGAGGAGGCCACCGCGCCGCAGGCCCCCCAGCCCGAGCAGCGTGAGAAGCAGGCCGCGCCGGCCCAGGCCCCGCAGGCTCAGGCTGCCCCTGCGCCAACCCAGGCTCCCGCGCCTGCCCAGGCCCCGGCTCAGGCCGAGCGCGGCGGCGAGGACGCCTCCGCCTACGTGACCCCGCTGGTGCGCAAGCTCGCGGCGGAGAACAACGTCGACCTCGCCAGCCTCCAGGGCACCGGCATCGGCGGGCGCATCCGCAAGCAGGACGTCCTCGACGCCGCCAAGGCGGCGCAGCAGGCGGCCGAGCCCGCCGCGGCACCTGCCGCGGCGCCCGCCGCGCAGGCCCCGGCTCCGGCCGCCTCGGTTCCCGCCGCCTCGCCGAAGCGTGGCACCACCGAGAAGATGTCCCGCCTGCGCAAGGTCATCGCCACGCGCATGGTGGAGTCCCTCCAGGTGTCGGCCCAGCTGACGACGGTGGTCGAGGTGGACGTCACCAAGATCGCGCGGCTGCGGGCCCGGGCCAAGTCCGAGTTCGAGCGGCGTGAGGGCACCAAGCTGAGCTTCCTGCCGTTCTTCGCCCTCGCCGCCGTCGAGGCGCTCAAGGCGCACCCGAACGTGAACGCCAGCGTGGAGGGCGACCAGATCACCTACCACGGCCAGGAGAACCTCGGCATGGCGGTCGACACCGAGCGCGGCCTGCTGGTCCCGGTGATCAAGAACGCCGGCGACCTCAACATCGCCGGCCTGGCCCGTGCCATCGCCGACCTCGCCGACCGCACGCGCAACAACAAGATCACGCCGGACGAGCTGGCGGGCGGGACCTTCACGCTCACCAACACCGGCAGCCGCGGAGCGTTGTTCGACACGCCGATCATCAACCAGCCGCAGGTGGGCATCCTCGGGACCGGCGCGGTCGTCAAGCGGCCCGTCGTGGTCACCGACGCCGAGGGGGGCGAGACCATCGCGATCCGCTCGATGATGTACCTCGCGCTGTCCTACGACCACCGGATCGTCGACGGCGCCGACGCTGCCCGGTTCCTCACGACAATGAAGAACCGCCTGGAGGAGGGGGCCTTCGAGGCCTCGCTGGGCCTCTAGGTCAGGAGCAGGTATGCCGCAGCGCGTTGCCATCACCGGGGCCTCCGGACTGATCGGCAGCGCGCTGTCGGCTTTCCTGAGCGAGCGCGGTGACGAGGTCCTGCACATCGTGCGCCGGCCTGCCCGCACGTCCGCCGAGATCACGTGGGACCCCAGCAACCGGCAGCTGGAGGCGGCGGCCCTGGCCAACGTCGACGCCGTCGTGCACCTCGCCGGCGCCAACGTCGGCGAGAGGCGCTGGACGCCGAGCCGCAAGCAGGAGATCTTCGCCTCGCGGGTCGACGGCACGCACACCCTGGCTGCTGCGCTGGCCGAGGCCGACCACCCGATCCGGCTGGTCAGCCAGTCGGCGGTCGGCATCTACGGCAGCGACCGTGGCGACGAGGTCCTCACGGAGAAGTCCGAGAGCGGGCACGGGTTCCTCGCGGAGGTCGTGCGGGCCTGGGAGGCGGCCGCAGAGCCGGCCCGGGCCGCCGGGCTCGCCGTGGCGCACCCCCGCACCGGCATCGTCCTCGCTCCCGGCTCGGGCGCGATGGGGCCGCTGCTGCGGCTGGCCCAGCTCGGGCTCGCCGGGCCGCTGGGCTCCGGCCAGCAGTTCTGGCCGTGGATCACCCTGCGTGACACCGTGCGCGCACTGGCCTTCCTGGTCGACCGCCCGGAGATCACCGGACCGGTCAACGTGGTCGGTCCGGCACCCGCGCGGCAAAAGGACATCGCCGCCGAGCTCGCCCGGCAGCTGCACCGCCCCGCCCTGCTGCCGGCGCCGGGCATGGGGGTGCGGCTCTACCTCGGGGAGTTCGCCAACGACATCCTGGGCAGCCAGCGGGTGGTCCCCGAACGGCTCTGCGAGAGCGGCTTCGCGCACGAGCACGACTCCCTCCCCAAGGCCATCGGGTGGCTGCTGGCCCACCAGTGACCGAGCCGCCCGGAACGAAAGCGGCACCTGCTCCGGACCGCGGCTCAGGCCGGGGCGATGCTCTCGACCAGCCAGCCGCCCGGCGACAACCGCAGGCGCACGAGCAGCTCCCGGCCCGGCTCGGCGGGCCGGGCGGTGCGGGTGCTGCCCGGCCCCGTGACACGGTAGGCCTCGGTGTCGACTCGTGCCCTCAGCGTGGCCCGCTCGCCCTGCGCCGTCGCCAGCCGCGCTGAGCGCACGGTGAAGCGCAGGCCCTCGTAACGCTCCCCCCTGCCCGACATCTCGCGGAGCAGGCGGGCGTCGGCCTGCCAGGCGGGCGAGGCAGGGACGTCGAGCTGCGCGAGCATCGCCGGGTCGCCGGACGTCAGCACCGCAGCCCGCAGGTCGGCCAGGGCCTGCATGAGCTGCGCCGGGCTACGGTCGGGGGCCGCAGGGTCCGACCGTGCTGTCGCACGAGCAGCAGGGGCCGGGCCCCCGTCCCGGCTCGCGGCCCACGCCGTGCCGGCCAGGCCCGCGGTGAGCAGGAGCAGCGCGACGGCTGCGAGCCTGCCGGCGAGGACCGTCCGGGGCCACTGCAGTCGCTGCGACAGCCGAGGTCGCCGCGGCATGCCTCCCGCAGGCTCGGCGGCCGGCGGCTCGTCGCGAGGCGCGCTGCGGAGGCGATGGGTGATCAGGGAGACCTCGTCGTCCCCGGCGACCAGCCTGAGTGGCTCGCACGGCGCGGCGTCGAAGAGCCGCAGAGCCAGCTCGGCGGCACCCGGTCGCTCAGCGGGCAGCGGCGACAGGCACTTCAGGACCACCTCCACCCAGGCCGGTGGCAGGCCGGGAGCCAGCTCCGCCAGCGGGCGGCGCAACCCCAGGGGCGGCGGCGGCTCGCCGGTGACGCACGCCCACGCGAGGGCCCCCACGGCATACACGTCGGACGCCGGGGTGGGCTGCTGACCTGCCTCGACCTCAGGGGCGGTGAAACCCGGTGTGCCGTAGACCTCGGCGGGCGCCTCGACCGCCAGCCGGGAGACCCCGAGGTCGGCCAGCAGGGGGCGCCCGCTCCGCTCGAGCAGGACGTTGCCCGGCGCCAGGTCGGCGTGCACGACACCCGCCGCATGCACGCCCGCCAGCGCCCGGGCCACCGGGGCCACCACCGTCACCGCCTCCCCGGCGCTGAGGTGGCCTCGCGCGCGCAGCACCGCGGCGAGCGAGCCGCCCTCCACGAAGTCGAGGACCAGGGCCACTGCCTGGGGGTGATCGGGCAGCGAGAAGGCGTCATGGACCCGCACCAGCCCCTCGAACGGCAGCCGGCGGAGCAGGGCGGACTCCCGGACGGCCCGGTCCCCGTCGCCCCGGGCCACCACGACCTTCACCGCCACCACGGCGCCGTCGGCGACGCGCGTGGCGCGCCAGACGACACTGCTGCCGCCGGCTGCGACCCGCTCGTGCAGCTCGTAGCCGGGTACCCGGGGGCGGGCCGGCGCAGGCGTCGCGTCCATGGACCCCACCCTGCCCGAGCGGGCGACCGGCCCCGCCGCGCTGTCCACAGGCCCCGGCTCCCGGAAGGCGGACCACGCGGCCTACGCTCTCCCGCATGCCCGCACCCCAGCCGACCATCGTGGCGACGTCCGGAGGCTACCGCTACGGCGAGCGCATCCAGGTCGAGTTCAACGGCCTGCTGCACCACGCGATGGACCTCTCGGGCACCACGCGGCCCCGGCCCCGGCTCATCCACCTCGGGACGGCGTCGGGCGACCAGAGGTACTGGGCCGACCACATGCACGAGGCGGCCCGGCACGCCGGTTGGGACCTGACCAACCTCAACCTGTTCCCGATGCCGAACCTCGACGACATCGAGGGCCACCTGCTCGAGCAGGACGTCGTGTGGGTCAACGGCGGCTCGGTCGCCAACCTGCTGGCGGTCTGGGACGTGCACGACCTGCGGCCGGTGTTCCGGCGGGTCTGGGAGGCGGGCGTCGTGCTCGCCGGCGTGTCGGCCGGCTCGATCTGCTGGTTCCTGGGCGGTACGACCGACTCCTTCGGCCCGGAGCTGCGCGCGGTCACCAACGGTCTCGGCCTGCTGCCCTACGGCAACGGGGTGCACTACGACTCCGAGGAGCGCCGCCGCCCGCTGGTGCACCGCCTGGTCGCTGACGGCACCCTGCCGACGACGCACTGCACCGATGACGGCGTCGGCCTCGTCTACCACGGCACGGAGCTCATCGAAGCCGTCAGCGAGCAGGACGGCAAGGGCGCCTACGTCGTCACCCGGGAGGGAGACGGCGCGCGCGAGGAACGCATCGAGCCCCGCCGCCTCTGAGGAGCCCACGGCCACGCCCGCAATGTGGGCGAACTGCCGTTTTGTGACGCAGATCACACCTGGCACCGAAATGCGCAGGTCACATGCCTTTGGGCGATTCCGCCTGACCGCGCGGACTCACGCAAACATGCTCAAACGCAAGATTGCCCGCGGGGCCGTTACTTTCCCGTGACCCTTGTCTCCTTGTACCTTCGCGCAGGCCCCGGACGCTCCGGACCCCTGGCGACCCCCACCCCGGGGGGCACCCCGCGGCCTGTGACACCCACCCCCTGTTAGGAGCAGCACGCATGCCCTCTGTCCCCCAACGCCACGTCGGCCGTCACCGCGGCAGCAAGAAGAGGACGCTTGGCGTCATGGCCCTGGTGACGGCCCTACTGGGCGGATTCGGACTCGCCTTCGTCTCCTCGGTCGCCTCTGCCCCGCCGTCCCAGGCCAAGGCCAAGATCAAGTGCAAGGAGACCACGGGCACCGACGACGTCGACCCGATCGTGCACCACAACGAGCCCGCCCAGGGCTCCGCCCACATGCACCAGTTCTTCGGCAACAACAGCTTCCTCTCCCTCGCCAACCCCAACACGGCGAACTACGAGGACCTGCGCAACGGCGGGACGAACTGCGAGAACCCAGCCGACACCGCCGGGTACTGGACTCCCGTCCTGAGGTACAAGAGCACCGGCGCCATCGTCCCCACCCGCGCCTTCACCGCGTACTACCGCAGCTGGGACTTCAAGGACTTTGGTGAGGGCGTTCCCCTGCCCGACGACGTCCGCCTGATCGGCACGAAGTTCAACTGGACCTGCGGACAGTTCGAGAACGTCGCCCCGCAGCAGTCCGTCCCCGACTGCTCCATGGCCGACGGACGCCCCGGCTCGACCCTCACCGCCCACATCGACTTCCCGTCGTGCTGGGACGGGGTCAAGCCCTCGCACAGCCCTGACGAGGTCGGCGACACGCGTGACAACAAGCACTTCGCCTACCGGGTCGGCAAGTCCTGCCCCGCCGGCTTCCCGATCAAGACCGTCCAGCTCCGCGAGACGATCCAGTTCCAGTACACCGGCAAGGGCGACGACGTGGAGCTGTCGAGCGACCACGAGAAGGGCACGACCGACGGCCGCACGATGCACGCCGACTTCTGGAACGCCTGGGACCCGAAGGGCTTCGCCTCGATGGTCCGCAACTGCGTGAACCCGGGCGGGAACTTCACCACCGCCGAGTGCGGCTGAGCCGAACGTCCGCCCTGCCCGCGGAGGTGGAGGGATGCAGGGGATCCCACCACCCTGACGGCACCGGCGACTGACGACGGGCCCCGGCAGGGCGAACCTGCCGGGGCCCGTCGCGTTGCCGGTCTAGTCGATCCGCTCGCCAGGGGTGATGACGTCGACGACGCGGCGGCCCTCGGCGCTCACCCGGGCAGCGTCGATCACCGCCGCCGTGTGCACGGCGTCGCGCGGGTCGACAGGCATGTTGCCGACCGGGTCGTCACTGGTGAGCGCCCCCGCCACGGCGCGGTAGAAGTCGGCCTGGTGCGACTGCTGACGCACCACCGGCTCGCGTTCCTCGCCCCGGTAGATCCAACCCGCGTAGCCGTCGTCGTCGCGCAGCTCAGAGAAGATGTTCGGCTCGGACTCGAACTGGTTGAGCAGGAACGCACCCCGGCTGCCGAGCACGCGCACCCGGGGACCGGGCGCCCCTGCGACCGACGTGGCGCTCAGGTGCGTGAAGACCCCGGAGGTGTGCCGGCACGCCAGGAAGGCGTCGTCCTCGGCGTTGGTGGTGCGCGCGTGCACCTCGGCGTAGACCGTCTCGACCTCGCCGAACAGCTGCACTGCGGCGTCGACGAGGTGCGAGTGCAGGTCGAGCAGGATCCCGCCGCCGTGCTCCGGCTCCGCCTGCTCGCGCCACCGCTGCTTGGGCACGGGTCGCCACCGCTCCCAACGGAGCTCGGCGCGGTAGACCTCACCGATCGCACCGGAGCGCACCACCTCGGCCAGGGTGGCGTGCTCGGCGTCGTAGCGCCGGTTCTGGAAGACCGTCAACGGCACCCCTGCCTTCTGGGCCGCGTCGAGCACCTCGAGGGCCGCGTCGGAGCCGACGGCCAGTGGCTTGTCGACCACCACGGGGAGCCCCGCCTCGAGCACGGTGAGGGCATGTGCGGCGTGGTCGCCGCTGGGAGTGGCCAGGACCACGAGGTCGAGGCCCTCGACCGCCAGCAGGGCCTCGAGGTCGGGGACCACCTTGGCCCCCGGGTGGTCCTGCGCGACGGCGGCCTGCCGCTCGGGGTTGGCCGTCGAGACCGCCGCGACCTCCAGCCCCGCCTGCGCCAGGAGCGGCGCGTGGATGTCCCGCCCCGCCATGCCGTAGCCGGCCAGTCCCACTCGCAACGTCATGCAGTGACCCTAGTGCCCGCCTCGACCTCGTCCCGTGGGGCGCGCTGGCGGTCCTCACGGGCGAGACGGCTCGGCCACCAGATGCGCGCACCGATGTCGTAGGCCAGGGCAGGCACCAGCAGGGAGCGCACCACGAGGGTGTCGAGCAGCACGCCAAAGGCGACGATGAACGCGATCTGGGCGAGGAAGAGCAGCGGCAGGATGGCCAGTGCGGAGAAGGTCGCCGCCAGGACGATGCCGGCGCTGGTGATGACGCCGCCGGTGACCGCCAGCCCGACGAGGATCCCCCGCCGGGTGCCGACCTTGGTCGCCTCCTCGCGCACGCGCGTCATGAGGAAGATGGAGTAGTCGATGCCCAGCGCCACGAGGAAGACGAAGCCGTAGAGCGGCGTCGAGGGATCTGCACCGGGGAAGTCGAGCACGTGGTTGAACACCACCGCCGCGACGCCCATGGTCGCGGCGAAGGAGATGACGTTCGCGACCACCAGCAGCAGGGGTGCGCCGAGGGACCTCAGCAGCACGGTCAGCACGAGGAAGACCACGAGCAGGATCGCGGGGATGATGACGCGCAGGTCGCGGTCGCTGGCGTCGCGGACGTCGACGTTCATGGCCGTCTGGCCCCCCACGAGCACGTCTGTGCCCACGACGTCGAGGTCTGCCCGCAGGCGTCTCACCACGTCGTCCGCCTCGGGGCTGTCGGCGGCGGCGGTGAGGGTCGCCTGCACGAGGACGTTGCCGTCGACGACCTTGGGCGGCGCGCCCGGCGCGAGCCCGGCATACGGCTCGTTGACGCCCTCCTCCCCGGACAGGACCTCGATGACCTCCTGGGCCTTCGCCTCGGGGGCAATGACCTGGACGGGGCTGCCCGAGCCGGCAGGGAAGTGCTCGGCGAGCACCTCCTGCCCGGTCACCGACTCGACCTCGGTGAGGAAGGTCTCGGCCTGGGTGATGCCCTCGGCCTTGAAGGTGGGCACGAAGGCTGCGGCGGCCAGCAGGGCCGCCAGCGTGACCGCCCAGGTGCGGCGGGGATGGGTGCCCACCAGGGACGCGACCCGCCCCCACAGGCCCCTCGTGCCGATCTTGTCCTGCGAGTGGACGTGGTCGACGCGCGGGACGGCCGGCCAGAAGATGCGCCGGCCGAAGAGCAGCAGCACGGCGGGCAGGAAGGTCAGCGCCGCGACGAGGGCGCCGACGATGCCCAGCGCGCCGACCGGCCCGAGACCGGAGGTGCTGGCGAGGTCTGAGAGCAGCAGGCAGAGCAGGCCGAGCACCACGGTCGCGGCGCTGGCGGCGATGGGCTCCACGGAGCCTCGCCAGGCCCGCTTCATGGCCTCCCAGGTGCTCTCGCGGTCGTGCAGCTCCTCCTTGTAGCGGGAGACGAGCAGCAGCGCGTAGTCGGTGGCAGCGCCCACGACGAGGATGAACAGGATGCCCTGCGACTGGCCGGACAGGCCGATGACCTCGTTGTCGGCCAGGGGGTAGACCACCAGCACCGCGAGCGCGAGGCCGAAGACGGCGGTGACGAGCACCGCGAAGGGCAGGATCGGGCTGCGGTAGACGACCAGCAGGATCACGAAGACCACGCCGAGCGCGACCAGCAGGAGGATGCCGTCGATGCCGCCGAAGGCGTTGACGAGGTCGGCCGTGATGCCGCCGGGGCCGGTGACGTAGGCAGTGAGACCCGCAGGGGCCAAGGTGCCCTCGGCCTTCTTCCGGAGCTCCTCGGTGGCGGCGAAGAGGGCGTTGGTCTCCCCCACCGGCTCGGTGGCCCTCGTCTCGTCGACCGGCACGACGAGCAGCAGGGCCTCGCCGTCCTGGCTCGGGACGACGGCCCTCGGGGTCTCGGTGAGGTAGTCGCCGAGGGACGTGCCCTCACCCAGCTCGGGGAGCGCCAGCGCCGGCAGGGCCGCCACGTACTCGGCCGCGGCCTGCTGCTGCTCGGGCGTGACCTTCCCGTCGGCCTCCATGACGATGACGAAGGGCAGGGCTCGCGTCTCGCTGAACCGCGCCACCGCGCTCATGACCTCGGTCGACTCGGCGCTCTCGGGCAGGAACGAGGCGTTGTCGTTCTTCTGCACCTCGGAGAGCTGTCCCACGAGGGGACCCCCGACTCCACCGATCCCGAACCACACCAGCACCATGGCCAGTGCACCGAGGCGGACCACCCACGCAGGTTTCATCAGGCTCCCCAGCTCTGCCGACGCCACGGCCAGCCGGCTGCAGCCGTGTGCGAACCACCCTAGTGGGGCGGCTTCGAACGGCATTCGGCGGCCGACGGCCGGCGGATTGGCGGGGCGTAGGCTGACGCCATGCGTTTCGAGCACCTCGGCTTCGCCCCCGACTTCGTGGACTACCTGTCGGCCTGGGAGCGCCAGCGCGGTGTCCACGCCGACGTCGTGGCGGGCGCCGAGGACACCGTGCTGCTGCTCGAGCACGCGCCGGTCTACACCGCCGGCAAGCGCACCGAGCCCCACCAGCGCCCCTTCGACGGCACCCCCGTCGTGGACGTCGACCGCGGGGGCCTCATCACGTGGCACGGCCCGGGCCAGCTCGTCGGCTACCCCATCGTGCGGCTGCACGGGGTGCCGATCGACGTGGTCGCCCACGTCCGGCGCCTGGAGGAGGTCATGATCCGGGTCTGTCGCGAGTTCGGGGTCGAGACCGAGCGCGTCGAGGGCCGTTCGGGCGTGTGGGTGCTCGCCGACGACCGCGGGCCCGACCGCAAGCTCGGCGCCATCGGCGTGCGCGTCAGCCGGCAGGTGACGATGCACGGGTTCGCCCTCAACTGCGACGCCGACCTCTCGTGGGCCGACAACATCATCGCGTGCGGCATCGACGACGCCGGCGTCAGCTCGATCAGCCGGGAGGCCGGACGCACCGTCAGCGTGCAGGACGTCCTCCCCTACGCCGAGAAGCACCTCGCAGAGGTGCTCGACCCCTCCTGAGCCCAGCCCCCGTGGCTCGGGAAGACACCGTGGCCCGTGCCGGTTGAACCCCTCATGCGCTTCCGGGTCCTCCAGCTGGTGCTGTCGTGTGTCGTCCTCGGCGCCGGAGTGGCCCTGCTGCTCGACGCCGCGCTCGGTTCCGACGGCTACTCCTCCCTCGTCTCCGGGCTGTCCCTGGCCACCGGGGTCTCCTTCGCGCTGGTCAACATCGCGATCGGCGTCGCCCTCATCGCCCTGGCCTGGAGCCGCGGCACCCGCCCGGGTCTCGGCACGCTGGTCCAGCCGGTCGTCGTGGGCGTCGCCGTGGGCCTGATGCTCCCGGTGCTGCCCTCCCCCGAGGGCCTGGCCCTGCGCTTCGCCGAGCTCGCGGCCGCGTTCATCCTGCTGACGCTCGGCGTCGCCGGCTACCTGGCGACGCGCACCGGGGCGGGGCCGGCTGAGGCCGCAGCGCTGGCCTTCGACCCGCCCCTGGCCTTCCGCTGGAGCTACACCGTGCTCCAGGCCGGCGGAGCGCTGGGCGGCTGGGCGCTGGGCGCGGCAGTGGGACCGGGGACGGTCATCACCGCGTTGCTCGTCGGGCCGGCCGTCGACCTGACCACCCGCACGGTCTTTCGCGGGTGGGGTGCCCGGGCGAGGCCCTCCTCGTGGCCTACTGGCCCGGCTGACCTCTCTGCGGCAGGAGGTCGTCGTTCCCGGTGAGCGCGGCGGCCACGCGCAGGTAGACGAGGGCCTCGTCGTGACGGCTCTGCCGCTGCAGCGACCGGCCCAGGATGATGTGCGCGTACGCGTCGACGGGTGAGCGCTCGATGAGCAGCCGGGCCTGCTCCTCGGCGCTGCGGAGCATCGCGGCGTGGAAGTACGAGCGCGCGAGCAGTGTGCGCACCTCGGCGTTGCCCGGCACCTCCTCGATGATGCCCTCGAGGATCGCCACGGCCTGGCGGTAGTTGCGCTGCTCGAAGTTGAGCTCGGCCATGCCGAACTGCAGTCGCAGCGAGTCGGTCATGCCGTCAGAACACCACAGGCCCCGCCGGTGTTCCACCCGTATGCCGGCGGCGGAGACCGCGGGAATGCGACGGTTCCCGCAGGCGTACTCTTGAAGGACGCCCGGTGACCTCCGGGCACAGCCGTGCCCGACGGCATACCCGCTGTCGGGGCACCACCGAGGAGAAGGCAAGGGAGTCTTCGTGACTGTCGCACCCGAGGGCCGTCGGCTGCTGCGCGTCGAGGCGCGCAACGCCGAGACGCCGATCGAGAAGAAGCCGTCGTGGATCCGGACCACCGCCAAGATGGGCCCGGAGTACACGGCGCTGCACTCGATGGTCAAGCGCGAGGGCCTGCACACGGTGTGCCAGGAGGCCGGCTGCCCCAACATCTTCGAGTGCTGGGAGGACCGGGAGGCGACCTTCCTCATCGGCGGTGACATCTGCACCCGCCGCTGCGACTTCTGCGACATCGCCACCGGCCGGCCGCTCCCCCTCGACCGCGACGAGCCCCGCCGCGTCGCCGAGTCGATCGCACAGATGGACCTGCGCTACGCCACCGTCACCGGCGTCGCCCGCGACGACCAGCCCGACGGCGCCGCCTGGCTCTACGCCGAGACGATCCGCGAGATCCACCGGCAGAACCCGACGACCGGGGTCGAGATCCTCCCGCCCGACTTCGGCGCCAAGCCCGAGCTCGTCGGCCAGGTCTTCGACGCCCGTCCCGAGGTGTTCGCCCACAACCTCGAGACCGTGCCGCGCATCTTCAAGAAGATCCGTCCCGCCTTCACCTACGACAAGTCCCTGAAGGTGCTGAGCATGGCCCGTGAGGCCGAGCTGGTCACCAAGTCCAACCTCATCCTCGGCATGGGCGAGGAGGAGCACGAGATCGAGCAGGCCATGCGCGACCTGCACGACGCCGGCTGCGACATCCTCACCATCACCCAGTACCTGCGCCCCTCGAAGCTGCACCACCCGATCGACCGGTGGGTCAAGCCCGAGGAGTTCGTGCACTGGAGCGACCTCGCCGAGGAGATCGGCTTCAAGGGCGTCATGGCCGGACCGCTGGTGCGCTCGTCCTACCGCGCGGGCCGTCTCTACGCCCAGGCCATGACCCGGTGGGGCAGGCCCATCCCGGAGCACCTCCAGCACCTCGCGACCAAGGCCGACGGCCCGGCCCGCCAGGAGGCGGCCTCGTTGGTGGCGCGCGGCTGACGACCCGTATCCTGACCCTCATGGCCCGCAAGGAGAAGCAGCAGTCGACCGCGCCCAAGAAGCAGGGGCGCGCCGGACAGATCCGCCAGGTGTTCATGGCGGCCCGCCGGGTCGACCGGCTGATCGGCTGGTGGATGCTGCTCGCGTTCGTCGCCACCCTCGCGGTGGTCGTCGGCATCGGCGTCCTGGTGGGCCACTGGGTCTACGCGCTGATCCTCGGCCTGCCGCTGGCGGTGCTCGCGGCGACCATCACCATGAGCCGCCGCGCCGAGCGGGCCGCCTACAGCGCCATCGAGGGGCAGCCGGGTGCCGCCGGCGCCGCCCTCGGCGCGCTGCGCCGCGGCTGGTTCTTCGAACAGCAGCCGGTGGCCCTCGACGGCGCCCGCGGCACCCGGCCCGAGGACATGACCGGCGCGGCCTTCGTCTTCCGCGCCGTCGGCCGCCCGGGCATCGTGCTGGTCGGCGAGGGTCCGCAGGGCCGCGTCACCCGCCTGCTCGAGGCCGAGCGCAAGAAGACCGCCCGCGTGGCCCCCGGCGTGCCCGTCCACCTGCTGACCGTCGGAGACGGCGAGGGCCAGGTGCCGGTGCGCAAGCTGTCGGGCAAGGTCCAGCGCATGAAGCCGGTGCTCACCAAGCAGGAGGTCTCGGTCGTCAACAAGCGGCTGAAGTCCCTCGGCGGCGTCCGGCTCCCGGTGCCCGCCGGCATGGACCCGATGCGTGCCCGCGTCGACCGCAAGGCGATGCGCGGCCGCTGAGGCCGCTTCTCTAGCTGAGCTCGGCGAGCACCGCGTCGGCGAACCGGCCAAGCGCCCGGTCGTCGCGGCGGAGGAACAGGTCGGGCTCGATGACCTCGAGCTCCATGAGCGTCGGAACGCCGTCGACGTCGATGAGGTCGACGCGGGCGTACGTGAGGGGTCCCGGCGCGCACCCCATGGCACGGCGGGCGGTCTCGAGCTCGGCCGCGCTCGGCGCGTGCGGGTGCTCGGTGCCGCCGTGGTGGGCCTGCACCCGGTAGTCGCCCTCGGCCGGCACCTTGCGCACGGCGTGGGAGAACGCGCCGCCGAAGAAGAGCAGCGACGTCTCGCCGACCTCGATCTGCGGCGCGTAGGGCTGCACGACGACGTCACCCCCGGCGACGAGGCGCTCGACGTGAGCGGCGGCCCCCGGCGAGCACGGGTCGGCCCGCAGCGCCTGCCGCGCACCACCGTCGACGGCGGGCTTGACGACCACGTCGGCCCAGCCGCAGTCGGCGAGCCGCTCGGCCGCGTCGGTGGTGCCGCCGGCCAGCAGGATCGTGGGCAGCACCGGCACGCCCCGCTCCCCCATCTCGGCCAGGTAGCCCTTGTGCGAGTTCCACCGGATCACGCTGGCGGGGTTGACGATTCGTGTCGCGGCGGCGACCTCATCGACCCAGCGCAGGAACCGGTCGAGGTGGTCGAAGTAGTCCCAGGGCGAGCGGACGACCACGAGGGCGTAGCCGGTCCAGTCGACCGTCGCGTCCCACGCGTGGAGGTCGGCGCGAGCCCCCGCCTCGCGCAGGGCCTCGACGACCAGCGGGGCCTCCGGGTCGTGCTCGGCGTATGCGAGCGAGTTCACGACGGCGATCCTCGGCGCTTGTTGCGACATGCCCGCAGTCTCCCAGCGCGCCCGGGGGTACTGACCTCGGGGCCAGCGCGCTACAGCACTGCGCACCGCCAAGACCCTTGCATCAGCCGAGAACGCGATATAACGTGTCAGGAAACGCGATATAGCGCGATCGGAGACAGGAGCAGACCATGCCGGAGAAGTGGAGCGTGGAGGGCCCGCGGGTCCTCGACATCGGTGGGGACGGTGAGCAGGTCCGAGCCCTCAAGGTGGGCATCGTTGGCGGGCGGGTCGACGTCGTCACCCACGACGACTCCCCCACCGCCCGGGTCGAGGTCCTGGAGGTCGTGGGACAGCCGGTGCTGGTGCGCTGGGACGGCTCGATGCTGAGGATCACGCACGGGCCGGACAGCGACCTTGGCGTCGTCGACCGGGTGCGCCAGACCGTCGAGGGCATCGACCACAACCGGGTCGTCGTCAGCGTCTCCATACCGCAGGAGGCGACGGCGACCGTCAGCACGGTCAGCGCCGACGCCCTGGTCGCGGGCGTTCGGGCCGCGGTCAGGACCAACACGGTCTCCGGCTCGCTCACCCTCGACGACCTCACCGGCGCAGCCTCCGTCAACACCGTCAGCGGCGCCGTGGAGTGCAGCCGGCTGAAAGGTCCCCTGTCTGTGAACTCCGTCTCCGGCTCGGTGACGGCGCAGCGCAGCGACCTGCCCGACGTCAGCATCCACACGGTCAGCGGCGACGTCGCGCTCGACATGCTCAACGGGACGGCGAGCATCTCGTCGACGTCGGTGTCCGGCGACGTGACGGTGCGCTCCCCCATCGGCGGCTACGACGTGCGGGCCACCTCGCCCGGCGGCCAGGTCGTCGTCGACGGCCGTGAGCTGCGGCACGGTCCGTACGCCGCCGGTGGGCAGCTGACCGACGGCGACGGCGCGCTGCGCCTGAGGGCCAACGCGGTCACGGGCAACGTCGTGGTGCTCAGGGCAGCGCGCGGCCCGGCCACGGGTGGGAGCGGCCTGGGCGAGTTCGGCACCACCGGCGAGCAGGCGGTCTGACGAATGAGCCCGGTCTTCGCCCACGGCCAGCTACGGCTCTACCTGCTGGCCCTGCTCAACGAAGGGCCACGGCACGGCTACGAGGTCATCCAGGACCTCGAGCAGCGGTTCAACGGTCTCTACACGCCGAGCGCGGGCACGGTCTACCCGCGCCTCGCCAAGCTCGAGGAGGAAGGCCTGGTCGAGCGCTCCGACGAGGGCCGCAAGGCCGTCTACCGCATCACCGACGCCGGACGCGCCGAGGTCTCCGCGCGGGCCGAGGAGCTCGCCACGCTCGAGAGCGACCTCGACCACTCCGTCCACGAGCTCGCCGAGCAGGTCCGGTCGCGGGTGAGCAGCCAGAGCAGCGACCTGCGCACGGAGCTGAAGGAGGCCGCCCGCCACGCGCGGAGCACCGCCACCCCGGCCGGTGGCGCCGACGCGTGGCGCGGGTCGGCCCCGTCGGTGCGCCAGGAGGTCGAGGCGGCCGTTGCCGAGTTGCGCGAGGAGGCCCGGCGGGCCTGGCGGCAGTACGGGCTCACCTCCGAGCAGGGCCGGGAGGTCGTCGACATCCTGTCCGACGCGTCACGCCGCATCCAGGAGGTGGTGCGCCGGCACTGACGGTGCGCCGCCGAGGGGTGCCGAGCGATGCCGCCACGCGGCATACCCTCGGAGGGCGGTCGATCAGAGCCGCACGATGACGGTGCCGGCGGCCTTGTCGTGCAGCCCGCGTCCGTCGCGGTCCCAGAACATCGCCGGGAGGAAGAGGCACAGCAGCACGGTGCGGACGAGCACCTGCACGGGGCGCGCGGCGGCGCCGTTGATGCTGCGGACCTGCAGGCCGACCACGCGGTGGCCGATGGTGAAGCCGAGGGTGCCGACGAGGAGGAGGTTCTCGACGGCGAAGACCGCCAGCGTGATCCACGCGCCGCCGTCGGCAGTGTCCGTGAAGGGCAGCGGCACGTCGAACAGGCCGAACGCGATGAGGGTGCACAGGGTCCAGTCGATGAGGACCCCGAGCACGCGTCGCCCGACGCGGCCGATGGATCCGGCGCCCTCGCGCGCGAGACCGAGGCGCTCACCCGGGTACTCGGCGCTCTCCGGCGCCCGCGAGCCCGGGCCCTCGAGCCAGGAGCCGATGTCCTTGCGATCCACCACGTGGCCAGCCTAGTTCGTGACCCTGTGACGAGCCCCGGCCGGTATGCCGCGGGCGCGACCCTGTGCCGCGCTCAAGTCCGGTGAGTGAGCGCCGCCATCCAGATCGTGAGACGGTCTTTCCGTAACACCGGCGAAACATTTGGGTCATGGGTGGGAAACCCGCGGCCGTTACGGTGGGTCGCGACGCACCGGGTGGCTTCCCGCCGCCCCTTCACAGGAGGCTAGATGTTCAGCAACGCTGACGAGGTCCTCTCGTTCATCAAGGACGAGGACGTCAAGTTCGTCGATATCCGTTTCTGCGACCTGCCGGGCGTGATGCAGCACTTCAACGTGCCTGCCCACAGTGTCGACAAGGACTTCTTCACCAACGGCCAGATGTTCGACGGCTCCTCGATCCGCGGCTTCCAGGCGATCCACGAGTCCGACATGAAGCTCGTCCCCGACGTGCGCACCGGCTTTGTGGACCCGTTCCGCAAGGAGAAGACGCTCGTCATGAACTTCTCCATCGTCGACCCGTTCACCGGTGACTCCTACAGCCGCGACCCGCGCAACATCGCCGCCAAGGCGGAGGCCTACCTGAAGTCGACCGGCATCGCCGACACCGCGTACTTCGGCGCCGAGGCCGAGTTCTACGTCTTCGACGACGTCCGCTTCGAGACCAAGGCGAACGCCAGCTACTACTACATCGACTCCATCGAGGCCGCTTGGAACAGCGGTCGCGAGGAGGAGGGCGGCAACCGCGGCTACAAGACCCGCTTCAAGGGCGGCTACTTCCCCGTCCCGCCGGTTGACCACTTCGCCGACATCCGCGACAAGATGTGTCTCAACCTCGCCGAGGTCGGCCTCGAGGTCGAGCGCTCGCACCACGAGGTGGGCACCGCGGGCCAGCAGGAGATCAACTACAGGTTCAACACCCTGCTGCAGTCCGGCGACGACATCATGAAGTTCAAGTACGTCATCAAGAACACCGCCTGGGAGTTCGGCAAGACGGCGACCTTCATGCCGAAGCCGATCTTCGGTGACAACGGCTCGGGCATGCACACCCACCAGTCGCTCTGGAAGGACGGCGAGCCGCTGTTCTACGACGAGCGCGGCTACGGCGGCCTCTCGGACCTCGCCCGCTGGTACATCGGCGGCCTGCTGAAGCACGCCCCCGCCCTGCTGGCCTTCACCAACCCGACGGTCAACAGCTACCACCGCCTGGTGCCCGGCTACGAGGCGCCCGTCAACCTGGTGTACTCCGCCCGCAACCGGTCTGCCTGCGTGCGCATCCCGATCACGGGCAGTTCCCCCAAGGCCAAGCGCATCGAGTTCCGCGTGCCGGACCCGTCGTCCAACCCGTACCTGTGCTTCGCCGCGCAGCTCATGGCCGGCCTCGACGGCATCCGCAACCGCATCGAGCCGCCGGAGCCCGTGGACAAGGACCTCTACGAGCTGCCGCCGGAGGAGCACGCCGCCATCGAGCAAGTGCCCGGCTCGCTGCCCGAGGTGCTGAACGCGCTCGAGGCCGACCACGAGTTCCTGCTCCAGGGCGACGTGTTCACGGAGGACCTCATCGAGGCCTGGATCGAGTGGAAGCGCAAGAACGAGGTCGACCCGATCCGCTTCCGCCCGCACCCGCACGAGTTCGAGATGTACTTCGACATCTAGCCGAGCGTCAGCGAGGCAGAAACGGCGGCTGGCCTGCGAACGTCTACGGACGTCCCGCAGCGTCAGCCGCCGTTTCGCGTTGGCACGCGGGAGTCCTGCTCGTCCCAGCGCAGGTCCAGAGCATCGAGCCAGCCAAGGTCAGCCTCGGACGGTGCAGAGGCCACAACCCAGTGCGCCTGCTCGACTGCACAGATCATCAGGACCGTCCGATCCCGCACCCTGATCCGCTGCCTCGTGCCTGGCCAGCTCCACTCAGCGCAGGGCAGAGAGCTGGTGAGCTCCTCCAGACGCCGAACCGCGTCCGTGCCGAACTCCTGCGCGCTGCGATGGGCGGGCAAGGCCCACACCGCCTCGAAGCCGGCGTGATGCAGCCAGAACGCCTCACCGTCCTCCTCGATATCACGCCAGGACGCGTCGGGCTCGTTCTCCCGCTCGACGAATCTGCCATCCGGGCGACGCCCCCACAGCCACACCCCTTGGTTCTCGACCACCAGAACCTCGACTTCCCCATCTCTCCATGGTTCCGAGGGAACAGCATTGAAGGAGAGGAGAGGCTCGACCATCGCCCGCGGTTCCAAGCCCTCGTTCGAGGACCCGAACCACAGCGCGACGAACTCCGGCAGCGAACCTGACACCACGCCATCGTCGTGCATGTTGCCCCACGATGGTTCCGAACGCGCTCACAAGCCGCGAAGGCCAATCTCGGTCTCGTGACACGGCATGCTCCGATCAGAACCGCTCGGGAGCTCGGCTGCCACAGTGGCCGGTTCCGCGGCAGGCTGACGACGTGAACCCCGCGGAAGCTCGGATCGAACTGAAGCTCTTGGGCAAGGACCCCGAGCTGACGGCCGCTTGCTGACGATGGGCCTTGTCGACAGCCGCGACCTACCGCTCCTCGCTACCCACTGGATGGCGGCCGGGAACGAGGGGTCTCGCTCGTCGAGATGGCATGTCTGACGCCGGAGTCGACTTGTCGTCCGTGGCCGTGCAGACCTGCCGCGACTTGGGACTCGATGGGGTCGAGGCCTCGGCGGTGGCTCTTCCCTTCGACGACAACGCCTTCGACGCCGCCTAATCCATGAGCACGCTGATGCACCTGCCCGGAAACGGTTTCCCACTGGCGGTCCAAGAGCTTGCCCGGGTGGTCCGACCCGGTGGGACGGTCGCAATCGGCGTGTGGGCCACACGAGCAACCGCGAGTGGACCAGCTCGGACGGCCGTTACCTCAACCACCGCTCCGACGAGCAGCTCCAGCACGACCTTCAGCCTGTGGGAAGCATCGTGGCCTTCGACACCTGGGGCTGAGGTCACCTGCCGCTCCCACCGGAGACGAGGCTCCGCAGCCGCTCCCGACGGGCAAGGTAGCGGGCGCCGAACCGCTCCTCAGACTTCGCCCTCTTCCGCTCGGAGTAGAAGCGCCGGGCCCAGAAGGACTCCGGCTTGGCCAGACGCAGCGCACCGACGAGGGCGACCAGTGGCACCGGAAGACTGATGAGTCCGGTGGCCAGCTTTCCTTTCAGCAGACAGATGATCGTGTACGAGATGTGGATGACCACGCCGAGCGAGCTGATGACCAGGCCCTGAGCCTCCACAGAGCCCGGTTCTACGCCGAACGGCGACGTGCCCGCGAGAAGAGCCAGGCCCACCACCCCGGCCACCATGACCGCGTCGATGGACTTGCGCCCCTCCTCGGTCCAGTAGACGTCCTTGAGATACAGCCACAGAGCGAACTCGTCGAGGGCGAGTGCCGCGCCCGCGCCGAAGAGGACGCTGAGCACCTCGTGCCACGGAGAAGACGGACTGAACCGGAACTCCAGCATGCCCGTCACCAGCACCAGCAGGATTCCCCAGACCTGGTGGTGGACGTGGACACCGCCGATGTAGACGTCCTTGACTGCGGTGCCTTGCTGTCCGGACTCCCTCCCCGTCCGCGAACGGATCCGCAACGTGACCCACCGGGTGACGGCATACGTGAACACGAACCCTAAGAGGAGCCACAGCATGGCCGACCTGCCGGTGTCGACCAGATAGCGCTGGTACCAGTCGAACATCACGACAGACAAGGTGCGTCGGAGGTTGACCCCCGCACATCATCCGCGGGAAGTGAGAACTGCCCGACGAGCAGCAATGCCTTAGCGTGTGGGGGGAGGCCCTGCTTGGGGGTGGACATGCTCAAGACGCTGTGGGAGACCCTCCGAGCCGAACGCGGCGGGGAGACCACCGTTCGGCAACTGCAGGGCGAGCGCTTGCACCGGCTCGTCCATCACGCACGCACGGCCTCGCCGTACTACCGTTCGCTGTACGAGGGGCTGCCGGCGCGAGTCGCGGACCCGTATCTGTTGCCGCCGGTAACCAAGCGGGACCTCATGGCGCACTTCGACGCCTGGGTCACGGATCCCGAGGTCACCTTGGCGGGGCTGAGGCGGGACTTCCTTCCCGACCTCTCGCTGGTCGGCAGCCCCTATCTGGGCCGCTACCACGTCTTCACCACCTCAGGGACCACCGGGGAGCCCGCAGTGGTGCTGCACGACCGCGCATCGTGGCAGGTGCTGCAGGTCGTGGCCCGCCTCCGCGCCCGGCGCGCCCTGCAGACGTGGCGTCTCATGCCCGTCTTGGCCCGGCACGGCCTGCGCTCGACCGTCCTCTTCGCCACGGGCGGCCACTACGCCGGGGTCGTGCTCGCCGAAAGCGTCCGCCGGCGCAGCCCCATCCTTGCGCGACGGATTCGCGTGCTCTCGGTGCTCCGGCCAGTGGAGGAACTCGTCGCCGGGCTGAACGAGTACCAGCCGACGCTGATCAGTTCCTACCCAAGCGCGCTGGCCCTGTTGGCGGAGGAGCAGCTCGCGGGGCGCCTGAGCATCAGCCCGCTCTTGGCCATCACTGCGGGCGAAGCGATGACGGACGAGTACCGGCGTGAGATCAACAGCGCCTTCGAGGGCCTTCGGGTCGTGCAGGGCTATGCAGCCTCGGAGGCACCTGGTCTCGCCATCGGCTGCACCCACGGCTCGTTCCACGTCAACACCGACTGGTACCTCTTCGAGCCGGTCGACGAGCGCTACCAGCCGGTTCCTGCGGGCACGACCTCCCACACGGTTCTCGTCACCAACCTGGCGAACCTGGTGCAGCCCTTGATCCGTTACGACCTCGGCGACCGCGTCGAAGTCTCGACGACCCCCTGTCCCTGCGGCAGCGTACTGCCCGCGGTGAAAGTCGAGGGTCGGACGAACGACGTGCTGACCTTCCAGTCGCCGGACGGCCGCGCCGTCAGAATCCTGCCTCTCGCGCTGGGAGCAGTGGTGGAGGAGACGCCCGGGGTGCACCGCTTCCAGGCTCTCGGCACGGGCCCCAGAACGCTGACCGTGCGGCTCGACACCCGGCAGGACGCCGATTCGGACGAGGTGTGGCATGCCGTGGTGGCACGGTTGACGCAGTTTCTCGCGGCCCACGGGGCGTCCGGGGTCGCAGTCGAACGATCTCATGACCCTCCTGCCGTCGACGCTCGGAGCGGCAAGTTCCGGCAGGTATGGGCCCCCTGAACGGCCGCGGGGGCCAGGTTGTGCCCTGAGCTCACCCGGGCGGCGGCCGGGGCCACTACCTAGCGACGCGGGGCCATCACGGGGGACCTTGCCCCTCCGAAGACGCTCACGCCCTCAGGACCCTGTCCATCGGCCTGCCCTTGGCAAGCTCATCGACCAGCTTGTCCAGGTAGCGAATCTTCTGCATCAGAGGATCCTCGACGTCCTCGACGCGCACACCACACACCACCCCGGTGATCATCGACGCCTGCGGGTTGAGCCGTGCATCGGCGAAGAAGTCCTCGAAGGTCGTGCCCGCGGCCAGATGACCACTCAGTGCTGACTCGTCGAAACCAGTCAGCCACTCGATCACCTGATCCAGTTCCGCCTTCGTGCGCCCCTTCTTCTCGACCTTCGTCACGTAGTGGGGATACACCGACGCGAAGCTGGTGGTGAAGATCCGGCTCATGCGGTGAGCGTAGTGCCTCGCCGACAACAGGCTCAGGGGTGGAACCACGGAGCCCGCTTCGCCCCCGGGCGGTCACGTCTGACTGTCGCAATCCCGACGGCCAACCGCTCTGCGCGACGGCCGCTCAATACGCTTGGCAGGTGGAGGTTCTGATCGTCGACGGGGCCAATGTCGTGGGGAGTCGTCCCGACGGCTGGTGGCGTGACCGGGCCGGTGCAGCCCGTCGGCTGCATGAGCGCCTTTCGGCCACCGATCTGGCCCACGACGAGGTCGTGCTGGTCCTCGAGGGCGACGCAAGGCGTGGGCCGCGGGCGGGCCACGTCGGACACGTACGAACCGTTCACGCAGATGGCTCGGGCGACGACGCGATCGTTGACGAGGTGAAGAGGCAGCTGGCGCTCGGTGACGGGCGCGGCGTCACCGTGGTCACCGCCGACCGGGGGCTGCGCGACAGCGTCGAGGGGTGCGGCGCCAGCAGCAGGAGCCCGCGCTGGCTGCTCGACCAGTTGTGATCGGGGCAGCCTTCCGCGTTCATCGCGCGGTTCGGCGTCGATCCGGATGCTGCTCGACGCCATCCGCTGAGCGCTGCCCAGCGCTTGACCGCAAGAGTGCCCCTCCCTACGGTCCGACCATGGCCAACCGGGCGACACCGAACCTGCCGTCACGCGATCTGCGGGCAACGCTGGCCTTCTACACCCGGCTCGGATTCGTCGAGGAGTATGGCGACAACGGCTGGTTGATCCTCACCAGGGAGGGCGCAACCCTCGAGTTCTTCCCGTTCCCCGAGCTCGACCCGGCCACGAGCTCCTTCAGCTGCTGCCTGCGACTCGACGACGTCGACGCGTTCTACGAGACGTGTGCGGCAGCGGGCCTGCCCGTCACGACCCAGGGCTGGCCGCGACTGCATCCGCCCAGACTGGAGGAGTCGGGGTTGCGCATCGGAGCGCTCATCGACCTGGACGCCACCCTCCTGCGCCTGGTTGCGAACCCCGGCACGTGACTCCGGCACACCCCGCAGCCTCGGACCTCTGGACAGTGCAGGCGAGGGCTGTCGAAATCGTCGATCCCGTTCGACAAAGAGGTGCAAGGACGAGAGACAGACCGACAAGGAGAACACCATGGCTCAGTACGCCGTCCTCATCTATGCGGCGGACGCGGCGCACCGCGAGGAGCCGTCGCAGGAGGAGCTGGACCTCCACCAGAGCCACGCGCAGGAGCTCGAGGAGGCCGGCTGCATGACGGCCGCCTTCGCGCTGGAGTCGCGTGCCACCGCGACGTCGATCCGAGGCGACGCGATCACCGACGGCCCGTTCGTGGAGGCCAAGGAGGTGGTGGCCGGGTTCTACATCATCGAGGCACCCGACCTCGACGCGGCACTGGCGATCGCCGGTCGCAACCCCGTCACCCGCCAGGGCGGCGGGGTCGAGGTCCGACCTGTCGCAGGCAGCTTCGTGCGGGAACCGGTGGCCGGGTGAGCGGTGCCGACCCGGATGCCGTAGCGACAGCGGTCGCTGATGCGCACCGTCGCGGCTGGGCGCTGGTGCTCGCCGCGACGGTGCGCGTCACAGGCGACCTCGACGTCGCCGAGGAGTGCGTCCAGGAGGCGTATGCCGCGGCCCTGGCCGCGTGGCCGCGTGATGGCCCTCCCCAGAACCCGGTCGGCTGGCTGACCACCGCGGCGAAGCGGCGGGCGATCGACGTGGGACGCCGAGGCCACGTCCTGCGCTCGAAGCTCCCCCTGCTCGTGGTGCCGGAAGGCACCGCAGCAGCGGGTCCCGAGGAGCCGGCACCACGGCATACCGATGAACGGCACACGGACGAGCTGACCGCCCACGTGCCAGACGAACGGCTCCGGCTGGTCTTCCTCTGCTGCCACCCCGCGCTGGCGCAGGAGGCGCAGCTCGCGCTGACCCTGCGGCTGGTGTGCGGGATCTCGACGGCCGACATCGCCCGAGCGTTCCTGGTGTCCGAGCCGACGATGGGCGCGCGGCTCACCCGCGCCAAGAAGAAGATCGCGGCTGCGCGCATCCCCTACCGCGTGCCGAGCCCCGCGGAGCTGCCCCACCGTCTCCGCGCGGTGCTGGGCGTCATCCATGTGCTCTTCACCATCGGCCACACCGCACCGTCGGGCGCCTCCCTGGTGCGCACAGACCTCATGAACGAGGCCATCCACCTGGCGCGGATGCTCCGCGAGCTCGTGCCCGACGAGCGTGAGGTGCAGGGGCTGCTGGCCCTGCTGCTCGTCACCAACGCCCGACGAAGCACGCGGGTGGACGAGCAGGGACGGCTGGTGCGGCTCGCGGAGCAGGACCGTTCGCGGTGGGACCGGTCCGCGATCGCCGAGGCACATGACCTGATCGTCGACGGGCTCCGCGGTGGCCCGACGGGCCGGTTCGTGCTGCAGGCCGCCATCGCCTCCCTTCATGCGCAGGCCGAGTCCTTCGACGACACGGACTGGCCGCAGATCGTGCGCCTCTACGACGCGCTGCTGTCGGTGTGGCCGTCACCGGTCGTGGCGTTGAACCGCGCAGTCGCCGTCGCGGAGGTCGCGGGACCGGCCCGGGCGCTGGCCGAGATCGACGAGCTCGAACGGGACGGCGCGCTCGACTCCTACCAGTACCTCCACACCGTCAGGGCCGACCTCCTGCAACGCCAAGGGCGCTCGGAAGATGCGGCCGCGGCATACCGAAGGGCGTTCGAGCTCACGAGGAACGAGGCCGAGAAGGCGTTCCTGGCCGAGCGCCTGGACGAGCGCTGACCAGCGTCCGGCGGAGCGCCCAGCGCGACCTGGCTCCGGGTTCCCGATTCACCGAGTTCCCGTCGGGACGCGGTGTTACGGTCGGGCCACGGGACGACGGCCGCTGGACGGGAGGGCAGATGGAGCCGGTTCCAGCACGTCCGGAGGACCCGCCGCGCAGCGAGGACCACCCGGCACTCGGGGCCGAGGAGCGCTACCGCACGCTCTTCGAGACCATGTTGCAGGGCGTCGTCTACCAGGACGCCGAGGGCTCCATCATCACGGTCAACCCCGCCGCTGCGGAGATCCTCGGAGCACCTGCCGAGGCTCTCATGGGGCTGCGTTCGGACGACCCGTCGTGGGAGGCGGTCCACGAGGACGGTTCACCGTTCCCCGGCATCGAGCACCCCGCGATGGAGGCACTGCGCAGCGCAGACGTCGTGCGCGACGTCGTCATGGGCGTGCGGCACGGGCGGACGGGCGAACGGCGATGGCTCCTCGTCACCGCGGTGCCCGAGGCACGCGACGCCCACGGTGTGCCAGAGCGGGTCTACACGATGTTCACCGACGTGACCGAGCAGCGCCGTGCCGCCGCCGCCCTGCGCGAGTGGGACCGCTTCCTGGGGCGTCTGCGCGACACCAACGTCCTGGGCTTCGTGCTGGCCGACGAGCGGCGCGTCCTGGAGGCCAACGACGCGTTCCTGTCCATGGTCGGCCACGACCGCGCCGACCTCACCCACGGGCGGGTGGGCTGGCGGGCCATGACGCCGCCGGAGTGGAGCGGGCACGACGACGACGGCATCGCCCAGCTCCGCCAGCGAGGCGCGTGCTCGCCCTACGAGAAGGAGCTGGTGCACTCCTCGGGCCGCCGGGTGCCGGTGCTCGTCGGCGCGGCCGTGGTCGGCCGCGACCCGCTGCACTGGGTGACCTTCGTGGTCGACCTGTCCGAACGCCGGCACGCCGAGGAGGAACGCGCCGCGCTGCTCGCGAGCGCCCGCGCCGCACGGACCGACGCCGAGGAGGCGGAGGACCGGCTGCAGCTCCTGCTGCGGGCAGGAGCGCTCGTCGCCGCGACCGGCGACAGCGACGACCTGCTCCAGCACGCGACGCGTCTGGTGGTGCCCGCTCTCGCCGACTTCGCCGCCGTGTTCGTGCCCGGCAGCGACGGCGCCCTCCACCTGGCCGCCGGTGAGCGGCTCGGCGCGCCGGAGGAGCGGACCCCGTCGTCGTCGCCCGAGGGGCAGCTCACGACCGACGAGGTCACCGCGCTGCAGCACACGCTCCGCACCGGCCAGAGCCAGCTCCTCGACCGGCACGACAGCACCATCTCGGTCGCCCTCGACGTCTCAGGTCGCAGGCTCGGGGTGCTGCTCGTGGGCCGCACGCGCCCCGTGGCCGCGTTCACCGAGGCCGACGTGCGGGTCGTCGAGGAGCTGGGGCGCCGGCTCGCGGTCGGGCTCGCCAACGCGGAGGCCTTCGCGCGCGAGCACGGTGTCGCCGAGACACTCCAGCGCTCGGTGCTTCCCGAGCGGCTGCCGGCAACCCCGGGACTCGACCTGGCCGTCCGCTACCTCCCCGCCACCGAGGGCGTCGGTGTGGGCGGCGACTGGTACGACGCGTTCCCCCTGGGCGGCGAGAGGTTCGGCCTCGTGATCGGGGACGTCGTGGGCCACGACCTCGCGTCGGCCACTGCCATGAACCAGATCAGGAACACCCTGCGCGCCTACGCCGTGGACCACCCGGACCCGGCGCTCGTGCTGGAGCGCACGAACAACGCGCTGGTGCGGCTCCTCCCGGAAGCGCTGGCGACGGTGTTCTGCGCCATCCTGAACCGGGCCACCGGCGAGCTCACCTTCGCCAACGCCGGCCACCCGCCGCCACTCGTGACCACGGCCCACGGCACGGCATACCTCGACGAACCCGCCGGCCTCATGCTCGGCGTGGAGCAGGGAGCGACGTTCAGCAACGGCACGGTGCGCCTAGGCCCGGAGTGCGCCCTGCTGCTCTACAGTGACGGCCTCGTCGAGGACCGCACTCGCTCCATCGACGACGGACTCGCGGCGCTGGCCGACGTGTTCGCCGGGCACCGGCGGACCACCGCCGAAGCCGTCTGCCAGAAGGTGGAGGACGCCCTGCTGCGGGGGTCAGCCAGGGCGGACGACACCTGTCTGCTCGCCGCCGTGTGCGACAGGGATCCCCACCCGGTGAGTGGGGCCGATGACAGGGACGGCGTCACGGGGGCGCTGGTCCCCCACTGACCCGTCTCTCACCAGGTGGCCTCCAGGCGCCTCGCCGACGCCTCGAAGGCGAGGTGGTCACGCGCGTCCCTCCGGCGGGGCGGCTCCACGCCGGTGTTCTCGAGGAGGAGCACCGCCAGGTCGTCGGCGAGACGGCCGTCCGGAACGTGCTCCCGCACCTGGTCGAGCACCGCGTCCAGGGCGTCCTCGATGGCCCGCTCCCCCAGCACTGGCGTCAGCTCCGCCACCGGCAGGTACTCGTCGTGCCCGTCACGCGCCTCGCTCAGGCCGTCGGTGTAGAGCAGCAACCGGTCGCCGGGAGACCACGACACCGAGGTTGCCTCATAGGTCGTGCCGAGGCCCAGCGGCAGGCAGACCGGGGCTTCGACGAAGCCGGCCATCCCGCGGTGGGGCACGAGGAGCGGGGCGGGATGCCCGCAGTCGACGAGCGTCACCTGGCCGTTGGTGCCCACCTCGAGCAGGGCGGCCGTCGCGAACTCCTCGTCGTCGAAGAACGGCACGAGGTAGGCACTCATCTGTCCGGCGATCGTGGCCAGGTCCTCCCCAGCAGCTGCCGACTGGCGAAACGCCCGGATCACCCGGGCGGCCTGCTCGACAGCGCCCACGCCCTTCCCTCGGACGTCGCCGACCAAGAAGCAGGTGCGGCGCTCGGAGTGGAACCAGTCGTAGAAGTCGCCGCCGACGAGCGTGTCCTCGGCCGCGGACAGGTAGCGCGCCGCGGCCGAGACCGAGCCCACCCGCGCCGGGATGAGAGGCAGGATCGTCCGCTGCGCCACCTCTGCGATGCGCTCGACCCTCGCCAGTCGCGCCTCCCTGCGCACGCGCACCTCGGCGATCGCGACCGCCGCCGCACCCACCAGGGCGACGTCCAGGAGCCGGACCCACATCTGTGGCTCGCCCCACTGTTCGTTCCACGCGTGTGACGCGGCCGTCAGCCCCAGGGCTGCCGCCGCGAAGGTGGCAGTCATCGCCGCCGGCAGCACGGCGCAGGCGGACAACGGGGCCAGGGCGTAGAGCGGTGAGAAGTTCACCGACGGTGACCTGACGGCGAGGTCGACCAGGACCAGGACGACCAGCCACACACAGGCCACGAGCACTCCGGTCCTGGTGCCGCGGTCTGCGCTGTTCACGAGGTGTCACCCGTCTGGTCGGACCGACCCCCCGGTGGGGAGACCGGAGGGCGGACGAGCGCCCCCTCGAGCGGGCACCCGTTCCAACACCTCCATGCTCCCCCAAACTCACCCGGTCCGGAGAGCATCTGCGATCATCCGGTGCCCCTGAGCCTGGAACGCCGCTGCAGCACCACTCGCTGCCCGGGCGTGAGGTTAGAGGCGTCCGGCACGCCCGCGACGATATCCGGGCATCGGCCAAGCCGGGACCATCGGCCCGGGCTGCGCCGCGCGGGTGCTGCCTAGCGTGGAGGGAGCCTGCAAGACCAGCCACCCGGGGCCGGCCCCGTGCCGGGCCCAGCACCGATGGAGGTGAGCGAGGTGTTCCACACCGCAGCCACTCAGCACCGAGGCGACCATGTCAGCGCGTAGGACCACCGCGGACCCTGCGCCCGTCGAGGTCACGCAACGCGGCGATGTGCCCACCGGCGCGGCCGACTACGCCAGGGACAAGGTCGAACACGTCACCCGCTTGGCCCGTGAGCCGATCCTCGCAGCCCACGTGGTGCTGACGACGACCGCCGACCCAGCCGTGCAGCGAAAGTCCCGCGCCGAGGCGGTGTTCGATCTCAACGGCACCCGCGTCCGCGCGCACGCCGTGGCCGCCGACATGTTCGCGGCGGTCGACCAGCTCGAGGAGAAGCTCGAGCGCAACATCGTCCAGCACGCGGACCGTCTGCGGACGCGGCACCGCTGGATCGGCGAGTCCAGCGCCCACCAGTGGCGCCACGGCGACCTGCCCAGCCGCCGTGAGTCCTTCTTCCCCCGCCCGCCCGAAGAGCGAGAAGTCCTGCGCCGCAAGTCTTTTGCCCTCCAGGAGCTGACACCGGACGAGGCCGCCTTCGACATGGACCTGCTCGGGCACGACTTTTACATGTTCACCGACCTGCAGTCGGGCAAGGACGCCGTCGTCTACCGCAACGGCGACGGCCGGTTCGCCATCGTCGGCGACGTGGTGCCTCATGCCGAGCAGGACACCCTGGTGACCTTCGCCGGCGCCGCCCCCACGTTGTCCGAGGCCGAGGCGATCGGGCGGCTCAACGTCTCCGCCGAGCCGTTCCTGTTCTACCTCGACCCCGACACCGGGCGGGGGCGGTTGCTCTACCTGAGGTACGACGGCCACTACGGGCTCATCACGCCGGCTGAGATGTGAGGCGACGGCGGTGGACGCACGTGCCAGTCGGGTTCCGAGTCCCTCCACGCACCGGGTGCGGGACGCCATCAGGGCCTTCAACAAGCGGGTGCTGAACCCCGCCATGCTCACCATGGCAGGACGACGGCACTGGTATGCCGCGGTGCTGCGGCACGTGGGCCGGCGCAGCGGCCGGCGCTACGCCACCCCGGTCGTGGCCGTCCCGGTGCCGGAGGGTTTCGTCGTGCCCCTGCCCTACGGCGAGCAGGTGGACTGGCTGAGGAATGCCGTTGCCGCCGGTGGCGCGACGATCCAGTTCCAGGGCGAGACCTTCGAGGTGGGCGTGCCGGTCCTGCTCGACGCCGAGGAGGCGCTGCCCCTTCTCGACGCGCGCCACCGCCGTGCCTGGCAGCGGTTCCGGATCGACAGGTTCGCCCGGTTCCCGATCACGCAGGCTCGGCGGATGTCGGCCGCCTGAGCGGCAGGCGTGAACCCTCGGGACCTCTTCCCTTTTCTTTACTTTGTCTTTACTCTTTCTTGAATCGCAGCATACGGGGGCGGCAGCGGCCGTCAGCGTGTCGATCAAGCAGGGGGTCACGATGCGCGCGATCAGCCACAGGGTGTCCAGGATCACGTGGCGACGGGCACCACGCAGTGGTGACCACGTTTTCGGCGCCGAGGTGCTTCCCGCCGCCGAGGACCTGCGCCACGTCCCGACCACGGAACGACTCCCGCCTCCCGAGCGCCTCCTGGGCCTCGAGGGAGCCGAGGCCGATGGACTGCTGATCACGCGCCAGCGCGCGGGGCTCTACGTCCTCTCGGACGCCTCAGGCCAGGTCGTGGGCCGCATCAGCGGTGACTACGTCGTGGGCTTCACGGCCGAGTACCGGGGAGCCTCGGAGCTCTACGAGGACCTCGAGGAGGCGAAGGCGACCATCGCCGAGCTGCACGCACGCGAGGCCGGGCTGACCGGCTGAGCTGTCGCGGGGGCGGCACGGGTGCTGCACCGGCAGGGCGTGCTGCGTCACTCCCAGCGGTCACCCGGCGAGGTCGCCCCGACCTCCACCTCGAACCACACCGTGGCCCCATTGGCGGTGCGGTGCGAGCCGAAGGCGCTGCTGATGCTCTGCACCAGCCGCAGCCCCCTCCCTCGGGTGGCCGAACCGCCCTGGGACGCGGTTGTGGGCAGCCCGCGACTGCCCGTGTCGCTGACGCTGCAGGTCAGCCGGGACCCATCGAGCTCCAGGCTGACGTGCGCGTCGGTGCCGGCGTGCAGCACCACGTTCGTGACCAGCTCCGACAGGCCGGTGACCACGGCGAACTGCGCGTCCTCCTGGATTCCCCAGAGCATCAGCTGGCTTCGTGCCCAGTCGCGTGCGGGGCGCACGGCCTCCGGCAGCGGAGGCACCATCAGGGTCGCCCGACGGTGCTCGAGCGAGGTGCGCCCCACCGCGAGCAGGGCGCAGTCGTCCTCGAAGCCCCCTGAGGCGGCCATCGCCTCGAGGACCGCCTGGCAGACGCTGCGCGGGTTGTCCGAGGACACCGCGTCCAGCACCTCGAGCAGCCGGCGCTCACCGTCGCCGAGGGTGCTGGAGCGGCGCTCGAGCAGGCCGTCGGTGAAGGTGAGCAGCACCTCCCCCACGTCGAGCTTGATGGTCTGGACGGGGCGTGGGCCGCCCAGGCCGAGAGGCGGCCCGGTGACGAGGTCGACGATGTGCGGCCGCGGTCCGGGACCGGTCCCGGCCTGGCCTGGCCGCGCTGACGGCACCAGGGCCGGTGGGCAGTGCCCGGCGCTCGCCAGGGTGAGCTCTCCGGTGTGGGTGTCGAGCAGCCCATAGAGCATGGTGACGAACAGCTCGCCGCCGAAGCCTCCCCCGAAACCGCGCCCGGCCCGGTCGTGGGACTGCCCGGTCGACACCGCGTCGGGCCAGAGCTGGTCGAGTCCGGCCACCATCTCGTCGAGGGTCGACAGCACCGAGTCCGGCTCGGGGTCGGAGATCGCGGCGCCCCGGGCACCCGCGCGGATCTGCCCCATCACCGTCGCGGCCGCGACACCCCGGCCCATGACGTCTCCGATCACCAGCACGAGGCGGCCGTCCGGGATGGAGAACGCGTCGTAGAAGTCGCCGCCGGCGACCGCTCCGGTGGCGACGGGCTCGTAGCGCCCGGCGAGGGCGAAAGAGCGCGACTGCGGCAGGAGCTGCGGGAGCAGGGCCCGCTGGAGCAGCTCCGCCGTGCTGCGCTCGCGGTCGAGCAGCTGGGCACGGGCGATTGCCTGGCCCACGAGGGCGGCGGCGGAGGACAGCATGGTGCGGGCATCCGCAGCGAGCGGGTCATGGGGTCCGTCCAGCCTCTCCAGGCGCAGGACGACGGCTCCCATGTGGCCGTCGGTCGGCATGGGCACCACGACGAGGTCGTCGTGCTGGGCGACGCCGCCACCGGCCAGCGCCCGCTGCACGACCAGGCGCTCATCACCGCTCAGCGCCGTCCAGATGAGCGGCAGACGCTCCTCCAGCGGGGAGACCACGTCCTCAAGCCGGTGACGCGTGACGCGCAGCTCCCCCGGCGACTGACCGCCTCCGGACTCCTCCGGCAGGCAGATCAGGACCTCCACCACCGGCAGCGTGAGGGAGGCGTGCTGCAGGGCCACCTTGCAGACGTCGTCGACGGTGGCGGCCACGGACAGGGAACCCGCCAGGCCGGCGAGCTCACGGATCCGCTCGACGCCCTCGGTGGTCTCCAGCACCATGTGGAGCACACCGATCACCGCGCCCGTGTCGTCACGGACCGGGGAGGCCGCTCGCGTGTAGTAGCCGTCGTCCAGCCGGTAGGGCGTGGGTCGCCCACGGCGCAGTGTCAGGCGCACTCCGTGCTCGAGGAACGACTCGCCGGTCTCGAGCACCCGCAGGAAGGCCGCGCCGACGTTGGGCTGCTCCCACACCTCGGCGACCGCCTCCCGCGTGGGGAGGCCGAAGACGTCCGGGTGCTTGACGCCGAGGATGTGGGCAAACGCGTCGTTGTAGACCATGTCCAGCGTCGGGCCGTGCTGGTAGCACAGCGGCAGCGGCGACTCCATGACCGTGGCGACGACGTGCTCGACGGCGGCCGGCCAGCGCGAGCGCGGGCCGAGCCCGGTGGTCGACCAGTCCCGGGCGCGCAGCAGCTCCGCTGCGGTCATCGCGGCGCCTCGTTCCACGAAAAGCCCACCCCTTACAGGCCCCTGCTTCCCAGACGAGAGTAGACCCGCCGCGTCACCCGCGCGACGTTATGGACAGATCCGCCGGACTTGCCAGATCCGCCAGTTCCGTCACCTCCGCGGGGGGTGGCTACCTGCCGTCACCGGTGCTCGGCGCGCGGCCTCCGGGGCGACCTGGTCGATGAGGAAGGCCCACTCCCACGCGACCTGCCGCCAGGCGTCGTAGCGGCCGCTCTTTCCGCCGTGGCCGGCCACCATCTCGGTGCGCAGGAGGATGGGCCGCTGCGCCGGGTCGTTGGTGACCGTCTCCCGCAGGCGGGCCACCCACTTGGCCGGCTCGGTGAAGAAGACGCGTGTGTCGTTCAGGCTCGTCGTCGCGAGCACCGCGGGGTACCGCACCGGGCGGAGGTTCTCGTACGGCGTGTACTCCTTCATGTAGGCGTACACCTCCGGGTCCTCGAGCGGGTTGCCCCACTCCTCCCACTCCACCACCGTGAGCGGCAGGCTCGGGTCGAGGATGGTGGTGAGCGCATCGACGAAGGGCACCGAGGCGTGGACCGCCCGGAACGTGTCGGGGGCAAGGTTGACCGCAGCGCCGATGAGCAGCCCGCCGGCCGAGCCGCCCTCTGCCGCGAGGCGGTCCGGCGCGACCCAGCCGGAGTCCACCAGGTGCGCAGCGCAGTCGACGAAGTCGGTGAAGGTGTTCTTCTTGGCGAGCAGCTTTCCCTGGTCGTACCACGCCCGGCCCATCTCGCCGCCCCCGCGGACGTGCGCGATGGCGTAGACGAATCCGCGCTGCAGCAGGGACAGCCGCGCCACGGAGAAGTACGGGTCCGAGGACGCCTCGTAGGAGCCGTATGCCGTGAGCATGCCCGGGTGGGTGCCGTCCGGCTCGGTGCCCCGTCGGTAGACGAGCGACATCGGCACCTTGGTGCCGTCGCGGGCGGTCACCCACTCGCGGCGCTGCTCGAAGTCCTCGGGGTCGTAGCCGCCACGCACCTCCTGGCGCTTGAGCACGGTGAAGCCGCGGCTTGCGACGTCGTAGTCGGAGACCGTCTTCGGCGTGACCATCGACTCGAACACCACCTGGATGCTCGGCGTCGAGCTCTCCGGGTTGTCGCCGAGACCGACCTGGTAGACCGGCTGGTCGAACGGCAGGTCGTGGCCCGCGCCGAAGCCGGCCTCCGCCGTCTCGTCGCGCGGGAGCAGGCGAAGCGCCGTGAGCCCGTCGCGGCGCAGCGACAGCACGGCGAAGTCGTCGAAGGCGTCGACGCCCTGGAACCGCTCGCCCTTCTCGGCCTCCAGCAGCGGGCGCCACTGCTCGTGGCTGGTGCAGTCGAGCGGCGCCCAGGCGAGGTCCGAGTCGGGGTTGTCGGCGTTGTGCACGATCAGCAGCCGGTCACGGGCCGGCTCCACCTCGTACTCCACGCCCTCACGGCGAGGCGCGACGATGCGGAACTCAGCCGTCGGGTCGGCGGCGTCGAGCAGCCGCACCTCGGAGGTGGTCTTGGAGCCGATGCCGATCATCAGCCACCGGTCGTCGCGCGAGGTGCCGACACCCATCCAGAACCGCGGGTCGACCTCCTCGTAGACCAGCACGTCCTGCTCCGCCGGGGTGCCCACCTCGTGGCGCCAGACCTGATGGGGGCGCCACGACTCGTCGACCCGGGTGTAGAGGACGTGGTTCGCGTCGAGGGAGAACGCGCAGCCGTAGCCGATCTGCGTCACGGCCTCGTCGACCACGGAACCGGTGTCGAGGTCCTTGATGCGCAAGGCGAACCTCTCGTCGCCCTGGGTGTCCACGGCATACGCGAGCCACCGGTGGTCGGCGCTCACGGTGAGCGCCCCGAGCGAGAAGAAGTCGTGGCCCTGCGCCTCGACGTTGCCGTCGAGCAGGACCTGCTCGCCCTCGACCTCGCTGCCCGGCTCCGGCTCGGGACGGCTGGGGTGTGCGCTGACGGGCGCCCGGCAGTGGGCGGCGTACTGCGCTCCCTCGAACGTGCGTGTGTAGTACCACCAGCCGCCGCTGCGCACCGGCACGCTCAGGTCGGTCTCCAGCGTCCGGGACCGGATCTCCTCGAACAGCGCCTGCCGCAACGGCTCGAGGTGCGCCGTCATCTCCTCCGCATAGGCGTTCTCGGCCTCCAGGTGCGCGATGACCTCGGGGTCGGACTTGTCGCGGAGCCACTCGTAGTGGTCGATGACGCGGTCGCCGTGGTGCTCGCGGACGTGCTCGCGGCGGGGCGCGGAGGGCGGGGTCGGCATGGGAGCACTGTATGCCGCGGGGCTCGGCGGCCCGGCCATCGCTCCCTGCGTGGGCGGCGGGGCGGCTACCCGGAAAGGCAGCGCGAGCCGAGGATGACCTTCAGGTCGCCGAACAGCGCCTCGGTGGCGTTGACCCGGTAGCTGTCGTCGAGCTTCATCAGGACGGACCGGCCCGCCTGGCTGAGCCGGACGTGCACCTCCGTGGAGCCCGGGTGCGAGCTGAGCACGTTCTTGAGCTGCTCGATCTTGCCCGTGGTCGCCCGGGTCGTCTCCATGGTCACCACCACGGGACCGCGCGGGCCGTCGGTGATGTCGGGGAGGATCAGGTCGGAGGCGTAGATCGAGACCGAGTCGTCACGGCGGTTGACCCGGCCCTTGACCGCCACCACCTTGTCGTGGCCGAGCATCGTCGAGACGGTCATGTACGCCGAGGGGAAGAACAGGCACTCGATGGCGCCCTCGAGGTCCTCCACGGTGACGATCGCCCAGAGGTCGCCCTTCTTGGTGCGCTTGACCTGCAGGCCGGTGATGAGCCCGGCGATCTGGACGGTCGACCCCTCGGGCTTGCCGTCCTCGCCCATGAGCGAGGCGATCGAGGTGTCGGCGTGCTGGCTCAGCACGTGCTCGATGCCGAAGAGGGGGTGGTCGGAGACGTAGAGGCCGAGCATCTCGCGCTCGAAGCCGAGCAGGGTCTGCTTGTCCCACTCGGTCGTGGGGATCGGGGGCAGCACCGACACGTCGAAGGCGTCCCCACCGGCGTCGTCGTCGCCGAACCCGCCGAACAGCGAGTCCTGCCCGATGGCCTCCTGGCGCTTGATGTCGATGAAGTGGTCGATGTAGTCCTCGTGCACCCGGGCGAGGCCCTGGCGGGTCTCGCTCATCCCGTCGAAGGCGCCGCCGCGGATCAGCGACTCGACCGTGCGCTTGTTGCACACCACCGCAGGACACTTGGAGAGGAAGTCCTTGAATGAGGTGAAGCGGCCCTTCTCCTCGCGGGCGGCGACGATGGCGTCGACGACGTTGCGGCCGACGTTGCGGATGGCCTCGAGGCCGAAGCGGATGTCGGTGCCGACCGCGGCGAAGTTGGCGACCGACTCGTTGACGTCGGGCGGGAGCACCTTGATGCCCATGCGGCGGCACTCACCGAGGTACAGCGCCGACTTGTCCTTGTCGTCGCGGACGCTGGTGAGCAGAGCGGCCATGTACTCGGCCGGGTAGTTGGCCTTGAGGTAACCGGTCCAGTAGGAGACCAGGCCGTAGGCGGCGGTGTGCGCCTTGTTGAACGCGTAGTCCGAGAACGGCAGGAGGATGCCCCACAGCGTCTTGATCGACTCCCTGGAGTACCCGTTGTCGAGCATCCCCCTCTCGAAGTTGACGTACTCGGCGTCGAGCACCTCCTTCTTCTTCTTGCCCATCGCGCGCCGGAGCAGGTCCGCGTTGCCGAGGGTGTAGCCCGCGAGCTTCTGCGCGATCTCCATGACCTGCTCCTGATAGATGATCAGGCCGTAGGTCATGCCCAGGATGGGCTCGAGCGCCTCGGTGAGCTCGGGGTGGATGTAGTCGATGTCCTGCTTGCCGTTCTTGCGCAGCGCGAAGTTGGTGTGCGCGTTGGCGCCCATCGGGCCGGGGCGGTAGAGCGCGAGCGCCGCCGAGATGTCCTCGAAGTTGTCGGGCTGCATGAGTCGCAGGAGCGAGCGCATGCCGCCGCCGTCGAGCTGGAAGACGCCGAGGGTGTCACCGCGGCCGAGCAGGTCGAAGGTGGCGCGGTCGGTCATGTCCTTGGACAGCGCGTCGAGGTCGATCTCCTCGCCGCGGTTGGCGCGGATGTTCTCGATGGCGTCGTCGAGGATCGTGAGGTTGCGCAGGCCCAGGAAGTCCATCTTGACCAGCCCGAGCGTCTCGCAGCTCGGGTAGTCGAACTGGGTGATGATCTGGCCGTCCTGCTCGCGGCGCATGATCGGGATCACGTCGATGAGCGGCTCGCTCGACATGATGACACCGGCCGCGTGCACGCCCCACTGCCGCTTCAGGCCCTCGAGGCCCAACGCGGTCTCGACGACCTCCTTCGCATGGGGCTCGGCCTCGACGAGCTGGCGGAACTCCAGGCCCTCGCCGTAGCGGGGGTGCTCGGGGTTGTAGATCCCCGAGAGGGGCACGCCCTTGCCCATGACGTCCGGCGGCATGGCCTTGGTGAGCTTCTCGCCCATGGAGAAGGGGTGTCCCATGACGCGCGAGGCGTCCTTGACGGCCTGCTTGGCCTTGATGGTGCCGTAGGTGACGATCTGGGCGACGCGCTCCTCGCCGTACTTCTCCGTCACGTACCTGATGACCTCGCCCCGCCGGCGCTCGTCGAAGTCGACGTCGAAGTCGGGCATCGACATGCGCTCGGGGTTGAGGAAGCGCTCGAAGATCAGGCCGTGCGGGATCGGGTCGAGGTCGGTGATCTTCATGGCGTACGCGCACATGGAGCCCGCGCCCGAGCCACGGCCCGGGCCCACCCGGATGCCGTTGTTCTTCGCCCACTGGATGAAGTCGGCGACGACGAGGAAGTACCCGGCATACCCCTTGCTGACGATGACGTCGATCTCGAACTTCGCCTGGTTGCGCGCGTAGTCGGGCACGCCCTCGGGGAAGCGCTCGTGAAGGCCCTTCTCGACCTCCTTGACGAACCACGACTCCTCGTTCTCCCCCGGCGGGCAGGGGAAGCGCGGCATGTAGCGGCCCTCGCCCTCGGTGAACGAGACCTCGCACATCTCGGCGATGAGCAGGGTGTTGTCACAGGCCTCCGGCAGCTCGCGCCAGACGTGGCGCATCTCCGCGGGGCTCTTGAGGTAGAAGTCGTCGGCGTCGAACTTGAACCGGTTGGGGTCCATCAGCGTCGAGCCGGACTGCACGCACAGCAGCGCCGCGTGGGCCTTGGCGTCCTCGGCCCTGGTGTAGTGCAGGTCGTTGGTGGCCACCAGCGGCAGGTTCAGCTCGCGGGCAAGGCGGATGAGGTCCTTCTGCACCTGGCGCTCGATGCCGAGGCCGTGGTCCATCAGCTCGCAGAAGAAGTTCTCGGCGCCGAAGATGTCACGGAAGTCCGAGGCCGCCTGCACGGCCTCCTTCCACTGGCCCAGGCGCAGGCGGGTCTGGATCTCGCCGGACGGGCAGCCCGTGGTGGCGACCAGGCCCTGCCCGTAGGTCTGGAGCAGCTCCTTGTCCATGCGGGGCTTGAAGTAGTAGCCCTCGAGGCTGGCCAGGCTCGACATGCGGAAGAGGTTGTGCATGCCGTTGTTGTTCTTCGCCAGCAGCGTCATGTGGGTGTAGGCACCCGAGCCGGAGACGTCGTCGCGGCCGCCGTCGCCGTACTTGACCCGCGTCTTGTCGGTGCGGTGCGTGCCCGGCGTCAGGTAGGCCTCCACGCCGATGATCGGCTTCACGCCGTACTTGCGCGCCTTGGACCAGAACTCGTAGGCCCCGAAGACGTACCCGTGGTCGGTGGTGGCCACTGCGGGCATGCCCATCTCGGCCGCCGTCGTGAACAGGTCGTCGATCCTCGCCGCCCCGTCGAGCATCGAGTACTCGGTGTGGACGTGCAGGTGGACGAAGCTGTCCTTGGACGAGGGCGAGGCGGGCTGTGCTGACATCGTCGACGATCATAAGCCGCCGCGCCGACACCCTTCGGCGTGTCGCCTCGAGTGTCGCCCAGGTCTCGCAGAGAGCGCCCCTGCAGGTCGCCGGGACCTTTATCGGGTCACCCGATAGAGGTGCGCCTCACCCGAGGTGCCACCGGAGGGCAAGTGCCTGTTCATCGGGTCACCCGATAGAGGCACAGGTATGCCGCGCGGCTGGGCCACGCGGCACACCCGCGCCTCTCAGAGCAGGTCGAGCGCCTTCTGCAGGTCTGCCGGGTAGGGGCTGGTGAAGCTGACGTACTCCCCCGTGCCCGGGTGCTCGAACCCGAGGCCCACTGCGTGCAGCCACTGCCGCTCCAGGCCGAGCCGGGCCGCGAGCTTCGGGTCCGCCCCGTAGGTCAGGTCGCCCACGCACGGGTGGTGCAGCGCCGCGAAGTGCACCCGGATCTGGTGGGTGCGGCCCGTCTCGAGGTGGATGTCGATGAGGGACGCCGCCCGGAACGCCTCCATGACCTCGTAGTGCGTCACGCTCGGCTTGCCGGACTCCATCACGGCGAACTTGTAGTCGTGGTTCGGGTGGCGGCCGATCGGCGCGTCGATGGTGCCCACGACTGGGTCGGGCAGGCCCTGCACGAGGGCGTGGTAGGTCTTGTCGACCGTGCGGGACCGGAAGGCCTGCTTGAGGCGGCTGTAGGCGTACTCGCTCTTGGCGACCACCATCAGGCCGCTGGTGCCCACGTCGAGGCGCGAGACGACGCCCTGCCGCTCGCTGGCGCCCGACGTGGCGATCCGGTAGCCGGCGGCTGCCAGCCCGCCCACCACGGTGGGACCGGTCCAGCCGACGCTCGGGTGGGCGGCGACGCCGACGGGCTTGTCGACCACCACGATGTCGTCGTCGTCGTGGATGATCGTCATGCCCGGCACGGGCTCGGCGATGACCTTCAAGGTGGGGCTCGCGTCGACCGCCGGGAGGGTGACCTCGAGCAGGTCGCCGGCCGCGACGCGGTCGGACTTGCCGGCCGGCTGGTGGTTGAGCTGCACGTCACCGGACTTGGCGAGGTCGGCCGCGCGGGTTCGCGAGACCCCGAACAGGCGCGCCAGCGCGGCGTCGACCCGCTCCCCCTCGAGCCCGTCGGGGACGAACAGGGTGCGGGTGTCACTCATGGTCGGCCTCGTGCCTGCCTGCCTCGTGCCTGCCGTGCTCGGGCCGTGCGCCGTCGACGCCGATGCCCATCGTCGCCAGCACCGCGATGACACCGGCGGCGCCCACGATCGCGATGTCGGCGACGTTGCCGATGAACCAGCCGAAGTAGTCGATGAAGTCCACCACGTGGCCGCGGCCGGGACCGGGCTCGCGGAAGACGCGGTCGGCCAGGTTGCCCAGCGACCCACCGAGCAGGAGGCCGAGCGCCCACGCCCAAGCGGTGCTGCCGAGGCGCCGCGCGGTGACGAGGATGAAGACGAGCACGCCACAGGCGATGAGCGTCAGGACCCACGTCGCCCCGGTGCCGATGGAGAAGGCGGCCCCGGGGTTGCGGATCAGGTTGAGCCGGATCAGCGAGCCGACGAGGTCGACCGGGTCACCGGGGGTCAGGGAGCGCAGCGCCCACAGCTTGCTCAGCTGGTCCAGCAGCAGCACCACGGCGGCGGTGCCTCCGAGGACGGCGAAGAGCCGGCTGCGCTGAAGGGCGGAGGTGTCGGTTGTCTGCTCGGGCGGGGTGGTCTCGTCGTGCGCAGCGATCAGCGGCGCTCCTGCTTCATCTTGCATGGCATGCATAGGGTCGCACGAGGAGCGGCCTGAAGGCGAAGTTTGCCGATCGGGTTGCCGCAGGACTCGCAGATCCCGTACGTGCCGTTGTCGAGGCGCTCGAGCGCGTGGAGGTTCTGGATGAGCATCTCGCGGGCGTTGTTGGCCACGGAGATCTCGTGCTCGCGCTCGAACGTCATGGCTCCGGCGTCGGCCTGGTCGTCACCCGCCCCGTCACCTCCGTCCCGCATGAGCCCTACGAGGTCGGCCTCCGCCACCTTGATCTCCTCGCGCAGGTGCGCCACGTCGGCCTCGATGGAGGCCCGCACCTCGGCGAGCTCCTTGGCGGTCCACGGCGTCTCGTCCTCGCGCACCCGGAGCGTCGCCGCTGCGGCGGGCTGCTTGGACCGGCCGGCGGCTGCGCTCTTCCTTGCCGCAGTGGCCTTCTTGACGGGTGCGGCCGGGGCGGCCTTCTTGGCGGGCGTCGTCTTCTTCATGGGAGCGGCTTTCTTTCCAGGAGGAGCCTGGGTGGCTGCGGCCTTGGTAGCGGTAGTGGTACCGGCCCGACCCGTTGTGGGGGTAGGGGCCTTGGTACCGGGTTTCGCGGCCGGGGCGGTCTTCTTGGCCGCGGCCGCCTTCTTGGTCGCCGCGGTCTTCTTGACCGGGGCCGCCTTCTTGGTCGCCGCGGTCTTCTTGGCCGGGGCCGCCTTCTTGGTCGCCGCGGTCTTCTTGGCCGGGGCCGCCTTCTTGGTCGCCGCGGTCTTCTTGGTCGCCGCGGTCTTCTTGGCCGGGGCCGCCTTCTTGGCCGCCGCGGTCTTCTTGGCCGGGGCCGCCTTCTTGGTCGCCGCGGTCTTCTTGGCCGTGGCCTTCTTGGCCGTGGTCTTCGTCGTGGCCTTCTTGGCCGTGGTCTTCGTGGCGGCGAGTGTCGCAGCCGTCGAAGCGTTGGCCCCTGGGCGTGACGACGTTGCCTTCTTCACCGCGGCCTTGACCGCAGAGCGCGCCTTCTTCGCCACGGCACTGGCCGGCGAGACCTTCTTCGACGCGTTCGTGCCACTCCTCGTCCCGGCGGCGTCAGCCGTCCGTGCAGCCATAGCAGGCCCCTTGGGTCGCAGTGCGCCCGTCCCCACGAGCGCGGTCAGGTCCCGCGAGGATAGATCCTGGGGCGCCGGTACTCAACGGCAAAACGCGTTGGGTTCTGCGCAAAAACGCCGAAGGCGCCGACCGCGCACATCCGTGCCGGTCGGCGCCTTCTGGCGACTGCTTGCGTGGGAGGCTGCTCAGCCCTGCTGCTCGTCCTGCCCCTCGCGCTTGGGCTCGAGGTCGACCCCCGTGTGGTCGAGCTGCTCGAGCTGGCCCTCGATGTAGGACTTCAGGCGCGCCCGGTAGTCGCGCTCGAAGCCGCGCAGCTCCTCGATCTTCTTCTCGAGCAGCCCGCGCTCGCGGTTGAGCTGCTCGAGAATCTGGGCCTTCTTCTGCTGCGCCTCGTGCACCATGCCGGTGGAGCGCTCCCGAGCCTCGGTGATCATCTGCTCGTGGCGCGTCGTGGCGTCCTTGATCAGCTCGTCGTGGCGTGTCTGCGCCGTGACCAGCAGCTCGTCGTGGCGCGCCTGTCCCGACTCCACGAGCTCGTCGTGGCGGGCCTGGCCTTCGGAGATCAGCCGGTCACGGGTGGCCTCGCCCTCACCGACGTGCTCGTCGTGCAGGCGCTGCGCCAGCGCGATGAGGCTGGCGGCGCTCGCGCCGCCGCCGGCGGCGGCCGCACCGAGCTCGGAGGCAGTCTCGACCGGTGCGGACTGGGCCTGCTGGGCCCGAGCCTGCTGCTGGGCCTCGGCCTGCTGGGCCAGCTGCTGAGCGTGCTGCTGGGCGTGCTGCTGGGCCTGCTGCTGGGCCTGGGCGGCCTCGGCAGCGCGCTGCTCGGCAGCAGCCTGCTGCTCCGCCGCCACGCGCATCCGCTCCTGCGCTGCCTTCTCGGCCTCCTCCGCGCGGCGCGTGGCGGCCGCGATGCGCTCCTGGGCGGCCTTGTCGGCCTCCTCGGCACGCGCCTGCAGGGTCGCGATGCGCTCCTGGGCCTGGGCGGCAGCCTTCTCCTGGGCCGCCTCGGCCTCCTTCGCGGCGGCGGCCTTGCGGGCCTCGGCCTGCGCGTCGGGCTTGGCGACCGGAGCCATGCCCTTGCTCTGGCGGCACTCGTTCAGCTGCTCGCGGAGGTCGTCGTTGTCCTTGATGAGACGACGCATCTCCGCCACGACCTCGTCGAGGAAGTCGTCGACCTCGCGTTCGTCATAGCCCCGGCGGAACTGGGTCGGCGTGAAGTTCTTGTTGAGGACATCCTCGGGCGTGAGCGCCATGTAGTCACCTCGGTTGGCAGGTCAGAAGCAGTGCAGTCGCAAGCATCCCAGAGACTGGGGCGCCCTTCACCCTATTGGATGGCCGCTCAGCTCTGGATGACCCCCATGAGGATGGAGACCCCGAGCATCAGGATGAGGAAGGCGAGGTCGATGCGGACCGACCCCAGGCTCAGGGGCGGCACGACCCTGCGAATCGCCTTCAGCGGCGGGTCGGTCACCGAGTAGATCAGCTCGGCGATGACCAGCATGATGCCGCGTGGCCGCCACTCGCGGGCGAACACCTGCACCCAGTCGAGGATCAGCCGGCCGATGAGCAGCACGAAGAAGATGTACAGCAGGAAGTCGAGGATGCTGCCGACGACGCCGAGTCTCATGGCGGTCAGCGTGCCACGTCAGTCGGGGGCCCGGGTGGGCGGGTCAGCTCTGGTTGAACAGGCCGCGAGCAGGGACGGCGCTCGAGCCCTCCTCGGCGGAGACCTCGACGTGCGACGGCGAGAGCAGGAACACCTTGGAGGTCACGCGCTCGATGGACCCGTGCAGGCCGAAGACGAGACCGGCGGCGAAGTCGACGAGGCGCTTGGCGTCGGCGTCGTCCATGTCGGAGAGGTTCATGATCACCGGCGTCCCGTCGCGGAAGCTCTCACCGATGTTCTTGGCCTCGTTGTAGGTGCGCGGGTGGATCGTCGTGATCCGGTTCAGCCCGCCGACCTCGACGTCGCGCACGACTGCAGCCACCGGCGTGCGCTGGGGCAGCGGCGTGACGGCAGCTGAGCGCTCCTGCTGCGGCTCGCGGTGCGCCTCGCGGTGGGGCTCGTCGTAGTCGTACTCGTCGTAGCCCTCGTAGCGCTCGTCGTCCTCAGCGAGCCCGAGGTACACCATCGTCTTGCGCAGCGCCCCTGCCATGAGAGCTCCCTTTGGTCTGTCGTGCGGTCGTTCACGAGAACGATCGGGTTCGCGCCTGAAGTTACCGAAGTGACGGACGAGATCCGAGGATTGCGCTGCCGACACGCAGGTGTGTCGCCCCGTGGGCGATGGCGGCCTCGAGATCGGCGCTCATCCCCGCCGAGACCCACGTGGCCCGCGGGTGCGTCGCCCGTATGCCGTCGGCCACCTCTCGCAGCCGGCCGAACGCGGGTGCCGGGTCGGCGCCGAGCGGCGCGACCGCCATCACGCCGAGGAGCTCGAGGTCCGGCGCCTGCGCGACCGCGTCCGCCACCAGCGGGGCGTCCTCGGGCCGAGCGCCGGCGCGCCCCTCGTGGTCGCCCTCGTCGAGCGAGACCTGCACCAGCACGCCGAGGCGCCTGCCCGCGCGGTGGGCTCCCTTCTGCAGTGCCTCGACGAGGCGCAGCCGGTCCACGGACTGGACGACGTCGGCATACTCCGCGACCGCCGCCGCCTTGTTGGTCTGGAGCTGACCGATGAAGTGCACCGTGAGCAGGTCGCGGTGCCGCAGCCGCGCCACCTTCTCCACCGCCTCCTGGTGGCGGTTCTCCCCCACGTGCCGCACGCCGAGCTCGGCGAGCAGGTCGGCATCAGTGGCCGGGAAGAACTTCGTCACCGCGACGAGCTCGACGTCGTCAGGGCTGCGGTCCGCGGCGGCGCAGGCCCGCTCGATGCGTCCGCGGACCCCTGCCAGTCCGGCCGCCAGCTCGTCGCGCCGCGTCACGCCGCCACCAGCTGCACCACGCCGGCGAACCTGCCGGTCTGGCGGTCCCGCCGGTACGAGTACAGCCGCGAGGACTCCCGGGTGCAGCCCGGAACCCACTGCACGGCAACGTTGTTGGCGCGCAGCTGCGACACAACCCCCGCGGCGACGTCGATGGCCGGCGTGCCCGTCCACGAGACGGCGCAGGTCTCGGGCGAGACCTCGGCCGCCGCGTCGCGCATCTGCGCCGGCACCTCGTAGCAGCGCCCGCACACCGACGGGCCGACGGCAGCGGTGATGGTGCGCGCACCGGCCTCGCGCATCACCGTCACCGCGCGGTCGACGATGCCGCCGGTCATGCCCGGGCGCCCGGCGTGCACCGCGCCCACCACCCCGGCCTCGGTGTCGGCCAGCAGCACCGGGGTGCAGTCGGCGACGAGCACGGCGAGGGCCAGGCCCGGAGTGGCCGTGACCACGCCGTCCGCCACCGGCGCCTGCCCGCCCCGCCACGGACCGTCGGCCACGACGACCTCGGACCCGTGGCACTGGTCGAGGTAGAGCACTTCCTCGACCCTGCGGCCAAGAGCCCCGGCGAGGGCTTCGCGGTTCGCAGCCACGGCCTCGGGCTCGTCGCCGACGTGGCCGCCGAGGTTGAGCGAGCCGAAGGGTGCGCCGCTGCGGCCACCCTCCCGGTCGGTGAAGCCCCACTCGAGGGGTCCGGAACGCTCACGCCAGAAGAACACAGGCGACACCGTATGACACCCGGGGTGACGCGCGGCCCGCGCACACCACCGACAACGAGGAGGCCGCCCGGATGACTCCGGGCGGCCTCACCACCGTCGCGGACGACGGCGCGCTGGGTGCTACTTGAGGAAGTCGGGCACGTCGAGCTCGTCGGCGTCGTCGAACGTGACGGTGCGCGGCGGCCGCGCCGCCTGCTCCTGCTGGGCCGGCTGCACCGCGGGGGCGGGGTGACCGGCCTGGCCGTTGCCCGAGACCGGCTGCGCCTGGCCGTTCGAGTGCTGCACCGGCTGGGGCACCTGCTGCGGGGCGGGCCGCGGGGCCGGCTGCTGCTGGGCCGGCGGGAACATCGGCACCTGCTGCTGCGGGCGCTGCTGGGCCTGCACCTGCTGCGGCTGCTGGACGGGGGCCGGCGGCTGCGTGCGCTGGGTGGCTCCCTGGATCTGGCCGATGGCCCGCTCGTCGTTGCGCTTGATCGGCGCCCCGCCGTCGAAGCCGGCGGCGATGACGGTCACCCTGACCTCGTCACCGAGCGCGTCGTCGATCACTGCGCCGAAGATGATGTTGGCCTCGGGGTGAGCCGCCTCCTGCACCAGTCGCGCGGCCTCGTTGATCTCGAAGAGGCCGAGGTCGCTGCCGCCCTGGATCGAGAGCAGCACACCGTGGGCGCCGTCGATGCTGGCCTCGAGCAGCGGCGAGGAGATCGCGAGCTCGGCGGCCTGCACCGCGCGGTCGTCGCCGCGGGAGGACCCGATGCCCATGAGGGCCGAGCCGGCGCCCTGCATGACCGACTTGACGTCGGCGAAGTCGAGGTTGATCAGGCCGGGCGTGGTGATCAGGTCGGTGATGCCCTGGACGCCCGAGAGCAGCACCTGGTCGGCGCTGCGGAACGCGTCGAGCATGGAGACGGCCCGATCGCTGATCGACAGGAGCCGGTCGTTCGGGATGACGATGAGGGTGTCGACCTCCTCGCGGAGGTTGAGGATGCCCGACTCGGCCTGGTTGGCCCGGCGGCGGCCCTCGAAGGTGAACGGGCGGGTCACGACACCGATGGTCAGCGCCCCGAGGCCCTTGGCGATCTTGGCGACGACGGGGGCGCCACCGGTGCCGGTGCCGCCGCCCTCGCCGGCGGTCACGAAGACCATGTCGGCCCCCTTGAGGACCTCCTCGATCTCCTCCGCGTGGTCCTCCGCGGCCTTCTTGCCGACCTCGGGGTCGGCGCCGGCGCCGAGACCCCGCGTGAGCTCGCGGCCCACGTCGAGCTTGACGTCGGCGTCGCTCATGAGGAGCGCCTGTGCGTCGGTGTTGATGGCGATGAACTCGACGCCCTTCAGGCCAACCTCGATCATGCGGTTGATGGCATTGACGCCACCACCGCCGATGCCGACGACCTTGATGACGGCCAAGTAGTTCTGTGGTGCAGCCACGTCGGTGGGCCTCTCCTGAAAGCGTTTCTGGGTGGTTCGTGCCGGCACGATCGCACTTGCAGCCCCGAGCGGTAACGCCGAGCAAAAGTCTCAGTGTCCACTAGAGGGTTAGAATTATGTCAACCCTGCCGTCGCAGACGCTATGCGCAAGGGGTGGGGCAAGCAACCGCCGCACCCGCGTGTCGCGAGACTGGTGGACGGACTTTTTGGCGGACCCCTGCCCGACTGCGGATGGCATGTCACAACAGCCACACAAGCCTCTACCGTCACTCTACATCGAGGCTCCTCCGGCCCCGCAACCGGGGCGGCGGCCAGACGCGCTCCAGAATCTCGTCAACGGGTCACAGGGGTGTCGGGCGCACTGACGTCGATGAGCTTCGGACGCGTCTTGAGCAACGCGACCATCACCGTCAGCTTCTTCTCGGGCTGCCCGACGCCGCCCCAGACGACCGTGGCCCCACGGACGCGCAGGGTCACCAGGTTGGCGCCGCTCACGGTCACCTTGGTGGTCTGCTTCTGCAGCGCCGGTGGCAGCACCTCCATGACGTCGACGGCCGCGAGCAGGGCGTCCTTCGAGAGGGCGTCGTCGGAGGCCGCGTCGACCATCGGCACGCCCTTGGGTGCGGTGTGGACCTGGGCGTACGCCACCCCGCGCGAATCCACAACGTGAAGTTGACCTTTAGGGTTCTTGGCGACCAGCACCGGAACTCGCGGGCTCGCGTGGATCACCAGGGTGCTCGGCCACGAGCGCTCGATCGAGACGTTGGCCAGCGTGGCCCGCTGCCGCACCCGGTCGGCGATCGCCGCGTCGTCCACTCGGACCATGGGCGTGCCCATGGGCACCGCCGCCAGACGGGTGATGGGTGCGACCTCGGCCGAGGGGACGCCCACCACCTCCACCGCGCGCACGGCGAGCACCGGGCTGAAGGCGACCAGCCAGACCAGGCCGGCCAGCACGAGGACCGTCCCCACCGCCCAGGCCGTCAGCCGCCACGGCCGGCGCCGGACCTGGTCGGCGCGGTGCTGGAAGCGCGCACGGGAGGACGCGAGCCCCCGCTGGGGCAGGGTTGCGCGGCCGCTCATGCGCCTTGGAGGGACCGCAGGATCTCCGGCCCGAGCATGGTGACGTCACCGGCGCCGACGGTCATGACCAGGTCGCCGGGGCGGGCGCGGCCGGCAGCCTCCCCTGCCACCGCGGACCAGGACGAGACCACCTCGACGTCGGCACCGGGTCGCAGCGCGCGCAGCTCGTCGACGATCAGCTCCGAGGAGACCCCGGGGATCGGGTCCTCCCGGGCGCCGTAGACCTCCATGAGCACCACGCTGTCGGCGGGCGCGAGGGCGGCGGCGAACTCCTTGGCGAAGTCACGGGTGCGGGAGTACAGGTGGGGCTGGAACACCACGATGAGCCGGCCCTCGCCGACCAGCTCGGCGGCCGTCTCCACGACGGCGGCAACCTTCCCCGGGTTGTGGGCGTAGTCGTCGACCACGCTCACCCCGGCCGCGGTGCCCTTGGGCTCGAACCGCCGGCGCGTTCCGGTGAAGGAGAAGAGCCCCTCGAGTACGCTCGCCGGGTCCTGGCCGAGGCCCTGCGTCGCCGCGGTGAAGGCCGCCGCCGCGTTGAGCAGGTTGTGACGGCCAGGGATGTTGACACGCAGGTCCCAGGACCTGCCATCGGCGTCGCGCAGCGGCACCTTCCCCATGAGCCCGTGGGTGACCGGCTCGCCGAGGACGACGTCCGCCCCGGTGGCCCAACCGTAGGTGAGCACCCGCAGACCCGCCTCACGCGCGCCCTCGGCGAGGGCGAGCGAGCCCGGGTCGTCGTGGCAGGCCACGAGCAGGCCGCCAGCCTGCACGGAGCCGGCGAACTCGGCATACGCGGCCTTGACGTTCTCGAAGGTGCCGTAGAAGTCGAGGTGGTCGGGCTGGACGTTGGTGACCACGGCGACCTCGGGGCGGTAGACGAGGAACGACCCGTCGCTCTCGTCGGCCTCGGCCACGAAGACCTCGCCGGTGCCCCAGTGGGCGTTGGTGCCGTGCTTGGCCAGCTCACCGCCCGCGGCGAACGACGGGTCGGCGCCGCAGTGCTGGAGCGCGACCGTGAGCATCGACGTGGTCGTGGTCTTGCCGTTGGCGCCGGCGACGGCAACGCGGCGCGAGGACGCCATCGTGCTGGCCAGCGCCTGCGAGCGGTGCAGCACCCGCAGCCCACGCTCGCGGGCAGCGGCGAGCTCGACGTTGCCCTCGCGGATCGCTGACGAGATGACCACCGTGTCGACGCCCTCGAGATGCGCGGGGTCGTGGCCGACGTGCACGTCGGCACCCTCGGCCGACAGGGCGGCCATGACGGGCGAGTCCTTCGCGTCCGAGCCGCTCACCGCGCAGCCACGGGCCAGCATGACCCGCGCGACCCCGGACATCCCGGCACCGCCGATGGCGATGAAGTGCACACGCCCGAGCTTGTCGAGGGTGGGCACCGGGGCCCGGAAGTCGAAGCGGGAGTTGGCGCCGTTCATCGACGGCTCCTCGAGGACTCGGCGAAGGCACGGGCCACCATGTCGGCGAGCAGCTCGTCGGCCCCGCGCTCCCCCACCCCCGCCGCTGCCTCGCCCATGGTGTGCAGGCGGTCGGCGTCGCTCATCAGCGGGATGAGGTGGGTGTCGATCCACTCAGGGGTGAAGGCCGCGTCGTCGACGAGGATGCCGCCGCCGGCGGCGACCACGTCGGCGGCATTGAACCGCTGCTCGCCGTTGCCGATCGGCAGCGGTACGTAGACCGCGGGAAGGCCCACGGCGGTCAGCTCGCACACGGTGTTTGCCCCGGCGCGGGCCACGACGAGGTCGGCCGCGGCATACGCCAGCTCCATGTGGTCGGCGTAGGCCGCGACGACGTACGGCGGGCCGGAGACCTCCGAGACCGGTTCGAACTCCTTGCCCAGCCCGGTGACGTGCAGCACCTGGATGCCGGCCGAGCGCAACGCGTCGACCCGCTCCTGGAAGGCGTGGTTGAGCCGCTGCGCACCGAGCGAGCCGCCCGTGACGAGCAGCGTGGGCCACTGCGGGTCCAGGCCGAAGGCGTCGAGCCCCTCCCCCCGTCGGGCGCTCCGGTCGAGCATCGCGATCTCCTGCCGCAACGGCATTCCCACCACCGTGGCTCCGCGCAGGGCGGTGGAGGCGAAGGTCGTGGCGACGTGCCGGGTGAAGCGGGCCCCGAGCCGGTTCGCGAGGCCGGGCCGGGCGTTCTGCTCGTGGATGACGATCGGGATGCGGCGCCGGCGGGCGGCGAGGTATGCCGGCGTGGAGACGTAGCCGCCGAAGCCCACCACCACCTCGGCACCCGTCTCGTCGATGGCCCGGCCGGCGGCGTCGACCGCGGCCCGCAGGTTGCGGGGAAGCCTTGCGAGGTCACCGGAGGGCCGGCGCGGCAGGGGCACCTTCGGGATGGTGCGAAGCTCGTAGCCGCGCGCCGGGACCAGCCGGGCCTCGAGGCCCTGCTCCGTGCCCAGCGCGGTGACTCGGATCTCCGGCTCACGACGGCGCAGGCAGTCGGCGAGGGCGAGCAGGGGCGAGACGTGGCCGGCCGACCCCCCACCAGCCAGCAGCACCGAGGGGGGAAGAGCGGTCACCGGTCCCCCTTCCGGGCTCGGCCGACGGACAGGGCGGGAAGCACGGCGAGCGAGCGGCGCACCACCGAGGGCCGCGCGGCGAGCGCCTCGGCGCAGCCGGGCTCGCTGCGGGCGAAGGACAGCAGCATCCCCAGGGCCAGCATCGTCGTCACCAGCGATGAACCACCGGAGGAGACGAGGGGGAGCGGGACGCCGATGACGGGCAGCAGGCCGATCACCGCGCCGATGTTGACCATGGCCTGCACGACGATCCATGCCATGACGCCGCCGGTCGCGACGCGGATGAAGAAGTCGTCGGTGCGCAGGACGATGCGGTAGCAGACCAGCGCCAGCGCGGCGAACAGCGCGAGCACCACGAGGGTGCCGGGCAGGCCGAGCTCCTCGCCGATGATGGCGTAGATGAAGTCGTTGTGCGGCTCCGAGAGCCACTGCCACTTCTCGCGGCTGGCGCCCAGGCCGACGCCCCACCAGCCCCCGTCGGCCAGTGCGTACCGGCCGTGGAGGGGCTGGCGGGCGGCGCCGAACGGGTCGGTGTCGCGGCCGAGCCACACGTCGAAGCGGGCGAGCCGGTTGGGGCTGGTGAGGATCATGGCCCCGGCCATGAGCGTGAAGGCGACGATGCCGCTTGCGAACAGCTTCCAGGAGACGCCTGCGGTGAACAGCACGGCCGCCACGACCGCGCACATGACGATGACGGTGCCCAGGTCGTGCCCGAGCAGCACGAGCCCGATCGCCACGACGGCGAAGGGGAAGAGGTAGGGCACCACGACGTGCTTGACGCTGCCGAGCAGCTTGCGCTTGCGGGTCAGCACCGCGGCTCCGAACAGGACGAGCCCGAGCTTGCCGAACTCGGACGGCTGGAGGGTGAACGAGCCGACGCCGATCCAGTTGGTGTTGCCGTTGACGCTCTTGCCGAGCGGGGTGAACACGAGCAGCTGCAGCGCCATCGCCCCGAGGAGCGCAGGCACGGCCAGCAGCTTCCACCGGGACACGGGGATGCGCGAGGCGACGGCCATGAAGACGGCTCCGACCACCGCGAACTGCGCCTGGCGCATCGCGATCGTGTAGGAGGAGTCGCTGCTCTTGTACGACACGATGGCCGAGGCGGACAGCACCATGATCAGTCCGATGACCACCAGCACCGCGGTGACGCTGAGCAGCACGTAGTAGGTGGTCACCGGGGACTCGAGGCGCTGCAGCCAGGCGGACACGCGGCCGGTCTCGGTGTGGCGTGCCTTCCCCGCGGAGGCTGTGGCACTGCTCACGGCTACTCCCCCTCGGTGCGGGACGCCCGTCGGGCGACGGCCTCGGCGAAGGCATCACCACGAGCGCCGTAGTTCTCGAACATGTCCATGGAGGCCGCCGCCGGTGCGAGCAGCACGACGTCGCCCGGCTGGGCGAGGCCGGCCGCGTGGGCCACGACGAGGTCCATGACCCCAGTGTCCGTGGTGGGGACGTCGACCACCGGCACATCCGGTGCGTGTCGGGCCAGCGCCTCGGCGATCTGCGCCCGGTCTCGGCCGATCAGCACCACCGCGCGCAGGTGGGACGCCGCCTCGCGCACGAGGTCGTCGACGTCGGCCCCCTTGAGCAGTCCACCGGCAACCCAGACCACGTGCTCGAAGGCCCGCAGCGAGGACGCCGCGGCGTGCGGGTTGGTGGCCTTGGAGTCGTCGACGTAGCGCACCCCGTCGACGGTGCCGGCGTCGGCGATCCGGTGCGGGTCGGGCGTGAAGCTGCGCAGCCCGTCGCGGACGGCCACGGGCGGCACGCCGTAGGCCCTGGCCAGCGCGGCGGCGGCGAGCGCGTTCGCCAGGTAGTGCGGTGCGAGCGTGGCCTGGCTCCCCTGCACGTCCTTGAGGGTGGCGAGCTCGGCGGCCGACGTCTGGCGCTGCTCGACGAAGGCGCGGTCGGCGACGACGTCCTCGACGACGCCCACCATCGACAGGCCGGGGACCCCGAGCGTGAAGCCGACGGCCCGGCAGCCCTCCTGCACATCCGCGTCCATGACCAGCTGCTCGGTGACGGGGTCCTGCACGTTGTAGACGCAGGCGACCTTGGTGTTCTCGTAGACCCTGCCCTTGGCCCGGGTGTACTCCTCGAACGAGCCGTGCCAGTCGACGTGGTCGGGGGCGACGTTGAGGCAGGCCGACGCGTGCGGGGCCAGCGACTGCGACCAGTGCAGCTGGAAGCTCGAGAGCTCGACCGCGATCACGTCGAAGGGTTCCGGGTGCAGCACCGCCTCGAGGATCGGCGTGCCGACGTTGCCGGCACTGGTGGCCCGCAGGCCGGCCGCCCTCAGCATCGAGGCGAGCATGTTGACGGTGGTGGTCTTGCCGTTGGTTCCCGTGACCGTGAGCCACGGGGCGGCGCCCGCCTCCGGACGCATCCGCCAGGCCAGCTCCACCTCGCCCCACACCGGTATGCCGGCCTGCGCGGCCTGCGCGAGGAGCGGCTGGTCGGGGCGCCACCCGGGTGAGGTGACGACGAGGTCGAGCGGCGCCTCGTACGGCAGGTGCGCCACGTGCTCGGCGCCGATCCGGACCTCGACGCCGAGGATGTCGAGGATGTTGGCGCGCTCGCGCAGGGCCTTGCTCTGCTCGGGGTCGCCGCCGTCGACGGCGATGACCCGGGCGCCGCGTTCGTGCAGCGCGTCGGCGGCCGCGAAGCCGCTCAACCCGATGCCGGCGACGAGCACCCGCAGCCCGCTCCAGTCGGCGCCGGCGCTGGTCAGCCCGTCCAGTCGTCCCCCGAGAGGTGCACTGCTCACGTTGTTCCCACTACCCACTCTGCATAGAACAGCCCGAGGCCCAGGGCCACGAACAGCCCGGCGATGATCCAGAACCGGATGACGATGGTGACCTCGTTCCACCCCACCAGCTCGAAGTGGTGCTGGAGGGGCGCCATCCGGAACACGCGCTTGCCTGTCAGCTTGAACGAGCCGACCTGGATGATCACCGACAGGGTGATGGCGACGAAGAGGCCGCCCAGGATCACGACGAGCAGCTCGGTGCGGGTCGTGATCGCCAGGCCCGCCAGAGCGCCGCCGAGCGCCAGCGACCCGGTGTCACCCATGAAGATCTTCGCCGGCGAGGCGTTCCACCAGAGGAACCCGAAACAGGCGCCCATCCCGCAGGCGGCCACGACGGCGAGGTCGTGGGCGTCACGCACCTCGTAGCACTTGATGCCGGGGTTGGTCTGGCAGTTCTGGTTGAACTGCCAGATGCCGATGAGGACGTAGGCGGCGAAGACCATCACCGAGGCGCCGGTGGCCAGGCCGTCGAGGCCGTCGGTGAGGTTCACGCCGTTGGAGGTGCCGGCGATCATGAGGTTGGCCCAGATGACGAACAGGATCAGGCCGAGGATGGTCCCGGCGAAGGCCAGGTCGAGGTTGGTGTCGCGGACGAACGAGATGTGCGTCGAGGCAGGGGTGCGCGACTTCTCGTTGGGGAACTGCAGCGCCAGCACCGCGAACAGCACGGCCACCAGGGTCTGCCCGGCGAGCTTCTCCCCCGAGCGCAACCCCAGGCTGCGCTGCTTGCTGATCTTGATGTAGTCGTCGAGGAAGCCCACGAGGCCGAGGCCGCCCATGAGGAAGAGGACGAGCAGCCCGCTCATCGTCACCGGTGTCAGGGTCACCAGGTGGGCGACGCCGTAGGCCAGCAGCGACGCCGCGATGATGACCGCCCCGCCCATCGTCGGCGTGCCGCGCTTGGTGTGGTGCGAGGTCGGGCCGTCGTCGCGGATGAACTGGCCGTAGCCGCGGCGCACCAGGAACTTGATGAACATCGGCGTGCCGAAGAGCGCTGCGACCAGGGAGACCACGGCCGCGATCAGGACAGCCTTCACGTCGTGCTGCCTTCCTTCGTGTCGGCCAGTCGGTCTCCGAGCCACCGTAGCCCGGCGTCACGGCTGGACTTGAGCAACACGACGTCGCCGGGGGCGAGTTCTCGCTCCAGCAGGTCGTAGGCGGCGTCCGCGTCGGGCACCCAGGTGGCCTCGTCGCCCCACGACCCCTCGTGCTGGGCGCCGGTCGCCATCGGGCGCGCCGTCTCCCCCACGACCACCAGGCGCGAGATGTTGAGCCGCACGGCGAGCCGGCCGATGGCGTCGTGCTCGGCGGTGGACTCCTCGCCCAGCTCGAGCATCGAGCCCAGCACGGCCCAGGTGCGCCGGCCGTGCCCCATGGCGACGAGGGCCTTCAGGGCCGCCCGCATGGAGTCGGGGTTGGCGTTGTAGGCGTCGTTGACGACGGTCACGCCGTCGGGCCGGTCGGTGACCTCCATCCGCCAGCGGCTGGCGGGCGTGGCGGCGGCCAGGGCCGCGGTGGCCGTGGTCGGAACGAGGCCGCACTCCAGGGCGACCGCCAGCACGGCCAGCGCGTTGCCGACGTGGTGCTCGCCGTGCAGGGGCAGCTTCACCCGCAGCGGCGCGTCGAGCCCGTGGCCGGAGACGGTGAACGAGGGACGGCCGGCGCTGTCGAGCTCGATGTCGGTGGCGCGCAGCCCGGCCTCGGGGCTGGTGCCGACGAGGAGCGTGCGGGCGTCCGTCGTGGCGGCCATGGCTGCGACCACGGGGTCGTCGGCGTTGAGCACGGCCAGCCCGTCGGGCCGGAGTGCCGCGACCAGCTCGGACTTGGCTCGCCCGATCGCCTCGCGGGAGCCGAACTCGCCCACGTGGGCGCTGCCGACGTTGAGCACGACGCCGATGTCGGGGGCGGCGATGCCCGTGAGGTACTCGATGTGCCCGATGCCCCGGGCGCCCATCTCGACGACGAGGAACCTGGTCTCTGGCGTGATGCGGCAGACGGTGAGCGGCACGCCCACCTCGCTGTTGAGCGAGCCGACCGGCGCGACCGTGGTGGCAGCCGCCGAGAGCACGCTCGCGAGCAGGTCCTTGGTGCTCGTCTTGCCCGACGAGCCGGTGATGCCGATGACGGTGACGTCGGGGTGTGCAGCCAGGACCCCCCGGGCGAGCGCGGCGAAGCCATCCTGCACGTCGTCGACGACCACGCACGGCAGCTCCTCCACCTCCCGCGTGGTCAGGGCGGCGACCGCGCCCGCCTGCCCCGCTGCGCCGACGAACCGGTGTCCGTCCATGGCCTCGCCCACGCGAGCGACGTAGAGCCCCCCGGGCCCGGCCTCGCGCGAGTCGGTGACGACCGGGCCGTCGATGACGAGGGCGGCCGCGCGCTCGTCGTCGACGCCGTGCAGCCGACCCCCGGTCAGGTCTGCGATCTCCATCAGCGACAGGGGGATCATGCCTCTGCTCCCAGGGTGATGAGCTGCTGCAAGGCCTTGCGCACTTCCTCACGGTCGTCGAACGGGTGGATGGTGCCGGCCACCTCCTGGCCGGTCTCGTGGCCCTTGCCCACGACGGCGACCGTGCTGCCCGGACCGGACCGGTATGCCGCGTGGACGGCCTGCGGGATGGCCAGCGACCGGCGCTCCACGTCGTGGAGCTCCGCGGCCGTGCCGGCCTCCCGCGCCCCGGCGAGGACGGCGGCGCGGATCGCGGCCGGGTCCTCCGTGCGGGGGTTGTCGTTGGTGACGAAGACGAGGTCGGCGTGCTCGGCGGCGGCACGGCCCATGGCCGAGCGCTTGCCCCGGTCGCGGTCTCCTCCCGCACCGAGCACCACGACGAGGCGGCCCGGCGTCGTGGGGCGCAGGGCCCGCAGGGCAGCGGCGACCGCCTCGGGGGTGTGGGCGTAGTCGACCACGACCCGCGGCAGGTGCTCGCCGCCCTCGACCGTGACCTGCTCCATGCGACCCGGCACGTGGGGGTCGGCGGCGCAGGCGCGCTCGACCTCGGCCGGGCCGTGGCCGGACACGAGCAGCGCCAGGGCCGCGAGGGCCGTGTTGACCCGGTTGAAGTCGCCGGGCAGCGCCGAGCGCAGCCGCAGCGTCGTGGCGCCGTCGGCCAGGGTGAACGCCATGGGGTCGGCGTCGTCGGCGACCAGCTGCCAGTCGGCGGCCACGTCTGGTCGCGAGGAGAGCGTGGTGACCGGCACCGTGGCCAGGCCCGCCAGCTCCCTTCCCCACTCGTCGTCGACGCACACGATGCCCTGCCGTGAGCGCTCCGGGGTGAACAGGGCCGCCTTGGCCAGGAAGTACTCGCGCATCCCGCCGTGGAAGTCGAGGTGGTCCTGGGAGAGGTTGGTGAACAGGGCCACGTCGTAGACGACGCCGTCGACCCGGTGCAGGTCGAGGGCGTGGCTGGAGACCTCCATGACGCAGGCGTCGAGGCCGCGCTCGGCCATGACGGCCAGCAGGGCGTGCAGGTCCGTGGTCTCCGGCGTCGTGCGCACGCTCTTGACGCGCTCGTCGCCGATCCGCGTCTCCACGGTGCCGATGAGCCCCGTGGTCTGCCCCAGGGCCCCGAGGGCGGAGCTCACCAGGTAGGCCGTGGTCGTCTTCCCGTTGGTCCCGGTGATGCCGTACAGGCGCAGCGGCAGACGCTGCGTGCCGTAGACGAGGGAGGACACCGAGCCCAGCACTGCCCGGGGGTCGTCCACGACCACGCGAGGGACGTCGACGCCGCCGTCCTCGAGCATCGCCGCTCCGGCCGGGTCGGTCAGCACCGCGACCGCCCCGCGCCCCACCGCCCCGGACGCGAAGGCGGCGCCGTGCGCGTTCGCGCCCGGCAGGGCGGCATACAGGTCCCCCGGGACCACGGCCCGCGAGTCGAGCGTGACGCCGGTGACCGCCGCCTCGGCGTCGGGCGCCCGCACCCCCAGGAGCGCTGCCACGTCCGCGAGCAGGGTGGCTCGCACGGTCGCGGGGCGGGGGGTGGACACGAAGGAGGAGACTACCGGCCTCACCTGCGGCGGACGTCGTCGGACTTGGTGTCGCGGAGCACGGTGGGGTCCCCCTTGGCGGGTGTCTCCTCCGCCTTGACCCGGACCTTGGGCGGCGTCGTGGTGGTCGGCGGGATCTCGAGCTCCTGCAGGGCGTAGGTCATGACGTCGCGGAAGACCGGCCCGGCGACGACGCCTCCGAAGTACCCCTTGATGGGTCGCTGGAGGGTGACCGACACGACCAGCTGCGGGTCGTCGGCCGGGGCGAAGCCGATGAAGCTCGCCGTCTTGCCGGAGTAGCCGCGCGCCTTGGCGTCGTAGCGGTCGGCGGTGCCGGTCTTGCCGGCCACGCGGTAGCCCTCGATCTTCGCCTCGGGGGCGGTGCCCTCCTTGCCGACGACGCCCTCCATCATGTCGCGGACCTGCTTGGCGATCTCGGGCGAGACCACCCGCACCGGCTTGGCCGGAGTGGCCTGGGTGAAGCCGCCCCTGCCGTCGCCGACCGAGGCGATGAGGCGCGGCGGGACCCGCACGCCGTCGTTGGCGATGGTCTGGAACACGCCGGTCGCCTGGAGCGCGTTGACCGACAGGCCCTGGCCGTACAGGACCGTGACCCTCTGCGAGCCGTCCCAGTCCTTGGCGGGCTCGAGGATGCCCTTGCCCTCGCCGGGGAAGCCCATCCCCGAGGTCTGGCCCAGGCCGAACCGGTAGAAGTAGTCGTGCATCTTCGAGGACGGGATCTTCTCCCCGGCCAGCACCGTGCCGATGTTGCTGGACTGGGCCAGCACGCCGGCGAAGGTGAGGTACTCGGTGGGGTGGTCGTGGCTGTCCCTGAACGCCCGGCCGTCGGCGCGGTAGATCCGGTTGGGCACCTCGACGACCGTGTGGGGCGTGACGACCCCCTCCTCGAGAGCCGCCGCCGACGTGATGACCTTCGCCGTCGAGCCCGGCTCGTAGACCTCGTTGAAGGCCTTGTTGGTCCAGTTGCCCGCGCTCTGCCCCGGGGTGTTGGGGTCGAACGTCGGGTAGGACGCGACGGCCAGGAGCTCACCGGTGCGGGCGTGCTGCACGACGACGGTGCCCGACAGGGCTTTGGTCTCGATCACCTTCTGCGCCAGGGCGTTCTGGGCGAACCACTGGATGTCGGAGTTGATGGTCAGACGGATGTCGCGGCCGGGGACCGCCGGCGTCGTCTGCTGGTGCCCGGTGGGGATGACCCGGCCGTCGAGCGCCTGCTCGTAGACCGTCTTTCCCGCCTGGCCGGAGAGAGCCTTGTCCATGAGCACCTCGACACCGGCGCCGGCGCTGCCGTCGTCCCGCAGGAACCCGACCAGAGACGCCGCGGCGGTCGACGTGGGGTAGTTCCGCTCGGATGTGGGCTCGCTGTAGATCCCCGGGATGCCGAGCGCGGCGATCTTGCGCCAGTTCAGCGGCGTGATGTTCTTGGCCACCACGCGGTAGCGGGCCCTGCCGGTGAGCACGGGCTCGAGCTCCTTGGCCGGCATGCCGAGCAGCGGCGACAGGTCGGCAGCCGCGCCGGCCACGCCGACCTCGGTGTAGACGCCGTCGACGGTCTTCTTGTACTCCACCACCGCCGTCTGGTCGACGGTCACGGTGCGGCGCTCGATGCTCGACGCCAGGACGGTGCCCTGGGAGTCCAGGATGCGTCCCCTCATCGCCGGGATGGGCACCGTGGCCATGCGGGAGTCGAGCGCGTCCTGCGACGTGGCCGAGGCGTCGAACCCCTGCAGCCGCAGCAGCTGGGCGGCGAAGATGCTGAACACGAACAGCACCGCCACGGTCATCACCCGCATCCTGCGCCGCGGGCTGGCGGTGCCGACACGAACGCCCTTCGGCGGGCGCCCGGCCGGGCGTCGCGGCGGGGTGGCGCGCTGCGGGGGCCGCGGTGACCTCGGCACCCCGGCTGCGCCCGCGGCCGTGCCGCGCGGGGAACGGGCCGGCGCCCCCGGGGCTCGTCGCTGGCCCGGACCACCCGCGGAGCGGGGCTGCCCCGCCTTCGAGGAGGCCTTCGGGTGGGAGGTGCCGTCACCGCGCGGCGCGCCGCGGCGCGCCGCGCTGCTCGACGTCGGCGCAGCGGTCCGCGGCGCGCGCGTCCGGGAGCCGCCGGCCGAGCCGGCCTTTCCCGCCGAGCCGGGCTGGCCCGGGCGAGTGCCTCGGGGCTGCGTCACGTCGATACCTCTGGTCGCTGCTGTCGGGTGGTGTCGGGACCAGCTGGTCCGGGGCGGGAGGGTGTCCTACCGGGAGGGGGTCGGCGCCTGGGCCGGGACGGCCCCGCGGTTCTGCTGGCCGGTCGCGGTGGCCCCCTGGCCCCGCTCGGCGCCCTGGGCCCGGCTGGGGCGGGCCGTGGCCGTGGTGCTCGTCGTCGACTTCGTGCGGGCGTTGACGCTCGTGGTGGTGGTCACGACGGATCCGTCGGGCTTGGTCACCACCACGGTCGTCGTCGTCACGTCCCCCTTGCGTGTCATCGTGGTCTTCGGCTCGGCCAGCAGGCCCTGGGACCCCCCGGCGGCCTGCGCCCGCGTCGGCTTGGCCTGCGGGGCCGTCACCACGGTAAAGCCGGGGCGCTTCTTGGCCGGCGTCGCCACGCCGAGCACCGCGCCGTCGCTGAGGCGGAGGAACGCGGCGGAGTCCGCCGGGACCATGCCGAGCTCCGCCGCGCGCGCTGCGAGGTTGGCCGGGGCCTTCTGGGCGTCGATGGCGGCCGTCAGCGCCTGCTCGGTGTCGGTGAGCTCCCCGGAGGTGGCCTGGAGCCGGTGCAGGGTGAAGGAGCCCTCGGCCATCGAGGTGTTGAGCATGAGCAGGCCCATGAGGCCGCCGATGAGCAGGAGCATGCAGAGCGCGGCGAACATCGCGCTGCCGGGGTGGCCGGCCCTGCCCGGGACCACCCGGAGCGGCTGGGGTGCCGCGGCGCGGCGCTGGGGTGCCCGTGATGCGACCCTCGCCGTCGCAGTCATCTGGCTCATCGGTGCTGTCCCTTCGTGGTGCGGGTCTTCTCGGCGACCCGGAGCCGGGCCGACGCAGATCTGGGGTTGGCGGCCTTCTCGGCGGCGCTGGGCTCCTCGGCCCCGCGCGTCAGCAGCCGCAGGTAGGGGCGGTGCTCCGGCAGCTCGACGGGCAGGCCCTCTGGGGCGCTGCTGCGGGCGCCGGCGGCGAAGACCCGCTTGGTGATCCGGTCCTCGAGTGAGTGGTAGCTGAGCACCGCCACCCGGCCGCCGACGGCCAGGGTGTCGATGGCGGCGGGCAGCGCGGCCGCCCAGGCCGAGAGCTCGGCGTTGACCTCGATGCGCAACGCCTGGAAGGTGCGCTTGCCCGGGTGGCCGCCGCTCTTCTGGGATGCCGCGGGCACCACCTTCTTGAGCAGCTCCACGAGGCGGCCCGAGGTGACGAACGGCTCGGACCGACGCTCGCGGACGATGGCGGCGGCGATCTTGCGGGCGAACCGCTCCTCGCCGTATTCGCGCAGGATCCGCTCGAGCTCGGCGGCCTCGTAGGTGTTCAGGACGTCCGCCGCGGTCAGCCCGCGGCTCTGGTCCATGCGCATGTCCAGCGGCGCGTCCTGGCTGTAGGCGAACCCGCGGTCGGCCTCGTCGAGCTGGAGGGAGGAGACGCCGAGGTCGAAGAGCGCTGCCTGCACCCCGTCGACGCCGAGGTCGGCCACGACCGCGGCGACCTCGTCGTAGACGGCGTGCACCAGCGTCACGCGCTCGCCCCAGGGAGCGAGCCGCTCCCCCGCCAGCGCCAACGCCTCCGGGTCGCGGTCGATGCCCACGAGCCGGGCGTTCGGGCAGCGCTCGAGCACCGCCTGCGCGTGCCCGCCCATGCCGAGCGTGCCGTCGACGTAGACCGAACCGGGCTCGGCGAGGGCAGGGGCGATCAGGTCGAGGATGCGGTCGCGCAGCACAGGGATGTGCCGGTCCTCGGCTCGTCCTCTGGTGCTCATGCGCGTCTCTTCCTGGTGTGTTGCGTGGTGCGGGGCGGTGCGGGGGTGGTGCGTCTGCCGGCTGGCTGGGTGCGGCGGGTGGTGGGCCCTGCGGTCAGGTCTCCATCCGCTTTGTCGCCCGAGACGGGGGAAGTCGCCTCGGGTGGCGAAGCGGCTGGAGACCTGGCTCCAGGGACCGCGCCGGCTAGAGGAGTCCGGGGATCACCTCCTCGCTCTGGTCGGCGAAGGCCTGCTCGGTGCTCTCGAGGTAGGAGTTCCACGCGGCGGTGTCCCAGACCTCGACGCGGGCGCCGGTGCCGATGACCGTGCAGTCCTTGGCCAGGCCGGCGTACTCGCGCAGTGCGGCGGGGATGGTGACGCGGCCCTGCTTGTCGGGGACCTCGTCGGAGGCACCCGAGAGGAAGACGCGCATGTAGTCGCGGGCCGCCTTGCTGGTCGTGGGGGCCTGCTGCATCTGGTTGGCGAGGCGCACGAACTCGTCCATGGGGAAGACGTAGAGGCAGCGCTCCTGCCCTCGCGTGACGACCAGGCCCTCGGCGAGGCGGTCGCGGAACTTGGCCGGGAGGAACAGACGGCCCTTCTCGTCGAGCTTGGGGTTGTGGGTCCCGAGAAACACGCCGCGCACCTCCCCTCTTGGCGCCTGTGCCGCACCACCGACCTCTTGTGCGCCCCACTTTACTCCACCGTTATCCACTTTGCTGCCCAAACCGGCAGATTTTTCGGTATGAGTCTCACGTTTTCGCAGGTCAGCAGCGGTGGTGCAAAGTGGAGGGACTGGACGACGCCCAGGGCCCGACCGGGGACCATGACGCCGTTCGGGTAACCGACCGGTGACGATCTGGAGCGGATCGGCGCGAACCCGACCCGCAAACCCGCCGAAACGGGCACGATGACGCCCCGCAGCGCGTTCCCCGGACGTCACTTCCGCGGCATACCTCTGTCGCGGTGGAGCGTTGTGGGGGAAGATCGATCGACATCGAACGAAGGGACGGCGGACGTGGCGATCACGGAGCCGACGGAGGGACGACTCGTGCACGACCAGATGGCCGCAGCCGACGACGGGCACCCCCACGGCCACGGGCACGAGGTGGCCTCGCTCGACCTGGTGACCAAGGTGGCCGGGCAGCTCGCGCAGGCCATGAACTCCGTGATCGAGGGCAAGCCCGACGTGGTACGCACCGCCATCACCGTGCTGCTGGCGGAGGGTCACCTGCTGCTCGAGGACGTGCCCGGTGTCGGGAAGACGATGCTCGCCAAGACCCTCGCCCGGTCCATCGACTGCTCGGTGCGCCGGGTGCAGTTCACCCCGGACCTGCTGCCCAGCGACATCACCGGCGTCAGCGTGTTCAACCAGGACGTCCGCGACTTCGAGTTCCGGCCGGGCGCGATCTTCGCCAACGTGGTCGTCGGCGACGAGATCAACCGCGCCTCGCCCAAGACGCAGTCGGCGCTGCTGGAGTGCATGGAGGAGGGCCAGGTGACCGTCGACGGCCAGACCTACGGCCTCCCCCGCCCGTTCATCGTCATGGCCACCCAGAACCCCATCGAGATGGAGGGCACCTACCCGCTGCCCGAGGCGCAGCGCGACCGCTTCATGGCCCGGATCTCCCTCGGGTACCCCTCGACCCGGGCCGAGCTCGCCATGCTCGACACCCACGGCCAGTCCAGCCCGCTCGAGGACCTGGCCCCGGTGACCGACGCGGAGACGGTGTCGTCGATGGTCAGGGCGGTGCGCGAGGTCTACACCAGCCCGTCGATCAAGCAGTACGTCGTCGACCTCACCGCCTCCACCCGCTCGAGCAGTGCCCTGCGGCTCGGCGCCTCCCCGCGGGCCACCCTGCAGCTCCTGCGGGCGGCTCGTGCCCACGCGGCCCTCGAGGGTCGCGACCACGTGCTGCCCGACGACGTGCAGTCGATCGCGGTGCCCGTCCTCGCGCACCGGATCATCCCCACCGGCGAGACGCAGCTCGCGCGCAGGACCACGGCCGACGTCCTGCACGACCTGATGCGCAGGGTGCCGGTCCCCTCGGCCAACCGCTGAGAGGCGGGTGGGACGTCGTGCGCCGGCTCCGTGACCTGCTGACCACACGCGGTCGCGCCTTCGTCTCGGCGGGCATCACCCTGGGCCTGTGCGGGGTGGGCCTCGGGTTCTCCGACCTGACCCGCATCGGGGTGCTGCTCATCGCGCTGCCGCTCCTCAGCGCCCTGCTCATGCGCCGGCACGACCTGCGCTTCGCCCTCGACCGCACGGCTCGTCCCGGACGGGTCCAGGTCGACGAGCCGTCGACGGTCACCCTCACGATCGAGAACGCCGGGCCCAGCACCAGCCCCCTGATCATGGCCGAGGAGCAGCTCGACTACGCGCTCGGCGACCGCCCCCGCTTCGTGATCTCCCGGCTGCGCCGCGGCGACCGGCAGGAGGTGCACTACACGGTGCGCTCGCACGTGCGCGGCCGTCACCGCCTCGGTCCGCTCGGGGTGCGGCTGCGCGACCCGTTCGGCCTCAGCACCCGGGTCGCCGCCATCAGCGGCGCGGGCGACATCCTCGTGCTGCCGCGCGTCCTCGAGCTCGGCTCCAGCCGCCCGCCCGGCAGCGGCATCGGCGCCGAGGGGGCCATCCCGCACATGGTGGCGCTGCACGGCGAGGACGACGTCTCGATCCGCGCCTACCGAGACGGTGACGACCTGCGTCGCATCCACTGGCCGGCGACCGCGAAGACCGGCGACCTCATGGTGCGCCAGGAGGACCGGCCGGCCCGCCGGCGCGCGGTCGTGGTGCTCGACTCCCGGGCCTCGGGCCATCGCGGCACGGGGAGCTCCAGCTCGCTGGAGTGGGCCGTCACCGCTGCGGCGTCGATCACGGCCCACCTGTGCGAGCAGACGTATGCCGTCCACCTGGTCACCGACGAGACCGCCGACAGCGGCCGAGCCGGGGCGGCGATCGACCTCGACCACGCGCTGGAGGTCCTGGCCGAGGCGCACGCCGGACAGCTCGAGCAGTTCGCCGAGGTGATCCACAGCGCGCACCCCCTCACCTCGTCCGGGGGCCTGGTCATCGCGATCGTCACCGAGCTCGACGAGGACCTGGCCCGACAGGTCGCCGCGCTCCGTCAGCCCGGAGGCACCGGGCTCGCCATGGTCCTGGACGCGCCGAGCTTTGCCGCGCAGCGTCGCCCGGAGGCAGCGTCCCCCGAGCCGCCGTGCGTGTCGGTGCTGCGCACCGCCGGCTGGACCGTGGCGGTCGTGCGCGCCGACGACCAGCTCGCCACCGTGTGGACGGCTCTGGCCGGGGCCTCGAGCCCGGTGCCGGCATGATCCGGACGCGCCTTCCCGAGACGGCCCTGGCGGCCTTGGCCACGATCGTGGTCAGCTGGCCGCTGACCACCCTGTTCACGCCCAGCACGTGGGTCCGCCCGACCATCCTCATGGTCGCCTTCGTCGCCGGCGCCGGACTGCTCGGCCGTCGGCTCACGACCTCGAAGACGGGCGTCGTGCTGCTGCAGCTGGCTGCAGTCGTGGTCGGGTCCGGCTGGATCTACGGGCGTGGTCACCTGTGGCACGGCCTGCCCACCGTCGACATGGTGCTGGCGTTCAACAACCTCCTGGTCCTGGCCCGCGAGACCATCCAGAACCACGCCGCCCCGGCCCCCACCAACCGCGGCATCGTTCTGGGCATCGGGCTGGCCATGGCCCTGGTGGCGATCCTCGTCGACCACCTCGCCGTCATGCGCCGCTCCCCGGCACTGGCCGGCCTGCCCCTGCTGACCGCGTTCCTCATCTCCGCCTCGAACTCCGGCAGCTCGCTCCACCCGGTCTACTTCCTCATCGCCGCCACCGTGTGGCTGGTGATGGTCGGCCGACAGGGCGTCGCGTCCCTGCGGCGGTGGGGCACGACGGCCCCGCTGCAGAGCCGGGGACGCGGTTCCCTCGACCGGGACGGGTCCATGAGCTTCGCGGCGCTGGGCCGCACCCTCGGCGTGGCCGCGCTGGCGGCGGCCGTTGTCCTGCCCGTCGTCACGCCACACCTGCCCACGCGCTACCTCGTCGACGGCCTGGGGCGCGCCACGGACGCCACCGGCTTCAGCGACGGCCAGATCGGCATCACCAGCACCCTCGACCTCACCCGCAGCCTCGAGGACCGTTCGATGTCACCGGTCCTGTCCTACACGACCACGGCCCCGAGCCCGACCCCCCTGCGCGTCGGCGTGCTGACCAGCTACCGCGACGGCGAGTGGCGCCCCGAACGACCCGAGGCCGAGCTCAGCCGGCGGCCCGAGGTCACCCTCCCCCCGGAGATCGGCGACGACGTGCCCCGCAAGCGGTTCCGGCTCAATGTCGACGGCTCGCGGCTGCAGGCCCCGCAGGTCGCCACGCCCTACCCGCTGGTGGCGGGGGACCTCGACGGCGTCGCCTGGGGCGTGGACCGGCGGACCCAGGTGGCGACGACCAACCGGACTGCCGAGTCCTACACGATGGACTACGTCGAGCTCGAGCCCCCGCGCTCGCTGCTCGAGCAGCCACCCACCGACCGGCTCACGGACCTGTCCCACTCCGAGGAGCTGCGCCTGGACCGCGAGTCAGCGCCCGCCGTGCAAGCCCTCGCACAGCAGGTGGTCCCCCGGGGAGCCAGTCGCATCGAGGCCGCCATGGCCATCCAGGAGCACCTGCGCAGCAGCGCCTACACCTACTCGCTCAAGCTCGCGGGCCCGGTGCGTGACGACGCGGGCCGGGAGGTGGCACTGGACCCGGTCACCCACTTCCTCACGACCCGCACCGGCTACTGCGTGCAGTTCGCCACCGGCATGGTGATGCTCGCCAGGGCCAGCGGCATCCCCGCGCGGATGGCGATCGGGTTCCTCCCCGGCACCCTGGACAAGGGCGTCTTCACGGTGCGGGCTGCCGACGCCCACGCGTGGCCGGAGCTGTACTTCGAGGGCGCGGGGTGGCTGCGCTTCGAGCCCACTCCCCCTGCGCGCAGCGGCTTGGCGCCGGGGTACTCGCTGGAGCAGGCGACCACCGAGGATCCCGAGGCGAACCCGACCGACACGCCCACGACCTCGGCCACCTCCGCGCCCCGGCGCGACAGCGGCGCCAACGACCCCGGCGCCCAGGACCCGCTCGACCCGGCGAACGCCTCCGACACCGGCGTGCTCTCGATCTGGTGGTCCTCCGGCCGTCTGACCCTCCTGGGCTGGGTGCTGCTGGGGCTCGTCGTCGGGGTCGCCGGGACGCTGGCCGTCCCGGTGGCCGCCCGCCTCCGGCACCGGCGCAGGCTGCGGGAGGCGGACGACGACGCCCACCGGGTGGAGGTCGAGTGGCAGAGCATGGTCGAGCGGATCGGCGACCTCGGAGTGGTGGCTCCACGGGGCAGCACCCCACGGCAGGCAGGCCGCTTCTACCAGCGCGAGGCCTATCTCGAAGGACCCGAGGTCGAGTCCTTGAGACGGGTGGTCGACACGGTGGAGCGCTCGCGCTACGCCCGCCCCGGCGCAACCCTGACCGACATCCGCGCGGACACCGACCGCGTCGTCCACGCGGTCTCCGGTGTCCGCCGGCGACGCGACCGGGTGCGGGCCCTCCTCTGGCCCCAGGACGGTCTCGTCGAGTGGCGGGAGCGCCGTGCCGCTGCCGCCCGCCCGGTGCAGCGCGCATGGGACACCGCGAAGGCCCGCGTCGGCAGGGGCTGACCGCCCCGCTCCGACGCGGCCCGGTCCCGTGTGCTCAGGGATGCCGGATGGTGCCGGATGGTGCCGGGCGGTTCCAAGCGGGCACGCCTAGGTGCTGCTGACCGCCTTCGGGACGGTGCCCCGGCTCACCAGGTCGGCGTAGGCGGAGCGGTCCCAGGTGTGCTGGAAGCCTGGGTCCGGGGTGCGCCAACCCGGGCCGTAGAGGACCTCGAGGTAGCGCAGCGGGCTCCGGGGCAGGCGACAGGGCACGCCGAGCAGCGAGCCCTCCGACACGGGGAACATGGTCTGCCGGTCCAGCGCGCCCCGCGTCCCGGGGTACCACGAGATCGTGTCGCCCTCGAACAGCCCCACGAAGACGTCGACGTGCTTGCCGGAGCCGAGCCGCACGTGGCGGTGCGCCGAGAAGTTCCCGGAGACCGTGTAGCCGAGCGGCCTCAGGTGGTCCTCCACCCGCTTGAGGCCGGCCGGGAGGTTGGCGGCCTCGTCGGCGTCGAAGCCGATGATGATGTCGAGGTCGTCGTCGTGCGGGATGAGGTCCCCGTCACGGACCACGCACAGAGCGGCGCCGAAGCCGAAGCACACGTGGGGCGTCAGGCCCGAGAGCGCCTGCGCGACGTCGGCGGCGAACCGGACGTAGTCACGCTTCTCCTGCTCGGCCCAGAACCGGAAACAGCGTTGGGGTCCGTGCACGGTCCACTCCAGGCTCCGTGACACCAGGAGGTCCTCGGTCACGACCGACCGGAAGATCCTGCGGCTCTCCGGCGAGAGCGCCGCGGCGTCGAAGGCCTGACGGGCCGGTGCGTAGGAGCCGGCGACGACCAGCGGCAGGACCGGGAGGACGGCCGTGGTCTCGGGGTCGAGGTCCCGGTGCCGTGGCACCTGCTGCACGAAGCGGTCCAGCTCCGCCGTCCTCGCGGCGTGGTCGTAGACCACGGTCCACTTCCCACCTGAGCGGGCGAGGACGCGCAGACCCCAGTTCTGGGCTGCGGTCCTCGCAGCGACGTTGCGCACGAGGATCCGGGTCAGCTCCGCCGGTCGTCGCAGCGTGACCTGGCACCAGCCCTGTTCGTCCGGCGGGGTCTGCACGCCCGGACCCGTCGGGTTGTCGAAGTCCAGCAGCTGACGGGCATCGCCACGGCGGCCCCCGGCGACCGCGGCACCGCTGACCTCGACCGACGCCCGTCGGGTCACGTCCGAGCGATCCGCGGCCACCAGCCCGACGGACTGGAGCCGCAGCACCCCGGCCGGGCCCGCCTCGATGCGGATCTGGTCGATCGGCCCAGGTGGTGCCGCGACGCTGAGCACGCCCGACGGCGCGGTCAGCTCGAGGTCGGGAAAGTGCAGACGAGCCGCGGCGAGGAGGCCGCGCAACACCTCCGGCTGCACAGCGGGCCGCGTCCCCTCAGCGTCGCGTGAAGATCTCGCGGGCAACATACGCGTCGTCCTGGCGGTACTTGGCGAACCCGAAGCCCTCGACCGCGTAGGCCACCTCGAAGCCACGGCCCAGGGCCCGAGCCTGGAAGGTCGCCGGTGTGACGAAGCGGCGGAAGTGGGCACCCGTCACCTTCACACCGCTCTGGTCGCGCACGGTGCGGTACTCGACCGCCAGCATGTCGCCCGGAGACGTCACCTCGGCGGCGAGGTCGAGGAAGGTCTCCTCCTCGTCGTCGGTGATGGCGTGCACGAAGAACCGGGCGTAGATGGCGAGCGGTCCGCTGCCGGAGCCCAGCCGACGGGCGAGGGACTCGTCGTCGACCATCGCGTTGACGAAGGTGGCCGGGACTCCCAGTGCCTCGCTCAGCGCACGGCAGTTCTCGACGGCGGCGACGGACCCGTCGACACCGGTCACGTCGTGGCCGTAGGAGGCGAAGAAGATGGAGTCCCTCCCGCTGCCACACCCGAACTCGACCACCCGCTGACGGCCCTCGAGCTCCCCCGCCACGAACGTGGCGAACTGCGAGGGAAGCGGACGGGCGTTGCTGTGCTGCTGCCCGTAGTAGGCATCCCAGTAGCCGGTGCGCTCCTTGGTTGAGCTGCTCTGCGACGTCGGCGTCAGCGTCACGATCTTGACCCTCCGTGTGGGACGAGGAGTTCACGCTCAGTTCATCTCCCGGCCACCATAGAGCCCACGACGTCCGAATTGGCGTCAGATGCAGGACGGCACGCAGGGCGCCGCCCCCCGCAGAGCCGCACCTGCTCTGGGTGACCTTCGCCCCTTCGCCGCCCCTTGGCGCCACTGCACAGTGCCCGTGGGGGCCTGCGTGCCCATCAGCGCAGCCCTGTCGACCACACCCAGCGAAGGGACACGACCATGACCAGGATCTTCATCCCCTACGGGACCACCGAAGGGCAGACCGCCACGATCGCCGAGGTCGTGGCCGACGTGATCCGCGCGCACGGCATCGACGTGGAGGCGGTGGACGTCAAGGCGTCACGAGGCGTGATCCCCGACGGCTGCGACGGCGTGGTCATCGGCGCCTCCATCCACATGGGCAAGCATGACAAGCACGTCGTGGAGTTCGTGCAGAGGAACCGCGACGCCCTCGACAGGCTGCCGTCCGCGTTCTTCTCGGTGAGCCTGGCGGCCCACGGGGACACCGCGGAGGCCGAGGGGTATGTCGAGCAGTTCGAGCAGGAGTCGGGCTGGCGCCCCGACAGGGTGGCTCTCTTCGGTGGCGCGCTCCTCTACACCCACTACGGGTTCGTCAAGCGCCACCTCATGAAGAAGATCGCCCAGGACAAGCCCGGCCAGCTGGGGACGGACACCTCGCGTGACTACGTCTACACCGAGTGGGACGGCGTCAGGCGTTTCGCCGAGGACTTCGTGACCGACCTCGCCACCGGGGCGGACCGGCCCCGGCTGGAGTAGTCACTCGGGCGGAAGCTCGACCGCTCGGCCGGACCCACCCGGCTGTTCGGCCGGCCGGGGTGGTTCCTTCCCGGGGGCGTGGGCGGGCGCACCTACCCTGACGGGGTTCCCATGGCCCAGGAGCTGCCCTCATGTCCCCCCTCCCCCCGCCCGGCTGGTATGCCGACCCCGAGCGCCCGTGCACGTGGCGGTACTGGGACGGCGCGCAGTGGACGGCCCACCGCCCCAGCCTGTGACTGCGCCCTCGTCCCCCGCGGCATCGGGGTCCCGGCCCGGATCCTGCTCGTGCTCGGGGCTGTCCTGGGGGCGGGGATCGCGGGTACCGTCGCGATTGCCCTCGCGGTGGCGCCGGCCTCAGCCCCCAGCCCCCCTTCTCCGGCTCGGGCCACAGCTGCCCCGTCGGCCGGAGCCAGCCCGACCGTTCCCCGAGCGGCAACCCCGACGACGGCGGCAGCCCCCCTGCGCCCGACCACCACCGCCCCTGCACGGCCGGTCCCCACGACCGCACCGAAGAAGGCGACTGCGGCAGCAGGGCTCGTCGCGCCTACACCGGGCAGGCCGCCCACCTCAGGGCCCAGGGCGCAGCCCGCTCCGCCCACCTCGGCATCTGGGGCAGCACCTGCGCCGCCCCCGCCGCACCGGTGCCGATCGCTCCGGCTCCCGGGGGGACGCCGGCCCCATCAAGCGCGTGCCTCATCAAGGGCAACATCAGCAGCGAGGGCGAGAAGATCTACCACGTTCCCGGCGGGGACTTCTACGACCAGACGCAGATCAGCCTCTCCAAGGGGGAACGCTGGTTCTGCTCCGAGTCCGGGGCCGCCGGTGCCGGGTGGCGCGCGTCGAAACGATGAGCGCCGCGGTCACGACCACAGGTGTCCACGCCACACACGGCACACAGGTCAGGTGCCCCCTGTGGGGGCACCTGACCTGTGTGTGAGGACCGGACTCCGGTGGACTTCTCAGTCCAGGTAGTCGCGCAGCACCTGTGAGCGGCTGGGGTGGCGCAGCTTGCTCATGGTTTTGGACTCGATCTGGCGGATCCGCTCGCGCGTGACGCCGTAGACCTTGCCGATCTCGTCGAGGGTCTTGGGCTGGCCGTCGGTGAGGCCGAACCGCATCGAGACGACACCCGCCTCGCGCTCCGAGAGGGTGTCGAGCACCGAGTGCAGCTGCTCCTGCAGGAGCGTGAAGCTCACGGCGTCGGCCGGCACGACCGCCTCGGAGTCCTCGATGAGGTCACCGAACTCGGAGTCGCCGTCCTCACCGAGCGGCGTGTGCAGCGAGATCGGCTCGCGGCCGTACTTCTGGACCTCGACGACCTTCTCGGGGGTCATGTCGAGCTCCTTGGCGAGCTCCTCCGGGGTGGGCTCGCGACCGAGGTCCTGCAGCATCTGGCGCTGGACGCGGGCGAGCTTGTTGATGACCTCGACCATGTGCACCGGGATGCGGATGGTGCGCGCCTGGTCGGCCATCGCGCGGGTGATGGCCTGGCGGATCCACCACGTCGCGTAGGTCGAGAACTTGTAGCCCTTGGTGTAGTCGAACTTCTCGACCGCGCGGATCAGGCCGAGGTTGCCCTCCTGGATCAGGTCGAGGAAGAGCATGCCGCGACCGGTGTAGCGCTTGGCGAGGGAGACCACGAGGCGCAGGTTGGCCTCGAGAAGGTGGTTCTTGGCCTTCTTGCCGTCCTGGGCGATCCACCAGAGCTCACGCTTGAGCTTCATGTCGATCTTCTCGCCCGAGTTCAGCTTCTCCTCGGCGAACAGGCCGGCCTCGATGCGCTTGGCGAGCTCGACCTCCTGCTCTGCGTTGAGGAGCGCGACCTTGCCGATCTGCTTGAGGTAGTCCTTGACCGGGTCTGCGGTGGCACCGGCGGTGACGACCTGCTGGACCGGGGCGTCGTCCTCGTCGTCGTCGCGCAGGACGAAGCCGCCCTCCTCCTCGACCTCCGCGGTCTTGGCGGTGGCGGCGCCACCCTCCGCGTCCTCGGTGTCGTCCTCGATGACGACCTCCTCGAGCTCGGACTCGACGACGTCCGTGGGCTCGACCTCGACGTCCTCCTCGACGTCCCCGGGCTCGGCGGCCTCCGTGCTCTCGGTGCCGGGCGCGGCCTTCGAGGCGGCGGCCTTCTTGCTGGCCGCCTTCTTCGTCGCGGCCTTCTTGGCCGGAGCCGCCGCGGCGGCAGAGGCCTCGGCGGTGGTGCTGGCCTTCTTGGACGCGGCCTTCTTGGCGGCAGGCGCATCGGTGCCCGCGCTGGCCGTCTTGGCCGACGCGGTCTTGGAGACCGTCTTGGCTGCCGCCTTCTTCGTGGCGGTCTTCGCCTCGTCAGCGGTGGCGGTCTTCTTGGCGGCCGTCTTCTTCACGGCGGCCTTCTTCGTCGAGGCGGAGGCGGTGCGCCGTGAGGACGAGGTCGCCGCGACGGCGCGCGTCGCGGTGGCGGTGTCCAGGGTGATCGAGATCCCCTGCTCCTCGAGGGAGCGCAGAACGGCCTTCATCCGCTTGGGCTCGACCTCGGCGTCGACCAGGGCGGTGCGCAGCTGCTCGCTGTCCACCGACCCGTTCGTGCTGCCCAGGAGGACGAGGTTCTGCAGCGCGGGGTGCGCGAACTCCTTGGGGAGGGGACGGGCCGGGCTCTCGGAGGCGTTCTTGGACACAGGCGACACGGACTACCTTTCGTCGCGGACAGAGCAGCGCACGCCATCAGGGCCGAAGCGCACGACCTTGACAACAACAGTGGGGGCGGAAGTATTCACGACAACCGGCTCGTGGTGCCCTGCGGTGACCTGTTCGCCGGTATGCGTAGGTGACATTGTAAAACCATCGGAGCCCCTGCTCTGGCACCGGAGCCCGAAAAGGCCCCTGGGATCAGCCCCTCGCGGGGCCCCGGGGGCCTTTCACAGGTGGCGTCGAGCGTGCGGCTCAGGCCTCGGCCTTGACGGCCAGGACAGGGCACGACGCGTCGAGCAGGATGCGCTGGGCGTTCGAGCCGAGGATGAGCTTGCCGACGGGAGTGCGCCGACGCAGGCCGATCACGATGAAGTCGGCCGAGACCTCGTCCGCGACGGCGATGAGGTCCTCCGCGGGCTCGTTTCCGCGGACCAGCTGGCGCACCTCGTGCTCGATACCGACCTCGTCAAGCTCCCGCTGGACGTTCTGGAGCTCCTTCTCGAAGCGCTCTGCCTCCTTGCCGTCGTAGTCCTTGCCTCCGCGGTTGGAGTTGATGACGATCAGCTTCGTCTTGCGGAGCAGGGACTCGTCGGCAGCGCGACGAAGAGCTGCGCGACCTTCCTTCGTAGGCACATAACCCACAACGATGGCCACTGAAACCTCCTTGGTCGACGTCCGGCGCGCTTGGCGAACGCCCGGTGCGCAGACGCTACCGGATTTCCCCGGTGCCGGCCGGTCGCCCGACGGCCTTGCGCAGGATGGCGCCCACCTGCTCGGTCTCGATGAGGAAGCCGTCGTGGCCGTGGGGGGAGGCGATGGTGAAGTGCTCCGCGTCGGGCACAGCGGCGACGAGCTCCTCGGACAGCCGTGGCGGGTAGAGCCGGTCTGAGTCGACGCTGGCCACGACGAGCCGGCCGGTGATGCGCTTCAGGGCGGCGGCGACACCGCCTCGGTCGCGGCCGACGTCGTGGGAGTTCATCGCCTCGGTCAGCACCAGGTAGGAGTTGGCGTCGAAGCGCCCCACGATCTTGCCCGCGTGGTGGTCGAGGTAGCTCTCCACGGCATACCGACCGCCGCCGCCGAGCGGCTGCTCGCCCCCTTGGGGAAGCCTGCCGAACCGCTCGTGCAGCTCGAGCTCGCTGCGGTAGGTCACGTGCGCGATCCGGCGCGCGATGCCCAGGCCGTGATCGGGACCCTTCTCGTGTTCGTAGTAGTCGCCACCGTGGAAGTCCGGGTCGCTGCGGATGGCGAGCAGCTGCGGCTGGCACCAGGCGATCTGCTCGGCGGTGGCGTAGGCCGTGGAGGCCAGCACGATGGCGGTGGCGACCCGGTCGGGATGGGTGACCGCCCACTCCAGGGCCCGCATCCCGCCCATCGACCCGCCGAGGACGGCGCTCCAGCGCTCCACGCCGAGGTGGTCGGACAGCCGCACCTCCACCGCCACCTGGTCGCGGATCGTCACGAAGGGGAACCTGCTGCCCCACGCCAGCCCGTCGGGAGCCGTCGACGAGGGGCCGGTGGTGCCCTGGCAGCCCCCGAGGACGTTGGCGGCGACGATGAAGTGGGTGTCGGTGTCGAACGGGCACCCCGGTCCGATGAGCCCGTCCCACCAGCCGGGCGTGGCGTGCCCGGGCCCGGGCCGACCCGACACGTGGCTGTCGCCGGTGAGGGCGTGCTCGACGAGGATCGCGTTGTCGCGGGACTCGTTGAGGGTGCCCCACGTCTCGTAGGCGACGGTGACCTCGGGGAGCCACCCGCCCGCCTCGAGCTCGACGGCACCGACCGAGACGAAGGACCGGTCCCCCACCGGGTCGCCCTCACGCCAGGCGCCCATCGAGAGCCGGGGGCTGGACGTCGTGGTCATCTGCGAAGAACTCCTGTGGCAGTCGCGCTTGCCGCGACGTCGAGCCACGGCCCGGTCCTCACCCGGGGCACCCCACCGCGAGGAGGGTTGCCGTCCAGCGAGCCGGGGCTTGGCACTGGAACTCGTGACCTGCTCGACAGCATAGGACGCCCTCCCCCAGCCCCCCTCCCCTGTCCGATCTCTGGACGGCTGGTTCAGGCGGTCTCGCGCGGTCGGATGGCGAGGTCCACCATGCGCTCGAGGAGTCGGGCCAGCCGGTAGCCGGGCTCGACCTCCAGGGCCCGCTGGAGAGCCACGCGGGTCAGCGCGCCGTCACCCAGCCACCAGGTGAGGTTGGCCAGCACGGTCAGCGCGGGGGCTGCGTGCTCGTCCGGCAGCATCCGGCACAGCTGCACGAGGCGTGCCTGCAGGCGCCGGCCCGCGACTGCGCCCTCGGGGCTGGGCGACGCAGCTGCCCACGTAGGCGGCTGGAGGCAGCTGCGCAGCTGGTCGACGAGGTCGTCGTCGAGCGCGTCGAGGGGCAGGGTGCCCGGGCACAGCCACCCGATCAGCCCGTCGCGCAGTGCGAGGTCGCGCAGGGCCACGGCGCAGTCGGCCACCTCCTCGGCGGCGAGTCCCTCCAGTGGAGGTCGGGCCGGTGACACGTCGCACACGACCGCCCAGCGCGAGAGCTGACGCAGCCGGCGGACCGCCTCCTCGCGGGTCCCCAGCACCCGCAGGTGGCGACCCGGTGCCTGCTCCGCCGTGACCATCCCCCGAAGCACCTCGGCGACCTCGGCGCAACGGGCTGGGTCTGGGGCGATCTGGCTGCGCAGCGCTGCGCGGTCGCGCACGGGCGCCATCTCGAGGCCGACGAAGTCGGCGACGGCAGGAACCTCACCCGGCGCGGGCAGGGGCGTCCCCTCACCGGGGCAGCACCCCGTGCCACAGTCCGGCGCGAACCACCGGCCGTCCCGGACGACGAGCCGGTCGAGCGCCGCGATGCCGAGTCCGCCACACGCCGCGTCGAGTCCGTCGAGCAGCGGCATGGCTGCCCCGGCAGCGGGCTCGTAGCCCACGAGCAGCACCGAGTCGGGCTCCTCGCGGGCGAGCGCCGTGAGCAGGGAGGTGACGGCGGCCTCGACGTGCTGCTCCGGCGGCAGGTCGACGCGCTGGACGAGTCCGATGGCCCGGCCCGTGAGGGCGACCACGACCACCGCCTCCTCGGGGTGGTAGCCGAGCTGGAAGGGAAGGGCGGCGAGGATGTCGGCGGGGCCGCGGAGCCGGATCGGGTTCATGGACCCACGCTTGCGGTCCCGCCGGCACCTCAGGGAGAGCCCGCCGCGCACCTGTGCACGACGTGGCGGACCGGGCACCACCTGTGCACAACCAGCCCGGTCAGCGCCTCAGCGGATGACCTCGCCGGGCACCGTCTCGGACCAGCCGGCTCCCGTGGGACGGCCCCCGGCAGCCGGGCCGTGGTCCCCGCTGGTCGCGCCTGCGCGCTCCCACGCGAGGAACGCGTCCGTCTCGTTGACCACGGTCGCGGCGATCCAGGTGGCCACCATGGCGTCGTCGGCGAGCCCGAACAGGGTCAGGAAGGCCTCCGGCACGAGGTCGACCGGCGAGAGCACGTAGGCAGCGGCGGCGGCGACGAGGAACAGCTTGCCGGTCGTCGTCCCCCGGTACTCGCCGCGCAGCGTGGCGCGCAGGAGGCGAGGGAGGGCGGACAGCCGCTCACCGAGGCCCGGCCCACCGGGCCGGACGGCTGAGCGAAGAGCAGTGGCGAGGGTGCGGAGCACTCCCCAGCGGGACATGGCCATCGACGATCTCTCCCTACATCCGGGCACATTCGGCCGGACACGTTGCCAACGTGCGGGGACCCCTGGGCATTCCCGGCGCGCCCACGGCATACCGCGCGGGCCAGGTCGGCCCACCCGGGCGGTCAGTGGCCACGGATGCGGCGCGGGAACTCGTGACGGGCCTGCTCGGAGATCCGCTTGAGCAGGTAGGCGTCCAGACCGGCGCCGACAGCCCCGCCGACGACCGGCAGCGCCTTGCCCATCCGCACGAGCGCCTTCTTGCCCACCTGGCTGAGCAGGCGGAAGGCGACCGCCTTGTTGACGACCATGAGCGCCGGGCCGGGCAACCGCTGGGCGGCCAGGTTGGACAGCCGGCCCGTGGCCGTGACCCCTGCCTTCTTGAGCAGGTCGTCGGAGTCGGCGCCGACCAGGGTGAGCAGCACCGCGGCGCGGATCTCCGGCTGGCGGATGTCGTAGCCGCGCGCGGAGGCGACCGCGGCCACCATGCGGGTGGCGACGAGGTAGAACTCGACGACGTTGGCCGGCAGCGCGACCGGCAGCGTGACGAACCCGCCGAGTCCCGTCGCGAAGCCACCGGCGGCCGCGAGCTTGAGGTGCGAGGAGATGATCGCGTCGATGGCCTGCTCGCTGTCGGGGTGGTTGGACAGCGCGACGTCGGCCACCTGCTGGGCCGAGTGGAACGGGCCCTTGCCGTCGATGCCCGTGTCGAGGACGGACTCGATCAGGCGCACCACGCTGTTGCCGAACGCGCCGTGGTCCTCGGGCCCCGCGCTGGCCTGCTCGAGCGCCGAGGGCCGCTTGTCGGCGGTCTTGGTGTCGTCCTTGTCCATGCCCAGAATGCCCATGATCGCCCTCTCTGATGACGGTCCGCCCATCCTGCCACGGGCACCGCACCAGCGCCGGTCTATCGTTGGCTGCATGGCCGACGTGCAGACCCCGGAGCCCCGTTTCGCCGAGTACGCCCACCCCGAGCGCCTCGTCTCGACCCAGTGGCTGGCGAGCCGGCTGGAGGCCGGCAACCCCGACGGCGTCGTCGTGCTGGAGTCCGACGAGGACGTGCTGCTCTACGACACCGGGCACATCCCCGGGTCGCTGAAGCTCGACTGGCACCAGGACCTCAACGACCAGCTCACCCGTGACTACGTCGACGGCGAGCAGTTCGCGAAGGTGATGTCGGCGCGAGGGATCGGCCGCGACACGACCGTCGTCATCTACGGCGACAAGAACAACTGGTGGGCAGCCTACGCCCTGTGGGTCATGACCCTCTTCGGCCACGAGGACGTGCGCCTGCTCGACGGCGGCCGCGCGAAGTGGATCGCCGAGGGTCGCGAGCTGACCAAGGACGTGCCCTCCCCGGCCCCCGCCGACTACCCCGTCGTCGAGCGCGTCGACGCCCCCATCCGCGCCTTCAAGGACGACGTGCTGGCCCACCTCGGCGGGCCCCTGGTCGACGTCCGCTCCCCCGGCGAGTACTCCGGCGAGCTGCTGCACATGCCCGACTACCCGCAGGAGGGCGCCATGCGCGGCGGGCACATCCCCGGCGCGAAGTCGGTGCCGTGGGCGCGTGCCGCCAACGAGGACGGCACCTTCAAGTCGCGTTCCGAGCTCGAGGCGATCTACCTGGAGGAGCAGGGCCTCAAGCCCGAGGAGCCGACCGTCGCCTACTGCCGCATCGGTGAGCGCTCCTCGCACACGTGGTTCGTGCTGACGCACCTGCTCGGGTTCGACAACGTCCGCAACTACGACGGCTCGTGGACCGAGTGGGGCAACGCCGTCCGCGTGCCCGTCGAGAGGTGAGGTGCCCGTGACCGCCGCTGTCGACACCACCGGCCTCCCGGCCGCCCTCGCGGAGATCGCGGAGGACTTCGCCGATCTGCCTGTGGCAGAACGACTCCAGCTGCTCCTCGAGTTCAGCGAGGAGCTGCCCGAGCTGCCCGAGCGGTATGCCGGTGCGCCCGAGAAGATGGAACAGGTGCACGAGTGCCAGTCGCCGCTGTTCCTGACCGTCGAGGTCGACGAGGAGTCGTCACCCGAGCCCGGCAAGCGGGTCGTCTCGCTGTTCTTCTCGGCACCTGCCGAGGCACCCACCACGCGCGGGTTCGCCGGCATCCTGCACCAGGGCCTCGACCAGCTCACGGTCGACGAGATCCTCGCGGTGCCCGAGGACGCGCCCTACCGCTTCTCGCTGGCCGAGGCCGTCTCGCCACTGCGGCTGCGCGGCATGGTGGGCATGCTGAGCCGCATCAAGCGCCAGCTCGCCCTGAAGTCCCGGGCCTGAGGACGCCGGCTCCTCAGAGGTCGGCGCCGAGGGCCTTGGCCGCCGAGACGACCTGCGCGCTCAGCACGTCGAGGTCTGCCTCACCGCCGTACACCACGCTGAGGGCGCCCACGCACTCGCCGGTCGAGTCGTGGACCGGTGCCGCGCACGCGCTGAAGCCGGCGATGACCTCGCTGGTCGACCACGCCCAGCCACGGGACCTCGCCTCGCGGACCCTCGCGCTGTCCGAGTCCTGCCCGGGCCGACCCGCGAGGATGGCGATCCCGGGGGCGCCGCGGGTGAGCTCGTGGCGCGCACCCGGCCGATAGGTCACGTGGAGCACGGAGAACCGGGGCTCCACGACGGCGATGGTCACCGCGTCACCCTCGTCCGGCACCACGAGGAAGGCCGTCTTGCGGCTGGCGTCGGCCAGGCTCGAGAGGTGGGGCAGGGCGGCGGTTCGCAGGTGGGGCGCCACCCGACGGGCGAGGCCCGCCAGCCCGACGCCCGGCCGGTAGCGGTTCTCGGCGTCGCGGGCCACCAGCCCGTGTTCCTCGAGCGTGCGCAGCATGCGGTAGGTGATCGACCGGTGCAGGCCCACGGCCGAGGTGATCTCGGCAATGGAGAGCGGCTCGTCGCTGTCGGCGACCACGCGCAGGATCGTCAGGCCGCGGTCGAGCGTCTGTGAGGCCGGCGCCGACACCCGAACCTGCGCAACATCTCTTGCCACCCCGGGAAACCGCCCTCTAGTCTCGTTCAATATTCGAACCGGTCGTTCGAATATAGAACACAGCGTCGTGTAGGGCCATACCGGCCGTCAGGAGACCAGGCATGACACGCATCGTCCGCTCCATCACCTCCGCCGTGGCGATCAGCGCCCTCGCGCTCGTCTCGACGGCCTGCGCAGAGTCCGAGGAGACCGGCAGCTCGGGAGGGGGGACCACCGCCAGCGGCCCGATCAAGATCGGCGCCGTGCTCGACATCACCGGCGCGGGCGCGAGCCTCGGGGTTCCCGAGCGGCAGACGCTCCTGATGCTGGCCGAGCAGGTCAACGCCGCCGGAGGCGTCAACGGCCGCAAGGTCGAGCTGCTGATCGAGGACAACCAGTCCACCGAGGACGGCGCCGCGAAGGCCGCCAGCAAGCTGCTCAGCACCGAGAAGGTCGACATCCTGCTCGGCGCCTCGCGCACCGGCCCCAGCCTGGCGATGCGCCCCCTCGCGGAGCAGGCCAAGAAGCCGATGATCTCCCTGGCCGCCAACCAGAAGATCGTCGACGGGTCGACCTGGGTGTTCAAGACCGCACAGAACGACCGGGTCGTCCTCGAGCGCCTCGTCGACGACATGAAGAGCCAGGGCCTGAAGAAGATCGCCGTGGCCCGCGACGCGTCCGGCTTCGGCGAGGGCATCCCCGAGATGCTCGCCGAGATCGGCAAGCCGGCCGGCATCGAGGTGGTCGCCGTCGAGAAGTTCGCGCCCGACGCCACGGACTTCACCGCGCAGATGGTGAACATCCGCAAGGCCGACCCCGACGCCACCCTCATCTGGGGCATCCCCCCGGCCGCCTCGCTGGCCCAGGTCTCCTACGAGCGCATCGGCCCGAAGGTGCCGGTCTACCAGTCGCACGGCATCGGCAACCAGGTCTTCCTCGACACCGCCAAGGGCTCGGCCGACGGCCTCCGGGCGGCACTCGGGCGCATGCTCGTCGCCGACCAGCTCCCGGCTGACGACCCGCAGAAGGAGGTCGTCACGAAGTTCATCAGCGACTACAAGGCCAAGTACAACCAGAACCCGTCGACCTTCGCCGGCCACGCCTACGACGGCTTCATGATCGCCATCGAGTCGCTGAAGAAGGCGGGCACCGACCCGAACAAGCTCCGTGACGCGATCGAGCAGACGTCCGACTGGCCGGGCATCAGCGGCGTGTTCACCATGACGCCCGAGGACCACTCCGGTCTCACCAAGGACGCCCTGATGATGGTCACCGTCGACACCGGCCAGTGGAAGGTCATCGAGGGAAGCTGATGAGCGACCTCTTCCAGCTGGTCTTCTCCGGGCTGGCGCTGGGAGCGGTCTACGGGCTGATAGCGCTGGGGTTCGTGGCGATCTTCTCCGTCAGGGAGATCGTCAACATCGCGCAGGGCGAGTACGCCGCCCTCGCCGGCCTGAGCGCCATCAGCGCCGTCACCGCAGGCGTCCCCCTCCTCCCGGCCGTCGTGCTCGTCGTGCCGCTCGTGGTGCTGGTGTCCGTGGTCATCGAACGGGTCGCGATCCGGCCGGTGCGCCGGATGACCCCGCTGACCTCGATCATCCTCACCCTCGGCATCTCGACGGTGCTCAAGGCCGTCATGCTCCTGGTGTGGGGCCCGGAGGCCCACCGCCTTCCCGACTTCCCGGGGCGGGACTTCGTCGTCGGCGGCGTCAGCATCCGCTCCCAGGAGGTGTGGATCCTGGGCACCGCGGCGGTCGTGGGGTATGCCGTGGTGTGGTTCTACGAGCACACCACGGCGGGCAAGGCCCTGCGGGCGTGCGCCGAGCAGCCGATCGCCGCGCGGCTGGTGGGCATCTCCCCCCGGACCGCCACGATGGTCGCCTTCGCCATCGCCGGGCTCGTGGGCGCCGTGGCCGGTGTGGTCAGCAGCCCCATCTACCTCAGCTCCTGGAACCACGGCCTGACCCTGGGCCTGAAGGGCTTCGTCGCCGCCACCCTCGGCGGGCTCGTCTCGTTCCGGGTGGCCATGCTCGGCGGACTCTTCCTCGGGGTGCTCGAGAGCCTGGTGGCCGGCTACGGCGCGGCGGGCTACCGCGACGCGGTCGCCTTCATCGTGCTCCTGCTGGTGCTGCTCGTCCGCCCGCAGGGCCTGGCCCTGAAGACGTCGGGGGTGCGGGTCTGATGGCACGCACCCGGCGGCTCCTGCCCTTCGTCGTCTTCGCGGTCTTCCTCCTCCTCTTCCCGCTCCTGTTCTCGACCAGCCTGGTCAACGTCGGCGTCTATGCCCTCATCTACGCCCTCGCGGCCATCGGCCTGTCCCTGCTGATGGGCCTCGCCGGCCAGGTCAGCCTGGGGCACGCCGCCTTCTTCGCGGTGGGGGCCTACACGCAGGCGATCCTCGTCACGAGGACGGAGGTCCCCGGGCTCCTCGCCGCGGTGATCGCGGTGGCCGCGGCGATGCTGCTGGCCCTGCTCGTCGGCCTTCCCCTCCTGCGGCTGCGCGGCCACTTCCTGGCCCTGGCCACCCTCGGTCTCGGCATCATCGTCTCCGTTGTCGTCCGCGAGCTCGAGGTCACCGGCGGCACCTCCGGGATCTTCGGGATCCCCAAGCCGGACTTCAACGGCCGGGTCTACGACAGCCCCCAGGAGTACTTCTGGCTGCTGGTCCCCTTCGTGGTCATCGGCCTCCTGCTGGCCCACACCCTCGTGCACAGCCGCTCGGGGCGGGCCCTCAGCGCCGTCAACGACTCGGAGGTCGCCGCGGAGTGCCTCGGCGTGGACACCTTCGCGCTGCGCCTGCGCGTGTTCGTCCTCGCTGCGGCGTATGCCGGCCTGGCCGGCGTGTTCTACGCCCACTGGCTCGCGGTGGTGAGCCCCGAGGCCGCCGGCTTCGAGCTCAGCGTGCAGATGCTCCTCATGGTCGTGCTCGGCGGCCTCGGCACCGTGTGGGGCGCCATCACCGGCGCCGTCGCCGTCGAGGCCATCGACGAGGGCTCGCGCACGATCATCCCCCAGCTGATCCCCGGCGCCTCCGGCGAGGTGCAGCTCATCGGCTTCGGCGTGGTGCTCGTCCTGCTGATCATCCTGCTGCCCGGCGGCCTGGCCCAGCTGTGGAACAAGCTGACCAAGCGCACCGGCTCCCCCGCGACAGCCGGCGCCCTGGCCGGCTCCGACGTCGAGCCAGACGTGCAGATCTCGACCGCCTCCCCCGCGGCTGTGCACGCGGCCCGCGACCACGAAGGCGGGGAGCACGCGGGCGGTGGACCCGCGGCATACACCGGGCGCAAGGCCCTCGAGCAGCTGCTGGCCCAGGCAGACACCCCTGAGGCGGGGACCACGCTGCTGACCGTCAGCGGCCTGACCAAGAGGTACGGCGGCGTCAAGGCACTCGACGACCTCGGCCTCGAGGTCCGCGCCGGCGAGATCCTCGCGCTGATCGGCCCCAACGGCGCCGGCAAGACCACGGCGTTCAACGTCATCACCGGCGTCCTCCAGCCCACCTCCGGCACCGTCACGCTCCGGGGCCAGCAGGTCCAGGGTCGTCGACCGCACGCCATCGCCGAGCTCGGCGCCACCCGCACCTTCCAGAACCTGCAGGTCTTCGGCAGCTCAACGGTGCTGGGCAACGTCAAGGTGGCCCGCCACCTGCGCAGCCGCTCCGGGATCGTCCGCGGGATGCTCGGGCTGTCGGGACGCGAGGAGCGCGAGATCGACGAGTCCGCCCGCACCGCGGTCGAGGCGCTCGGCCTCACGCCGGACGCAGACCGTCCCATCACCGACCTGTCGTTCGGTCAGCAGCGCAAGGTCGAGGTCGCCAGGGCGCTCGCCCTCGCCCCCGCCCTGCTGCTGCTCGACGAGCCCATGGCGGGGCTCAGCGGCCCGGAGCGCGACTCGCTCGCGTGGCTGCTGCGCCGCGTGCGCGAGGCCGGCATCTCCGTGCTGCTCGTCGAGCACGACGTCGACGCCGTCATGGCCCTCGCCGACCGCGTCGCCGTCCTGGACGACGGGCGCCTCATCGCGCTCGGCTCCCCCGACGAGGTGCGCGGCAACCCCGCCGTCATCGCCGCCTACCTCGGCACCGGTGAGGACGACGAGGCGCTGATCCGCGGGGCCGCGGCGGAGGTCGAGGCATGAGCAGGCAGCAGGGCACGCGGCCCGGCGGTGGGCTGGAGGTCACGGGCCTCACCGCGGCCTACGACAAGCTCGAGGTCCTCCACGGTGTCGACGTCTCCGTGGCACCTGCCGAGCTGGTCGCCGTCATCGGCTCAAACGGCGCCGGAAAGACCACCCTCCTGCGGGCGGTGTCCGGCCTGATCCGCCCCACCGGCGGGACGGTCCTCCTCGGCGGCGAGGAGGTCACCACCATGGGCGCGGAGCAGATCGCGGCCCGCGGCATGGCCCACGTGCCGGAGAACCGGCTGGTGTTCCCCTCCCTCACCGTCGACGACAACCTCGAGCTCGGGGGATGGACCCGGCGTGGCGACGGCAGGCACGCACAGCGGCGGGCCGAGGCGCTCGAGCTGTTCCCGCGGCTCGCCGACCGGATCACCCTGCCGGCCGGCGCGCTCTCCGGGGGCGAGCAGCAGATGCTGGCGATGGCCCGCGCCCTCATGGCCGAGCCGTCGGTGGTCGTGCTCGACGAGCCCAGCCTGGGCCTGGCCCCCAAGGTGGTGGGCGAGATCATCGCCGCCCTCGGGGCGCTGCGCGACAGCAAGCGGCTCGCGGTCCTGCTCATCGAGCAGAACATCCGGGCCGCGTTCACGGTGGCCGACCGGGTCGTCGTGATGGAACGCGGATCCGTTGTGGCACAGGGCACCCCGGCCGACCTGTCCAGCGATGACCGGGTGCGCAAGGCCTACCTCGGCGGCGGTTCCACGTCGTCAGGGTCGGTGGCGGCCCGCAGCGCCACGGCTTCGTTGCCCGCCTCCCCCAGCCCCAGCTCCCCCGCTCCCCAGGAGGACCAGTGAGCAAGCCCTTCGCCTCGTCGGGCGACCTGACCGAGAAGACCGAGACCCTCGAGGTCCTGGCCGACGGCGTCTACGCCCTGACCGCCGAGGGCGACCCGAACGTCGGCGCCATAGAGGGCGAGGACTTCGTCGTCGCCTTCGAGGCCCGCGCCACCCCGGTGGCGGCACGCGAGTGGCTCGACCGGCTTCGCGAGCACACCGACAAGCCGGTCCGCCACCTCGTGCTCTCGCACTACCACGCGGTGCGGGTCCTCGGCGCGTCCGCGTTCGAGGCAGACGAGATCATCGCCCACGAGCGCACGAGGTTCCTCATCGAGGAGCGCGGCCAGCAGGACTGGGACAGCGAGTTCGGCCGCATGCCAAGGCTTTTCAAGGAGCCGGAGTCGATCCCCGGCCTGACGCACCCGACCCGCACCTTCACCGACGAGCTGACGATCCCGCTCGGTGGCGTCCGCGGGGACCTCGTGCTGAGGTACTGCGGCCGTGGGCACACCGAGGGCGACATCGTCGCCTGGCTGCCCAAGGACCGGATCCTCTTCGCCGGTGACCTGGTCGAGGCCAGGGCAGCGCTCTACACCGGCGACGCGTTCCACCAGGAGTGGTCCACGTCCACACTCGACACGGTGGCGTCCTTCGGCGCAGACCAGCTCGTCGGCGGTCGGGGCGGTGTCGTGCGCGGCGGGGACGAGGTCAACGCCGCCATCGAGCAGAGCCGGCACTTCCTGGCCGTCATCATCGAGAAGGTGCGGGAGGTCCAGGGCCGGGACGGCACGCTCAAGGAGGCGTTCGACGCCTGTCATGCGGCGCTGGTCGACCAGTACGGCTCGTGGCCGATCTTCGAGCACACGCTGCCCTTCGACGTCTCGCGCTGTTGGGACGAGCTGTCCGGGATCGAGCGGCCGGTCATCTGGACGGCGGAGCGGGACCGCGAGGTCTGGGACCAGCTCCAGTCATGAGCAGCGGGGCGGGACCCACCGGCCCCCGCTCCGCCGGTCGCGTCGCGGTCATCGGCAACGGCCCGGTCGGCCAGACGACGGCGCTGCTGCTGGCCGGGTGGGGGGTGCACGTGGTGCTCCTGGACCGACGACCGGCCCGTGACCCCGTGGGCAGCAAGGCCATCTGCCAACAGCGCGACGTGCTCGACGTGTGGGCATCCTGCGGCGGCGAGCGCATCGCCCAGGAGGGCCTGACGTGGTCCCGCGCGCGCACTTTCTACCGTGAGCACGAGCTCTTCTGCGTCGAGCTGCAGGACCCTGGCCGCTCGCCGTTCCCGCCGTTCGTGAACATCTCACAGGCGCGCACGGAGGAGATCCTCGACGAGGCCATCGCCGCCCAGCCGCTCATCGAGGAGCGGTGGGGCCACGAGGTCGTCGGGCTCGACCAGGAGCTCGACGACCGCGTGGTCGTGCACTGCGAGACCAGCGCCGGCCCGGTCGACGTCGAGGCTGCGTATGCCGTGGCGTGCGGCGGGGCGCGCGGGCGGCAGCTGCGTGAGCTGCTGGGCGTGGGGTTCGAGGGGCGCAGCTTTGCCGACTCGTTCCTGATCTGCGACATCCGGGCCGAGCTGCCCGGCTGGGAGAACGAGCGACGGTTCTACTTCGACCCCGTCTGGAACCCCGGCCGGCAGGTGCTGATCCACCCCTGCCCCGGCGGGCTCTACCGCATCGACTGGCAGGTCGACCCTTCGTTCGACCTCGATCGCGCCCGCGCCGACGGCTCCCTCGACGTGCGGATCCGGCAGGTGGTCGGCGATCGGTCCTACGAGGTCGACTGGACGTCGCTGTACACCTTCCACGCCCGCGTCGCCGACCGGTTCCGTGTCGGGCGGGTGCTGCTCGCCGGCGACCTCGCGCACCTCGTGGCCCCCTTCGGCGCCCGCGGCCTCAACTCCGGTGTGGGAGACGCGGACAACGCGGCCTGGAAGATCGCGTTCGTCCTGCGGGGATGGGCGGGCGAGGCCCTGCTGGACTCCTACGAGAGCGAGCGTCGGGCCGCGGCGGTCGAGAACCTGGGGGTCACTTCGGCCACGATGGACTTCCTCGTCCCCCACTCGCCGGAAGGAGCCGCGCGCCGGCGCGAGCTCCTCGAGGCTGCCGTCACCGACCCCGCCGTGCACGAGCGCGTCGACTCGGGGCGCCTGGCCGAGCCCTTCTGGTACGTCGACTCGGAGCTCACGACCCCCCACAGCGCCCGCCACTGGCCGGGGCGTCCGCCCCGCGGACAGGCACCGGCACCGGTCCCCGGCGTGATCATCCCCGATGCCCCTGTCCGAGACGCCGAGAACCCCGGCGTCACCCACATTCGGCAGCTGTGCCGGTCCGGGCTGCTGGTGCTCCTCGGGGACGCCGGCCAGCGCGAGGCCGCGGCCAAGGCCCTCGACGACGTCCTTCCCCCGGAGCTGCCCCGCCGGATCGTGCCCCTCGACGAGATCGACACCGACGGCATACTGCGCACTGCCCTCCGCATGGAGGGCAGCCGCGAGATGTGGCTGGTGCGGCCCGACGCCCATCTCGCAGCCTGCGTGGCCACTCCGAAGGACCTGGCGGCGGCCGCCCGACGCCTGCTCCCCCGGTGAGCACCGTGTCCTAGGCTGCTCGTCGTGGGCGGCGGCAGGCAGTGGTGACGGGACCTCCCGCCGGCTCCCCTCGCGGCACCCGCCTCGCCCTCGTGGCCGCACCTCGCACCGCTGGTCAGCCTCGGCTGGTCGCCGTGGTCGGCGAGGGGGTCGAGGAGTGCGGCACTGACGAGCAGGTGGTGGGCCTCGTGGAGCGCCTCGAGCGCGAGCGCTCCCCGCGCTGGACCTGGTGGTCGGCCGCCCAAGACGCCGCCCCCCTGGTCGCCGCCCGGGTCCCGCTCGCCCGCTGCTGGGACGTGGCCGAGGCGCACCGGATCCTCGCCGGTGGGTGGGAGGCCTCTGCGCACGTGGCCTGGGCCCGGGCGCAGGGCCTCGATCCGTCGACCATCCCGGCCGCCACCGTCGGCGACCTCTTCGACTTCGGCGCCGCCGAGGCCGACACCGGCGACCCCGACAGCGCGGTGCGCACCGATGGGTACCTCCGGCCGGAGGCAGGGGCAGACGGTTCGGCGGGGTGGACGATGACACCCTCCCGCCTGGTGTCGTGGGCCCGGGCTGCACTGGAATGCGCTGTGGCACAGGAGAAGGCGCTCAACCAGGCAGGTCCGCGCGGGGTGGGCACGGCGCACTCCGAGTCCGCGGCCGCGCTGCTCTGCGTGGAGCTCGAGCGCGACGGGCTGCCGCTGGACCGCGCGACCGCCGAGCGGCTGATCGCCGAGGCTGCGGGACCCCGGCCGGAGGACGAGCGCCAGGCCCGCGCCGTGCGGGCCCAGCGGGACACGGCCGTGCTTCGGCTCGCGCCGGGCCGCGAGTCCACCGACCTGCGCAACCCGGTGCAGGTGCGCGAGCTGCTCGCCAGCGTCGGCGTCGACGTGCCCAACACGCGCAAGTGGGTGCTCGAGCCGTTCCGGGACACCCACCCCCTGGTGGCTGCCCTGCTGGAGTGGCGCAAGGACGAGCGGATCGCCACGACCTACGGCTACGCCTGGCTCGAGGCCCACGTCGGCGCCGACGACCGCCTGCGGGGCGCCTGGACCGCATGCGACGGCGCCGCCGGGCGGATGACCGCCCAGAACGGGCTGCACAACCTGCCTGCCTCCCTGCGTCCGGCGGTGGCGGCGCACCCGGGCCACGTCCTCGTGCGCGCCGACCTCGGGCAGATCGAGCCGCGGGTGCTCGCCGCGGTGTCCGGTGACCGTGCCTTCGCCGCCGCGACCCGCGCCGACGACCTCTACGCTCCGGTGGCCGCCACGCTGGGGGTCGAGCGCCCCGTGGCCAAGATCGCGGTGCTCGCCGCGATGTACGGCCAGCGCAGCGGCGCCGCGGGAGAGGCGCTCAAGGGCCTGGAGCGCGCCTACCCGATCGCGATGGCCTTCCTCGACCAGGCGTATGCCGCGGGTGCTCGGGGCCGGCCGGTGCGCACCTTCGGGGGCCGCACCATCCCTATGGGGCCCTCCGCCGAGGGCATCGCCCCCGGGGCGGACCCGGCGCGGGACGCGGCCCGCGGCAGGTTCGCCCGCAATGCCGTCATCCAGGGGGCTGCCGCCGAGCTGTTCAAGGCCTGGGCTGCGACGGTGCGGGCCACCACGCGCGACCTCGGCGCGCAGATCGTGCTGTGCCTGCACGACGAGCTCCTCGTGCACGTTCCGGCCGACCGGGCCGAGGAGTGCCTGCACCGCGTCGTGCACGCCCTGGACGACAGCGCGCGGCGCTGGACGGGCTCGACCGAGGTCCGTTTCGTGGCGGACGCGAGCATCGTGACGCGCTGGTCGGACGCCAAGGAGTGAGGTGTGGCCCCCGACGTGCCACGCTGTGCCCATGAGCGACGTCATCAGCAGTGCGCGGCAGGCCAGCGACCACCCTGCCCTCGAGACCGCGGCCCGGGTGGGCTACGCGGTCAGTGGCCTGCTCCACCTGCTCATCGGGTGGATCGCGCTGCAGGTCGCGTGGGGTCTGGGCGGCTCGGGCAAGGACGCCGACCAGAGCGGGGCACTGCAGTCGCTCGCGGGCAACAGCGCCGGAATGCTCGCCCTGTGGGTGGGCGTGCTGGGCTTCCTCGGTCTCGGGCTGTGGCAGCTGGCTGACTCGGCCTTCGGACACCCCGGCTCCGACAAGGAGGCCTGGGGTGGGCGCATCAAGGCGTTCAGCAAGGCCGTGATCTACCTCGCGCTGGGCTGGACGACGTTCAACTTCGCGCGTGGCAAGAGCTCGGACAGCGAGAGCCAGACGGTCGACCTCACCTCCTCGCTCATGAGCAAGCCGGGCGGGCAGTGGCTCGTGGGCATCGTCGGCCTCGTCGTGATCGGCGTCGGTGCCTACCACGTCTGGAAGGGCGCCACCGAGGGCTTCCTGCGCGACCTCGAGAAGGACCCGGGCACCTGGGCGGTCCGCGCCGGCGTCGTGGGCTACATCGCCAAGGGCGTGGCCCTCGCCGTGGTGGGCGTGCTGTTCATCCTTGCGGCCATGCACGCCAACCCCGAGGAGTCCAAGGGGCTCGACGGCGCCCTGCGCACCCTGAAGGACCAGCCCTTCGGCCCGGGGTTGCTGACCGCCGTCGCGCTCGGCATCGGCGCCTACGGGCTCTACAGCTTCAGCCGCGCGCGGCACGCGCGAGTCTGAGCCCGGCGCGCCGGCAGTCGGCGCGCGTCCCGGGCGTCAGTCGTCGCGCTCGTCCTCGGCGACCTCGCGCAGGAACTGCTCGAACTCGGCGCCGATCTCGTCGGCCGAGGGCAGCTCGCTCACGTCGGTGGCGAGCAGGCTCGGCTTCTGCAGCCCCTCGACGAAGGTGTCGTACTGGCGCTCGAGGGCGGCGACCACCTGGGCCACCTCCTCGGAACCGGCAAGCTCGTCGGCGATCTCGGCACGGTTGAGGCCCGCCGCGGCGACCAGGTCGTCGATCGGCAGGTCGAGGGCCGTCGCGCCGGTGATGGCGTTGAGCGCGGTGACGGCGCCGTCGGCGAACTCCGACTGCGCCAGGTAGTGGGGCACGTGGATGGCGAAGCCGATGGCGTCGTGGCCCGACTCCCCCAGCCGCAGCTCGAGCAGCGAGGAGAGGCTGCCCGGCACCTGCACCCGGCCGAACGGGTTGAGCTGCTCGGGGACCAGTCGGGGGTCGGTGGCGTGCGCGGTCATGCCGATGGGCCGGGTGTGCGGCACCGCCATGGGGATGCCGTGCGCGGTGACCACGAGGTCGACGCCCAGCCGGACGACGAGCTCGCGGATCGCCTCGACCACGCGCTCCCACTGGTAGTCGGGCTCCGGCCCGGCCAGGAGCAGGAACGGCGTGCCGTCACGGTCGACCAGCCGGTGCAGCGCGAGGGCGGGGTCGTCGTAGCTGACCCAGCGGTTGGTGTCGAAGACCATCCCGGGGCGCCGGCCGCGGTAGTCGAGGAGCTGGTCGACGTCGAAGGAGGCGACCACCGAACCGTCCGAGGACGCGAGCAGGTGCTCGGTGAGCAGGCGCTGCGTCTGGCCGGCGTCGACGAATCCCCCGAGCGTGACGATCATCACCGAGGCGCGCAGCTCGTGCGGCTTGGCGTCGGTCTCGAAGCGGTACAGCTCGGACGGGTTCTGCACGGTGTTCCTCTCTCGTGGTCCTACTCGAGGATCAACAGATCAGTGTGCCAACCGATTCCTCAGCCGCCCGGGCGGGGCATCACGATCGCATGACGGGCCTCAGGCGGTGAGCGCCGCGATCGCCTTGTGGATGCGCTTCTCCGAGACGGGCTGGGCCGTGCCCAGGCTGTTGGCGAAGAGGCTCACCCGCAGCTCCTCGATCATCCACCCGACGTCGAGCACGGGCTGGGAGCGGCGGTCCACCGGGGCGAGGGAATCGAGCAGGTCGGCGTAGGCCTCCTCCACGCGGTCGACGACCTCCTGGCCCTGGGCGTCTCGTGGGAGGGCACCGGGGGCCTTCTCGATGCGCAGGAGCATCCCCCGCAGGTAGCGCCGCAGGTGGGGCAGGCGGGCGAGGCCGGTGTCGGCGACGAAGCCGGGGTAGACGAGGCTGCGCAGCTGCGCCTGCAGGTCGGCCGCGAGCGAGGCGACCGCAGGGGCGCGCAGGGAGGCGAGCCGCTGCTCGACCTCGCGGGCCAGGCCGAGCACCGGCTCGACCTCATCGACGACGTTGAGCACCCGGGTGGCGACGTGGGTGCGCACCGCCGCCAGGACCTCCTCGAAGGCCTCCGGGTCGCGCACGGGCCCCGGCTGCCGCTCGGCCACGATCGCGTCGACCGCGCAGGCGAGGCAGTCGTCGAGCAGGGCGGGCACGCTGCCGTGCGGGTTGTTGCCCAGCGCCAGCTTCTGCGCATTGGTGAGCCGGGCGAGCACGCGCTTCCAGGGCGCGGAGGTGTTGAGCAGCAGCAGGCGCCGCACCCCCAGCCGGGTGGCCGCCTCGGCCTCCCGCTCCCCCGGCAGCACCACGAGGTCGACGGAGTCGCCACGGTCGACCAGTGCCGGGTAGCCCTGCACGGCCTGCCCGCCGGACCGCGTCTCGAAGGTCGCCGGCAGGCCGCCGAAGTCCCACTGCCGCAGGCCCTTCCGCTCGATCGCCGCCCCGGCTCGCGACATCCGGCGCTGCACCTGGCTGGCGAGCTGGGCCTTGAGCTGCTCGAGGTCCTTGCCGCTGGCGAGGGATCGACCGCGGTCGTCGTCGACGCTGAAGGTGATCCGCAGGTGGTCAGGCACCCGGGTCACCTCCCACTCCCCCGGCTGCACGCGCACACCGGTGCGCGCGTAGAGCACCCGCGCCATCTCGTCGACGAGCCGGCGCCCGCCGCCCGGCTGGGCGTCGGCCAGGGCCGCGGCCGCGTGGTCGGGCGTGGGCACGAAGTGCCGACGGGTGGCCTTCGGCAGCGACTTCAGCAGGGCCGTGGCGAGGTCGGCCCGGAGCCCGGGCACCTGCCAGTCGAATCCGTCGTCCTCCACCTGGTTGAGCACCTGCACCGGGATGTGCACCGTCACGCCGTCGGCCGCCGCGCCCGGCTCGAACTGGTAGGTCAGCGGCAGCTCGAGACCACCCTGCCGCCAGGTGCGGGGGTAGTCGCCGGCGGACACCTCGTCGGCAGACTCGCGGGTGAGCATCTCCTCGGTGAAGGTCAACAGGTCCGGGGTCTCCCGGCGGGCCCTCTTCCACCAGCTGTCGAAGTGGCGCGAGGAGACCACCTCGGCCGGGACGCGCTGGTCGTAGAACTCGACGAGGGCCTCGTCGTCGACAATGAGGTCACGTCGTCTGGCCCGCTCCTCGAGCTCCGCGAGGCGCCCCAGCAGTGCCTGGTTCGCACGGAAGAACTCGTGGTGGGTCTCCCAGTCGCCCTCGACGAGCGCGTGCCGGATGAAGAGGTCGCGCGACTCATCGGGGTTGATCCGCCCGTACTGCACGGTGCGGGCCGCCACCAGCGGGACGCCATAGAGCGTGACCCGCTCGGTGGCCAGCGCGGCGCCCTGCTTCCTCGACCAGCGCGGCTCGCTGTAGGTGCGCTTGACGAGGTGGGCGGCCAGCCGCTCCGCCCAGACCGGGTCGATGCGGGCGTTGGTGCGGGCCCACAGGCGGCTCGTCTCGACCAGCTCGGCCGACATCACCCAGGTGGGCTGGCGGCGGAACAGCGTCGAGCCGGGCGAGATCGCGAACCGCGCGCCGCGGGCGCCGAGGTAGTCGCGCTTGGCCTCGTCGCGCAGCCCGATGTGCGACAGCAGGCCGGCCAGCAGGGCCTGGTGGATGACGTCGGCCTTGGGGTCCTCGTCCTTCGCAGCGGTCGCCCGGTCGGGGTCGATGTCCTGCTGGCGGCACGCCTGGCGAAGCTGGGTGTGCAGGTCCTGCCACTCCCGCACCCTGAGGTAGTGCAGGAACTCAGCCTTGCACATGCGCCGAAAAGCACTGCCGCTCAACGCCTTCTGCTGGTCCTTGAGGTAACGCCACAGGTTGAGCAGTGAGATGAAGTCGGAGTGCTCGTCGCGGAACCGCGCGTGGGACTGGTCGGCCTGGGTCTGCTGGTCGGCCGGGCGCTCACGCGGGTCCTGCATCGACAGCGCCGCGACGATGACGAGCACCTCGCGGGTGCACCCGAGCCTGTCCGCCTCGATGAGCATGCGTCCGAGCCGCGGGTCCAGCGGGAGCCGCGCCAAGGTCCTGCCGTATGCCGTGAGCCGGCGCCCGCGGCCGCGGCCGCGGCCCCGCTGCGGCGCGGCGCCCACGGGGGCCGGCTCCGCGGCATACCCGCTGTCGAAGGCCTGGAGCTCCTCGAGGAGGCGGATGCCGTCGGCGACCTGGCGCGAGTCGGGGGCGTCGACGAAGGGGAAGGCGGCGATGTCGCCGAGGCCGAGGGAGGTCATGTGGAGGATGACCGAGGCGAGGCTGGTGCGCTGGATCTCGGGCTCGGTGAACTCCGGCCTGCTCTCGAAGTCGTCCTGGGAGTAGAGGCGGATGCAGATGCCGTCGGCGACCCGGCCGCACCGGCCGGCGCGCTGGTTGGCACTGGCCTGCGAGACCGGCTCGATGGGCAGGCGCTGCACCTTGGTGCGCTGGCTGTAGCGGGAGATGCGCGCGGTGCCGGCGTCGACGACGTAGCGGATGCCGGGCACCGTCAGGGAGGTCTCGGCGACGTTGGTGGCGAGCACCACCCGGCGGCCCGTGTGCCGCCCGAAGACCCGGTGCTGCTCGGCCGCGGAGAGGCGGGCGAACAGCGGCAGGACCTCGGTCTGCGGCAGGTCCATCGACGCGAGCGCGTCTGCGGTGTCACGGATCTCGCGCTCGCCGGAGAGGAACACGAGGATGTCGCCCTCGCGGTGCTCGGTCCACAGCTCCTCGACCGCGTCGCAGACGCCGGTGACCTGGTCGCGCTCCTCGGCGTCCTCGCGGTCGGGGTCGACGAGGGGCCGGTAGCGGACCTCGACTGGGTAGGTGCGGCCGGACACCTCGATGATGGGCGCCGGTGTGCCGTCGGGTCCGGCGAAGTGCTTCGCGAACTTCTCCGGGTCGATCGTCGCCGACGTGATGACGACCTTGAGGTCGGGACGACGCGGCAGCAGCTGCTTGAGGTAGCCGAGGATGAAGTCGATGTTGAGCGACCGCTCGTGCGCCTCGTCGATGATGATCGTGTCGTACTTGCTGAGCAGTCGGTCGTGCTGCATCTCGTTCAGGAGGATGCCGTCGGTCATCACCTTGACGAGGGTGTTGTCGCTGCTGAGGTCGGTGAAGCGCACCTGGTAGCCGATCGCCGTGCCGAGCTCGACCTCGAGCTCCTCGGCGATGCGCTCGGCCACCGACCTCGCGGCGATCCTGCGTGGCTGGGTGTGGCCGACCAGCCCTTCACGCCCGCGCCCGAGCTCGAGACAGATCTTCGGGAGCTGGGTCGTCTTCCCCGAGCCCGTCTCACCGGCCACGATGACGACCTGGTGGTGGCGGATGGCCTCGGCGATGTCGTCCTTGCGCTCCACCACGGGAAGGTGCTCGGGGTAGTGGAGGTCAGGCACCCGGATGGCCTGGCGGGGCGGACGCTGCGGGACGCGTCGGCGACCGGCCCGCGTCCGCCCGGACCTGCCTCCCGAGCGCGCCGAACGCACGGCCGAGTCCGGGCCGTTCCCCCCACGACCAGGACCCCCGCGGGCTCCCTCGCTGCCGCGGCCGGACGGGGAGTCGCCGGGACGCGGGGTGGACATGCGCCCCAGCATACGGGCGCACAACGCACCCTCCCCGGTCACCCAATTGGGCGACCGGGACGCTGCCCGGGGCTAGTGGCGATGCTGTACCCCGCCCCCGGTGGCCGTCGTTAGCGTCGGGGGTAGGCCCTGTGACCCACCACCGGTCCGTGATCGGAGGCACCATGCGCGTCAACCGCCGGACCGCAGCGGTCGTCGCCGGGGCGGCCACCGCGTTCGCCGGAGTGTCCCGAGGCCCGGAGCGGCCCACTCGGTCATGACCCGGCGCCGCTCCCGGGCCCAACCCGTCGCCGCCCTCCGGGTGGTGCTGGCCGGTGGATCCGCCGCCTTCCGCCAGGGGCTGCAGGTGCTCCTCGAGGCGGGAGGGGTCGACGTGGTGGCCTCGGTGCAGGAGCCGTCAGCACTCGGGGACGCCGTACGCACCATGGCACCGGACCTTGCGATCGTGGAGGCCTGCCTCTCCCCCAGCGCGCTCGACTCCGGCGTGGAGGCGGCGCTCACCCTCAAGGGCGAGCGCCCGGATGTCGGGGTGATCGTCGTCGCCAACCACCCCGAGCCGCAGGACATGCAGCGCCTCGTGGACGGGGCTGAGAGCGGCCTGGGCTACCTCCTCAGTGACACGGTCCAGGACGTGCTCGGCCTGCTCGACGCGCTGCGCCGGGTCGCGAGTGGCGGGCTCGCGCTGTCGCCTGAGGTGGTCAAGCCCCTGATCCTCGAGCGGGGGCAGGCGGCGCCGCTGTCACGGCTCAGCGCGCGCGACCACGAGGTGCTCTCGCTCGTGGCCCAGGGCCACTCCAACTCCGGGATCGCCTCGGCGCTGTTGCTGTCGGCGAAGACCGCCGACAGCCACGTCACCGGCCTGCTGCAGGAGCTCGGCGTGGAGCATGACGGCACCGAGAACGGTCGGGCCCGGGCCACGCTCTCGCTCCTGCGCTCGCCGTGAGCCGCCCTCGTCGGGAGGCCCTGGTCGTGAAGCCCTCCTCGCGTGCCCGTCGAGGTCCGGCTCAGCTCAGGGAGCCTGCTCGGCCCGGTGCTCCCGCGCCAGCCAGCGCTCACGGGCCATCGTCACCCGCTCGTAGGCGGCGTTGACCTTTTTCGCCGCGGTGTAGGTGGTGCTGCCCGCCTTCAGGCCCCACGCGGTCAACAACATCGCGCGGGCGTCGGCACCGTTGCGGGTCGCCACTCCCCAGTCGCCCCGCAGGCCCTTGACCGTGCGGTCGACCCGGCCGCGCACCTCCTGGCGTACCCGGCCGCGCAGGGGCAAAGGACCTGCCGCGGGGAGGGACCGCACGGGCGGCTGCGCCCGGGCAGGCCCGATCCGCCACGGGTCGTTGGCCGTCGCCTGCTCCTTGACGCCCGCGCGCAGCCGCTGGGAGGAGCTGGCGAACCCGCTCGGTCCGCGGTGGGCGGCACTCGGCAGGCCCCTGGCCAGGCCCGCGGTGCGCAGCGAGGCCGCGCCGAACCCGAGCACGCCGAGGCCGAACTCCTCCACCATGGGGCCCCAGTCGCCTTCGTCGAAGGCCACCTTGACCATGCCGTCGAGCACCAGACCCGCAGCCGCGGACGTCGCACCCACCGCTTTCGCCGCCGGCGCCCAGACCGGGACCAGCGCGACGTAGCCGGCGGACCGGGTCACTCCGTCGGCCAGCGCCTCGGCGCCCTTGATGGTGTCGTACTGGAGCGAGTCGGTGAGCGAGTCGTGGTCGAGTGCCGCCAGGGCCCGCCGGCAGCGACGGTCGGCCTGGTCGAAGAGCTCACGGGCAGCGCCGTGGCGACGTTCCGCATCGAGCACCTCGGCGGCACCCTCCACCATCAGCCGGTGCAGCCCGGGCACCTGGGCGAGGTCGGCCGGTGAGGCACTGGTCTCCGCCCGGGCCAGCGCCTCGGCGTGGCGGTCACGACGCCACGCACCCCGTTCACGCAGGCTGATCGCCAGGCTGCACTCGAGCTGGGCTTCGCGGAACCCGGAGGCGAACGCGCGCAGGGCGGCCGCCGCGCCGGCATACCTCTGGGCCACCAGGTCGAGCACCCGCGGCAGGAGCGCCAGCTCGGCGGCGAAGGCGCGCCCGGCAGAGCTGTCCCACGAGGTGCGGGTGCGCAGCGCCAGCAGCCGCTCGTGGGTGGAGGCGATGCGCTGGGCCTCGTCGCGCAGCGCGGCTGCGACTGCCTCGACCACGTCGGGGCTTCCGGGGATGGGGAGGTAGCCGCTCACCTTCGCAGGCCCTCGAACCCCTCGGCCACCGTGGCCTCGACCTCGGCGTAGCCGGCCCCCGCCGCCCGCGCCGCCAACGAGAGGGCGTCCAGCTGCCGCCCGAGCAGCAGCCGGTAGCGCTGCCAGTTCCCGAGCACCTCGAGCAGGGCGCCCGGCGTCTCTCCGGGGCCGAACGCCCACGGCTCGATGGTGCTCACGCGGTCGAGCGCCGCGAGGAAGGCCCTGATCTCGTCGAGCTCCTCGGCCAGCCGAACGAGGTCCTCGGCGCTCACCGCGATCTCAGGCATGCCGTCAGGCTAGGAGGGGTCGCGAGTGAGCCCTTGGCGTTGTCCACAGCCCAAGGGCGCGGGCGGTGCCGGGCGGCGCGGGCGGGGGTGTGCCGGCGCCGCCCGGTACCTGGTCAGGCGCGCACGAAGCGGAGCCTCCACGTCTCGGGGCCGCGCGCGAGGTAGTCGACCGTGAAGGCCCCGGGCTCACGCTCCTCGACCTGCCTCAGCAGGGGTAGCGGGTCGTGCGGGGCGATCAGCACCATGCCGGCGCCCGGGCCCAGCGCATCCAGGGCGCCGAAGATCGTCGCGTGTCGGATGGCGTGGGGCACGGCGCGCGCGTCGAGCTCGGGCAGGTCGGGGCCGTCGCTCTCACCACAGGCACAGCCCCCGCCACACCCACCGACCTCGGGCTCGGCGGCGGCGCGGTCACCGCTGTGGTCGTGGCCCTCGCCGTGGTCGCCGAGCAGCTCGTGCATGCCCGTCAGGGCGCCGGCGAGGGAGACCCCCGGTGACTGCGCCAGCAGGGGCAGGACCTGGTCGTTCTCCTTCGCGAGGTGGCTCTCGAAGGTGACGGACAGCGCCCTTGCCCAGGCTGCCGCCTCGACCTGGGTCGTCGCGCCCCTGAGCCGGGCGACGAGGTCCATGATGAGCGCGTGCTCGGCCAGCATGGCGTCGATGAGCAGCCGGGCGCGGCTGTCCTCGTGGGCCAGCGGGTACATCGCCTTCTCCTCGGCGAGCGCGTGGGGCACCAGGTCGCCCTCGGCCCAGCCGACGAGCTCGTCCCGGGCGGCGAGCGATGACCCGGTGTCGATCGCAGCGGCGATCCGGCGGGCGAGCATGGACAGGGTGCCCGCCATCTCTGCGTGGTGACCTTTGACGGCCTCGACGGCGGCAGCGTCCTGCTCGGTTGACGCGATGACGACGGTGTCCACAGTGACCCTCCTACGTGGTGCCCGCCGGCTGGCGGAGCGACTACCTATTTAATACACTTGTTTCCGTGAATATTCCAACCAGCGTCGAGCAACGGCTGGCCACCCCCGGACTGGGCCCCCGCGCCGCCTCCGCCGCGGTCACGGCGGAGGGCGCCCCGAGCCGTGCCGCGGCCGCCGTGCACGACCTGCTCGTCGGCCAGGGGGCACCCGTCACGGCTGCCGAGCTGGCGCGCAGGTCCGGCCAGCACCCCAACACCGTCCGCGAGCACCTCGACGCGCTGGTCGAGGCCGGTCTCGCGAGCCGCCAGCGTGCCAGCGCCATCGGTCGAGGGAGGCCGGCCTGGCTCTACGCAGCCACGTCGGCCGAACAGCCCGTCGTGCGCGAGTACGCCGGCCTGGCAACGGCGCTCGCGATGCAGCTCGCCCGAACGAGCTCTCAGCCCCGCGAGGATGCGGTCGAGGCGGGACGGGTCTGGGGAGAGCAGCTCGCAGCGCAGCGGAAGAGCCCGACCTCACCCTCCGGCGCACGCCGGGAGGTGGTCGACCTGCTCGCCGGGCTCGGCTTCGACCCCCAGGCCGACCGCAGCACGCAGACGGTGCGGCTGCGCCAGTGCCCGCTCATCGCGGCAGCGCGCCAGGAGCCAGCGGTGGTCTGCTCGGTGCACCTCGGCATCGTGCGTGGGGCGCTGGACACCTGGCACACGCGCAGCGACCGGACGAGCCTGGTGCCGTTCGCGGAGCCCGGGGCCTGCCTGCTCCACCTGACCGGCGCCACGACCCGCAGCCCGGAGCAGCCGGCTGGCGGGTCCGGGCGATGACCTGGCGGCGCCTGCCGTTCCTGGTCCCGGCCGGGCTGGCCCTGCTTCTCGGGGTCGACGCCGGCCTGGCCCTCCTCGGTGTGCCGGTCGCCCCGGTGCCGGAGCGGCTGCCGGAGGTCCACGGGCCACTGCTGGTGCTGGGCTTCGTGGGCACCCTGGTGTCCCTCGAGCGGGCGGTGGCGCTGCGCCGCCGTCCCGGATTCGCGGCGCCGCTGCTGCTGGGGGGCGGCGCCCTGCTCCTGGTGGCCCCCGTGTCGCCACGGGTCGGCCAGGCGGTGCTGACAGCCGGTACCGCCGCCCTGGTCGCCGTCTACGTCGCCCTCTGGCGCCGTCTGCGCGATGACGCGGTGCTCGTGCAGGCGGTCGGCGCGGTGCTGGCCGGCGGAGCAGCCGTGCTCTGGCTCGGTGGGGTCCCGGTGCCGCGCGTGCTGCCGTGGCTCGCCGGCTTCGTGGTGCTCACCATCGCGGGCGAGCGCCTGGAGCTGGCACGCCTCGAGATGCTCGGATCGGGCGGCGCCGCAGCGCTGCTCGGCGCCAGCACCGCAGTGGCCGTGTCGGTCGTCGGGTCGTTGCTGTGGCCGGCGGCGGGCTTCACCCTGCTCGGGCTCTCGCTGCTCGCCCTGGTCGCCTGGCTCGCCGCCCACGACGTCGCGCGTCGCACCGTGAGGGCGAGCGGGCTCCCCCGGTTCATCGCCGTGTGCCTGCTGGCCGGCTACGGATGGCTGGCCGTCGCCGGCGCCCTGTGGCTGGCTGTGGGGGTGGTGCTCGACGGCCCGACCTACGACGCGCTGGTGCACGCCGCCTTCCTGGGTTTCACGCTGTCGATGATCATGGCCCACGCGCCGGTCATCCTCCCGGCCGTGCTGCGGGTCCGCCTGCCCTACCGGCCGGCGATGTACGCGCCGGTCCTGCTCCTGCACACCTCGCTCGTGCTGCGGACCCTGGTCGGCGACGCCCGAGGGCTCCAGACCGCCACCGAGGTCGGTGGGCTCCTCAACGCCGTCGCGGTGCTGCTCTTCCTCGGCACCCTCGTCTGGTCCGCGGCGCGAGCCGCACCCCGGCGCGTGCGCGCGACAGGTGCTGCCTCGTCGTCGACGGCGCCGCAGGCGATCTCCGTCGGGGTCGTCCGGTGACCGCCGCGACGCCCGGCCCGAGCCGGCTCCGGTGGCACCTTGCCGTCAACGCCCCGGTGATCGTGTGGCTCCTCGCGCTGGTGCTGGTCGCCTTCGCCCACCAGCTCGTGCCTGCTGCTCGATGGCTGCTCGTCCACCTGCTGCTCCTCGGAGCGGTCACCAACGCGATCCTCGTGTGGAGCGCGCACTTCGCCCGGGCGCTGCTCAGGACCGCGTCCGGCTCTCGCCGCGGTGAGGCGGTCAGGTTGGCGGCGCTCAACGCGGGCGTCGTCTCCGTGGTGGCCGGAATCCTCACCGACACCAGGGCGCTGACCCTCGTGGGCGCGGTGGCCGTGGGCGTCGCCGTGGCTGCCCACGGCGTCGCAATCGCCCTGCATGCCCGCGCTGCCCTGCCTTCCCGGTTCGGGGCTTCGGTCCGCTACTACGTCGCCGCCTCAGCCTGCCTGCCCGTCGGCGCAGCCCTCGGCACGGCGCTCTCCGATCGCCCGGCGGAGGCGCTGCACGGCCGGCTCGTGCTGGCCCACGTCGCGGCCAACGTGCTCGGCTGGGTCGGGATCACGGTGCTCGGCACGCTGCTGACGCTGTGGCCCACGATCCTGCGCACGAGGATCTCACCCGGTGCTGAGCGGTGCTCGCGCCAGGCACTGCCGCTGCTCGTCGCGGCACTGGTCCTGGTCGTGGTCGGCGCCCTGGCCGGCGCGCTGACCCTGACGGCCCTCGCCGTGGCCGCCTACCTCGCCGCCGCCCTGTGGTCGCTGCGGCCCATGTTCGAGGCCTCCCGAGCGCGGCCACCCCGGTCGTATGCCGCGTGGTCGGTGCTCGCGGCGGTGGCCTGGCTCACCGTGGCGCTGGCGTGGCTCGCCGTCTCGCTCCTGCAGGCCCGGGACTGGTCGGCTGCCGACGAGGCGGTCAGCCAGGTCGCCGTGCCCCTGGCCGCCGGGTTCGCGGTGCAGGTGCTGCTCGGGGCGCTGAGCCACCTGCTCCCCGTGGTGCGCGGCGGTGGACCGTCGGTCGTCCGCGCCACGGGCGCGGCACTCGACCGCGGGGCCGCGCTCCGGGTGGTCGTGGCCAACCTCGGGCTGGCGCTGCTGCTCCTGCCCGCCCCGAGCCTGGTGCGGGTGTGCGTCTCCGCGCTCGTCCTGGCAGTGCACGCCTCGTTCCTGGTCCTGCTGCCCATGGCGCTTCGTGCCGGCAGGTCGGGCGACGCGGCCCCGACGACACCGGCTCGACACGTCCCGGAGCCGCTGGAGCAGGTGCGCGCGCGTCACACCGGCCTTGCCGCGGTGGGGCTCTCTGCCGTCCTGCTCGCAGTCGCGGTGGGGGTGGCGGCCGACCCGGCAGCCCTGGGGGCGGGCGCCTCGGCAGCGGCGGCCGCCGCAGCCACCGGCGAGACGACCACCGTGCGCGTGGAGGCGAGGTCGATGCGGTTCCACCCAGCCTCGGTCGACGTGCCCGCGGGCAACCGGCTCGTCGTCGAGGTGGTGAACCGCGGCAGCGACGTGCACGACCTCACGCTCGAGTCCGGGGAGCGCAGTGGCCGGCTCTCCCCCGGCCAGACGGGACGCGTGGAGGTCATCGTGGTCGGGCGCGACCTGGAAGGCTGGTGCACCATCGCGGGTCATCGGCAGATGGGAATGGTGTTCTCCGTCAACGTGGTCGGCGCGACCGGTGTGCACCTCCCCCAGCACGGGGGCGGTACCAACTCAGCCGAGCACGGGGCGGCGCCGGGCCCGACGGGGACCGATGGGCTGGCCGCAGTCCCCGACTTCATGGCCGAGCCGGCAGACGGGTTCACTGCTCGTGACGCACGCCTGGCTCCGGCGCCGGCGGAGCGGGTTCACCGTGTCACGCTCTCCGCCCAGCAGGTGGAGCGCGACGTGGCCGTCGGTGTCCGGCAGCAGCTGTGGACGTTCAACGGCACGGCACCGGGTCCGGTCCTGCGTGGCCGCGTGGGGGATCGCTTCGAGGTGACCTTGCGCAACGACGCGGGCACCGGGCACTCGATCGACTTCCACGCCGGTGCACTGGCCCCGGACGAGCCGATGCGCACCATCCTCCCCGGGACCTCGCTCACGTTCTCCTTCACGGCCGAGCGAGCCGGCATCTGGATGTACCACTGCAGCTCGATGCCCATGTCGCTGCACATCGCCAACGGCATGTTCGGCGCCGTGGTGATCGACCCACCTGCGCTGCCGCAGGTGGAGCGCGAGTACCTGCTCGTGCAGTCCGAGCTGTACCTCGGTGGGCAGGGCGAGACCGCCGACCCGGCCAAGGTGGCTGCAGAGAGACCGGATGCGGTGGTGTTCAACGGCTTTGCCAACCAGTACGACCACGACGAGCTCACGGCGAGGGTCGGCGAGCGGATACGTTTGTGGGTGCTCGACGCCGGGCCGAACCGCCCGAGCTCCTTCCACGTCGTGGGAGGCCAGTTCGACACCGTGTTCAGCGAGGGCGCCTACGTCCTGAGGCGTGGCCAACCGGGAAGCGTCGGGGGTGCGCAGGCGCTCGCGCTCCAGCCCGCACAGGGCGGGTTCGTCGAGCTCGAGGCCACCGAGGCAGGCCACTACCCGTTCGTCTCGCACATCATGGTGGACGCGGAGCGCGGCGCCCACGGAATACTGCGAGTCACGCGTTAGGAGAGACATGGCCGATCTGCAGTGCCCTGCCCGGATCATCCTGGCCCGCCACGGCGACGCCGCCACCCCGGACGGCGGTGGCCCGAGGTTGCTCACGTCGACGGGCGTCGACCAGTCCGAGCAGCTCGCGGGGCGGGTGCTCGAGCTGCGCGTGGCCGCGCTGTGGGCGAGCACCATGGAGCGGGCCCAGCAGACGGCCTCGATCGTCGGCGAACGCCTGGGCCTGCCGGTCGTGTCCGACGACCGCCTGCGCGAGCTCATCAACGACGATCGCTGGACGCCCCCGCTCTGCGACAAGGACGAGCCGGGCGACGTCTATGCGGCCTGGCTCGACGGTGACCTCGACGGCACCATCTTCGGGGAGACGGGACACGACGTCATCGCCCGGCTGCGAGACGTGGTGGAGGAGGTCGCCGACCGGTTCCGCGGCGAGGCCGTCCTGCTGGTGTCGCACGGCGGCATCATCGAGCTCGGGCTGAGCCATCTGTGCCGCAACGTGACGCCCTCGTTCGTCGACCGCCACCCGCTCGGCAACGGTGAGGCCGTCGAGGTGGAGGTGGACTCGTCGGGCTGGGTGTGCACGAGGTGGGCCGGAAAGCCCCTACCACTCCCTCTCTAGCAGGGGTTCTCGTCTCGTCCGGGCACTCGCGGCATGCCCGTGACAGACCCGTGGGGCTGGGTGGCGACGCGCGCTCGGTCCCAGCCCCACGGCATACCCCTGCTTGTCCCCCTGCTCCTTCCCCTGATCCCCGTCAGGCGTTCTTGGCGGCGGTGAAGCCCTGCTCGAGGTCGGCGATGATGTCGTCGATGTGCTCGATGCCCACGGCGAGGCGAACGAGGCCGGGCGTCACGCCGGCGGCGAGGCGGTCCTCGTCGGGCCCCTGTGAGTGCGTCGTGGACGCCGGGTGGATCGCCAGCGATCGGACGTCGCCGATGTTGGCCACGTGGCTGTGCAGCGTGAGGGCCTCGACGAAGCGCTTGCCCGCCTCCAGGCCACCCTTGATCTCGAAGGCGAGCACGGCGCCGGCACCCTTGGGGGCGTAGGTCTTTGCTTTGGCGTAGCTCTCGTGCTCGGGCAGTGAGGCCCACACGACACGCTCGACCTGGTCGTTGCCCTGGAGGAACCTCGCGACCTGGTGGGTGTTCTCGAGGTGTCGGTCGAGGCGAAGGCTGAGCGTCTCGATGCCCTGCGCGATGAGGAAGGCGTTGAACGGGGAGATGGCCGCACCGAGGTCGCGCAGCAGCTGCACCCGTGCCTTGAGGATGAAGGCGAGGTTGGCGCCAAGCGCGCTGCCGACCCCGAGGTCCCGCGCGAACACCAGCCCGTGGTAGCTCTCCTCGGGGGTGTTGTAGTTGGGGAACTTCTCGGGATCCCTGCCGTAGTCGAAGGTGCCACCGTCGACGATGACCCCTGCGATCGAGGTGCCGTGTCCCCCAAGGTATTTCGTCGCGGAGTGCACGACCACATCCGCGCCCCACTCGAGCGGGCGGATGAGGTAGGGCGTGGCGATCGTGTTGTCGACGACGAGGGGGACGCCGTTGTCGTGGGCGACCTTTGCCACGGCCTGTATGTCGAGCACCTCGGACTTGGGGTTCGAGATGGTCTCGGCGAAGAACAGCTTCGTGTTGGGCCGCACCGCCGCCTTCCAGGACTCGACGTCGTTGGGGTCGTCGACGAAGGTGACCTGGAGCCCGAACTTCGGCAGCGTGTGCTTGAGCAGGTTGAAGGTGCCGCCGTAGAGGCTTGGGCTGGCGACGACGTGGTCGCCGGCTTCGGCGATGTTGAGGATCGCGAGGGTCTCGGCGGCCTGGCCCGAAGCCACGAGGAGCGCGCCGACGCCGCCCTCGAGGGAGGCGATGCGCTGCTCCACCGCGTCCTGCGTCGGGTTCATGATGCGGGTGTAGATGTTGCCGAACTCCTTGAGCGCAAAGAGGTTCGCAGCGTGGTCGGTGTCCTTGAAGACGTAGGACGTGGTCTGGTAGATCGGCAGCGCGCGGGCGCCGGTTGCGGCGTCGGGTTCCTGTCCCACGTGGATCTGCCGGGTCTCGAAGGACCAGTTCGGGGTGTCGCTCATCGGTGGTGTCCTCTCACATCAGGTTCGGTATGCCGTGTGTGCACGAGTCGGGGCTTGCGCCCGAGACGCCCGTCGGACTGCGGTCGTCGTACGTGCCGGAGCCCTTGGGGCGTCACCGACGGCGGTGATGAGCACCGTCGGTGACGGTGCGGGACACGTGATGAGGTCTCCCGCGCTTGCGATCGACGTCATGCCGCTCGCCAGGTCTTCACCCGGGGCACCCCACCGCGGTTGGAGGGTTGCCGGCCAGCGAGCCGGGGCTTGGCGCTGGCACTCATGACCTGCCGTGATGATAGGCATAACTCTCAGACGCAGTGCACGCCTGTCTCTCATGGCGGACGGTGCAATCGGGTGGCGCGCGGGCTTCAGTGGGCACAGGCTCCTCGTGGGGACACCTCACAGGGGATGCAGAGGTGCCGGCCCCACAACACGGGGACCGGTCCCCTCTGCACTTGACGTCGTTTCGGACGTGACGTGACCCGAAGCCGCCCCCACTCGTTGGCCCAGGTGGGAGCCAGTCGGCGAGACACGGCTGTGGAAAGACCAAATGGTCCCAATGCGACAGATCCGTAGACTCGGCTCCACAGTGTGCTGTGAAGGGCAGCGCCCTCCAAGGGTCGAGATGGGGAGAGTTTTGGCCGGATACGCGAGAGCCACAGTCTTCGGTGTCGGCGTTGCCGCGGCGCTTGCGTTGGCGGGCTGCAGTGACGGTGCCGGCGCGCAAACGGGGCCCACCTCCTCGGGACCGTCGAGCAGCGCGACGACGAGCGCGACGGTGTCCAGCTCGGCCACGACGTCTCCGCCCTCGCCCACTGCCGCCGTCAGCATTCCCGCCGCGGCGCGTCAGCACACAGAGGAAGGCGCCAAAGCCTTCGCGAAGTTCTATCTACTGACCTATTCCAAGTCGGCGTTTAGCGCGGACGCGGCCTCCCTTGAAGCCCTTAGTAGCGACTCGTGCGGAGGCTGCAAGTCGCTCATAGACCTCGTCAATGGTTATCGCGCGAAGAACCAGCACGTTGATCGGGTTGCGCTGACGGTGGACACAACCATGCTGCGCCCCGAGGGAACGTCCGAGCGACCGGTTGTAGACGTGCTGGCGAAAGATGCACGAAAGCAAGTGCTGAACGCCGACGGCAGCGTGGCGAAGGTGGTGGCGGCGGCCAGCATCAACTTCAGACTGACTATGCGCTGGGATGACAACAACTGGGAAGTCGATGACCTGCGGGTTGCACAATGACGTCGCGGCTGTTGGCATCTGCAACGGCAGTGGTCCTGTCTGGTGCAGCCGTAACCTCGACGGCAGGGCCTGCGAGCGCCGGAGGAGTTCCTACGCCACCTCCACCCGCAACTGAGGTCACCAACGACACCATCGGTGCGGTCACTGCAGATGGGTTCATGACTCCTGTCCAGCCAGCGACACCGAAGAATTCGGCCAATGCCGAGCCTGCCCGCAACGGAGACAAGCCTGCATACGAGTACCGACTCACGCTGGCTTGTGGCTCGAACCGCGTTCGGAGCATGGAGGGCAGCAGTGACGTCACGAACTGCTCGTACGCCCTGACCGCCTGTCGATATCGCACTCCCCCTTCGGACAAGCCGCTGTACTACCTCTGGCGTCGCACGGCAGAGCCGGCGAACAGCCCATGGCAACTCGTCGGTGACATGTGCGGGACCGAGGCCGCCCCTGCGGCCGCTGCGCCTCCGCCCATCCCCACGATGGGGCAGATTCAACAGGCATTTCGCCGCCTGCCTTTCTCGAGGCCGACGGTTCGCATCGAGCCCAAGGGCAACGTCACCCTGGTCAACCTCCCGACCTTCTACGAGGGGACCTGGCCGAGTGACAGCGGCCTGCAGCCCGGCGAGGTCAGCAAGCCCGTTCAGCTCCTGTCCTGGTCGGTGGAGTTCAAGATCGACTCAGAGTCCTACAACTTCCACTACGGCGACGGCTCCTCCTCCGGCACCGTGAAGGACGCCGGTGGCGGCTACCCCGACGGCAGCGTCAAGCACACCTACACCCAGCCGATCGAGGCCGCTCAGGTCCGCGTCGACTCACGGCTGACCGGACAGTTCCGCGTGAACGGCGGCGACTGGATCGACATCGACACCGTCGCAGACCTGCAGAACGAGCCCGTCACCACGCTCGAGGTCCGTGAGGCCAAGGCGCGCCTGTACACCAACTGAGGATTCAGGGGTGCGTAAGCGGTGCCCCGGTACGCAGGGCTATGACGACGTCGTGGATCGCTCGGGTGACGGCTGCGGCGTGGACCGGGTCCTCCACAAAGCCAGCGTGGGTCGCCCCTGCGACGACCCGATGAAGGCTGTTGGCGGACAGCCTGACTGTCTGGTTCTGGTCAGCCATCCACCCCTTGGAGTTTCCGCGTTCGGCCGTCAGGACGATCAGTGGCTTCGCATCGAGGCTGCGCAGGCTCCCCGCCTCAGCCGCGGATCGACTTGCGACGCCGTACTCATCGAGGACTCCGGCCATTCCCTTCGCGGTGGCGGCGGTGGCACGGGCATCGTCCCGGTACTGCGGCGGTAGATCCGAGTAACTGGTGTCGGCGAGGATCCGACCAAGCCCGAGCCGAGAGGTCGTCGCGAACAACGTGGACGCGTGCTTCACAAGGCTGTACGAACCCGCTTTGGGTTGGGAGACGGGCTTGTTGTTGGCGGCGGTGGAGTCGACCAGGACGAGTCCGGCAACCTCGTCGGGATACATCGCGGCATACGTCCGCACGTACAGTCCGCCGAAGGAATGCCCGGCCAGCACGTACGGACCCGGAACATGTGCGCGGTCCAGCAGCGCATGGAGGTCTGTGGCGATCTGCGCACCATCGGGCGGACTCGCAGCAGGATCGCTCCAACCACGCCCCGCTCGGTCGTACACGCAGACCCGGCTGTCACGGGCCACCGCGGGAGCGATCAACCCCATCGACGCCGCCGAGCCGCCCGCACCGGGCTCGAGAATCACGGTCGGGCCGTCAGAGCCAGTGCAATCCAAGTGGAGTCGGTACGGTCCCACGTCGACGAGCTGCCCGCGCATGGCAACCGTCGGTGCGGTGGACTGGCTTATCCTCTCGTAGGCCCCGCCCAAGGCGAGGAGCACCAGGACGACCAACACCGGGTTCAGCAGCCACACCCTGGCCCGGCTGTGCATGTCGCGCCTGGCGCGGGTCCATGCCCAGACCACCAAGACCAGCAGCGCGGGCGGCCAGACCCATCCCAGCGCGTCCACCACGGGGTCGGGGGCCACGAGCACCATCACCCCAGCCACCGCCATGAAGACCGCGGGCGATACGGCCCAGCGTTGTGGCTGCTCGGTGAACCGAGTGGACAGCACCGCCAACAGCGCCCACCCGATCGCAAAGCCGAACAGCACCATCGCAGCGGAGAAGTTCACGTCCACCGCGCCCACGGGTAGGAACGGAAGGACGAACGCCGCTACGAGACCGGCAGCCAGCGACCCGACCACGACACCACCGAGATGCCTGCGCCGTGACCCTGGCCCAGCGGCAGCAACCCGGGCGGCGTCCGAGGTCTCGGACGCACTTCGCTGGGTCATGACGGATCCTCTCCCCTTGGTCGGGTCCACGCCCCCATCGAGCATGCGCCCCGGCGGCGCGAACCCGGAATAGCCCAACCGGGCCCACGCGGTGCCATCCGGAACGCATCGCCGGGATATGCCAGCAGCAGGGACTGAGATCGCCTTGCCACAGCCCAAGCGGCCAGTCTCCGCGCTGCCGGCTCGGCCCCCGGCAGCGTCACCAACCCGGTGTGGCTCAGCGGGACCGGTAGCGCGCGTAGATCAGCCCGCTGCCGAAGGCACGCTCCTCGACCAGCTCGAGATCGAGGCGCACCCCGCTGGGGAAGAACCGCTTGCCGCCGCCGACCACACTCGTGGTGATGAACAGGTGGTACTCGTCCACCAGGCCGGCCGCGATCGCCTGGGCCGCGAGGTTCGGGCCGTCGACGGTGAGGTCATGATCAGCCTCGGCCTTGAGCTCGCGCACCGCGTCAGGGTCGAACGTCCGCACGATCCTGGTCTTCTCGCTCGACACCGACTCCAGCGTCGTCGAGTACACGATCTTCTGCGCCGCCTGCCAGTCGCGCGCGTAGTGCAGGATGTGCGGCGGCACGTCGGGCAGTGTGTGCGCGGTCTCCCAGTAGACCATCGTCTCGTACATCCGTCGGCCGTAGAGGTACGTGCCGACGGGACGGAAGAGGTCGCCGATGAAGGTGTGCACCTCCCGGTCCTCGGCCCCGAAGCCGAGGTCGCCCTCCGCCGGCTCGGCGTAGCCGTCGAGCGAGGTGATCATCGAGTAGATGAGCTTTGCCATGCGTCTCCTCCGGGTACGAGCGCGTCAGCCTGCCAGCGGTCCTGCAGGCTTCGACCTCCGCACGACCCGGAACTCATCGTTGCCCACCTACGACCTCTGGTCACACCGTCATCCCCGGAGAATCGAGCCCTGCACTCCCATTGCATCGAGGAGCGCCCTGAGGCCGCGCTCAACTGGCATCTCTCAGAACCCGCCCGACCGTTGACAGCACGAGCACTTCTGGCCCCGCTACGTTGCCGCAATGGGTGGCGACAGCGGCGAGCCCCGAAGACGTCGTGCTTGCCATGGCGGCAGCGGGCCACGAGGCGACGTTCAACACCCTCCTTCTTCTGACCGGCGAAGAAGACATCGCGGCCCTCCGAGTCTGGCGCGGCGAACATGCTCCACGAGGTTGCCGACGTGGTCGAGGAGAGTCGCTTCGCCGACATCGCCTCCGAGCTCGACAACCCGGAAGGACCGGGTCTCCCCGCTCCCGGCGGGCAGGTCGACGCCGCCACCATCACCATCGGCGCCGGCTTCACACTCCTACGCCTGACAGGGCGTATCGACGAAGACGGTCGACTCCAGACGCTCAGGGCCCTGGACGTCCTCATCCATCGCTACGACTCACCCCCACAGCTCGTCCGCCAGCGCAGGGATCTCGAGTCCTGGGCGGGATGAAGATCCGAGCCGCTTGGTGCACCCGTAGCCGGATCGTTCAGGGACGACCCACGACCTGCCGCACCAGACGGGCGATCTCGACGTCCTCGCGGGCCTCCACCACCGCGACGGCCACCGAGCTCTCAGGAGCGTGGACCAGCGCGTCGAGCTCGGGGGCCTCGTTGTCCGACGCCGAGACCCGCGCGCCCGTGAAGCCCAACCCGGCGATAGCCCGGATCCGGATCGAGGCCGCGTTCTCCCCCACCCCACCGGTGAAGGTGATGGCGTCGACACCACCGAGCGACGCGACCATCGCGCCCATCTCGCGCACCAGCCGGTGCACGTAGACGTCGATGGCCGCCGAGGCCTCCTCGTCACCCGCCTCGGCCCTCGAGAGCACCTCCGCCTGGTCCGCGCTGCCGGCCAGGGCCTTCACGCCCGACTCGTGCTCCAGCCCCTCGTTCACCTCGTCCGCGGACAGCCCGCCCTCGCGCAGCAGCCACAGCACCATGCCGGGATCAACGGTCCCCGACCGCGTCGCCATCACCAGTCCCTCGAGCGGCGTGAACCCCATCGTCGTGTCGACACTGCGACCGCCCGCCACCGCGCACAGCGACGCCCCCGCCCCGAGGTGGCAGGTCACGATCCTCAACGAGGAGAGCGGCCGGTCCAGCAGGTCAGCCGTGCGCTGCGCGGCATACGCGTGCGAGAGCCCGTGGAAGCCGAACCGGCGCAGCGGCCACCGCTCCCGCCACACCGCCGGCACGGCATACGTCGAAGCGGCTGCGGGCAGCGTGCCGTGGAAGGCGGTGTCGAAGCACGCCACTGAGGGAACGTCGCCGAACGCCTTGCGGGCGGCGTCGATCCCCGCCAGCGCCCGCGGCTGGTGCAGCGGCGCGAGCGAGGTCAGCGCCTCGATCTGCGAGCGCACCGCGTCGTCCACCACCACGGGGTCGGTCATGTCCGCGCCGTGGACGACCCGATGGCCGACCGCGTCGAAGGACCAGTCCCCGGCCACGGAGTGCAGCACCGAGGCGTCGCCGTCGTCCCAGTGGTCGATCTCGTGCTTGTCGACGATGGAGTCCGACTCGTCGAGCACGCTCAGCTTCAGGCTCGACGACCCGGCGTTGACGACCAGCACCCGGCCGATCGTCATGACTGCGGCCACGTCCAGTCGCGCACCTCCGGCATGTCCTCCCCGTGCTCGCGCACGTAGCGGTGGTGGCTCGAGCGCTTGTCCGCCATCTGCTGCCTCACCACCGCGGCCCTCGTCGCGAGGCCCGGCACGCGGTCGATGACGTCCATGACGAGCTTGAAGCGGTCCATGTCGTTCATCACCACCATGTCGAACGGCGTTGTGGTGGTGCCCTCCTCCTTGTAGCCGCGCACGTGCAGGTTGTCGTGGTTGGTGCGCCGGTACGTCAAGCGGTGGATCAGCCAGGGATAGCCGTGGTAGGCGAAGATGATCGGCTTGTCGGAGGTGAAGATCGCGTCGAACTCGGCGTCCGGCAGCCCGTGCGGGTGCTCGCTCGCCGACTGCAGCTTCATGAGGTCGACCACGTTCACGACGCGCACGCGCAGGTCCGGCAGGTACTGACGCAACAGGTCGGCCGCCGCGAGCGTCTCCAGCGTCGGCACGTCCCCGGCGCACGCCAGCACCACCTCGGGCGACCCCTCGTCGTTGCTCGCCCAGTCCCACACGCCGATGCCACGGGTGCAGTGCGCTGCCGCGTCGTCGACCGTGAGCCAGTTCGGCTGCAGCTGCTTGCCGGCCACGACGACGTTGACGTAGTCGCGGCTGCGCAGGCAGTGGTCGGCCACCGACAGCAGACAGTTGCCGTCCGGTGGCAGGTAGACCCGGATGACCTCAGCCTTCTTGTTCACCACGTGGTCGATGAACCCCGGGTCCTGGTGCGAGAAGCCGTTGTGGTCCTGCCGCCACACGTGCGAGGTGAGCAGGTAGTTCAGCGACGGGATCGAGGCCCGCCACTCGATCTGCTGCGTCGTCTTCAGCCACTTGGCGTGCTGGTTGAACATCGAGTCGATGATGTGGATGAACGCCTCGTAGCAGCTGAACAGGCCGTGCCGACCGGTCAGCAGGTAGCCCTCGAGCCACCCCTGGCACAGGTGCTCGGACAGCACCTCCATGACCCGCCCGTCCGGGGCGAGGTGCTCATCGGTCGGCAGCACGTCGGCGTTCCACGTCTTGTTGGTCACCTCGAAGACGGCCGACAGCCGGTTCGAGGCGGTCTCGTCCGGCCCGAACAGCCGGAAGTTGCTCATGTTGCGGCGCATCACCTCGGCGAGGAACCCGCCCAGCACCCGCGTCGCCTCGGCCTCGCTGCCTCCAGGTCGGGGCACCTCCACCCCGAAGGCGCGGAAGTCCGGCAGGTCGAGGTCGACCGTCAACCGACCACCGTTGGCGTGCGGGTTGGCGCCCATCCGGCGCTCCCCTTTCGGCGCCCAGTCCTGCAGCAGCTGCACCGGCCGGCCGTCGGCGTCGAAGAGCTCCTCGGGCCGGTAGCTGCGCAGCCAGCCCTCGAGCACCTCCATGTGCTCGGCGTTCCCGCGCACCGACGCCAGCGGCACCTGGTGCGAGCGCCAGGTGCCCTGCACCTGCACGCCGTCGACCTTGTCCGGCCCCGTCCAGCCCTTGGGCGTCTTGAGGACGATCATCGGCCACAGCACCTCGGGGTCCCCCGGCGTCGGCGTCGAGCCGTCCTCCGAGCGGGCCTGCTGCTGGATGGCGCGGATCTCGTCGAGCACCGTGTCGAGGGTCGCGGCCATGTCGTGGTGCACCTGGGTCGGGTCGTCGCCCTCGACGAGGTAGGGCTTCCACCCACACCCCTCGAGCAGCTTCGCGAGGGCGTCGTCACCGATGCGAGAGAGCACCGTCGGGTTCGCGATCTTGTAGCCGTTGAGGTGCAGGATCGGCAGCACCGCACCGTCGCGCGCCGCGTCGAGGAACCGCGTCGACTGCCACGACGTCGCTAGCGCACCGGTCTCGGCCTCGCCGTCACCGACCACGCACGTCACGACGAGGTCGGCGTTGTCGAAGGCCGCACCGAAGGCGTGCGCCAGCGAGTACCCGAGCTCGCCGCCCTCGTGGATCGAGCCCGGCAGCTCGGGCGCCACATGGCTCGGGATGCCACCGGGGAACGAGAACTGGCGGAACAGCCGCTGCATCCCGCGCAGGTCCTGGCGGATCGAGGGGTAGGCGTCGCTGTAGCTGCCCTCGAGCCAGGCGTTCGACGCGATCGCCGGGCCGCCGTGCCCTGGGCCGATGATGTAGATCATGTCGAGGTCGCGCTCCCGGATCACCCGGTTGCAGTGTGCGTAGATGAGGTTGAGCCCGGGCGTGGTGCCCCAGTGCCCCAGGAGCCGCGGCTTGATGTGCTCGGGCGCCAGCGGCTCCTTCAGCAGCGGGTTGTCCAGCAGGTAGATCTGCCCGACGGACAGGTAGTTGGTCGCCCGGAAGTACGCGTCGACCCCCTCCAGCGCCTTCTCGTCGAGTGTCGCCCCGTGCTCGCCTGCCGTGACCCTGCGCATCAACGCTCCTCACTCACCCCCGGACACCGCGCGGACGCGCGACGCCGTATGCCGTGCAGCCCACCCTGTCAGGGGTCACCGCGCGGGGCCACAGGACTTCCGACCCGTCCGGATTTGTCCGGGACGGTGACGTGCCTGCGGGTCGCCTGTTTGGATGGGTGCATGGCCATCGAAGGTGAGTACGTCCCGAGCCCACGCGGCTGGGTCCGCGAGCAGGTCGAGACGATCGAGGCGGAGGGCACCACCCGCGCGGTGCACATCATGAACCGCCCCGTCGTGCTGCTCACGATGTTGGGGGTGTCGGGCAAGGTGCGGAAGGTGCCGCTCATGCGGGTCGAGCACGAGGGCGTGTATGCCGCCGTGGCCAGCCAGGGCGGCGCGCCAGAGCACCCGAAGTGGTACGCCAACCTCCGCAAGAACCCGGTGATCGACCTCCAAGACGACACGAGGACGTGGACCGCCCGGGCCCGGGAGATCCACGGCGCCGAGCGTGAGGAGTGGTGGCAGCGCTGCGTCGAGGCCTACCCGCCATATGCGGAGTACCAGCAGAAGACCAACCGGATGATCCCCGTGCTGCTGCTCGAGCCCCACCCGGAAGACGACGCGCAGAGCCCCTCCCACCGGCGATGAGGACGGCCGGTCGCACCGGTCTGTCCATGGTGTAGAGCCGACAAGGACCTCGCGAAGGAGGCCGTCATGGACGTCGAGTTCACCGCCACCCTGCAGAGGAGCCCAGCCCCTGGTGGGTGGACCTACCTCATCTGGCCGGAGTCCGCCAGCTACTTCGGCACGCGCGGCCTGGTGAAGGTGCGCGGCACCGTCGACGGCGAGCCGTTCGAGAGCGCCTTCATGGCCCTCGGCGACGGCAACCACAAGCTGCCCGTCAAGGCCTCGGTCCGCCGGGCGATCGGCAAGCAGGCCGGCGACGAGGTCACCGTGCAGCTCCTCGAGCGGCTCAGCGGGTCGGCTGCCGCGTCCGGTTGAGCCACCACAGCCCGAGGACGGGCAGCACCAGCGGCACGTAGCCGTAGCCGGACCCGAAGTGCGACCACACCGTCTTGTCGGGGAACGCCTCGGGCACGACGTAGGACGCCAGCCCGACGACGAGCACCCCGACCAGCTCGATGAGGATCGCCGCCAGGGCGACCCGCCAGGAGGTGCGGCTCCCCCGGGCCAACGCCACGGTGGCCACGATGTAGACCACCGCCGCCAGCGCGGAGAGCAGGTAGGCCACGGGTGCTCGCGAGAAGTACTCGCTGATCTGCAGCACCGAGCGGCCGGTCGCGGCCAGGGCCAGCACGGCGTACACCGCCACCAGCACGACCCCGGGACCCGACCGCGTGCTCGTGCTGGCCTCAGCCATGGAGGTCCCAGATCTGCTGCAGGCGGCCGGTCATGATCGCCACCGCGAAGGCGCCCGCGGCGATGACGCCCATCGCCCAGCGGGTCTTCTCCTTGATCGCGAGCAACGCGACGGCCGGCGGGATGAAGGGCAGCGTGAGCCCGTATGCCGCGTACGTCGCCTTCTCGGCGCCGCCCCCGCCCACGTCGCCCACGGTCACGAGCACCACCACAGCCTGGACCAGCAGGCCGAGCTCGAGCAGGCCCGCGACAAGCAGCAGCCGGTCGTCGATCAGCCGGTCACGCCACGCGTACCAGCCGGCCATCAGGGCCAGGGCTGCCGAGACGGCGTAGATGGCGACGGTCAGGGGGAACAGCACGCGGGCAAGGCTATCCGGCACCGGTGTGCGCAGCGGTGGCCGGGCAGCGCACCCGGTCGCTGGCCCAGGCGGCCGGCGGGTTCAGGCCGAGAGCTGCGCCTCGTCGAGGGTGTCGCGCAGCGCCTCGAGCAGGACGTCGATCTCGTCCTCGGTCGCCACCAGCGGGGGCGCGAGCCGGATCGTCGAACCGTGGGTGTCCTTGGCCAGCACCCCGCGCTCGAGCAGGCCCTCGCAGAGCTCGCGTCCGCTGAGCAGCGCGGGATCGACGTCGACCCCGGCCCACAGGCCGCGCACTCGGATGCCGACCACGCCCTGGCCGACGAGCTCGCGCAGGCCGGCCTCCAGCCGCTGCCCCAGCACCATGGCGCGCTGCTGGTACTCCCCCGTCTGCAGCATGGCGACCACCTCGCTGCCCACGGCTGCGGCCAGGGGGTTGCCGCCGAAGGTCGAGCCGTGGCTGCCCGGGGTGATGACGCCGAGCACCTCGGCGTCGGCCGCGATCGCCGAGACCGGGTAGAGGCCGCCGCCGAGCGCCTTCCCGAGGATGTAGATGTCGGGCTTGACGCCCTCGTGGTCGCAGGCGAACGTCGTGCCGGCGCGCCCGAGGCCCGACTGCACCTCGTCGGCGACCATGAGGATGTCGCGCTCCCGGCACAGGGTCCGCAGGTCCCGGAGGAAGCCGTCCGGCGGGATGATGACGCCACCCTCCCCCTGCACCGGCTCGAAGAGCACGGCGACGGTGGTCTCGTCGACCGCGTTGGCGATGGCGTCGATGTCGCCGTACTTCACGCGGGGGAACCCGGGCGTGAACGGGCCGTAGTCGGCGGTCGCCACGTGGTCGGTCGAGAAGCTGATGATCGTGGTGGTCCGGCCGTGGAAGTTGCCGTCCATGGTGATGATGCTGGCGCGGTCGGCGGGGACACCCTTGACCTGGTAGCCCCACCTGCGGCTGACCTTGATCGCGGTCTCGACGGCCTCGGCCCCGGTGTTCATCGGGAGCACCATGTCCTTGCCGCAGAGTGACGCGAGGTCGCGCGCGAAGGGCCCGAACTGGTCGTTGTAGAACGCCCGGCTCGTCAGGGTGAGCTTCTGGAGCTGCTCGGCAGCCCGGGCGACGAGCCGCGGGTGGCAGTGCCCGAAGTTGAGGGCCGAGTATCCGGCCAGGCAGTCGAGGTAGCGCCGGCCCTCCACGTCGGTGACCCAGCAGCCCTCGCCCTTCTCGAGGACCACCGGCAGCGGGTGGTAGTTGTGCGCGGCGTAGCGTTCGGTGAGCTCGATGTGCTCAGCCGACGAGTGCCTCACGGGTCAGCCCACCGGACGCTCGAACGTGACGAGCACACCCTCCGTGCCACCGGGCCCCACCCGGCCCTTGACCTCGGCCGAGGTGATGGCCTTCACCCGCCAGCCCTGGGACGCCCACTCGTTGAGCACCTTCTCGAGCTTGTCGGCGGACATCTTTCCCCCGATGAGGCCTTCGCGAAGCTGCACGACCTTGTACTCGTATCGCATGAGCCGACACTAACCGCCGCCGGCGCACACCGCCCGGGCCTTTCGGACTGTCGGCCATCGACTCACCGCACGCCGCGCCGGAAGCCAGCCACGCCCCGGACATGCCGGTCGCCCCGCCGGGGTGGGCGGGGTGTGGGGCGGGGTGGTCAGAGGTGCCAGGTGACGTGGGTGGCGGTGATGGTGCAGGTCAGGTCGCGGTCGTGGACGAGAGTGTGGTGCCGTCCGCAGAGCAGGGCGGTGTTGGTCAGTGCGGTCTCGCCGTTCTGCCACCAGGGGACGCCGTGGTGGGCGTCGCACCACTGGGCCGGCACGGTGCAGCCCGGGTAGGTGCAGCCGGTGTCGCGCAGCCAGGCGGCGAGGCGGATGGCGGGGGTGACCAGGCGTTTGCGGCGGCCGACGTCGAGCAGCTCGCTTCTGGTGCCCAGGACGGCGGGGATCAGGTCGGCGTCGCAGGCCAGGCGGCGCACGGTGCCGGCGGTGAGCAGCTCCTGGCCGAGGGTGAGCCCGGCCCCGCGGGCGGCGCCGGTGAGCTGGTCCAGGCCCATGGTGACCACGAGGGCGGCCTTGCTGGTCCTGGGTGCCTTCCCGGGGGAGGAGACGCCGCGGCCGATGACGGCCAGCAGGGCGTCGGCGCGCCTCGCGGCGGGGGTGCGCAGGTCGGGGTCGTCCTTGGCCGGTCGGGGCCGGGCCAGGGGGTCGATGGCGGCGTCGAGGATGGCCGCCCCCTCGGGGTCGAGGACGATCCGGTAGCTGCTCATCCCGGCCGGACCGGGACTCTTGAACAGCGAGCGTGCGGCCCGGCGGCGTTCCTCGAGGTGCTCGGCGTCGCGCTCGGGCCGCAGCAGCGCACTCGCGTGCCGGATCGCGATGGCGAGCTGCTTGTCGGTCAGGGCCGGGGCGGCCTCAATGAGGGTGGCGGTGTCGGCGTCGAGCTGGTCGGGGTCGGCCAGCGGCGCGGCGCCGCGGTGGAAGCGGGCCAGCTGGGCCGCCTTGGGCAGGCTGATCGCACCGGACTCCACCCCGGCGGCCAGGGCCGCCAGCCGCCGGTCCCGGCACGCGTCGGCCACCACCTGCAGGGTGCCGGCGTGCCCGGCCGCCATGCCGGGCGCGGCCTGGGTGGCCCAGTCGAGCCCGGACCAGCCCTGCTCGCTGCCGAGCCCGCGGGAGCGGGCCTCGGCGACCACGGCGACCTGCTGCGCCTCCGCGCCCGCCCTCACCCGCTCGAGGTGGCCCAGGGTCTCGGCGACCTCGGCGTCCGACAGCGCCCACAGCTGCCCGGTCTGCGCCCCGGCCAGGGCGGCGTCGGCCGCCCTGGCCGGCGACAGCACCGGCCGGGTGCCGAACGCCGAGAGGCCTGCCGAGGTGGACATGCAGACAACGGTAGGGGCGACCACCGACAACCAAGTGAACCCGATGGCAACGGACTCCGTTGCAGCACAACGTGATTCGACGGCATACTCGCGCCTCCGGCACAACCCGGCACCCAGCGGCGGTGGACGACGTGACAACAGGCGCCACCCTGTGGACGACCGAACCGAGAGACAGTCTCCGGACTCGCCTGCCTGCCCCGCCGACTCGTCCGATACTCGTGGTTGGACCCGACTACGAGAGGAGGAGCTGTCCGTGGGCGCCGACGACGTCGCACTGGCCCGGCTCAGCGCGGCCGAGCTCGTGGCCGGGTACGCACGGGGTGACTTCTCCCCCGTCGAGGTGCTGTCGGCCGTGCAGCACGTCATCGACCGCCGCGAGCCCGAGCTCAACGCATTGTGGAGTCCCGACCCCGGGGGCGCCCTGGAGGCCGCCCGCGCCGCCGAGGTCCGGTGGCGCACAGGTGCACCCCGAGGCCCGCTCGACGGCGTCCCCACGACCGTGAAGGAGAACCTCGCCCGCGCCGGAGTCCCGATGCCGCTCGGCTGCGCCGGGGTCGACCCGACTGTGCCGGAGGCGAACTCGCCCGCGGTCGACCGGATCCTGGAGGCTGGCGGCGTCATCCTGGGCTCCACCGTGATGCCCGACTGGGGCATGCTCTCCTCCGGCGTCTCCAGCCTGCACGGCACCACGCGCAGCCCGTGGGACCCCCGGTGGACCTCCGGCGGCTCGTCCTCGGGCGCCGGCGTCGCGGCGGCCGCGGGATACGGCCCACTGCACGTCGGCACCGACATCGGCGGCTCCATCCGGCTCCCCGGCACCTGGCTCGGGCTCGCCACCCTCAAGCCGAGCGCCGGCCGAGTCCCGCTCGACACCCCCTTCCTCGGGCGGGCAGCCGGGCCGATCACGCGCACGGTCGACGACGCGGCCCGCCTGCTCGGCGTCCTCAGCGGGCCGGACCCGCGCGACTTCACCAGCCTGCCGCCGGAGCGCCTGACCCTCGACGAGACAGACCTCGAGCTCGACGTGCGCGGCCTGCGCCTGGGCCTGCACCTCGACGCCGGGTGCGGCACACCGGTCGAGCCCGAGGTGGTCGCCGCCGTCGAGCAGGCAGCCGCGCTGTTCGAGGATGCCGGTGCGGTCGTCGAGCCGCTCGCACCCTTCATGGACGACGCGCTGCTCGCCGACCTCGACCTGTTCTGGCGGGTCCGTTCCTGGGTCGACTACTCCGCGCTGCCTGACGAGCGCAGGCGCAGGGTGCTGCCGTTCATCGTGCAGTGGGTGCACGGCGGCGCCGACGTCTCGGGCGCGCGGGTCATGGAGTGCTACCGCAGCACCATGACCATCCAGCAGCGCACCGTCGCGGCGACCCTGGGGTTCGACGCGGTGCTCTCCCCCGTCGCGCCGGGGCCGGCCTTCCCCGCCGAGTGGCCGATGCCGTTCGGCAGCGAGGACGCCGGGATGGTGCACATCGGGTTCACGGCGCCCTTCAACCTCTCCGGGCAGCCCGCCGGCACGGTCAACTGCGGCTTCACCGGGGACGGCCGACCCATCGGGTTGCAGGTCGCCGGACGGCGCTTCGACGACGTCGGAGTCCTGCGGGTGCTGCGGTGGTACGAGCGGCACCGGCCGGAGGCCGCGCGCCCGCGCTGGCCGATCACCGCGTAGGCGAGCCCGCGGCATACCGCTGCTGTTGTCGCCGCGCAGGCCGCTGACCTGCGCGTTAGTGTCCGGTCATGGCCAGGCTGCGCACTGTCTCCCCCAACTCGAGGGGCTGGACCCGCCGACGCGCGGGCAAGGGTTTCGTCTACCTCGACAGCGACGGGCAGCGACTGCCGGAGGAGGACGTCGAGCGCATCCGCGCCCTCGCCATCCCGCCGGCGTGGAAGGACGTGTGGATCTGCCCCCACCCCAACGGGCACATCCAGGCGGTCGGCACCGACGACGCGGGTCGGCGGCAGTACCTCTACCACCCCGACTGGCGGATCAAGCGCGACAAGATGAAGTTCGACCGGGTGAGCGAGGCGGCGCGCAAGCTCCCCGACGCCCGCCGGCAGGTGCTCGAGCACCTCGGCCTCGACGGCATGCCGCTGGAGCGGGCGAGTGCGGCGGCGGTGCGGCTGCTCGACCTCGGCTACTTCCGCATCGGCAGCGACAGCTATGCGGACGCGAACGGCTCGTTCGGGCTCACCACCCTCGAGAAGCGGCACGTGCGCGCCCGGGGCGGCAAGCTCGTCTTCTGCTTCACCGGCAAGTCGGGCATCGAGCACTGCGTAGAGATCGACGACGCCGACGTCATGGCCGCGCTGGAGCGGATGCGCAAGCGGCGTGGTGGCGGCGATCGCCTTCTGGCATACCAGAACTCACGCCGTTGGAGCAGCCTCGACGCCGCCCTGGTCAACACCTACCTGCGCGAGCTGCTCGCCGGCGACCTGACCGCCAAGGACTTCCGCACCTGGCACGCCACGGTCATCGCGGCGACCGCCCTGGCGATGTCGGACGAGCCCGGCGACACCAAGCGCTCCCGCCAGCGAGCCATCAAGTCCGCGGTGCAGGAGGTCTCCGAGTACCTCGGCAACACCCCCACCATCGCCAAGAACTCCTACATCGACCCCCGCGTCATCGACCTCTACGAAGACGGCACCACCATCGCGCACGTCGCGCGCAAGGTGCACGAGACCCCCGACGTCCGCCAGGCCGAGCTGGAGAAGGCGGTGCTGGAGATGCTCGCGGCCGACGGGTCGGAGGCTGCGGCGCGGGCGGTGCGCAGCCGGGCGCGGAAGACCTCGCCTCGGAAGGCGGTCACCGGCGCCCGGGGCTGAGGGTATGCCGCGTGCCTGCCGGCCGCGGTCAGGCCGGCTTCAGCCGCTGGCTGAGGAACGCGAGGACCCGGTCGACGGCCACCTGGCTGCGGTGCACGGTCAGCGTCGCGTGGTCCATCCGGCCGCTCGGGCGCAGGTCGACCCGGAGGAACCCGTCACCGAGCTCGCGCGCGAGGGTGTCGAAGCGGGTGCCGGTGGCGCGGTCACCGTCGTAGCGGACCCCGAGGACCGGGCAGCCTTGCGCCACACGGGTTTTCACGCAGGCGAGGTCTGCCGGGCTCAGGTTGAGGTCGCCCCGCCGACGTCGTCCGACGGGGAACGGCGTCGACGGCTGCGCGACCACCGGCGCGGCCACCGACGGGTCGACCATGGCCGCCAGCGCGAAGCCACCGGTGAAGCACATGCCCACGACGCCGACTCCCGGGCCGCCGGTCTCCTCGTGCAGGTGGCGGGCGAGGCTGCGCAGCCAGCCGGCCACGGGGGCCGTCTCGCCCACCGCGAGCTTGGTGAACTCGCTGCTGATGCAGACCCGTGGGATCACGCGCAGAACCTCCCCCACCGTGCCCGGCGCACCGGGGGTGCCGAACAGGCTCGGCATCGCGACTGTGAAGCCCGCCTCCACCACCTCGTCGGCGAACGCGACCACGTCGGGGGTCAGTCCCGGCAGCTCGTGGATGACGATGACACCCGGACCCTCACCACGCCGGTAGACCGGGTGGCTGCGGCCGTCCGCGCTGTGCTCGCCCTCGACCCAGCCCTGCAGGGCCGGGGTGGCTTTCACCGCGCCCGGCCCCGGTCGAGGTCGTCGAAGGGAGCGCAGTAACCGGACACCCGGGTGGCCCCACCGGCGGCGTTCGCGAGGTTGCGGAACGCGAGAGCCGTGGCCACGTCGTCGCCCCGCTCGGCGGCCCGGTCGAAGGCCTGGCACAGGCCGTAGGCGGCGGGCACGTTGGCGCCCTGGCCCGCCGCCGAGGTCGGCGGTGCGGACACGGCCGGTCGTGGCTGCGGCCGCTCGGTCGACAGCGGGAGCACCCCGGTCAGGGCGGCGGCCGCTGCCCCTCCCGCCACCAGTGCGGCCGAGGCGAGCGCGAGGGCGACCCGCACCCAGTGCGGGCGTTGCCTCCCTGCGGTCGCCTGCGCCCCCACGCGGCGGCGGGTGAGGTGGACGACCGTCGGCGAGTCGCTCGGCTCGACCGGGTCGGGACCGGTGCGCCGGCCCGCCTCATCGCCGACGTCGCGGTGCCCCCGGAAGGGCAGCAGGGTCCCGCCACTCTCAGGCGACAGCGAGCGGACGTTCACGTGCCCGAGTATCCATGGTCGGCAGGGGCCGCTGGGTCCTTATGCCGCGTTTTGGGGCGAGGCCGCCGTCCGTGCGCCCAGGCCCGTTGGGGCACCGCCATCTCGCCCAGACGCGACCACCCGCTACCCGGGGCGGTGACGTTGACGATGTGCGGGGTCTGGGCGAAGTATGCCGGCAGCTGCGCGGTCGCCTTCTGGAAGTGCGCTGACTCCACGTGGGTGGCCCCCGCGGCGTCGTTCACCGAAGGCCTCGACCAGCACGTACACGTTCGGCTCAGCGCTCCTTCGCGCGTGGTCAGGGGTGGCCCCTGGTGCCACTGCCACGCAGGGCGGAGGGCCGGCGCTGCGGCCGGCGCACGGGTGGTGCGGCGTGGGTATGCCGGCGTGCGCCCGGCATACCCACGCCGCTCCGTGTCAGGAGGCGCGGCGCGATCCCAGCCCGCGCACCTCCGGCGCCCCGAGCCGGGCTGCGTCGGCCGTCTGGTCATCCGGCTCCTTCTGGGACTGCAGCTCGGCCTCGACGCGGGCGAGGTAGTGCTCGACCTCCTCGTCCACCCTCTTGGAGTCCCAGCCGAGGACCGGGGCGACGAGCTCGGCGACGTGCCGTGCCGAGGACTGGCCACGGTCGAACGTCTCGATCGAGATCCGGGTCCGCCGCGTGAGGACGTCGTCGAGGTGGAGAGCGCCCTCGGCCAGCGCGGCGTAGTACGCCTCGACCCGCAGGTACTCCGGAGCGCCCTCGATGGGCTCGCCGAGGTCCCGGTTCTCGCCGATGAGCTCGAGGAGCTCGTCGGTCAGCGTCCCGTAGCGGCGCAGGAGGTGCTCCACCCACGCGACATGGATGCCGGCCCGGTCGGCCCGGGCCTGCCGCTGGTTCCAGGCGGCATGGAACCCGTCGGCCCCGACGATCGGCACCGAGTCGGTGCACGACTTCGGCACCTTCCACGGCAGCGCGTGGGCCACGACGTCGACGGCGTCCTTGGCCATGACCCGGTACGTCGTGTACTTGCCGCCGGCGACCATGACGAGGCCGGCCACCGGGCTGACGACCGCGTGCTCGCGGGAGAGCTGGCTGGTCGCCTCAGACTCCCCCGCGAGCAGGGGCCGCAGACCCGCGTAGACGCCGGTGATGTCGTCGTGCGTCAGCGGCGTGGCGAGCAGCCGGTTGGCGTGGTCGAGCAGGTACTCGATGTCGCTCCGGCTGGCCGCCGGGTGCGCGAGGTCGAGGTGCCAGTCGGTGTCGGTGGTGCCGATGATCCAGTGCGTGTCCCACGGGATGATGAACAGCACGCTCTTCTCCGTGCGGCTGATGATCCCCGTGCTGGCGTGGATCCGGTCGCGGGGCACGAGGATATGCACGCCCTTGGAGGCACGCACGTTGAACTGCCCCCGCCCACCGACCATCTCCTGGATCTCGTCGGTCCACACGCCGGCCGCGTTGATCGTCGTCTTCGCCCTGACCTGGTGGGTGCGGCCCGTCTCGAGGTCCTCCACCTCGGCGCCCACCACCCGGTCGCCCTCCCGGAGGAACCCGACGACCCGAGCGCTGGTCGCGCACAGGGCGCCGTACCGGGCCGCCGTGCGAGCGATCATCATCGTGTGCCGTGCGTCGTCGACCTGGCCGTCGTAGTACTGCACGGCTCCTACCAACGCGTCCTTGCGCAGCGAGGGAAACGCCCGCAGCGCCTGCCTCTTCGTCAGGTGGCGGTGGCCCGGCACGCCGTGCCGGCCGCCCATGCTGTCGTAGAGGAGGATGCCGCTGCCGACGTATGGCCGCTCCCAGATCCGGTGCTGCAGGGGGTAGATGAACGGCACCGGACGGGCCAGGTGCGGGGCCAGGCGGTTGAGGATGAGCGACCGCTCGTGCAGGGCCTCACGGACGAGCGCGAAGTTGAGCTGCTCGAGGTAGCGCAGCCCGCCGTGGATCAGCTTGCTCGAGCGGCTCGACGTGCCGGCCGCGTAGTCGCGTGCCTCGACGAGGCCGACCCGCAGACCGCGGGTCACCGCGTCGAGGGCCGCCCCGGCACCGGTGACGCCGCCACCGATGACCAGGACGTCGAGCTCCTCGGCGGCCATGCCCTCCAGCGCCTGTTCCCGGCTCTGCGGGTCGAGGCGGGCCACCTGTTCGGGCATCGTCAGACCTCCACCCAGTCGAGCGTGCGCTCCACAGCCTTGCGCCAGCCGCGGTAGCCCTCCTCGCGCTGCTCGTCGTTCCACTCCGGCGTCCAGCGCTTGCTCTCGTTCCAGTTCTCGCGCAGCTCCTCCGGGTTCTCCCAGAACCCGGTCGCGAGCCCTGCGGCGTAGGCGGAGCCGAGCGCGGTCGTCTCCGCGACGACGGGGCGGCTGACCGGCACGCCGAGGACGTCGGCCTGGATCTGCATGCACAGGTCGTTGGCGGTGACGCCACCGTCGACCTTGAGCACCTCGAGCTTGACGCCGGAGTCCTTCTCCATGGCGTCGGCCACGTCGCGACTCTGGTAGCAGATCGCCTCGAGGGTGGCCCGCGCCAGGTGCGCGTTGGTGTTGAAGCGCGACAGGCCGACGATGGCGCCGCGCGCGTCCGAGCGCCAGTAGGGCGCGAACAGGCCGGAGAACGCGGGCACGAAGTACATGCCGCCGTTGTCCTTGACCTGCCGGGCCAGCGACTCGCTCTGCGACGCGCCGGAGATGATGCCGAGCTGGTCGCGGAGCCACTGCACGGCCGACCCGGTGACCGCGATCGAACCCTCGAGCGCGTAGATGGGCTTGGCGTCACCGAACTGGTAGCAGACGGTGGTGAGCAGGCCGTTCTCGGAGCGGACCAGCTCCTCACCGGTGTTGAGCAGCAGGAAGTTGCCCGTGCCGTAGGTGTTCTTCGCCTCGCCGGCCGCCAGGCAGACCTGACCGACCATCGCCGCCTGCTGGTCGCCGAGCGCGGCGGCGAGCGGGACCGCCCCGCCGAGGGGGCCGTTCTCGAGCGTCTCGCCGTAGAGGCTGGGGTCGGAGGACGGACGGATCTCGGGCATCATCTGACGCGGGATGCCGAAGATCTTCAGCAGCTCGTCGTCCCACTCGAGGGTCTCGAGGTCCATGAGCATGGTGCGGCTGGCGTTGGTGACGTCGGTGACGTGCACCCCTCCGCGGGTGCCGCCGGTGAGGTTCCACAGCAGCCAGCTGTCGGTGTTGCCGAAGATGGCCTCGCCCTTCTCGGCCGCCTCGCGAACGCCGTCGACGTTCTCGAGGATCCACTGGATCTTGCCGCCGGAGAAGTAGGTCGCCGGGGGCAGACCGGCCTTGCGACGGATGACCTCTCCCCGCTCGTCACGGTCGAGCGCCGCCGCGATCTTGTCGGTGCGGGTGTCCTGCCACACGATCGCGTTGTAGTACGGGCGGCCGGTGCGCTTGTTCCACACCACGGTGGTCTCGCGCTGGTTCGTGATGCCGAGAGCGGCCAGGTCGGAGGGGCCGAGCCCCTTGCCGTTCATGACGGTCTGCAGCACCGAGCTGGTGCGGTCCCAGATCTCCACGGGGTTGTGCTCGACCCAGCCCGGGTTGGGCATGATCTGCTCGTGCTCGAGCTGGTGGCGGGCCACCTCGTTGCCACCGTGGTCGAAGATCATGAACCGCGTGCTGGTGGTGCCCTGGTCGACGGCGCCGACGAATTCAGCCATGACGTGCTCCTTGTTCTTGGGTGTTCTGGACGTGCTTGGGGTGGGCGGGGTTCGTCAGTTGACCGATGACGTCCTCGCGTGCGGGTTGGGCTCCTCGGTGGGGACCTCGCCGACCTCTTGCTCCTCCTCCACCGGCGGGAGGAACTTCTCGATGAGGAACACGTATGCCGCCGAGCCGAGCAGCCCGCCCACGATCGGGCCGACGATCGGAACCCAGAAGTACAAGGCGCCGTTCTGGTCCTCGAACGCGGTCTCGTAGCCGGTGAGGAAGGAGGCCAGGCGGGGGCCGAAGTCACGGGCGGGGTTGATGGCGTAGCCGGCGTTGGTGCCCCAGGCCATGCCGATGGCGACCACGATGAGGCCGACGATGAACGGCGCCATCCAGGCGACGGGCGCACTGTTGCGGGTGTCGGTGACGGCGAGGACCAGGAACAGCAGGATCGCGGTGCCGATGACCTGGTCGAGGAGCGCGGCGCCCTGGCTGATGTCCATGGCTCCGTTGCCCGGAAGGGTCGAGAAGATGCCCTGGGTGGCGATGGTGTGCCCGGGGTCGACGGTGTTGATGGCCTCGGCGTAGCCGAGCCGCACAATGAGGGCCGCGGTGAAGGCCCCGGCGACCTGCGCGAGCGAGTAGGGCAGCACCTTGCGCCACTCGAAGTCCCGGAAGACGGCGAGGGCGATGGTCACTGCGGGGTTGAGGTGGGCGCCGCTGATGCGGGCTGCGGTGTAGACGCCGAACACCACGCCGAGGCCCCAGGCCCAGGCGATGGAGTCGTGGTCACCGAGCGCCCCCTCGCTGGTGACGACCTGGGCCACCACCGCCGTGCCGAGGATGATGAGGATCAGGGTCCCGAGGAACTCGGCGATGAGCTCGCCGACGAGCGTCCGTCTTCCGAGCGCTGCCATGTCAGTACTCCTTTGTACGAGTGGCTCTGCTGTGTGCGAATGGCTCTGCTGGGTGCGAGTAGCTCTGCTGTGTGCGAGGAGCTCTGTTGGGTGCGGAGGGGGCTCTGCCGGCCGGGCCACACACACATGTGGCTCATCCGAGACTCGCCCCCAATTGCCGATCGTGCATCTCGAGGGTTGTTGGCGACCGTAGGCTGCCCCCGAACCCGAAACAACGGCGACCGTTCGACATCGTCGAACGCACCCCGCGTTTGACAATGTCGAACGCCGTGGCACGGTGGGGTCATGCCCGGGTCCGTGCAGTCGGTGGAACGTGCCGCAGCGATCGTGCGGCTGCTCGCCGCGGAGAGCGAGCCGCTCGGGCTGGCCCAGATCTCCGGGGCGCTCGGGCTCGCCAAGCCGACCGCCCACGGCCTGCTGCGGACGCTGTGCGAGGTCGAGTTCGTGGACAAGGACGAGGTGACGGGTCTCTACCGGGTCGGGCGCGACCTGCTCCAGCTGGGGTCCACGCAGCTCGATGTCAACGAGCTGCGTTCCCGAGCGATCAACTGGACCGACGCGCTGGCCGCCCGCACGGGCGAGTCCGCGCGGGTGGCCATGTTCCGCGGCGGCGCAGCGGTGATCGCCCACCACGTGTTCCGAGTCGCGGCCGGGCCTCAGACCCTCGAGACCGGAGCCACCATCGCGCTGCACGCGACGGCGCTGGGCAAGGTGCTCATCGCCTTCGACCCTGGGGCGGCGCGCAGCGTGCTGGACGGACCGCTCGAGACCCTCACCCACCGCACCATCACGGATCGTCCCACCCTCATCCGCCAGCTCGCCGACGTCCGGGACGCCGGCTACGCCGTCGCGGTCGAGGAGTCGGAGCGGGGCCAGGCGGGCATCGCCGCCCCGATCCGCGACCGCGGTGGCTACGTCGTGGCAGCCGTCGGCGTCGCCGGCCCGGTCGACTCCCTCTGCGACGGTCGCGGCCACCCGCGCGACGCCCTCGCCGAGGACGTGCTGTGGGCCGCCCGGGCGATCTCCCGCGAGTTCGGGCACGGCCGCTCGTGACCGACCGCTACGTCGCCGCACTCGACCAGGGGACGACCTCGACCCGGTGCCTGCTGTTCGACCGCCAGGGGAGGCTCGTCTCCCTCGCCCAGCGCCAGCACCACCAGCACTTCCCGCGGCCGGGCTGGGTCGAGCACGACGCCGGGGAGATCTGGGACATCGTCCAGCGCCTCGTGCCCGAGGCGCTGGACAACGCCGGCGCCTCCCCCGAGCAGGTCGTGGCCCTGGGCGTCACGAACCAGCGGGAGACCACCGTCGTGTGGGACCGGCGCACGGGCGAACCGGTGTCCCCGGCGATCGTGTGGCAGGACACGCGGACGGCGCCGCTCCTCCAGGAGGTGTGTGAGGAGCTCGGTGCGGAGACGATCTTCGAGCGCACGGGCCTCCCCGCGGCGACCTACTTCTCCGGCCCCAAGCTGCGGTGGATCCTCGACAGCGCCCCGGGCCTGCGCGAGCGGGCCGAGCGCGGCGACCTGCTGTTCGGCACCATGGACAGCTGGCTGGTGTGGAACCTCACCGGTGGTGTCGACGGGGGCCTGCACGTCACAGACGTGACCAACGCCAGCCGCACCATGCTCATGGACCTGCGCACCCTCGCGTGGGACCAGGAGCTGCTCGACTGCATGGGCGTTCCCGCGGCCATGCTGCCGCAGATCCGGCCGTCGATGGCCCACCTCGCGCAGACCCGGAGCCCGGTGCCCGGCATCCCGGTCACGGCCGTCATCGGCGACCAGCAGGCCTCCCTCTTCGGGCAGACCGCTTTCGAGCCGGGCGAGGCCAAGTGCACCTTCGGCACCGGCAGCTTCCTGCTCCTCAACACCGGCACCGACATCGCCCGCTCCCGGCACGGACTCATCACCACGGTCGCGCACAAGGTCGACGGCGAGCCGGCCGTCTACGCCCTCGAGGGGTCGGTCGCGATCGCCGGCGCCCTGGTCGAGTGGTGCCGCGAGAGCCTGGGCCTCATCCGCTCCCCCGCAGAGATCGAGACCCTGGCGATGACGGTCGAGGACAACGGCGGCTGCTTCGTCGTCCCGGCGTTCTCCGGACTGTACGCGCCCCGCTGGGAGACCAAGGCCCAGGGCATCGTCGCAGGACTGACGTCCTACATCACCAAGGGGCACATCGCGCGGGCGGTGCTCGAGGCGACGGCCCTGCAGATCAGCGAGGTCGCGCGCGCGATGAACCTCGACGTCGACGTGCCGCTGAGCAGCCTGGCGGTCGACGGTGGCATGACCGCCAACAACCTGCTCATGCAGGCCGTCGCCGACTTCGTCGACGTGCCGGTCGTGCGGCCGATGATGGCCGAGACCGTTGCCCTCGGGGCGGCCTACGCGGCCGGGCTGGTGGCGGGCTACTGGCCGGACCGCCAGGTGCTCAAGCGTCAGTGGCACAAGGCCGCCGAGTGGCACCCGCGGATGGAGCCGGCAGTGCGGCAGCACCACTTCGAACGCTGGGACCGCGCCGTCGAGCTCTCCATCGCCTGGGGCGCCCCACCGTCGACCTCGAGCTGACCGATGGTGGGACGCCTCATGGGGCGCCCTGTGGCAGGACTCAGCTGCACATGCCGTCGCGCGGCTCGCACCAGCTCCAGCCGGTGAAGGCCGTGGTCTTCCGGTTGGCGCCGCGCAGGTTCTGGCCGATGTGGACGTGGTCGCGGTGCGCGATGGTGTCGTTGCTCGTCGGGCAGGCGCCGTAGGGCCGCAGGCCCTCGCTCGCCCGCTCCGCGGTCCAGATCTTGCAGTTCCAGATGATCTCCTGGACCCCGAAGCGCTTGGCCAGGGCGTACTTGTTGCCCTTGGTGTCGGCGCGCAGGAACGCCGCGACGAGGGAGTCGCCGGCCGCCTTGTCCTTCTCGTTGTGGACGGACAGGCGGTGGTCGTAGGCGCGGCCGCCGGCGTGCAGGCTGTAGCTGCTGCTGCCGGAGACGTTGCGGCAGTTGTAGATGCCGGCGCTCTCGCCGCGCGGCCACCAGTACTCGATGTAGCTGGCCAGCCGCTCGGTGCCTGCGGCCGGGCCGCCCGAGCACTGCGTGACCGACGCGGAGCCGAGCTTGTCCGGCCGCGGGTTCCCGTGGTGGATCTTCACCTTCGGGTTCACGCTGCCCGGCCGCGCGGCAGGCTTCACCGTGACGTAGTGCGGCTCGGACGCGACCGCGACCGCCGACGGCACTGCGACCGCGGCCGCTGCGAACAGGCCGATCCCGATTCGGCGAATCCTGTTGCTGTTCATGGCTTTCCCCTCGTGTGCTGAGCCCGGCTGACCGCCGATGGGCCCGGTTTGTCCGCTTCTGCAGGCGGGGAAAGCGTCGTGGCGCAGGGGCCGCTCCGGCAATGGGGAGCACTCCCCCGCCGGTCACGGGCAGACTGCGGCGTGCCACCCTGGCGGGCGTCGGAGGGATCTCAGCAGGCAGCAGTCAGGGGTCCGGGCAGCGCGAAGACGCCCTCGCTGGTGGCGAGGTGGAAGCCGAGCAGCCGGACCCCGGAGGCGGCGCAGCAGTCGATGGCCTGCTGGTGCCACTCGCGGTCGAGGTCGTTCGGGGCACCGCCGCCGCGCCGGCCGCGGCCGACGAGCACCGATCCGCCCTGCTCGGCGACGGCCGGCAGGAAGAGGTCGAGGAGCTGGCGCAGGACGCTGCACTCGGCGTCGGTCGGCACGTCGGCCAGCACGACGGGCTGGACGCCGCGGTCCCGGCCGTCGCAGAGCATGAGCCCGATGCTGCCCCGGGAGCGCGCATCGTCGCCGATGATGAGATCGATGACGTCGCCGGCAAGCCGCGAGTCGGTCAGCGGCAGGTTACGGATGTCAGGTGGCAGGTCCTTGAAGGTCATGCGGGCATCGTTGCCCGAAAAGGAGTTTCGGCAGCGGACTTATCCCCAGCCGCCGACCTCGACGGCCTCGTCGACGTAGCGGCACAGGGCGTTGACGGCCCGGAGCTGCTCGGGCGTGTGCACCTGCGCGTCGAGGAGTGCCGGACTGGCGACGACGATGCCCAGGGCCTTCGCCCGCGAGATCGCGACGTTGAACCGGTGCAGGTCGTAGAGGAAGCCCACGCCGCGCGGGGCGTCGGCTGCGGTGGAGCTCGCCATCGAGTAGATGACCACCGGCGCCTCACGCCCCTGGAACCGGTCGACCGTGCCGATCCGTATGCCGTCGGGCAGCGCAGCCTGCAGCCTCGCCACGTGCGCGTTGAACGGGGCCACCACGAGGATGTCGTCCTCGGTCATCGGATGGGTGACACCCTCGACGTCGGTCCACGACCGGGACAGCAGGTCCTTGGCGAGGTCGGCGACCACGGCGGCTTCCTCGTTGCTGGCGGCCGAGCAGCCCACGTGCTCGACGGGCGCCCAGCGCAGCCCGGCTCCCGAGAGCGGCCCCTGCCCGCCGATCGCCTGCCGCTCACGCCCCAGCTGCGCGTGGAGGCGGCCCTCGTAGGAGAGCTCGGAGACGAAGGCGGTCACCTCGGGGTGCATGCGCCAGGTCGTGCCGAGGAAGATCCCGCGGTCGGCGGGCACCGTGTCGTGCTCGCCGATGAGGTGCTCGAGCGCCGAGACGCCGGCGCCGTAGGGGTGTGTCGCCTGGCTCGGCTGCGTCAGCTGTTGCGGATCGCCAAGCAGGACAAGCGACTTCGCAGCGGGCGCGACGGCGACGGCGTTGGCCAGCGAGAACTGCCCCGCCTCGTCGATGACGAGCACGTCGACCGACTCGCGCATCTCCTCGCGGGCCCACAACCAGGCGGTGCCGCCGACCAGCTGGACCTCACCGTCCTGCAGGGCAGCGCGCGCCTCCTCGTTGACCGTCGTCAGGCTCACGTGGCCGGCCGGCAGCTCCTCCGGCAGCTCGGACACCTTCTGCAGCGCCGGACGGTCGACCTTGTCGAGGACGTGCCGGATCACGGCATGGGACAGCGCCGTCACGCCCACCCGCAGTCCGGCATCGAGCAGCGCGCGGACCAGCTGCGCGGCGGCATACGTCTTGCCGGTGCCGGGCGGGCCCTGCACGGCCAGCACCTCGCCCCGCAGCGACCTGCCCACGCGCACCACCGCGTCGGCGGGCGCCTCCCCCGGGCGCGGCCGCAGCACCTCAGCCGGAGGCACCACCCGGTCGAGCAGTCGCGCCGCCATGCCGCGCTCTCCCGCCAGCAGGCTCCCTGCGGTGGCAGCGATGGACCTGCGCAGCACCGCGTCGACCACCGGGCCGGGCGGCTTGAGCCCCCGCGGCAGCGGGGGGTCGACGGACGTGCGCATGGACAGCTCCACCCAGCCCTCCACGCCGTCGACGGCACAGACCCTCCCCACCGACGTGTGGGTGTCGACGTCGTGGACGTACTTGTCCACCGGCAGCTTGCAGTCCTGCGGCTCGAACGGGTAGCGCCACACCTTCGAGGTCGCCGTGCCCCGGGCGTTGACGACGTCTCGGACGAACACCGGCGCGCCCAGCCCGCCGACCGCGGTCGCGTCCTCGGTGAGCTCGCGGGTGTCGAGGCCCTCGTAGCGGAAGTAGTCCCACCAGCCGGGACGGGCCTCGCGCCGGTGCCAGCCGACACAGCCCGCCAGCAGGTCGTGACCGGCCTCGAGCAGCTGATCGGCGAGAGCGGTCTCAGCGAGCTCCTCCTCGCCCACCTCGCGCAGCTCGGGCGGCACCGGTCGGCGAAGCTCGTGGCCCTGCCGCTCGAGCTCATCCCGTCGCTGCTCGAGCCAGCCGTGCAGGTCGTGCGTGGATCGCACGTCGTCCTCGTTGTAGCTGCGGATCCGCTCGAGGATCGTGTCGTCACGGTCGACGAGCCAGCGCTCGTACTCCACGACCGAGGTCATCGCGTCGGCCACCTCGGACCCGTCACCCCTGCGCACGTGGCCCCAGTAGAAGTCCTCGAGCTTCTTGATCGAGTACGACGGCTTGCTGATCCGCAGGCCCTGGCGGACGACGGCATAGAGGTCGACCAGGCGCTCGCCGCGCAGCAGCTGGTCGAGCTCGGTCTCGCGCGTCCCGTGCCGGCCGGTAAGCCGCTCGAGCGCGGTGCGCTCGTAGGCCGCGTAGTGGTAGACGTGCATGCCCGGGTCGGCCTTCCACCGCCGCATGAGCTCGTCGAGCAGGCGCTCGGTGAGCACCTTCTCCTCCGCGGTGGAGTGCGCCCAGAAGCCGGTGAAGGTGCCCGAACGGTCCCAGAGCCCGGCGAGGTACTCGCGCCCGCGACCCTCGTCGGCCCACGGGTCGCCCTCGAAGTCGAGGTAGACGTCACCCGGGCTGGGCTCGGGGAGCCGCTGCAGCCCGCGGGCCGGCTCCGGCGGCAGCAGCTCGTACCGTGGCACGCCGGTGTCGCGCTCGTGCGCCTGCAGCCGCGCCTGCTGGAGCAGCCGCGCTGCCGTGCCGCTCCCCACGGCGGCGCGGACCTGCTCGAGTGGTGCCACGGCGAGCTCGGCCAGGGTGCGGATGCCGTTGGCGCGCAGTGCCTCGCGCTGGTCGCCGCGCAGTCCGGCCACCTGGACGAGGTCGTCGGCGAGCTCCCAGTCCTGTGCACACCGTTTCTGCCAGCGGCACTGCGAGCACTGGTGGCTCGGCACCGGCTCGGTCGGCGTGCTCCGCTCGATCGCGGCCAGCAGTGCTTCCCGGCGCCGGCGGGCGTAGGCGGCGACGTCGACCAGCCGCCACGGGTGCTCCGCCTTGTCGCCGGTCACCACGACGAGGCGCTGGGGGGCGACACCCTGCAGCGTCTCCAGCCGCGCGGCATACGTCGCCATCTGGAGCAGGGCCGGCACCTTGAGGCGGCGGGCGAGCTTGGTGTCGGCGATGTCGTAGGACCAGGCGCCGAGCCGACTGGGGCGGTCGGTGCGCAGCAGGAAGTCTGCGTGCCCGACCCACTGCCCGTCGAAGAGCGTCGCCTGGTAGACCACGTCGGCGCCCCCTCGCATCGCGTCGAGCGTCGCGGCCTCGGCCGCCTCGCGGTCGGACCCGAAGCCGTCGATCTCGACGATGTCGAGCCCGCGGTCTCGCAGCACGTGGAGGTAGTCGGCCTCGTGGGCAAGCCCCTTCTCGAACACCAGGTTGAGGGCGTCGTCGGCGGCCGTGGCGCCCAGCTCTGCGGCCGGCGTGTCGAGGGCCTGCCGGTCGAGGGTGGTGATGTGTGGGCAGGCGACGTGCTTGGTGAGGTCTGTGGGGCTCAGCACCAGGCGGCCGTCGACTCGCTGCATGCGGCGATCATGCCACCGGGGTCGGACACCCCCGGGACTCAGAGGCGGTTGAACCGGACGGAGGAGAAGGCGAAGTAGCTCACCCCGGCCCTGATCTCGAGGTCGACCCGGGTGCCGAACGCGTCGGACGGACGGAGCAGGAGGTCGAACGTGTGCGACGCGAATCCGGTGACGGGGAACGACCGGGGGCTGGCACTGTCGGCGCGGACCTCCACCGACCCCGTCGCACCCGCGGGGGTGCCGACCTTGGCAGAGACAGTGACCAACACCTCCCTGCCCGGCTCCACGTCACGGAACCAGAACACCAGCCCCCCGTAACGTCGATCGGCGCCCGTGTCCTCGGCCCACTCGAGCCTGTTGCCCTCGGCCCAGACGGACCAGCTCCGCCCGACGGCGTTGACGAAGGACAGCGGCGCCGACTCGTAAGGGTGCCGTGCCGTCAGCGAGCGCTCCGGCAGCTCGAGAGGCCAGAGCAGGAGCGGTCCGAGGGAGTCGGCCAGCACCCTCTGGCGCGCGAGGTCGGTGAGGGGCCGGTCGGAGGCAGTCGTCTCCACGCCACGGTCACCCGACAGGTCGGCCAGGTGGTGCACCCACTGCTGGCCCTCCTCCCTCGCGAGGATCTCGCGTTGTCGCTCGTAGCAGGCATCGATGCTGTCGAGGGGACGTTCACTGGCCATGGCGACCTCCCGGTCCGATCCACCCGGGTCCGACGCTAGGGCTGGCCGGCACGCGCGGGGACTGCCAGATGGCGTAGACCCAGCAGGCGCTGCCGCCCTCGACCTGCGCAGGCTGTGAGCCGGACCGGGCGAACCGGACGCAGATCGAGCACTCCTGGGCCCCGCCCCGTCCCGGGCCTTTCGCACCTGTCGAGAACCGCCCACCCCTGGGCCACACTGGGAGGGACGTGCGGGCCCACCGGGGGCCCGCGGGCCGCGCACAGAAGGAGGACAGCATGACCGCGTCGCGTGATGACATCCCCCTCGCCGACCTCGAGGAGCAGCAGAGGGGTCTGGACAGCGAGCCCGAGCCGACCCCGGGTGAGGACCTGCCCGACGAGGAGCCGCCCCACACAGCCGAGGTCGAGGCCAACGAGGCAGACCTCCTCGAGCAGAAGATCTCCGTCAACGAGAGCGAGGACTACCCCCACGCCGGCGCCGAGGGCTACGAGGAGTAGCCCGCCCGCGCGCCCGGCCGGTCACCAGCCGCCGTAGGGGACGGTGATGACCTCGAGGTCGTGGCCGCTGGGGTCCTTCCAGTAGAGCCCCCTGCCGCCGTCCTCGGTGTTGACCTGTCCCTGTCGACTGTGGAACGGGTCGGCCCAGTAGGTGATGCCCCGCTCGGTGAGGCGCCCGAGCACCTGGTCGAACTCCTCCTCGGAGACGAGGAAGGCGTAGTGCTGGCGGTGCGGGGTGCCGAACTCGTCGGCGAAGTCGAGCGTGACCCCGTTGCCCAGCCGCACCGCGACGAAGGGCCCGTAGGCCGTCGGCGGCTCCAGGCCGAGGATGTCGGCCAGGAACTGTGCCGACGCCTGCTTGTCGTGGCTGTGCACGATCGTGTGGTTGAACTGAGCGCTCACGCTGCGAGTGTCCGACGCCGCGCGGGTCGTGCGCCACCCCACCGCGGCGTATGCCGAGCGTCCGCCTCCGGTGGCCGCCTCCTCCGTTCGGCCCGTGTTGGCCCTTTCCGGCGATGCGGCCCTCGCGCCGTCGGCAGCATGTCGGCGTGCGTGTGGGGGGACTCTGGGATGCGGCGACGTTCGGGCCGGCGCGGCGTCGGCGGTGGATGGGCCGCCAGCTCGCCGAGCTCGACCGGCTCGACGTGCTCGCCCTGCAGGGAGGCGCCGCAAACCGCCGTCCCGCCCGCTCGAGCGGGCCCCAGCGTGGTCTCGCCATGGGGGTGGCGGGGGTGCTCGTGGGCAGCGGGGCGCTGTTCTACGACGAGTGGTGGGAGATGGCGGGCCCGATCATCACGGGCCGGCCCCCGGAGGTGCGCACCGTCACCAGCGACGTGCCGCTCGGGGTGGCGCCGACCAAGGCGTCGAACTCCACTGACTACGCCTTCATGGACACCCGCTCCGGCTTCCGCAACGAGCCGGTCACCTTCGACCCCTGCAAGGTCATCCACATCGTCGTGAACACCGCGGATGCCCCGACCGGCGCCGAGGGGCTGCTGAGGGAGGCCGTCGCCCGGGTCAGCGCCGCCTCGGGACTCGTCTTCACCATCGAGGGCACGACGACCGAGCGGCCCTCGAAGAACCGCCCGAGCCGCGATGTCGGCCGCTACGGCAACCGCCCCTCCCCCGTGCTCGTCGCCTGGACGAACCCCACGGTCGTGCCGGAGCTCGAGGGCAACATCGCCGGCATCGGCGGGCCGGTCCCCGACCGGAGCGCGATCTCCACGAGCAAGCGGTGGGTCAGCGGGATCGTCTACCTCGACGGACCGAGCATGTCCAAGCTCCTCCAGCGCTCGTCGCGGGGCTGGGCCCAGGCACGCGCCATCGTCATGCACGAGCTGGCCCACGTCATCGGGCTCACCCATGTGCAGTCCCGCGCGGAGCTGATGCACGCCAAGAACGACGCGGGGGTCCTCGACTGGGGGCCCGGCGACCGCGAGGGGCTGCGCCTGCTCGGCTCCGGTCCCTGCGGCTGAGCCCGCGCCCCCTCCTAGCCGAGAGCCTGCGCGATCGCGACGTCACCGTTGTTGAAGTCGATGATCCGGCCGACGGTGCTCGGGTGGTCCAGGACGTATGCCGCGACCGCCGCCACGTCGTCGCGGCTCACCGACGAGCCCCGGACACCGTCGCCGGTCTCGATGCGACCGGTCCCCGGATCGTCGGTGAGACTGCTCGGCCCCAGGATCGTCCACCGCAGCCCGCTCCCCTGGAGGTGGGCGTCGGCGGCGGCCTTGGCCTCGGCATACGCGAAGAAGGGGTTGTCCTGCGGCACCCCGTGGTCGGGGCGGTCGTAGAAGTAGGACACCATCACGTAGCGCCGGACGCGGGCCTCCTGCGCCGCGTCCATGGAGCGGATGGCGGCGTCCCGGTCGACGGCATACGTCCTGCCGGGGTTGCCGCCACCGGCCCCCGCCGACCAGATCACGGCCTCCTGGCCGCGCAGCCGCTGCACCATCTCGTCGGTGTTGAGCTGCTCGACGTCGGCCTCCATGACGCGCGCACCGGTCGCCGCCACCTCCGCGACGTGCCGTGGGCTGCGGATCCAGGCGGTCACGTCGTGGCCCGCGTCGATGAGGAGCGGAAGGAGCCGGAGGGCCACCTTGCCGTGGCCGCCGATGACCGTGACGTTCGCCATGGCTGCCACCCTAGGACGCCTCGCCAGTGCTCCGCGCGCCCACGTGAGGGCCGACCAGGTGCTGGGGTGCGTCGTCCCGGCTCAGAGCCCGAGGCGGGCGGCGACCTGGTCACCGCCCATCCCCCGGACGACCTCCGGGTCGCCGACGACCACGAGCACGTCGGTGGCGCGGGACATGCCGACGTAGAGGCGTTCGCGCGAGCGGTCGGTGACCTCGGCCTGGTTGACGCAGAGCACCACCGCGCGGCGCTCGAGCCCCTTGCAGCCGAGGACGTGGCCGTAGAACACGTCGTCGTTCTCCCAGAAGGAGCGCCAGTACTCGCGCTGGTCGGTGCCGTCGGCCCGCTCGACCTGGATGGGGTGGCGCCTGCCCGTGGTGACGAGCGCGACGTGCTGCGGCTGCCAGCCGTCGGTGAGGAGCTTGTCGACCTCGTCGTCGGCGGCACTGACCGCGTCGTCCGCGCTGGTGGGGACGAACCGGACGTCGACGCCCTCGCCGCCGCGCAGCGTCATGCGCATCGGCGCCAGAGGGCCGAAGGACTGCGCGATCTGGCGGGTGTTGCGCAGGTTGTGGTCGAGCACGAGCGGGACGAGGGGCACGGGAGGCTGGCCGAACCGGGCGAAGATGCGCTGGTTCTCGTCGCTGTAGAGGAACAGGCCGCCCGCCTCCTCGTCCTTCAGCGACCGCAGCAGCGGCCGCCACCACAGGTCGGCGAAGTCCTGCGCCTCGTCGACGATGACCGAGTCGAACCGCTCGTTCGGCGGTAGCGCTGCGGCCAGCTCGGCCATCCGCTCCGGCAGGTGGTGCTCCCAGAAGTCGCTGTCCTCCCGGCTCCCGTCGGGCGCGCCCCACGACCGGCCGAGCTCGTGGAAGGTGCCGACGAACGCCGGCCGGTGCCTGCGCGGCGCGAGGGCGATCTCACGCTTGAAGTACTCCGCGAGGCCGATCGAGTAGCAGACGAGGGCCACCCGCTGGCTGGCCCGCTCCCCCGAGCCGCGGCTGAGCTCCTTGGCCTGCGTCAGGGCCAGCACCGTCTTGCCGCTGCCCGCTCCTCCGCGCACCTCGACCCGGTTGAGGAGCCGCGTCACCTTGAGCAGGGTCGCCTGCTCGGCGGTCAGGCGGTCGGCCTCGCGCTCGCGGTCGTCAGCGACGGAGGCGGGGTCGTAGGCGGGTAGGTGGCGGCCTCGAAGGATCTCGATGATGAGGTCGACGTCGTCCTCGTCCGGGACGCGGTGGCCGCCCTCCTGCTGCGTCGGGATGTCCCAGATGCGGCCGGCGAGGTCGTCCTGGTCGGCCTTGCCGTGCACCGCCCACCGCGGGCAGTCGGGCATGCAGAAGTCCTCGTGGATGTCCGAGTAGGGAACGACGACCGTGTGGCCCCAACGGATCCGCTTGCGGGAGCTGTTCTTCCAGCGCGGGTCCTTCTCGACGTACTCCCTCAGCGCGTAGAGGTTGCTGCGGGCCTGGTCGACGGGGTCGATCTGCCTGGTGCCCGAGCCACGGGTCTGCACCCACTGGCCGTCCTGCACCCAGACGCTGCCGCCCTTGACCTCGACGACCACCACTCCGGCGCCGGGCAGGAGGGCGACGAGGTCGATCTCGTGGTCCTTGCGCTCATCGGTCAGGCGGACGTTGGCCAGGACGACGTCCTCGGGGCGCAGCTGCCCGACGAGCCGCTCCCAGACCTCACGCTCCGAAGCGGTCGTGAAGGTCGGCACCTCCGGCAGCGCTCGTGCCCCCATGGCCTGCCTCCCGTCTGACAGCGTGTCGTCCCAGTTCCTCGGTGATGCTGCCACGGGAGCAGGCCTCCGAAGGGCCAAACCGGACATTCCTCGTGCGCATGCCGGTGGGCCCGCCGGTGGTCGGCGGGGTGTGGGGCGGGGTCACGCTGGCTCCTGCGCGGCGCGTCTCGCGAGGAGCTCGTCGTAGGAACCCCGGGTGAGGTCCCACTCGACCCGTTCCCCGTCGGTGTCGTTGACGACCCGGCCGGCGTGGCGGCGGGCGTGCACGACCGTGTGGTGCCGCTCGCACAGCAGCGCAGCGTTCGAGAGGTCCGAGGGGCCGAGGTCTGCCCAGTGCACGAGGTGGTGGGCGTCGGTCCACTGCGGCGGCGCATCACAGCCCGGGTAGGTGCAGCCGCCGTCGCGGAGCCAGAGCCGTTTGGTCTGGGCGTCGCTGAAGTACCGCTTCTCCAGGCCCCAGTCCACGACCTCACCCTTGCCGCCGAGCACGATCGGGATGACCGACCCGTCGCAGCACAACCGGCGCACGGTCTCGGGGCCCAGGTGGGTGCCGGCGTCGAGCCCGCCCAGGGTGGTCGCCGCCCCGAGTCCGGCCTTGAGCGACTCGAAGTCCATGGTCAGCAGCAGGGTGGTCTTGTTGGTCTTGCCGACCTCGTCCCCGGCCGCGACCGCCCGCCTCACCAACGTCACCAGGGCGTCGCCGCGGCGCCGGTCCGAGGAGCGCAGGTCGCGTTCCCCGTCGACCGGCTTCGGCGCCGACAACGGCCCCAATGCCGCCTCCAGGACTGCCTTGCCCTCGACGTCGAGGGTCAGCCGGTACTCGAAGGTGTCGGCGCCGGTGTCCCGCGGCTGGGACAGCGCGACGAACGCCTTGCCCAGGTTCTGTTGCTCCTGCAGGACGCCCTCGGCGCCGTACCGGGCGAGGATGAAGGGTCGCACCCTCCGGCAGGCCCGCGGCCCGTCGTCGACGGCAAGGTCGATCAGCGTGCTCAGGGCCGGTTCCTGCACCAGCTCGCCGAGCATCGGCCGGAGCTTCTCGAACTCGGACACCACCGCCGCCGCGGACGTCACCGGCAACCGGCCCGCGTCCACCGCTTCTTTGACCGGCGCGTTGACCTGCTTCTGGAACGCCTGCGCCACCGCCACCACCGTCCCGGCGCCACCCGCCCGAGTCGACGGGGCGTGCGCCCGCACCCACTGGGTCACCGACATCGCCGCGGGCCCGCCGGAGGTCTCACCCCGGTCCATGGCCTCACCGACCACCGCCACCATCGCGGTACCGCACGCCACACCGAGTGCGTCGACCTCACCGAGCAGCCCGGCCAGGCCGTCGGGCCCACCACCTGACGGTGCCTGCCACAGCTCGCTGTCGAACCCGACCAGTGCCTCCCGCGCAGCAGCGATCCGCGCCCGGCGCTCCGCCAGGCTCAGACGCGACTGGTTCCCCTCCATGACGACAACCGTAAGGTCGACCACCGACACCCCAACATCAGTCCACCAGCACGAAACCTGTTGCAGCACAGGCAGACTCGACACATGCCAGACTGCACGGCGCCACTCTGGGAATGTGACCTGTGGACGACGTGACCGCACGCGACCCCGCTGTGGACGGGGCACGCCTGGTGCCGGCTACGAACACGGCTGCGCCGCTCGGCAGACACGGTTGTGTGCAGCGGCATACCGGTACGAGGACCGGCGAGCGTCAGAACCTTCACGCTGGGCGCTCGCCTGCCTGAGGGCTGACGACCCCACCCAGCCCCGACACGCCGGGTCCGCCTCGGCCGAACGGTCAGGGATTCATGAGAAATGCGACAAATGGCCGAGGCGGATGCCACCCTCACTGACGTCTCACCAGCCCCGACTCCCCCTCTGGACCCTCTCGTGCGCCGACTCCTGTCCTCCACGCTCGCCCTGGCCCTCACCCCCGCCTTCATCGCCCTCCCCACGGTCTCCTTCGCCACGACCGACAAGCCGCACCCGGTGGCTCCGCGCGTGACCTCGACCGCGGTCGTCGGCGTCGACGCCTCCGCGGCGTCGGCCACCGACCGCAGGGCCGCGCGGGCCGGGCACGCCGTTTCGGCCCTCACCGGCGGGCAGTCCCGACCCCGCTTCACGGTCGCCGGCGTCTCCTGGGCGCGCGGCAGCGGGTTCACGGCGGCCGACGTGACTGTGCGGGTGCGGGTCAAGGAGGACACCGGCTGGTCCGGCTGGGAGACGCTCAGTGCCTCGGACGACGGCCCCGAGGCCGGGTCCGGCGAGGCGGCCTCGGCACGGGTCGGCACCAGCCCGCTGGTCACCGACGGCGCCACCGGCATCCAGGTGCGCGTCGAGACCCCCGGCGGCAGGACACTCCCCGACCTCAAGGTCACCACGATCGACCCCGGCCACTCCGCAGCCGACGACGACCTGGTCAACCGGGCCCCGGCCTCCTCCGCGTCGGCCGCGGCGCTCACCCCAGCCATCATCACCCGGGCCCAGTGGGGTGCCGACGAGTCGCTGCGCGGCGCCACGACCTACAACACGACGGTCAAGGCGGTCGTCATCCACCACACCGCCGGTTCCAACGACTACACGGCCGCGACGGCTGCGGCGCAGGTGCGGGGCATCTACGCCTACGACACCCGGGGCCTGGGCTGGTCCGACATCGCCTACAACTTCCTCGTCGACAAGTACGGGCGCATCTACGAGGGCCGGGCCGGCTCGATCACCCGCGCGGTGAGGGGCGCCCACGCCATGGGCTTCAACACCGACACCATGGGCGTTGCCGCGCTCGGCAACTACGAGACGGCCAGCGCACCCGCCGTGATGGTCGACGCCCTCGCCAAGGTCGCGGGCTGGAAGCTGTCGCAGTACGGCGTGGACCCCAGCGCCAGCACGCGGCTGACCTCGCAGGGAGGGACCGGCGCGAAGTTCGCCAAGGGCGTCACCGCCACCCTGCCCACCGTCAACGCCCACCAGAACACGTCGTACACCTTGTGCCCGGGCCGCTACCTCTACCCGCAGATGGCGACCCTGCGCAGCAAGGCCGCGCTCTACGCGAAGTACTCGACCACCTCCGGTCCCGCACCGGTCACCACGAGCAGGCTCTACGCGGCATACGGCACGCTCACGCTGGCGAGCGGCTCGACGGGCTGGGCCGTGCGCGACCTGCAGCTCGAGCTCAACCGGCGCGGGTTCTCCGTCGGCACCGCCGACGGAGCCTTCGGGCCGGCGACCCTCGCGGGGGTCCAGAAGTTCCAGCGCGCAGCGGCCCTCGCGGTGACCGGGAAGGTCGCAGCCAACGACTGGCGAGCGCTGTCAGGCCTGTCGTACAACAAGGTCACCACGACGCCAACGACGCCAACGACGCCAACCGCAGTGGCAGGGCTCGACTCCGACGGGCGCGGTGACGTGCTGGGGCGCACCGGGATCGGCGACCTCTACCACTACCCGGGCCGGCTCGGCGGCATCGCCGCCCCCGTGCGCATCGGGCCGGGCTGGAACGTCTACCGCCAGGTCGTCTCCCCAGGCGACCTCACCGGCGACCGTCGCGCCGACGTGCTCGCCATCACCCCGGCCGGTGACGTCTACCTCTACAAGGGCACCGGCACGAGCCGTCTCCAGAGCCGGGTCCTCCTCGCCCGCGGGTGGGCTGCCTACACCGACCTCGTCACCCCCGGGGACTGGACCGGCGACCGCAAGCCCGACCTGCTGGCCCGCAAGGCGAACGGCGAGATGTGGCTCCTCGTCGGCACCGGCACGGGCGGCTTCACCACGCCGCGCAGGATCGGCACCGGTTGGGAGGCGTTCACGCAGATGATCACCCCGGGCGACGTCACCGGCGACGGCCGCGTCGACCTGCTCGGGCGCACGCCGGCGGGCACGCTCTACCTCTACCGCGGCACCGGGGTCACGTACCCCACGGCCCGGGGATACCAGGCGGGCACGGTCGTCTCCCACGGCTGGCGGTCGTTCAACACCGTGCTCTCCGTCGGTGACCTCACCGGTGACGGACGCGCCGACCTGCTCGCGCGCACGCCGGCCAACGCCAACTACCTGTTCCCGGGCACCGGCAAGGGCACCTTCACGACGGCCAGGCGGATCAGCGCGCCGTGGGGTGACACGACGCGCATCGTCGGGGTGCGCTGAGGCTCAGCCTCACAGTCCGCCGGCGAGCCGTCCCAGCGCCTCCTGCCAGTGCTGGTGGTCGCCCCGAGGGTCACCGGCGATGCCGCGTCCCTCGTGGTAGAGGTCGACGCGGGTGGCGTCACCGTCCGCGCGCAGCTGCACGTCGAGCATGCTCAGCGGACCGTCCTCGTGCGGGTGCCAGCTGACGCGCACCTGCTCGAGCGGGTGGAAGGAACGCATCACGCCGTAGGAGCCGTCGCTCGCGCGCCAGGGCTCGCCCTTGCTGCCGAGCCGGGCGCCCTCGCCCAGCAGCGCTTCGGTGCCGGCGGGGCTGATCAGGTGCTCCCAGACCCGTTCCACCGGGGCTGACATGGTGACGCCGGCGTGAACGCCCGCTTCGGGCTCGCCGGCGTCGACGTCGTCGGTGAAGGTGTCGACCTCACTGCTCATGGAGACCTCCGTTTCGGCGGACCGCCCCGGGTGGGCGGACCCACGAGGACAGTCGACCGCGTGGAGGGTGGTTCGGGCAACAGGTCTGAGGGCCCCATCGACGAACGGTATGCCGCGTGGGCGGGCGGGCGGGGTGAGGTCGCCCACGCGGCATACCCGGGAAGGGCGCGTGGCGGTCAGGCGGGCAGAGGCTCGCCCTCCTTCTTCCCGAGACGCGCCCTGGTCTCCTCGACGTCCATGCCGTGGAGCCGCATCAGGTTCTCGCCGAGGATCTTCTTCTTGGCCTGCGGGGTCAGCTGCGGGTAGCCGTAGCCCTCGACGAGGTCGGGGGGCAGCTGGAAGTTCCAGAACGCCCGAATTGCCCACTGTGGGTGGAAGATCGGCGCCTCGGAGCCGTAGACGATCTTGTCCTCGCCGCACCAGAAGAGCAGCTTGCCGAGGATCTCGGCGAACATCCGCGGGGCGCGCACGACGAAGTTGATCGTGGCCGCGAGGCTCGCGTGGAGGTTGGGGTAGCGGATGAGCTGCCAGCAGGTCTCGTCGATGAACGGCAGGCCGACGTGGTAGATCACGAAGTTGATGTCGGGGAAGTTCGCGGCTGCGCCGTCCATGTCCCAGGTCTGGGTGAACTCGACCGGCTGCGGTCCGAGCGGCACGCCCTTGTGCACGCCGACGAGGTTGATGCCCAGCTTCTGCAGGTGCTCGAAGACCGGGAAGGCGACCTTGGGGTCGTCCATGCGCCACGGCACCGGGCCGCCGTCCTCGTAGCGGACGTTGTAGAACTTGAAGCCCTTCGCCCCGAACTCCTCCACCTGGCGGGTGATGTCGTCGAGCGCCTGCTTTCCCTCGAGCGGGTTGCAGGTGCCCCAGAAGACGGTGCGGTCGGGGTCGAGCGCGGTGAGCTCGGTGCACCGCTGCCACGAGCTGAGGCCGTCGCGGTAGAGGTCGGTGAGCGGCAGCGGCATCGCGATGCAGATGTCGGTGTCCGACTCGTTGTAGACCATCTGCCGGATCTCCTCCGGGCTCCACTTGTGCAGCCACTCCTGGGAGGGCATGACCGTCTCGCCGTCGGGGGTGAGCGTGGCGTGGAACGCGTAGAGGTGGTTGGAGAACATCTGCCCGGCCGTGCCGTAGGCGTTGTCCGCCTCGAAGTTGAAGGGGTGGGCCACCCCGTCGAAGACGATCGCGTCACCGATCATGGCTCAGTGCTCCTTCGCTGCGGGTTTGCCTGTGGTCCAGTGCTTCTCGACGTATGCCGCGGGGTCGCCGGCGCGCGTCGGCGGCGGCAGGAAGCGCAGCTTCTCGCGGGCGCTGGGGGCGAGGCGTTCGGTCGACCACGCCTCGTCCCAGACGATCTCGACGTCGGCGCGCGTGATGCCTGGCATGTCCTCGACGCTGGTCTTGATCTCGGTGAGCACGGTGCTCGCGAAGGGGCACCAGCCGCTGGTGAGCAGCAGCTCGACGCGCGCCTGGCCGGTGTCGTCGACGTGTGCCCGGTGGAGCAGACCCATGTCGACGACGCTGATGCCCTTCTCGCGGCAGCAGGGGTCGTAGACACCGGTGAGCCGCTCGCGGATGGCGGGGTCGACGGCCGGCACTGTCGTCATGAAGGTCAGTCTCCGGCGCTCGCCCGGGCTGCCATAAGCCCCCGGGATTTCCCATGGCGAAACGTCTGTTCTGGCAGCCTGCTCCGCGGTTACCCTCGATCGGGACGGCGTCGTCGGGAGGAGGCCGCGCCATGAGCCAACCCGAGGTGATGGTGGCGCGCGGCCGCGAGCCGGAGGACCTCGTGCAGAGCGTCTCGCGGGCGCTGCGGGTACTCGAGGTGGTGACGACCTCCCCCGGCCTGCCGGTGAAGGCGATCGCCAGGCGCAGCGGGCTCAACCTGTCGACGACCTACCACCTGGTGCGCACGCTGGCCTACGAGGGCTACGTGCGGCGGCTGCCCGACGGCTGCTACGACGTCGGCACCGAGCTGCCCCGGCGCTTCCACGACGTGGTGGAGTCGCTGGGCCGGCCGCCACAGTCACGCGACGTGCTGTCGCACCTGGTGCAGGCGACCGGCCTGTCGGCGTACCTCGGCCGGCTGAGCGCCTCGGGCATGGTCGTCGCCGAGGTGGTCGAGGGACCTGGGTCGCCGTACCTCGAGGACTTCGAGGTCGGGCTCGAGGTGGCCGCGCACGCCACCGCGCTTGGCAAGGCGCTGCTGGCCGCGATGCCGCGGGCCACCCGCAAGGAGTACCTGCGGTCGCAGGGTGGGCTCCCCGCCTTCACCGCGCAGACCATGACCGACGCCGAGGCCCTCGAGGGCTGGCTGAGGTCGGTCGACCCGGCCGGTCCGGTGGTCGAGCACGGCGAGTACCGCGACGGGGTGTCGTGCGCGGCCGCGCTGGTGCCGCAGACGGTCTCGGTGCCGCAGCTGTCGCGGGGTGCGGCGGCCGCGGGGTCGCCGGTCTCGCCGGCGGAGGGGCCGGTCTGGGCGGTCGTGGTGTCGACGCGCACCGACGAGCTGTCCCCGCAAGTGGGCGCCGAGGTGATGCGCGCCGCCCGCGACCTGGCCCACGCCTGACCTGCGCACCCGGCACCTCGCGACGGGTCCGGCAGGCTGGCCCGAGGCGGCTTCCCGGCAGGCCGTGCTGGCCGCGGCGGTGACGGTGAAGGTCACCCGGGCCCACTGAGCCTGCGCAGCCAGTCCCGGAGTCGGGCCGAGCGCGCCGGAAGGATCGGGTAGCAGCCGACCCGGACGACGCCGGTGCGCCCTCAGCCCGTGCCACGCTGCGACGCTGGGCCCGGGTACTCCCTCGTGCCAGCCACCGGCGCGATCGGTCAGCCCGTGGGCATCTCGACGACGCCGACGATGTTGCCGGCGGGGTCCTTGAACCACGCGATGGCGCCGCCCAGGTCGCGCGAGATGCCCTTCGCGTCGGTCTTGATCGGGTCCTCGGTGTACTGCTCGAAGGTCACGCCTTTGGCCGTGAGGTCGTCCACCGCCTTCTCGACGTCGTCCACGACGATGTGGAGCACCGTGAAGGTCGCCGGCTCATGGTTGTCCTTGGGGTAGACCATGGCCTGCCCGCCTCCTCCGAAGTTCAGCAGCAGGCCGTCGAACTGCTCTTCGACGTCGAAGCCCAGGGTGCCGCTGTAGAAGGCCTTGGCGGCGGGGATGTCGTTGCTGGAGAAACTGCTCATCACCTGGTTGCTGCCGAACATGGGCTGTCCTTCCTGGGGCCGGAGCTGGTCTCCGACCCAGTCTTGCGTCGCCGACGTTCTCCGACCTCAGCCCAATGACGTGTCCCGGGTGCCGCCGGGTCAAGGCCGGCTGCCCCCCGGAGACGGACGTGGAGGATCTTCCCCGTGGCCGGGAGTCGTTGGTCCCTACCGCACACCACCCAGCGGGTCGACGGTGGCGTGGTGGGCGTCTGGCCCCGTGACGCCCCGCGTGGAGGTGCTCCCGATGACGACCGTCCCGCACCCGGCGTCCGGCCCCACGACCAGGTCGACGCCGTCTCGCAACCGGTGGCAGCAGGTCCTCCTCAGCTGTGGGCTGGTCTCCTCCGTGCTGTGGCCGCTGACCGCCGAGACGCTGGCCGCCCTGCTCTACGACGACTACGACTCTCGGTCACAGACGGTCAGCGAGCTGTCCGCGATCGGCGCCCCCACGCGCGCGCTCCTGACCGTGGAGGGCGCACTGTACTGCGCGCTGCTGGTCGCGTTCGGGATCGGCGTGTGGCGCGCCGCTATGGGCAACCGCCCCCTGCGCGTCACTGGCGCTCTCCTGTTCACCTATGGCGCCATGGGTCCGCTGTGGTACCCCTTCCCCATCTCGGCGAGGGCGGACATCGTGCCCAACACACCCATGGGACTGACCGATGTCATGCACATCGTGCTCGGGGCGGCCGACACGGTGTTGATGCTGTCGATGCTGGGCTTCGGGGCCATGGCCCTCGGCCGGCGGTTCCGGGTGTACTCCCTGCTCACCCTGGCGACGGTGGTGGGTTTCGGAGCGCTGACCTTCGGCTCCATCCCCCAGGTGGCGGCGGGTGAGCCCACGCCGTGGCTCGGGGTCATCGAGCGCATCTACCTCGGCGCGTTCCTGCTGTGGGTCGCCGTGCTCTCCGTGGCGCTCCTGAGGTCCTCGACATCGCAGGGGCCGATGCGTGGCGGCGACGGCGACGACGGGTGACCGATGTCGCGTACCCGCCTCGCGGCATACCCCTGCCTGTCACAACCACGAGGGCTGTGCTGTCTCCATGGATGGGGGCAGTCTTCGAGGAAGGGAGTGCACGATGAAGGTGTTCGTCGCAGGAGCGACCGGCGCGATCGGGCGGCAGCTCGTGCCGCGGCTGGTCGAGGCGGGCCACGAGGTCCACGGCATGACGCGCAGCGCGTCGAAGCAGCAGCTGCTGCGCGACCTCGGCGCGGTGCCCGTCGTCGCAGACGCGCTCGATGCCACCGCGGTCGCCGAGGCCGTCGGACGGGTGCAACCGGACGTGATCGTGCACCAGCTGACGTCCATCGGGCCGATGGACCTGAGGCACTTCGACGGCGCGTTCGCGATGACGAACCGGCTGCGCACCGAGGGCACGGACCACTTGCTCTCCGCCGGTCAGGCCGTCGGGGTGCAGCGGTTCGTCGCGCAGAGCTTCTTTGCTGCCTACGAGCGCATCGGCGGACCAGTCAAGTCCGAGGAGGACTCGTTCGGGCCGCACCCGGCGAAGGAGATGCGGCAGACGGTCGCTGCGATCCGGCACGTCGAGGACTCGGTGCTCGCCGCGACCTGGACCGAGGGGATCGTACTGCGCTACGGCGGGTTCTACGGGCCGGGCACCTCGCTCGGGCCGGCTGGCGAGCAGACCGAGGCTGTCCGCCGGCGCCGGTTCCCGGTGGTGGGCGACGGTGGCGGCGTCTGGTCGTTCATCCACATCGCCGACGCGGCCTCGGCCACCGTCGCGGCCATCGAGCGGGGCCGTCGCGGGATCTACAACATCGTCGACGACGAGCCGGCGAGGGTTGCCGAGTGGTTGCCGACGCTGGCGCGTACGTTGGGCGCCAAGGAGCCGAGGCACGTCCCCCGTTTCGTGGGACGGTTGCTGACGGGTGAGATCGGAGCGGTGATGATGACGGAGCTGCGTGGAGCGTCGAACGCCAAGGCCAAGCGTGAGCTCGGCTGGAGCCCGGCGCGCCCGAGCTGGCGGCAGGGGTTCCGTGAGCTGATGCAGACAGCGCATGAGGACGCGCGGCCTGACACAGCGGGGCCTGACACGGCGCGGGCGACAGGCCAGGAGGTGACGTGAGGTCCCGGGACGAGCTGCTCGACGAGCTGCGGCCAACCTCGTTCGCCATCGCCTACCGGATGCTCGGCAGCGTCACCGAGGCCGAGGACGTGGTGCAGGAGTCGCTGCTGCGGGTGCACCAGAGGCTCGACGCCGGCGAGGAGATCGCCTCACCCCGGGCCTTCGTCGCGACGGTCACGACCAGGCTGGCGATCAACGAGCTGCGCACTGCGCGCGTTCGGCGCGAGCGCTACGTGGGCGAGTGGCTGCCCGAGCCGATCATCACTGACGGCTCCGCCGAGGCCGGTGACCCCGCTGGGCACGCTGAGACTGCGGACTCGCTGTCGCTGGCCATGCTGGTGCTGCTCGAGAGCCTCTCCCCCGAGCAGCGCGCAGTGCTGCTGCTGCACGACGTGTTCGGCTACGGGTACGCCGAGATCACCGACATCGTCGGCACCACCGAGGAGAACGCCCGCCAGCTCGCCTCACGTGCCCGCCGTCACGTGAAGGAGCGCCGGCCGCGGTTCAGCACGACGCGCGAGCAGCAGCAGGAGCTGGCCCAGCGGTTCTTCGCCGCAGCCCAGCAGGGCGACCTCGCCGGGCTCGAAGCCCTGCTCGCCCACGACGTCGAGCTCACCGGCGACGGTGGCGGCAAGGTCCCGGCACTGGCGCGGTCGCTGCGGGGTCGCAGCCGGGTCGCCCACACGCTGACGAACTGGCTGAGGCTGCTCGCCCGGTTCCCTCAGGTGTCGGTGCGCCCGGTCGAGGTCAACGGCGACCCGGGAGCCGTGTTCCTCGACGACCAGGAGCGCCTGCTGGCCGTGTGGGCGCTCGACGTCGCCGATGGCCAGGTCGCCGGCATCCGCTCGATCGTCAACCCCGACAAGCTCGCCCACCTCGGCCCGGTCGGCGACGCCACCGCCATCCTCCGCTCGGCTCGGTGAGCGGGTGCGTCGCTCCGGCGGTGGTCGGTCAGACGCGTTGTCCTTGAACGGAACTACCCGGTATGCCGCGTGCCGCACCCTGGGTGCGCACGCGGCATACCGGCTGGACTGTGACTAGAGGCGAACCTTCACGCCGCCGGAGAACGCCGAGTCGTGCAGCTCGAGGCTGGTGAGCTTCGCGCCCTTGGGGATGTCGAAGTAGACCGTGCCCTTGACCGCGTTGCCGGGGTTGATCTCCTCCCACAGCACCTGCGACGACTCGTCGGCCATCGACGCCATCGAGTTGGCCGAGAACCTCCGACCCTTGGTGTCGAAGGCGTGCTGGTTGTCGGCGAACATCGACTGCGGCTCGTCGCCGATGTTCTCGACGGTGAGCTGCACCGCGCAGAACTGGCCCTGCGCCTTCTCCTGGAGGTACGGGTTGTCCCCCACCACGGGAATGCCGCACTTCACGCTGCGCACGGTGAACGCGAACTTGCCGTCACGGACCGCCTTGCCGACCTGCGACTTCGGCGGAGCCGGCTTCGCCGCAGGGGCGTTCGTCGCCGGAGCCGCCTTGGGCGAGCCCTTGGCGGTGGGCCTGGGTGACACCTTCGCGGCCGGTGCGCTGGTGGCGCTGCTGCTCGAGTCGGCCGCCACGGGAGCCGCGTCGACGCCCTCGGTGCCATCGCCACCGGACAGCGCCGAGCCGAACACCACCAGGGCGAGCAGGCCCGCCGGGATCAGGATGCGCTTCCTGAACCACGGACGCGGCGCCTTCACGTCGGCCGCTGCGCCCTGGACCATCGGCGCCGGTGCGCCGGTCGGTGACGGAGCCTGCCCGGGGGCGAAGTGCTCGGTCCACTGCTGGCCGTCCCAGTACCGCAGACGGCCATCCTCCTGCGGGTACCAACCCGCCGGTGATGCGCTCATTGCTTCCTCCTTCATCTCTCACGCAGGCATGGCGAAGGAAGGCATCACGACATCGAGCCATGGCGGCTCTGGTGAGCTGGTCGACCCCACTGCGCCGACTGGCGCAGCCCCCTCGTTCCTGCACTGAGAACGCTAGAGGTGACCACCGACAATGCTTGTCCGGCAACAGCGCCGGAGCTGTTCGGCCATCACGCGTGCGTGGTGCCGGGGCGACGCCGCGAAGCGGGCGACGATGTCGGCAGCGTCACCCAATGATTCGCCGCAGGAGGACCTCGCCCTCGGGGTCGAGCTCTCCTGTCGGCACGAATCCGAGTCGGGCGTAGAAGCCGGCTGGACCCCCGTCGCCGGGCACATGGCTGGTGAGCAGCTCGGCGCCACCGTGATCGCGCACCAGCTCCACGACCTGTCGCACGACCTCCTGGCCGTAACCCTTGCCCTGGTGCCGGTGGTCGATGAGCAGCTTCCAGAGGAACCAGGGGCCGTTGATCTCGGGCGGCTGGGGCTCGACGTCCCAGCTCAGCATGACGAACCCGACCGGCTGTTCGTCGGCGTAGACGGCTCGGAACCAGGGGTTCCCGTGCGGGTTCGCATCGGCTTCCGCCAGCGAGTCGGCCACCGTGGAGACGAACCGTTCCTGATCGGGAGAGGTGCGCAGCGCGAGGACGGACTCGGCGTTGTCCTCGGTGATCTCCCGCAAGGTGATCGTCACGGAAACACAATAGGGCGGGCGACCTGCTGGTTCGGCCCGATTCCGCGTGCCCGCTGGTCTGTGACCTTCGGGGTTCTCCTCAGGCCCGGAAGGACACTGGCGCGCGCGGACTAGTGCCGGCGGTATACCTCTAGGCGGCGCCAGGCGGACGGCACCAGCGTGAGCGCCAGCAGCCCAACGCCGCTGGCTCCGATGCCGGCTGAGATCTCGACGTCGCCTGAGGTCGTCCACCGGGCGACGTCGCGGGGCGTCATCGCATCGACGTTGCGTCCGACGCGGTAGACGACCTGCAACGGTGGCCGGTAGCTGGTGGCCGCCGTGGGCTCCTGCCACCCGGAGAACCACAGTCGGCCGTGCAGAGTCGGGTCCAGCTCGAACGCATGCAGCCCATACAGGTCAACCCACACACCGTCCGCCACGCCCGCGATGCGCACCTGGACCCGGTCAACCTCATGCCACCCGCCGCCCTTGGCTCGCCGGTGGTGGACGTGCACGCGGACGTCCGAGACGGTCACCGTCTGCCCCGAGGCTGCGAGCGCGAGAGCACGGCGATGATCGGCCCAGTCGAAGGGCAGCGAGATGAGGCCGAAGGCAATGGCGATGGTGGCGAAGACGCGCAGCGATCCGGTGCGACCGCTGATGCGCTTCCCCTGTCGAGCTCTCGGACGGCTGCCGTCTCCTCCCGTCAGCCCCAGGCGTCGACGCTGCTCATGGGTCGGCCGGTGCTCACGCCGCCCTGCGCGCCGCTCCTGACCCGGCCGTGGCTTCTTCACGCGACCTCCACTCCAGGGCTCATTCGCTGCAGCCGCGTTCGGCGGGGCGGGTGTCCCCATCGACCAGGAAGCGCGTGACGGCTGAGTCAACGCACCCGTCGCCCTGGAAGGCTGCGGTGTGCCCGAACAAGCCGGTGCGCAGGTGCACCGCACCGGGCATCAGCGCGGTGAGACGGTCGGCCGCCGCCTCCGGGGTGGCGGGGTCAGGGCTGTTGCTGAGCACGAGCGCATCCACGCGTCCCGGCAGACGGTTCGACGGCGCGTTGCGGGGCGGCACCGACCAGTCCTCGCACGCCACCGCGTCAGCCGCGAGCAGCTTCCCGAAGGCCGCGGAAGTCGCCTCGATCTTGACCCGATCACCCTCGCTCACGGCCTCACGCGGTTCGTCCAGGCACTGCGTGCCGGCCGCAGCGCCATTGACAGCAACCGTGTTCACCACTGGCCCGGAGCCGGCGAGCTCGTCGAACACCTCGACGAACGGTGCCGGGTCCCCCTCGCGCAGTGCGACCAGCACGTCGTCGAACTCGTAGGCATATCCGGGGTGGTAGAGCGCCCGGAGCATCGTGCCGGTGAGGAGGTCCTCGTCGACCTCGGCCAGCACGTCATGTGACTCGACGGGGACGGGGTTGGCATCGAGGCGGTCCTGCAGCTCGACGATGGAGGACAGCACCTCCTCCTCGGTGTCTCCCAGCCCGCACCCGCCTTCGACGCAGTCGGCGGCAACCTCCCACAGCGCGTCCTGCGCGGTCCGGGCCCGTGCCAACGCACTGTCCGCTGGCGCCACCCCCGGTGCCACCGCGCCGTCAAGTACCAGCCGCTCGACCCGCTGCGGGAACAGGCGCGCGTAGTGGTAACCGAGCAGGCTGCCGTACGAGTAGCCGAGCACGTTGAGCTTGGGCACCTTCAGCGCCGAACGGAACAGGTCCACGTCGCGGGCGAAGTCCTCGGTGGCGAGGTGACCGATCAAGCTGGGCTGCCGCTGTGCGCACGACTGCCCGAGCTGCCGCCTTGCCGCTCGCAGGGCCTGCCGTTCCTCGTCGGTGTCCGGGGCCAGGTCCAGGGCGTCCATCGCCTGCGTCGAGTCACCGCCCAGACAGCTCAACGAGCCGGACTCCCCCACCGCCCGCGGGTCCATCACCACGACGTCGAAGGCGGCCCGGACCACCTCCGGCAGGTCCTCAGCGAAGGGACGGGCGAAGGCGGTGGCCGGCTCCCCGGGCCCGCCCGGGTTGACGAAGAGCACCCCGGACGCCTTGCCACTACTGGCCGGCACCCGCAGCACGGCCAACTGCTGCTCGCCCTTCTGCGGGTCGGCAAAGTCGGTCGGCACCCGCAGGTAGGCGCACTGCGGCTCGCCGGGCTTGGCCTCCCCCGCCTGGAACGACTGCCCGTCGCCGCAGCCGCGCCAGGCGAGCGCTTGACCGGAGAACCCCGCGAGGTCGGGCTCGGCGGCAGGTCTGATGTCGCGCGCGTCGGGGCAACCGGCAGCGAAGGCAGCCACGATCAGGAGGCCGGCCCACGCCTTCCGAGCCACCACATCCCCCGTCCCGGTTGTGGACCAACCGCCGCTGGAGTGTAGGCGCTGCGTGCCGCCGCCCATGCGCGACGCACGTGCCCACTCGCCGCCACGTGCGGGACGCATCAGTTGTTGAGCGCGGCGGCGATGGCGAGCGCCTTGCGGCGCGCCTGGTCGTCCGTCAGCCCGAGCATGGTGGTGGAGACCACGACGTGGGTGTCGGCCGACGCCCTGACGTGTCCCTTCGCTGTCGCGATGGGCTGCCCCGTCGCCACCCACAGGGCGGTCGCGGGCTTGAAGCTCGAGTCGTATGCCGTGCCGTAGACGACGCGTCGCTGCTTCTCCGATGTCACGAGCTGGCTGTCCCACCTCTTGTGGTCAGCGCTCATTCGGATGCCCACGAGGACGGTGGACGCGTCGTCCAGTCGCGTCCCCCAGGCGCATCCGCTGCTGACCATCACCGGCTGGACTCTGCGGCCGAGTACCTTGGCGACCTCCGCACCGGTCGCCCGGGCACAGTCCGTCGGTGCGAGGGCCGGCACCACCGGCTTCGGCTTCGGCGGGGCCTTCGCGGGCGCCTTCGTCGGCGAGGCCTTCGCAGTCGTGGGCGGCTTTGCCTTCGCTGCGCTGGACGGCTTGGCGGATGGAGCCAATGGAGTAGGAGCCACGGTGGTGGGAGCCGCGTTCGGCTCGCCGACTTCGGTCAGCGAGGTGAACAAGGCAGTCAGGAGCACCGGCATCACCGTGACGAGGAACCATAGGCTCCCCAGCATCATGACCAGGCCGACGAGGGCCCGCAGCAACCGGCCCGCGAAGGAGCGCTGCGCACCGCCACGAGGAGTGGACGGACGACGCTGCCGACGCGTCGCGTGCTTGACGGGCTTCTGCCGTGCGGCCGCCTGGCCCATCGCTGCCAGCAGCGCCGGATCGGTGGTCGTCGAGGGGAAGTCGGTCATGGCACGGGTCACGACCCGTCCGGCCGTCTCGCGGTCCAGCACGTAGGGCTGGGCGTTCAGCCAGTCCACGAGCTTGGAGACCGGCACGACCCAAACTCCCTGCAGCATCTGATGCTCGCCGAACTCTGCCTCGTGGGCTCCGGCGAGGCAGAGCACCGGAGTGACCGGCCGGCCGCTCTCGACCGCCATGTAGGCGGCCATGCCGTGCACCTTCTTCAGCTCGGCGGCGAGGTTGAGCGAGACGCGGTCCCCAGCCTGCACGGTGTGCTGGAACAGCCCGCCCTCCCACGCCATGACCCGTCCCGCACGGTTCTTCGCGTCGACCAGGAACATGCCGCCCGGCCCGATGACCACGTGGTCGAGGTTCGCCTCCGACTGCCCCGGCCGCAGCAGCCGGTCGTGCAGCACCGTCCACGCCTCACGCAGGTTCGACAGCTCGGCGGCCACGCGCCGCTCACCCTCGGCGCCGGCCGCCCACGCACCCGCAGCCGAGTCCGAAGACGCACCGAGCTCCTCGGCCTTGCGTTCGGCGCTTCCTCCCCCGACAGCCATGACGGCCAACCCCTCTCAAAGCGAACGACTGATGCTAGGAAGACGCCGGGTCGGCACGCAGGCGATCAGGCCGACAATGCGACAAACCTGACCAAAGGTCTGACCGCTGCCCTACTCTGCCGCCGTGGAGCGACCCTCTATGAGCCCGCTGGAGCAGGCGCTGGAGCGCCTGACGTCGCTGCGCCAGTACCAGCACCACGGGAAGCGCGTGCCGCACAAGCCGCTGCTCGTGCTGCTCGCGCTCGGGCAGCTCGAGGCCACCGGCTCGAGCGCGGTCACCTGAGAGCAGGCCCAGACGCGCTTGGCCGATCTCATCCGCGAGTTCGGACCGCAGACCAAAACCGGCGCCAAGCAGTCAGCCGCCTACCCGTTCACCCGGCTGCGCTCCGACGGTGTCTGGGCGCTCGACGCAGATGTGCCCAACGATGTCGTGGGTGACCTCGACCGGGCCCAGCCGACCGGACGCCTCGACTCAGCGCTCGAGGCCCAGCTGCGGGATGCGACGACCCGCGCCGCCGTGGCCAGGACCCTGGTCGAGGCACACTTCCCGGACACGGTGGCGCCCGACGTCCTCATCGCCGCGGGCCTCGATGCCGACGCCGTCCTTCATGGCGGGACGCTCCTCGGCGCAGCAACACCCCAACGACAGCGGAGTTGGCGCTGGTCCTGGAGATCCTCAATGCCTGGGACGAGAGCTGCGCCTTCTGCGGCTACGACGGGCGGCTCGGCTCCACTCCGGTGGGTCTCGAGGCCGCCCACGTCCGCTGGTTCAACCTCGGCGGACCCGACGACCTCGACAACGGGCTCGCGCTCTGCTCGTTGCACCACAAGCTCTTCGACCGTGGCGCGCTGGGCCTGTCCCCCGAACTCACCATCGTGGTATCCCCCGGCTTCACCGCCCGCACCGAGGCGAGCAAGCGGGTCTACGACCTGCACGGCCGCGAGCTGCAGCCACGCCCGGGAGCGGCAACTCCGGCGGAGCACCACCGCGCCTGGCACGAGGACCAGGTCTTCAAGTCCGCTGCGTAGGAGTCATGCCTGGCCGTCGCGGTTGACCCGCCGGCTCGACGGATGCCCGGGCGGCGGCGGGGCGACGATGTATCCGGAGCGAACATCGCCGTAGACGCGCAGCGCGTCGCGACGGTTGCCCCACAGCCACGCCAGATGCGCGCAGACGATGGCGTCGATCTCGTCCTCGATCCGCTCGAGGTCCGCCTTGCGCGCCGGTGCTGCCGCGATGGCGCGCAGCTGCGCCCACCGGCCGTTCCGCTGGAGCTTCAGCTCGGGCAGGTGACGCTCCATCGAGTCCAGCAGCACCTCGTATGCCGCCTGGAGGCTGGCGAGGTCGCGCCCTCTCTTGCCCTTGTAGGGCAGCGTGTAGGGCAGCGAGAACAGGCCGACCATGGCCGGGTGCGGGTAGACCTCGATGCAGCCGGGGGCTCCGGGACGACCCGCCTGGGCAGGGTCGGTGCTCCAGTGGAGGGCAGCTGCCAGCATCGCCGCGCGCGGCGGGTCGAAGTGCGGGTTCGAGGTGTTCGCGGGATAGGCGCCGGCGCCATACCTGCCGAAGACGGCACCGATCTCGCGCTCACACGGCCGCTGGCCGGTCGGGTTGGCGACGATGAGTGGAGCGTCCACGGCCACCGTGGCCAGTGCATCGGCATACGGAGCGAGGAAGTCCCGGATCTCGGCGTCGGTGTGCACCGAGGCAGACGCCATCAAGGAACCGCCCGCGGAGACGACGGCCAGACCGGTGCGGGCGCGCCGCCCCCACGCCAGGTCGATGCCCGCGAACAACGGGGCGGCCGAAGTCGCCGAGGGAAGCACGTGCCGAAGTATGCCGCGCGGCGGCGAGCAGGCCTGCGCTGGGCGGCGTCACAGTTGTGCCGCGACGCCGCCCCGATGCTTGGGCGCCCTAGTAGCCCAGCACCTTGTAGGTGACGACCAGTCGGACCTGGCCGATGTCGTAGTCGTTCAACTCGTAGGTGTTCGGCAGGTACAGCGACGCCTCGACCACACGTCCGGAGCTGACCAACCCGGAGGGCGACACCGTCCCAATGGTGCGCCAGGCGTTGGAGGTCCCAGTGCTGATCTCCTTGGTGTAGCTGTAGGTGTCCGTCCCCCACTTGGTGAAGCCGGCGCCCAGCTTGGAGGGGTACAGCGAGTTGCCGTACGTGTCCAGGCGGAGGGAGCTGTAGCTGTAGGCCGCCGGCAGGGTGAAGCGGTACGCGGCGGCCGCGATCTCTCCGTCGTAGTAGCAGGTGTTGGCCAGCCACAGGCCGTTCGGGTAGAAGTCCGAGCTCCAGGGGTCGGCGTCGGCGCAGGAGGTGTCACTGCCACCGGCCCACTCGTAGTCGGCGCCGTACCTGGCCAGCGTCGCCGTCTTGGTGACGAGCTTCTTGCTGCTCACGTACACCGGGTACCGCGAGCTGTAGCGCCGGTTCCCTGCCGTGTCCTGCGCGGTGAGCGTCCAATAGTAGGTGCCGCCGGCGACCTGGTAACCGGAGCCGGTGCGCCCGTTCCACGAAAGGTAGGTCCGACCGGCCGACCGGAGCGCCGAGACCGAACGCACGACGGTGCCCGCGCTGTTCTTGACCGTCAGCGTCACCGTCGCCTTCTCGTTCAGCGTGAACGCCGGCGAGAAGCTGTCCTTGTAGCCGTCGGCATACGGGTAGAAGGTCGTGCCGCTCCCGCTGATGGACGACATGGTCGGGGACCCGAGGTCCACCGTGACGTTGGCCACCGCCGACCCGCGCAGGGTGGTGGTGCCCGAGGTGCGGCTGGTCACCAGCTCGAGCTTGTAGGTGCCGCTCGGTGCGCGGGTGCCGCCGTTGACGTAGCCGTTCCAGGTGTAGGTGTGCCAGCCGGCGTACTGGGTGCCCAGGTTGAGCGGGCCTCGGACGACGCTCCCCGCGGCGTTGCGCACCTGCAGCTTCACCGCTTCGGTGTCGGGCAGGGACCACGTGGCCTTGGTGGTGTCCGAGCGCTTGTCACCGTTCGGGCTGAACACCGCCGGGGAGACAGAGGTCAGCTTCGGGTGGAGGGAGAGGTTCTTGAACGACACCGACGACGACGGGCCGCTGCAGTCGCCGGCCGTGGTGCAGCTGACCGCCTTGAGGGTGTGCGTGCCGTCGGTGAGCGCGCTCACCGGGTAGGTCATGGAGTACGGCGCCGAGGTGTCGAGACCCTTGCGCACGCCGTCGACGTAGAAGCCGACCGCACCGCCACTCGCCGTGGCCGTGAAGGTGGCGCTGCCCGACACGGTCTGGGACGCCGTCGGGGAGGTGATCACGGGGGCCGGGTTCGACAGCGTCACCGGGATGGCCTCACCTGGCGTGTTGCACAGGTCAGCCACGCTGCAGGCCGCCACGGCGACCGTGTGGGCCCCGTTGGCCAGGCCCCAGGTGGGCCAAGTGGCCCGCGCGGTGCCGTCCACCGTCGGCACGAGTCCGCCGAGCGGGGCCCCGTCGACGAGGAAGCGCACCTTGGGAGCCTGTGATGCCGCGGACAGGTCCACCACGCCGGACACCCCGGCGCCGGTCGTCGGTGCGGTCAGGACTGGCACCGAGTCAGGTGCGACGGTGTCGAGAGCCTGCCGGAAGTCGACCTGCCCCGCGCCGAGGCCGAGGCCCGCGTAGCCGTGGGCAGAACGCGTGATGGCCGTGCGGAGGTCGGTCGCCGCGATCCCCGGCCGCAGGGACTTCAGCAGCGCAGCCTCCGCCGCCACGATCGGCGTGGAGAAGGACGTGCCCTGTGCCAGGTCGTAGCCGCTCGCGAAGTTGCTGCTGCCCTCCGTGGGGGTCGTGCTGGTGATGGCGGTGCCCGGGGCAGCGACCGTCACCCAGCTGCCGTACTGGGAGAAGCCGGCCCGCTGGCCAGCAGCGTCCGTGGCGCCCACGGCGATGACCTGCGGGTATGCCGCCGGGTAGCTCGGCGTGGTGGTCCCGTCGTTGCCCGCGGCGGCGACCACCAGGACACCCTTGCCCACGGCGTACGCGACCGCGTCGCTCTCCATCTGGTCGGGGGTGCCGCTGCCCAGGCTCAGGTTGATCACGTCGGCGCCGTGGTCGGCGGCCCAGATGATGCCCGATGCCAGGGTGTCGGTCCAGATGTCGCCGACGGAGTCAGCGACCTTCACCGCCAGCACGCTTGCGCCCATGGAGGCGCCGGCGATGCCGATGCCGTTGTCACCGGTGGCTGCCGCGACGCCGGCGACGAAGGTCCCGTGGCCGATCGCGTCGGTCACATCGGAGCTCGTGTCCACCGCGTTGTAGCTGCCTGCGATGCGGCCGGTCAGGTCGGGGTGGTCGACGTCCACGCCGCTGTCGACCACGGCGATCCGCACGGCCGGGTCTGCTGTCTTGACGTCCCAGGCCGCCGGGGCGGTGACGGCGTCGAGGTAGGGCGCGGTGGCGGCGTAGCTCTCGTCGTTGGGCACGTAGTCGAAGGTGCGGCGGCCGACGACGTGCACGCTCTGGACGTCGCGGCGCTGGCGGAGGCGGTCTGCGACGAGGCCTGCCATGGCCTTGGGCACCTCGACCGAGACGGTGCCGATCTGGCGCAGGACCTTCTGCTGCCGTCCGCCCTGGGCCTTGGCTGCGAGCGCCACGTCATTCAGCGACGACGAACCGGCGGACGCACCGCCACGGGCCTTGACCGCCAGCCGCACGACGTCGGAGGAGGCGGCTCGATCCGTGGAGAGCCGGCGCAGCGCGTTGTTGCGGTGGTCGCGCTTGTCTGGTGCCTTCGCCGAGTCGAGTCGCTTGGTCCGCTGCGACGCGAGCTGCTCGAGGCGCTCCTTCTTGGTGACGTCGGGCTTCCGCGACGTGTCGGCGCCGAGTGCGGCCGAGGCGGCCGGCACGGCCAGACCCAGCGCGAGAACGGCAGAGATCATGGAACGTCGGCGTGCAGCCGGCATTGAACCCCCTGGATGGTCGGAGCCTGCCCGGCCCCGGAAGGTGTCTCCGTCAGATAACGGCGAATCGACCATTTCCTACCGTGTGGGGCGCCCCTTTCGCGCCCTTTCTCACGACTCTCGGCCGTTCGGCTGACGCCAGGCACCTCAGCGGAGGAGGCCCGGGATCCGGCAATGCGCCCGAGGCCTGCTCCCCCATGCGGGTTTGCTGCGATGGCGCGCAGTTGCTCACAACTTCCGGGGGGTGGCATCGGTCACCCGGCCAGGATCGGCGTCAGGTGAGGCTGGGTCCGCGTCAACGCGCGGTGATGTATGAGGCCAAGGGCGCACGGCGCACAAGCGGGGCACCGCGCCCCGGCTCCCCCGTGCCGGAGGCGCGGCGCCCCGATCGTTCCCCCGATGCCCTCCGCCGGCGACGTCCCGATGGCCGTCTGCGGAGGACGCGTGGGTCAGCGCGCCTGGGCTGCGCTGAAGATGCCGAACAGTGCGTCGCCGTACTTGGCGAAGAAGTGGTCGACGCCCTTGCCGTCGCCGGACTTCGTCGACAGCGCCTCCAGCTCGTTCTGGGAGCGCGGGATGGTGAACTTCTCGAACATCGTGACGCTGAGCGGGATGCCCTGCGCCTCCGTCTGCTCGAGCGCCCAGGCGAGCTGCTCCTCGGTGAGCGCCTCGCCGCCGAAGAACAGGTGTGCCTCGGCGAAGAGGTCGGACATCTGCAGGGTGTACCAGTTGGCCGAGAAGGCGGTGGGCCCGGAGCGATCGCTCCGGGCCCACCGTTTACTAACTGCTGGAGTCAGCTGCAGCCGCTGGTGCTGCCGCAGCCCTCACAGACGTAGCAGGAACCAGCCGGGCGCATCTTCGTGCCGCAGGTCATGCAGATCGGCGCGTCAGCAGCCTTGCCCTGGAACTTCTCCAGCAGCTCGGCCGAGCTCGCCACACCGCTAACCTCACGAGCGGAGGCAGCGCCGGCGCCGAACTTCACCTCACCCGACTTGTCGTCCTTCGCCTCGGCCGGCTTGGCCGCCTTGGCGACGGGAGCCGACTGCTGCAGGCTCTCGAGCTCGTCCTCGATCTCCTCGTCCGACTCCTCGGAAACCGGGGCGTACGAACCGGTCTCGAGCTGGCGGGCCCGCTCCTCCGCGGTGTGGATCCCCATGAACGAGCGGGTCTCGAAGTCCATGTGGTCCAGCGCCAGGCGGCGGAAGACGTAGTCCATGATCGACTGCGCCATGCGCACGTCCGGGTCGTCCGTGAGGCCGGCCGGCTCGAAGCGCAGGTTGGTGAACTTCTCGACGAAGGTCTCCAGCGGCACGCCGTACTGCAGGCCGATCGAGACGGCGATCGAGAAGGCATCCATCACGCCGGCCAGGGTCGAGCCCTGCTTGCCGAACTTGAGGAAGATCTCGCCCAGCTCGCCGTTCTCGTAGGTGCCGGCAGTGAGGTAGCCCTCGGCACCGCCGACCGCGAACGAGGTGGTCTGCGAGGTCCGGCGCTTCGGCAGGCGCTTGCGCACCGGGCGGTACTCGACGACCTTCTCGACCTTGGCCTCGACGGCCGCGGCCTCAGCAGAGGCAGCCTTGTCCTTGGCGGCCGAGCCACCATCGGACAGCGGCTGGCCCACCTTGCAGTTGTCGCGGTAGACCGCGATCGCCTTGAGGCCGAGCTTCCAGCCCTGCATGTGGACGTCCTCGATCTGCTCGATCGTCGCGTCCTCCGGCAGGTTCACCGTCTTGCTGATCGCGCCGGACAGGAACGGCTGCACCGCGGCCATCATGCGCACGTGGCCCATCGGGGAGATGGCGCGCGCACCCATCGCGGTGTCGAACACCTCGTAGTGCTCCGGCTTCAGGCCGGGCGCGTCGATGACGTGGCCCTTGTCGGCGATGTACTCGACGATCGCCTCGATCGACTCCTCCTGGTACCCGAGCTTCTTCAGCGCGCGCGGGATGGTCAGGTTGACGATCTGCATCGAGCCGCCGCCGACGAGCTTCTTGAACTTCACCAGCGAGAAGTCGGGCTCGATGCCGGTGGTGTCGCAGTCCATCATGAAGCCGATGGTGCCGGTCGGGGCGAGCACCGACGCCTGGGCGTTGCGGTAGCCGTTCCTCTCCCCCACCTTCACCACGGCGTCCCACGCCTTGGTGGCGGCGCGGTGGATGTCGGAGTCCATCGCGTCGAGGGTGCGGATCGCGTCGTTGGCGGCCTGGTGCTTGCGCATCACGCGCTTGTGCGCGTCCGCGTTCCGGGCGTACCCGGCATACGGCCCGACGACGCCGGCGAGCTCGGCGGAGCGCTTGTAGGCGGCACCGGTGAGCAGCGAGGTGATCGCCGCGGCGAGCGAGCGCCCACCCTCGGAGTCGTAGCCGTGGCCGGTGGCCATGAGCAGCGCGCCGAGGTTGGCGTAGCCGATGCCGAGCTGGCGGTAGTCACGGGTGGTCTCGCCGATGCCCTCGGTCGGGAAGTCGGCGAAGCAGATGGAGATGTCCATCGCCGTGATGACGAGCTCGGCGACCTTCTGGAACGTCGCCACGTCGAAGGTGTCGTCGTCCTTGAGGAACTTCAGCAGGTTGAGGCTCGCCAGGTTGCACGAGGAGTTGTCGAGCGACATGTACTCCGAGCACGGGTTGGACGCGGTGATGCGGCCGGTCTCGGGGTTGGTGTGCCAGTCGTTGATGGTGTCGTCGTACTGCAGGCCCGGGTCGGCGCACTCCCACGCGGCCTTCGCGATGTCGCGGAAGAGCTTGCGGGCGTCGACCTCCTCGATGACCTCACCGGTGGTGCGGGAGCGCAGACCGAAGTTGGTGCCCTCCTCGACCGCGCGCATGAACTCGTCGGAGACGCGCACCGAGTTGTTGGCGTTCTGGTACTGGACCGAGGTGATGTCCTTGCCGCCGAGGTCCATGTCGAAGCCGGCGTCACGCAGCGCGCGGATCTTGTCCTCCTCGCGCGCCTTGGTCTCGACGAACTCCTCGATGTCGGGGTGGTCGACGTCGAGCACGACCATCTTCGCCGCGCGGCGGGTGGCGCCACCGGACTTGATGGTGCCCGCGGAGGCGTCGGCGCCGCGCATGAAGGAGACCGGACCGGAGGCGGTGCCACCGGAGGACAGCAGCTCCTTGGAGGAGCGGATGCGGGAGAGGTTCAGGCCGGCGCCGGAGCCGCCCTGGAAGATCTTGCCCTCCTCCTTGTACCAGTTGAGGATCGAGTCCATCGAGTCGTCGACCGCGAGGATGAAGCAGGCGGAGACCTGCTGCGGCGACGACGTGCCGACGTTGAACCAGACCGGGCTGTTGAAGCTGAACACCTGGTGCAGCAGGGCGTAGGTCAGCTCGTGCTCGAAGACCTCGGCGTCCTCGGGCGTGGCGAAGTAGCCGTGGTCCTTGCCGGCCTTGACGTAGGTCAGCACGACGCGGTCGATGAGCTGCTTGAGGCTCTGCTCGCGCTTCTCGGTGCCGAGCGCGCCACGGAAGTACTTGGTGGTGACGATCGTGGAGGCGTTGATCGACCAGAAGTCGGGGAACTCGACGCCGCGCTGCTCGAAGATCGTCGCGCCGGTCTTCCAGTTCTGCTGGACGACGTCGCGCTTCTCCCAGGTCACCTCGTCGTAGGGGTGCACACCAGGGGTCGTGTAGATCCGCTCGATGGCAATGCCCTTGCCACGACCGTTCTTGCGGGCACCTGCACGTGCTCCGGCGGTTTCTGTCATTTGGTAGGCCTCCCTGACCCCTCGTGGTGGTGTGTGCTCTTCGTCAATTCTCGGTCCGACCACTGACAGTCGACGCTGTCCGTGGTCATCCCCCGTGCGGTCCTGCTGGCACTGCTGGTCTTGCCCGGCTGGGTGGTGCAGTGGTCGTGCTCTGTGCGTTGGTCCCGGTATGCCGCTTGCTCTGGGCCGGGCGGCATACCGGAGCTCTAGGGCTGCTTGCCGGAGCTGGGCTCCGCGGCGTTCTCGCTCGGCTCGACGCCGGTGGCGTCGCGCTCGGCACGCAGCAGCGTGATGGCGGCCTCGAAGTCCTCGAGGGAGTCGAAGGCCTGATAGACGGAGGCGAAGCGCAGGTACGCCACCTCGTCGAGCTCGCGGAGCGGACCGAGGATCGCCAGGCCCACCTCGTGGGCGTCGATCTCGGCGTGCCCCTGCTGGCGGATGCACTCCTCGACCCGCTGGGCCAGGAGGGCGAGGTCGTCCTCGGTGACCGGCCGGCCCTGGCAGGCCTTGCGGACCCCGGCGAGGACCTTGGAGCGGCTGAACGGCTCGGACGCGCCCGAGCGCTTGACCACGGTGAGGCTCGCGCTCTCGATCGTGGTGAAGCGGCGCCCGCACTCCGGGCACTGCCGGCGACGGCGGATCGAGCTCCCGTCGTCGGTGGTGCGCGAGTCCATCACCCGGGAGTCCGTGTGGCGGCAGAAGGGGCAGTGCATGTGGGGCTCCTTCCGCTGCGCTTCTCGACGTGCTTCCTGGGGACGACCATGTGGACCGTCTGGGGACAATCTGTGGGTAACCGGCCTGCGCCTGTGAACTACATGTGGACGAATGACAACGGTGTAACCACTAGATGTAGGGATATCTTGTCCCACCCCGACCCCCGATGCAAGCGGCTCGCTCAAACATCAGCCGAACGATGTATCGCCGCAGGTCAGAGCCGTGGGAGGCGCGCCGCGCCGTGACGGATGAGGCCCGTGTGACGCCGCCGGCGACCCCACATCTGGGGTGTGGACGCCCGCCCACACCCCAACATGTGGGGGCACCTGGGGTGGGCACGGGGGTGGGTATGCCGCGTGGCCGGCCCCGCGGCATACCCCCAGGCTCCCCGCGGCTCCCCTCTCGGCGTCGACACGCTGGGAAACGGCCCTTCAGCGCCCCTCGAAGGGCCCTTTCCCAGCGTGTCGTCGACCAGCGTGTCCTCGACCCGTCCTCAGCCCGGAGCCAGGGCCGGGTGCCTCCGACGGGCCGGCCGCTCCACCTGCGCGGTCTCCCCCACCGCGGCGTGCAGCGGCACCGCGACACCGAGGCACAGCACGGCGAGCAGCCCGAGGTAGAGCACACTCGCCCACAGGCCGTGCGGGGTGTCGAGGGCGAAGCTCGGTCCGCCGACAGCGGTGGCCGTGAAGACCCCCACCGACATGGCGCCGAGGGTGACCAGTCCCGCGAGCGCTCGCGGCACCACCCGCCCACGGCCGCACACGGCATACCCACCGAGCAGGCCGATCAGGGGCACGGCGAACGCCCCGGCGCCCACGCCGTCCTCGAGGATGGCGAGCGGGTCCGACAGGTCGGAGAACAGCACCGCCGCGAAGAGGAAGGGCGAGAGGGCCAGCCGGCGGCGGTATCGCGGGTCACCCGTGCGGCGCAGGTGTGCGGCCCACCCGAGCAGCCCGCCCGCCACCAGGCCGGGCAGCAGCACGAAGGCGAACGTGCCGACCCAGTCGACCCCCGACTCGTCCCCCGCCACCTCGGCCATGAAGCCCCGGAGGGCACAGGCCCAGGCGAGGCCGACGAGCGCACCGACCGCGACATGGCCCAGCACGTCCGAGCGCGCACGGGCGGCGCGGGGCTCGCCCGCCGGGTAGGGCAGCGCGGCCGCCACGCACAGCACGAGGACGTGCGTCAGGCCGAAGAGGGACACCCACGCCCCTCGGGCCGTGCTCATCGGCGCGTCCATGGTGCCGATGAAGGTGAGCAGCAGGAGCCCGAGCACGGCGACAACCGCAGCCGCGACACGGAGCACCGACCAGCGACGGCGACCGAGCACGAACCCGCCGGCGAGCGCGGTCGCGACAACCATGAGCGACCCGCTGCCGATGCCGCTGGTGATGAGCTGCTCGAAGATCGTGGGGTCGAGCAGGGCCGACGACAGCAGCAGCGGTGAGAGCGCCAGCCAGCGGGCCGTCCGCGTGCGGCCGGGGCGCCCGTGGGCAGCCCAGCCGAGGAGTGCCCCCACGGCCGTCCCCGGAAGCAGGAGGAGGGTGAACGTCATCCAGCTGAAGGTCGAGTCGTCCCCGACGAGCTGGACCATCCACGAGCGGAACCCCGCCGCCCACACCAGGCCGGCCAGGCCCCCGACCACGACGAAGGGAACCACGCTCGTCCCTGGCCAGGTGCGTGTCGGTGCCGTCGGCTGCGATGTCGAGACCACTGTGACCTCCCGCATCAGCGGAGCTGGCCCCTCGAGGCCATGCTACGCACCCAGAGCCCCTGGCGCCGGGCGCTGACCGTGTCGGCGCGAGGTGGTTCGCTGGTGCCATGACAGCCGCCGCAGCGACGCCGACCTGGGAGACGCACCCGGTCACGCCCGACCGGTTCGAGGACTTCGCCGACGTCATCAACGCCAACCGTCGGGCCAACCACTGCTGGTGCCTCTCGCACCGGCTCCAGGACAAGGAGATCACTGAGCTCGGCGGCACCGGCCACGACGCCCGCGAGCAGGCCATGCGCCGGCTCTGCGAGCGCGAGCACCCGCCCGGGGTGGTCACCTACCTCGACGGCGAGCCGGCCGGCTGGTGCAACATCGGCCCCCGCGCGGAGATCACCCGCCTGGCGAGGTCGAAGCTCATGCCGCCCACCGACGACCTGCCCGTTTGGAGCATCGTGTGCGTCGTGGTGCGGTCGGGCTACCGCAAGAGGGGCGTCACCCGTCCGCTCATCGAGGGTGCCGTGGCGTATGCCGCAGCCCACGGCGCGCCGGCCGTCGAGGCCCACCCCGTCGATCCCCAGGGCCGGATGGACCTGACCATGGCGTTCGTGGGCACGAAGGCGATGTTCGAGAAGGCGGGCTTCCGCGTAGTCGGCCGCACCGACGCGGTGGCGAGCGGTATGCCGCGGCTCACCATGCGCCGCGACCTCACCTAGACGCCCGCCCGCCATCGCGCGCACGGTCACTGCAGGATGACCACAAGCGCCGTCTGCCGTCCCCTGCCGTCGGGCTGACCCAGCCATCGGATGCCGAAGGGTCGAGCGTGCCGCAGGCCAAGGGTCCACGTGACGGCACCGTAGATGAAGTCGGTCTGCACCCCCTCCACGACGTTGCGGGCCCCGGTTGCCCCGAACCGGTAGCGCCGAGACTCCCTGTCGTAGCGCGCCCCCGGCGTCCCGAGCGGCAGCGGCGGCATCGACATGGCATCGACGGGCGAGCACCGCACTCGCAGGAACGCCCGTCCGGTGATGCGGACGGCCTCGGCGGTGCCCCTGTCCCTGACCGGTGAGGAGACGTACTCCGCCACGCACCGTGGGGCAGCCCCAATGAAGTCGAGCCAGACGACGTCGCTGCCGCCGCTGCCGTCGGCCGCCTCTCCGCCGGACGCGACGATGTAGGCCTCCGGGGACGTCACCGCGGAGTCCACCGGCCCCCAGCTGAACCCCGGCGGGACGCCCGGCGAGGCTCGGGCACCAGCCACGTCCGTGCGCCCGGGTGAGGCGGGCGCAACCACCGCAGACTCACCGGACGACGAATTGGAGCAGCCCAGGCCGATCAGCAGCAGGACGAGACCAGCTCCCCCGAGGCTGAGCCCCGTCCCCATGTCTCAACGGTGCGCCCGGCGCACCGCCGCGGTCAAGCCCTCTCGGCCACGCGGCATACCTGTCCTTGCAGCATGCACCGCGGCCGCTGAAGGGCCCGACGACACGCTGGGAAACGGCCCCCGGAGAGCGCCCCATGGGCCGTTTCGCAGCGTGTCGACCGTCATAGGCAGGGTCAGTGGGTCGCGACCGGCTCCTGCGCCGACGCGTCCTGCTCGAGGCGCGCCATGAGCCTGTCGCCCTCGACGTCGAGGTCGGGCAGCACCCGTTCCATCCAGCGCGGCATCCACCAGGCCCGCTCCCCCAGCAGCGCCATCGACGCCGGGATGACGAGCATCCGCACGAGGAACGCGTCGATGACGATGCCCGCCGCGAGCGCCAGACCGAACTGCTTGATCATCGCGTCGTGGCTGAAGATGAAGCCGGCGAACACCGCGGTCATGATGACCGCCGCGGCGACGACGACCCGGCTGGCCTGGTCGAAGCCGTGCACCACGGCGTCGACGCCCTTGTAGCCGTGGACGTGCGCCTCGCGCATCGAGGTCACCAGGAACACCTGGTAGTCCATGGCCAGGCCGTAGAGGATGCCGGTCACCATGATCGGCAGCATGCTGATCACCGGCCCGGGGCTGTCGATGCCGAACACGCTTCCGGCCCAACCCCATTGGAAGACCGCAGTCGTCAGGCCGAAGGTGGCGACGATGCTCAGCAGGAAGCCGAGCGTCGCCACTACCGGGATGACCAGCGAGCGGAACACCAGCGTCAGGATGACCAGTGACAGGCCCACGATGATCGCGAGGTAGACCGGCAGCACGTCGCCGAGCTTCTTCGAGATGTCGATGTTGATCGCGGTGAGGCCGGTGACCCCGAGGTCGACGCCGAACTCCTGCGCCACGGCCGAGTCGGAGGCGCGCAGGCCCTGCACAAGGTCGACGGTCACCTCGTCGTCGGGCCCGCTCTCGGGGATGACGCTGAAGATCGCGAGGTCACCGGTCGGCAGCACGCCCATCGGGGTCACGGTCTTGACGTCGTCGACGGCGCCGATGGCCCCGGCCATGGCGGCGAGGTCCTGCGGCTCAATGGCGGCGCCCGGCGTGGTCGGCTCGGCCGTCACCAGCAGCGGCGCGTTGTAGCCCTCGCCGAAGCCGCGGGTGATCGCGTCGTAGCTCTGGCGCGCGGTGGTGTCGAGGTTGGCGGATGCCCCCGACGGCATACCGAGCGTCATCGACGCCATCGGGATGGCGGCGACGCCCATGACCGCGACGGCCGCCAGCATGACCACGACCGGGCGCCGCACGATGCCGGTGACCACGCGGTTGGCGAGGCCGTGGTCCTCGTTGGCGGTCATCTCGGCGCGCTTGGCGCGGGCCTTCGACGACGCGATCTTCTCGCCCACCAGGCCGAGCAGCGCCGGCAGCAGGGTCAGGGCGATGAGCACCGCGAAGAGCACCGTGGCCGCGGCGACGAACGCCATCGTCGTGAGCATCGAGATGCCGATGATGCTCAGCGACGCGAGCGCGATGACCACCGTCAGCCCGGCGAAGAACACGGCACTGCCGGCGGTGCCGACCGCCCGGGCCGCCGCCTCCCTGGCGTCGAGGCCCTGGAAGAGGATGAGCCGTCGCTGCCGGTTGACGATGAACAGCGCGTAGTCGATGCCCACGGCAAGACCGACCATGAGCGCGAGCGCCGGCGTGGTGGCCGACATCGTGAAGCTGTGCGAGAGCGCGAAGGCACCCCCGACACCCGCGGCGACCCCGACGAGTGCGGTGATGAGCGGCAGCCCCGCAGCCCGCAGCGAGCCGAGGGTCAGCACCAGCACGAGCGCGGCGATGATGAGGCCGAAGCCCTCGGTGGCGCCGACCGGCGGCTCCATCTTCTGCAGCGACTCGCTCGGCGTCGCGGTGATGCCGGCCTGCTCGACGGCGGAGTCGGCCGCCTCGACGACCCCCGCGGTGGCGTCCTCGGGCAGGTCCTGCACCTGCTCCTCCAGCTGGAACGAGAACAGCGCGACGTCACCCCGGGCGGAGACGAGTATGCCGGGCACGGGCTGCCCGCCCACGACGAGCGGCCGCGGCTGGCCGCCACCGGCGGCCGCCTGCTCGGCAGCCTGCCGGGCGGCCTGCTGCGCCGCCTCCTGCTGCGCCTTCAGCGCCGCCTGCGCCTCGGGCCCGGCCTGGGCAGCCTGCTTCGCGGCCTCCTCGGCCTGCTGCGCCGGGTTGACCACGAGGTCGTCGTCGTAGACCGCACGGGCCGCCTGGGCCAGCGCCGCCTGTCGCTCCGGGGTGTCGAGCCGCTCCCCCTCGGGCACGGTGAAGACGATGCTGCCCTGCGACCCCGACGCGGCTGGGAGCCGCTCGGCGAGGGTGTCGAGCACCCGCTGGGAGGGCGTGCCCTCGATGGTGACGCTGTCGGAGATCTTGCCGCCGCCCACCGCGAGGGTGCCGAAGACGACGCCGAGGATGACGGCCCAGGCGCCGATGAAAGCCCAGGGCTTGCTGAAGCCGAGCCGGCCGAGCCGGTGGAGGAACGTGGACATCGTTGGTGTGCTGCTCTTCTCGTGGAGGGTGGAGGTCGCGGTGGTGGGTGTCAGAAGCCGTCGCGGAGGTGCGCGAAGGTGGTCGCGAGGAACGCGTCGACGTCGAGCGAGGCTGCCTGCTTGCGCTCGCCCGGCAGGCGGAGGGTGAACGGTCCGTCGAGCACCGCCGACAGCGCGCCGTAGAGGGCGCCGACGAGCAGGTGCACGTAGAGCGCGTAGTAGCGCTCGCCCGCCCGCTCCGACACCACGTCGAGGGCGACCTGGCGGATGGTGCGCTGGACCTCGAGGAACCACGGGTCAAGGCTCGGGTGCGCCTCGGCCAGCGCCTGGACGCTGCGGATCGTCTCGAGCATCGGGCCGGAGAGCTGCTGCCGGGCAACCCCGGACAGCCAGTCGAGCAGCGGCGCGTCGGCGGGCACATCAGGCAGCTGCCCGACCCCCTCGCGCACCACCTCGAGGATGACCGCCGCCACGGCTTCCTCCTTGCAGGAGTAGTGGTTGGCGAAGGTGCGGCGGGAGTAGCCCGCCCGGGCGGCGACGTCGTCGATGGTGAACCCGTCGACGCCGCGCTCGCTCGCCAGCGCGAAGGCTGCCTCGGAGAGGGCCCGGGCGGTCGCGGCTCGCTTGGCGTCGCGGAGGCTGGGCTCGGTCACGCGGTCGGTTGCCCGGTCGGTCACCGGGCCAGCATGCGCCACTGATTGCCCATTGGGCAAGTTTGCTCTTCAGGCAGCGAGTGTGGCGGCCCGTCAACCCGACGTATGGCCCTCCCCGAGGGCATAGGACGGATGGGGGTGTGCGCCCGCACGCAGCGGGCGAAACATGCGGAAGGAGCAGGGGAACCAGACCTGAAGCAGGAGGTTCTCATGGGCGAGATCACGATCAACCGGCGCCAGGCAGTACGCGCAGCAGCGGGTGTGGCAGCCGGAGGCCTGCTCGTCACCAGCGCGGGCGTCGGAGCGGCATCAGCCGCCAGCAACGGCCTGGTCGGCAGCTGGCTCGTCACCATCACGGATGACGAGAGCGGCGACGAAGGCCTGGTCGTCGCCAGCTTCGTCGACGGCGGCGTCTTCATCAGCAACGACGTCCGGCCCGCCGGCGGCGTCGGCACCGGCTCCTGGGAGGACAAGGGAGACGACAAGTTCAAGGTCACCTTCTGGGTCGGCCACCCCGCCGAGGACCACTCCATCAAGGTGGAGGTCTGGGGCAAGCTGGACGGCGACGAGATCTCCGGGCGGTACGAGGGCACGGTCTACGACTCCGACGGCGAGGAGGTCGACTCGTTCAAGGGCACCTTCACCGGCGAGCCCCTCGAGGCGTGACGTCAACCCTTCACAGCGGGTCCAACTACCGCAACGCGCAAGGAGATTCGCATGAGTGAGATCACCATCAACCGGCGGCAGGCCGTACGCGCCGCGGCGGGCGTCGCCGCCGGTGGGCTTCTCGTCACCGGAGCAGGCGTGAGCGCCGCGCCGGCGAACAGCAGCAACGGCCTGGTCGGCAGCTGGCTGGTTCACCACGAGGACGAGAACGGCGAGAAGGGCATCGGCGTCGCCAGCCTCATCGACGGAGGCGTGTTCCTGACCAACGACGTCCGCCCAGCGGGAGGCGTCGGCACCGGCTCCTGGGAGGACAAGGGCGACGACAAGTTCAAGGCCACCTCGTGGGTCGGCTACCCCGCTGACGACACCTCGGCCAAGATCGAGGTCTGGGGCAAGCTGAAGGACGACAAGGTCTCGGGCCGGTTCGAGGTCACCGTCTACGACTCCGACGGCGAGGAGACCGACACGGTCACGGGCACCTTCACGGCCGAGCGTCTCGAGGCGTGAGCCCCTGAGTCGGTCCGGGAAGCACCACGGTCCACGACTCTGCCACTGCTTCCCGGGCCCCTCAGAGCTAGCGAGCAACCAGCTTGTTCACGGCTGCGGTGAGCGGTCAGCTCTCCCCCCGGGGCGCCTGCGCTCCGCCTCGACCAGCTCGCGCACCTCGGGCGCCACCTCCTCGCCGAACCGTCGGACCATCCGCGGGTCGTCGCCGGCCAGGATGAACGCCGACACGCCGTAGCCCAGCGCGAGCTCGGACAGGAAGCCTGGGTCCGCCTCTCGGGGCCCGATGTTGAGCAGTCGTCGCACCGCCGCCGGGTCGCGGCCCGCGGCGGTGGCGGCCTCGTCGATCACGGCGTTGGCCGTGCCGATCGCCGCCACCCCGTCGAGGCGCGACAGGCTGGGCAGCCAGCCATCCGCGCGCCGACCCACCAGTCGGAGCATGCGCGGCCTGAGCGCCCCGACCCAGATGGGGATGTCGTGGGCCGGCGCGGGGCCCCGCTTGGCGCCCACCACCCGGTGGTGGCGGCCCTCGACCCGCACTCCCCCACGCGTCCCGGTGTCCCACACGGCGCGGATGACCTCGATCGCCTCCGCCAGCGCCTCCACCGCCTCGCCCGGGGTGTGCCGCGTGCCGCCCATGGCCTCGATGGCGTCCCAGAACGCACCGGCGCCCAGGGCGAGGTCGACCCGGCCGCCGCTCAGCAGGTCGAGGCTCGCGGCGGCCCGGGCGAGCACCGCCGGGGGGCGCAGCGGAAGGTTGATGACGTTGGCGGACAGGCGGATTCGCGAGGTGCGGGCCGCGGCATACGACATCAACGTCCAGGTGTCGAGGAACGCCGGCTGGTAGGGGTGGTCCTGGAACGTCGCGAGGTCGAGACCCGCCTGCTCGCTGGCCTGCGCGAGCAGCACCGCCTGCTGCGGCTGCCCGGCGGTCGGCGTGATGAAGCTGCCGAACAGCAGGTCGTGCCCGTAGTCGCCCACGTGTCCACCTCCCTGTCGTCGTCCATCCAGGACGTTGGGGTCCAACGACCCCTCGCCTCCACAGCATTCCCTCCATAGCCTGAGCAGGCGCGGAGAGGGACACCGCGCTCGGCTGTCCCGACCACCGTGCCGCCGGCCCCTGGCCCGTTGGCAACCCGGCGTGCCACCCGTGGGTGTCGGTGCCCTCCGACATCATGGGTGGCATGGACCGCACGAGGGCGCTCCGCCAGCGGCTGGCCACCCAGCGCCTCAGCTCGGCGCCGCTGCCCCGGGCCGCCGACGTCGTGCGTCTGCTCACCTGCGTGCAGTCGCAGGAGCGCGACCACGCGTTCTTCTCCCTCGCCCTGAGGTCGAGGGCTGCGACGTATGCCGCGGTGCGGGCGGAGTACGACAGCGGCGCCTTCCTGCGCACCCACCTCCTGCGGCCGACCTGGCACTTCGTGCTGCCCGAGGACCTGCGCTGGGTGCTGACGGCGACCTCGGAGCGGGTGATCAGGAGCATGGCCGGCCGGCACGCCCAGGTGGGGCTCGACGACTCGCGCCACGTGGGACGGTCGCTCGACGCGCTCACCGAGCTCCTGTCCGGCCGCCACTTCGCCACCCGCCCGGAGGTCACCGCCGAGTTCGAGCGCCGGGGCGGCCTGCCCGCCAGGGGCGAGCAGCTCGGCCACCTGCTCCTGCTCGCCGAGCTGAGGGGGCTGGTCTGCTCCGGCCCGATGCGCGGGGTGCACCACACCTACGCGCTCGTCGACGAGGTCGTGCCCCCGCAGGCCGAGGTGGAGCGCGAGGAGGCACTGGCCCTGCTGGCGCGACGCTTCTTCGCCGGCCACGGCCCGGCCGGCGTCAAGGACTTCACCCGGTGGGCCACGCTGACCATCGCCGACGCGACCACCGCCATCGCGGCGGCCGGCGACACCCTGGAGCAGGTGGACGTCGACGGTGTCCCGCACTGGTTCGACCCCGCGGTGCCGCGCCGCACCAAGGGCGGGCGCGCGGCATACCTCCTGCCCGTCTACGACGAGGTGGCGCTCACCTACCCGGCCACCGGCTTCCCGGCCCTGGACGGACACCCGAGCCCCGGCGGGGTCGACCCGTTCTGGGCGCCGGTGGTCGTCGACGGCACGGACGTCGGCCTGTGGAAGCGCACGGTCGGCAACGGCACCGTCGCCGTCGAGACCCGGCTGGCGCCGGCGACCACCGCCGAGCAGCGCGCCCTGGTGCGGTCGGCGGCCGAGCGGCTGGCAGCCTTCCTCGAACGCGAGCTGGTCTACACCGAGGCCGAGGGTCGGCCGAGGCTGTGGCGGGAGGGCCGGGGACAGCCCGCCTCCCGGTGAGCCCCCCCGGGGGCTCACCGGTGTGAGAAGAAGAGCCGGATGGCCGTGCCGGGCCCGTGCGGTCGCACCACGGCGTCGTCGGCCAACGTTCGGGCCATCCAGAGGCCGCGACCGCCCAGCTCCTCGGCCGGGGGTGGCACGTAGCCGGCGGTGGTCTGGTGCATGCCGGGGCCGTCGTCGCTGACCTCCCACACCATGGCCACCCCGTCGCGCCAGTGGCTGACCTCGGCGGCACCGGCGGCACGCACGGCGTTGGACACCAGCTCGTTGACCGCCAGCAGCACGTCGTCCTGCAGCCCTTCGGGGGCCCAGCCGGACAGGGCCGACGAGACCAGCGCCCGGGCCTGCGCGGCTGCGGTCACCGTGTGGCGCTCCCGGCGCTGGGGCGCAGGCCCCCACGACGGCTCGACCCTGCGCAGGAACTCCTCGGTCGGGACGTAGGACGGGGAGGCCAGGGCCTGTGTGCCGTCCCACACCAGCGGGTGCACGCACAACCCCTCCTCCAGCAGCGATGGGGGGACGCTGCGGCGGTCGTGCAGGCAGAGGATCTGGCAGGGGTGGTCGGCGAAGACCTCGTTGACCACCGCGTCGTAGCGGCTCCAGACCGCACCCCAGGGGTGGGCCATCCAGGTGGGCTCGGCCACCACGCGGCACGGCCGGCCGGTCCCCAGGAGGGGTCGCAGGACGTCGCGGTACCACCCCATGGTCTGCGACCCGCCGACCCACACGTCGTCGGCGTTGACGAAGAGCGCGAAGTCCTTGACGCCCGCACCGAAGTGGTCCAGCAGCACCGACCTCGTCCGGGTCCCGGCGACCACGAGCACCGGCTGGTCCGCCCGGAGCCCCGCCTCCACGAAGGGCAGGAGCCGGTCGCGCAGCTCGTCGTCGCCGGCATACGGCAGCAGTGCGTGGGCAAGCCGGTCGCCGGACCAGGCAGAGGCACTGGTGGCCGCCGTCATAGCGCACCCGCCCCCTTCGTGCTCTGCCTGCTCCCTGTGCTGTGAGCGCCCCCCGGGCAGCGCCTTCGACGGAGTCTAGGTGGTGCTGCGACAGATGTCCTCGTGCGATGTGCACCAATTGTCAGCGACGCGCGGTGCCCCGTGACCTCAGACGCCGACGACCTGTCGTTCCGCGACCTTGGAGGTGGCGAAGGAGAGCCGGATCGCTGTCCCGGGGCCGTGGGGCCGCACCTGCACCTCGTCGGCCAGGCTCCGAGCCAGCCACAGCCCACGGCCCCCGTCGAGGTCCAGGGACGGTGGCGCGTAGCCGGCTGAGGCGTTGTGCAAGCCGGGCCCGGAGTCCGCCACCTCCCACACCTGCGTGCCGTCGTCGGCCCAGGTGCTCACCTCCGCCCGGCCGGCCGCCCGCAGCGCGTTGGCCACGAGCTCGCTCACCGCGAGGGCCACGTCGTCCGCCCGTTCCGCGGCTGAACCGCCGATGCGCTCCCGCACGAAGCGGCGTGCTGCCGCACAGTCCGTGACGTCGGTGCGGTCCACGTGCTCGGGCCGGGCCGTCCACGCAGGCTCCACGGACCGCAGGAAGGCCTCTGTGGGCTCGTAGTGCGGCGACGCGACGACGTCGGAGCCGTCCCAGACGAGCGGGTGGGCCCGGAGCTGGTTCTCGACCAGGTGGTCCGGGACGCGGGTGCGGTCGTGCAGGCACAGGCTGTAGTAGGGGTAGGCCGCGAACGCGTCGTTGGCGACGGCCTCGAACCGGCTCCACGCCTCGCCGCCGCGCGCCGTGAGCCAGGTGGGCTCCCCCACCAGACGCCACGGCCGGCCCGCCTCCAGCAGCGGCCGCATGCTCTCGTGGTAGGCCGCCAGGGTCTGTTGTCCGCTGCCCTGCCAGAAGGCCGCCGAGTCGGCGAAGACCGCCAGCTCCTCGACGGCCGAACCCAGCCGTGCGGCCAGCGCATCACGCACGAGCGGGCTGGCCACCACGATGGTCGCCTCCTCCCGCTCGAGGCCCTCCTCGACGAAGGGGACGACCCGCTCGAGCACCTCGCCGGCCCCGTCGTAGAGGAACGCCTCGTGGGCGAACGCCTCACCGGTCCACCCGCCGACCGTCCTCGCGCTCACTGCCCCTCACCCCCGAGGAGGTTGAAGGCCTGCAGCGGCAGGACGGCCGACCGCTTCACGTCGCGCAGCACCATCTGGCGGCCACCGCATCCCAGGGTCTGGTGGGCTCCCGCCAGCACCCGGGTCGCGGCCACGTCGATGAAGTCGAGCCCCCGCAGGCTCACCTCGAGCCCGCCGGTGCTGGTGGTCAGCACGGCGTCGAGCAGCCGGCCCAGCTCGTCGACCGACCCAGCGTCGAGCTCGCCGAAGAGGCGCACCACGCCATCGGCGAAGGTGAGGGCGAAGGTCGGCTGGCCGCCGGCGACGTGCTGGATGCGGTGCAGGCAGCTGACCTCACGCCACCGGTCGCCCACCCGGCCGCGGTCGATGGCACAGATGCCGAGCACCGGCGTCTCGGCATACATCGACTCCAGCGCGAGCTCGTAGTCGACGAACGCCGCGTGCAGCCCGGGGTTGGTGACGATGTCGGTGACGTCGCCGACGACCCGCAGCCCGGTGTAGCCCTCGCGGACCGCTCGGTGTGCCTCGGCCCGGAAGGTCTCCACCTGCGTCTGCGGGTCGAACGCACCTGTCGCCCGGTAGAGCTCGGCGATGCTGTGGATCCGCAGGCGTCCCGTCTCGAGCAGTGCGTCGCGGCCCTCGAGGCCCGCGAGGTCGTCGTGCAGGTCGCCGTGGTTCCGGTCACCGATGTAGATGAGCTGCTCGCCCCGGGCGGCACCCTCGGTGAAGGTGTCGACACAGGCCGCCCGCAGTCCGTCGAGGTCGTCGTAGGCCCAGGAGACGTGGTCCCCCGGGGCGAGGCCGACGGCCCGGTCGAGGGCGCGCAGCTCGGTCACCACCTCAGGGTACGGACGCCGGGCCGCTTCGGCATCAGCACGCGCGCCCTCGGCCCGTCTCGTGACGTCAGGGCTGCTCTCCATCCCCCAGTAATTGTCCGGACCTTTGTGCTACCGTCGGAGCGACACACCCCCTGGGGTATCCCCGACACGGAAGAGCACCATGACCGCCCTCGTCGTCCTCCTCGCCGTCCTCGTCGGCATCTCGCTCGGCCTCCTCGGCGGCGGTGGCTCGATCCTCACCCTGCCGATCCTCGTCTACATCGCCGGCATGGAGACCAAGGAGGCCATCGCCACCTCCCTGCTGGTCGTCGGCGCGACCAGCGCTGTGGCGGCCGTGTCCCACGCCCGCGCCGGCCGGGTCCAGTGGCGCACGGGCCTGCTCTTCGGTGCGGCCGGCATGGCCGGCGCGTATGCCGGCGGCCGGCTCGCCGAGTTCATCCCCGGGGGCGTCCTGCTCGGCGGCTTCGCGCTCATGATGATCGCCACGGCCGTCGCCATGCTGCGCGGTCGCCGCGGCGGCGAGAAGCTCGGCGTCCACGACACCATGCCCGTCGGCAAGGTCCTCCTCGAGGGCGTGGTCGTCGGCCTCGTCACCGGCATCGTGGGCGCTGGCGGCGGCTTCCTCGTCGTGCCCGCCCTGACCCTGCTCGGCGGCCTCAGCATGCCGGTGGCCGTGGGCACCTCGCTGCTCGTGATCGCCATGAAGTCCGCCGCCGGGCTCGCCGGCTACCTCTCCTCGGTCGAGCTCGACTGGGGCCTGGCCGCCATGGTCACCGCCGCCGCGGTGGTGGGCAGCCTCATCGGCGGACGGATGACGGGCATGATCAAGCCCGAGCAGCTGCGCAAGGCCTTCGGCTGGTTCGTCCTCGCGATGGCGGCGTTCATCCTCGTCCAGGAGCTCCCCGAGAGCTTGTGGGAGCCGCTGCCCGTCATCGGCAAGGTCGGCATCGCCGCCGGTGCTGCGGCCCTCGTCCTCGGTCTCGGCCTCGCCGGACAGCGGATCGGACGACGCGTCGAGGCAGTGGAGCCGGCCGAGGTCCCCGCCGGCCGCTGACGACCACAGGCTCCAGGGGAGGGACGATGGGCACGATGCACACCGCACAGCTCGACCGCGCGAGCGGCGTCCCCCTCTGGCGCCAGCTGCACCAGGACCTCCTGCGCCGGCTGGCCGCCGGGGACTTCGAGCTCGGCTTCCCCGGCGAGGTCGAGCTGCAGCGGGAGTACTCCGTCTCGCGCCACACCGTCCGGGAGGCCCTGCGCCGGATCCGCGAGGCCGGTCTCATCGATTCCGGTCGGGGCCGCAGCACCCGGGTGCGCTCCGACGCCATCGAGCAGCCGCTCGGCGGCCTCTACTCGCTCTTCCGGCAGGTCGAGGCCCAGGGCCTCGAGCAGCGCAGCGAGGTGCTGACCCTCGAGCTCACCACCGACCCGGACGTCGCAGCGCGCCTCGAGCGCTCCGCCGACGAGCAGCTCGTCCACCTCGAGCGGGTCCGGCTCGCCGACGGGGAGCCGCTGGCCCACGACGAGGTGTGGCTCCCCGCGTCCGTGGCCGGCGGGCTCCTCGAGGTCGACTTCACCCGGGCCGGCCTGTACGACGAGCTGGCCCGGGTCGCCGGCACCCGGCCGACCGGCGGGTGGGAGCGCATCACCGCCGTCGCGGCCGGACGCCTCGGCCCGCTCCTCGGCGTCGACGAGGGGGCGCCCTGCTTCGCCATCGAGCGGGTGGGCCAGGTCGAGGACGAGCCCCCGCTGGAGTACCGCCGCTCCCTCGTCCGCGGGGACCGCTACGCCCTGCTGACCTCCTGGACGCCGCGGGGATACCGGCTCGGCGCGCGCGACCTCTAGGCGGGCCCCCGGCTCAGCGCACGACCTCCCGGTGGGAGGCGTCGACCCGTCGCGTCCAGCCACGACCGTCGAGGTGCTCGAGCAGCGGCACGGCCACCCGCCTCGTCGTGCCGAGCGCCTGGCGAGCCTCGCTGAGGGTGAAGGGCTGGGGCAGCCCGGCCAGCACCCGCATCGCCCGTGCCGGCCCGGAGGGCAGCAGCAGCACGTCGTCCGGCAGGCGCAGCAGCCGACCGGCGCGCACCGCCGCCGCGACCTGCCGCGGCCCGAGGCCCGCCGCCTCGAGGTCCGGGCGCTCCGGGGCCGCGAACGGGTCGGCGGAGAGCCGCTCCTCGATGCGCCGAAGCCCCTCCTCCGCCCCACCCAGCGAGGCCGACACCCCGGGGATCCGCACCCGCCCCGCCTCGACCTGCAGGCCCGCCTCCACCGCGAGGGGCCCGACCAGGGCACGGTCCGGGACCTGCACGGCCTCGCGGGCAGCCTCGACGGTCAGGGTCGGATCGAGCGGGTCGGCCGCGGCCTGTGCTTGCACCGCCGTCCGCAGGGCCCGCGCCCAGCCCTGCCACGTGCGCCGATCGACGAGCCAGTCACGCTCTCGCACAACGGATTCCGGCAGTTCGGCGCCGTCTCCGGGCACAGCCAGGCCCAGGCTCCCCGCCGCCGACACCGCCATCGCGCCTCGCCGGGCCACCTCGCGGGCGAGATCGAGCTCTCCAGTCGCCGCGGCCAGCTCCTCACCCCGGCGTGCGCCGGCGCCGCGCCGGGCCAGCGGTGGCGGGTCGGCGTCGACCACCAGAACCCCTGCCACCACCCGCTGGGCGCCGGGGTCTCGCAGGATGGCGCGGTCACCGGCCCGCAGCGGCAGTGCCACCGGCAGCGTCAGCCGGGCGACATCCCCTGCCAGCGGTCGCACGCGCACCTCGTGGGCGGCCGTGCCGACGTGGAGCATCGCCCTGGCCGGCAGGTCACGCGGGTCGGTGCCCAGCCTGACGTCGACGACGGCCGTGGTCGGCCAGGCGCCGGACGCGACGAGCACCGAACCGCGGGCGACCTCGTCGGTGCCGACGCCGCGCAGGTTCACCGCCACGCGCGCCACCGGGGCGACGGACTCGCGCGGCCGCTCGAGGGACTGCAGGCCGCGGACGCGCACCCTCCGGCCGTCGACCTCGAGCTCGTCGCCCACCCGGATGGTGCCCTCACCCAGGGTGCCCGTGACGACGGTGCCGCTGCCCTTGATGGAGAAGGCACGGTCGACCCACAGCCGCACCCGCGCGGTCGGGTCGGGTGCGGGCATGGAGGCGACGAGGCGGTCGAGGGCTGCGCGCAGCTGCGGCATACCCTCGCCGGTCCGCGCGGAGACGGCGACCGCCGCACAGTGCCCCAGGCTGGAGGCCGCGAGCCGCTCACGCGCGTCGGCGAGGGTTGCGGCAGGGTCGGCGAGGTCGCTGCGGGTGACGACCAGCAGGCCGTGCCGCAGGCCGAGCGCGTCGACCGCCGCCAGGTGCTCGCCCGACTGCTGGCGCCAGCCCTCGTCGGCGGCGACGACGAAGACGACGGCGGGGGCCGGGCCGAGCCCGGCGAGCATGTTGCCGATGAACCGCTGGTGGCCCGGCACGTCGACGAAGGCGACCTGCTCGCCGGACGGCAGCGTGGTCCAGGCGTAGCCGAGGTCGATGGTGAGCCCGCGGCGGTGCTCCTCCTCCCACCGGTCCGGCTCGATGCCGGTGAGGGCGCGCACCAGTGCCGACTTCCCGTGGTCGACGTGACCGGCCGTGGCGAGGACGTGCACGCCTCAGCCCCTCGTGCCACCGACGGCAAGGGCAGCGCGAACCGCCCCGAGCACGTCCCCGTCGGACTCGCTCGGGACGCACCGCAGGTCGAGGAGGCAGCGGCCACGCTCGACCCGAGCCACCACACCGGGCTCGCCACTACGCAGCAGCTCGGCACACCAGTCGGGCAGCTCGACGGCGCAGCCGGGCAGCTCCAGCCCCGGCGCTCCCCCGCCCCCGACGGCCCCGGCCACCTCGACGACGTCACGGCCGAGCTCGCGGGCGAGCGCCTCGGTGCGCCGGCGCACCTCGCTCGCGTCGGCATGCAGGTATGCCGTGACCGGCGGCCGCGGGCCACGCACCGTCGCCTCCAGCGCGGCGAGCGTGAGCTTGTCGACCCGCAGCGCCCGAGCCAGCGGGTGACGCCGCAGCTGTTCCACCGTCTCGGCGTCCCCGAGGACCAGCCCGGCCTGCGGGCCGCCGAGCAGCTTGTCCCCGCTCGCGGTGACCACCGTGGCCCCGCGACGCAACGACGTCGTGGCGTCGGGCTCGGCGGGCAGCAGCGGGTCGGGATGGAGCAGGCCGCTGCCGATGTCCATGACGACGGGCACGCCGAGTCCGGAGAGCTCCTCGAGCGAGGCCTCGGACGTGAACCCCTCGACCCGGAAGTTGCTGGGGTGCACCTTGAGGATGCAGCCGGTGTCGGGCCCGAGCGCCTCGGCGTAGTCGCGCACGGTCGTGCGGTTGGTGGTGCCCACCTCGCGCAGGCGGGCCCCGGTGGAGGCGATGAGGTCGGGCAGCCGGAACCCGTCGCCGATCTCGACCATCTCGCCGCGGCTGACGACGACCTCGCGGCCGGCCGCGAGCGCCGTGGTCGCGAGCACGAGCGCCGCTGCCCCGTTGTTGACCACGAGGGCGCCTCCCGCGTCGGGGACGGCCTCGAGGAGGGCGGCCAGCGTCCCCCGACCACGCCGGGCCCGGGCTCCCGTCGCCACGTCGAACTCGACGTCGACGTAGCCCGCGGCCGCGGCCATGGCGTCGATCGCCGCCTGGGACAACGGCGCCCGGCCGATGTTGGTGTGCACCACGACCCCGGTGGCGTTGAGCAGGGGGCGCAGGGTGGTGGCCCGGGCCGGCAGGGCCGCCTCGGCGGCCGCAGCGACGTCCTCCGGCGAGATCGCCCCGGCTCGCGCCTGCTCCTGGGCAGCCGTGATCGCGCCCTTCACCGCGGCCTCACCGTGGCGGTGGGCCGCCTCCACGAAGGCCGGCAGGGCCAGCAGCGCGTCAGTGCGCGGGATGCGCCGGCGTGGGTCGGACTGCGACATCGGCCACTCACCTCCGGACACCGGCTTGGACGGTTGGCGGAGGTGGACGGGAATCGAACCCGCCAGACCGAGATGCTCGGCCTCACCGGTTTTGAAGACCGGGGGGACCACCAGGAACCCAGACACCTCCGCGGCACACCGTAACCGACTCCCCCGTGCCCGCACCTTTATCGGGCGACCCGAGAAAGGTCCGCTTCACCCGAGGTGGCACCCGGGGTGAAGCGGCCGTCTATCGGGTGACCCGATAAACGGCCAGCGGGGTGGGGAGGTATGCCGCGTGCCGTCGCCGCGCGCGCGGCATACAGTCACGGCGTGGGCACCATGAGCAGTGGACAGGGCAGCGGGCACCGGCTGACGCAGTTCGCACACGGGGGCGGGTGCGCGTGCAAGATCCCCCCGGGCGAGCTCGAGGACATGGTGCGTGGCCTGGTCGGCACCAGCCACCCCGACCTCGTCGTCGGTCTCGACGACGGCGACGACGCCGCTGCGGTGCGCATCGAGGACGGCCTGGCCGTGCTCGCCACTGCCGACTTCTTCACCCCGGTGGTCGACGACGCCTACGACTGGGGGCGCATCGCCGCGGCCAACGCCCTCTCCGACATCTACGCCATGGGCGGGCGACCCGTCGTCGCGGTCAACCTGCTCGGCTGGCCCCGCGACGTCCTCCCCCGCGAGCTCGCGCAGGAGGTGCTGCGCGGCGGGCTCGACGTCGCCCGCGACGCCGGCTGCCCGGTGGCCGGCGGCCACAGTGTCGACGACCCCGAGCCCAAGTACGGCATGGCGGTCACCGGCCTCGCCGACCCGGAGCGCCTCCTGCGCAACGACGCCGCGACCGCCGGGCTGCCGATCAGCCTGACCAAGCCGCTGGGCGTCGGCGTGCTGAACAACCGGCACAAGGCCACCGGCGAGGTCTTCGACCACGCGGTCGCCTCCATGGCCCGGCTCAACGCCGAGGCCTCGCAGGCGGCGCTCGCTGCAGGGATCACGGCGGCGACGGACGTGACCGGGTTCGGACTGCTCGGCCACCTGTTCAAGATGGCGCGGGCCTCCGGGGTGACCGCCGTCGTGGACGCCGCGGCCGTTCCCTACCTCGAAGGCGCGCGCGCGTCGCTGGCGGAGGGCTTCGTCCCCGGCGGCAGCAAGCGCAACCTCGACTGGGTGCGACCGCACCTCGAGGCCGAGGTCGACGACGATGAGCTGGTCCTGCTCGCCGACGCGCAGACCAGCGGCGGCCTCCTGCTTGCCGGGGAGGTGCCCGGCGCCCCCGTCATCGGGGAGTTCGTCCCCTTCGACGGGGTGTCCGTCCGGGTGCGGTGACGGCGTGCCATGAGCGGCGTCGACCGGATCCTCGAAAGGGCCCGCGCAGGCCTGCACCGGCTCACCCCCACCGAGGTGCTGGCCGCCCAGGCCGCCGGCGCCCTGCTCGTCGACACCCGCCCGGAGTCCCAGCGCCTGCACCAGGGCGAGCTGCCCGGTGCCGTCGTCGTCGAGCGCACCGTGCTCGAGTGGCGCCTGGACCCCGAGGGGGTGTGGCGGGTGCCCGAGCTGACCGGGCCCGACCAGGTGGTCGTCGTGGTGTGCAGCCAGGGTTTCAGCTCGAGCCTGGCCGCCGCCTCGCTGCAGGCGGTCGGCCTGCCCAACGCCACCGACATGGTCGGTGGTGTCGAGGCCTGGGAGGCAGCCGGCCTCCCCCTGCTCAGGAGCGACCGGCCCCCTCGGCATGCTCCCGCTGACCGACCTCCCGCTGACCGGCCTCCCGCTGACCGGCGGCCTCCCGCGGCGCAGCCGGACCGAGCGGATCCGGGCGCTTCGTGATGAGCGGCAGCGCCAGGGCGGCGAGGGCGATGACGCCGATGACGGTGAAGCCCAGGGTGTAGGCCTTCTCCTCGCCGATCAGCGACGCGATCAGCAGCGGCCCGATGATGCCTCCGAGGCTCCAGCCGATGAGCATCAGGCCGTAGATCGCGCCGGCGTTGGTGACCCCGAAGAACTTGCCTGCCGTCGACGGCATGGTGCCGAAGCCGCCGCCGTAACAGGTGTAGATCAGCGCGGCGAGCACGGCGAACAGGGCGGCATTACCGGCGTGCGGGATGAGGATCAGGCAGACGCCCTGGATGCCGAGGATCCCCATGAACGCCGGCATCTTGCCGATCCTGTCGGAGAGCCAGCCCCACAGGATCCGGCCGGCGCCGTTGAAGATGGACAGGACGCCGACGAGGCTGGCGGCCCCCAGCGTGGAGTAGCCGGCGATGTCGACGGCGCTGCCGGCAGCGACGGCGATGAGGGAGATGCCGGCGGTGACGCTGAGCGTGAGGATCGCCGTCAGCAGGTACCACTGCGGGGTGCGCAGCGCCTCCTGCTGGGTGTAGTCCCGGCCGGTCCCGGTCACGTTCGTGGCCTGCCCCGAGGCGGCGGCCGGCGCGGCCATGCCGGGCGGGAGGTAGCCCTTGGGCGGGTTCTGGAAGAAGACCGCCCCGGCGAGGATGGCCACGAGGTAGCCGATGCCCAGCGGCAGGAACGCCTTCGTCGGCAGGTCAGGGGTGTTGTCGATGAGCTGCTGACCCAGCGGGGCGGTGATGACCGCACCGAAGCCGAAACCGGCGACCGCGATGCCGGTGATGAGGCCGGGCTTGTCCGGGAACCACTTCTGCAGCATGGCGATCGGCACGATGTAGACCATCCCGAGGCCGAAGCCGCCGAGGACGCCGTAGCCGAGCACAAGGAGCCAGAAGCGGTCGGCGTCGGCGAACGAGGCGAGGATGACGCCGATGCTGTAGACCACGCCACCGACCAGGGCCACCATCCGTGGCCCCTTGCGGTCCTGGATCCGCCCGCCGATGTAGCTGCCCACGAAGATCATCCCGATGACGACCGTGAAGGGCACCGCGGACTGCGCCTTGCTCCAGCCGAAACCCTCCTCGCTCTGCATCGCCTTGGCGAAGACGCTCCAGGCGTAGACAGCCCCGATGGCGAGCTGCACCAGGACGGCGGCGACGAGGATGACCCACCGGTTGGGCGTTCCCCCACCTGCGGTCTCCCGCGCGGACGCTGTTGCGGCACTGGGCCTCTCACTCACGGCATACCTCCCTGGACGTCCGGTGGCTACCGGATGGTGGTGATGGAGTCGTCGGTGACGCCATCGGCTCGTCTCTGCTCCAGCCGCTCGCGCTGCGGCTGCACGGTGTACTTCGGGTCCTTCGTGGACTCCATACCCGCTTCGAACACGCCGAACCGGGTCAGGGCGGACCCGGCCATGAGGGCGATCCCGCTCAGTCCGGCCGCCAGGCGGTTGCGCCCGAAGAGAACCGCGCCGAGGGCGCCTGCGCCGGTGAGCATCTCGGCCATGCGCAGCTTCCTGCCGGCCTCCCCCTCGTGCAGCGGCTCGGCCACGACCGGGTGCATCTCACGGCGCATCAGCTCGAAGGCGCCGAGCTCGAGAGCGGCCCCGGTCAGGGCCATCTTGCGCACCGGGCCGTTCTGGTCGGTGGGGCTCACGAGCAGGGCCAGGCCGGCAGCCGCCGCGTTCGCGGAGCCGACGAAGACGAAGGGCAGGTGCTTGTAGGACTCGCGCCACGTGGGAGCTGCCGTGTCGGAGAGCAGCACCGCCGTGTATGCCGCGAGCGGCGGCGCGAAGAGCGCCGAGCCGATGGCTGCGGGCGGGTCGGCGACACGAAGGGCCTTGGCGAGGAACCCGTCCTGGTCGGGCAGCTCGCGGCCCACCTCCGCTGCGGCGGCGACTCCGGCGAACGCCCCGAACGCGCTGAGGATCCACGAGCCGACCGACATCGGCGAGGTCAGCTTCACCGTGCGCATCATGTTGAGCGCGCGCTCCGGCCGCCCGAGGTCCTTCGCCAGGGCGCCCCCGCCGAGGGCCACCGCGGCCAGGGCGGCGATCCGCCCGCCACGGCGCAGGGCGGGCAGGTTGCGTGCGGATCCGCCTGCGCCGACCAGCCCCGAGCCGGCCGCGAGGCCGCCGAGGAACAGGTAGGTCGGGATCTCGTGCTTCCACGGCGGCGCCTTGACGATGTTGCGTCCGTAGTAGCTGTCGAACTCGACGTCCGGCACCATCAGCGACTCGTCGCGGCGGCCTCCCTGCCCACCCCCGTTGCGCCGGCGCCGGCCGCGGCGGGCAGGCTCGGGCGGGCGGTCGGCGTCGAACGGGTTCGTCGTCATCGGCGTCTCCCCAGGAAGGAGGCGGCAGCCATCGCCAGCATGGTGAGCCCAGCGAGGCCGGCCTTGCGGAACATGTCGGGCAGGTCGGCGGTGGGCACGCGCGGGTCCGGCGGCAGGCCGTAGACCTCGGGCTCGTCGAGGAGCAGGAACACCGACCCTGTGCCTCCCACCCCGTCGTTGGCGTTGGCGCCGTAGAGCCGTGCCTCGGTGTAGCCGTTGTCCCGCAACGTCTCCACGCGCTGCTGGGCCGTCGCAACCATCTCGTCGAGGTCGCCGAACTTGATGGAGGTCGTCGGACAGGCCTGGGCGCACGCGGGCATCTGGTCGTCGCGCAGGCGGTCGTAGCAGAGCGTGCACTTCTGCGCGTTGCCGTGGTTGGTGACGGTCTTGTCGCCCTCGCGCCGGTCGATGACGCCGAACGGGCATGCCGCGACGCAGTAGCCGCACCCGTTGCACACGTCTGGTTGCACGACGACGGTGCCGAACTCGGTGCGGAACAGGGCACCGGTCGGGCAGACGTCGAGGCAGCCGGCATGGGTGCAGTGCTTGCACACGTCGGAGGCCATCAGCCAGCGGAAGTCCGGGATGGTGCCGGTGGCCGCCGCCGCCTGGGCCTGGGCCACCGCCGCGGCGTCCATGCCCGGCGGGGCGGAGTCCATGCCCGCCGCCGCGGGCGACGGGCCGTTCCCAGCCTCGACGCTCGGCGACGCGGGCTCGCTCGGCCGCACCACCGGCATACCGAGGTCCACCAGCCGACCACCGGAGGCGCGCGCCTCCTCGATGCGCTCGGAGGTCTGCTCGATGAAGGCGACATGCCGCCACGTGCTCGCGCCCAGCGAGCCGGTGTTGTCGTATGACGACCCGAGCAGGTTGAGCTCACCGTCCTGCGGGATGGCGTTCCACTCCTTGCACGCCACCTCGCAGGCCTTGCAGCCGATGCAGATGGAGGTGTCGGTGAAGAAGCCCTTGCGCGTGCGCGGTTCCTCCCACGCCGCGTCGGCGATGGGGTCGGTCGGCCCCGAGAGCTGGCGGTCCAGGTAGCCCATCAGTGTCCGTCCTCGCGGGTCATCAGCTCGTTCGACGTGGTCACCGTGACGCCGGCCCGTGACTGGTACTCGTGGACCAGCCGCAGCAGCTCCTCGCCGTGCGGACGGCGGCCCGGCTGGATGTCGCAGGAGCCCACCTTCGACTCCTGGATCTGCACGTTGGGGTCGAGCGCCACTCCGAGCAGGTCATTGACGGCGTCGCCGGACACGACCGCGTCACGACCGACGCCCCAGTGGTAGGGGAGGCCGATCTGGTGGATCGTCCTGCCACCGATGACCATCGGCGTCATGCGCTCAGTGACCAGCACCCGGGCCTCGATGGCGGTGCGCGCCGAGACGATGGTCGCCCAACCGCCGTTCTCCAAGCCGCGCTCGGCCGCCAGCTCCGGCGAGACCTCGCAGAAGAGCTCGGGCTGGAGCTCGGCGAGGTAGGGCAGCCAGCGGCTCATGCCACCGGCGGTGTGGTGCTCGGTGAGGCGGTAGGTCGTGAACACGTACGGGTAGACGTCGCTGCCCGGGGCTCCCGCCGACGGGCTCCACAGGTTGTCCTTGCGCGGGAACACCTTTCGCGCCGGGTTGGACTGCTGCCGGTAGAGCGGGTTGTCCACCGGCGACTCCTGCGGCTCGTAGTGCGTGGGCAGCGGTCCGTCGAGCATGCCCTTGGGCGCGAACAGCCAGCCCTTGCCGTCGGGCTGCATGATGAACGGGTCGTCACCGGCGATGCCCTCGGGGCCGCCGACACCGCGCTCGGGCCGGTAGCTCGGCGCCTTGGTCGCCGGGAAGTCGGGGACGTCGTCGCCCACCCACTTCTGCTGCTCCTCGTCCCACCAGACGTACTTCTTGCGCTCGCTCCACGGCCGACCCTCGGGGTCGGCCGAGGCGCGGTTGTAGAGGATCCGCCGGTTGGCCGGCCAGGCCCAGCCCCAGTCGGGAGCGACCTGGCTCTGCTCGCGTCCCGGCTTGCGGTTCGCGCTGCGGTTGATCCCGCCGGCGTAGACGCCGGTGTAGATCCAGCAGCCGCCGCTGGTGCTGCCGTCGGCCTTCATCTCGGTGAAGAGGTCGAGCAGCCGGCCCTGCTTCTCGCCGGCCAGGTGGTAGCCGTTGATCTCGCGCAGCACGGCCTCGCTGTCGATCTCGCCGTCCTCGTCGAGAGGGTAGTCCCACGTGAGGTCGAGCAGGGGCCGGTCGCGCTCGTCGGTGGAGTCGGCCAGGCGCTCACGGATCTTCCTGCCCAGCTCGTAGAAGAACTCCAGCTCGCTCTGGCACTCCCCCGGCGGGTTCACGGCCTTGTGCCGCCACTGCAGCATCCGGTGGGTCTGCGTGAAGGTGCCTGCCTTCTCGACGTGCGACGCGGGTGGCAGGAAGAAGACCTCGGTGCCGATCTTCTCGGTCTCGAGCTCGCCGGTGGCGATCTCGGGGCTGTCCTGCCAGAACGTGGCCGACTCGATCATGTTGAGGTCGCGGACCACCAGCCACTTCAGGTGGGCCAGCGCCAACCGCTGCATGCGGCCGTGGGCGGAGCCGACCGCCGGGTTCTGCCCGAGCAGGAAGTACCCCTCGACCTTGTCGTCGAGCATGTCCATCGTCGTCTGGTAGGTGCCGTGGGCACCGGTCAGCCGGGGCAGGTAGTCGAACGCCCAGTCGTTGTCGGCCCTCGCGGCGTCGCCCCACCACGCCTTGAGCAGGCTCACCGCATACGCGTCGGCGTTGGCCCAGAAGCCCTTCTGCTCCTTGCTGCCGATCGCGTTGATGTACTCGCGGAAGGTGTCGTGCCGACCCGCGACGGGCATGGCGAGGTAGCCGGGCAGGATGTTGTAGAGCGTCGGGATGTCCGTCGAGCCCTGGATGCTGGCGTGGCCGCGCATCGCCATGATGCCGCCGCCGGGGCGTCCCATGTTGCCGAGCAGCAGCTGGATGATCGCGGCCGTCCGGATGAACTGGGCGCCGAGGGTGTGCTGCGTCCAGCCGACGGCGTAGACGAACGCCGTCGTGCGCTCACGACCGCTGTTCTCGGTGACCGCCTTGGCGACGTAGTGGAAGTCGTCGACCGAGATGCCGCAGGTGTCGGCAACCATCTCGGGCGTGTAGCGCGCGTAGTGCCGCTTGAGTATCTGGAAGACGGTGCGAGGGTCCTGCAGCGTCTCGTCGCGCAGCACCCGGGCGTGCTCGAGTGGCGGACCGGCTGCACCCATCCGGTGGCCGTCGGCAGTCGCCTCCTTGGCCTCGCCCTGCTCGGTGCCTGGGGCCTCGATCTTGCCGTCACCGTCACTCTCGGTGGCGTAGGCCCAGGTGGTCAGGTCGTAGGAGCCCTTGTCGGCGTCGTACCCGGAGAACAGGCCGTCGAGGTCCTCGGTGTCCTGGAAGTCCTCGTTGATGATCGTCGCGGCGTTGGTGTAGGCGACGACGTACTCCTTGAAGTACAGGTCGTTGCTGAGGATGTGGTTGATCAGCGCCCCGAGGAACACCACGTCGCTTCCCGCGCGGATCGGGATGTGCTTGTCAGCCGTCGCCGACGTGCGCGTGAAGCGGGGGTCGATGTGGATGACCTTGGCGCCCTTGAGCCTTGCCTCGGTCACCCACTGGTAGCCCACCGGGTGACACTCGGCCATGTTGGAGCCCTGGATGACGATGCAGTCGGCGTTGGCCAGGTCCTGCTCATACTGGGTCGCGCCACCGCGCCCGAACGAGGATCCCAAACTGGGAACCGTGGCGGAGTGTCAAATACGCGCCTGGTTCTCGATCTGGATCGCTCCCGCGGCGGTGAACAGCTTCTTGATGAGGTAGTTCTCCTCGTTGTCGAGGGTCGCTCCTCCGAGGGCCGCGATCGCCATGGTGCGCCGGAGCCGCCGGCCCTGGTCGTCGAGGTCCTGCCATCCGTTGCGCCGGCTCTGCACGAACCGGTCGGCGATCATGTCGATGGCCGTCTCGCGGTCCAGCCGCTCCCACTGCGTACCGTACGGGCGCCGGTAGAGCACCTTCGTCTGGCGGCCGGGGCTGTTGACGAGCTGCTCACTCGCAGAGCCCTTGGGGCACAGGCGTCCTCGCGAGACGGGCGAGTCAGGGTCGCCCTCGATCTGGACGACCTTCTCGTCCTTGACGAAGACCCGCTGGCCGCAGCCGACGGCGCAGTACGGGCACACGCTCTGCACGACCCGGTCGGCGGTCCTGGTCCGCGGCTCGAGGGTTCGCGTGCGTTCCGAGGTGACCGCCGGGCCGCGGCCCAGGAAGTCCCCACTGCGGAACTGCCGCAGCACCGGCCACGACAGGAAGGTCTTCTTCGCGTCCATCACCCGCCTCCTTTGCCCGCACCATAGCCCCGCCCGTCAGAGCCCGCGATCCGAGCGGGATCCGGACCGATGGTGCTGCTGTGGCTCGGCCGTTCCGGCCGGGTGCACCCCCACGGCCTTTCGCAAGGAGGGGGAACTACAGGGGTGGTATTCACCCATTTGTCGTACAGGCACGTCCGGATCAGGCACTCTGTTCCAGGCCCTGGTCGTGGCGTGGTGCTTTCTCACCGCATGCCGAGACCGTCCCCTACCCCCGGGAAGTCATGCGCACACGCCTGCTCCGCCTGTCCTCGCGCCTTGCCGCAGCCCTCCTGCTCGGCACCGCAGCGCTCGGCGCCTCGAGCACCGCCGCAGGCGCCGGCACGATCGTCTACGAGTGCAAGACCTCCTCGATCGGCTGCGTCACCTTCTCCGGCTACACCGGGAAGTCGGTCTGGGGCTACCCGGTCAGCAGCACCGGCAACAACTGCACGAACTACGTGGCCCACCGCCTCGCGCGCAACGGCGTGGCGCAGCAGAGCGGGCTCGGCAACGCCGGCAGCTGGGCGGTCAACGCCAGGAACCGCGGCTTCGGGGTGGACACGACACCTCGGACGGGCGCGGTCGCCCAGTGGAACTACGGCAGCGTCTACGCCCCGTCCTACGGCCACGTCGGGTACGTCGAGGAGGTCACCTCCTCCCACATCACCATCTCGGACTCCTCGTGGAGCGGCGGGTCCTACCGCTGGCGCATCCCCAAGGGCGACCGCAACTGGCCGAGCAACTTCATCCACTTCAAGGACACTACGTACCAGCCACCCATGCCCGGCACCTTCGTGCGGGTGCGGGAGACCAACGAGGTCTACCGCCTGGTGGGCAAGGCCCCCGTCTTCGTCTCGACGTGGACCGCTTTCGGCGGGAGCAAGCCGACACACCTGGTCAGCAGCACCTCGCTCGCCTCTCTTCCCCGCTATCCCGCGGACGGCACGTTCCTCCGGGGCGCCCAGCGCGGCGAGGTGTACCGCGTGGCCGGTGGCGCCCCCGTCTTCGTCTCGACATGGACCGCCTTCGGCGGGAGCAAGCCCTACACGACCGTGGACCAGGTGGCCATCGACAGCGCCGGCACCGGGGGTCGCTGGAACCACCTGCGAGCAACTCCCGCAGAGGGCACGTTCCTGAAGGGCGCCCAGCGCGGCGAGGTCTACCGTGTGGCGGGCGGCGCCCCGGTCTTCGTCTCAGCCTGGGCGAACATCGGTGGCTGGGCACCCGCGCTCGTGGTGGACCAGGTCGCCATCGACCGGGCTGGCTCGGGCACGAAGTGGAACCATCTGATGCACAAGCCTCGCGACGGCGCCTACATCAAGGGCCGGAGCACCGGACGGGTCTACTACATGAAGTCAGGGGTGGCCCACTTCGTCTCTTCGTGGGCGCAGGTGGGGGGCGTGAAGCCGACGACCATCGTCGACCAGGTGGCCATCGACATGGCGGGCACGAGGACGCCGGTCAAGTGGAGCCACATCGCCGCCAAGACCACGCTCTGAGGCGGGTCCGGCTCAGCCCAGGGCGGGGACGACGAGGACCTGGCCGGCGTGCACCTGCGTGCTCGGCAGGTTGTTCGCCAGCTGCAGCTGCGCGACCGCCTCGTGGACCGGGAGGGCGGGCAGCTCGCGCGCGGCGACCTCCGAGAGGGTCTGGCCCTCGACGACGGTGACGGCGTGGTCGGCGACGGGCGCCGACGCGCCACCGGCGGAGCCGGCCACCACCAGCGCGGTGACGGCGAGCAGGACGGCCGCGACCGTGAGGGTGATGACCAGTCGGCCAGCCCGGGTCAGGCGAAGCCCCCGCGTGAGCGGAGCCGGGACCGCGTCGCCGGTGGGGACGAGGACCAGGCGCGGACGGGCAGGACGGGTCGGCACGCGGGTCGGCGTGGCCCCCAGATCCCAGGCGACAGCTGCACTCATGGTCATTCCCCTCTCCCGGCCCCGCGCCTGCGGGGCCCTGCTCTCCGAACGGGTGTTCGATAGAACGCTTGTACGATTTCTAGCACGCATGTTCGAACGGTTCAAGACACGCGTCGAACACATGTTTGGCAACTGTGTTCGAACTCCATACGCTGTGCCCATGCCTCGAAGCACATCAGAGGCCACCGACAGCCCACCCCCGCCGACCGGCTGACAGCCCCGGCACGGCACCTGACCTGCAGAAACGAGGAGCGGCATGAGCGACGACAACGTCAAGGAGCTGCCCGAGCGAGACCGTGGCGACGGCCTCACGGTGCGACAGCGCCGCGTCCTCGAGGTCATCCGCAACTCGGTGGACCGCCGCGGCTACCCGCCCAGCCTGCGCGAGATCGGGGAGGCGGTGGGGCTCACCAGCCCGAGCTCCGTGGCCCACCAGCTGGCCACCCTGGAGCGCAAGGGCTTCCTGCGCCGCGACCCCAACCGACCGCGTGCCATCGAGGTCGTCTCCCCCGACGCGCCGGCCGACATGCGCGGCTACCGCGGCGGGGCGGCCTCCGACGACGTCGACGCCGGCTACGACGAGACCGGCATCAACGACCAGCGCCCGGAGGCCTCCTACGTGCCGGTGCTGGGGCAGATCGCGGCCGGTGTGCCGATCACCGCCGAGGAGTCGGTCGAGGACGTCTTCCCGCTGCCGAAGCAGATCGTCGGCGAGGGCCAGCTGTTCCTGCTCAAGGTGGTCGGTGACTCGATGGTCGATGCCGCCATCTGCGACGGCGACTGGGTGGTCGTGCGCCAGCAGCCCACTGCCGACAACGGCGACATCGTCGCGGCCATGCTCGACAACGAAGCCACCGTCAAGACGTTCAAGCGCAAGGACGGGAAGGTGTGGCTGCTGCCCCACAACCCGGCCTTCGAGCCGATCGACGGCGACCACGCCACGGTGCTCGGCAAGGTGACGGCCGTCCTGCGGCGCGTCTGACGTCGTCGGTCGCCGTCGGTCGGCGACCGACGTCCTCGGTCGAAGTCAGTCGCCGAAGACGTCGAGGTACCGGCTCACCACCTCGGTGACGTCGTCGGTGGCCTCGGCCTCCTCCCACAGCTCCCACCACTCGTTCTCGTCGGGCCGCAGCGCCCGGTGGAGGGCCTGGGCCGCGAGCTCCTCGAGCTCCTCGTCGACCTCGAGGGGGTCGTTGTCGAGCCAGGGCGGCAGGTAGCGCTCCCCCACGACCGAGTCGGGGTCCTCGCTGCCGGCCACCACCGCGGCCGCGGCGACGGCCTCCGCCATCACGGGCGCGTCGATGTAGTCCTCCGTCGCGACGACGCGGCGCAGGGCCCCCCGCACCTTGGCCGGCCGCCCCTCGGGCTCGGTCTCCTCGAGGTCGTCCAGGAAGTCGAGTGCGTCGTCGTTCTCGAACGGTCCGGTTCGGACGCGTGCCATGACACCACCCCATCGTCACCTGCTCGCCGGTCCCACTGACGGCCTGACCTGAAGATGGTAGGACGCGGCCGCCGCGGGAGACAGACCTCGGACGCGACCCGGGTCCGGCGCGCTCAGGGAAGTCGCTGCCACCAGGCGGTGTCGACGTAGCGGCCGAGCTTGTGGCCGACCTCCCGGAGCACGCCGACCCGCTCGAACCCCAGGCTGCGATGCAGCGCCTCGCTGGCCTCGTTGGGTAGCGCCACCACGGCCAGCGCGGTGTGCACCCCTGCCGCGTCGAGGCGCTCGAGCAGCTCGGCGTAGAGCGCCCTGCCCAGTCCGCGCCCGCGGGCAGCCGAGGCGAGGTAGACGGAGGTCTCGCGCGTCCCGGCATACGCGGGGCGGGGCCGGAAGGGGCCCGAATAGGCAAAGCCCACCACGTCTGCGCCGTCCTCGACGACGAGGAAGACGTCGCCGGGGACCTCCGGCGCCAGGCGGTGGGCGAAGTGGTCGGGGCCCTTGGCAAGGGTGTCGAACGTGCCCACCCCGCCCTCGACCTCGGCGTTGTAGATGGCGGCCACGGTGGCCAGGTCGTCCTCACGGGCGGGGCGGATCTGCGTCACGGGGGCGATGCTAGGTCCATGGAGTCGCAGGGCGGCCGGGGGCCGCAGACGTGGGACGAGCGGTATGCCGCGGCCGAGCGGGTCTGGAGCGCCGGGCCGAACCGCGAGGTGGAGGCCGTGGCCGCCGGCTGGCCGCCGGGGCGGGCGCTCGACCTCGGTGCCGGGGAGGGCAGGCACGCCCTCTGGCTCGCCGAGCGCGGCTGGCAGGTCACGGCGGTGGACTTCTCCGCGGTCGGCATCGACCGTGGGAGGCAGGAGGCCGCGCGCCGGTCAGTGGACGTCGAGTGGGTCGTGGCCGACGTCACCGAGTGGGAGCCTGCGCCGGGCACCCTCTTCGACCTCGTGCTCGTGGCCTACCTGCACATCCCCCAGGACGCCTTCTCACGCCTCGGGCAGTGGCTCGCCCCCGGCGGGGCACTGGTCGTCGTGGGGCACTCCCTGCGCAACCTCACCGAGGGCGTCGGGGGTCCACAGGACCCGAGCATCCTGCACACCACCGACCAGCTGCGCGCCGCCTCGGACGGACTCGAGGTCCAGCGGTGCGAAGAGGTGCTGCGCCCCACCGACGCCGGTGACGCGATCGACGTCGTGCTGGTGGCTAGGCGGCCAGCCGGCTGACGAGCTCGGCGAGGGTGGCGCCCAGGGGCGCGTCGAGCTGGTGCGTGGCCTCGGCGTCACCCCGGGTGGGTCCGTGCGTGATGATGCCGACCGGTATGCCGTGCGCGGCTGCCCGCCGCACGAACCGGTAGCCGGACATCACCTTCAGGGACGAGCCGAGCACCAACAGGGCGCGCGCCCGCTCGGTGAGCTGAAAACACCTCTCCACCAACGGTTTCGGCACGGACTCCCCGAAGAAGACCACGTCGGGCTTGAGCGTGTCGCGCCCGCAGACCAGGCACAGCGGCACCACGAAGTCCTCGACGTCGAGGGTGTTGAGGACGATGTCGCCGTCGGGCCGGATCTCGTTGCTGGTGACCTCGTAGCCGGGGTTCGCCTGGCGCATCCGCTCGTCGAGGTCCCAGCGGCTGGTGCGGTCACCGCACGTCAGGCACACCACTTTCGCCAGCGCGCCGTGCAGCTCGGTGACCTCGACGGCACCGGCCGCCTGGTGCAGTCCGTCGACGTTCTGGGTGATGACGGGCCCCACGAGCCCCGCTTCCTGAAGTGCTGCCACGGACCGGTGCCCGTCGTTGGGGGCCGCCGACGAGAAGCGCTGCCAGCCGACGTAGCTGCGGGCCCAGTAACGCCTGCGGGCCTCCGGCGAGCCGACGAACTCGGCGTACTGCATGGGCTGGACCCTCCGGTTGCCGTCGGGTCCGCGGTAGTCGGGGATGCCGGACTCGGTGCTGATGCCGGCGCCGCTGAGCACCAGCACGTCTCCACCGGCGAGGAGGTCGACGAAGGCGTCGAGATCGGTCGCGAGCGCAGGCATGGCACCCAGTATGCGCGACCTCGGTACATCATCCCCCGCGGCAACATGGCTACCGTTCGATAACCGACGGTTATGCTGGACCCATGATCGACGCAGCGGGTCTCCGCGTCATGAAGGCCATCGCCGACGAGGGCAGCTTCACCGGTGCGGCCCTGGCGCTGGGGTACTCCCAGCCGGCGATCTCGCAGATGGTGCGCCGGCTCGAGCAGCGCACCGGCACCGTCCTGGTCGAGCGCATCGGACGCAGCGTGCGGCTCACGGAGGCGGGACAGGTGCTCGCCCGCCACGCGGTGACGGTGCTGGCCGCCCTCGACGCCGCCGAGGAGGAGGTCGCCGCGATCGCCGGACTGCGCTCCGGGCGCGTGCGCCTCATGGCCTTCCCGTCGTCCTCGGCGACGCTGGTGCCCCGCGCGCTGGCCCTGGTGAAGGAGCGGTACCCGGAGGTCAAGGTCACCTTCACCGAGGCCGAGCCTCCGGAGTCGCTGGCCGCGCTGCGTGCCGGCGAGTGCGACCTCGCGGTCGCCTTCGCCTACGAGGGCACCGACCTCGGCCGCGGTGAGGAGGACCTCGACCTCTTCGTGACACAGAAGCTGCTCGACGACGACGTACGCCTCGCCCTTCCGAGGAACCACCCTCTCGCGGGACAGGACGTCGTGGACCTGGCCGACCTCTCCTCCGAGCACTGGATCGCCGGGTGCCCACGCTGCCGGGGCCACCTGCTGCAGATGTGCTCTGCCGAGGGGTTCTCCCCCGACGTGGCCTTCGAGACCGAGGACTACGTGGCCGTGCTGGGCCTGGTGGCCGAGGGGCTCGGCGTGGCCCTGATCCCCGACCTGATCCTGCGCACCGCGCACCACAGCGATGTCGTCACCCTGCCGATCAGGCCCTCCTCGCGCCGCCAGGTGCACGTCGTCACCACCCCCGACCTCCAGCGGGTGCCCGCCGTGCAGGCCACCATCGACGCCCTCGTCGAGGCAGCGAAGACGCCACCGCGCGTCCTGGCCAGCACCTGACGGCCGCTCGCAGCCCGCGCGGGGCTCGGGCACAACCGGCCTCTGGCGCAGGTCAGCGGCTCGTCGCGACGGCCACCTCGCCACCGCGCGAGAGCACCGCGACGTCGCCGCGCTGGTCGGTGCGGTAGATGGCTGAAGCGCTGCGTCGCAGGACCTCGAGGTGTTTCGGCGCCGGGTGGCCGTAGTCGTTGTCGCGGCCCACGCTGATGACCGCCACCGGTGCCGCGACCGCCTCCATGAAGTCGGTGTCGAGGTTGGACGAGCCGTGGTGCGGGGTCTTGACCACGTCGAGACGCGCAGCTGCCGCGGCCATCGCCGGGTCGCGGCGCAGGGCCAGGAGCATGGCGTGCGCCGCCTCCCGCTCGACATCGCCCAGCAGCAGCGCGTCCACCTCGTCGGACTCGACGGCCAGCACGACGCTGGCGTTGTTGGGCACCGACCCCGCGCTGATCCTCCGCGCGGGCCACCACACGTCGGCGGTGACGCCCTGCCACTGGAGGCGGTCGCCGGCATACACCTCCCGCACCGGCACCCCTCGCGCTGCGGCCCATTCGCGCACCTGCGCCCACTGGTGGGGCGGGTCGCGCACCGGCGAGGCCAGGACCTCCCGCACCTCCCGCCCGGACAGTGCGCCCGGCAGCCCCTCGACGTGGTCGGCGTGCAGGTGGGTCAGCACGATCGCATCGAGCGCGCGGACCTCGAGCCGGCGCAGGCAGCCGTTGACGAGGGCTGGATCGGGACCGGCGTCGACCAGCACGGCCCGCCCCGGTGTGGTCGCCAGCACGAGCGCGTCGCCCTGACGGACGTCGCAGGCAACGAGGCGCCAGCCCTCCGGCGGCCATGTCGCCGGCGAGGTCGGCACGAGCGAGGCGACCGCCAGCACGCCAGCAGCGAGGGCCATGAACGGCCGGATCCGGACGTGGTGCACCACCCAGGGACCGGCGACCAGGGCCAGCACCGTCAGCACCGTGAGCAGCGCGGCACCGACACCCCCATCCGGCCACGGCATCGTGCCGCCGGGCACCTGCGCGAAGACCCGCGCGATTCGGGCGATGCCCAGCGTCGGCAGCGCCCCGGCCCAGCACAGCGCCGTGCCGATGGGCTGCCAGACGCTTGCGGTCAGCGCCCCTGCGACCCCCGCCACGGTCGCCGGCGCCACCAGCGGGGCCGCCAGCAGGTTCGCGACGACGCCGACAGTGCTCACGGATCCCTGCAGCAGCACCACGACCGGCGCACACATCGTCTGGGCGGCAACGGGTATCGCGAGGGCGGGACCCCACGAGCGCAGCAGGCGCGGGAGCCGCCGGCCGATCGCCTCGCCCCAGCTGCGGACGAAGAGCAGCAGCCCCAGGGTCGCGAGCGTGGACAGGGCGAACCCGTAGGTGCGGCTCAGCCACGGGTCGACGAGGAGGAGGCACCAGACGGCGCCGGCGAGCACCGGCAGGCCCGCCGCCCGCCGCGACCGGCTGAGCCCCACCAGCCCGATGGCGCCCATCGCCGCCGCGCGGATCACGCTCGGCTCCGGACGGGCCAGGACCACGAAGCCCGCCAGCACCAGCACCGCGACCACCGGACGCCAGCGCCGCCGGACGCCGAGCAGCGCCGCGCCTCCTAGTGCGGCGGCGAGCACGATGGCGACGTTGGAGCCGCTGACCGCCGAGAGGTGCGTCATCCCGGTGGCGAGCATGGCCTCGGTCAGGTCGTCGGGGGTGCGGCTCGTGTCGCCGATGACGAGGGCCGGCAGCAGGCCGCGGGCGTCTGCCGGCAGGGGCGCGGCGGCGCTGCGCAGGCCCGCCCGCAGGCGCTCCGCGCCGCGGGCCACGACGCCCGGCTCGCTCAGCAGCGTCGGCGCCCCCAGAGGACGGAGGACGGCGACCACCGGCTCCCCGGGCTCGGACGCCCCCAGGCGCCCCTGCACCCTGATGCGTTCGCGCCAGCGCACTGCCGACCAGCGCTCGTCGCCGACCACCAGCACCGGCGTGCGCACCCGGCTGCGCTCACCGCGCCCGGCGACCTCGGTGACCGTGAGCCGCAGCAGCACCGTCTGCGCGTCCCGGCCGCCCCGCACCACAGGCTCGCTCGAGACGACCCCTGTGGCCTGCACGACCGCCTGCCCCCGCGCGAGCGCCGCGACCGGCCCGGCCTCCCGCACCAGGGTGTGGCAGGCGGAGCCGACCAGCACCACCGAGGCCGACGCCGCCGACAGCGCCAGCCACCGGGCCAACGGGTGCGCTCGCGGCGGGGTGCTGCCGGGGCCGGTGCAGCGGCGCGCAGACCTGCTCGTGACGACCAGGCCGGACACCGCGAGCCCCAGCAGGGCAGCCGACAGGCCCAGCCGCCAGGTGGCTGGGGTGGCGAGGGTGGCGGCCGCGGTGACCCAGGCAGCCAGGGCGGGAAGCAGCAGGCGCAGGTCGGGCACCGACCGCTCCGCCACCCGACGGCGCCGTGCCGGCCGCCGGCTCACACGGTGACCTTGCCCTGGAGCTGGGCGAACATCTTCTCGCCGATGCCGCTGACCTCGGCCAGCTCGTCGACCGACGTGAACCGGCCGTGCTCGGTGCGCCAGTCGACGATCCGCTGGGCGAGCACCGGCCCCACGCCGGGCAGCTCCTCGAGCACCGCCACGGTGGCGGTGTTGAGGTTTACCGGAGTGGCGGACCCAGCGGTGCCACCACCCGCGGGCCCGGCGCTCCCGGCCGCCCCAGCGCCACCGGGCGCCTCGGCCGCCGCGGGTGGGGCCTCCCCCGGGCGCGGCACGCGCACCTGCTCCCCGTCGACCAGGGCCCGCGCGAGGTTGAGCGCCCCGAGGTCGGCGCCGGGCAGCGCACCCCCTGCCCTGGTGAGGGCCTCGCCGACCCGGGCGCCCGCTGAGAGCACCACCACCCCCGGTCGCCTCACCTGCCCGACCACGTGCACCACCAGCCGACCGGCGCCGCCGGCACCCGACGGGGGCGAGGACGGCCGCGACGAGGGGCCCACCAGATCGCCCGGCACGCCGGCCCTCGGTGTGCGCGAGACCAGCGCGGAGGGCGCCGAAGTGCCGGCGCCGGCCACGACCGGCTCGGGCGCGCTGGCGGCGCGGGCCCAGGCCACCCGCACCCCGAAGACGCCGACCGCGACGAGCACCACCACGACCATGCCGACCACTGCCGCCGCGGGGCCGGTCACCCGCGCGCCCCGCAGGGCGGCGGGCACGCTCAGCAGGGCAGGACCCGGGGGCCGTGGGCGCCGGTGCCGGCCCGGCGATGCCCGGTGCCCGCGGGCCGGCACCGGCCCCGGCGCTGAAGGGTTGACGTGCGGCTCCGTCGCCTCCTCTCGGCTTCGACGATGTCCGGGCGTCGCGGACCGCTCCTCGAGCCACTCCCGCCGCGGCAGCCAGAACTCATCCGCGACGGCCGGATGCTCGGCACCGGAAGCGTGCGCCTCCACGGCGCCCCGCTCCGGGTCCGGCCCGGCCAGCAGGGCGAGCAGGCGGGGTGACGGCTCGGCGGGACGGCGACGCAACGGCATACGGGCACGCTAGGAAGGTGCGCCGGCCCAGGGCGGCGTCGACCGGACTCCTGTGGACGACGGGGCGTGCTCGGGTCAGGGTGTGGACGAGCTGCGACGGGCGGCGATCCACAGCTCGATGTTGCGTCGGTGGCGGTAGATGACGATGACGGCCAGCACCACGCACCAGGCACCCACGGCCCGCGAGCCACCGGGCACCCACCCGAGCCAGGTCCCGACCCCCAGCAGGAGCAGCACGAGGCAGGCAGACACCGAGGCACCGGCCACCCAGCGCATCCGCCACACGAGCACCCCGAACACGGCGACCACGACGAGGCCGAACCACGGCTGCACGGCGAGGATCGCCCCGAGCGAGGTGGCCACGCCCTTGCCGCCGTGGCCCCTCAGGAACGGTGACCAGATGTGGCCGAGCACGACGGCGATTCCGGCGCAGAGGGCGGGCACCGTGCCCATCGCCGCCTGGACCAGGACGACCGGCAGGTAGCCCTTGAGGACGTCGAGCAGGCCCACCACCACGCCCCACCGGACGCCGAGGACCCGGCCGGCGTTGGTGGCGCCGGGGTTGCCGGAGCCCGAGCGGGACAGGTCCTTGCCCAGGACCCGTGCCACGATCGAGGCGGGGTTGACCGAGCCGAGCAGGAACGCGGCCACGAGCACGAGTCCGAGCAGGGCGGCCGACCCGAGCAGGCCCCCGGCGTCGAGCCCGTCGGCGTCGGGTGCACCCACGGCGGCCGGCAGGACCGCCCAGGTGCTCACGAACCGGCCAGTCTCGGGGAGACGGCCACGGCAATGGTTCCGGGGCCGACATGGGCCCCCACCACCGCGCCGAGCTCGACGACCCGCACCTCGTGGGCGCAGGGGATCCGCTGCCGCAACCGCCGGGCGAGCTCCTCCGCCCTCTCGGCCGAGTCGAGGTGGTGCACGGCGATGTCCACGCCGTCGGAGCCCGGCGACGCCTGTTCCGCGGCCGCGGCTGCGAGCTCCTCGAGACGCGAGAGCGCCCGCGCCGAGGTGCGCACCTTCTCCAGCGCCCGGATCCGGCCGTCCCTGAGGGAGAGGATCGGCTTGATCGCGAGCGCCGAGCCCAGGAAGGCCGACGCGGCACCGATGCGTCCTCCGCGGCGCAGGTGCTCGAGCGTGTCCACGTAGAACACCACTGTCGCGGCCTCGCAGCGCGACAGTGCCTGCGCCGCAACGCTTTCCGCGTCGGCACCGGCGGCCGCGGCATCGCAGGCGGCCAGCACGGCATACCCCATGGCCATGCCCAGGGAACGCGAGTCCACCACGGTCACCGGCACGGGCGAGTGCTCCGCGGCGAGGTGGGCCGACTGCACCGTGCTCGACATCTCGCCGGAGATGTGGATCGAGACGATCTCCGTCGCGCCGCCGGCGGCCGCGGCCTCGTAGGCCGCGAGGAAGGCGCTCGGGGAGGGCCGGGACGTGCTCACCGGGCGGTGGGCGCGCAACGCCGTCGCCACCTCGCCGGTGCTGATGTCGACGCCCTCGCTGAACTCCTTGCCGGCGACGACGACGTGCAGGGGCACCACCCTGATGCCGCGCTCGGCGACGACCGACGACGGCAGGTATGCCGTGGTGTCAGTGACGATCGCGACGCTCACGGTGCGCAGGCTACCGGTCGGTGGCCTGCGCGCCGTGGAGCCTCACGCGGGCACGACGTTGACGAGCTTCGGGGCCCGGACGATGACGGTCCGGATCCCGTTCTCCGTGGCGGCGACGACCTTCGGCAGCGCCAGCACCTGCTCGCGCAGCGCGTCCTCGCTGATGTCGGCCGGCACCTCGATGCGGTCGCGCACCTTGCCCTTGATCTGCACGACGCAGGTGACGGTCTCCTCGACGAGCAGCGAGGCCTCCGGCTGCGGGAACGGCTCGTAGGTGATCGTGCCCTCGTGGCCGAGCCGCGACCACAGCTCCTCGGCGATGTGCGGGGCCAGCGGGGCGACCATGAGCACGATCTTCTCCGCGGCCTCGCGCGGCACGGCGTCGAGCTTGGTGAGCGCGTTGTTCAGCTCGATGAGCCGGGCGATCGCCGTGTTGAACGACAGCGCGGCGTAGTCGCGGCCGACGGCGTCGATCGTCCTGTGCAGCACGCGTGCCGTCTCCGGGTCGACCGGCTCGTCGACGATGCGCACCTCGCCGGTCTCCTCGTCGATGACGTTGCGCCACAGGCGCTGCAGGAACCGCTGCGACCCGACGACCGCACGCGTCTCCCAGGGCCGGGACAGCTCCAGCGGTCCCATGCCCATCTCGTAGACGCGGAAGGTGTCGGCGCCGTAGGCGTCGTACATCTCGTCGGGGCTGACGACGTTCTTCAGCGACTTGCCGATCTTGCCGTACTCGCGGTTGACCGGCTGGCCGCGCCAGGTGTAGATGGGGTCGCCGCCGTACTCGACGGACACCTCCTCCACCTCGGCCGCCGGCACGTACTGCCCGCGCTCGTCGGTGTAGGCGTAGGCCTGGATGTAGCCCTGGCTGAAGTACTTGCGGAACGGCTCCTCGCTGCTGAGGTGGCCGAGGTCGTGCAGCACCTTGTGCCAGAAGCGGGCGTAGAGCAGGTGCAGCACGGCGTGCTCGACACCGCCGACGTACAGGTCGACACCACCGGGGTCGGTGACACCGGCCGGCGCACCCTCCACGGGCGCGGCGTGCGGGCCCATCCAGTAGGACTCGTTCTCCGGGTCGACCAGTGCCTCGGCGTTGGCCGGGTCGAGGTAGCGCAGGTAGTACCAGCACGAGCCCGCCCAGTTGGGCATGGTGTTGGTCTCGCGGCGGTACTTCTGCACCCCGCGGCCGTCACCGAGGTCGAGCTCGACCTCCACCCACTCGGGCACCCTCGACAGCGGCGGCTCGGGGCTCGAGGCCGCGTCGTCGGGGTCGAACGTCTTGGGCGAGTAGTCCGGCACGTCGGGCAGGGTCACCGGCAGCATCGACTCGGGCACGCCGTGGGCGTTGCCTTCCTCGTCGAAGACGATGGGGAACGGCTCGCCCCAGTAGCGCTGGCGCGAGAACAGCCAGTCGCGCAGCTTGTAGTTGACGGTGCCCGCGCCGAAGCCCTTGGCCTCCAGCCACGCGATGATGGCGGCCTTCGCCTCGGCGACGCCCATGCCGTTGAGCGAGATCTCGTCGTTGGCGGAGTTGATCGCCGGACCCTCGCCGACGTAGGCCTCGTCCTCGGGGTGGCCCTCGGCCGGTTGCACCGTGCGGATGATGGGCAGCTCGAAGCGGGTCGCGTACTCCCAGTCGCGGTTGTCCTGCGCCGGCACCGCCATGATCGCGCCGGTGCCGTAGCCCATCAGCACGTAGTCGGCGACGAAGACCGGGACCTGCTCGCCCGTGACCGGGTTGGTCGCGAAGGCGCCGGTGAACACACCCGTCTTGTCCTTGCCCTCCGTCTGCCGCTCGACCTCGCTCTTGCGCGAGGCCTGCAGCTGGTATGCCGCGACGGCATCCTTTGGGGTCGCCGCGCCACCGGTCCACGAGTCCTTCGTCGAGGCCGGCCAGGCACCATGCGAGACAATGGTTTCCAGCAGCGGGTGCTCGGGTGCCAGCACCATGAAGGTGGCGCCGAAGAGCGTGTCGGGACGCGTGGTGAAGACCTCGATCGAGGCGTCCTGCCCGACCACGGGGAAGGAGACGCGGGCGCCCTGGCTGCGGCCGATCCAGTTGCGCTGCATCAGCTTGACCTTCTCGGGCCACTCGACCCGGTCGAGGTCGTCGGCCAGCCGGTCGGCGTAGGCGGTGATGCGCATCATCCACTGGCGCAGGCTCCGCTTGAAGACCGGGTAGTTCCCGCGCTCGGAGCGCCCCTCGTTGGTGACCTCCTCGTTGGAGAGCACGGTGCCCAGCCCGGGGCACCAGTTCACGGGCGCCTCGGAGGTGTAGGCCAGCCGGTGCTGCTCCAGGATCGCGCTCTGCTCGCTGGGGCTCAGGGCGGCCCAGTCACGGCCGTTCGGCGTCGGGCGCTCCCCTGACGCGAACTGCTCGACCAGCTCACCGATCGGCCGTGCCCTCCCGCGGCCACCGTCCTCGCGCACGGCATCCGCGTCGTACCAGGAGTTGTAGATCTGCAGGAAGATCCACTGCGTCCACCGGTAGTAGTCGGGGTCGATCGTGGCGATCGTGCGCCGGTCGTCGTGGCCCAGGCCGAGGCGCCGCAGCTGGCGCTTCATGTTGACCATGTTCTCTTCGGTGGTCTTGCGCGGGTGCTGGCCGGTCTGCACGGCGTACTGCTCCGCGGGCAGGCCGAAGGCGTCGTAGCCCAGGCAGTGCAGCACGTTCTTGCCCGTCATGCGGTTGAACCGGGCGAAGACGTCGGTGGCGATGTAGCCCAGCGGGTGCCCGACGTGCAGTCCGGTGCCGCTCGGGTAGGGGAACATGTCGAGGACGAGGAGCTTCTCGCGGCCGGCGACCTTCTCGGGCTCGGCCCACGGGCCGGCGGGGTTCGGGGCGTGGAAGGTGCCCTCCTCCTGCCAGCGGTCCTGCCAGGCGACCTCGATCTGGCCGGCCAGCTCGGCCGTGTAGCGGTGCGGCGTCTCGTTCATCTCATCCCTCGCGTCGTGGTTGCGCTCGCGCTCTTCGCACAAAAAAGCCCCTCACGCAGGAGGGGTTCGCCGCGGTGACGTCCGGCAGTCCGGTTCGTCAGCGCGGCTGTCGAAGAAGCAGCGAGCGTGCCATGGGCTCAGGCTACCGCAGCAGTCCCAGCACGATGAGCACCTGTCCGAGGTGGTAGGTCACCATGACCAGCAGCGACGCCCGCCGCCACGGCCTGACGAACCGGGCGTGCGCGAGGACGGCGTCGCTGACCATGAAGACCGTCGCGCCCGCGGCGACCAGCGGGCGCCCGGTGCCCCACGCGGTCACGACCATCGCGCCGATGACGAGCACGTATGCCGCGACCGCGGCGGCCAGCCCCGGCCCACCCTGCGCGCCGGCCGACGCCAGCACGGGCCGCCCCACGACGGCCACCAGCGTGAGCACCAGCACCGCACCGGGCAGAGCGGCGACCAGGCTCTGCGGCCCGACCGGCAGGAAGGCCGCGACATAGGCCAGGTGTCCGAGCAGGAAGGCGGACAGACCTGCCATGAAACGCGGCTCGCTGTCGGAGAGCAGCGCCAGGTCGCCGAGCAGGCCGAGCACGAGGCCGGCGAGGAGCCAGCGCCCCGAGGCCGAGTCGGCGGCTCCCATCGAGAGGGCTGCGGCCGTGAGGGCCACCATCGTGAGCGGCTTCGCGAGGTGCTCGAGGCCGTGCGAGCCGCGCCACACGGCATGCCAGTCGAGGACGGCGAAGCCGGCCACCAGCGCCCACAGCACCCCAGTCACGGGCCGAACCCTCCCACACCCCCGGCCACGCCCGTGGCGGAGCTCGCGGCGGTCGGTGGGGGCGTGTTCCCTGCAGCAATCAGCGTAGGTCGAGCCGGGCTCGATGCCGGATCTCGTGCGCGGCCTCGGTCCCTACCGTCGCCCTATGGAGGGGACACTGCGCCTCATCGCCTGGATGGAGCGCCACGCAGGGGCCTGGGGTGCGGCCGGCGCGGTGCTCCTCTTCGCCTACTGGAACGCGCTTGCGCGCGACGTCGCCCTGCCGGCCGCGGCACACACCGCCCTCCAGCTCGCCACCACGGCCCTCATCACCATCGGTGTGGCCGGCCACCAGCTGCGGCAGGGCACCCACCCCGCCAGCTGGGTCGGGTGGGCGGGCGCCGCAGCCGTGGGCATGGGCTTCTGGGGCTCGCTGCTGCTGACCTGCGCGGGACTGCTGCTGTTCGGCATCTCGATCGTGCGCTGCCGGGTGCACCGGACCACCAGCGGCGTCTTCCTCGCAGCGGGCGCGGGCATCCTCATGGTCAGCACCTCGTTCGCGCCCGGCTTCGGCAGCGACAGCTCGGTGCCTCTGGGCATCGAGTGGCTGCTCCTCATGAACGCCGGTCTCGTGCTCATCATCAAGGCCATGGTCGACCTGGCCCTCGCCGTCTCGGAGGACGAGCAGACCGCAGCCGCGTAGCGTGCGGCCATGACCGCACCGGGCGCACCGACCTCCGAGGACCTTCGCAGCGTCATCGACGACCTGCTCCCCCGGCTCGGCGCCCTGCCCAGCCAGGCATGGGACACCAGGGCGGCCGGACTGACCTGGACCTGCCGCGACACCGTGGCGCACCTGCTCGACGACCTCGGCTTCTACGCCCTGCAGCTGTCCGGCCGGCGGCCCCGGCAGACGTCCTACGTCCCGCTGCTCGATCCGCCGCCGTGGCGCGAGGGATCACCACCTATCGTGTTCTGGCCCGATCCCGCGGAGGGCACGGCGGCCGTCGTCACGTGCCTCGACGCCGCCGCCGGCCTGCTGGCCGCCGTCACGGCGACGGCCGCGCCGGACCACCGCGGGTTCCACCCCTACGGCGTCTCCGACCGCACGGGGTTCGCCGCGATGGGGATCGTCGAGGCGGCCTGCCACGGGTTCGACATCCTGGCCGCCCACGACGTCGACTACCGCGCCGATGCCCGGGTGTGCGGGCTGGTACTCGACCGCCTCTTCCCCACCGCCGCCCGTACGGCCGACCCGTGGCACGACCTGCTAGGGGCGACCGGGCGCACCGAGCAGACGCGCGGCACCAGGTGGCGCTGGGACTCGCGCGTCCGGTAGGGGCATCGAGGCCCGTTCGACGCCGGACAGGGCGGCGGGCCCGGTTCACCGAACCGGGCCCGCGCCCACCCCCAGCCTTCGTGTTGCCCCGCGGAGGCCTTGGTCCCCGGCCGCCGGCCCCGCTGGCTGGGACCCACATGCCAAACGTAGGGGATCGGCAGACCAAGTCTTTACCTTTGCGCGCCAGGACCAGCCGAAGAGCCGATGACAAAGACCCGCGAAGCGGGCGCACGCGGCATACGTCCCAAGGCCGTTGCCATCGGTGGGCCACCGGGCTGCGGGATCACCGCCACTTCACGTGGCCGGGTGCGCAGCCCCGGGCCGGGCGGAGGCGCGTGGCGCCTCCCCGTGCAGCTCGCGCCGCGCCTCCCACGCCAGCGCCAGCAGGGCCAGGCCGAGGACGACTGCGTACCAGCCGATGAGCCACGTGACCACGAGGGCGCCGGCGCCGGGGGTGACCACCAGCAGCACGGCGAACCCCATGGACAGCACACCCACCGCGCCGAGGACCCACTCGTGCCTCAGCTCGCGGCGCAGCTGCACGGCCGTCACGAGCTTCGCCAGGCCCGAGAGGAACGCCCAGGCGGCGATGACGAAGAGCAGGACCAGGCCGGTGATCGAGGGCCACACCAGGGTGACGATGCCGGCCGCGATCCCGAGGACGCCGTGGACGACCAGCCAGACCCTGGCCCGGCCCACGGCGCCGCCGAACGCCGCCGCGAGGCTGCCCACCCCCTCCAGCAGGGCGAAGACACCCCAGGTCACCACCAAGGCCCAGAGCGTGATCTCCGGCCACACCAAGGTGGCGGTCCCGAACGCGAGGGCGAGCAGCCCGCGCACCCCCAGCCACCGCCAGTCGCCCACGTAGTCACGGATCATGGCCGGCCTCCTTCGAGCTGCGCAGCAGAGGCTGCTCCCACCCAGTACAGACCCGGGACCAGCCCTCACCGCAGGGGCAAAGGTCCCCCGGCGGCTCAGCCGTCGGGCAGCGCGACCTCCTGCTGTGCGGACGACGCCGACGGGAGCCGAGGTCCCACGAGCAGGAACGTCGGCATCGGCCCCTTGCCCTTGACGTCGATCGTGCCGCGCGGCTCCACCACGTAGGTCGGCCCGAGTCCCGCGGCGGCCCGCTCGGTCACCTGGATCTGACCCGGCAGCCCGTGGGACTCCATCCGGCTGGCCGTGTTCACGGTGTCGCCCCACAGGTCGTAGATGAACTTGCGCCGGCCGATGACCCCGGCCACGGCCGGCCCGGTGTCGATGCCGATCCGCACGGCGAGCCAGGTGTGGCCGGTGCTCGTGGCGAGTGCGGCGATCTCCTCCCGCATGGCCAGCGCGGCCCGTGCCGTCGCCTCGAGGTGCCCCGGCGTCGGGTCCGGCAGGCCCGCGGCCGCCATGTAGGCGTCACCGATCGTCTTGATCTTCTCGAGGCCCTGCTCGTCGGCCACCTGGTCGAAGGCCGAGAAGATCTGGTCGAGCAGCGCCACGAGCTCCCGCGGCGCCATGACCTGCGAGCGCTCGGTGAAACCGACGAGGTCGGCGAACAGCACGGTGACCGAGTCGTAGTGCTCGGCGATGACGCCGCTGTCACGCTTGAGGCGCGCGGCGATCTGCTCCGGCAGGACGTTGCGCAGCAGCCGCTCGGACCGTTCCCGCTCGGCCTCCAGCGCGCGGTGGGCGCGGGCCCGCTGCTCGACGAAGTAGGCCAGCATGACGTAGCTGCACAGTGTCACGCCCATGACGTTGAGCACGAAGAAGGCCGTGACGAAGCCGGTCGGCAGCGCCGCCGGGCTCTCGGCGAGACGGGGGTCGAGCACGGCCAGCAGCACCAGCTCGGCGAAGAAGGCGAGCAGCCATCCGAGCGAGCCTCGGGTGCCCAGCAGGGCCAGGGCGGCCAGTGGGGTGAAGACCGACCACAGGATCATGCCGCTGGACGCCACGAACCCCCCGAGCGAGGCCTGCAGTAGCGCCGGCAGGACCAGGAAGGCGATGAGCTGGGTGGAGCGGAAGAGCGCGAAGCGATGGGTCCGTGACAGCACGACCAACCCGGTCACGGTGAGCACCTGGTACACCGCGGGGATGGCTCCCGAGAGGGGGTAGCCGTAGACGGTGTAGGTGATGACCCAGATGAAGGAGACGAGCGAGATGAGCACCGAGACCAGCACCAGGGTGCCGGAGCGCAGCCGCTCGTCCGCCGAGCTGTCAGGTGGTGCGCCGAGTCCGGCGAGCGCTGCCAGCGCGCTCATCGGGCGCGCGGTCAGGCGCCTCGGCCGCGGTCGGGGAAGAGCGGGGTGGGGGTGCACTTCGCCCACCCGCGAATGCTAGGCCCCCGAGCCGCCGGGCCGCCACGACCGCGGGTCAGCTCCGAAGCCGGAACCACACGTCCTTCCCGACGCCGGTGCGCGGCTCGACGCCCCAGTCGTCGCTGATGACGTCGACCAGGCGCATGCCACGGCCGGACTCGTCAGCGGGGTCCGCCTCGCGAACAAGGGCGGGGCCGCGCTGCGGTCGGTGACCGAGACGCGCAGGCCGTTGCTGCCGTCGCACTCCACCCGCATCGTGATCGGTGGAGCACCGTGCAGGACCGCGTTGGTGACGAGCTCACTCACCAGCAGCTCGGCGTCGTCGACGACCCGTGCGTGGTGCGTCTCACAGGCGGCGGCCCGCAGGAAGGTCCGGGCGAGCGATGGTGCCCGGGCGTCGGCAGGCAGACGCGTCTGCGACGGGCCTTGCACCTCACACATGCACTCCCCCTGTATGACGAAAACCCCTCCCGGAAGGCCTGGGAGGGGTTCTGCTGCTTCGTCCCAGCGACTCGGTGAGCCACTGCTGGTGGAGCTGAGGGGACTCGAACCCCTGACCCCCTCCATGCCATGGAGGTGCGCTACCAGCTGCGCCACAGCCCCGTGCGATTTCTCGCCCGGTCCCCCGGAGGGGACGCCAGAGTTTATCCACCAGACCCCCCGATTCACCAAATCGGCCGCTCAGGCTCGGGATTGGGGGCCGTCGAGCGTCTCGATGCCGGTCGGACCGACGTTCCAGCGGACCAGCCGCCACCCGACGCGCCCCTCGGCGACCTCGGCCCAGTGACAGTTGCCCAGACCGCCCAGCGTGGTCCACGCCGTGCCCTGGTCGAGGCCGAGCAGCTCGGCGACGGCGGCCCGTCCGGCCACCCCATGGGTCGAGACGACGGTCGTCTCCCCCTCGCCCATCGAGGCGATGAGCTCCTCGAGCGCCTCGGCCGTGCGACGGGCCACGTCGGCCACCGTCTCGCCGTGCTCGCCGCGCACGAAGTCCTCGCCGCGCAGCAGCTTCTCCTGCTCCTCGGGCCACTGCGCGCGCACCTCGGCGCCGCTCATGCCCTGCCAGACGCCGGCATGGATCTCGCGCCAGCGCTCGTCGTAGGTGATGGGCACACGACACGCCTCGGCCACCGCCCGCCCTGTGACCGCGGCGCGCTGCAGGTCGGAGGCGACCACCCGCGTGGGTGAGAGGGACGCGAGCGCCCGCCCCGCGGCATACGCCTGCTCCACCCCGCGCTGCGATAGCGGGCTGTCGAGCTGGCCCTGCCAGATGCCGGCCGCGTTGTGGGTGGTCTCGCCGTGCCGGAGCACGACGACCCGGCGGCCCAGCGTCACCTGCCCACCGTCACTGCTGGCGGCGCTTCTGGACGCCCAGCTCGATCTCCGGGCAGTCCTTCCAGAGCCGCTCGAGCTCGTAGAAGTCGCGCTCCTCATCGTGCTGCACGTGGATGACGATGTCGCCGTAGTCGATGAGCACCCAGCGCCCCTCGCGCTCGCCCTCGCGGCGCACCGGCTTGGCCCCGGACTCGCGCAGCTTGTCCTCGACCTCGTCGACGATGGCGCCGACCTGCCGGTCGGTGCTCGCGGAGACGATGACGAAGACGTCGGTCAGCGCGAGCTGCTCGCTGACGTCGATGGCGGTGATGGTGGTCGCCAGCTTGTCCTCGGCGGCGAGGGCGGCGACCTTGGCGAGGTCGAGGGCGTGTTGCGTTGCGGGCACTGCTCTCCTACGGGGCGTTCAGGGGGTGGGCCGCGGCGGTTCGCTCCGCGGCATACAGGTGGTGTTTGTTGATGTACTGCACGACCCCGTCCGGCACGAGGTACCAGATCGGCTCCGCCCGTCCGACGCGCTCACGGCAGTCGGTGGAGCTGATGGCCATGGCAGGCACCTCCTGCAGCGTCACGCCGTTCTCCGGCAGGCCCGCGTCGGTGAGCTCGTGGCCCGGCCGGGTGACGCCGATGAAGTGGGCGAGACCGAACAGCTCGTCGGCGTTCTTCCATGACAGGATCTCGGCCAGCGCGTCGGCGCCGGTGATGAAGAACAGCTCGTCGTTCGGGCGCTGGGCGTGCAGGTCGCGCAGCGTGTCGATGGTGTAGGTGACGCCGGGCCGGTCGATGTCGACCCTGCTCACCGTGAAGCGGGGGTTGGAGGCGGTCGCGATGACCGTCATGAGGTAGCGGTGCTCCGCGGGGCTGACGCCGTCCTTGTGCCAGGGCTGCCCCGTCGGCACAAAGACGACCTCGTCGAGGCCGAACAGCGCCTGCACCTCGCTCGCGGCGACCAGGTGGCCGTGGTGGATCGGGTCGAACGTGCCACCCATGACGCCGAGGCGCATGCGTCAGCCGCGTTCGTCGGCCCGGGGGTGCGCGTGTCCGCCGGACATCCTCTGTGCGGTGCCGCGGAACATCCACAGCACACCGAGCAGGGCGGCGAAGGCGACGAGGGCGATGGCGCCGAACATGTACGGGGACATGGGCAGCTCGCGCCCGTGCTCCTCGGCGGCGGCGAAGAGGTTGGCCAGAGACGACGACATGCGGCACAGCGTACCGGTCGGCCGCTCACCCGCCTGTCATCGCCCGGTGTGGGCCTCGTGCCTGTCCACGGGTTTCGTGCACAGGGCTGTGCACAACTTCCGCCTCACGCAGGGCGGGGCTGTGGACGGACCTGTGGGTGGAGAGGGACGCGAAGAAGTTTCCCGGTTTCCCTGCGGCCCGGGTCGGGCGGGCACTAGAACTTGCCTCACTCGCTCCGTGGGGTGGCCCCCGACCGCGCCCAGCGGTCGTGGGACGCCGCGCGGAGCTGGGCCGGCCGGATAACGGCGGGTCCGCCGTCGCCGGCCCGCCGGTGACGGTTCCGGGGCGCGTCCCCGGGTCCGCGGGCGACGCCGCGGAGGGCCACCGCGACCCTAAGGCCCGACCGCCGCCGGTGACGGGGTTCACCCCCACCCCGCGCCACCGTCGCAGTGGCCACCTCGCGGCCGGTCACCCACCGGATCCGCCCAGCGGAGCGGGAGGCCGCAAGGCCCCGGCGCCCACGACCCTGCCAGCCAGGGTCGTGGGTGCCCGGGCGGGCCGACGTGACGCCTGCGGCCGCCTCACCACTGCGACGCCCGGCTGCCCGACACCGGCACGGCCAGCCCCTAGGCTGGATCCATGCCACCTGCGCTGAGCCCCGAGCTGAGCATCGTCGTCCCCGTCTACAACGAGGAGGACGTCCTGCCCCTGCTGGCCCAGCGCCTGCGTCCGGTGGCCGACGGCCTCGGCACCGGCTACGAGGTGGTCGCGGTCGACGACGGCAGCACCGACGCGACCGCGGTGGTGCTGCAGCGGGTCCGGCGCGAGTGGCCAGAGCTCCGGGTGGTCCGGCTGCGCGCGAACGCCGGGCACCAGGCGGCCATCTCCGCTGGGCTGTCGGTTGCCCGGGGCGACTACGTCGTCACCCTCGACGCCGACCTCCAGGACCCGCCGGAGGTCATCCCCGAGATGCTCGCCACCGCCCGGGAGCAGCGGGTCGACGTGGTCTACGGCGTGCGCACCGACCGCTCGAGCGACTCGGCGTTCAAGCGCCTCAGCGCCCGCGCCTTCTACCGCGTGATCCGCCTGCTCTCCGGCACCCACGCCCAGACCGACGCCGGCGACTACCGCATGATGTCGCGGGCCACGGTTGACGCCGTCAACGCCCTGCCCGAGCACAACCGGGTGCTGCGGTTCATCGTCCCCGCCCTCGGCTTCCCCTCGGCCTCGGTGTCCTACAAGCGCGACGAGCGCGCCGCCGGCCGCTCGAAGTACCCGCTGGCCAAGATGCTGCGGCTGTCGATCGACAGCGTCACCGGCTTCTCGATCGCGCCGCTGCGGGCGGCCACCTGGCTGGGCCTGACCGGCGGCCTCGCGGCAGTGGGCCTGCTCGTCTACGCCTTGGTCGCCCAGCTCGTCGGCCACACCCTGCCGGGCTGGACCTCCACCGTGGTGGCGGTCGCCGGGGTGGGCGCCGTGCAGCTGCTCTGCCTGGGCATCCTCGGCGAGTACGTCGGCCGGATGTACGCCATGCTGCAGGCCCGTCCGACCTACTTCATCGCCTACGACTCGCTGACCGGCCCGGCCACTACCGCCGACGCGCCGTTACCAGCAGAGTCACACCAGGCATCCCTTTGACCGGCAGGTAGCGCTCAGCCGTCACCACGGCCCGCAGGCCCGCGTTCACGAGCGGGTGCAGGTCGCTGAGGTCGCTGCCGCGGCTGCTGCGCCGGCGCAGCGCCACCACGGGGCGCAGCAGCACGTTCCACGACGTCATGGACTCGATCTCGAAGCCCCCGCGCTCGAGCACGTCGCGCAGCGTCACGCGGGTGTAGCGGCGCACGTGGTCGACGGCCACGTCGTGCTCCGACCACAGCCGGGGGTCGGCGGGCACAGCCACGAGGAAGGTGCCGCCCGGGCGCAGCACCCGGTGCACGTCGGCGACCGCGGCGTCGTGGTCGAGGATGTGCTCCAGCACGTCGAAGGCCACCACCAGGTCGAGGCTGCCGTCGGGCAGCGGGAGCGCCGTCGCATCGGCTCGCAGCACGTCGAGCCCCCGGCCGCGGGCCACCTCGGCGCCGTCGGCGCCGTACTCCAGGGCCGCCACCGACCACCCGGCGGCCTTCAGCACCCGGGTGTTGCCACCTCCCGCGGCACCCACGTCGAGCGCCCGGCCGGGCGTCATCCCCCTGATCGCGCGCGCCAGCAGGTGCCGACGCTCGCGGTACCACCAGTGGGTGTCCTCGAGCGCGGCCAGCTTGCGAACCTCTGTGCCTTCCACGGGCGGTCATCCTGCCACGGGCCGGGGTCTGCCGCGGCGCACCCGCCGGTATGCCGCGTGGGCCGGGCCCGCGGCGCCCTCACCACCCGCTCGGGGCTAACCGCCCCGGAGACCGAGGACCGCGCTGCAGGCGTCGGCCACGAGGTCGGCCCGGCCAGAGCGCACCGCGCGGGCCAGCCCCGCCACCGCCGCCGGCTCCGGGGTGTCGTCGGCGAGCTCGCCGATCCGGTTGGCCAGCGCGAGGTCCAGCTCACCGAGGAGCGAGGGGGTCGCCACGAGCCGCAGCACGCAGCCCCAGACGTCGTCGAGGCTGCGCGTCGTGCCGTCGTCGGCGAGCAGGGCGGCGCGCAGGGAGGCGTCGGGGTGCCCGGCGGCCTCGCGGGCGAGCGCAGCCATGGTGGCGGCACGCGCCCGGCGCAGCTCGCCGACACCAGCACCGGCGAGCGGGGGGAGCTCGGCGGCAGCGGCCGGGTCTCGGACCACCGCCCCGTCGCCGTGCCTGACCTCGACCCGGCCGCGGACCTCGAGGGCGACCAGCGCCCTGCTCAGCGTCGCGCGGCTGACGCCGAGGTCCTTGGCGAGGCTGCGCTCGGGCGGGAGCCGGTCACCCGGGACGAGGCCCTGGGCGTCGATGAAGTCGCCGATGTGGTCGGCGAGCTGCTCGTACAGGCGGGGTCGGCTGAGCCGGCCCGGGCCGGTGGAGGCCTCGGTCACCGCCGCCTCCGGGCGGCGCGGGCGGGCTCCGGGCGGCGACACGGCATACCGGCACCCTATTGACAGCGGCCCCGGTGGCCAAGAGGCTAGGCCACTGTCCCGAACCGGACGTATCTCACATTTCGGTCGGGCACTCCCCCGGCGGTCGGCCGAGGGATCCGGCCTCCTCCACCGCCGTGTGGAGCCCGAGCAAAGGAGCTCACCGTGCAGGACGTCATCGCCCTGGGCGTGCTGGCCCTCGTCTTCCTCATCGCCACGGTGCGCTCGATCAACATGGGGGCGCTCGCCCTCGCGGCGGCCGCCGTCGTCGGCGTCGCCGTGTTCGGCGTCGAGACCGACGAGATCGTCGACGGCTTCCCCGCATCCCTGTTCGTCATCCTCGTGGGCGTCACCTACCTGTTCGCGCTGGCCAAGAACAACGGCACGGTCGACTGGATGGTGCACGCGAGCGTGCGGGCCGTGCGCGGCCGCGTGGCCCTCATCCCGTGGGCCATGTTCGGCATCTGCGCCGTGATCGCCGGCATCGGCGCGGCGACCCCGGCCACCGTGGCGATCGTCGCGCCGGTCGCGATGGGCTTCGCCGCGCGCTACCGGATCAGCCCGGTGCTGATGGGCATGGCCATCACCCTGGGTGCCACCGGCGGCTCCTTCTCGCCCATCGGCATCTTCGGCGCCATCACCAACGGCGTCGTCTCCGACAACGAGCTGCCCGGCAACCCGGCGCTGCTCTTCGCCCTCTCGGTGCTCACCTGCCTGGCCATCACGATCCTCGCCTTCGTCGTCTTCGGCGGCCGCGAGCTCGTGGCGCGCGGACGTGACGCCTCGGCGACGGCAGAGCTCTCCGAGCAGGCCGCCGGGGCCAGCAGGGCGGCAACCCGCACGGCCGTCACCGGCACCCCGGAGTCGGCCGTCGAGCGGGGCCGCCAGGGCACCGCCGTGCGCGACCGCGACGGTGTCGACGACGAGGGCGACGACGACTCGCGGCTCAACCCCGAGCGCATGCTCACCCTCGTGGGGCTGGCGTTCCTCGCCGTCACCGCCCTGCTCTTCGGGTTCGACGTCGGCTTCACCGCCATCGCGGTCGCCGTGGTGCTGACCCTCGTCTTCCCCGCCTCCGCCAAGGGCGCGGTCGACAAGGTGGCGTGGGGCACCGTGCTGCTCGTCGGCGGCATCGTCACCTACGTCAACCTGCTCCAGGAGCAGGGCACGGTCGAGTGGCTCGGCAACGAGGTCGCGGGGGTCGGAGCGCCGCTGCTGGCCGCGCTGCTCATCTGCCTCATCGGTGCGGTCGTCTCGGCCTTCGCCTCCACCACCGGCATCCTCGGCGCCCTCATCCCGCTCGCGGTGCCGTTCCTGCTCACCGGGCAGGTCGGCGCGGTGGGCCTCGTGGTGGCGCTGGCGATCTCCTCGTCGGTGGTCGACATCAGCCCCTTCTCCACCAACGGCGCCCTCTGCGTGGCCAACGCCGACGACGAGCAGCGCGACACGGTCTTCCGCCAGCTCATGGTCTGGGGCATGGCCCTCGTCGTGGTGGCGCCCCTGGTCACCTGGTCGGCTCTCGTGGTGCCCGGCTGGCTCTGAGGGGCCTCAGCGGCGGCCGGGTCCTGATGCCGTCCCTGATGCCTCAGGCACGGACCTGGCCGTCGCCCTCCACGATCCACTTGGTCGTCGTGAGCTCCGGCAGGGCCATCGGCCCGCGGGCGTGCAGCTTCTGCGTCGAGATGCCGATCTCGGCGCCGAAGCCGAACTCGCCACCGTCGGTGAACCGCGTCGAGGCGTTGACCATCACGGCCGCGGCGTCGACCTCGCTGGTGAACCGCCGGGCTGCCGCGCGGTCCTCGGTGACGATGGCCTCGGTGTGCCCCGACCCGTAGGTCCGGATGTGCTCGAGTGCGTCGTCGAGGTCGTCGACGACCCGCACGGCCATCTCGAGCGCGAGGTACTCGGTCGCCCAGTCCTCGTCGGTCGCGTCCTCGTGCGCCACGCCTGCCTTCTCGGCAGCCTCGCCGGACGAGGGGTCGGTGTGGAGCCGCACGCCCGCGCCGCCGAGCTCGGCGAGCACCTTGGGGAGGAAGTCGTCGGCCACCGCCCGGTCCACGAGCAGCGACTCGGCCGCGTTGCAGACACTCGGCCGGTGCGTCTTGGCGTTGACCGCGATGGCGAGCGCCTTGTCGAGGTCGGCGGCGGCGTCGACGTAGACGTGGCAGTTGCCGACGCCGGTCTCGATGACCGGCACGGTCGACTCGGTGACCACGGTCTGGATGAGCCCCGCGCCGCCGCGCGGGATGAGCAGGTCGACCAGCCCGCGGGCGGTCATGAGCGCGCGCACCGCGTCGTGGCCGCCGCCGTCGAGCAGGCTGATCGCGTCGGCCGGCAGGCCGCGGGCCTCGAGGGTCGTGCGCAGCACCGAGGCCAGCGCCCGGTTGGTCGACGCGGCCGCGGACCCGCCCCGCAGGATGACGGCGTTGCCGCTCTTGAGCGCCAGGCCGGCTGCGTCGACGGTGACGTTGGGGCGCGCCTCGTAGATCATCCCGACGACACCCATGGGCACCCGCACCTGCCGGATCTCCAGGCCGTTCGGCAGCGTCGAGCCGCGCACGACCTCCCCCACGGGGTCGGGCAGCGCGGCGATGTCGCGCAGCGCCTGCGCGACCCCTGCCACTCGCGCGGCGTCGAGGGTCAGCCGGTCGAGCAGTCCCTGGGCCATGCCGCCCTCGCGGCCGCGCTGGAGGTCCTCGGCGTTGGCCGCGATGACCTGCTCGGTCGCGGCGTCGAGGGCGTCGGCCATGGCGCGCAGCGCGGCGTCCTTGTCGGCCCGGGAGAGCAGGGCGAGGCGGCGGGCGGCCACCCGGGCGGCCGTGGCCAGCTCACGGACCTGCTCGACGGCGGCGGGGTCGATCATCGAGGGCACGGACATGCCCCAAGCGTATGCCGCGTGCCCGCCATGCGGACGTGCGTCCCGGCTCCCGGACCCCCCCCTCCTTCCCCGCCGAGGAGGTCCGGCGGAGGGGGGCGGGGCGCACCGGCGCGCACGCGGCATACCGGCTTTGCCACAATGCGCGGGTGAGCATCCTGTCGATCCAGTCCTCGGTCGCCTACGGCCACGTCGGAAACAGCGCGGCGGTCTTCCCGCTGCAGCGCCTCGGGGTGGAGGTGTGGCCCGTCTACACGGTGCACTTCTCCAACCACACCGGCTACGGCCAGTGGCGCGGGCCGCTGCTGCCGGCCAGCGACGTGCGCGAGGTGATCACCGGTGTCGAGGAGCGCGGGGCGTTCCCGAACGTCGACGCGGTGCTCTCGGGCTACCAGGGCGGCGAGGACATCGGTGACGTCATCCTCGACGCCGTCGCCCGCGTGAAGAAGGCCAACCCCGAGGCGATCTACGCGTGCGACCCGGTGATGGGCAACGCCAAGAGCGGCTGCTTCGTGCACCCGGCGATCCCGGTGCTGCTGCGCGAGCGCGTGGTGCCGGCGGCCGACCTCATCACGCCGAACCAGTTCGAGCTCGGCTTCCTCACCGAGACCGAGCCGGAGTCCCTCGAGGACACCCTCACTGCCGTCGACAAGGCGCGCGCCATGGGCCCGCAGACGGTGCTCGTGACGAGCGTGCTGCGCCCCGACCGGCCCAAGGACACCATCGAGATGCTGGCCGTGAACGGTGACGGCGCATGGATCGTGCAGACCCCGCAGCTGCCCCTGAAGGCCAACGGCTCCGGCGACGTCACGGCGGCGCTCTTCACCGCGCACCTGCTCTCGACCGGCAGCGCGGCCGAGGCGCTCGGCCGCACCGCCTCGAGCGTCTTCGACCTGCTCGAGAACACCCTCAGCTCAGGCGAGCGCGAGCTGCAGCTGGTGCAGTCACAGGAGAGCATCGCGCACCCGAAGATGCAGTTCGAGGTCAGGCAGGTGCGCTGAGAGGGACCCGCTCAGAGGATGACGAGGTCGTCGCGGTGGACGACCTCACGCTCGTAGCCGGGGCCGAGCTCGCGGGCCAGCTCGTGCGTCGTGCGGCCGAGCAGGTCCGGCAGTTCCGACGACCCGTAGTTGACCAGCCCCCGGCCGATCACGGTGCCGTCGGGGCCGCACAGCTCCACGGCGTCGCCGTCCCCGAAGGCACCGACGACCTCGGTGATGCCCGCCGGCAGCAGCGACTTCCGTCGCTCGACGACCGCGCGGACGGCACCCTCGTCGAGCATGAGCCGGCCGCGGGGCGTGGTGGCGTGGGCGAGCCAGAGCTTGCGCGACGCCCGCCGTGAGCCGGTCGGGACGAAGAGGGTGCCGACGTCCTCGCCGCCCAGCGCCGCGCCGGCCTGGTCGGTGCTGGTGAGCAGGCAGGTGATGCCCGCCGAGTTGGCGATCGACGCGGCCTCGACCTTGGTCACCATGCCCCCGCTGCCGACCGACGAGCCGGTGCCGCCGATGCGCACGTGGTCGAGGCCCAGGCCGCCGACGACGAGCGGCACCCGCTGTGAGCCGGCCTGGCTCGGCGGTCCGTCGTAGAGCGCGTCGACGTCGGTGAGCAGCACCAGCGCGTCGGCGTGGGCGATGTGGGCCACGAGGGCGGCCAGGCGGTCGTTGTCGCCGAACCGGATCTCCTGGGTGGCGACGGTGTCGTTCTCGTTGACGATGGGCACGATCCCGAGCTCGAGGAGCCGGTCGATGGTGCGCTTGGCGTTGGTGTAGTGCGAGCGCCGGGTCACGTCGTCGGCGGTCAGCAGCACCTGCCCCACCGTGAGCCCGTGGGCGCCGAAGGCGCGCTGGTATGCCGCGACGAGGGCCCCCTGCCCCACGCTCGCCGCCGCCTGCTGCGTCGCGAGGTCCCACGGGCGCTTGGTCAGGCCGAGGGGTGCGATGCCCGCGGCGATGGCGCCGGAGGAGACCAGCACGACCGAGGTGCCCTCGAGCCGACGCTGTGCGAGCACGTCGACGAGGGCCACCAGCCGGCGCTCGTCGAGTCCACCGCCGTCGGGGTCGGTCAGCGACGACGAACCGACCTTGACGACCAGCCGCGAGGCCTTGGCCACGTCCTCGCGCCGCCGCGCAGGGGTCATGCGTCGTGCCTCACTCGTCGTCGTCCTCGCGGACCGTGGCCCAGTGCCCGGCCCGGCGCTCGGCCGCCAGCTCGTCGCGCGCGGCAGACTTGGCAGCACGGCGGTCGGCGTACTCGGATCGCTTCTGCTCGCGCGTGGGGCGGCTCGCCTCCTCCAGGCGCAGGTCGGTGCCCCGGGCGCCGAGCAGCTCGGCCCCGGTGGCCATGGTCGGCTCCCAGTCGAAGACGACCGCGTTGTCCTTCGGGCCGATCAGCACGGTCGCCCCGGCAACCGCTCCGGCCTTGAACAGCGCTTCCTCGATCCCGGCACGGCTGAGCCGGTCGGCGAGGTAGCCGACGGCCTCGTCGTTGGAGAAGTCGGTCTGGCGGACCCACCGCGTCGGGCGCTCCCCCTCGATGCGGAAGACCTCGCCGTCCGGGGTGTTCTCGCGCACCACACGGAAGCCGCTGTCGTCGACGGCCTTGGGCCTGATCACGACGCGCGGCGCCTCGACGACCTCGAACTCCCTGCGGTGCTCTGCGACGTGACGGGCCATGGCGAAGGTGAGCTCCTTCAGGCCGGTGCGTGCCACCGCGGAGACGACGAACACCTCCACCCCGCGGGCCTCGAGGTCGGGCCTGACCATCTCGGCGAGCTCGCGGGCCTCGGGCACGTCGGCCTTGTTGAGCACGACGATGCGGGTGCGCTCGGCCAGCGGCCGGCCGCCGAGGGAGTCGTCCGGCACGTACTGCGCCAGCTCCTCCTCGATGACGTCGAGGTCGGTCATGGGGTCGCGGCCCGGCTCGAGGGTGGCGCAGTCGATGACGTGCACCAGCACCGAGCAGCGCTCGACGTGGCGCAGGAACTCCAGGCCGAGCCCCTTGCCCTGGTGGGCGCCCGGGATGAGGCCGGGCACGTCGGCGATGGTGAAGCGCTCGTCCCCGGCCATGACGACGCCGAGGTTGGGCACGAGCGTCGTGAACGGGTAGTCGGCGATCTTCGGCTTGGCGGCAGAGAGCACCGAGACCAGCGAGGACTTGCCCGCAGAGGGGAAGCCGATGAGCGCGACGTCGGCGAGCGACTTCAGCTCGAGCACGACGTCGAGCACGTCGCCGGGCTCGCCGAGCAGGGCGAAACCGGGCGCCTTGCGCCGGGGCGAGGCCAGCGCCTTGTTGCCCAGGCCTCCGCGGCCGCCGCGGGCGATAACGAACTCGGCGTGCTGGCCGACGAGGTCGGCGAGCACCTCGCCCTCGGTGCCCTTCACCACGGTGCCCTCGGGCACCGGCAGCACGAGGTCGTCGCCGTCGGCGCCGTTGCGCTCGTCGCCGGCGCCGGGCTTGCCGTTGGGCGCCTTGCGGTGCGGGTGGTGGTGGTAGTCGAGCAGCGTCGTTGCCTGCGGGTCGACCCGCAGGATGACACTGCCGCCACGACCGCCGTTGCCGCCGTCGGGGCCGCCGAGCGGCTTGAACTTCTCGCGCTTGACGGAGGCCACGCCGTGGCCGCCGTCGCCGGCGGCGACGTGCAGCACGACGCGGTCGACGAAGTTGGCCATGGTCTCTGCTCTCTGTCTGGGGGCGACCCGAGTCTAGGCCGCTGCCCCTTTGTCGGGTGACCCGAGAAAAGTGCGCTTCACCCCGGGTGGCACCCCGGGTGAAGCGGCTGTTTATCGGGTGACCCGATAAAGGGTCGGGGAGGGAAAGTGCGAAGGGGGCGGGCCGCACTGGGCCCGCCCCCTCGCGAGGTTCGGTGACCGCGGGGTCGAGGCCCGCGGCATACCAATCACTCCGCGGCGACGGTCTCCGCCGGGACGATGTTCACGGTCTTGCGGCCGCGCTTGGTGCCGAACTGCACGTTGCCGGCGACCAGGGCGAACAACGTGTCGTCGCCGCCACGGCCCACGCCGTCACCGGGGTGGAAGTGCGTGCCGCGCTGGCGGACGAGGATCTCGCCCGCGTTGACCAGCTGGCCGCCGAAGCGCTTGACGCCGAGTCGCTGTGCGTTGCTGTCACGACCGTTTCGGGTCGAGGACGCACCCTTCTTGTGTGCCATGTCAGTTCCTGCCTTGTCTTAAGTCTACGGTCTAAACGAAGTCTGGTGGGCGGGAGGCTCAGGCCTCGATCGCGGTGACCTTGACCTGGGTCAGGTGCTGACGGTGGCCCTGGCGCTTCTTGTAGCCGGTCTTGTTCTTGTACTTCATGATCGTGATCTTCGGGCCCTTGGCGGGCTTGACGACCTCGGCGGTGACCTTCACCTTGGCGAGCTTGTCGGCGTCGCTGGTGATGGTGGAGCCATCGACCACGAGAAGCGGCGTGAGGTCAACGGTGTCGCCGGCCTGGGCGGAAACCTTGTCGATGATGAGGACGTCGCCGACCGACACCTTTTCCTGTCGGCCACCAGCGCGAACAATCGCGTACACAGTTGATCTCACTTTCGTCTTTCGAAGGGCACGCGCTCTCTGTCTGGACCGTCCGATAGCTACCCGCTGACGCGGACATCGGGAGCGGTGGGCGCACCGAGGGTCAAGAGTACCGGGTGGCCGCCCGCTCTCCAAAACCGAGCGGGCGGCATACCGGCAGGTCAGGCGTCGGGCGCGGGAGCCGCGCCGTCCTCCTCGCCAGCGGGCGACGCCACCGACGCGCGGGGCGGGCCGGCCGGGGCCACCACCCGTCCGCGCTTGCGGCGCCGGGGGGCGGCTGGCTCGGGCGCTGCGGGCTGCGCAGCCGGGGCCTCGTGGACCGGGGCCGCGGCAGCAGGTGCCGCCTCGGTCGCGGGCGCGCGCTCGGGTGCCGCCTCGGTCGCGGGCGCGCGCTCGGGTGCAGACTGCGCCCGGGCCGGTGCCGGCTGCTGCTCCTCGGACTCGGTCTCGTGGACCTCGAGCACAGGCTGGTCCTGCGAGGGCGCCTCGGAGCCGTCGGCCTCGAGGGCCACCCCGGCGCTCTTGAGCGCGGCAGCGTGGGCAGCCGCGGCGATCTGCGCCGGCGTCGGGCCGGTCGGGGTCGGCGGAGCCTGCTGCTCCTCGGCCTCGCGGCCGCCGGACCTGCCCTTGCGGCTGCGGGAGCGGGCGGCACCGCCGCCGTTGCCGGCGGACTCACCACCGCCGACGGCCCGCTCGACGGGCTCGGCGTGGACGATGATGCCGCGACCGTTGCAGTGGTCGCAGGTCTCGGAGAACACCTCGATGAGGCCGCTGCCGACCCGCTTGCGTGTCATCTGCACCAGCCCGAGCGAGGTCACCTCGGCCACCTGGTGCTTGGTCCGGTCACGGCCGAGGCACTCGAGGAGCCGGCGCACCACGAGGTCGCGGTTGGACTCGAGCACCATGTCGATGAAGTCGATGACGATGATGCCGCCGATGTCGCGCAGCCGGAGCTGGCGCACGATCTCCTCGGCCGCCTCGATGTTGTTCTTCGTGACCGTCTCCTCGAGGTTGCCCCCCGAGCCGACGAACTTGCCCGTGTTGACGTCGATGACGGTCATCGCCTCGGTGCGGTCGATGACCAGGGAGCCGCCGGACGGGAGCCAGACCTTGCGGTCCATCGCCTTGGCGATCTGCTCGTCGACCCGGTAGTGGCTGAAGAGGTCCTCCTCGGAGGTCCACTTCTTCAGGCGGCCGGCGAGGTCGGGCGCGACGTCGCCGAGGTACTCGCTGACCTCCTGCCAGGCCTGGTCGCCGGCGACGACCAGGGAGGTGAAGTCCTCGTTGAAGACGTCGCGGATGACGCGCACCGTGAGGTCGGGCTCGCCGTGGACGAGCGCCGGGGCGCCGCCCGACTTGCCCTTCGAGCCGGACTTGGCGTCGGCCTTGGACTTGATGCGTTCCCACGTCTTGGTCAGGCGCTCGACGTCGGCCCGCAGCTCCTCCTCGCTCGCCCCCTCGGCGGCGGTGCGCACGATGACGCCCGCACTCTCGGGCACGACCTCCTTGAGGATCTGCTTGAGGCGGGCGCGCTCGGTGTCGGGGAGCTTGCGTGAGATGCCCGTCATGTTCCCCTCGGGGACGTAGACGAGGTAGCGGCCCGGCAGCGAGATCTGGCTGGTCAGGCGGGCGCCCTTGTGGCCGATCGGGTCCTTGGTGACCTGCACCAGCACGGTGTCGCCCGACTTGAGCGCGTTCTCGATGCGCTTGGGCTGGTTGGCCTCGAGGCCCGCGGCGTCCCAGTTGACCTCGCCGGCGTAGAGCACGGCGTTGCGGCCCTTGCCGATGTCGACGAAGGCCGCCTCCATCGAGGGCAGCACGTTCTGGACGCGGCCGAGGTAGACGTTGCCTGCCATCGAGACGTTGGTCTCGCGCGAGACGTAGTGCTCGACGAGCACGTCGTCCTCGAGGACGCCGATCTGGGTCCTGCCGTCCCGCTCGCGCACGACCATGGTGCGCTCGACGCTCTCGCGCCGGGCGAGGAACTCGGCCTCGGTGATGATGGTGCGTCGACGCCCTGCCTCGCGGCCCTCGCGGCGGCGCTGCTTCTTGGCCTCGAGCCGGGTGGAGCCCTTGAGCGAGGTGGGCTCGTCGCGCTCCTTGCGCGGCTCGCGCACCTTGGTGACGACGCCGGGCTCGGCCTCGCCCTCGGCCGCGTTGCCGCTGCGGCGACGACGGCGGGTGCGGCGGCGGCTCGTGCCACCCTCGCCCTCAGCACCCTCCTCGGCGCCCTCGCCCCCGGCTTCGGCCTCCTCGGCCGGAGCCTCCTGGCCCGCCTCGGGTGCCTGCAGCAGCGTGTCCGGCTCCGCCGACTCCTCGCCCTCGGCAGCCCCGCGACCCCGGCGCCCCTTGCCGCCGCGGTTGCGGCGACGACGGCCGCGGCCGCCCTCGGTGGCCTCCTCCTCCGCGGGCTGCTCAGCCTGCTCGCCCTCGTCGGCCGACGCCTCGCCGCCCTGCGGCTCCTCGACCTCGGGCTGGGCCTTGCGGGCGCGGCGTCGCGACGGCACCACCGGCGTCTCCGGCGCCTTGAACAGCACCCCGAGGCTCGGGACGGCCGAGGCGCCAGCGGCTGCCTCCCGGGCGTCGCTCTCCTCGCGCTGCTCGGCACCTTCGTCGAGGGCCTCCCCGAGCGGGGCCACCTCGGCGCCGGCCGGCTCGACCGTCGCCTCGACGGCCTCGGCGGTTGCCTCGACCGTGCCCTCGACCTCGGGCGCGGCCTTCTTGGCGGACTTGCGCGCGGTCTTCTTGGCCGCCCTCTTCCTGGCAGGCTTGGCGGGTTTGTCGTCGGCGGAGCTCTCGTCCGCGGGCTTGTCGTCGGCAGGCTGGTCAACCGGCTGGTCGACCGGCTGGTCGGTCGCGGGAGCCTCGTCGGCCGGCTTCTCGTCGGTGGACCGCGACTCGGCGGACTGCGACGGGGCGGGCGCGGCCGCCTTCTTGGTGGCCCGTCGCGGAGCCCGCTTGCGGGCCGGCGCCGGGGCGGCTGCGGAGTCGGTGGCGGGGGCCTGCGCCGCCGCGGCGGTCTCGCCCTCGGCGGAGCCCTGCGGAGCCTGGAAGAGGTCTTCGGTGGATGCCATCGTGGCGTCCTCTCGTCACCCACGGGGTGAGGGCCACACCCGAGAGGCCGAGGCCGCTCCGATCAGCACCGTGGTGCGTGGGTTGTGCGCCGTCTCGCCTGCGGGTGCCTGCGACACGGAAGTCGTTGGTTGCCCCTGGCTGGCTCGCGCGGGCCGCGCGTCACCGGTCAGGTGCCGGCGCCGTCCTTGTCGGCAGCCAATGGGTCGGCCACCCCAGCGGATGCGGTCTGCAGCGGGCCCTGCGCCAGCCGGGTCACCAGGGGTGGTGTCGGCGGCGCGAACTCCGTGACTGCTCGCAGCGCGGTCAGAACGTCGTCGGGGCGTACGGCAGGTGTGGTGTGCCGGACGACCACCTGCAGTATCGCACACCCGGGCCGCTCCGAGGCCTCAGCGGACAGCGACACGACGGCGCCGCGCACGTCGAAGGTCTTCGGCCCCGTCTTGAACATCCGGGTCACCTCGGCCCGCTCCTGCGCCAGCAGGGCCCCCGCCGCCCGCTCGAGCTCGGCCAGCGGCACGTCGGTGAACTCCATGACCCAGTCGCTGGCCTGGAGTCGGTCGGCGAGCGAGCCGGCCGAGGCCTGAACCACCTCGAGCACGTCGAGGCCGTCGGGGAGCGCCTCGTCGAGGGCGGCCCGCACCGACTCGGGGTCGACCCGCTCGGTGACGGAGATCTCGAAGTACTCCGCCTCGCTCGCGGTGCCGGTCGGGGCGGCGTTGGCGTAGGACACCTTCGGGTGCGGGTGGAAGCCGGCCGAGTACGCCATCGGCACCCCGGCGCGGCGCAGCGCCCGCTCGAGCGCGCGCTGGAAGTCCCTCGTGGAGGAGAACCGCAGCCGCCCCCGCTTGGCGTAGCGCACCCGCAGCTTCTGCACGGCGGGTGCGGGTGGCGGTCCTTCGGGGGTGCGCTGGCGGGCCATGGTGGACAAGCCTAGGAGGTATGCCGCCGTGCCCGGCCCGCGGGCGGTGACGGCGTCACTGGCGCCGCCGAGGCATCAGCGACGCAGCGCGCGGAGCAGTGCAGGCAGACCTTCCCCGACACCCCGTCGGGATACGGAATCAGTGGCCCGCAGGGCCTCTGGATGCCGAGATCATCCGTAAGATGCCACTGTCGCTGACGACATCGGCACACTAGCCTTCCCTCATGGCGTCCCTCGACCGCACCCGGCTGGCCTCCCTCCTCGAAGCCGAGCAGGCGGCATACACGACGAACCACCCTCGCAGCCGCGCCCTCTTCGAGGAGGCGGGGAACCTCTTCGGCCGCGTGCCGATGACCTGGATGAACATGTGGACCGGCGGGTTCCCGCTCTACCTCGACCACGCCAAGGGCAACCGCGTCACCGACGTCGAGGGCCACACCTACGTCGACTTCGCCCTCGGCGACACCGGCGCCATGGCGGGTCACTCCCCCGCGCCGACGGTCGCGGCGGTGCAGCGCCGTATGGGCGAGCTCGGCGGGATCACCACGATGCTGCCCACGGAGGACGCCCAGTGGGTGGGGGCCGAGCTGACCCGGCGGTTCGGCATGCCGCTGTGGTCGTTCACGCTCAGCGCCACCGACGCCAACCGCTGGGCCATCCGACTGGCCCGCCTGGCCACCGGCCGGCCCAAGGTCCTCGTCTTCGCCTACTGCTACCACGGCTCGGTGGACGAGGCCTTCGCCCTGCCGGGGCCCGGGGGCAAGGCCGAGAGCCGGCCCGGCAACGTGGCCCCGCCGGTCGACCTCGACCTGACGACCCGCGCCGTCACCTGGAACGACCTCGAGGCCGTCGAGGCTGCCCTCGCGCACGGCGACGTGGCCGCCATCCTCACCGAGCCGGCCCTGACCAACATCGGCATCGTGCTGCCCGAGCCCGGCTTCATGGAGAGGCTGCGCGAGCTGGCCACGCAGTACGGGGCGCTGCTGATGATCGACGAGACGCACACCTTCTCCGCCGGCTGGGGCGGCGCCACCCGCGCGTGGGGCCTGCAGCCCGACATCTTCGTCATCGGCAAGTCCATCGGGGGCGGCATCCCGTCCGGCGCCTACGGCATCACCCAGGAGGTCGCCGCATCGATCACCCGGCACACCGAGGCAGGCGAGGCCGACATCGTCGACGTGGGCGGCGTCGGCGGCACGCTGGCCGGCAACGCCCTGTCGACCGCCGCCATGCGAGCCACCCTCGGCGAGGTGCTGACGCAGGACGCGTTCGAGCGCATGACGGCGCTGGCCACCGAGTTCACCGCGGGCGTGCAGGCGACCCTCGACGAGCTCGACGTGCCGTGGTCGATCAGCCAGCTCGGCGCGCGGGCGGAGTACCGCTTCGCCCGCCCCGCGCCCACGACGGGCGAGGCCTCTGCGGCCGCCGCAGACGACCAGCTCGACGCCTACATGCACCTGGCCATGGTCAACCGCGGCATCCTCATGACGCCGTTCCACAACATGGCCCTCATGTGCCCGGAGACCTCCCGCGAGGACGTCGACCGGCACACCGCGGCCTTCCGCGAGGTCGTCGCCGCCCTCTTCGCGTAACAGTCACTTTCGCGTAGCTCGGCGGCCGGTCACCGTGCCGCGGGGCTAGGACGTCTGCCCGACGAGAGCGCCGGGCGTCCGGCGTAGCGTCGAGCGCTGGGCCACTTCACCAGGGAAGCGGCCCTGCCAGGACAGGAGGGCGGACGTGTTCATCCAGATCATCCAGGGAAAGTGCCGCGACGAGGAGCGGCTGCACCGCCTGACCGACGAGTGGCGCGAGAGGCTGGGTCCGACGGCGGAGGGCTGGCTGGGCGGCACCTACGGCGTCACGGACGAGGGCGAGTTCGTCGGGGTGGTGCGCTTCGAGTCCAAGGATGCCGCGATGCGCAACTCGGCCAGACCCGAGCAGGGCGAGTGGTGGCAGAAGATGCAGGAGTGCTTCGACGGCGACGTGACCTTCCACGACTGCGACGACGCGACCATCTGGATGCAGGGCGGGTCCGACGATGCCGGCTTCGTGCAGGTCATCCAGGGACGCGTGAGCGACCCCGAGCGGTTCCGCCACAGGATGGAGCAGCCGATGGACACCCTCCACGAGCAGCGCCCGGAGATCATCGGCGGCACCCTCGCGATGCAGCCGGACGGCTGGTTCACCGAGACGGTGGCGTTCCGCTCCGAGGCCGAGGCCCGCGACGGCGAGCGCAAGCAGATGCCCGAGGAGGTGCGTCGGGACTACGAGGAGGAGATGTCGATGATGCAGGACGTCTCCTACAAGGACCTCCACCACCCCTGGTTCGCCAGCCGCAGGGGCTGACCACCGCCGTGTGCCGGGTGGTCACCGCGTCCTGGCCACCCGGCACACATCGGCGTCAGCGGTGGCGCGGGCCCTGCGGTGGCGCCGGGAAGGGCTCATAGCAGTCGTAGGTCTCGTGTCGGGAGACGAGCCCATCGCGCACCGTGAAGAAGCCGGCCAGGTGGGCGGTCAGGCGCGTGCCGGCGGCCAGCGCACCGGCGTCGTGGCGCACCACGCCGGTCCAGGTCGACTGCACCGCCACCCGGTCCCCCTCGACGAGCACGCCCTGCACGTCGATCTGCTGCTCGGAGAGCAGGTCCTTGCCGGCGAGGAAGCCGGCCACCATGCCGTCACGACCGTGGGTGCGGCCGTGGGGTGACATGGGGCTCGGGTGCTCGACGAAGACCACGTCGGGGTGGAGCACCGCGAGCAGGTCGTCCCGGGTCGAGGCCAGGTCGGCGACGACGTCGAGGTAGGCACGCACGGCCGCTTCAGGTCTCCTGCCCGGGGTCCTGCTCACCTCTCCACGATATCGACGGTCGGTTCGGCGTGGCGGCGGGTTTCGTCACGCAGGTGCGAGGTCTTCCAGTTCGCGACGAGCACGAAGGAGACCACCACGAGCAGGGCCCACGACCCGAACTTGCCGACGTGGACCATGGACCAGCCGTCGGCCTGGTCCGGGTACCGGTAGGCCTCGAAGACCGTGGAGATGTTCTCGGCCAGCCACAGGAAGAAGCCGATGAGCACGAACGACAGGGCCAGCGGCATCCGGTAGCGGCTGGGCCCCACGGTGTAGTGGACCCAGGTGCGCCACGTGGCGGCGAGCAGCAGCACGGCCAGCACGACGCGCGCGTCGGGAAGGAAGTGGTGGGTCAGGAAGTTGGCGTAGATCGCCACGGCCAGCGCGGCGGTCGGCCACGGCCGGTAGCGGGTCAGCCCCAGGTCCATCAGCCGCCAGGCCCGCGCGATGTAGGAGCCGACCGCGGCATACATGAAGCCGCTGTAGAGCGGGACCCCCGCGACCTTCGTGAGCGCGTCCTCCGGGTAGGCCCACGAGCCGAGCCGCACCTTCAGCATCTCGAACACCAGGCCGACCAGGTGGAAGGCCAGCGTGCCGAGCACCTCACGCCCCGTCTCCAGCCGCAGCGCCCAGAAGGCCAGGGTCGCGACGACGCCGTAGACGAGCAGGGCGTCGTAGCGCGCGATCGGCAGCGGCACCACGGTCGAGAGGGCCAACCCGGCGAAGATGACGACCGCGAACGCGCACGCGCGGGCCTCGAGCCACGCGAACCGCAGCAGCTGGGCGACTCCGTGCCCCACCCGGTGGCGGGTCACAGGTCGAGCCGCAGCAGGTTGTCCGCCGGGGCGAAGCCCAGCCCATGGTAGAGCGGTAGGGACACCTCGCTCGGGTTGAGCACGATCCGCAGCATCCGCGCCTCCCGGGCCCAGTCGACGACGCCCTCCATGAGCAGGCGCCCCACCCCTCGCCGTCGGTGGGCAGGGTCCACCCAGACGTTGGCCACGTACGCCCAGTGCACGTCGGGCACTCCCGGCCGCGGCATACGCGTGAACACCGCGAGGTTGGCCATGCCCACGGACGCCCCTGCGGCGTCCCGGACCACCCATGCCCGGCGGTGGCCCGACTGCTGGTCCCACCACTGCTGCATGCGGTCCGTGAACTCATCGCGGGCAGCGTCGGTGGCACGCAACCCGTGCTCTGCTGACCACGCGAGCCGCATCCGGGTCAGGTCGCCGAAGTCCCCCTCGCCCGCCTCGACGACGCGGTAGGCAGCCCGCTCCCCGTCCATGGCCAGCCACCCTAGAGCCTCCCGCATGCGGTCGTCGTCGAGCCACACGGAGGCCTGCAGGCACGGAGCAGGGGCACTGCGCCGCCGCCTGTCTCCTGCTGCCCACGGACCGGGAAGGACGGACTGCGGTCAGCCGAACTCGCGACGGGTGAGACCCGCCACCCCTGCGCCCGAGTCGAGGACCGCGAGCGCGTCGGCAAGCTCGTCCACCCGGCGCTGCACGCGTTGCACGGATCCCGTCACCAGGGGGTCACCCGAGTGGCCGGCCTGCTCGGCGAGCTGGTCGACCGCCTCCGCGACCCCGACGACCCGCTCCCTCAGGACCGCGATCACGTCGACCTCGTCGGGCTGCGAGTCGACCTGCTGGCGAAGGAACGCGGCCTGGGCTGCCAGGCGACGGCTCGCCGTCCACAGGTCGACGAACACCTGGACCTTGGCACGGAGGATCCAGGGGTCGAAGGGCTTGGAGATGTAGTCGGCTCCCCCCGAGGCGTAGCCGCGGTAGGAGCTGTTCTGGTCCTTCTCCAGCGCGGTCAGGAAGATGATCGGGACGTCCTTGGTGCGGCTTCGCCGCTTGATCCGGGTCGCCGTCTCGAAGCCGTCCATGCCCGGCATCTGGGCGTCGAGGAGGATCAGCGCGAAATCGTCCTTGAGCAGCGCCCTCAGCGCCTCCTCGCCCGAGCCCGCGCGGACCAGCACCTGGTCGAGCGACCCGAGGATGGCCTCCAGCGCCAGGAGGTTCTCCGGTCGGTCGTCGACCATCAGGATCTTCGCCCGCTCCGTCATGACAGCCACGACCTGAACACCGTGAGCAGCTGCTCGACATCCACGGGTTTGGTGACGTAGTCGGACGCGCCGGCGGTCAGGCTGTTGTCCCGATCCCCCGGCATGGCCTTCGCGGTCAGGGCGATCACGGGGAGGTCCCGGAACGTGGGCATCTTGCGGATCTCCCGCATCGCGGTGTAACCGTCCATCCCCGGCATCATCACATCCATCAGCACCAGGTCGATGTCGGGCTCCCGGCGCAGGGCGTCGAGTCCGGACTCCCCGTTGTCGGCGTAGATGACGTCGATGCCGTGCTGCTCGAGGGCGCTCGCGAGTGCGAACACGTTCCGCACGTCGTCGTCCACGATGAGGATGCGCTTGCCGACGAAGACCTGCTCGCCGTCCCGCACCCGCTCGAGGGAGCGCCTGAGGTCGGGTGGCAGCTCGACGTCGGCCCGGTGCAGGAACAGGGCGATCTGGTCGACGAGGCGCTCCAGCGACGGCGGGGTGGTGATGGTCATGGCGTCGACGTACTGCCGCAGTCGGGTCGCCTCGCGTGGGCTGAGGTCGGCGGCACCGGTGACGACCACCGGTGTGCCGCGCAGCGCCTTGCGCGCCCTGATCCGCTTGAGGACGTCGAACCCGCCCCCCTCGGCCATCCCGAGGTCCACCACGACGCAGTCGCAGGGGCGGGCGTCCAGGGCCTCCGCGGCAGCCGCCGAGGTTCCCACCACCTCTACCTCGACGTCCTCCATGGCGCCGAACTGCTCGGCGGCGGCGGCGCTCTGGCCGGCGGGGTCGCCCGTCACGACCAGAAGCGACCGCGTCTCCCTCGCCACGAACGAGGCGAGCCGCTCGAGGGCTGACTCGATCTCCGCGCGGGTGACCGGTTCCTCGATCACGTCGAGCGCGCCGGCCAGACGGCCCTGGTGGGCGTCCTGGCCTGCCTTGGCCGAGTGTGCGGCCACCGTGGGGATGTGACGGGTCTCGGAGAACCTCTTGAGGCCGTTGAGGAGGGACATCCCGTCGTGGGCGACCATGTCCATGCCGATGATCATGGCCTCGGGCCGGCGCTGGTGGGCAAGGACGAGCGCGTCGTCGGCCCGGGTGGTCGCCATGACCTTGAAGCCCTGCTGCCGGCCGATCTCCACCCCAGCCCGGCACAGGTCCACGTCGGAGAGTGCGACCAGGAGCACGCGGTCGTCGGGCCGGATGTCGGCCCCGTCGTCCTCCACGCTCTCCTGGACCAGCTCCACGGGCCCGGTCCTCGCGGGGACGGCCTCCGCCGCCTGCTCGAGCTGCACCGGTCCCGCCTCGTTCGCCGACGACTGGTGGCCGGCGGCGAACCGGATCGGCAGGTAGAGCGTGAACGTGCTGCCCCGACCCGGCTCGCTCTCCACGTGGATCTCGCCGCCGATCAGCCGGGCGATCTCCCGGCTGATCGACAGGCCGAGGCCTGTGCCGCCGAACTTCCTGCTGATCGTGCCGTCCGCCTGCTGGAAGGCCTCGAAGATGGTCCGCAGCTGCTCGGGCGCGATGCCGAGGCCCGTGTCGCTGACCGCGAAGGCCACCACCTGGGGCGCCACGGTGAGTGAGGGGGTCGTGAAGCGCTCCTCGGTGGAGTTCCGGATGTCCAGCCTCACCTCGCCGGAGGTCGTGAACTTCACGGCGTTCGACAGCAGGTTGCGCAACACCTGCTGGAGCCGGTGCTGGTCGGAGTGCAGCGTCCGGGGCAGGTCGTCGGAGACCGTCACCGAGAAGCGCAGGTCCTTCTCCGCGGTCAAGGGCCGGAATGTGGCCTCGACGTACTCCACGACCCCCGAGAGCGCGACATCGGAGGGGTGGACGTCCATCTTCCCGGCCTCCACCTTGGACAGGTCCAGGATGTCGTTGATCAGCTGCAGGAGGTCCGTGCCCGCGCTGTGGATCGTCTGGGCGAACTCCACCTGGCGGCGGTTCAGGTTTCCGTCCGCGTTGTCGGACAACAGCTTCGCCAGGATCAGCAGTGAGTTGAGGGGCGTGCGCAGCTCGTGCGACATGTTGGCGAGGAACTCGGACTTGTAGCGCGACGACAGCGCCAGCTGCTCCGCACGGTCCTCGAGGGCGCGGCGGGCGTCCTCGATCTCCAGGTTCTTGATCTCGATCGCCCGGTTCTGCTGGGCCAGCAGGCTCGCCTTCTCCTCGAGCTCGGCGTTGCTCTGCTGCAGCTCGCGCTGCTGGGTCTGCAGCTCCCCCGACTTGTTCTGCAGCTCTGCCGCGAGCCGCTGCGACTCGACCAGGAGTGCCTGGGTACGGGAGCTGGCGATGATGGCGTTGAGGGAGACGCCGATGATCTCCATCAGCTGCTCGAGGAACTGGATGTGCACCACGCTGAACGGCACGAACGACGCCAGCTCCACGACACCGAGCACCTGCTCCTCGAACACCACTGGCAGGATGATGATCGTGAGCGGGGAGGCTTCGCCCAGACCGGACGAGATCCGGATGTAGTCACTGGGCACGTCGGTCACGAGGATGGGCTCGCGTCCGAGGGCCGACTGCCCGACGAGCCCCTCACCGAAGCCGAAGGTGTCGGGCACCCCAGCGCGGGGACGGTAGCCGTACGAGGCGATCCGTCGCAGCGACTCGGCACCGTCGGCACCCTGTTCGGTCAGGAAGAACGAGCCCTCGGTGGCCCCGACCAGCGGGGTCAGCTCGGTCACGATGAGCTGGGTGACGTCGAGCAGGTCGCGCCCGCCCTGCATGTGTCCCGTGAACCGGGCGAGGTTGGTCTTGAGCCAGTCCTGCTCCTGGTTCGCCCGCGTGGTCTCACGCAGGTTGTCGATCATCTGGTTGAGGTTGTCCTTGAGCTCGGCGACCTCACCTTGCGCCTCGACGGTGATCTCCTGGCTCAGGTCACCCTGGGTCACTGCCGTGGAGACCTCGGCGATCGCCCGCAGCTGTGTGGTGAGCGTTCCGGCGAGCTGGTTCACGTTCTCGGTGAGCTTGCGCCATGTGCCCGAGACGTCGGCGACCTCCGCCTGACCACCGAGCTTGCCCTCGGTGCCGACCTCGCGGGCCACCCGGGTCACCTCGTCGGCGAACGAGGACAGCTGGTCGACCATGCGGTTGACCGTCGTCTTCAGCTCGAGGATCTCGCCGCGCGCGTCGACGTACGTCTTCTGGGTCAGGTCGCCGTGGGCGACGGCAGTGGTGACGAGCGCGATGCTGCGCACCTGGCTCGTCAGGTTGCCCGCCATGGAGTTCACCGAGTCGGTCAGGTCCTTCCAGGTGCCGGCGACACCGCGGACGTGGGCCTGGCCGCCGAGGATGCCCTCGGTGCCGACCTCCCGCGCCACCCGGGTCACCTCGTCGGCGAACGCGCGCAGCGTGTCCACCATGGCGTTGATGGTGCCGGCGAGCGCAGCCACCTCACCGCGCGCCTCGATGGAGATCTTCTGGCTGAGGTCGCCCCGCGCGACCGCAGTGGAGACCGCTGCGATGCTGCGCACCTGGTTCGTCAGGTTGCTCGCCATCGAGTTCACCGAGACGGTCAGGTCGCGCCAGGTCCCGGCCACGCCGGGGACCCGTGCCTGTCCGCCGAGCATGCCCTCGGTGCCGACCTCCCGCGCCACGCGGGTCACCTCGTCGGCGAACGACGACAGCTGGTCCACCATGGTGTTCACGGTGCTCTTGAGCTCGAGGATCTCGCCTCGGGCGTCGACGGTGATCTTGCGGGTGAGGTCACCACTGGCCACCGCGGTCGTCACCTCAGCGATGTTGCGCACCTGGGAGGTCAGGTTCGCCGCCATCATGTTGACGTTCTCGGTCAGGTCCTTCCACGTCCCGGAGACGTCGTGGACGTCCGCCTGGCCGCCCAACCGGCCCTCCGTGCCGACCTCGCGGGCCACCCTCGTGACCTCGTCGGCGAACGACGACAGCTGGTCCACCATGGTGTTCACGGTGTCCTTCAGCTCGAGGATCTCGCCCCGAGCCTCGACCGTGATGGTGCGCGTGAGGTCGCCACGGGCGACGGCGGTGGTCACCTCGGCGATGTTGCGCACCTGGGCGGTGAGCGTGCCCGCCATGAAGTTCACCGAGTCGGTGAGGTCTCGCCAGGTCCCGGACACGCCGGGCACGGCAGCCTGACCGCCGAGCCGGCCCTCCCCACCGACCTCACGGGCGACGCGGGTCACCTCGTCGGCGAACGACGACAGCTGGTCGACCATCGTGTTGACGGTCCCCTTCAGCTCAGCGAGCTCGCCGCGCACGTCGACGGTGATCTTCTGGCTCAGGTCCCCTCGGGCGACGGCGGTCGTCACCTGCGCGATGTTGCGCACCTGGTTGGTCAGGTTGCTCGCCATGGAGTTCACCGAGTCGGTCAGGTCCTTCCACGTCCCGGCGACGCCGGGGACGTCGGCCTGTCCGCCGAGGATGCCGTCGCTGCCGACCTCGCGCGCCACCCGGGTCACCTGGTCCGCGAAGGAGGACAGCTGGTCGACCATCGTGTTCACGGTGCTCTTGAGCTCGGCGAGCTCGCCCTTCACGTCGACCGTGATCTTCCTGCTGAGGTCGCCTCGTGCCACCGATGTCGTCACCTGGGCGATGTCGCGGACCTGCGCCGTCAGGTTGTTCGCCATGTAGTTCACCGACTCGGTGAGGTCCTTCCACCGACCCGCGACGCCCGGCACGTCCGCCTGGCCGCCGAGGATCCCCTCGGTGCCCACCTCGCGGGCGACCCGGGTCACCTCGTCGGCGAAGGTCTGCAGTGTCGCGGTCATGGAGTTCAGCGTGTCCGCCAGCTCCGCCACCTCACCGCGGGCCGTGACGGTGATCTGCTGGCTGAGGTCCCCCTGGGCCACGGCCTGGGCGACGGACGAGATGCCGCGCACCTGGCTGGTCAGGTTCGAGGCCATGGTGTTCACGGAGTCCGTGAGGTCCTTCCACGTGCCCGACACCCCCCGCACATCCGCCTGGCCACCGAGCCGTCCCTCCGTACCGACCTCCCGGGCCACTCGAGTCACCTCGGCCGCGAAGGAGGAGAGCTGGTCGACCATCCGGTCGACGGTGTCCTTGAGCTGGGACATCTCCCCCGACACCTCGACCGTGACGGTCTGTGAAAGGTCGCCGTTCGCGACAGCCGTGGTCACCAGGGCGATGTCGCGGACCTGGGCAGTGAGCCGGGACGACATCGTGTTCACCGCGTCGATCAGCCCGCGCCAGCTGCCGTCGGCGTTGCGCACACGCGCCTGCCCACCCAGCTTGCCCTCGGTGCCGACCTCGCGGGTGACGCGAGTGATCTCGTCGGCGATGGAGGACAGCTGGTTCACCAGACCGTTGACGCTCTTGGCCGCCCGGAGCGGCTCACCGCGGAGGGGTTGTCCGTCGAGGCGGATGTCCATCCGCTGGGTGAGGTCACCTTCGGACACCGCCGCGACGACCCGGGCGAACTCTCCCGTGGGACGGACCAGGTCTGCAACGAGGCTGTTGGCCGCTTCGATGGACTTCGCCCACGCGCCCTCTCCGTCGCCGGGCTGGATTCGCTCGCCGTACTGACCCTCACGCCCCACGACGCGCGCGACCCGAGTCAGCTCGCTCGCCAGGTGCTGCTCCCGGTCGGCGATCTCGTTGAAGACGGCAGCGATCTCGGCAACGATGCCTTCGCCGCCCTCCGGCAGCCGCTTGCGGAAGTTGCCGTCGCGCATGGCCGTCAGCGCGGCAAGGACGGGCCTGAGCTCCGCTGGGTCGATGTCGCCGTTCCGGCGGGGCTCGGAATGCCCTTCCGTGCCGCCGGTCGTTCCTTTCGCACCCTTTGTCACAGTCGGGCTCATGGGCATCGCGCGCCTCCAGTTTCGGCCTCGGTGCAACGATGCGGGCAAGTCTGTCACCATGACGAGAGCCTGCCCATACCTTCCCGCGAGAGCTCATGCCCACCCAGCCGATGCGCGCCCACCACACTTTCGCCGCGGACGCGCGCTCGGTGTCGCAGGCACGGCTCTTCGCCCGACAGACTTTGGAGGAATGGGGCGCCGGGGACCTGGTCGACAACGCCACCCTCCTCGTCAGCGAGCTGGTCACCAACGCGATCGTCCACGCGGGGACGACAGCCCTCCTCCGGCTCAGGCTCGACGCCCAGGTCCTCCGGCTCGAGGTGGAGGACCGTCATCCTTCACGGTCGCTGCCGCTGGGGGCCCAGGAGCCGACCGACGCCGAGGGCGGCCGCGGGCTGTTGATCACGTCGGCGCTGGCCTCGGCCTGGGGGGTCGAGTACACCGGCACCTCCAAGAGCGTGTGGGCGCTGTGCTCCCGCGACATGGCATCGGCGCGGCCCGAGTCCAGCGCGGCGGGGACGACGCAGGAGCCTCTCCGCGTCGCGGCCGTCGAGATGTCCGGTCACGGCGTCGTCACGGCGTGGAACCCCGATGCGACCGCGATGTTCGGCTGGACCCCCGAAGAGGTGATCGGGAGGACCTTCGAGGAGATGGTCGACTCCCTTCCCGGGGACCGGCCGCCGCGCGAGCTCACCACACCGGCGGCGGCCGCGCCGTGGCAGGGCACCTACGCGGTGGTGTGCAAGGACGGTGTGCCCGCAGCGGTCTTCGCCTCCCACGTCCCTGCCGGCCGCGGCCGGGGATCGGTGGCGTTGCTCGTACCAGCGAGCCGGCGCGACCTGCTCGAGCACCCGGTGGCCGCCGCCCGGGCGTCCCGTACCCGGGCCGATCCGCTGGGCATCAGGGAGGACGTGCTGCAGCGCCTGGGCATCGATGACTACCTCTCCCTGGCCGTGGAGCGGGTGAGGGACCCGATCTCGGCGGATGCGTCCTACCTCCTGCTGGTGCGGGACTTCGACGACGAGTTCGAGGTCAAGGCCGTCAGCGGCCTGCCGGATGCCCTTCGCGGCACGCGGCTGGAAGCCGGCTCGGCAGGCGTCCCCGACCCGCGCACGCCGCACCTGCCGGTGGTGGTGACCGACCTCTCCGACCTGGAGGTGCCGCTGTTGCAGGGAACCGGTCTGGGATCGCTGCTCGTCGTGCCCGTCGTCATCGAGGGCAGGGTCATCGGGGCGTTGGGGGCGGCCGCCGAACGCGCGGACTCCTTCGCCGACGACCAGGCGGTCGAGCTGCAGCGTTTCGCCGACTCGATAGCCGTGGCTGCGGACCGTGCGCGACTCCAGAGGTCGGAACGTGAGCGGCGCGGTTGGCTCAGCTTCATCGCTGAGGCGGGGGACCTGCTCGCAGGATCGCTCGACCAGTCCATGACCATGGCGATCACCGGACAGATCGTTGTGCCCCGCCTTGCGAGCTGGTGCGCCGTGTACCTCGACGACGAGCGGGGGAACCCGGTGCTGGAACACGTCTGGCACGCCGACGAGCAGCTCGTCGAGCCACTCCTCGCAGCGCTCGAGGACACCAGCCCCGACCAGCTCGGAGACTCGGTCGACATGCTCCTGGGCCAGTCGCTCACCGTTATCCGCATGGTCGCCCGGGGGCGGCAGATCGGTTTCCTGACCCTTGGCCGCCCGAAGGACAACCCGCTGCGCAGCGAGACGTTCCTCGTCGCCGAGTCCATCGCGCGCAGGGCGGCCCTGGCGATCGACAACGCAAGGGCGCACGGCGCCCTGCTTGCCGTCGGCCAGGCGCTCCAGCAGAGCCTGTTGCCCTCGTCGATGGACGTTCCGCCGGGGCTCGACGTGGGCGTGGTCTACGAGGCCGCAGGAGAGGGCGCCTCCGCCGGCGGCGACTTCTACGACCTCTTCGCGGTCGGCGGCGGCACGTGGTGCTTCGTCGTCGGCGACGTGTGTGGAAAGGGGGCGGAGGCCGCGGCCGTCACCGGCTTGGCGCGGCACACCATCCGGGCTCTGGCCCAGGCCGGCTTCCCGGTTCCGGCCGTCCTCGAGCGGCTGAACGCCGCGATCCTCGCCGAGGGCTCGAGGTCGCGGTTCCTGACCCTGGTGTGCGGGACGCTCCATCTCGATGGGCGACGGCTGAGGGCGAACGTCGTGAACGCCGGCCACCCCCCACCGTTCGTCGTGCGGAACGGCGGGGGGGTCACCCAGATCGGCCGGCCGCAGCCCTTGCTGGGGGTTCTCGACCAGGTGGAGTACGAGGCCGAGCAGCACGTGTTCGAACGGGGTGAGGTCCTCGTCGTGGTCACCGACGGCGTGCTGGAGAGACGCCGGAACGACCACATGGTCGGTGAGAAGGGGCTCAGCACCGAGCTGAGCCGTGCCGCTCACCTGCCTGCTCAGGCGGTGGCCGAGAGGATCCGCCAGCTGGTCCTCGACTTCACCGCGGAGCCGCCACAGGACGACATGGCCATTTTCGTCGTCAGGGTCGGGGACTGACGGACGCCGTGTTCGGGGTGTTCCCGCGCGTCACTGTGCGCGGGAACGCCCCGACCTGCGAGCAGGACCTGGCCGGGTCAGTGGGAGTGTCCGGCGTTCTCGAGCATCTGCTCGCGGCCGGAGCCGAGCACGGTCAGGGGCAGCAGCTTCTTGCCGGTCGGGCCGATCTCGATCTCGGTGCCCATCTGCGGGCAGACGCCGCAGTCGAAGCACGGGGTCCAGCGGCAGTCGTCGACCTCGGTCTCGTCGAGGGCGTCCTGCCAGTCGTCCCAGAGCCACTCCTTGTCGAGGCCGGAGTCGATGTGGTCCCAGGGCAGCACCTCGGTCTCGCCGCGCTCGCGCGTGGTGTACCAGGCGACGTCGACCGGCAGGTCGGCCAGGGCCTCCTCGGCGCAGCGCATCCAGCGCTCGTAGGAGAAGTGCTCGCTCCAGCCGTCGAACCGGCCGCCGTCGCGCCAGACCGCCTCGATGACCCGGCCGACCCTGCGGTCACCGCGCGAGAGCAGCCCCTCGACGATGCCGGGCTTGCCGTCGTGGTAGCGGAACCCGATCGAGGAGCCGTAGCGCTTGTCGGAGCGGATCGCGTCGCGCAGCTTCTCGAGCCGGGCGTCGGTCTCCTCGGCGCCGAGCTGGCCGCACCACTGGAAGGGCGTGTGCGGCTTGGGCACGAAGCCGCCGATGGAGACGGTGCACCGGATGTCGCGCCGACCGCTGACCTGCCGGCCGGTCTCGATGACCCGCTTTGCGAGCTCGGCGATCTGCAGCACGTCCTCGTCGGTCTCGGTCGGCAGCCCACACATGAAGTAGAGCTTCACCTGTCGCCACCCCGCGCCGTAGGCCGCCGCGACGGTGTTGATGAGGTCCTCCTCGGTCACCATCTTGTTGATGACCTTGCGGATGCGCTCACTGCCGCCCTCGGGCGCGAAGGTCAGGCCGGATCGGCGGCCGTTGCGGGTGAGCTCGTTCGCAAGGTCGATGTTGAACGCGTCGACCCGGGTCGACGGCAGCGACAGGCCGGTCTCGGTGCCCTCGTAGCGGTCGGCGAGGCCCTTGGTGATGTCGGCGATCTCGCTGTGGTCGGCCGAGCTCAGCGAGAGGAGGCCGACCTCCTCGAAGCCTGTCGCCGACAGCCCGCGCTCGACCATTTCGCCGATGCCGGTGATGGAGCGCTCGCGCACCGGCCGGGTGATCATGCCGGCCTGGCAGAAGCGGCAGCCGCGGGTGCAGCCGCGGAAGATCTCGACCGACATGCGCTCGTGCACCGACTCGGCGAGCGGCACCAGCGGCTGCTTCGGGTAGGGCCACTCGTCGAGGTCCATGACAGTGTGCTTGGCGACCCGCCACGGCACACCCGACGCGTCCTGCTTCGGCGCCACGCGCTTGATGCGGCCGTCCGGCAGGTAGTCGACGTCGTAGAGCGCCGGCACGTAGACGCCGCCGGTGCGGGCCAGGCGCAGCAGCAGCTCGCGGCGGCCCCCCGGCCGGCCCTGGGCCTTCCACTCCGAGACGAGGTCGGTCACGGTCAGCACCGCCTGCTCACCGTCGCCGACGATGGCGGCGTCGATGAAGTCGGCGATCGGCTCGGGGTTGAACGCGGCGTGGCCACCGGCGATCACGACCGGGTCGTCGTCGGTGCGGTCGACCGAGTGGAGCGGGATGCCGGCGAGGTCGAGCGCCGTGAGCATGTTGGTGTAGCCGAGCTCGGTGGAGAACGAGACCCCGAAGAGGTCGAAGTCGCGCACCGACCGGTGTGCGTCGACCGTGAACTGCGGCACAGCGGACTCACGCATGAGGCGCTCGAGGTCGGGCCACACGGCATACGTGCGCTCGGCGAGGGCATCCTCGCGCTCGTTGAGGACTTCGTAGAGGATCATGACGCCCTGGTTGGGCACGCCGACCTCGTAGGCGTCCGGGTACATCAGCGCCCACCGCACCGTCAGGTCGTCGCCCGCGGGGCCGAACCCACCGCAGTTCCAGTCCTTGACGGTCGAGTTGAGCTCACCGCCGACGTACTGGATGGGCTTGCTGACCTGCTCGAGCAGCGGCTCGAGGGCAGGGAAGACGGACATGCCAGACATGGGCTCAAGGGTAAACCGGGGCCGCCCCCCAGCCCGAATCCGCGGACCTCGGCCCGGCGGCATACTGGCGAAGTGGAGGCCGCGGAACGGGTGCGGGAGGCCATGCGGGCGGTGCCGCGGGCCCGCTACCTGCCGAGGGCGCAGCGCTTCTTCGCACCGGCCGACATGGCCCTTCCGATCGGCCACGGGCAGACAAACTCGCAGCCGAGCACGGTGCGGGCCATGCTCGAGCTGCTCGACGTGCACGAGGGGCACCGGGTGCTCGACGTCGGCTCCGGCTCGGGCTGGACCACGGCGATCCTCGCGCACCTGACCGGCCCCACGGGGTCCGTCCTGGGCGTCGAGCGGGTGCCGGCGCTGGTGGAGATGGGTGCGGCCAACCTGGCCGGGGCCGGTATGCCGTGGGCTCGGGTCGAGCGGGCCACGCCCGGCATGCTCGGTGCCCCGTCGGAGGGGCCGTTCGACCGCATCCTCGTCTCCGCCGAGCCCGACCACCTACCCGACGAGCTCGTGGCCCAGCTGGTGCCCGGCGGGGTGATGGTCATCCCGGTGGGGGGCCGGATGCTGCGGGTGCGCGCCGCGGCCGGCAGCCCTGAGGTGGAGCGCGGCGGGTACTACCGGTTCGTGCCCCTGGTGCAGGACGGCGGCTAAGTCGTCCACAGTGAGCCGGGCGCCGTCACATCATCCACAAGGGTCCGCCTCCCGGGTTGCCGCGAGGGATGAGGTATGCCGCGAAAACGGTTGTGCGACAGACGTTCCCGTCATCGTCGAGCTGGGTCCGGCTGTCGGTGGTCGGCTCTACCTTTGTGGTCATGGAGGGGAACCAGCCGCGTATCAGCCTGGCGGAGCGCCGGGCTCGAGTGGGATCTCACCCGAGGCTCCTACGACGAGCTCCTCGCGAGGCGCGCCGCGCGGGAGCCAGCGTGACCCCGCCCCACACCCCGCCGACACCGGCGGGGCCGCAGGCATGCCCAGCCCTTGTCCAGCCCCCTGACCGAGCCCCGCACACCTAGAACAGACGGCGACCGGCCACCCGCGCCTCGAGGTCGAGCAGCAGGCGCTTGCGCGGCAGGCCGCCGCCGTAGCCGGTGAGGTCGCCACTGGTGCCGACGACCCGGTGACAGGGCACCACGATGCCGAGGGGGTTGCGCCCGTTGGCGAGACCGACGGCTCGGGAGCCGGTGGGGTTGCCCAGGCGCCGGGCCAGCTCACCGTAGGTCGCCGTCTCGCCGTACGGGATCGTCACCAGCTCCGCCCACACCCGCCGCTGGAACTCGGTGCCCTGGGCGGCGAGGGGCAGGTCGAACTCCGTGCGCTCGCCGGCGAAGTACTCCTCGAGCTGCGCCGCGGCGCGAGCGAGCACCGGGTCGTCCGTGGCGGCGCACACGCCGTAGGTCAGCTCCCCGGGGTGGTGGCGCTGGTCCTCCATCCAGACGGCGACGAGCCCCTCGCCCTCTGCCACGAGGGTGAGCGGGCCGACGGGGGTCGGCTCCAGCACGAGGTGTCGGCGGCCGAGACCCTGCGCGTTCATGCTGCCGAGCCCTCGGCCGGGAGCCGGTTCACCGCGTGGTCCGCCATCCCCCATAGGTGCTGCACGGCATACGCGCCCCACGGCCGCCACTGCCGTCGGGCTTGGCCGAGGGCGGCGGCGTCCCGGACGCCGAGGGACGCCAGAGCCTGCCTGACCCCGAGGTCGGTGGCCGGGAAGGCGTCCGGGTCTCCGAGCCCGCGCATGGCCACCATCTCGACGGTCCACGGGCCGACGCCCGGCTGCGCGGCGAGAGCGGCCTTGGCACTCCCCCAGTCCTCGCCGGGGCCCAACCTGACGGCGCCCGACGCGAGGGCCGCCGCGAGCCCGACCAGCGTGGCTGCGCGGCTGCGCGGCATGGCAAGGGTGTCCGGGTCGAGCTCGGCAACCACCTCGGGAGACGGGAAGCAGTGCGTCAGCGCACCCTCGGGGTCGCTGACCGCAGGGCCGAGGGCGGCCGCCAGCCTGGCCGCGAGCGTGCGGGCGGCCGCCGTCGACACCTGCTGCCCGAGGACGACGCGCAGGGCGAGCTCGTCGGCGTCGACCGTGCGAGGCACCCGGCGGCCGGGCGCGCGGGAGACGAGTGGTGCGAGGTGGGGGTCACCGGTGAGGTGGTCGTCGACCGCCGCCGGGTCGGCGTCGAGATCGAGCAGCGCCCGGCAGCGGGCCACGGCGCTGGAGAGGTCGCGCAGGTCGGCGAGCCACACACGCGCCGCGACGTGGTCGCCGGCCGGCGCCAGGGCGACCACCCCCGGCCCGCGGGGCAGCAGCAGGGTGCGGCGGTAGGAGCCGGCACGCCACTCCTCCACGCCGGGCACCCGCGTCTCGACGAGGTGCCCGAACAGGCTGTCCGGCAGCAGCGGCGCCCGGAACGGCAGGCGCAGCGCCACGTGGTGCCAGGCCGGTTCGGTGGCGGTCTGGGTGCGCTCATCGGCGACAACGGGTTCCGCACGCTGCCGCAAGGCCGTGGGCGTCAGCGCGAAGACCTCCCGGACCGTCGCGTTGAAGGAGCGCAGGCTTCCGAAGCCGGCGGCGAAGGCGACCTCGCTCATGGGCAGGTCGGTCGACTCCACGAGCACCCGGGCGGTCTGGGCGCGCTGGGCGCGGGCGAGCGCCAGCGGGCCGGCCCCCACCTCGGCGGTGAGCAGCCGCTCGAGCTGGCGGGTGCTGTAGCCGAGGTGCCGCGCGAGTCCGGCCACGCCCTCGCGGTCGACCACCCCGTCGGCGACGAGCCGCATCGCGCGGGCGGTCACGTCGGCACGGGTGGACCACTGCGGCGAGCCGGGCGCCGCGTCGGGGCGGCAGCGCTTGCAGGCGCGGAAGCCTCCCCGCTGGGCTGCGGCCGCGCTGGGGTAGAACCTCATGTTCTGCGGCTTGGGCGGCACCACCGGGCAGCTCGGGCGGCAGTAGATGCCGGTCGTCACCACGGCGGTGAAGAACCACCCGTCGAACCGGGCGTCCTTGGCCTGGACGGCGCGGACGCAGGCCTCGTGGTCCTCGTGCATGGGCCCAGTCTGCCGGGCTGCGCCGACGGCCACTGGCAGGAATCCGACACCGTCCTCACCCCGCCGGCGACCCGGCGCGTCCCGCGCTCGCGCGGGCGCCGCCCCGACCACGCGCGAGCGCCCCGCCGCCCGGAGGGGCAGCGGGGCGCTCGCGCGGTCAGCCGTGGAGCGGACGTCACTTCACGGGCGTGTCCGCGTAGTGCGCGTCGAGCTGGCCGCGGTAGCGCTCGTTGACCACCTTGCGGCGCAACTTCATGCTCGGCGTGATCTCGCCCTCCTCGACCGAGAAGTCCCTGTCGAGGATGGTGAACTTCTTGATCTGCTCCCACCGGTTGAGCGTCATGTTGAGCTCGTCGATGTAGGCCTGGACCATGTCGCGGCAGCGCTGCGACGTGACGACCTCGCTGTAGGACTTGCCGGCCATGTTGTTGGCGGCCGCCCAACCCTGCATCGCATCGGGGTCGAGGGTGACCAGCGCCGAGACGAAGTGACGGTCGGCGCCGTGCACGAGCATCTGGCTGACGTAGGGGCACATGCCCTTGAAGGTCGACTCGATCCGCGACGGCGCGACGTACTTGCCGCCCGAGGTCTTGAACATGTCCTTCTTGCGGTCAGTGATCTTGAGGAAGCCGCGCTCGTCAACCTCGCCGATGTCACCGGTGTGCAGCCAGCCCTGGACGTCCATGGTCTCGGCCGTCTGGTCCTGGGCGTTGTGGTAGCCCTCCATGACGCCCGGACCACGCACCAGGACCTCGCCGTCCTCGGCGATCTTGACCTCGGTGCCCGGCGCCGGCCAGCCCACGGTGCCGTGCTGGTAGGCGTTGGGGCGGTTGACGAACGAGAACGCGCTCGTCTCGGTCAGTCCGTAGCCCTCGAGGATGAGGATCCCGAACGCGTCGAACCACTTGGCGATCGCGGGGTCGAGGGCCGCCGAACCGGAGACGAAGAAGCGGACCCGTCCACCGAAGCGCTCGCGCACCTTGTGCAGGACCAGCTTGTCGGCCAGCGAGTACTGCAGCCCGAGCAGGCCCGACGGCTCCCTGCCCTGGGAGCGCAGCGCGGCGGCCCTGTCCCCCACACCCTCGGCCCACTGGAAGAGGCGGTACTTGATGCCGCCCTCCTCCTGCATCATCATCGAGATCCGGCCCTTGGCCTTCTCGAAGATGCGGGGCGGGGCTCCCATGAAGGTCGGCTTCACGGCGCCGAGGTTCTCCACGATCTTGTCGACCCGGCCGTCGATCGCGGTCGGGAAGCCGATCTGCATCGGGATGGTCAGCAGGATCTTGCCGAGCACGTGCGACAGCGGCAGCCAGAGGAACTGCAGGTCGTCCTTGCTGAGGATGCCGATCGAGTCGACCGCCGCGCCCTCGTAGGTCCACGCGTCGTGGGTCAGCCGAACGCCCTTCGGGCGACCGGTGGTGCCCGAGGTGTAGATGATCGTGGCCAGCCGCTCCGGGGTGAGGGCGTCGATGCGCTCGTCGACGGCACCGGAGTCGGTGGCGAGCAGCTCGGCGCCCATCTGGTCGAGCTCGTCGAGGGTGATGACCCAGTCGCCGTCGGGGGTGCCGTCGTAGGTGACGACCCGCGTCACGTGCGGGATCTCGTGGCGGACCTCGCGCAGCTTGGCGATCTGGGCGTCGTCCTCGGCGAAGACGACGCGGCTGTCCGAGTTGGACAGGATGTAGGAGACGTCGCCGGGGATGGTCGTCGGGTAGATCGTCGTGGTGGCCGCGCCGGCGCACATGATCGCCAGGTCGCAGATGGCCCACTCGTAGCGCGTCGTGGAGGCGATCGACACGCGGGCCTCCGGACCCACGCCGAGGGCGATGAGGCCGGCGGCCAGCCGGTAGGCCTGCTCGCGGGCCTCCTTCCACGTCACCGGCACCCAGGCGTCGCCACGCGGGAACGAGTACGCCACGTCGTTGGCGCTGGCCTCCACCCGGCTCCGGAACAGGTGCGCCACGCTGGTCGCCCTCTTCTCGATCAGGCTCCGGTCGACGGGCTCGTCGGCAGGGGTCCGGTAGTGCAGCGTCATCGCCATCCTCACGTTGGGGGTTCCGTTGCCCGGATAGTGCCACGCACACCCTGACACCGGGGGTGATTCGTGCGAATCGTTGTGATTCCCGAGCACGACGCGCCGGGCGTTCGCCTCAGCGCCGCAGGCTGGACAGGTGCACGTTGTTGACCAGCCCGACGGCCAGCCAGCAGGCGAACATCGAGGACCCTCCGTAGGACACGAACGGCAGGGGCAGCCCGGTCACGGGCATGAGGCCGAGGTTCATCCCGACGTTCTCGAACACCTGGAACGTGAACCAGGTGGCCACGCCGAGCGCCATGAGGCGCCCAAAGGCGTCGCGGGCCCGCGCGGCGACCACCACCGAGCGGATGACGACGAACCCGAGGAGCAGGAGCAGGCCGGCGGCGCCGACGAACCCGAGCTCCTCCCCCGCCACCGAGAAGACGAAGTCGGTCTGCTGGTAGGGGATGAACCCGCCCTGCGTCTGCCGGCCCTCGAAGAGGCCCTGCCCCTGCCAGCCGCCGGAGCCGATGGCGATGCGCACCTGCCGGGTCTGGTAGCCGATGCCCTGCGGGTCGGCCTGCGGGTCGGCGAAGGCGGTGAGCCGGTCGCGCTGGTAGTCGCTCAATAGCGGGGTCGTGAGCGCGGCCACCACCCCGGCCACCACGAGCCCCAGCACGAGGGCCAGGCCCCGTTTCGGTGCCCCGCTCAGGGCAACCACGCCGAAGGCCAGGGCCCCGAGCACCAGCGCCGAGCCCAGGTCGGGCTGCAGCATGACCAGCCCGATGGGCACGGCCGCGACCGCCCACGCCACCGCGACGTCGCGGCCGTCGGGCGCGGCGCCGCGGTCGAGCCGCTCGCCGAGGATGATCGCCAGCCCCAGGCACAGCGCCGCCTTGGCGAGCTCGGAGGGCTGCACGGAGAACCCGCCCGGCAGCAGGATCCACGAGCGGGAGCCGTTGACCGTCGACCCCAGCGGCGTGAGCACCAGGACGAGCCCGAGCACCGACAGGAGGTAGAGCACGGGCGCCACCGCGCGCAACAGCTGGTGGCCGGTGCGGGTCACCGCCGCCGCGAGCGCCACCCCGAGCGCCGTGTTGAGCAGGTGCCTGGTCAGGTATGCCGTGCCGGCGTCGTTGTGCGTCGCCGACCACACCAGCAGGGCGCCGACGAGGGAGAGCCCCAGCGCTCCGATGACCAGGCCCCAGTCGCTGCGCGCCCAGGTGCCGGGCAGCGCCGGCCGTGGCCCCCGGGGGCGGCTCAGGACGGGACGACGGTGGTCAGCACCTGGCGGCACCGCTCGACGTCCCCTGCCATGGCCGTGAGCAGCTCGTCGACGGAGTCGAAGCGCAGCGTCGGCCTGATGTGTTCGACGAACTCGACCGAGACCCGCTCGTCGTAGAGGTCGAGGTCGTCGCGGTCGAGGACGTACGCCTCGACGGTGCGGATGGTGCCGTCGAAGGTGGGGTTCGTGCCGACCGAGATGGCGGCGGGCAGGGTGCGCTCGACGTCTCCGGCGGGCAGGTCCAGCCGGGTCAGCCACCCGGCATACACCCCGTCGGCCGGCACCATGCCGAGGGCGTCCTGGTCGAGGTTCGCCGTCGGGTAACCGAGGTCGCGCCCGCGGTGGGCGCCGTGCACCACGGTGCCGACGACCTGGTGGGGCCGGCCGAGCACGTCGGCCGCGGCGGCCACCCGGCCGGCGGCGAGGTGCTCGCGCACTCCGGTGGAGGACCAGCGGTGGTGGCCCGCGTCGCCGAGGTCGCCCTGGTCGCTGACGACCACGACCTCGAAGCCGTGCCTCTCCCCCAGCTCGCGCAACAGGTCGACGTCGCCGGTGTAGCCCCTGCCGAACCCGCGCGTGTCCTGCCCGACCACGAGCGCCCTGGCCTGGAGCGCCTCGACGAAGGTGTGGCGGACGTAGTCCTCGGCGGTCTGGTCGGCGAACTCGTGGGTGAACTCCAGCACCAGCAGGCCGTCGAGGCCGATGTCGGCGAGGAGGTCGTCGCGCAGCGAGTCGGGAGTGATCAGGGGCAGCCCCTGCTCACGGTGGAACAGCGCGGCAGGGTGCGGGTCGAACGTGACTGCGACCGACGGCAGGCCCAGCCGGGCCCCCTCCTCGAGCAGGCGCCCGAGCACGGCCCGGTGGCCCCGGTGGACCCCGTCGAAGTTTCCGAACGTCGCGACGCAGGGGCGCAGCGACTCGGGGGTCTGGGTGGGGTCGGTCCAGCGGTGCACGGGGGACACTCTACGAACCCGCGGGGGCGAACACGACGAGCGCCCGGGCTTTCAGCCCGGTCTCGTCCAGCATCGCCACCAACGTGCCGTCCGGCCCGAAGGCCGCGACCGGCTCCCGGCGCCCGGGCGGCGCCGAGGCGATGCGCTGCCCGTAGCCCACCGCGCGGGCCTCGGTCTCGCTCAGCTCGCGGGCTGTGAACCCGCCCCGGGCGGCGTCGGCGAGCGGCAGCAGCGGCACCTCGTCGCGCTCGGCCGCGGCCGCAAGCTCGTCGAGGGTGTGGGCCTGCTCGAGGGTGAAGGAGCCGACGCGGGTGCGCCGCAGCGCGGTGAGGTGGCCGCCCACCCCGAGCGCGGCCCCGAGGTCGCGGGCGAGGGCCCGCACGTAGGTACCCGAGGACACCTCCACCTCGACGTCGACGTCGAGCACCGGCACGCCGTCGGCCTCGGCCCGACGGGTCTCGAGCACGTCGAAGCGGTGGACCGTCACCGGACGGGCGGCCAGCTCGACGTCCTCGCCGGCGCGGACGCGGGCGTAGGACCGCTCGCCCTTGACCTTGATGGCGCTCACGGCGCTCGGCACCTGCTCGATGTCGCCGGTGAGGGCGAGCACGGCGCCCCGCAGCGCACCGGCGGTGACGCGGTCGGCCGGGGTCGATGCAGTGACCTCGCCCTCCGCGTCGTCGGTGATGGTGCTCTGGCCGAGCCGGATGGTGGCGGTGTAGGTCTTGTCGCAGCCGACGAGGAAGGTCAGCAGCCGGGTGGCCTTGTTGACCCCCAGCACGAGCACGCCGGTCGCCATCGGGTCGAGCGTGCCGGCATGCCCGACGCGGCGGGTGCCGCAGAGCCGCCGGGCCCGGCCGACGACGTCGTGGCTGGTCCAGCCGGCGGGCTTGTCGACGACGAGGAGGCCGTCAGCGACGGGCATCCGCGTCGCCGTCGAGGTCGGCGGTGTCCCACACGGTGTCGTCGACGTCGCCCTCCTCGGAGGGCTTCTTGTAGGGGTCGGCGTCGCCGGCATACTTCGCCTCGGCGGCAGCCGCGGCCACGGCCGCGTCGCGCTCCTTGGCCTCCCGCAGGAGGTCCTCGAGGTGGGCCGCGGTCTCCGGGATGGCGTCGGCGAAGAACTCCAGGGTCGGGGTCAGCCGGATGCTGATCTGGCCGCCCACGAAGGAGCGGAGCCGTCCCTTGTTCTTCTCCAGCAGGGCGGCGGTCTTCGCGCGCTGCGCCTCGTCGCCGAACACCGTGTAGAAGACGGAGGCGTGCTGGAGGTCGTTGGTGACCCGCACGTCGGTGATGGTGACGAAGCCGAGGTCGGGGTCCTTGACGATCCGCTCGACGTTCGCCGCGATGAGGACCTTGATGCGGTCGGCGATCTTGCGGGCGCGTCCTGCGTCAGCCATGGCTACTCCTCGTGTGGGTCCGGGTCGCGCGGCGCCGTGGCGGCTGGCCGGAGCGACGGGAGGCGGGGGTATGCCGGGTGGTGACCACCCGGCATACCCCGCCGCTGTGCGCCGTCAGGCGCGCGGCTTCTCGCGCATCTCGTAGGTGGAGATGAGGTCGCCGAGCTGCAGGTCGTTGTAGGACCCGAGGTTGATGCCGCACTCGAAGCCCTCGCGGACCTCGGTGACATCGTCCTTGAACCGGCGCAGGCCGGCGATCTCGACGTTCTCGGCCACCACGACACCGTTGCGGGTGATCCGCGCCTTGGTGCCGCGCTTGATCTCGCCGCTGCGGACGATCGAACCGGCGATGTTGCCGAACTTGGACGAGCGGAAGATCTCGCGGATCTCCGCCGTGCCGAGCTCGTGCTCCTCGTACTCCGGCTTGAGCATGCCCTTCAGGGCCGCCTCGATCTCCTCGATGGCGTTGTAGATCACCGAGTAGTAGCGGATCTCGACGCCCTCGCGCTCGGCGTAGTCAGCGTTCTGGCCCTCGGCCCGGACGTTGTAGCCGATGATGATGGCGTCGGAGGCCATCGCGAGGTTGATGTTGTTCATCGTGATCGCGCCGACACCGCGGTCGATGATCCGCAGGTCGACCTCGTCGCCCACGTCGATCTGCAGCAGCGCGTCCTCGAGCGCCTCGACCGAGCCGGAGACGTCGCCCTTGAGGATGAGGTTGAGCGTCTCGACCTTGCCGGCCGCCAGGGCCTCGTTGAGGTCCTCGAGGCTGATGCGCTTGCGGGCCTTGGCCAGGGAGGCCTGGCGGTCCGCCGCCTCGCGCCGCTCGGCGATCTGCCGGGCGGTGCGGTCGTCGGGTGCGACGACGAAGGTGTCGCCGGCCCGCGGGACGGAGGACAGACCCAGCACCTGGACCGGGCGGGACGGGCCCGCCTCGTCGACGTTCTTGCCGTGCTCGTCGAGCATGGCTCGCACGCGACCGTAGGCGCTGCCGGTGACGATCGCGTCGCCGACCCGCAGGGTGCCGGTCTGCACCAGCACCGTGGCGGTGGCGCCGCGGCCACGGTCGAGGTTGGCCTCGATCGCGACACCGCGGGCGTCCTTGCCGGCGTTGGCCCGCAGGTCGAGCGCCGCGTCGGCGGTGAGCAGGACGGCCTCGAGGAGGCTGTCGATGTTCTGGCCGGCCTTGGCGGAGACGTCGACGAACATGGTGTCGCCGCCGTACTCCTCGGCGATGAGGTTGTACTCGGTGAGCTGCTGGCGCACCTTGGCCGGGTTCGCACCCTCGACGTCGATCTTGTTGACCGCGACCACGATCGGCACGTCAGCCGCCTGGGCGTGGTTGAGCGCCTCGATGGTCTGGGGCATCACGCCGTCGTCAGCGGCGACGACGAGGATCGCGATGTCGGTGACCTTGGCACCACGGGCACGCATGGCGGTGAACGCCTCGTGACCCGGGGTGTCGATGAAGGTGATCGCCCGGTCGACGCCCTCGTGCTCCTTGTGGACCTGGTAGGCGCCGATGTGCTGGGTGATGCCACCGGACTCGCTCGCCGCGACGTCCTCGTTGCGGATGGCGTCGAGCAGGCGGGTCTTGCCGTGGTCGACGTGGCCCATCACGGTCACGACCGGCGGACGCGCCTCGAGGTCCTCGTCCTCCTCGCCCTCGATACCCGTCTCGAGGTCGATGTTGAAGGAGTCGAAGAGCTCGCGCTCCTCCTCCTCCGGCGAGACGACCTGGATGTCGTAGCCGAGCTCGGAGCCGAGCACCTTGAAGGTGTCCTCGTCGAGGGACTGCGTCGCCGTGGCCATCTCACCGAGGTGGAACAGCACGGTGACCAGCGACGCCGGGTTGGCGTTGATCTTGTCGGCGAAGTCGGTCAGCGACGAGCCGCGACGCACCCGGATGACGGTCGAGCCGTCACCCCGGGGGACGGTGACGCCACCGATCGACGGCGCCTGCATCTGCTCGAACTCCTGGCGCTTCGCGCGCTTGGACTTCCGGCCACGGACCGGACGGCCGCCACCGCGGCCGAACGCGCCGGCGGTGGAGCCACGACCGGCGCCGCCACGGAAGCCGCCGCCACCGGGACGACCGGCGAAACCGCCACCGCCGCCACCACCGGGACGACCCCCGCCGGGACCGCCGGGGCCGCCGCCGGGACGACCACCCGGACGGGCGGTGCGCTCACCGGGACGACCGACCGCGCTGCGGTCGGGCATCATGCCGGGGCTGGGACGCGGGCCACCCGGACGCGGACCGGCTGCGCCGGTGCCACCGGGGCGGGGCCCGGGACGGTTCTGCGGGCGCGGCATGCCCTGGCTCGGGGCGAAGGGGTTGTTGCCCGGACGCGGGGCGCCCTCACGGCCGCCACCCTCGCGACCGCCGCCCTCGCGGCCGGCACGCATACCCTGGCTGGGGGCGAAGGGGTTGTTGCCCGGACGCGGGGCGCCGGGACGGGGGCCACCGGGACGCGGTGCCGGGCCGCCAGGACGCGGGCCGGAGGCACCGGGACGCGCGGACGACGGGGCGCCGCCCTGCCGTCCCTCGTCACGCGAGGACTGCACCCGGGCAGCCGGGGCCTCGGGGGCCTTCGGCGCAGGGCGCGGGCCCGGCGTGGGCATCGACGAAGCAGCGGCCGGCTTCTCCGGGGCCGCCGGCTCGGACGCCGCAGGGGCAGCCGGAGCGGGGGTCGCGGGGGTCGCGGGGGTCGCCGGGGCGGCAGGGGCCGCGGGGGCAGGCGCAGCCGGCTTCGCGGCCGGCTTCCTGGCCGCCGGCTTGGCTGCCTTCGCCTCGGCCTGGCCGTCACCGCTGCCGCGGAGCTCCGCGGGGAAGGTCTCCTTGATCTTGCGGACGACCGGCGGCTCGATGGTGGAAGAGGCGGAACGGACGAACTCGCCCTGCTCCTTCAGGTGGTTGAGCAGAGTCTTGCTCTCGACTCCGAGCTCCTTGGCGAGCTCGTAGACACGGACCTTGGCCACGTTTCTCCTGTCTGGTCCGTGCCGGGACAGGCGCGGACCGTCGTTAATGCTGGGGGGTGCTCATCGCTGAGTACTCATCGGGTGCTCATCAGCGTCAAACCCGCTTTCGGTTCCCAATTCGGACGGTTTCTTCTGCACATGCCTCTGCGAGAGGGCTTCGAGGTGGTGCCTGACCGCTGCCGGGTCGAGGGCCACGCTGACACGCAGCGCGCGCCCGAAGGCCCGGCGTCGGAGGGCTTGGTCAAAGCAGTCAACTGTCGGGTGCAGCCATGCGCCACGTCCCGGCAGACAACGTCGCAGATCTGGTACAAGCAGGAACTGGCCCTGATCATTCCGCACCGCGACCACTCGCAGGAGCGCCGACCGGCTATCCCTCCCGCGACACCCCACACACGTCCGGATCGGGCGCGCTGCGCCGTCCTCGGGTTGTGCACGTGAGCGCCGGGGCTGGAGTCCAGTCCGGTCGGTCCCCACCAGTCTACCCGTTACCGGGGTCGGCGTGCGCCACCGGCTGCACCTGTGGGGTCACCACCGGCACCAGAGGCCCCACCGGCCCCACTGCGCTCGCCCTTGCCCGCGTCCGCGGCACTGTCCGGCCGGATGTCGATCCGCCAGCCCGTCAGCTTCGCGGCGAGGCGGGCGTTCTGGCCCTCCTTGCCGATCGCCAGCGAAAGCTGGTAGTCCGGCACCACGACGCGCGCCGCGCGCAGCTGCGGGTCGACGATCTCCACCGACTCCACCCGCGAGGGCGAGAGGGCGGCGGCGACGAACTGCCTGGGGTCCTCGGAGTAGTCGACGATGTCGATCTTCTCCCCGTGCAGCTCGGTCATCACCGCACGCACGCGGGCGCCCATCGGGCCGATGCAGGCGCCCTTGGCGTTCAGGCCCGCCACCTTGGAGTGCACCGCGATCTTCGTGCGGTGGCCGGCCTCGCGGGCCAGCGCGGCGATCTCGACGCTGCCGTCGGCGATCTCGGGCACCTCGAGGGCGAACAGCTTGCGCACGAGGTTGGGGTGCGTGCGGGAGAGGCCGATCTGCGGCCCCTTGGGCCCGCGGCGGACGCTGACGACGAAGCACCGGATGCGGTCGCCGTGCACGTACTTCTCCCCCGGCACCTGCTCGGCCAGCGGCAGGATCCCCTCCACCGTGCCGAAGTCGACCAGCACGTGGCGCGGGTCGGAGCTCTGCTGGATGACGCCGGCCACGACGTCGCCCTCGCGGCCCTTGAAGTCACCGAGGATGGCCTCGTCCTCGAGGTCGCGCAGGCGCTGGACGATGACCTGGCGGGCCGTGGACGCCGCGATGCGCCCGAAGCCGGTGGGGGTGTCGTCGAACTCGGGGCCGAGCTCCGGGCGGGCGCGCTCCTCCCCCTCGGCGGGCTCGGGGGCCTCGAGCTCCTCGCGGGCCCACACGATGACGTGCCCGGTCTTGCGGTCGAGCTCGACCCGGGCGTGCCGGTAGGCGCCCTCGGTGCGGTGGTAGGCGACGAGCAGCGCCTGCTCGATGGCAGGGATCAGGATGTCGAGCGAGATGTCGCGCTCCCGCTCGAGGGCCCTCAGGGCCGCAAGGTCGATGTCCATGTTCAGTTCTCCTCGTCGCTGCTGTCGCTGTCGTTCTGGTCGCCCTCGTCCTCGGCCCGGCCCCGCGAGAACTCGACCTGGACCACGGCCCGCGAGACGTCGGCATACCGGAAGTCCTGCATCCGCGCCGGCTGCTTCTTCGTGGCGGGCACCTCGAGGGTGACCTCGTGCTGCCCGGCCCGCACGATGCGGCCGGTCACCGGCTCGCCCTCCACGGGGGTCAGGGCCACCAGGCGCGAGACGTTGCGCTGGAAGTGTCGCGGCTGCGTGAGGGGGCGGTCGACACCCGGGGACGTCACCTCGAGGGTGTAGGGCTGCTCGCCCATGACGTCGGAGGCGTCGAGGGCGTCGCTCACCACGCGGGTGGCGTCGGCGACCTCGTCGAGGCTCAGGGACGGCGTCGGGTCGCTCACCTCGGCACCGTTGGTCTCGAGGGCGCGGTCGATCCAGACCCTGACGAGCCGGCGACGGCCGGCCGGGGTGACCGCGATGTCCTCGACCAGCAGGCCCAGGGCAGCCAGCGGGCCCTCGACGGCAGGACGGATCTGCTCCTTGACGCTCATGCGGATCGTCCTCTCTGAAGTTCTCGGGTCCGTGCGCGGACACTCTATCCACGGCGGCCGTGCCCCTGCATGTCGCGCCGGAGCCTCGCGCCCTGCCCGGGCGGGCAGGGCCGTGCGTGCCATGATCGGGCCATGCCCGAGACCCCCCGCCGTATGCCGGGTGCCCCCACCCGGCGGTCCGTGCTGGCCGTGCTCGGGCTCAACGCGGCGGCGCTCCCGCTGGCGGCGTGCGGCATCCGCCTCGAGGACGACGCCCCCCGCGTGCCGCTCGTCCCCACCCGCGAACCGATCCCGGGAGAGGGCGCCCTGCTCGGTCTCTGGCTGGGGGCCACGGACCTCGCCGAGCAGGCCGCCGAGCTCGGTGGCGCAGCGACGTCGCTCCCGGCGCGGCTGGCGACGCTGCACCAGGAGCAGGCCCGGGTGCTGCGCTCGCTGCTCCGCTCGCTCGGGGTGCCCGACCGCGTCGTGGCCGAGACGCAGTCCTTGCAGCAGGCCCGGGCGACCGCCCCGACCACGGCCGCGACCCCGGCACCGGGTGCCACCACGACTGCCGCCCCTTCGAGCCCGCCCGGCACCGCCACGGCTCCGTCACCTGCGTCCCTCGGCGCGGCCGAGGCCGCGACGCTGTCGGCGGACAGCTTCGCCGAGCTGGCCAGGCTCGGTCGCGGCACCGTGGTGACTCCGGCCGCGGCGCTCGCCCAGCGAGCCGCCGCGGCGACGCTGCTCGGGGAGACCCCGATGTGGCCCACCCCCCGCAGCCTGGTGGCCCCCGCCCTGGCCGCCGACGCCCTCGAGGCCACCCGGGCAGCGGTCTACGGCATGGAGGTGGTGGCGGCGCAGTCACAGGGTGGCCAGCGGCGACTGGCGACCGCGACCCTGGCGACTTTGCGGGCCCGCGCCTCCGCGCAGGAGGACCTGGCCGGGGACTCGGCACCACCGCCGTCGCTCGGCTACCCGCTGCCCTTCGCGGTCACCGGTGCCCGCGCGGCCCGGCGGCTGGCCGTGCACGTCCTCGACGGCCTCCGCACCGGCCAGGCCGCGGCGGCTGCGCGGGCCGCCGGCGACGTGACGTCCCTCGTGGCCTGCATGCAGTGGCTCGCCGAGGCCGAGGTGCTGTGCCACCGCTGGGGCATGCCGCTGGAGCCGTTCCCCGGCCTGGACTGACGGTGCCCACCGCCACCGAGGCCGCGGCGCTCATCCCCGACGGCTGGCGCGAGTGGGTCTCGCGGCTGCCACCCGAGGGCGGGCCGTCCGGCGCGGACTGGGCCGCCGGCCTGCCCCGCCTGCTCGCCGACCTGCTCACCCACTGGGAGCTGACGCCCACCGGCCCCGGCATGACGGGCTGGACCGCGGTGGTCGTCCCGGTCACGCGGGACGGCGAGGCGTTGGTGCTCAAGCTGGCGTGGCCGCACCGCGAGGCGGTGGCGGAGCCGCAGGCCCTGCGGCACTGGGCCGGCAACGGGGCGGTGCGGCTCGTCGCGGCGGACCCGGGGCGGGGCGGCCTGCTGCTCGAGGCGCTCGACCCTGCCAGAGACCTCATGGCCGAGCCCGTGGAGGAGGCCTGCGAGGTGATCGGCTCACTGCTGGGTCGCCTGCACGTTGCGGCACCCGCCCGCGTTCCCACGATGTCGAGCTGGATCGCCCGCCAGCAGGAACGGCTGTCGCTCCACGCCGAGACCGTGCCGCGGCGGATGCTCGGGCACGCGGCGTCGCTGATGCGCGACCTCGCGACCCTGCCCGACCTCGACGGCACGCTGCTGCACACCGACCTGCACTTCCAGAACGTGCTCGCCGGCGAGCGCGAGCCGTGGCTGGCGATCGACCCCAAGCCGCTGGCCGGGCGGCCCGGCTTCGAGCTGCCGCCGGTGCTGTGGAACCGGCTCGACGAGCTCGGCACCGGCTCAGCCTTCCGCTGGTCGGTGCGACGCCGGCTGCAGCTGGTCTGCGACGCCGCGGGCATCGACGAGGACGAGGCGCGCGCCTGGGTCGTCGTCAGGGAGACGGCAGAGGCCATGTCCGCCGCTCGCGACGGCGACCGCGACGGGCTCACCCTGGCCATCTCGCTGGCCAAGGCGATGGACGACTGAGGGCCGCCGCCCCCTCAGCCCACCCAGGTGTACTCGACCTCGGGCCGCCCCGACCCGGTGTAGCGCGACCGCCGCACGGCAAGCCGGCTCTCGCAGAGGAACTCGGCGTAACGGCGAGCGGTCACCCGGCTGACCCCAACCCGCTCGCCGAGCTCGGTGGCCGAGGCGCCGGCGGAGGACTCCCGGAGGGCGCGGGAGACCCGCGCCAGCAGCTCCTCGCCCATGCCCTTGGGCAGCCGTGCCTCCGTGGCCGCCCGCACGCCGGAGACCACCTCGTCGACCTCGGCCTGGGTGCCGACCTGCGCGGCGCCGTGCAGCTGCTCGCGGTAGGTCCGGTAGGCCAGCAACCGCTCGCGCAGGGTCGCGAAGACGAACGGCTTGAGCACGTACTGGACGACGCCGAGCGAGACCGCGGCCCGCACCACCTCCAGGTCACGGGCCGAGGTGAGGGCGATGACGTCGGCCCGGTGGCCACCTGCCCGCATGGCACGGACCACCTCGAGCCCGTGCCGGTCGGGCAGGTTCATGTCGAGCAGCACGAGGTCGACGGGGTGCTCCTGCAGGGCCAGCATCGCGGCCTGGCTCGTGCCGACCGTGGCGGCGACGGCGAAACCCGGCACCCGGTTGACGTAGGCCGTGTGGGCCTCCGCCGCGACCGGCTCGTCCTCCACGACGAGGACGTGCAGGATGCCCACGTCCTCGCCACTCATGTCCTCTCCGCCAGGGGAATCCGAACCACGAAGCGGGCACCGGGCGGCCCCTCCACGCGCAGGTCGCCCCCAAGTCGCTGGACCGACTGGGCGACGAGGGCCAGGCCGAGTCCCCGCCGGCCCTCACCGGCCGCCTGCTTGGTCGACCAGCCGCGCTCGAACGCCCGCTCCACCTCCTCCGGTGCGATGCCCGGGCCGCTGTCCTCCACGACCAGCACGGCATACCCGTCGGTCACGTGGGCATCGAAGCGCACCCGGCGCGGGCCGTCCACGCCGGCCACCGCGTCGAAGGCGTTGTCGACGAGGTTGCCGACGATGGTCACGAGGTCGCGGGCGGGCGCCACGTTCTCGGGCCAGTGCGCGCTCTCCCCCACCTCGAGGTCGATCCCCCGCTCGCCGGCCTGCGCGGCCTTGCCGAGCAGCAGCGCGGTGAGCGCCGGTTCCTGCACCGATGCCACGACCCGGTCGGTGAGCACCTGCGACGCGGCCAGCTCGTCGGTGGCGAAGGCAAGCGCCCGCTCGGGGTGGCCCAGCTCGATGAGCGAGACGACCGTGTGCAGCCGGTTGGCCGACTCGTGCGCCTGGGAGCGCAGCGCCTCGGCGAGGCCCTTCGCGGAGTCGAGCTCGCCGGTGAGGTCCTCAAGGTCTGTGCGGTCACGCAGCGTGGCCACCGAGCCGAGCCGACGTCCCTCGCGCAGGGCCGGCGCCGTGTTGAGCACGAGCACCCGGGACTCCGTGACGTGCAGCTCGTCCTCCCGCGGTTGCGGGTCGGTGAGCGCCTCGACCAGGGGCTGGGCCAGGCCCAGGGCCTCGACAGGGCGTCCGCGTGCGTCGGCCGGGAGGCCGAGCAGCCGGATCGCCTCGTCGTTCGCCTGGACGAGGCGGCCATCGGGGTCGACGAGCAGCAGTCCCTCGGTGACGGCGTGCAGCACCGCGTCGTAGTACTCGTACATCTCGCGCAGCTGCCGCTCACCGAGGCCGTGGGTCTGCCGTCGCACACGGCGGGCCACCAGCGCCGTGCCCACCCCGGAGAGTGCCGCGGCCGCGAGACCGGCGAGCAGCAGGCCCGGCACCTGGCCCCGGAGCCGCTCGGCCACGGCCGCCTTGCGGATGCCGACGGCGACCAGGCCCACCACCCGGTCCTGGTCGGTCACCGGGACGACGACCCGGCGCGACGGGCCGAGGGTGCCCGTGTAGTCCTCCACCACCATGCCGCCGGCTGCGGCCCGCTCGATGTGCCCGAGGAACTGCCGGCCGACCTGTGCGGGGTCGGGGTGGCTGTAGCGCCTGCCTGTGGGGCTCATGACCACCACGAAGTCGGTGCCGGTCTCGCGGCGTACGCGCTCGGCGTAGGGCTGGAGGCTTCGAGCCGGGTCGGGGCCCTGCACCGCCGCGACCACATCGGGGGTGGCGGCGACGGCCTCGGCCACCGCGGTCGCGCGGGCGGTGGCCTCCGCGGTGCCCGACCGCTGCGCCTGCGCCCAGGCCCCGAGGAGCCCGACGCCCACCACGAGCACCGCGACGAGCACCTGGAGCGCGGCGGTCTGTCCCGCGACCGACCACCGCGCCGGGGAGACGGCCCTGAGCCGTCCACGAAGAGGTCCGCCGGCGGGAGGCGACGACGAGCCGGAAACGGATATCACCGGCATACTGGACAGCCGCCGTGCACGGCGCACGGCCTGGCCGGCCAGAACTCAATGAACACAAAGGTGACCCTAGTCACCGGTGCCCCGACCCTCGTGTCTCATCACCCCTTCGGGCACAGCCGCCCGGACCCACCGCTGGAGGACCACCGTGAGCAGCACAGCCGACAACGCCGTCGACACCCGGCCCACGCCGCGGCGCGACCGCACCCACTACCTCTACGTCGCCGTCATCGCCGCCATGGTGGCCGGCGTCGCCGTCGGCGCCATCTGGCCCGAGCTCGGCAAGGAGCTCAAGCCGCTCGGCACGATGTTCGTCAACCTCATCAAGATGATGATCACGCCGATCATCTTCTGCACCATCGTGCTCGGCATCGGGTCGGTGCGACGGGCCGCTCAGGTCGGCCGCGTCGGCGGCCTCGCCCTCGGCTACTTCCTCACCATGTCGACCGTCGCGCTGGCAATCGGCCTCGTCGTCGGCAACCTCATCAAGCCCGGGGCCGGCCTCAACCTCACCGAGGACCTCGCCGCCGCGGGCCAGAAGCAGGTCGAGAGCGCCGAGCACACGTCGACCGTCGACTTCCTCCTCGGCCTCGTCCCCGACACCCTCGTGTCGGCCCTGACCTCGGGCTCGGTGCTGCAGGCCCTGCTCGTGGCGCTGCTCGTCGGCTTCGCCCTGCAGAAGATGGGCCCCGCGGGCGAGCCCATCCTCGTCGGCATCAAGCACGTCGAGCGGCTCGTCTTCCGCCTGATGGCCATGATCATGTGGCTCGCCCCCATCGGTGCGTTCGGCGCCATGGCCGCGGTGGTCGGGGCGACCGGTCTCGACGCCCTCAAGAGCCTCGGCCTGATCATGGTCAGCTTCTACGTCACGTGCGCACTGTTCGTCTTCGTCGTCCTCGGCACCCTGCTCAAGGCCGTGACCGGGGTCAACATCTTCGCGCTGTTGCGCTATCTCGGCCGCGAGTTCCTGCTCATCCTCTCGACGTCGTCGTCGGAGTCGGCCCTGCCGCGCCTCATCGCGAAGATGGAGCACCTCGGCGTCTCCCGCCCGGTCGTCGGCATCACGGTGCCGACCGGCTACTCGTTCAACCTCGACGGCACCGCGATCTACCTGACGATGGCCTCGCTGTTCATCGCCGAGGCGATGGACAAGCCGTTCAGCATCGGGCAGCAGATCTCGCTGCTGGTCTTCATGATCATCGCGTCCAAGGGTGCTGCCGGCGTCACCGGCGCCGGCCTGGCCACCCTGGCCGGCGGCCTGCAGTCCCACCGCCCCGACCTGGTGGACGGCGTCGGCTTCATCGTCGGCATCGACCGCCTCATGAGCGAGGCCCGCGCGCTGACCAACTTCGCCGGCAACGCGGTGGCCACCGTGCTCATCGGCACCTGGACCGGCCAGCTCGACAAGGGCCAGTGCGCGGCGGTGCTGGCCGGTGACCGGCCGTTCGACGAGGCGACCATGATCGACGACGACCACGCCGCGCCCGCGGCGGAGCCCGCAGTGGCGCACAGCGCCCCGCGGGAGTATGCCGGGGTCGGCGCCGACCGCTGACCTCGGGGCGCGGCCGTGCGGGCCGCACCCTGCGCACGAGCCCGGCCGGGTCCACCGGCCGGGCTCGTGCGTGCGCGCCGGTCCCTGCCGGGCACGAGCCCTCAGATCCGCACCGGCCGGCCGAAGCTCGTCTCGACGCCCGGCGAGAACAGGACGCTGTCAGGCGGTCGGTCGGTGACTCCCGGAAGACCCGCGGCGGCCACGAGCAGGTCGTCGAGCTCGAGCACCTCTGCCCGGTGCAGCGGCCACGGCGCGTGCGTGTTCGGCACCCACAGCACGCGACCGGCGACCGTGGTGTGCAGGCCGAAGCGGGCGGTGAGGAACTGCTCGAGCGGATTCGGCTCGGCGACCCGCTCCCCCACCCGCACGCGCAGCCGGCTGGTCGGGTGCGGGTCGGGCGGGGCGTTCCCGCCCTCCGGGCGGATTCGGCGGTGCCACGGCACGCGGAGCCTGCGCGCGGCATACGTCACCACCGAGCCGGTGGGGTCCCGCGGCACGGGCTGCGGCGTCGACCGCATGCGCGCCCACCGGTACGGCGTGCCGAACAGCAGCCGCGCCCCGACGACGACCGGCAGGCGCTGTGCGTCCAGGGACAGGAACACCACACCGCGGCGGCCGGCGTCGTCACAGGAGTAGAGCCGGACGTTGGTCTCGAGCAAGGTGCCGAGCCACGGGACCGGCCGACGCGGTCCCACGCCGCCGTCGACCATGCGGAACGGGATGAGGCCCACCCAGCTCGACCCGTCGTGGACGTCGGGGCGCACCCCCTCGGGCAGGTACCTCTGCACGCGGTCCGCGTCGACGCGCCAGTGCACGAACGTGATGTCGCGCCAGTGCTGGTGCATGATCGGCCGACCTTGCAGCGCCGGTCCCTGTCCCGGGAGCGGCGACGTCATTCCCGCCTGCCCAGCTCGCGGAGCACCGCACCCGCGGCCCGCCGACCGGAGACGAGGGCGCCCTGCTGGGAGGCGGTGTCGCGGTGGTCGCCCGCGACGAACAGTCCGTCTCCCAGCGCAACGGGACGACGGGCCCGCAGCGGTGCCGACTGCACCGGCAGGGAGCGTTCGATGTCGTGCCGGACGACGAGCTCCCAGGTCGCCGTGGACGTGCCCCAGAGCAGGTCGAGCTCGCGGCGGACACCTGCCTCGTCGAGGTCGCTCGGCAGCAGTGTCGTGGCCTGCACCAGTGCCCGGCCGGCCGGGGCATACGTGGGTGCGGCACCGCTCATGACCGAGGTGTTGACGACGGGCCCGCGGCGGGCGTCGACAAGGATCAGCCGCTCCGGTGACGGGGTCTCGGCGGCGGCGAACCACCAGGTGCGCAGGCCGCGCATGACCTGCGAGCCGACGCCCACCAGCGCGAGGGCGTCGACGGCATCGGTCGCGACGACGACGGCCGACGCCGCCAGCAGCCCGTGAGAGGTGTCGACCCGGCCGCCGCGGGAGACAGCCTGCACCCGCACCCCGCAGCGCACCGGTTCCCGCAGCCCGGAGGCGATCTGGCAGGGAAGGGCCTGCACGCCGGCGGCGGGGACGCCCGGGGTGCCCAGCAGGAAGCAGCGCACCAGGAGCCGCACGAAGGCCGCCGAGGTCTGGCCCGAGCTGTCGGCCAGGACCCCGGCGAGGAAGGGCTCGAGCACCTCGCGCCGGAGCCGTCCGCCGACCCCGGCCTCGTCGAGGGAGGCGGCCAGCGTCGTGTCGGGCCCGCGGGCGAGGTGCGACGGCCTCAGTGCCGGGGCCGCCCACCGGGCCAGTGCGGCCAGCTCACCCACGTCGAGGTAGCCGCTGCGCAACGTGGCCGGCACCAGGCGCGGCTCGCGCCGCGGATCGGCCAGCACGGACAGTCCCCGCTGGGTGCGCACTGCCACCCCGGCGTCGAAGGAGCGGAGCTCCAGGGCGTCGAGGTCGATCAGCCGGCGCAGCGCCGGGTATGCCGGGTTGACGACCTGGAAGCCGCGGTCGCAGAGGAAGCCGTCGACGTGGTCGGTGCGCATGCGTCCGCCCACCTCGTCGGCGGCCTCGAGGACGATGACCGACAGGCCGGCGCGCTCCAGCGTCCGCGCGCAGGCGAGTCCGGCCAGGCCTGCACCGACGACGAGGACGTCGGCGTCGTCGTCCCTCACCGTTCGCGTCCTGCCGCCATGGTCCAACGGTGGCACGCCCTCCGACGGGCCGCGCGGCCACTGGCGCTGCCCCAGAGCCTCAGGACTCGAGGTCGGGATGGGCGATGGTGCGAGGCGTGAGCCCCAGGGAGCGCACGTGCCCGGCGATCTCCTCCAGCGAGGCCGTCCAGACATCAGCGCACGAGGTGACGTGGGCCATGAGATCGTCGAGCTGCCGTGCCCGAGAGGGGCGCCCGGTGAGGAACGGGTGGTTGGTCAGGACCCAGCAGCCCCCCACGTCCCGCAGCGCCTCGAACTCGTCCTGCCACAGCTCGCGCGCCTTGCGCGGGGTCTCGATGAGCCCGCTGCCCGAGATGTCGGGCAGGAAGCAGAACTGCTCCCAGTCGTCGAGGGCCCACTGGATCGGGATCTCGACGAGCGATGACGTGCCGGCCTGGCCGGTGCCCGGTCCCACCGCGAGCTCATAGGGGACGTCGGAGTCCATGAGGCTCGAGTCGTAGAGGAAGCCGCGCTCGGCGAGCAGGCCCGGACTGCGCCAGGACAGGTCCCACATGGGAGCCCGGTAGCCGACCGGGCGCAGGCCGGCGACCTCCTCCAGCGCCTGGAGCCCTCGGTCGAGGTTGGCGGCCTCCTCCGCGGCGCTGACCGCGGTCGGCTGCTCGTGGAGGTACCCGTGGTGGGCCACCTCATGCCCTGCCGCCACGATGTCCTTGACGACTCCCGGGTAGCGGTGGGCGGTGTAGCCGGGGACGAAGAACGTCGACCGGATGCGGTGCCGCTCGAGCAGGCCGAGCAAGCGCGGGACGCCCACCAGCGGCCCGTAGGCCTGGTGGCTCATGACGCTCATCCGGTCGGCGCTGCCCGGGCTGCCCCAGAGCACCGCCGACTCGGCATCGACGTCGAAGGTGAAGGCCGCGGCGGCGGCTCTCCCGCCGGGCCAGGACACCGGCACCGCGGGGACGCTCACCGCTTCACCTGCTCGGACATGATCGTGACCAGCTCGTAGGCGATGTTGGCCGCCGCCACCGCGGTCACCTCGGCGTGGTCGTAGACCGGCGACACCTCGACGATGTCGGCGCCGACGAGTCGGAGCCCGCGCATCGCACGCAGCACGCCGAGCAGCTCGCGGCTCGTCATGCCGCCCGCCTCGGGAGTCCCCGTCGCCGGCGCGAACGCCGGGTCGAGGACGTCGATGTCGATGGAGATGTAGACCGGGTGGTCGCCGACCCGCTCGACGACGCGCTCCACGATCCCGTCGACACCGATCCGGTCGATGTCGCGGCAGTGCACGATCGTGAAGCCCAGCTCCTCGTCGTCAAGGAGGTCCTGCCGGTCGTAGAGCGACCCGCGGATGCCGACGTGCGCCGAGCTGCCCTTGACGATCAGCCCCTGCTCGGACGCGCGGCGGAAGGGTGTGCCGTGCGTGTAGGGCGCGTCGAAGTAGGTGTTCCAGGTGTCGAGGTGCGCGTCGAAGTGCACGAGGGCCAGCGGCCCGTGGACGTGGTGCATGGCCTGCAGCGCCGGAAGGGCCATGGTGTGGTCGCCGCCCAGGCTGACGACCGGCCGCCCCGTCGGGGTGATGAGGGCGGCCAGCCCATCGCGCGTCTCGTCGATGGCCCGGGCGATGTCGAAGGGGTTCGCGGCCACGTCTCCGGCGTCGACGACCTGGGCGTGACGGAACGGCTGCGTGTCGAGGGCCGGGTTGTACGGCCGCAGCAGGCGGGACGCCTGGCGGATCGCGGACGGACCGAACCGCGCCCCGGGACGGTAGGTGACCCCGGAGTCCCAGGGGACGCCCACCACGGCCACGTCGTAGTCGTCCACGTCCTCCAGCCGGGGCAGGCGGGCAAAGGTCGTCAGACCGGCATACCGCGGCACCTGGAGGCCGTCGACCTGCCCCACGACGCCGTCGTCGTACCTCGCATAATGCTCTGCCATCGTTGGTCCTCTCGCCGTCTGCCGGGGGTCTGCTGCAGGCGTCCTCACGCCCGGGTGCGGGTGGAGCCGCCGTTGGCCTGGACCACCTGACCGACCATGGCCGACATCCGGAAGTCGGCCAGCAGCGCCACCGCCGCCGCCATCTCGTCGGCGGTGCCGATGCGCCCGAGCGGGATCCCCGCGGCATACCGTCGATGCATCTCCTCGAGGGTGGTCCCGGCGTCGCGGGCGTCGACCTCGAGCTGGGGGGTGTAGGTCACCCCGGGCGCGATGGCGTTGACGACGATCCCCTCGGGGGCGAGCTCGCGCCCGAGGGTCTTGACGAGGGAGATGAGCCCGGCCTTCGATGCGGCGTATGCCGTGGCGCCGGGCCAGCCCGTGATCCCCCACTCGCTGGTCACGACGACGATGCGCCCACCCCCTTTGGCACGCATGTGCGGAAGGACCGCCTGCACCAGGTGGAAGGTCCCGCCGAGGTTGGTGTCGACCACCTTCCACCAGTCCGCCGGGTCGTGCTCCAGGAAGGGCGCCATCGTCATGTAGGCGTGGTTCGCGACGAGCACGTCGAGGCCGCCCGCGGCCTCCGCAACAGCCGAGACCACTGAGCGCACCTGTCCGGGTTCGCTCACGTCGCCGGGAGCGGTGAGGCCGCCGATCTCGTCGGCGAGGGCCCGCAGCGAGTGCGAGTCGTGCAGGTCGTTGACCGCGACGAGCGCGCCCTCACGGGCCAGCCGCCGGGCGTGCGCGGCGCCCATGCCCTGGGCCGCGCCGGTGACGAGAGCCACCCTCCCCTCGAAGGACCCTGGCGATGTCTGCTCGAGGGTCACTCAGATCACCGCCCCCGCGTTGACGTTCAGGACCTCGCCGACGCAGAACGTGCCCTCGTCCACGAGGAAGGCCACGCAGAGGGCGACCTCCTCGGGGGTGACGAGCCGTCGAAGGGGCAGGGTGGCGAGGTACTCGGGGGCGCGCCAGGGCGAGTCCGGCCCGATGAGCGGGGTGTCGGTCGGGCCCGGGGCGACGGCGTTCACCCTGACGCCCCACGGAGCGACCTCGGCGGCCAGGCTGCGCACCAGGCCGAGGATCGCCCCCTTGGCGGCTGCGTAGTGCGCGTCCTCGGCGCCGCCGCCGACCGCCAGCTCGCTGGCGATGGCGACGAAGGAGCCGTTGCCCTCGCGGAGCATCGCGGGCAGGGTGGCCCGGGCCAGGTTCGCCGTCCCGGCCAGGTGGACCCGCAGCATGCGCCGCCACTGGTCGGCCGTGATGTCCGACACCGGCAGCATCTCGTAGTAACCCGCCACGTTGACCGCGGCCACGACGGGCCCCAGTCGGTCCTCGGCCTCACGGACGGCCTCGGCCATCGCGTCCGCGTCGGTGACGTCGACCTGCACACTGTGGTCGGCAGATGCCGACGGCTGCAGGTCGAGGCTGGCCACAGCCCAGCCGCGGGAGCCCAGCTCCGTCACGACAGCCCGTCCGATCCCGCTGGCGCCGCCGGTGACCACGGCGGAACGCGGGTGCCCCTGCGCACTGGTCTCCGTCACACGGCACCCCGCGCAAGGTCCTCGCGCTCGTCCTCGGCCTCTTCGACGTCGATGACGTGCGCATCGAGGATCCGCGAGCGGACCGACGCGAAGATCGCCGCGCCGACGACCCCGAGCACCCCCACCACGATCCAGACCGACCAGTCGAGGAAGCGGCGCTCGTAGACCGGTCGCGGCCAGGAGATGTTGAGGAACTCCAGCACCGCCCAGAGGGTGGCGACGACGGTGACGGGCAGCGACATGGCGCCGAGTGAGAACGGGCCCGGGCGCCACCTCCCGCGGAGCTGTACGACCAGGGCACCGACCAGGGGGAAGAGGAAGGCGAGGTAGAAGCCGCCCGTCGTGAAGTTGACCATCAGTGTGTAGATGTTGCTGGCGACGTTGCTGAGCAGGAACAGCCCGGCCCCGATCACCGTGGTGACCAGAATCGCCGCCGTCGGGATTCGCGCCCCGGTGCTGAGCCGGCCCAGGACGTGCGAGCCGGGGAGCGCGCCGTCGCGGGCGTAGGACCAGATGACCCTTGACGCAGACGTCTGGAGGGCGAGGAAGCTGGCCAGGAAGCCGATGACGAACAGCAGCTCCACCGGCTTGGCGATCCCGGCGCCCAGAGCGCTCGTGAGGGTCTCGTAGACCGGGTCGGCCACGTCGCCGGCCGCGACGGCGTCGAGGTCCGGGATGGCCAGGACGATGGCGAGGCTGGAGTACATCACCACGATGGCGATGAAGGTCAGCGAGAAGATCACCGACTTCGGCAGGTTCCTGCGCGGCTCATGCACCTCCTCGGCGATGGCGCCGGCGCTCTCGAAGCCGACGAACGACCACCCGATGAAGGCCACCGCGACCAGGAAGGGACCGGACAGGGACAGGTACCCCGTCGCGGCGTCTCCCCCACCCTGGGTCAGGACGCTGAGCGAGTTCTCGCGGTGGAAGAGCAGGAGCCAGGTGCCGAGGCCGAGGGAGCCGACCACCTCGGCGATGATGCTGGCGCTCATGAAGATCTTGAGGGCCTGACGGCCCACGAGGTTGACGGCCGTGCCCAGCAGCAGGATGACCAGGGCGATGGAGGCCCGCTGCGTGCCGCTGGGGGCCTCGACACCGGCGATGTTCGCGACGAAGCCGGCCGCTCCGAGCGCGACGGTTGCCATGGCGATGACGAGGGTCCACATGTAGGCCCAGCCGGCGAACCAGCCGTACCCCGTGCCGATCAGCCTGCGGGACCACTGGTAGATGGAACCCTCGATCGGCCAGCGGGAGACCAGCATCGCGAACACGAAGGCCACGAGCAGCTGGCCCGCGAAGACCAGCAGGAAGCCCCACCAGAAGCTCGGCCCGGCGGCGGTCAGGGCCAGGCCGAAGATGCCGTAGAGCGCGACGATGGGCGAGATGAAGGCGAACGCGAAGGCGAACGAGGACCACAAGGTGAACTCGCGCCGCAGGACGTGGCCCTCGGTGATGTGAACAGGTTCTTGGGACATCGTTGTCTCCTAGCTCACTCTTGTTGGCTCCACCATCCCCACGGCACGGGAGCCGCGCAAGGGCGTGGGCGAGAGTCGCTGGAGAGGCACTGTCGAGCGGGCTTGTCGTTGGAGGTTCCTACAAGTGCCAGCGGTCCGGGGCCGGACCAGCGAACTAGGCTTGCGGCATGGCGAGGAGCACGGTGCCGACGGGCAGCACCGATGACTGACGCGTCAGCGGTCGCTACCTCGGGCGACAGCGGGCCGACGCTGCGGGAGCTGTTGGCCGTCGACGCCCTGAGGCTGCGCATTCACACGTCGCCAGAGGCGGCGCTGGGCCGGGCGGTCAGGTGGGCGCACAGCACCGAGCTGCCCGACCCCTCCGCCTACCTGCGTGGCGGCGAGCTGGTCTGCACGGTCGGCACAACGCTCACCGGTGTCGAGAGTTGTGCCCGGTTCGTCGACTCCGTCGTGGCCGCTGGGGCAGTGGGCATCTGCTTCGGCACTGGCGACGTCCACGACGACGTACCCCAGGCTCTCGTCGAGGCGTGCCGCGCGGCGGGGCTGCCGCTGCTCGTGGCGCCCCGCGGGGCGCGGTTCAGTGCCATCGGCGAATACCTCACCAGCCGCAGGGTGGAGGCGGAGACAGCGCACCTGCGAGCCCGCGACGAGCTGGTGCCACGACTGCTGGCCGGCCTGCGTGCTCACGCGCCCGTCGTCGACCTCCTCGAGGAAGCGGCCCAGCTCGTGGGTGGGCGCCTCGAGCTGCGCCTCCACGGCCGGACGATGGCGGCCGCGGGCGCGGAGCCGACCGCGGGCGACCTGGCGACCGACGACCTGCCGACCGACGACCTGTCGACCATGACGGCCAGTGTGGGCGGCGGCGAGCTCGTGTGGACCGGCCTGCGCGAGCGCCCTGACCCCACGCTGGTCGAGCAGCTGTCACGCGTCGTCGAGGTGGCCCTCAGCGAGCGCGATGTGGAGGCTGCCCTGGAGAGGGAGCGCATCGGCCAGCTCCTCCTCCTGGTGCAGCAGCGGCTGCTCAACCCGACGGCTCTCGCGCCCTTCCTGGAGCGGGCTGGCCTGGGCTCCGCCGACATCGTCCTATCGTGCTGGCCGGGCGGGGCCGCCAGTCTGCTGACCCGGCGGCTGGCGCCCGCGCTGATCGGAGAGGCGCCCGGCGTCAGCCTGGTCGTGACGGGCGGGACCGAGCAGGTGACCGCCGCAGCGAGGGAGCTCGGCCTCGCCTGCGGATATGGCAGTCCCGTGGCGCTGGGCCACCTGTCGCAGGGCGTGTCACAGGCCAGGGCGGCGCTGGAGCTGGCGTCCAGCCAGGGCGGTGTCGTCGGCCCCTCCGGGCTGCTGAGCCTGGAGGGCCTGCTGGAACAACAGCCCGCTGCCCGCCTCGAGCCGTTCGTCGACCAGCTGGTGGCACCCCTGCTCGCGTCGGACACCGACCGCGGGACCGAGCACATGTCCACCCTGCGCTCCTTCCTCGCCACCAACGGCTCCCTCCAGGCCACCGCCCGCGAGCAGTACCTCCACGTGAACACCGTCCGCCACCGCCTGGCGCGGATCAGGGACCTGACCGGTCGCGACCCGCTCGTGTTCGCCGACCGGGTGGCCCTGGCGATCGCGCTCTGGGCCTACGACCGGCGCGACCCCGCATGACCCGACCGCGGGGCGGGCACCGGCCCGCCCCGCGGCATACGGTGGAACGCATGGCCAACCGTCTGGCGACGTCCACCTCCCCCTACCTGCTCCAGCACGCCGACAACCCGGTCGACTGGTGGGAGTGGTGCCCGGCGGCCTTCGAGGAGGCCCGGCGGCGCGACGTGCCCGTGCTGCTCTCGGTGGGGTATGCCGCGTGCCACTGGTGCCACGTCATGGCGCACCAGTCGTTCGAGGACGAGGGTGTCGCCGAGGTCCTCAACCGCGACTTCGTGTCGGTGAAGGTCGACCGCGAGGAGCGGCCCGACATCGACGCCGTCTACATGCAGGCCACCACGGCGCTCACCGGTCAGGGCGGCTGGCCGATGACCTGCTTCCTCACCCCGGACGGCGAACCGTTCTACTGCGGCACCTACTTCCCCCGCGACCACTTCCTCCAGCTGCTCCAGGCGGTCCACGAGACGTGGCGAGGCCAGCGGGACCGGGTGCTCGAGACCAGCGGCTCGATCGTGGCCCGCCTGCGCGAGATGGGCGGGCCACTGCCCGCCCGGCCGGTCGGCGAGGACGTGCTCGCGAGCGCCGTCGCGCGGCTGCTGGGGCAGTTCGACGACGAGCGTGGCGGTTTCGGTGGCGCCCCCAAGTTCCCGCCGTCGATGGTGCTGGAGTTCCTGCTGCGCCACCACGGTCGCACCGGCTCGCGCGACGCCCTCTACATGGCCGAGCGGACCTGCGAGGCGATGGCGCGCGGCGGGATGTACGACCAGCTCGGCGGCGGCTTCGCGCGGTACGCGGTCGACGCCGACTGGGTCGTCCCCCACTTCGAGAAGATGCTCTACGACAACGCCCAGCTGCTGCGGGTCTACGCGCACCTGCACCGCACGACCGGTTCGCCGCTCGCCCGGCGCGTGGCGCTCGAGACCGCCGAGTTCCTGTTGCGCGACCTGCGGACCGGGCACGGCGCGTTCGCCTCGGCGCTCGATGCCGACACCGACGGCGTGGAGGGCCTGACCTACGCGTGGACGCCCGCGCAGCTCGTCGAGGTGCTCGGACCCGACGACGGGCGTCGCGCCGCCGAACTGCTGGGTGTCACCGACCGCGGCACCTTCGAGCACGGCACCTCGACCCTGCAGCTGCGGCGCGACCCGGACGACCCCGACTGGTGGCGGCACACCCGCGAGCGCCTGCTGAGGGTGCGCCAGGAGCGCCCGCAGCCGGCCCGCGACGACAAGGTGGTCACCGGGTGGAACGGGCTGGCCGTCGCCGGCCTCAGCGACGCCGGCGTGCTGCTCGACGAGCCCGCTCTCGTCGAGGCGGCCGGGGCGTGCGCCGACCACGTGGTGGGCACCCACCTGGTGGACGGCCGCCTGCGCAGGGCGTCGCGCGACGGGGCGGTCGGCGCTGCGGCCGGTGTGCTCGACGACTACGGCAACCTCGCCGAGGGGCTGCTCGCCCTCCACCAGGCCACGGCCGACCCGCGCTGGCTCGAGGTCGCCGGAAGCCTGCTCGACACCGCGCGGTCGCGGTTCGGCGACGGCAGCGGCGGCTTCCACGACACCGCCGACGACGCCGAGGCCCTGTTCACCCGGCCGCGCGGCCAGGGAGACAACGCCGAGCCCTCGGGCCAGTCCGCGATGGCGGGCGCCCTGCTCTCCTACTCGGCCCTCAGTGGCAGCCCGGAGCACCGAGCCGCCGCCGACGCCGCCTTGGCCGCGTCGGGGCTGGTCGCCTCACGCGACCCGCGGTTCGCCGGCTGGACGCTGGCGGCCGCCGAGGCCGCGGCGGCGGGTCCCCTGCAGGTCGCCGTCGCCCACTCCCGGGCCCAGACGGAGCAGGCGCAGCCGCTGGTCGAGCAGGTGCGGCGCTCCCTCTCCCCCGGGCTGGTCCTCGCCCACGGCGAGCCGGGCACCCCCGGCATACCGCTGCTCGAGGGGCGGCCGCTCGTCGACGGCCGCCCGACGGCCTACGTGTGCCGCGGCTTCGTGTGCGACGCCCCGGTCACCAGCGCGGAGGCACTGGAGGCGGCACTGGCGAGCGCCACGCAGGCGCCCTAGGCGGCGACGAGGTCGACGACCTGCTCGCGTGTCCAGTGGGGCCAGACCCCGGGGCAGTCGAGCAGGTAGTCCACCAGCGCGTCGTCGGCGTGCTCGTGGGCCTCCCGCAGCCCCTTGGCCACCATCGTCAGGTAGGGCTCCGACGGCGGGTTGTGCGGCAGCTCCGCGCTCTCGGGATTGGTGAACGTCAGCACCGGGTGCCCCTCGAGCTCCCCCACCAGGTGCAGCGACTCGTAGCGGCCGGGGCCCAGGCTGTGCTGGCGCTCCTCGAGCACCGTGCTGAGGTCGAGGTCCTGCCCCGGGTCACGGTGCATCTCCTGGGCAGCGACGTCGGCGAACTGGCTCTCCGTGATGAGGTAGGCCCGCGCGAGTGCCTGGCTGGGCGAGCTGGCGTCGTAGAAGGCCACGCCACCGTCCCACGTCGGCGAGTGCCAGCCGAAGAAGACCTGGCCGGGCAGCTCGAGGGCGGTGTCCCCCAGGGGATGGGACCGGTCCCGGGCGCCAGGGTACGTCCGGGCCGCGCCCTCAGGACGACCGCCCCTCAGGTAGCAGAGGAAGCGGTCGCGGGAGAGGTTCGAGCCATAGCTGGCGTACCAGACGTGCACCCGCCCCACTGTGCCAAATGGGCACCCCGTAGTTCCAGTGGGCCATCGACAGATGGTCCTCTCTGGCCAAGATTTCGTCCTATAGGACGAGGCAGCGGTATGCCGGGTCGGCCGCTTCCAGCGCGGCGCGCCCCTGCTCCGGGTCGTCCCGCCACTTTCGGGGCGCGGGCCCGCCGACCGGCATACGGTGGTCGCACGGCGACGCGGGGAGACGGTGTGGACGCCAGAAGGTCACGACAGCTGCGGGTGATGGCCGCCTGTGCGCTCGCGGCCGCCTGCCTCGGGGCCGCGCCGGCGCCGACGCAGGCCGTCTCGGACGTGGTGGTGTCGGTGCCGGCGGGCGCGGGGGCACACGGCTGGCACGCCGACGCGCCGTTCAACGTCACGGAGCAGATCACGGACCGCGCCGGCGTGCTGACCGGCGAGGTCGACGCGCTTCAGGTGGAGCTCGACGCCCTGCGCTCCGAGCACAACCTGCAGCTCTACGTCGTCTACGTGAAGAGCTTCGACGGCACGAGCCCGCAGACCTGGACCGAGCAGACCTTCGAGCGCTCCGGGCTGGGCGGCAACGACGTGCTGATGGCCGTCGCCGTGGACGACCGCCGCTACGCCACCTGGACCACGGAGGAGTCCGGACTGACGCCCGAGGAGGACAGCGCGGTCCGCTCCGACTACATCGAGCCCCGGCTGGCCGAGGACGACTGGGCCGGCGCCGTGCGTGCCGCCGCAGACGGCTACGGCAAGGCTGCCGCCGGCGAGCTGTCCGGGGACGGCGGTTCGGCCGGCGGGGGCTCAGGTGGTGGCCTGTCCCCATGGCTGCTGCTCCTTCCCGCTGGCGCGGTGGGGGCGTATGCCGTCGCGAGACGCCGCTCGCGTCGCCGGGGCCAGCCCGGGGCCTGGCCGCCGGGACAGGGGCCGCAGCATCCGCCCGTGCCGACCGAGGAGCTGCGCCGGCGGGCCGCCGCGGCCCTGGTCGAGGTCGACGACGCGATCCGCTCCTCGGCCGACGAGCTGTCCTTCGCCGAGGCGCAGTTCGGCGTGCAGGCGACCCGCCCGTTCAAGGAGGCGCTGGAGAGTGCTCGGGCCAGTGCCGCCGAGGCGTTTCGGCTCCAGCGCGAGCTGCAGGACCAGGAGTCTGCCGGCCAGGTGGACGAGGTGACCGTTCGCTCCCGGCTCGAGCAGATCATCGAGCTGGCCGGCGGCGCGGACCAGCGGCTCGACGCCCAGGAGGCCGAGTTCACCCGCCTGCGGAACCTCCAGGCCACGATCCCCCAGTTCCTGGCCGAGCTGCGGGTTCGCCTGGGTGAGGTGCGGCGACGCGTACCCGTGGCCGAGCAGGAGCTGGCCGGCCTGTCGGCACAGTACCTGCCCGAAGCGCTGCGGACGGTCGCGGGCAACGTCACCCAGGCCACGCAGCTGCTCGACTCGGCCGAGGACTTCGTCGAGACCGGCGAGGAGAATCTGCGCGAGCGCGACGACCGTCCTGCCGCGGTGGCCGCGGGCCGCGCGGCGGAGGAGGCAGTCGGCCAGGCCGACCGGCTGCTGACGTCGGTCGGCAACGCTCGCCAAGAGCTCGCGACCGCTGCCACCCGGCTCGATGCCGCCCTGGCGTCCATCTCCTCCGACGTCGCCGACGCCGAGCGGCTCGGCGCCGACGACCAGCTCACGCGCACGGCCCTGGCCGCGGCCCGCGAGGCCATCTCCCGGGGCACGGCAGCCCGGGAGGGCGGCGACCCGCTCGAGGCGCTTCGGGTGCTCGGCCGGGCCGAGAGGGACCTCGACAACGCCCTGTCCCGCTACCGGGAGGCCGAGCAGCAGCGTCAGCGCAGCCGTCAGCTCCTCGACCAGCGGATGGCTCAGGTGCGCGCCCGGATCGCCAGCATCGACGAGTGGATCCAGAGCCGTCGCGGCGCCGTGGGGAACCGTGCCCGGATGCACATCGCCAACGCCTTGCGCCTCTGTGACGAGGCCGCGGCCCGGGCCGACGACGACCCCCAGCAGGCCGGCGCGCTGCTGAACCAGGCCGAGGCCGAGGGCGAGGAAGCCCTGCGTTCGGCCCAGGACGACGTGGACTCGTGGGGCCCGCCCGGCGGCAACACGTGGGGCACCCCGACCGGTGGTGGACGCCGGGGCCTGGACCCGACCTCTCTGATCCTCGGGGGCATCCTCAGCGGCGGTTTCGGCGGCGGCTGGGGCGGTGGCCGAGGAGGCGGCTGGGGCGGCTCGCAGGGCGGCTTCGGAGGGGGCGGCGGTGGCGGTGGCTTCGGCGGGGGTGGTGGCTTCTGAGGACCGGACCACCCGAACGAAACGACCAGCTCACGATCAGCAGGACAGACACGGCGGAGACGCCGGGAGGAGAAGCAGATGACCCAGAAGACCAGCATCCTCGGACGCATCAGCCAGCTGGCCAAGGCCAACATCAACGCGTTGATCGACCGGGCCGAGGACCCAGAGAAGATGATCAACCAGCTCGTCACCGACTTCACCAACTCGATCGCCGAGGCGGAGGAGGCCGTTGCCCAGACCATCGCCAACACCCGTATGGCCGAGCAGGACCTGCAGATCGACAAGGACGCCGCGCGCGAGTGGGGCCACAAGGCCGCTGCCGCTTCGGCGAAGGCCGACGAGCTGCGCGCCGCGAGCGACACTGCCGGCGCCGACAAGTTCGACAACCTCGCCAAGGTGGCCCTGTCGCGACAGATCGGCTACGAGCGCGAGGTCAAGGAGGGCGAGCCGCGCATCGCCCAGATGAACGCGACGGTCGACCAGCTCAAGGCCGGCCTGACGACCATGCGCACCAAGCTCGAGGACCTGCAGAACCGGAGGTCCCAGCTCGTCGCCCGGGCCCGGGCTGCGGAGGCCCAGGCGCAGGTGCAGGAGTCGATGGGGGCCATCGACGTCATGGACCCGACGAGCGAGCTGTCGCGCTTCGAGGACAAGATCCGCACGCAGGAGGCGATGGTGCAGGGCCGCGCCGAGGCCCGCGCCACGACGCTCGAGGACCAGTTCGCCGAGCTCGAGGACCACGGCGACGACGCCGAGGTCGAGGCCCGGCTCGCCGCCCTCAAGGGCGGGGCCGGCGGATGAGTCACGAGCGCGGCAGCGCCTAGGCCGAAGGGAGGATGCGGCCGTCGCGGAGCACCACGTCCGCGGCGGCCGCCCCAGCGGCGACGAGCACGGCGTTGGCCTCGTCGGAGCGGTGCACCCACTCCACGGCGTCGTCCGGCTCACGACCGGCTGCCACGTGGCGGGCGACCAGCCGGTCGCGCCGCACGTCGTCCGCCAGCGCGCAGAACCACACCTCGTCGAGCAGGGCCCGCACCGCACGCCACGGGCCGCCGTCGAGCAGCAGGTAGTTGCCCTCGGTCAGCACGACATCCGCGCCGGCCGGCACCGTGATCGAGTCGGGCACCGGCTCGCCCTCCGCGTGGTCGAAGCTCGGCGCGGTGACCACCGGGCGAGCAGGGTCGCGGACGGCGGCCAGCACCGCGGCATACGCGTGGGCGTCGAAGGTGTCGGGGGCGCCCTTGCGGTCACGCCTCCCGAGCCGGTCGAGCTCGGCGTTGGTCAGGTGGAAGCCGTCCATGGGCACGTGCGCCACGCGGCCGGCGAGGCCGGGCCGGTCCTCGGCGGCGGCGAGCAGGTCGAGGACGAGCGAGGTCTTACCGGCCCCCGGCGGCCCCGCGACCCCGACGACCACGCGGCGGCGGTGCTGTCCGCACAGGCGTTCGACGCGGTCGAGGAGGCGGTTGACGTCGGGGGTCATGTCAGGACCAGACCCCGAGGACCGACCCGCCGATGCGGATGATGAACGCGACCAGCACGATGATGAAGACGATGCGCACGAACGCGCTGCCCTTGGCCACCGCGGTCCGGGCGCCGGTGTAGCCCCCGGCCAGGTTCATCACCGCCATCACCGCACCAACCTTCCACATGACGTGCCCGCCCGGGATGAAGACGACCAGCGCGCCGAGGTTGGTGGCGAAGTTGGCGATCTTGGCCTTGGCGCTGGCCTCGAGGAACGCGTAGCCCATGAGGCCCACCAGGGCGAAGACCATGAAGGAGCCGGTGCCGGGCCCGAGGGCGCCGTCGTAGACGCCGATGCAGAAGCCGGTCAGCATCGCGATGACCGTGTGCTTGTGGCCGTCGAACCGCAGCGCGGTCTCGTGGCCCATCTTCGGCCGGGCGACGGTGTAGGCACCGACCACGACGAGCATGACGAGGATGATCGGGTTGAACGCGCTCTTGGGTATGTGCAGCCCGATGAGAGCACCGCCCACCGCTCCGAGGAAGGCCACGGCCGCCATGGGCAGGGCGGTCCGCAGGTCGGGCCGCACCCGGCGCACGTAGGTCAGCGAGCTGGTCGCGGTGCCGAAGATCGACCCGAACTTGTTTGTCGCGAGCAGCTGGGCCGGGGTGGCACCGGGGAAGCCGAGCAGCAGGGCGGGCAGCTGGATCAGCCCCCCGCCACCGACGACCGCATCGATCCAGCCGGCGCTGAAGGCGGCCACGGCCATCAGCGCCAAGGTGGTCAGGTCGGGATCCGGCACGGGGCTACCGCGACAGCTCCGCCAGCCACCCGTCGACGATGTCGAGGATGTCGAGCAGCTCGTGGGCCTTGGCGTCGGGGGTGGCGTCGACCGACACCTGCTGGTCGAGCGGGATGTCGGAGTGCGGGATCCAGATGGCGCGCATGCCGACCTGCTGCGGCCCGTGGACGTCCTCGAACAGCCGGTCGCCGACGTAGACCGACCGCTCGGGAGCCACCCCGACGGAGGCGCACGCGGCCCGGAACGCGTCCGGGTGGGGCTTCACCACGTGGATCTCGGAGGAGTACACGTCGCCGTCGAGCAGGTGCAACACGCCGTCGCGCTGGAACACCTCGCGGTGGAAGGCACGGGTCCAGATGGTGTTGGAGAGCACGCCCACGCGGATGCCGCGGTCGCGCAGCCCCTCCCACAACGGTCGCACCTGCGGGTCGGTGTGGGTGTGCGGCTCCCAGAAGCGCCGGTATGCCGCGAGCGCCAGGTGGTGCCGGTCGTGCCCCGGGTCGACGCCGGCCTCCTCGAGGATGGCGGCGATCGAGGCGCTCTCGTGCGTGGACCTGCCGCGCTTCCAGGCACGCTCCTCCGCCTCGTGGATGCGCAGGGCGAGGCTGTCCGCCTCCGCGAGGTCCTCGGCGGGCATCGCGGTGTCCTCGATGGCCAGGCCGTGCACCTCGCGGGCGAAGACGCGCCACTGCTGCGGCAGGTCGACCTCGTGCCAGGGCGTCAGCGTGCCGCCCCAGTCGAAGATGACCGCCTCGATGGCCGGGGTGCGCTCGCTCACTCCCCCGCTCCGCGGACGGCTCCGGCCACCGTCGCCACGACGTCGTCGACGGCCACCTCGGTGCGCTCGCCGGTGCGGCGGTCCTTGATCTCGACCTTGCCCTCGGCGAGGCCGCGGCCGACGACGACGATGGTCGGCACGCCGATGAGCTCGGAGTCCTTGAACTTCACGCCCGGGCTGACGCCCTTGCGGTCGTCGTAGATGACCTCGAGCCCCTCGCCCTCGAGGGCCCGGGCGATCTCGGCGGCCCTGACGAAGACCTCGTCGTCCTTGCCGGTGGCCACGAGGTGGACGTCGGCGGGGCTGATCTCGCGGGGCCAGACCAGGCCGAGCTCGTCGTGGTTGCCCTCGGCGACGGCGGCCACCGCGCGCGAGACCCCGACCCCGTAGGAGCCCATCGTCACGACGACGAGCCTGCCGTTCTGGTCGAGCACCTTCAGGTCGAGCGCCTCGGCGTACTTCCGGCCCAGCTGGAAGATGTGGCCCATCTCGATGCCGCGGGCGGTCTCGAGCACGTGCCCGCAGCTGGGGCACTCGTCGCCCGCGCGCACCTCGGCGGCCTCGATGGTGCCGTCAGCGGTGAAGTCGCGGCCGACCACCAGGTCGAGGACGTGCTTGCCGGGCTCGTTGGCGCCGGTGACCCAGCGGGTGCCCTCGACGACGCGCGGGTCGAGGAGGTAGCGCACCTTGGCGGTGCCGGTCTCGCCGAGCGCACCGGGCCCGATGTAGCCCTTGACCAGCGCCGAGTTCTCGGCGAACGCCTTCTCATCGAAGGCCTCGACCTCGGCGGGGGCCACCTGGGCCTCGAGTCGCTTCTCGTCGATCTCGCGGTCACCGGGCACGCCGATGGCCAGCGGCTCGCGGTGGCCGTCGGGGTAGGCGAGCGTGACGAGCACGTTCTTGAGGGTGTCGGCCGCGGTCCAGGATCGGTCCGCGCGCGGGAAGCGCTCGTTGAGGTGGTCGACCAGCGTCTCGATCGTCGGGGTGTCCGGGGTGTCCTCGACGTGCGCCGCAGGCGCGTCGTCGTACGGCAGCGCGTCGGGCACCGGCACCCGCACGGCCTCGACGTTCGCGGCATACCCACAGCTGGTGCAGCGCACGTAGGTGTCCTCGCCGTGCTCGGCGGTGGCGAGGAACTCCTCGGACTTGCTGCCGCCCATGGCGCCCGCCATCGCCTCGACGATGACGTAGTGGAAGCCGAGGCGGTTGAAGATGCGGACGTAGGCCTCGCGGTGCAGCTGGTAGGCCTTCTCCAAGCCGGCCTCGTCGACGTCGAAGGAGTAGGAGTCCTTCATCACGAACTCGCGGCCGCGCAGAAGGCCGGCGCGGGGGCGCGCCTCGTCGCGGTACTTCGTCTGGATCTGGTACAGCGACAGCGGCAGGTCCTTGTAGGACGAGAACAGGTCCTTGACCGTGAGGGTGAACATCTCCTCGTGGGTCGGTCCGAGCAGGTAGTCGGCGTCCTTGCGGTCCTTGAGGCGGAAGATGTTGTCGCCGTACTCCTCCCAGCGGCCGGTCGCCTCGAAGGGCTCCTTCGGCAGCAGGGCGGGGAAGAGCAGCTCCTGGGCGCCGATGGCGTCCATCTCCTCGCGGACGATCTGCTCGACGTTGCGCAGGACCTTCAGGCCGAGGGGCAGCCAGGTGTAGATGCCGGGGCTGACGCGGCGGATGTAGCCCGCCCGGACCAGCAGCTTGTGGCTCGGCAGCTCGGCATCGGCCGGGTCCTCGCGAAGGGTTCGCAGGAACAGGGCGGACATGCGCAGAACCACTGGAGTCTCCTCAGGGGGTGTCGGAACCACCCGAGGATATCGGTCGGGCTCGCACTCCCGGCACCGCGGCGTGCTCCGGCTCGGCGTAGCGGCCCGGCTGCCGTGGACGGTGAAGCCCAGCCTCTCGTAGAGCGCGCTGGCGCTGGGGTTGTCGACGTTGACGCGCTCCGTCCTCGCGGAGACACGCCTGGGTCAGGCGGCGCAGCCCGGGCAGGTCGGCCTCCGTGAGAGGCGCCCACGCGAGTCCGGGCACTCAGAACCTGCCGGCAGCGCGCAGGGCTGCGCGGATCAGGGGGACCTGCAGCGGCAGCCGGGCGAGGGTCGCCGCGAAGGTCGCCTTGGCGGTCGTGTCGTCGCGGCTCGCCGCTCGCCTCCCGTGGCTGACGCTCATCTGGACGTTGCCGGGAAACACCGCGAGCAGCAGTGCGGCGCTCGCCCAGCCCGCGGCGCGGCGCGTGCGGGGGTGGAGCAGACCGGCGGCGCAGACGAGCTCCGCGACGCCGGAGGCGTAGACAAGCCCGCGCCGGGTCGGCAGGGCTCGGGGCACGAGCGGCTCGAAGACGTCGGGCTTGACCAGATGCGTGACTCCCGAGACGAGGAACAGCCCCGCCAGGCCGGCGATGTCCCTCGTGAGGGCCGGGGGCTCCGTGGTCCGGACCAGGTCGGGGAGGTCAGCGCTCATGCGGCCATCCTGTCAGACCCCCGGGGGCCGATCCGGTGCCTCGGTGTCAGAGCAGGACGGTGGTGAAGGAGCCGACGTCCTCGAAACCCACATGGGCGTAGGTGGCCCGGGCGCTGGTGTTGAAGTCGTTGACGTAGAGCGTGACCCACGGCGCACGCGCGTCCATGACCTGCTCCACCACGGCTGCCATGGCCGGCACCGCGATCCCCTGGCCGCGCAGGCGAGGGGCCAGCCACACGCCCTGGATCTGAGCGCAGCCCAGCGCCACGGAGCCGATGTCGGCCTTGAAGACGACCTCGCCGTCCTCGACGATCACGTAGGTGTGCTGCCGCTCGATGAGCGCGAGGAGCGACGTGCGGTAGGCGTGCCCGCTGCCGGTGTAGGGCGCGTAGCCGATCTCGGCGGTGAACATGTGGGCCGCGGCGGGCAGGACGAGGTCGACCTCGTCGGGGCTGGCCGGCCGCACCCTGGGGTCGAGCGGCACGCCGAGCTCGGAGGGTCGCTCCATGGTGCTCATCAGGGGCTGGTGCGGTCGCACGGCGCGGGCCGGGCCCCAGGACGGCGACAGCAGCCGCCACAGCTCGTTCACCTGCTCGGTGGGGCCGAGCAGGGAGGCGCAGTGGCGGCGCCAGCGGCGCACACGCTCGGCGAAGGCGGGGATGCTGTCGGCGTCGGCGGCGACGGGCACGAGGTTGGCGCTGGCCCAGCACAGCGACTGGAGCCGACCGTCCTCCCGGTAGCCGAGGAGCGTGCCGGGCTGGCTGCTGAGCACCCCTTCGAGGATGCGCGCCGCCACGAAGACGTTGGCGGCGAGGTCACGGCTGCAGAGCTCGAGCGCGTCGTCGCGGTCGGCTGTGGTCAGCGCCTGCACAGGCGACTTGGTGCGCAGCACGGGGCCAGCCTATGTGCTGGCGTGCTCGGCGGGCGCGTCATTGAGCCCTTGACTACGGTCGGCACCATGCGCATCGGCAGGAACCTCGAGGTCCGACCGCTCGGCGGCCTGCCCGGCTGCCTGGCCATGATCCTCTTCTCGATCGTGGCCTCGATCCTGCTCACGGTGCTGCTGAACCTGTTTCTCCGCTGACGCTGTCGGCGCCGATCGCGGACGCTGTCCACACAAGGACCGCGCCGCCGCCACGTCGTCCACAGACGGTGACGCTCGGGTTGCCTTTCAAGCATCGGTATGCAGTCGAATCCCCTTGTGCGCCACTGTTTTCCGCGCAGGTGTGGTCCATCTGGGTTGTCGGTGGTCGCCCCTACTGTGGTCGTCATGGAGGGGAAGCAGCTGCGTCTGAGCCTGGCGGAGCGCCGGGCGGTGCTGGCTGCTGCGCGGGAGGCACTGGTCGGGTTCGACGCCGAGCTGTGGCAGGCACCGTCAGGTGGTGGGCCCGACTGCCTGGCCGGGCTGCTCGGTGAGGTCGACGCACTCGGTGTGGCCTGCGGCACCGCGATGGTGGCGGTGGTCGGTGAGGCCATGGGCCGCGGTGAGACTGCCGGTGGGGCGGCGGCGATGTCGGTGACCCAGTGGGTGCGCCATCACGCGCCGTCGACCAGGGCCGGCGGCGCCGGGACCATCGTCAGCGTCGCGCTGGCGTTCCAGAAGCGGGTCAACGCCCCGGTGAAGGAGGCGGTGGACGCGGGCCGGTTGCCGGTGAGGTCGGCGGCGGCGGTGGTCTCGGAGGCGGACAAGCTGCGGCCGTTGCTGGCCGAGGGCGTCGAGCCCCCTGTGCTCGAGGGCCTGGTCAGCCTGGCCGAGCAGCACGGGCCGTCCGGGTGCCGGATGCTGCGTGACGCCCTGCTGGCCAGGTACGGACGCCAGGGGGTGCTGCAGGACCAGCAGAACCTGGGCAAGTCCTTCATCTCCCTCTCACAGCCGCAGGACACCGGCGCGGAGACGTTCGAGTACCGGCTGACCCTCGACGTCGAGGGCAAGGCAGTCCTGGAGGCCGCGCTGGGGCCGTTGTCGGCGCCGAAGCCGGTCGACGGGGAACGCGACCTGCGCTCCAGCGACCGCAGACGGGGCGACGCCCTGGTGACGTTGGTGCGGCGGGCGGTGGCGGCCGGGGACGAGGTGGGCAGGACGAACAAGACCACCCTGCTGCTGACCATGGACTTCGAGTCGCTCAAGGCCGGGCTCGGCGCGGCGACCACCCTGGGTAGTCTCGACGCCGGCACCCACCTCGCCCCGGAGACGGTGCGCCGGTTGTGCTGCGACGGCTCGGTCATCCCGATCGTCCTGGGCGGCCGGGGTGAGGTCGTGGACTGGGGGCTGGAGAAGCGGTACGAACGCAGTCGCCCAGACCAAGCGGCTCTGGCTCCGCGACGGCGGGTGCACCTACCCCGGCTGCGATGCCCCGCCGCAGTGGACCGACGCCCACCACCTGGTCCACTGGGCAGATGCCGGCCCCTCGAACCTGGGCAACGCTGCCCTGCTGTGCGAGCGGCACCACACGGTCGTGCACAGCCGCCGCTACGCCGGCCGGGTCGTGCGCGACGCGCACGGCGAACGGGTCGAGTGGGACCTGGTCCGCGGCTCCTACGACGAGCTCCTGGCCCGTCGTGCCGCGCAGGAGCCAGCGTGACCCCGCCCCACACCCCGCCAACCCCGGCGGGGTGTCACGCGTGGATGCGGTCAGCGCGTGAGCGAGACCTGGGCATCCAGGGTGAGGTCGCCGGGGCTGTTGCCGCGCTGGTGCACCTCGATGGCCAGCGAGTTGGTGCCCGTCACGACGGCACCGGAAGGCAGGCTGATCGTCACCGGCGTCGTCTCGTCGTCTCCGCCCACCGCCGTGGCCGCCTTGGTCGTGAAGGTGACCGCACCGGAGGGCATGTTCGACCGGGCGACCTCGACGCCGTTCAGGTAGACCACCGCGCCGTCGTCCCGGAGCAGGTCGAGGGTCACGGCCGTGACGGGGTCGCCGGCCGGCACGGAGAACGAGGTGCGGAAGTAGTAGGTGTTGCGCCCGTTGGTCGCGGGGATGGTGGTGGCGTTGCGGTTGCGGAAGCCGAGGTCGCCCACACCGGTCGGCCAGGCGGAGTCGTCGTAGGTCGCGGCTCGCCACGCGGTGCCCAGGTCGCCGCCGGTGGCCAGGTAGCGCCACGTGGACCCGAAGGGCAGGACCGTCCCCCCGCCGCCACCGCCGCCGCCGCCGCCGCCGCCGAAGACGCTGTTGCGGGCCACAGGCGTGCCCCCCGTGGTGCTGGCGGCCCAGCTGGAGGAGTCGGCGTTGTCGAGCGCCGGGTCCTTGAGCTCCAGGGAGGAGCCAACGCCCACCGACGGCCACGGCGCCGCGGCCGAGTAGGCGACCTCGTCGACCAGCCTGCTCCCCTGCCGGAGGCGCACCGTGCCACCGGTGTCGCCGAGCGAGCCGGGGTACTCACCGCCCACCCACAGGGCAGGGCCGTGCACCGACCGGAACGTCGGGTCGTCCTTGACGAACACGGCATACGCACCGGGAAGGAGCACGGTGCCGGGCGGGATGGCGTAGGTGCCGACACCCTCGAGGACCCAGTCGGACAGGTCCACGGACTCGGTGGTCGAGGGGTTGTGGAGCTCGACGTACTCGGCTGCGGGGTTCGCGGGCGCGTACTGGATCTCGTTGATGACCACCGCCGGTGCGCTGGTCTGCGAGATCGGGATCTCCCCCGGCCCGGTGTGGGCCGCGATCTGGTCGCGGCGCTCCTGCACCCCGTCGACGACCTTCTGCCGGCTGTTCGTCAACGAGGGCGTGCCCCACCGCTGCCGGTCCAGCGAGATGTCGCTCGCGCAGCAGGTGGTCCAGGAGTCGAAGGTGCCGAGCAGGCCGTTTCCGACGAGGAAGCGGTCGTGCAGGGTGCGGACCCTGCGGAAGTGCATGGCCTTGACCTCGGGGATCGCCAGGAGCGAGGCGTGCAGCTTGTTGAAACTGGTGGTCGGCGTGACGAGGTCGCCCTTGCCGTCGCGGCCCGCCGAGAAGATGCCGTCGAGGTCCCAGTGCAGCAGGCGCCAGCGACCGTCGCCCTCCACGTCCCGCACGATGTAGAAGTTCTTCCCGCCGACGTCCCACTGCCGCATCGCGACGACCAGCGCCATGAAGTTGACCATCTGGCTGATGTCGACGTGCTCGTGGAGCCACGCCCGCTTGGCCGCCGAGTCGGGCTTGGCCAGCCACTGCGTCAGCTCCCAGGCATCGGTGTAGTCGCCCTCGCCGTTCTTCTTGTCGAGGTCCAGGGACGCCTCGAGCTCTGCCGGGGTGGCATAGGTGCGCAGCCCACCGGCATCGACCTTGTAGATGGCCCAGTCGTCGTAGCCGCGCTGGCCGCGCCACACGTTGTCGTACTTCTCGAGCAGCTCGACGACGCTGTAGAAGTCGCCGTTGCGGTGGGTGCGCACCATCGAGTATCTCAGCGGGGCGTTGCCCGCTTCCTCGACCATCTTCCACCCCAGCCCGGGGATGGGGGCGTTCTTGCTGTTGAGGGCGAACTCGTCCATCGGGTAGGCGTACGGCTCGCCGAGGTCGATGAGGTGCCCCTTGGGCAGGGTGACGTCCCACTTGACCTTGGCGTCGGTGCAGCTGCTCTGGCCGCGGATATGCATCAGCGCACCGTCGAACACCTTGCCCTGCCAGGCGATGACGGCGGGCGCGTCGACCCCGTCGCACCGGTGGTTGGTGAGCAGGTCGTTGTAGTCGGCGTCGGCCATGAACCACTCGAGCACCCGGTACCGGGCCGTGTCCTGCTCGGGGTCAGTGGCGACGACGCCCTCGTAGCGCCGCGAGTCCCCGGCCGGCGGGTGGGCCGCGGTCGAGGAGCCGGCCACGACGTCGACGCGGTAGCGCAGCAGCTGGCCGGCCGGGACGCCGGGGACCGTCGCGGCATACACGCCGTCGCCCGCCCCTCCGGGGCTCGCCGCGTCGTCGAGCATCGGTCGGGTCGTGTCCGGCCCGAACATGGCCTTCGTGGTCAGGGTGACGGCCGCACCGAGGGTGGCGCGGGCGCTGACGGTGACGGCCTCGTTCGGCGCCGGGCGCTGTGGCGAGGCGGTGACCTGGCTGATGCCGGCCGGCGGGTTCAGCTCGACCGAGTTCACCGCCCGCGGCGTGCCGTAGGCGGCCTGGCTCGGTGCCCAGCTCGCCGCGTGGGCATTGTCGGCTGAGAGGCCGAGCAGCTCGAGGGAGGGGCCTGCCCCGTCGGGCGAGACCGGCCAGGGTGCCGCGTCGTCGTAGGTGACCTCGTCGACCACCGCCGAGGAGTCGTCGACGAGGGTCACCTGCTCCCCACCGTTGGAGAGGCTGGTGCCGGCGAAGGTGAAGTCCGGTGCGAAGCCGTAGCGCTGTTCGAAGACCGCCGCGTCGGGCGCACCCACGACCCGCGAGCGGCCCGGGACCACCGTCCCGGCGGGGAACGGCGCCGCGAGCGTGATGCCCGCCCCGAAAGACCACCCCGAGATGTCGACCGGGTCGCTCCCGCGGTTGGCGAGCTCGATGAACTCCAAGGGGTCGGGGTCGACCGCGTGGTACATCAGCTCGGAGATCACGATGTCGGAGGGTGCCGCGCTGGCGCCCGTCGGCTGGGCCACGGCGAGCCCGCCGACGACCGTGGCGGCCGCGCAGAGCGCAGCCAGTCGCTGTGTGGTCCGAACGCCCATGGCACACCCCTCGTGGTCGTGCCATGCAGTCTTCCTACGCACCCTCCCGGGCCACAGCGCAGTTCTCCGTAGGGCGCCTACGCAGATCGGTCGAGGCACCGCCCGGTTCGCACTACTCCGGCGCGAACACACACACGAGCGGTCCAGCCCCCTTCCCGAGGCTGGGGGGCGTGGGTGGCCGTGGGTCAGCCGACGGTGACGCTCGGTGCGCCCGCGCTCTCCTCGTCGATGGGCTCCCCCATCTCCTCGGCGATGCGCATGGCCTCCTCGATGAGCGTCTCGACGATCTGGGACTCGGGCACGGTCTTGATGACCTCGCCCTTGACGAAGATCTGGCCCTTGCCGTTGCCCGAGGCCACGCCGAGGTCGGCCTCGCGGGCCTCACCGGGGCCGTTGACGACACAGCCCATGACCGCCACGCGCAGCGGCACGGTCATGCCCTCGAGGCCGGCGGTCACCTCGTCGGCGAGCTTGTAGACGTCGACCTGGGCCCGGCCGCACGAGGGGCAGGAGACGATCTCGAGCTTGCGCGGCTTGAGGTTGAGCGACTGGAGGATCTGGTTGCCCACCTTGACCTCCTCGACGGGAGGCGCGGACAGCGAGACGCGGATGGTGTCACCGATGCCCTTCGACAGCAGCGCGCCGAAGGCGGTGGCCGACTTGATGGTGCCCTGGAACGCCGGGCCGGCCTCGGTCACGCCGAGGTGCAGCGGCCAGTCGCCCCGCTCGGAGAGCATCTCGTAGGCGCGGACCATGACGACCGGGTCGTTGTGCTTCACCGAGATCTTGAAGTCGTGGAAGTCGTGCTCCTCGAAGAGGCTGGCCTCCCACACCGCCGACTCCACGAGCGCCTCGGCCGTGGGCTTGCCGTACTTCTCGAGCAGCCGGCGGTCGAGCGAGCCCGCGTTGACACCGATGCGGATCGAGACGCCGGCGTCCTTGGCCGCCCGGGCGATCTCCTTGACCTGGTCGTCGAACTTGCGGATGTTGCCGGGGTTCACCCTCACCGCTGCGCAGCCGGCGTCGATCGCGGCGAAGACGTACTTCGGCTGGAAGTGGATGTCGGCGATCACCGGGATCTGCGACTTGCGGGCGATCGCCGGCAGCGCGTCGGCGTCGTCCTGGCTGGGGCAGGCAACCCGCACGATGTCGCAGCCGGATGCCGTGAGCTCGGCGATCTGCTGGAGGGTCGCGTTGATGTCCGTGGTCGGCGTGGTGCACATGGACTGCACCGAGATGGGGGCGTCGCCCCCGACCTCGACCTTGCCCACCCGGATCTTGCGGGTCTTGCGGCGCGGGGCCAGCACGGGGGCGGGGGCGGAGGGCATGCCAAGCGAGACGGTCATGGAGGAAGTATCTCCCAGGTGTCGTGGAGGGCCGTGTCGTGAGGGCGGTCAGCCGCCGAGGCGGACCGGTTTGACGATGTCGGCGTAGATCAGCAGCACGGACATGACGATGAGCACCGACGACACGGCATACGCCACGGGCAGCGCCTTGGCCACGTCGACGTAGCCGGGGTCCGGCCGTCCGAGCAGCCGCGCGGTGCGGCGCTTCAGTCCCTCCCACAGGGCGCCCGCCACGTGGCCCCCGTCGAGGGGCAGCAGCGGGATGAGGTTGAAGACGAACAGCGCGAGGTTCAGCGAGGCGATCAGGCCGACGAGCGTGACGAACTTGGCCATCGCGCCGCCGTCGATCTGCGAGGTGTCGGTGCTGGCGACCTCGCCGGCGACCCGGCCGACGCCCACCACGGAGATCGGGCCCTCGGGGTCGCGCTCGCCGGAGCCGAACGCGGCCTCGGCCACACCGACCATCTTCTCGGGGATCCGCAGCACGACCCCGGCCGTGCGGGCGACCTGCTCCCAGATCAGCCCCGGCACCGCCGCAACGGGCTGCTGGACGATCTCCGGGGTGCCGCTGGTGCCGAGGAACCCGGCCCGCTCGGTGATGACCTCGCCGGAGGCATCGGTCTCGGGACGGCCCTGCTCGTCGTAGACCGGCAGGTCGAGCACCAGCGGCTTGGCGGTGACGCTCTGCTGCTGGCCGTCGCGTTCGAACACGATGGTCATCGGCTTGTCGAGGTTGCCCCGGATGGCGGCGCGCACGTCGTCCCAGGTCGAGACCTGCCGGCCGGCCACCGAGATGAGCTCGTCGCCCGGCTTGAGCCCGGCGGCGTTGGCCGGCGCGACCGGCATGTCAGGGGTGCACTCCTGCGAGGTGTTCTGCCCCGCCTTCTTGACGTCGACGCACTCGCTGACGCTGGACAGCTTCGGGGTGACCTCGGGCAGCCCGTAGAGGGTGAAGATGGCGCCGAACAGGACGGTGGCGATGAGCAGGTTCATCACCGGACCACCGAGCATGACGGTGAGCTTCCTGGGCACCGAGAGGCGGTAGAAGACGCGCCGCTCGTCGCCCGGCTGGACCTCCTCGAGGCTGGCCTGCCGGGCCTCGTCCATGAGCTGGGAGAACCGCCCGGTGCTCGACACCCGCAGCGTGTCGGGGTCGTCGCCCGGCCGGGGCGGGAACATGCCGATCATGCGGATGTAACCGCCGAGCGGGATCGCCTTGACGCCGTACTCCGTCTCGCCGCGGTGCCGCGACCACACGGTGGGCCCGAACCCGACCATGTACTGGGTGACCTTGACCCCGAACCTCTTGGCCGGCACGAGGTGGCCGATCTCGTGGAGGGCGATCGAGGCACCGATGCCGACGGCGACGAAGAGGACGCCGAGGAGGTACATCACGTGGCGGCCCCTGCGATCTCGGTGGCTTCAGCGTCGATCTGCGGCAAACCCAACACCTTCCGTGCGCGTGCGCGGGCCCAGGCGTCGGCCCGCAACACCTCCTCAACGCTCAGGGCGTCCGATTCACTCCCCGCCGCGTCACCGTGCCCGTCGACACTGTGCTCGTCGACGACCCGCGACACGGTGTCGACGATGTCGAGGAACCCGATGCGGCCCTCGTGGAACGCGTCGACGCCCACCTCGTTGGCCGCGTTGTAGACCGCTGGGTAGGTCCCGCCGGCCGTGCCGACCTGCCGGGCCAGCCGGACCGCGGGAAACGCGTCGTCGTCGAGCGGGAAGAAGTCCCACGACTGCGCCTGCGTCCAGTCGCACGGCACGTCGACGTCGGCCAGCCGCTCGGGCCACGAGAGCCCGAGGGCGATCGGCACGAGCATCCGCGGCGGCCCCATCTGCGCGATGGTCGAGCCGTCGTGGAACTCCACCATCGAGTGGATCCACTGCTGGGGGTGCACGACGACGTCGATCCGCTCGAACGGGATGTCGAAGAGCAGGTGGGCCTCGATCACCTCGAGGCCCTTGTTGACCAGCGTGGCGGAGTTCGTGGTGACGACGCGGCCCATGGCGTAGTTGGGGTGGGCCAGCGCCTCGGCGGGGGTCACGTGGCGCAGCTGCTCGCGGGTCCGCCCGCGGAACGGCCCGCCGCTGGCGGTGACGACCAGCCGCCGCACCTCGTCCGACCGTCCGCCGCGCAGGCTCTGGGCGATGGCCGAGTGCTCGGAGTCGACGGGCACGATCTGGTCGGGTCGGGCCAGCGCCTTGACGAGGGGGCCGCCGACGATGAGCGACTCCTTGTTGGCCAGCGCGAGCACGGAGCCGGCCTCGAGTGCCGCGAGCGTGGGCCGCAGCCCGATGGAGCCGGTGATCCCGTTGAGCACCACGTTCGCGCCGCAGCCGGCGGCGAGCACGCTCGCCTCCTCGCCCACCACCACCTCGGGCCGGTATGCCGTGCGGCCGGCCCGGGCGGCATACGCACCGATCGCGTCGGTGACCTGCTCGCGGGTGGCGCCCGCCACGGCCACGAACGGGGCCCGGGTCGCCACGGCCTGCTGCGCGACGAGGTCGACGTTGCCGCCGGCGCTGAGCGCGGCGACGGTGAACCGGTCGGGGTTGCGGGCGATGACGTCGAGGGCCTGGGTGCCGATCGAGCCGGTCGACCCGAGCACGGCGACGGAGCGGGAGGAGGTCACTGCCCCATTCTCCCCCATGGGACCCGTGCGACCGGACGGGCGGGCGTGGGCCCGGTCCGGAGCAGGGTCAGTCGACGAAGATCCGCTCCTCGATGAGCTGCTCCTGCACGATGCGGCCCTCGCGCTCGAACCGGCCCTGCTCGAACCGCTTCATGAACTCGAGCTCGACCTTGTCGATGCCGCCCCGGTTCTTCTCGATGGTCAGCACCACCCACTGGCGGAACCGCTCGGCGTTGTCGAGGTGGTACATCAGGTGGTGCCGGGCGACGATGTCGTACTTGTCGTTCAGGATGAAGACGACGTCGGCCTCGTAGGCGAGCGCGGAGGAGCCCCGCAGGTCGTGCACGCGCATCCTTTTGCCGGCGACCAGGCTGGCCTTGTCGGCGGCGACGACGGCGAGCACGGGGGCCTCCATCGTCAGCGCGATGTCCTTGAGCTGCTCCACGACGTGGGTGATGCGGTCCTCGTCGTTCAGTCCCGAGCCTCGCACCGGCACCTTCTGCAGGTAGTCGACGAGGACGAACGGCGGCTGGCCATGCTCCTCGGCGACCGCCTCCACGGCCGCCCGGATCTCGTCGATGCCGGTGTGCATGCCGCTTGAGCTGTGGATGTGCAGGCGGTCGGCGTAGCGCTCGAGGGCTCGCACCGCGTGGGCCCCACCCTTGGTGCTCCCGAACTGCTCCTCGAGGGAGGTCGCCCGGGTGTGGCGGGACTCGAAGACCTGGCGGATCGTGTTGAGGGTCAGCGCTTCCGTGCCGCCGAGGTCGGCAGCCTCGATCGCGATGAGGCGCTCGAGCACCGCGTGGGCGTCGTGCTCGTAGGAGAAGAAGATCGCCGGGCGCGTGCCGGTGACGACTGCACGGCGGAGCATCTGCAGCGCCATGGTGGTCTTGCCGAGGCCCTGGGGCCCGCCCATGAGGATCAGCTCACCCGAACGCAACCCGCCGGCGAGGGCGGTGTCGAGCGCGTCGAACCCCGTGGGCCACACCCGTGCTCCCGCCGAACGTCCCTGCTGGATCTTGTGGGTGGTGTCCGCGAGGACGCTGGTGAGGGACTTCAGGCGCGGGTCGGCGGGCGCAGTGGTGGACGCCCCGTCCTCCTCGAGGAGGCCGGCCTGGTCTGCGGCGGAGACCGTGGCTGTCATGGCGCAATTCGACCCGCGCATCGGCAGGGCCCGAAAGGCCGTTGCGCGAAATGTGCCCGAACGGCCCATCCGCAAACCGGGCGAAGAGGGACGAAACCCTCCCGTGCCGGTCAGCCCCGTTCGGATCGCGGGAAGGAGATGCCCGAGCTGAGGATGCGCAGGGCCGTGCCGATGTAGATGAGGTTGAAGAGCATCTGCACCGTGACCATCAACCGGGCCACCGTCTCTGCCGCGTGGATGTCGCCGAAGCCGACGGTCGCCGTGGTCGTCACGGAGAAGTACAGCGCGTCGGAGCGGTTCTCCAGGCCGGAGAACTGCTCGGGGGCGGCGGCCGAGGTGATGGCGTAGAGCAGCGCGAAGCCGAGGACGAGCAGGTAAAGGGATGTGAGCAACTGCTGGACCCGGTGGTACTCGGGCGGCTGCCGGTCGTGGCTGCGCCGGGCCGCCGTCCGCAGGAAGAACAGCAGCACACCCCAGGCGACGACGGAGCCCGCGAGCCTGCCCGCCGCGGTCGCGTCGCCCCAGGGTGACCGGAGCGGCAGCAGGTAGTAGCCGATGGTCAGGAGCACCAGGACGACGGTGGTGTGCCACAGCAGACCCACCAACGGTTCCTGCCTGCCCCGGAGCGGCATACCCGGTCCCGCCTCTCCCCTGCTCGCCCCCGGTCAGGGGGCGATGCCGACGTACTTGGTCTCGAGGTACTCCTCGATGCCCTCGAACCCTCCCTCGCGGCCGAACCCGGAGGCCTTGACACCTCCGAAGGGGGCCGCGGGGTTGGAGACGATCCCCTGGTTGAACCCGATCATGCCGAACTCCAGCGCCTCGCTCACCCGGATCATCCGAGACAGGTCCCGGGTGAAGACGTAGGCGACCAGCCCGTACTCGGTGCCGTTGGCCATCTCCAGCACCTCCTCCTCGGAGGTGAACGCCGCGATGGGGGCGACCGGGCCGAAGATCTCCTCCGTCATCACGCGGGCGTCCTTCGGCACACCGGTGACGACGGTCGGCTCGAAGAAGTAGCCCTTGCCCTCGGAGGGGCTGCCACCGAGCACCACGTTGGCGCCCTTGTCGCGGGCGTCGCGCACCAGCTCGGCGACCCCGTCGCGAGCCTTGGCGTCGATGAGCGGGCCGACGTCGACACCTTCCTCGGTGCCGCGGCCGACCGTGAGGGCGCCCATCCGCTCGGCGAAGCGGCGGCCGAACTCGTCCATGAGGCTGTCGTGGACGTAGAACCGGTTCGCCGCCGTGCAGGCCTCTCCGATGTTGCGCATCTTCGCGAGCATGGCGCCATCGACCGCACGGTCGAGGTCGGCGTCCTCGAAGACGATGAACGGCGCGTTGCCGCCGAGCTCCATCGAGACGCGCAGCAGCTGCTCCGCCGACTGCTCGACGAGCTTGCGACCGACGGGCGTGGAGCCGGTGAAGGTGAGCTTGCGCAGCCGCGGGTCTCGGATGATCGGCTCCATGACCTCGCCGGTGCGCGTCGTGGTGACGACGTTGAGCACCCCGTCGGGCAGGCCGCACTCCCGCAGCACCTCGGCCAGGGCCAGCATGCTGAGCGGGGTCTGGCCGGCTGGCTTGACGACCATGGTGCAGCCGGCGGCGATCGCCGGACCGATCTTGCGGGTGCCCATGGCGAGCGGGAAGTTCCACGGCGTGATCATCAGCGTCGGGCCCACCGGCGCCTTCATGGTCATCAGCCGGGTGGCGCCGTTGGGCGAGGTGGACCAGCGGCCGTGGATGCGCACGGCCTCCTCGGAGAACCAGCGGAAGAACTCGGCCCCGTAGGTGACCTCGCCCTTGGACTCGGCGAGCGTCTTGCCCATCTCGAGGGTCATGAGCATCGCGAAGTCGTCGGCACGCGCGGTGATCGTCTCGAAGGCCGCCCGCAGGATCTCCCCCCGGTCGCGCGGCGGCGTCGCGGCCCAGTCCTTCTGGGCGGCGGCCGCCGCGTCGAGCGCAGCCAGGCCGTCCTCGACGGTGGCGTCTGCGACCTCGGTCAGGACCTCGCCGGTGGAGGGGTCCTCGACCTTGATGGTGGCGCCGTCGGCGCTGTCCCGCCACGAGCCCCCGATGAGGAGCTGCGTCGGAACGGAGTCGATCAGGTCCTTCTGCGACATGGCCATCAGGTGCTCTCCTCGGTCTCGTCTGGGGTCTCGTGGGCGGTCGGCGTGCCATGGGGGTATGCCGGGTGGCCGCCCTTGGGCGGCCAGGTCTCGTTGTGGTCGTGCGACAGGCCGGTGCTGTGGTGCTGGCCGTGCGCGTGCGGCGTGCCGCCGAACGGCTGCGTGGGCTCGGGCACCCGCCCGGCGAGGAGCGGCTGTGCGGGGTCCCAGCGGGTGCCGTCGCGCTCGTCCCTGCGCTTGCGGGCGATGGCCGAGAGCGCTTCCAGCACAACGCGGTTCGCGAGGGCCGCCGTGATGTCGGCGTGGTCGTAGGGCGGGCTGACCTCGACGACGTCGATGCCGACGACCGGCAGCTCGAGGCAGATCCGCCGCACCGAGTCGAGCAGCTCGCGGGCGGACAGGCCGCCGGGCTCCGGTGTGCCGGTGCCCGGGGCGTGTCCCGGGTCGCACACGTCGATGTCGACCGAGAGGAAGACGCCGTCGCACTCGTCGGTCGCGATGGTGAACGCCTCGGTGAGGCAGTCCTGCAGGCCGCGGTGCACGATCTCCGTCATCTCGAACGAGCGCATCCGCTGGCCGGCCATCCAGTCGAGGGTCTCCGGCGGTGGCCAGTAGCCGCGCAGCCCGACCTGGAGGAAGCGGTCGCCGCGCAGGGCCCCCGACTCGATGAGCCGTCGCATGGGCTGCCCGTGCCCCCACAGCGAGCCGAACTCGATGTCGCCGGTGTCGGCGTGCGCGTCGAAGTGGATCATCGAGACCCGCCCGTGCCCGAGGACGTTGGCCACGCCCTTGGCGTCGGGGAAGGCGATCGAGTGGTCGCCGCCGAGGACGACGGGGATGGCTCCGGCCCGGGCGACCTTCTCCACCGCGGCCTCGAGCGCCGGGAGCGCCACCTCGATGTCCCCGGAGTACATCTCGACGTCGCCGGCGTCGACGACCTTGAGGTCGACGAGGCCGTCGGTGCGCAGCGCCAGCGACGGGCGCGAGCCGTCGTGCGGCAGGTAGTCGGTCATCCGGATGGCCTGCGGGCCGAACCGGGTACCGGGGCGGTGGGAGGTGCCGCCGTCGAACGGTGCGCCGAGCACCACGACGTCGGCGCCGGCATACGTCTCCGGCTCGTCGAGGTCGCAGGCGGGAACACCGAGGAACGTGATGTCGGGCCCGAACTGGGCGCCGTAGCGGGTCATGGCTCGACCCTAGTCCGCCGACGTGGCGGCCGTCGGGCGGTCCTCCATGCCCCACGGGGAGCCGTAGCCCTCCGGCTTCGGCGCCTTCAGCAGGTCGAGGAAGGGCACGGCGTCGAACGCCTCGGGGCCCAGCACACCGGCGCCCGACCACGCGCCGGTCGCGAGGAGCTCGAGGGCCACGACGGGGTTGACCGCGGTCTGCCACACCACGCACTGGGCGCCGTAGTCGCGCATCGTCTGCTCGTTGTCGGCGACGTGGTAGAGGTACGTCGCGCGCGGCCTGCTGTCCTTGCCCCTGCCCGTCACCCACAGGCCCGCACAGGTCTTGCCGGTCATCCGTGGCCCGATGGTCGCGGGGTCCGGCAGGCACGCGGCCACGACGTCGCGCGGCGAGACCTCCACTCCCCCGACCCGGACCTTCTCGGTGCGGTCGAGGCCCAGGGTGTTGAGGGTCTTCAGGACGCCGATGAACTCGTCACCGAGGCCGTACTTGAACGTCACCCGCCTGGCGTCGACCCAGCGCGGCATGAGGAGCACCTCCTCGTGCTCGACGTTGACGCACTCGACCGGCCCGATGCCCTCGGGGAAGTCGAACACCTCCGGCTCCGAGAAGGGCGCCGTGGTGTACCAGCCGCGCTCCTTCTCCCAGACGACCGGCGGGTTCAGGCACTCCTCGATGGTGGTCCAGATCGAGAAGCTCGGCGCGAAGACCTCGTTGCCATCCTCGTCGTGCACCGCGAGGTTGGCGCCGTCGCGGGTGCCCAGCTCGTCGATCTCCGAGAACAGGTGGTCGGCGGCATACCGGGCGAACACGTCGGACAGGCCGGGCTCGACGCCGATGCCCACCAGGGCCAGGCGTCCGGCCGACTCCCAGTCCCCCACCATCGCGAACTGCTCATCCCCGAGCTTGACCCCGGTCTGCGCGTAGGGCTGCTCGGGGTGCCGCTGCGACAGGCTCATGGCCATGTCGAGGTAGTCGGCGCCCGCGGCCAGCGCACCACGGAAGATCGGCATGACGAAGCGCGGGTCGACGGCGTTGAGGACGTGCGTGATGCCGTGCTCGCGCGCCAGCGCCTCGACCTCCTCGGCGCTGGAGGCGTCGACGCGTGCGGCCACGAGCCGGCCCTCACCGGGCCGGCGGGCCGTCGCCGCCTCGACGGTGGCCTTGGCTCTCGCCTCGTCGTAGTCGGCGACGACCAGAAGGTCGAAGAAGTCTCGCTCGACGGCGATCCGGGCTGCGGCGTCACCGACGCCGCCGGAGCCGACCAGAAGGATGCGCACGGGAGTCAGGCTGCTTTCTCTCGGCGGCTGGCGAGGACCTGGCCGGTGATCACGGCGAGCAGCGCCAGCAGGAACATGATCGTGCCGATGACGTTGACCTGCACCGGCGCTCCGCGCTGGGCGGCGCCCCACACGTACATCGGGAAGGTGATCGAGCTGGGGCTCGCGTTGAAGTTGGTGATGATGTAGTCGTCGAAGCTCAGCGAGAACGCCAGGAGCGCACCGGCCGCGATGCCCGGTGCTGCCAGGGGCAGCGTGATGCGCACGAACGTGTGGAACGCGTTGGCGCCGAGGTCGGCGGCCGCCTCCTCCAGGCGGGGGTCGAGGGTGGCCACCCTGGCCTTGACGGCGACGACGACGAACGAGATGCAGAACATGATGTGCGCGATGGTGATCGCGAGCCCACCCGCGGGCAGGCCCATCATGAGGAACAGCGTCAGCAGGCTCGACCCCATGACGACCTCGGGGGTCGCCATGGGCATGAAGATGAGCAGGTTGGTCGACGAGCGCCCGCGGAAGCGGTGCCGGCCCAGGGCGAAGGCGATCATCGTGCCGAGGGCGGTGGCGACCAGCGCGGCGACGAACCCGATCCGGAGGCTGAGCCCCACGGACTCGCAGATGCCCTGCGCCCCACAGGGGTTGGCCCACGCCTCGGTGGAGAACTTGGTCCACGTGTAGTTGTAGCGACCGACGGGGTCGTTGAAGGAGAAGACCGCGACGATGATGTTGGGCACCAGCATGTACGCGAGCACGGCCAACGCGGCGAAGGCCAGCAGGTGGCGGCGGATCCACGCCATGGCTACACCAGCTCCTCGGTGCCGGCCCGGCGCACGTAGAGGGCGACGAGGGTGACGATCAGGATGAGCAGGATGAAGGAGAGGGCCGCGGCCATCGGGTAGTCGAGGACGCGCAGGAACTGGCTGTCGATGACCTGCCCGACCATCACGGTCTGGGTGTTGCCGAGGAGCCGGGAGTTGATGAAGTCACCGGCGGCGGGGATGAAGGTGAGCAGCGTGCCGGCCACGACGCCCGGCAGCGAGAGCGGCCAGGTGACGTGCCGGAAGGCCCGCCACGGCGTCGCGTACAGGTCACCGGCCGCCTCGACCAGACGGGGGTCGAGGCGCTCGAGGCTGGCGTAGAGCGGCAGGATCATGAACGGGAGGAAGTTGTAGGTCAGGCCCGCGATCACGGCGAACTTGCTGGCGAGCAGCGTCTCGTTGTTGGTCAGGCCGACGGCCTGCAGCAACGTGGTGAAACCGGTCGCCTGTGCGAGCTCCGTCACGGGGCCGGTGTCGGAGAGGATCGTGCGCCACGCCAGGGTGCGGATGAGGAAGCTGGTGAAGAACGGTGCGATGACCAGCACCAGCAGGACGTTCTTCCACCGCCCCGCCTTCTGCGCCATGAAGTAGGCCAGGGGGTAGCCCAGCAGGAGCGCGACCAGGGTCGCGGTCGCGGCATACCCCACGGACCGCAGCAGGTGCGGCCAGTAGCGCGAGAGGGCGTCGGCGTAGATCGCCACGTTGCCGGTGAAGGTGTAGCCCTCGTCGACGCTGCCCTCCTGCAGCGACTGCGAGCCCAGGGTGATCATCGGCGCGACGAAGAAGACCACCAGCCACAGCAGGCCCGGCGCGAGGAGCGCATAGGGAACCCAGTTCCGGCGTGCCCGGGAGGGGTGGTCGCTGATCCCGGTCGACAGCGCCGGCGCCTCAGCCACGGTCGTCTTCCAGCTCGGCCCCTGCCTCGGCGTCCTCCCTGGCGTCGAGCGCGAACCCGTGCTCTGCCGCCCAGGAGATCGTCACGTTCTCCCCCACGGTGGCCCGCGCGGAGCCGTCGTTCTGTTGCACGACGACGAGCTCGCGGCCCCACGGCATGCGCACGAGGTACTGCGTGGCGACGCCGGAGAAGGAGACGTCGGTGACCGTGCCCTTGAGCTGGTTCGGGCCACCGGTGGTGCCGAGCCGCAGCTTCTCCGGGCGCACGCCGAGGAAGATGTCGCGGATGCCGTCGGGCAGGTGCTCGCGGGAGACCTCGAGGTCGGCGTCGTGGGTGCGCACGATGACCGTGCCCTCCGAGCCGGGCTCGCCGGTGACGGTCGCCTTGAGCAGGTTGGACTGCCCGAGGAAGTTGGCCACGAAGGTCGACCGCGGCTGCTCGTAGAGCGTCGCCGGGTCGCCGAGCTGCTCGAGCCTGCCGGCGTTCATCACCGCGATGGTGTCGGCCATGGTCATGGCCTCTTCCTGGTCGTGGGTGACGTGGATGAACGTCAGGCCGACCTCGGACTGGATCCGCTTGAGCTCGATCTGCATCTGCCGCCGGAGCTTGAGGTCGAGGGCCCCGAGCGGCTCGTCGAGCAGCAGCACGTCGGGCCGGTTGACCACGGCGCGCGCCAGCGCGACCCGCTGCTGCATGCCGCCGGAGAGCTGGGACGGCTTCTTCGTGGCGACCTGGCCGAGCTGGACCAGCTCGAGGGCCTCCTGCGCCTTCTTCCGGGCGTCCTTGTCGCCGCGCCGCTTGAGGCCGAAGGACACGTTGTCGAGCACGGTCATGTGTGGGAAGAGGGCGTAGGACTGGAACACCGTGTTGACGTTGCGCTGGTACGCCTTGGTCCTGGTGATGTCCTTGTCCCCGATGAGGATCTGCCCCGCAGTGGGGTCCTCCAGGCCCGCGATCATCCGCAGGGTGGTGGTCTTGCCGCAGCCGGAGGGGCCGAGCAGGGCGAAGAACGAGCCCTGCTCGATCGTCAGGTCGAGCGGGTGGACGGCGGTGAACTGCTCGAAGGACTTCGTCAGCCCGACGAGGCGCAGCGAGCCTGCGCCGTGCTCTGGGACCTGCGCCGCCATCAGCCCGTGGTCAGCTCGGAGAACATGGCGTTGTACTTGGTCTCCTCCTCCGGGGAGAGGCCGCGGAAGACGCGGGCCCGCGACAGCACCTCCTCGCTGGGGAAGATCAGCGGGTTCTCGGCAGTCTCCGGGTCGTCCTTGGTCAGGGCCTCCTTGGTGCCCTTCACCGGCGGGATGTAGTTCACCCAGGCCTCGACCTGCGCCATGACGGCGGGGTCGTAGTAGTAGTTGATGAGGGTCTCGGCGTTCTTCTTGTGCTTGGCCATCGCGGGGATGACGAAGTTGTCCGACCAGAGCGTGAAGCCCTTCTCCGGCAGGGTGTAACCGACCTTCGGGTTCTCGAACTGCAGCTGCACGACGTCACCGGTCCAGGCGACGCACGCGGCGATGTCACCCTTGGTGAGCCCGTCGGTGTAGTCGTTGCCGGTGAACCCCTTGATCTGGCCGGCGTCCTTGGCCTTCTGGATCATGGCGATGGCGGCCTCGTAGTCGGCGTCGGTGAAGTCGGCCGGGTTCTTGCCCTGCTCCATCAGCACGAGGCCCACGGTGTCGCGCATCTCCGACAGGAGGGTGACCTTGCCCTTCAGGGACGGGTCGGTGAGGAGCTGCTCCATCGTCTCGATCTTCTTGCCCCCCGTGGCGTCGAGGTTGTAGGCGATGCCGGCGAACCCGCTCTGCCAGGGCAGCGAGTAGGCGCGGCCCGGGTCGAACTCGACGTTCCTCAGCGACTCCTCGAGGTTCTTGGCGTTGGGGATGTTCGCCATGTCGAGCTTCTGCACGTAGCCCTGGCGGATCAGGCGCGCCACCATCCAGTCGGTGCTGCACCAGACGTCACGGCCGGTGTCGTTCCCCGCAGCGAGCAGCGGGCGGACCTTGGCGTAGAACTCGTCGTTGTCGTTGTAGTCCTCGGTGTAGTTCACCTTGATGCCGGTCTGCTTGGTGAAGGCATCCAGCGTCGGACGGCTCTTCTCGTCCTCGGACACGTCGATGTACTGCGTCCAGTTGGACCAGTTGACGATCTTCTCGGTGTCGGACAGGTCCTCTGCCGCCTTGGCGGTGGCGCTCGTGCCGCTCGCCGCCGGGCTGCGACCCTCGGAACCACACGCGGCCAGTGCCGTGACGCCGAGGCCTGCGGCGCCCAGCATCAGCGTCCGGCGGGACAGGAGCCCTCGCGCCAGGGCGGCGCTGAGGGTGGGGGGGATCTGGTCGTTCATGCGTGCTCTCCTGGTGCCGGCGCCGCGGGGGCGAGGTTGGTGCTGGTGCGTGGTCGGGGGGATCAGCTCTCGATGTTGGCCATGACGTGCTTGATGCGGGTGTAGTCCTCGAACCCGTACATGGACAGGTCCTTGCCGTAGCCGCTCTTCTTGAATCCACCGTGCGGCATCTCGGCAACGATCGGGATGTGCGTGTTGATCCAGACCGCGCCGAAGTCGAGCCGCTTGGACATGCGCATCGCCCTGCCGAAGTCCCTGGTCCACACGCTGGAGGCCAGGCCGTACTCCACGCCGTTGGCCCAGCGCACCGCCTCGTCCTCGTCGGAGAACTGCTGGACGGTGATGACCGGCCCGAAGATCTCGTTCTGGATGGCCTCGTCGTCCTGGCGCAGCCCGGACAGCACGGTGGGCTCGAGGAAGAAGCCGTCGCCGAGCGAGGAGACCCGGTGTCCGCCGGCGGCGACACTGGCGTGGTCGGGCAGGCGCTCGAGGAAGCCCTGGACCCGCTGCAGCTGGTTGGCGTTGTTCACGGGCCCGAAGGCGGCTTCCTCGTCCTCGGGCATGCCGACCTTCGTCGAGCTCCTGGCGTACTCGGCGAGGGCATCGACAAAGTCGTTGTGGATGCGCGGGGCCGCGAGCACGCGCGTGGCCGCGGTGCAGTCCTGTCCGGCGTTGAAGTAGCCGGCGCCGGCGATGCCCTCGACGGCGGCCTCGATGTCGGCGTCGTCGAAGACCACCACGGGCGCCTTTCCGCCGAGCTCGAGGTGCACCCGCTTGACGTCGTGGGCCGCGCTCTCGGCGACCTGCATGCCGGCGCGCACCGAGCCGGTGATGGCCACGAGGGCGGGCGTCTTGTGGGACACGACGGCACGGCCGGTGTTGTGGTCACCCGTGACGACGTTGAAGGTGCCCGGCGGGAGGAACTCGGCCGCGATCTCGGCCATCAGCAGCGTGGTCTCGGGCGTGGTGTCGGACGGCTTGAGGACGATCGTGTTGCCGGCGGCGAGCGCGGGCCCGATCTTCCAGACCGCCATCATCATCGGGTAGTTCCACGGCGTCACCTGGCCAACGACACCGATCGGCTCGCGCCGGATCCACGAGGTGTGGCCCTTCATGTACTCACCGGCCGACCTGCCCTCGAGGACGCGCGCCGCGCCGGCGAAGAACCTCAGCTGGTCGACCATCGGCGGCACCTCCTCGCTGGCGGTCAGGGCGTGCGGCTTGCCGGTGTTCTCCGCCTCGAGGCGCACGAACTCGTCGGCCCGCCGCTCGATCGCGTCGGCGAAGTCGAGCAGCGCCTTCTGCCGCTCGCTCGGGGTGGCCTGGCCCCACTCGGCGAAGGCGGCGTCAGCGGCGGCATACGCCTTGTCGACGTCGGCCTGCGTCGACACCGGCGCCTTGGCCACGACCTGCGCCGTGGCGGGGTTGACGATGTCGGTCGTCGCGTCGGTCTCCGGGTCGACGTACTCACCGTTGACGAAGTTGCGCAGGACACGAGGGGTGGCAGTCACGAGGGCTCTCCCGGGGGGATCGGTACGGATTCCGGTGTCTCGAACTGTAGCCACCGTCGCAGCGATTTCAATAGGTTCGGCGCATCTGATTGCGGAAATCAACATCGATTTGACAATTCGACGACGGATTCCGTCGTCTGGGTACTTGCGCGCCTGTGCCGAAGAGGACACCATGGCGGGCGTGACCCGCTCCCCGAACCACCACGAGGCGCGCCTCGACGACGTCTCCAAGGCGATCATCGAGCACCTCCAGGAGGACGGACGGCAGTCGTACGCGACGATCGCCAAGCAGGTGGGCCTGTCGGAGGCGGCGGTGCGCCAGCGCGTGCAGCGCCTGCTCGACTCGGGAGTCATGCAGATCGTCGCGGTGACCGATCCGCTGCAGGTGGGCTTCCGCCGGCAGGCCATGATCGGCATCCGCGTGGACGGCGACCTGACCTCCGTGGCCGAGGCGCTGAGCGCGATGCCCGAGGTCGACTACGTCGTCACCACGGCCGGCAGCTTCGACCTGCTCGCCGAGGTCGTGTGCGAGGACGACGACCAGCTGCTCGAGCTGCTCACGAAGCGGGTGCGGACCCTGGGAGGGGTCCTGACCACCGAGACCTTCGTCTATCTGAAACTCAACAAACAGCACTACAACTGGGGTACACGATGACCACCGAGCCTTCCGCCATCTTCGAGCCGTCGAGCGACACCCGCACGCCGATGGGCACCCTCCACAGCGAGGCCGCCCGCGACCACCTGTGGATGCACTTCACCCGGCACTCGGTCTTCGAGGACCGCAGCGAGGGAGGCCAGGGCCACTCGGTGCCCATCATCACCCGCGGCGAGGGGCACAAGATCTGGGATGACCGGGGCAACGAGTACATCGACGGCCTCGCCGGGCTGTTCGTGGTCCAGGTCGGCCACGGCCGCGAGGAGATCGCCGAGGCGGCGGCCAAGCAGGCGAAGGAGCTCGCCTTCTTCCCGTTGTGGTCCTACGCCCACCCGCGGGCCATCGAGCTCGCCGAGCGCCTGGCCGCCAGCGCCCCCGGCGACCTCAACCGCGTCTTCTTCACCACCGGCGGCGGCGAGGCCGTCGAGACCGCCTGGAAGCTGGCCAAGCAGTACTACAAGCTGATGGGCAAGCCGACCAAGCACAAGGTCATCAGCCGCAACGTGGCCTACCACGGCACCCCGCAGGGCGCCCTCTCCATCACCGGCATCCCGGCCGCGAAGGAGATGTTCGAGCCGCTGGTGCCCGGCGCTTTCAAGGTGCCCAACACCAACCACTACCGGGCGCCGGAGCACCTGCGCGACGACGAGAAGGCCTTCGGCCGCTGGGCGGCCGACCGCATCGGCGAGGCCATCGAGTTCGAGGGCCCCGACACCGTGGCCGCCGTCTTCCTCGAGCCGGTGCAGAACTCCGGCGGCTGCTTCCCGCCGCCGCCCGGCTACTTCGAGCGCGTGCGCGAGATCTGCGACGAGTACGACGTGCTGCTCGTCTCCGACGAGGTCATCTGCTCGTTCGGCCGCATCGGGTCGATGTTCGCCTGCGACGACTTCAACTACGTGCCGGACATCATCACCTGCGCCAAGGGCATGACCTCGGGCTACTCCCCCATCGGAGCCATGATCGCCAGCGACCGGCTGTTCGAGCCGTTCAAGCAGGGCACGACGTTCTTCCCCCACGGCTACACCTTCGGCGGCCACCCCGTCAGCGCCGCCGTGGCGATGGCCAACCTCGACATCTTCGAGCGCGAGGGCCTGAACCAGCACGTGATGGACAACGCCCCGAAGTTCCGCGACGCGCTCGAGGGCCTGCTCGACCTGCCGATCGTCGGCGACGTCCGCGGCGCCGGGTACTTCTACGGCATCGAGCTCGTCAAGGACAAGGAGACCCGCGAGACCTTCAACGACGACGAGTCCGAGCGGCTGCTGCGCGGCTACCTCTCCAAGGCGCTGTTCGACGCCGGCCTCTACTGCCGCGCCGACGACCGGGGCGACCCCGTCATCCAGCTCGCGCCGCCGCTCATCATCGGCCAGGCCGAGTTCGACGACATCGCCTCGCGCCTGCGCTCGGTGCTCAAGGACGCCGAGAAGCACCTCTAGGCCCTGGCCCGCAAGGGTTTCCGGCCGTGACCACACCCGTGCGCCCCCTGTGGTGGGAGGGCGCCAGGGTGGCTGCCGACTCCGCCTCCAGCCTGACCGACGACACCGCCGCCGACGTCGTCATCGTCGGCGGCGGCTACACCGGGCTCTGGACGGCCTACTACCTCCTGCGCGACGAGCCGTCGCTCGACGTGCTCGTGCTCGAGGCGGAGCACGTCGGCTTCGGGGCAAGCGGGCGCAACGGGGGCTGGGTCTCCGCCCTCTGGCCGGTGGGGCCCGAGTCCATCGCCCGGGAGAGCGGCCCGGACGCCGCGCGCGCGATGGTGCGAGCCCTGCAGGAGACGGTCACCGAGGTGGGTGAGGTCGCCCGCGCCGAGGACGTCGACTGCGGCTTCCACAGGGGCGGCACGGTGGTGCTCGCCCGCAACCGGGCCCAGGCCGTCCGGGCCCGCGCCGACGTCGAGTCCGGGCAGCACTGGGGCGACGGGACGCAGTGGCTCGACGCCGAGGAGGCCCGCGAGCGCCTGGCCGCCAGTGACGTCCACGGCGGCACGTGGAACCCGCACTGCGCCCGGGTGCACCCACGGCGCCTCGTCGACGGGCTGGCAGCCGCGGTGCGGCGGCGCGGCGGGGGGATCGCCGAGGGCACCCGGGTGGTCTCGCTCGGCCCGGGTGCGGTGCACACCGCCGGGGGCCACCGCGTCACCGCCCGCGTCATCATCCGCGCCACCGAGGCCTGGACGCCCTCGCTCCCCGGGCGGCGCCGCTCCCTCGCACCGGTCTACTCACTGATGGTGGCGACCGAGCCGCTGTCCCGCGCCCAGTGGGACGAGATCGGGCTCGTCCACCGAGAGGTGTTCGCCGACCACCGGCACGTGGTCACCTACGGCCAGCGCACCGTCGACGACCGCATTGCCTTCGGCGGACGAGGCGCCCCCTACCACTGGGGCTCACGGGTGCGCCCGGGCTTCGACCACGAGGAGAGTGTCTTCGACGACCTGCGGGCGACGCTGCGGCAGATGCTGCCGCAGCTCGACGGTGTGGCGTTCACCCACGCGTGGGGCGGCCCCCTCGGCATCGCCCGCGACTGGCACCCGGCGGTCGGCTACGACGCCGCGACGGGGCTCGGCTGGGCCGGCGGCTACGTCGGCGACGGCGTCGCGGCCAGCAACCTCGCCGGTCGCACCCTGGCAGACCTGGTGCGCGGTCGGCGGACGCCGCTCACCACGCTGCCGTGGGTGGGGCACCGCTCACGGAAGTGGGAGCCCGAACCACTGCGCTGGCTCGGCGTCAACGCCGGGCTGCGGCTGGCCCACGCGGCGGACTTCGAGGAGGAGCGCACCGGGCGCCCCGCCGTGCAGGCCAGGCTGCTCAGCGCGCTCACGGGCCACTGAGCGGAGCGGCACCTGGCCCCCTCCCCTGGTGGGCGGGGGCGCCTGCGTGGGGCCGTCTAGGGTCGGGACATGTCCGACCCGCACCCGGTCACCGCGCGCCGCCACCCCGCCGACAACGAGATCGAGAGCCTGCACGCCCTCGAGGACGCCCTCGCCCGGCGAATCCCCTTGTGCGGCCTGCGACTCCAGGACCTCGACCTCACCGGGCACGAGGAGGAGCTGCTCGCGCGCACCGACGTCGAGGGCATGGTGGTGCTCGGAGGGCGGCTGCCACCGGCGCTCGAGGTGCACCTGCGGGAGCACGGGGCCCTCATCTTCCCCACCGACCCGCACGCGCCGGTCAACCCCTACCGCGCCACGCCCTACCAGCCGCACGAGCTCTACGCCGGGCTCGCCGAACAGGGTTACGACAAGACGCCGGACGCGCTGGCCTACACCTGGTCGCGAGACGCCCGGCTGCACCACGACGCGTTCGTCACGCTGCTGCGGGCCATCCACGACGACTCGATGACCGATGCCCTGACCGAGTTCATCGGTCACCGCCCGGTCGTGGGCGTCATGGGCGGGCACGCGCTCGCGCGCGGCACCGACGGGTATGCCGAGGCCGCCAGGCTCGGCCACATCCTCGCCGCGGAGGGGCTCGTCGTGGCGACCGGTGGTGGTCCCGGGGCCATGGAGGCCGCCAACCTCGGCGCCTTCTGCGCCGACACGAATCGGCTCGAGGACGCCCTCGGCCGGCTGGCGGCAGTGCCGTCGTTCTCCCCGGACATCGCACCCTGGGCGCGGGTCGCCCTGCAGCTGCACGACGAGCTGATGGAGTCAGGCCGGCCGCGGGCCGTGAGCAGCGTCGGCATCCCGACGTGGTTCTACGGCCACGAGCCCCCGAACGTCTTCTGCGACGGCATCGGCAAGTACTTCTCCAACGCCATCCGCGAGGACGGCCTGCTGGCCCGGTGCACGGCAGGACTGGTGGTGCTGCCCGGTGCCGCGGGCACCGCGCAGGAGGTCTTCCAGGCCGCCACCCGCCTGTACTACGCGCCTGCCGGCTCCGTGCTGCCGCCGATGGTGCTGGTCGGCGTCAGGCACTGGACCGAGACCGTGCCGGTCTGGGCGGGCCTGACGGCGCTGGCGGCGGGACGGGACATGGAGCAGGCGCTCCACCTCGTGGACGACATCGACGAGGTGCCGAGGCTGCTGCACGGGTGACTGGGCGCACCTGAGCTTCAGTCGAAGACGATGGTGCGCCGACCACGCAGGATCACCCGGTGCTCGACGTGCCAGCGCACCGCGCGGGCGAGCGCCATCGCCTCGAGCTCCTGGCCGACCCCGGCGAGCTCGGCGGGGCTCATCCGGTGGTCGACGCGCCGGAAGTCCTGCTCGATGATCGGCCCCTCGTCGAGGTCGGCCGTCACGTAGTGCGCGGTGGCCCCGATGACCTTCACGCCACGGTCGTGCGCCTGGGTGTAGGGCTTGGCGCCCTTGAAGCTCGGCAGCAGCGAGTGGTGGATGTTGATGATCCGCCCGGGGAAGTCGGCGCACAGCTCGGCCGAGAGGATCTGCATGTAGCGGGCGAGCACGATGGTGTCGGCCTGGTGCTCGACCACGAGTCGGCGCAGCTCGGCCTCGGCCTGCGCCTTGGTGTCCCGGGTGACGGGCACGTGGTGGAAGGGGATGTCGTGCCACTGCGCGAGCCCGCGGAAGTCGTCGTGGTTGGAGACGATGGCCGGGATCTCCACGGGCAGCGAACCGGTCTCCGCGCGGTACAGCAGGTCGTTGAGGCAGTGCCCCTGCCGGCTGACCATGACGAGCACCCGGTGGCGCACCGACTGGTCGTGCAGGGCCCAGGCCATCGAGAACTCCGCGGCGGTGCGCTCCATCGCCGCGCGCAGGTCGGCGACGTCGATGGGCGGGCCCTCTCGCACGAGGTGCATCCGCAGGTGGAACTCCCCTGACGACGGGTCGCCGAACTGCTGGGCGTCGGCGATGGTGAGGCTCTGCTCGAGCGCCACGCCGGTGACGGCGTGCACGATGCCCCGCCGGTCGGGGCACGACACGGTCAGCACGAACTCGCGACCGGCCTCCAGGGTCGGGGTGGGCTCGCCGTGCACGCTCGCTCCTCGCTGTCGGGCTGTTCCACTCGGGAGGGCCGTCACCCTACCGATCCGCCGTCGGACCGGTCGCGGATGACCACTCCCAGGGACGGTGCCAGCCCCGGGACGGGTGGCGCCACCGCCGTCGGGCCGCAGGTCGGCTATGCCGTCGAGGCGGCCAGCTGCCCGCAGGCGCCGTCGATGTCCTGCCCCCGGGTGTCGCGGACCGTCGTCGGGACACCGTGCGCGCGCAGCCGCTCCACGAACTGCTGCTCCACACCTGGCCGGGAGGCTGTCCACTTCGAGCCGGGGGTGGGGTTGAGCGGGATGGGGTTGACGTGCACCCAGCCGCGGCCCCGGGCGTTCAACTTCTCCCCCAGCAGGTCGGCCCGCCACGCCTGGTCGTTGATGTCCTTGATGAGGGCGTACTCGATGCTCACCCGGCGGCCCGTGGCCTCGAAGTAGCGGCGAGCCGCGTCGAGGGCCTCGTCGACGCTCCAGCGGGTGTTGATCGGCACGAGCTCGTTGCGCAGCTCGTCGTCCGGGGCGTGCAGCGACAGGGCGAGGGTCACCGGGATGCCCTCGGCGGCCAGCTTGTCGATCGCGGGCACGAGGCCGACGGTCGACATGGTGATCCCGCGCGCCGACATGCCGAGGCCGTCGGGAGCCGGGTCCGTCAGCCGGCGGATGGCGCCGATGGCCGCCTTGTAGTTGGCCAGCGCCTCCCCCATGCCCATGAAGACGACGTTGGAGATGCGCGTCGGCCCGGTCACCTCCGGGGGGCCGTCCTCGTCACCGAGCTCGGCGCCCGTCACCGCCGCCACGCTGGGAGCGAGCTCGCCGCGGCGCAGCTGCCGCGCGGCATACACGACCTGCTCGACGATCTCGGCGGCCGACATGTTGCGGGTCAAACCGGCCTGGCCGGTGGCGCAGAAGGGGCAGTTCATGCCGCAGCCGGCCTGGCTCGAGATACAGATGGTCACCCGGTTGGGGTAGCGCATGAGCACCGACTCGACGATCGCGCCGTCGTGCAGCCGCCAGGCCGACTTGATGGTGGCGCCGTCGTCGGCAGTGCGCTGCACGTGCGGGGTCAGCAGCGGCGGCAGCAGGTCTCGCACGAGGTCGTCGCGGATCGACTTGGGCAGGTCGGTCATCTCGTCGGGCGACTCGACGAGCCGCTCGAAGTAGTGCGTCGAGAGCTGCTTGGCCCGGAAGCCCTTGTGGCCCAGTGACTCCACCGCCTCCTTGCGCTCGGTCGGCGTGAGGTCGGCGAGGTGTCGCGGCGGCTTGCCCCGCCGCGGGGCGGTGAACGTGAGCTGGCCCGGCCTCGGCTTCTCGGTGCTCGGCTCGGGCAGGGCCACGGGGGTGGGGTTCTCGGACATCCCCACCAGTGTCTCAGCCGAGGCGCCCCAGCGGAAAACGCCGGTGCGCCGGGCGCGCGGCGTCCCGACGTCAGTGGAGCGGGACGAAGACCAGCAGCAGCGCCCAGCTCAGCGGCGCGGTGACGAGCAGGGAGTCGAGCCGGTCCATGATGCCGCCGTGGCCGGGCAGGACGTGGCTCATGTCCTTGATGCCGAGGTCACGCTTGATGGTCGACTCGGTCAGGTCACCGACGGTGGCCCCGACGGCGACTGCCGCGCCCATGATGAGACCCGCCCACCACGGCCCGCCGAGGGCCAGCGAGATGCTGACGGAGGCGCCGACCATGCAGGCCAGGACCGAGCCGGCGAAGCCCTCCCAGGACTTCTTGGGGCTCACGGCAGGGGCCATCGGGTGCCGTCCCCACAGCACACCGAAGACGTAGCCGCCGATGTCGCTGAGCACGGTGACCAGGACGAAGACGACGACCCGGGCCACCCCGTCCGGGGCCGCGAGCAGCAGCGCGGCGAAGCCGGCGAGGAACGACGGGTAGAGGGCCACGAACATGCCGCCGGCGATGTCGCGCACCGCGTCTCGAACGCCGTCGGCCACGCGCCAGAGCAGCACGCCGACGCAGGTGAGCCCCAGGGTGACCGAGAGGGCCTGGGCCCCTCCCCAGTAGGCCGACCCCAGCATGCTGACCATGCCCACGAGCGACGGGACGAGCGGCACGTGGATGCCGACCTGGGCCAGGGCCTTGCGCAGCTCCCACACCCCGACGGCCACCGCCATCGCCACGATGCCCAGGAACAGCTCCTTGGCGAGGACCAGCGAGACGATGATCAGGGCGCCGAGGGTGACGCCCACGGCGATCGCGGCGGGGAGGTTCCTGCCTGCGCGGGAGGTCTTCGGCGCGGCGGCGGCCCGGCGTGCGGTGCCGCCGCCCGAGGAGTCGTCGGCAACCGCGGTCGAGCCGGCAGCCCGGCTGTCCCGCAGCGAGCGGCGGGTGGGGTACGACGAGGTCATGGCGGGTGGTGCGGGAGCTGTCGGGTCGCTCAGACCTCGAGCAGCTCGGCCTCCTTGTGCCGCATCAGCTCGTCGACTGAGTCGACGTACTTCTTCGTCGTCGCGTCGAGGTCCTTCTCCGCGCGCTTGCCCTCGTCCTCACCGACCTCGCCGTCCTTGACGAACCGGTCGAGCTGGTCCTTGGCGTGGCGGCGGATGTTGCGGATGGAGACCTTGGCGTCCTCGCCCTTGTGGCGGGCGAGCTTGATGTAGTCCCTGCGGCGCTCCTCGGTGAGGGCTGGCAGCACGCAACGGATGACGTTGCCGTCGTTGCTCGGGTTCACGCCGAGGTCGGAGTCGCGCAGCGTCTTCTCGATGGCAGCCATGGCGGACTTGTCGAACGGCGAGATGAGGATGGTGCGTGCCTCGGGCGTCTGGAAGGACGCCAGCTGCTGCAGCGGCGTGGGAGCGCCGTAGTAGTCGACGACCAGCTTGTTGAACATGCCCGGGGTCGCCCGGCCGGTGCGGATGCCGGCGAAGTCCTCCTTGGCCACCTCGACGGCCTTCTCCATCTTCTCCTCGGCCTCGAGCAGGGTCTCGTCAATCATGTCGGCTCCTTCGGGGCCGTGGGTGCCGGCCTCTCGGTCGTTGTTCTCGTGCGGGGTGTGCTCGCTGCTGGTGGTGCGCGTCGTGCCGTGGTGCGGTCAGTCCGCCGTCACCAGCGTCCCGATCCTCTCACCGCGGATGGCCCGGACGACGTTGCCCTCGCCCTCCATGCCGAAGACCACCATGGGGAGCTTGTTGTCCATGCAGAGGCTGAACGCGGCGGCGTCGACGACGCGCAGGCCCTGCTGGATGGCCTCGCTGTAGGTGATCTCGTCGAGCTTCTTCGCGTCGGGGTTGGTGCGCGGGTCGGAGTCGTAGACGCCGTCGACGCCGCTCTTGCTCATGAGCACCGCGTCGCACTTGATCTCGAGGGCGCGCTGCGCCGAGACGGTGTCGGTGGAGAAGAACGGCATGCCGGCGCCGGCACCGAAGATCACCACGCGCCCCTTCTCGAGGTGGCGGATGGCCCGGCGGGGGATGTAGGGCTCGGCGACCTGGCCCATCGCGATGGCGGTCTGCACCCGGGTCTCGACGCCCTCCTTCTCGAGGAAGTCCTGCAGCGCGAGGCAGTTCATGACCGTGCCCAGCATGCCCATGTAGTCGGCGCGGGTGCGGTCCATGCCCTGCTGCTGCAGCTCGGCGCCGCGGAAGAAGTTGCCCCCGCCCACGACGACGGCGACCTCGCTGCCCTCGCGCACGGCACGCGCGATCTGCTGGGCGATGCCGCGGACGACATCCGGGGCCAGGCCGATCCGGCCGCCTCCGAAGACCTCTCCCGACAGCTTCAGCAGCACGCGTCGGTATGAGCGGCTCTCGGTGACGTCGGCTCCGTCAGTGGTCACAGGCTTCCTCCATCAGGGCTCGGCGGCGGTCGCTCGATCTTTCCACACCGGGGGCCCCCGGTTCGACCCGGGCGGGACTGGCCGCGTGATCTGGGACAATCATCCGGCCATGCCTGAGACACCCGCCGCCCCCGACAGCACCGCCCGCCACCCGGTCACCGTCGCGATCACCCGCAGGGTGCGCCCCGAGGACGAGCTGCTCATGCAGGCGTGGGTGCACGCCGGCACCTCCATGGCCGAGCGCTTCCCCGGCTTCCTGGGCACCGGATGGGTGCGGCCGGCTGCGGACTCCTCCGACTGGCACATGCTCTACCGCTTCGACTCCCCCGAGACCCTGCAGGGCTGGGAGAGCTCGCCCGAGCGGACCCGCTGGCTGCGCTCGGCGCAGGACCTCGTGGAGCACACCCGGGTCGAGCACCGCACGGGAATCGAGGGCTGGTTCGACGAGCCCCGCGAGCGCTCGGTGAGCGACCTCCCGCCCCCTGCTCCCCCGCGGTGGAAGCAGGCGGTGGTCATCTGGGTGGCGTTCTTCCCGACCAACCTGCTCTTCACGTGGCTGCTGACGCCCCTGCTGGGGCACTGGCCGCTGGTGCTGCGGGTCCTCGTCTCCACGCTGCTGCTGACCCCGCTGATGACCTACCTCGTGCTGCCGCAGGTGACCCGCCTGCTGCAGCCCTGGCTGAGCGGCCGCCGGGCTAGAACCCGGCGTTCCTGAGCACGAACTCGGTCTCGGTGTCGCGCCCGCCCCGGGGGTCGGGCGCGGGCTCGACCTCCTGGGTCGTCACCATGTCCTCCGGCCGCACCCGCTCGGGAAGCTCGCTGAAGTCGGGCAGCGGGCGGTGCACCTTCCGGTGCCCGTCGCGGCGCTCGTGCCGCCCTCTGCGTCTCCCCATGCCTGCAGTATGCCGCGTGCCCGCGATGAGCGGGCGGCATACCGGGGTGACGCCGAAGCGGCGCCCACAACGGCACGAGGCCCGCCCCCCGAAGGGGACGGGCCTCGCCGCTCGATGTCGCGTCAGGAACCGACGCGGAAGCGGGCGAAGGCCTGGGCCTTGGCGCCGGCCTCCTCGAGGACCTTGGCGACGGTCTTCTTGGCGTCCTTGGCGAACGGCTGCTCGAGCAGGACGTTCTCCTTGAAGTAGCCGTTGACACGACCCTCGACGATCTTCGGCAGGGCAGCCTCGGGCTTGCCCTCCTCCTTCGCGGTGGCCTCGGCGACACGGCGCTCGTTCTCGACCGTCTCGGAGTCGACCTCCTCGCGGGTCAGCACCGACGGGCTGAACGCGGCGATGTGCATCGCGACGTCGCGGCCGACCTGCTCGTCGCCACCCTCGGTGGCGAACAGCACACCGATCTGCGCGGGCAGGTCGGGGCTGGTCTTGTGCAGGTAGGACACGACGGTGCCGCCCTCGAGGCGGGCGACCCGCTTGACCTCGATCTTCTCGCCGATGGTGGCGTTGGCCTCGTCGAGCAGCTGCTGGACGGTCCTGCCGTCGGCCAGGGTGCTCCCCAGCAGGGAGTCGGCGTCGGCCGCGCCGGAGGCGACGGCCTGGTCGAGCACCTGCTGGGACAGCTCGCCGAACTTCTCGCCCTTGGCGACGAAGTCGGTCTCGCAGAGGACCTCGACGAGGGTGCCCACGCCGTCCTCGACCCTGGCGGCCACCAGGCCGTTGGAGGTGGTGCGGCCCTCGCGCTTGGTGACGCCCTTCAGGCCCTTGACGCGCAGGATCTCGGTGGCCTTGGCGCGGTCGCCGTCAGCCTCCTCGAGAGCCTTCTTGACGTCGAGCATGCCGGCGCCGGTCTGCTCGCGCAGCGCCTTGATGTCAGCGGCGGTGTAGTTCGCCATAGATGTTGTCTCGCTTCTCGTCGTGTGTCGTCGATGCGGTGGGGTGCGGGAGGCGCCTCAGGCCTTGGCGTCGGCGTCGGCGTCGGTCGCGGCCTCGGGGGCAGCGGCCTCGGCGGCAGCCGGAGCGTCGGCGGCAGCGGTCTCGCCGGCCTCGGGGGCGGCCTGCTCGGCAGCCTGGGCGGCGTCGCCACCGAGGAGCTCGCGCTCCCACTCGGCCAGCGGCTCGTCACCGGCGACACCGGTGTCCTCGCCGGTCTTGGCACCGGAGCGGGCGATGAGGCCCTCGGCCACGGCGTCGGCGATCACGCGGGTCAGCAGGGTGACGGAGCGGATGGCGTCGTCGTTGCCCGGGATCTTGTAGTCGACCTCGTCGGGGTCGCAGTTGGTGTCGAGGATCGCGATGACCGGCAGGCCGAGCTTGCGGGCCTCGTCGACCGCGAGGTGCTCCTTCTTGGTGTCCACGATCCACACGGCCGAGGGGACCTTGGCCATGTCGCGGATGCCGCCGAGGGTCTTCTCGAGCTTGTCCTTCTCGCGGTTGAGGATCAGGAGCTCCTTCTTCGTGCGGCCCGAGCCGGCCACGTCGTCGAAGTTGATCTCCTCGAGCTCCTTGAGGCGCGTGAGGCGCTTGGAGATCGTCTGGAAGTTGGTGAGCATGCCACCGAGCCAGCGCTGGTTGACGTACGGCATGCCGACCCGGGTCGCCTGCTCGGCGATGGGCTCCTGGGCCTGCTTCTTGGTGCCGACGAAGAGAATGGTGCCGCCGTGGGCGACGGTCTCCTTGACGAACTCGTAGGCGTTGTTGATGTACGTCAGCGACTGCTGCAGGTCGATGATGTAGATGCCGTTGCGCTCGGTCATGATGAAGCGCTTCATCTTCGGGTTCCAGCGACGGGTCTGGTGCCCGAAGTGGACGCCGCTCTCGAGGAGCTGGCGCATGGTGACGACGGCCATGCCGTGTTCTCCCTTGTGTCGTTGTCAGTTGCGTCGGTGTGCCGGGTGTCCCGGCCACCTGCCTGGCGTCTGCACGCACCCCGCCGCACGACGCGCGGCACGGGATCGGACCCGGCCGCACGGCATACGGACTGCCGTGGTGCGCCCCAGTTCGGAGGTTGACCTCGTCACTGGTGGGAAGACGCGCGAATTCGGCCGCGTGCACCTGGGCACACGTGACCGCCGCCCATCGTACGGCGTGCCGGCCGGGGTTGGGAAATCAGCGGCCGCTGCCGAGCCCGCGATCCGCCTCGGGGGCCGCACGCCGCTGGTAGAGCTGCTCGAACAGGTCGACGTACTGCGTGAGGTGGCGGTCGCCCAGGTAGAGGTCGAGCACCCGCGAACGGGCGCCGGTGCCGAGCATCCGGGCGTACTCCTCGTCGGTCAGCACGTCCTGCAGCAGCTTGGCGAAGGTGTCGAGGTCCTGCGGGTCGTTGAGGAGCAGGCCGCTCTGGCCGTGCACGATCTGGTCCTGGATGCCCCCGATCGCCGAGGCCACCACGGGCTTGCTCTTCCACATCGGCTCGGTGACGGTGAGGCCGAAGCCCTCGACGAGGCTCTTCTGCACCACGATGGCTGCCCTGCGCTGCAGCGCGTTGACGAGGTGGGCGTTCTCGTCGATGTCGTCCATGGGCAGGCACACCAGGTGCACGCGGCTGCGCCGCTCCGCCGGCAGCGTCGCCCACAGCCCCTCGCACTCGGCCAGCACCTCGGCGCCCTCCGGGTCGTCGCTCACGCCGGTGACGTCCGGCCCGACCAGCATCAGGTGCACGTCGGGCGGGAACTGGTCGAGGTGGTCGGAGAAGCCGGTGAGCACCCCACCCATGTCCTTGAGCCGGTCCCAGCGGCTGACCTGCAGGACGAGGCGGGCGCCCCTCGCCACCGGGGAGCCGTCGAGCACGAGCCGGCGGTGCCCGCGGACCGTGCCGGTCGAGCCGTTGCGACGCGTGAACTGCAGGCTGCCGTGGTCGCGGTCGGCGTCGACCAGCGAGGCCTCCCGCAGCGCCGCGTCGACGTCGGCCGGCGACAGCTCGGCATTCTTCGCGCTGAACGGGTCGAGGGAGGGCGGGATGACCCAGAGCCGGTCCCCCGGCACCCACGCCGGGGCGTAGGCGCGCCGCGAGAAGATGAAGGCGTCGGCGGCCTCGATGTGCGGCCGCAGGAAGCCCCAGCCGATGTCGGTCAGGGGAGTCGGGGTGTCGCGCCCGATGTGGCAGCGCCAGACGATGTGGGCGCCGGCCTCGCTGAGCATGCCGGCCAGGCCCGCGGTCTGCGGGTCGTGGAGCAGCACGATGTCGCCGGGCCGCACCATCGGCCGGAGCACCTCGAAGTTCTGGGCCAGCACGTCGTGGTAGTGCCGCTGCTCCGCCAGCCCGAGCGGTCCGCCGTCGCCGGCCATCCCGTGCAGCACGTTGTGCAGCCGCTTGGTGATCGTGAAGAACTCGGCGTCGCCACGCAGCACGAGCCACCGGGTCTGCACGCCGGCACCCTTGGTGTAGGCCAGCAGCGCCTGGAGCATCTCGGCCACACCGCCGCCCTGGGCGGTCGCGTTGACGTTCCAGATGGTGCGGCCCGCGAGGATCTCCCGGGCGCGGTCCGCGTAGCGGGCGAGGCGAGCCGCCCGCTCGGGGGCCAGCAGGCTCACCAGGCGGTCCAGGGGGATGGCGTCGATCTCGACTTCCCTCATGGCGTTCATGCTGTCACGCCGGGCACGGCGGGACCTGTCTTTGCCCCGTTTGCCCCGCTAGCCTCCCCGCATGGGCACTCCCCTGGTGGCACGGATGCGCGGCTTCGGCACGACCATCTTCGCGGAGATGTCGGCGCTGGCCGCCGACACCGGCGCCATCAACCTCGGCCAGGGCTTCCCCGACACCGACGGGCCTGCTCAGATGCTCGAGGCTGCCCGGGCGGCGATCGCCTCCGGCCGCAACCAGTACCCGCCCGGCCCCGGCGTCCCTGAGCTCCTCGAGGCCGTCGCAGCGCACCAGTGGCGCTTCTACGGCATCCACCTCGACCCGGCGTCGGAGGTGCTGGTGACGGTCGGGGCCACCGAGGCGATCGCCGCCACCGTGCTCGCCCTCTGCGAGCCCGGCGACGAGGTGGTCACCTTCGAGCCCTACTACGACTCGTATGCCGCCACGATCGCCCTCGCCGGCGCCGTGCGCCGCACATCGGTGCTCCGGTTCCCCGACTTCGCCGTGGACGAGGCCTCGCTGCGGGCGGCGTTCTCCGACCGGACCCGCCTGGTGCTGCTCAACACGCCGCACAACCCCACCGGCAAGGTGTTCACCCGGGACGAGCTGGAGCTGGTCTGTGCGCTGGCGCGCGAGCACGACGCCTGGGTCGTCACCGACGAGGTCTACGAGCACCTGGTCTTCGACGGCCTGGAGCACGTCCCCGTGGCGACCCTGCCCGGCATGGCCGAGCGCACCCTGACGATCTCCTCGGCGGGCAAGACGTTCTCCGCCACGGGCTGGAAGGTCGGCTGGGTCACCGGCCCGGCGGAGGCGGTGGCCGCGGTCCGCACCGTCAAGCAGTTCCTCACCTACGTCGGCTCGGGTCCGTTCCAGCCGGCGGTCGCGCTGGCCCTCGGGCTGGGCGAGGAGGTGTATGCCGGGCTGGCCACGGCGCTGCAGGCCAAGCGCGACCTGCTCGTGCAGGGCCTCCGCTCGGCGGGGCTGGAGGTGGCGGTGCCGTCGGGCACCTACTTCGTGGTGGCCGACGCCGCGCCCCTCGGGGCTGCCAGCGGGTTGGAGCTCTGCCGCCGGCTGCCGTCGCTGGCCGGGGTGGTCGGGGTGCCGGTGTCGGTGTTCCACGACGACCCCGACGCTGCTGCGACCCTGGTCCGGTTCGCCTTCTGCAAGCGGGACGAGGTCCTCACCGAGGCGGTGGCCCGGCTGTCGCGGGCCGGGACCAGCGCCTGAGACTGCGGCGGGAGCGCGCCTCAGGCCACGTGGGCGGAGCTGCGCGCGCCGTGCTCGGGGGGCGTCACCACGACGTCCCAGAGCAGGACAGCGGCGTCGCAGACGGTGCAGCAGTACTCCCCCGTGTCGTCGGCGGGCATGAGGATCTGCTCGACCGCACAGTCGCCGCAGCGGGCCAGCACCCCGGTCACGAGCATCAGATCGGCTGTCGTCTCCATGGCCCTCACGGTGCCACGAAGCGCCGACAGCGCCGGCGTGCCACGCCGGGGCCGGCGACCGCGGGGGCTGGCGACGACCGGCGCCTCCACAGCACCCCGTTCGCGGTCCCGCGGTCCACAGGGCGACGAACGCAGCTCGCCGGCAGCGCGCCACGGGCCCACGCTCGACCCATGGTGACCCTCGCCCCGGCCCTGCTGTCCGCCGCCACCCTGGCCCTCGGCGCGGTCACGCTCGCGCCGCCCGCGACCACTGAACCGGCTCGGTCGGTTGCACCTGCACCGCCGCCGGCAGCCGTGCTGACCGCGGCACGGCCCCACCCGCCGGATGCAACCGATGTCGGGCTCGGTTCGCCCGGCCTGGCACCACGAGGCGGGTGGCGCTGGCCGCTCGAGCCGCAACCTGCCGTGACCAGGGCGTTCCGGGCCCCTCTGAGCACGTGGGGTCGGGGTCATCGTGGCGTCGACCTGCGGGCGGGTGCAGGGCAACTGGTGCTGGCGGCCGCCGCCGGACGGGTCACCCACGTGGGAGTCGTCGCGGGCCGCGGCACCGTGACCCTGCTGCACGCAGGGGGTGTCCGCACGACCTACGAACCCGTGGAGGCCGGCGTGCGGACCGGCGACGCGGTCTCGTCAGGCCAGGTCATCGGGGTGCTGCAGCCGGGCGGCTCGCACTGCCGAGGGTGCCTGCACCTCGGGGCGGTCCGAGGAGGGGTGTACCTCGACCCGCTCAGGCTCCTGCGGCCGAGCCGGGTCGTCCTGCTGCCGCTGACCGACCCCTGAGCGTGCCCGCGGCGCTCAGGCGCCCACGGGGTACGGCCAAGGTTTGCATCCCTGCAGGCCGAGCGTCTGCTGGACCATGATGGGGGCCCGCTCGCCCTGGCCGGGGCAGGACTGGTGCTGGTGCCCCAGTCCGTGGCCGACCTCGTGGTTCACCTGGTAGATCCGGTAGCGCTCCACGTCCTCGCCGTAGCTGTCATCCCCCAGCATCCAGCGGCGCAGGTTCAGCACCGAGCGCCCGTTGTTCCAGCAGGAGACCTTCGAGAGCGTCCGCAGCGGTGCACAGAGGCGGTCGGTGAGGCCGGGGCTCGCCAGGGTGACCCGGATGTCGACGTGGGAGCCCGCCCGTTCCTCGGAGGGGCTGACGTTGACGAAGCGGATGCCGTCCTCCTGCTGCCAGCCCCGCTTGTCGAGCAGCACGGTGCGCACGGTCCTGGCCACCTCGGCCTCGTCGATGCCGAGGCCCTGCTCGATCTCGACGGTGTAGCGCACCTCGCGGCCCTGCGCCGTCGACTGCGGCCCGGGGACGCTGACGACCCTGATCTTCCCCGTGCCGTCCTGGGGGACGGCTATCTCCGTGCGACGCGGAGCCTCGGTGGTGGTCGAGCCGTCCTGGCTGTCCGGGGGCGGCGTCTGCGACGGCGTCGACGCCTGGGGCGCTGGGGGTGCGGGCGCGGTGGCCGTCGCCTGCACGCCGGGAAGCCGGTCGGCCGCGGCCGCAGCCACCTCGGTGGCGTCCTCGCGCGAGACCAGCCGCACGGTGGTCACCGCGACGAGAGCGAGGACCACGACGCCGAGCACGGTGCGACGCAGCCGGATGGTGCGGCTGACCGACCGGTGCCGTGGTCGACGATGTGGCTGGCTCACGGGTTCCCTCGGGCTGGTTCGCGGGGTGCCGTGCCGGCGCCCTCGTGCACCATCTTTCCCTGAAACAACGGGCTGTCGCGAGCCGCCTCGCCCGCACGGCCGAAAACCACGGGCCCGCTGTTGCCCGAGTCGCCAAACCTCGGTGGAAGCAGGTCGACCGTGGTCAGGCTCGTGGGTGGGCTTGGCGGTAGGACTGCTTGAGCCGGTCGACGGAGACGTGCGTGTAGATCTGCGTCGTGGCGAGCGAGGCGTGGCCCAGCATCTCCTGGACCAGGCGCAGGTCGGCGCCTCCCTCGAGCAGGTGGGTTGCCGTGCTGTGGCGCAGCCCGTGGGGGCCGACGTCCGGGGCGTCCGGCACGTGGGCGAGCAGCCGGTGCACCGCGGTGCGCACCTGCCGGGGGTCGACCCTGCGCCCCCGCCGGCCGAGGAAGACGGCCGGCCCGCTCTGCCCGGTGACCACCTGGGGACGGCCGTGGCGCAGCCACCGGTCGAGGGCGTCCCTGGCGGGTCCGCCGAACGGCACCGTGCGCTCCTTGGCGCCCTTGCCCATGACGCGCACGACACCCCCGGCGAGGTCGAGGTCGTCGACGTCGAGCGCGGCGAGCTCGCCGACGCGGATGCCGCTGGCGTAGAGCAGCTCCAGGACGGCCCGGTCGCGCAGGTGCATGGGGTCCTCGTCGTCGGCGGCGACGGCCGCCACGTCGAGCAGCGCACTCGCCTCTGCCTGCTTGAGGACGCCGGGCAGGTGGCGCTGACGCTTGGGAGCTGCGAGGCGCACCGACGGGTCGCTGGGGATGCGCCCCGTGCGGGTGGCCCAGCCGAGGAAGGTGCGCGCAGCCGCGGAGCGCCGGGCGATGGTGGCGCGGGCCGCACCGGAGTCGGCGAGGTGCGCCAGCCAGGAGCGCAGGTCGCGGAGCGTGACGTCGGCCAGCTCGTTCACCCCGCACTGCTCTTCCAGGAAGCCGAGCAGGCTGCGCACGTCGCCGAGGTAGGCCCTCGTGGTGTGCTCGGAGCGCCCGCGCTCGGAGCGCAGGTGCCGGGCGAACCCCTCCACCGCCTCGGTCGTCGCGTCGCTCACGATGGGCACCGTCGCAAACCCGCCGGCCGCCTTCAAGGCGCCTCGCCGCTCAGGGCTTCGACCGCGCCGGCTGCGCGGGAACCGCCACCCGAGGCCTGGTCATCCCGACGGCTGGCGCGCAGGACGCCGCCACGCGTCGCCGTCCCGGCGGGCCAGGCCCAGCAGCTCGAGCCGCCCCAGGCAGGCCAGGACATCCCGCTCGGCCAGGGCCGTGCGCACCGCGAGCGCCGCCACCTTTGCGGCAGCGCGAACGGGCAGGGCTGACCACACGACCGACTCCACCGCCCCCAGGACGTCCTCGGGCCGCTCCTGACCCCGCTTGACCGGGGCCAGGTCGGTGCCGAGGTCGCCGAGCAGCTCGGCCACCTCTGCCGCGTCGGTCACGAGCGCCGCCTCGCCGCTGCGGATGAGCTCGTGGCAGCCGGCGGACACCGCGGAAGTCACCGGTCCCGGAACTGCCGCCACGACCCGAGCCAGCTTGGTCGCCTCGCCCGCGGTGCTGCGCGAGCCGGACCGCAGTCCTGCCTCCACGACCACCGTGCCTCGGGTCATGGCGGCGATGAGCCGGTTCCGTCGGAGGAACCGCCACCGCGTCGGCGCACAGCCGGGCGGCACCTCGCTGACGACGGCACCGGTCGCGACGATCTTCTCGAGCAGCCCGCGGTGGGCGTCCGGATAGGCCCGCTCGACGCCTCCGGCGAGCACGGCCACGGTCACGCCCTGCACCGCCAGCGCTCCCCGGTGGGCGGCGCCGTCGATGCCGAACGCGGCACCCGAGACCACCGAGAAGGCACGCTCGCAGAGCCCTGCGGCGATGTCGTTGGCCGTGGTCTCGCCGTAGTGCGTCGCGCTTCGTGCCCCCACGATCGCGGCGCTGCGCTCGCAGGCCCCGCCCAGGTGCTCCGACCCACGCACCCAGAGGCAGTGTGGTGGCACCTCGAGGTCGTCGAGTCCGGCGGGCCACTCGTCGTCGCCCGGGACGACCACCCGGGCCTGCACCTTCGCGGCCACGCGCAGGTCGTGGTCGATGTCGAGGGTCTCGAGCCGAGGCATGAACCGGGCCCCGTCACGGGCGGTGCCGCCGAGCACCGCGGCCAGGGCACCCTCGGCGCCGGCCTCACGGACGAGCTCGAGTGCCCTGGGGTCGGCCGGTTCGGAGATCCGGCTCCACGCCATGCGCGCCTCGCGCTCGCCGGCCGGCATCCGCCCCCTCACGCCGCCACCGGGCCCTGGTTGCGCAGGGTCAGGGCGAGGCCGAGGTCGTCGCGGGTGGGCGCGGCATGGCCGGCGAGGTCAGCCACGGTCCAGCCCAGCCGCAGCACCCGGTCGTATCCGCGCAGGGTGATCAGCCCGCGGTCGAGCGCCCGGTCGAGGTCGGCGGTGACGGCCCGCGAGAGCCGGTAGGGAGCGCGTCGGAGCGCACTGCCGGCAGCCTGCCCGTTGAGCGACCAGGACGCCCCCTCCCATCGAGCGGCCTGCAGCGCACGGGCCTGCTCCACCCGTGCCCCGACGACCGAGCTGGTCTCGCCCACCCCCTCCCCGAGGGCGGCCAGGTTGATGGCGGGCATCGCGACCTGGAGGTCGACCCGGTCCAGCAGTGGCCCGCCCAGCTTGGCCGCGTACGCCCGCTTCGCCTGCGGCCGGCAGGAGCACTCGGCCCCCTTGCCGAACCCCAGGCCGCACGGGCACGGGTTGGCTGCCATCACGAGCTGGAACCGGGCGGGGAACCGCACGGACGAACGGGCCCGGGAGACCCACACCTCGCCGGACTCCAGCGGCTGGCGCAGGGCCTGCAGGGTGGTCACCTTGAACTCGGGCGCTTCGTCGAGGAACAGCACGCCGTGGTGTGCCTGCGACACGGCGCCCGGCCGGATGGCACCGCTGCCGCCGCCGACGATGGCTGCCGTGGACGCGCTGTGGTGGGGTGCCACGAAGGGCGGCGTGCCCACGACCGCCAGGGCGTCGGGCACCGGCCCGAGCAACGAGCGGACGGCGAGCACCTCCAGGGACTGCTGCGGCTCCAGCCGGGGCAGCACCGAGGCGAGACGCTCGGCCAGCATCGTCTTGCCTGCTCCGGGGGGTCCCATGAGGAAGAGGTGGTGGCCCCCTGCGGCGGCCAGCTCGAGGGCCATCCTGGCCTCCGGCTGCCCGACGACGTCGGCGAGGTCCTTCACGGCCGCGGGCGATGTCTGCCCGGCCTCGGCCTCGCCCAGCGGCACGACGGGCAGCCGTCCGCCGAGGGCCCGGGCGTACCGCTCGCGCAACGTGGCCAGGTCGGGCACGGCGTGCACCCGCACACCGGGGACCAGCGACGCCTCGGAGGCGTTCGCCAGCGGCACCACCACGTCCTGCACGCCGTGCGCGGCGGCGGCCAGCACGCTCGGCAGGACGCCGCGCACCGCCCGGATCGACCCGTCGAGCCCCACCTCGCCGAGGTGCACCACCTCCTCGGCGGCATCGGCGGGCAGCACCTGCGCGGCCACGAGTGCCGCCACCGCGATCGCCAGGTCGAAGGCGGTGCCGGCCTTGGGGATCGAGGCCGGCGAGAGGTTGACCGTGATGCGGCGCTGTGGCAGCGGCAGGCCGCTGTTGGCGGTGCCTGCCTTGATGCGGTCGGTGGACTGCAGGCACGCGGTGTCGGGCAGCCCGCTCACCGCGAAGTGCGGCAGCCCCTGCGCGATGTCGGCCTCGACCTGCACCAGGGCGCCGTCGAGTCCCGTGAGCGCCACCGACCGTGTGCGGCCCAGGCCCATCAGCCCACTCCTCGCACGTGGCGCAGGGCGGCAGGACCGGAGCGGGGGCGCAGCACGCCCACCACGTCGATCCTCAGCGCGGCCGGTCGCAGCTCGTGGTGTGCCAGCCAGGCGGAGGCCAGCCGGCGCAGCCGAGCCGCCTTGCGCCACGTCACCGCCTCCACGGGCTCACCGAAGGCGGTGCTCCGGCGCGTCTTGACCTCGCACACCACGAGGCAGTCGCCGTCGAGGGCGACCAGGTCGATCTCGCCGTGCTCGCACCGCCAGTTGCGGTCGAGCACCTCCATGCCGCGCTCGGCGAGGTATCGCGCCGCGAGGTCCTCGCCGTAGCGCCCGAGAGCGAGGGTCGCCGCGGGTGCTGCCTTCTCGTCCATGCCCCGACGGTGCCGCAGCGGGCGGGGGCGGTCCGCAGACCGGTGCCGGGCTGTGGACGACGTGACGCCGACCGGGCCGGCTGTGGACGCAGGGGGGCTGGAAGCCGGGGGTTGCTAGAAGCCGGGGCCCTTCGGCATCTCGAGCTCGGACTTGGCGAGCTCCTCGACGTTGACGTCCTTGAACGTCACGACGCGCACGTTCTTGGCGAACCGGGCCGGCCGGTAGATGTCCCAGACCCAGGCGTCCTGCATGGTGACGTCGAAGTAGACCTCGCCGCCCTCGCTGCGGACCTTTACGTCGACCGAGTTGCACAGGTAGAAGCGGCGCTCGGTCTCGACGACGTGCGTGAAGAGACCAACGACGTCCCGGTACTCGCGGTAGAGCGCGAGCTCCATCTCGCTCTCGTACTTCTCGAGGTCCTCCGAGCTCATGCCCATCCCGCGTCTCTCTCGTCCAGTACGCCGTGGTCGTCCGGGGTCGGCCCGGCTGCCTCCCCGACCTCATCTTCCACCATCGTCCCGGGCAGGCGCCACGAGCGGCGGTGCAGCGCGCACGGCCCCTCGGACTCGAGGGCCGCGATGTGCTCGGGCGCGGCATACCCCTTGTTCTCGGCCCAGCGGTATGCCGGGTGCTCCAGCGCCGCCTGCGTCATCAGGGAGTCCCTGGCGACCTTCGCGAGCACGCTCGCAGCGGCGACCGACGAGCACTTCAGGTCCGCCTTGACCATCGTGGTGACCGGCGGGGTGGTGGGGCCGTCGCCGGCGATGGCGAGCAGACCCACCTCCCCGGGCTCGGTGAGCCAGTCGTGGTTGCCGTCGAGGATCACCAGGTCGGGCGCCGTGCCCACGGCCTCGAGTGCACGCAGGCCGGCCAGCCTCAGGGCGGCGATGATCCCGATCCGGTCGATCTCCTCCGCGGACGCGTGCCCCACGGCATGGCCCAGGCACCACCGCTGGATCCTGGGCACCATGGCCGCGCGGGCTGCGGGGGTCAGCAGCTTGGAGTCGCGCACGCCGGCCGGCGCGCTGCGGCAGGTCTCGTCGATGAGCACCACGCCCACCGTCACCGGCCCCGCGAGCGCCCCGCGGCCGACCTCGTCCATCCCGGCCAGCACGCGGTGACCGTCACGCTGCAGCGCTCGCTCCACCCGCAGGCTGGGCTTGCGGGTGCGCGGTGGTGCGGTGGGCATGGGTCAGCCGCCACCCGTGGTCGTCGTCGGAGCCGGGGTCGGTGCGGGAGTGGTCCCCCTGCCGGCAGCGGGCACCTTCGCGAAGGTGGCCTTGGGGTTCGACAGCCACGTGAGGTGGTCGAGCGGCCACACCAGGGCGACGGCCCGCCCGACGACCAGGCTCTGGGGCACGGACCCGTCCGCACCGTTGCCGGCCGGGTCGTGGAAGCGCGAGTCGGAGGAGTCCGAGCGGTGGTCCCCCATGACCCACACCGACCCCTCGGGCACGGTGATGTCGAAGTCCGTGCTGCTCGGCGCGTCGCCCGGCTTGATGTAGGACTCCACGAGCGGGACGCCGTTGACGGTGAGCCGCTCGCCCTCGTCGCAGCAGACCACCCGGTCCCCGGGCAGGCCGATCACGCGCTTGATGAGGTGGTCCTCGGCGTCGTTGGGCAGCAGCCCCACGAACATCAGGCCCTGCCGGATGGCCGTCACCGCCGGGCCGTGCTCGGCCTTCGGCAGCGGGTCGACCCAGTCGCCAGGGTCCGAGAACACCACGATGTCGCCGCGCTTGAGGTCGAAGGCGCCGGGCGTCAGCTTGCTCACGATCACCCGGTCGTTGAGGACCAGCGTGTCCTCCATGGAGCCCGACGGGATGTAGAAGGCCTGGAGCAGCCAGGTCTTGACGACGAACGAGAGCACGAGCGCCATGCCGATGACGATGACGAACTCCTTCGTCGCCGCCCTGACCATGCTCCCGGCCCCGCTCCCGCCCGCGTGCCGACGCCGCTCGGTGCGGCCTTCGTCGACGTGGCGCTCCTCGGCACGGCGCTCCTCGGCACGGCTCTCCGAGGCGTGGCCCTCCGCGGCATGCGGCTCGTCGACCACCCTGCGTGCAGGTTCGTCGACCGGAACCCCTTGGTGGCTCCCGTCGTGGCGCAGCCAGCCGTCGTCCGGGGTGGCGTCGTCCGGCGCGGCGTCGCCCGGGGCGGCCCCGTCGAAGTCGTGACGCAGCCAGGCCGGGTCCGCCTCGTGGCCGGCGCCGGTGCGGCCGCGACCCTGGTCCTCGCTCATCGTGCCCCTTCTGCCGCCGGGATGGACCGGAGTGCCGGCGACGTGGCCAGACCCCCGAGCCGGTCCAGCGGCCAGTAGATCGCCGTGGCCCTGCCCACGACGTCGTCGGTCCGCACCATGCCGCCCCCCGGGTCACCGAGGTGCGCCCTGGAGTCGGCGGAGTTGCTGCGATTGTCTCCCATCAGCCAGAGCCGCCCGGCGGGGACTGTCACGTCGAACGTCGTCTCGCTCGGCTTGGTTCCCTCGGGCAGGTAGTCCTCCTCGACGGCCCGGCCGTTGACCGTGAGCCGACCCTGCGCGTCGCAGCAGAGCACCCGGTCCCCCGGCAGGCCGACGATCCGCTTGACGTAGTCCTGCTCCGCGAGGTCCACACCGAAGAGCGAGGCCGCGCCACCGAGCACCCGCCCGACGAGGCCGTCGGCCTGCTGCGGGCTGCGGTCGGCCACCGCGAACGAGCGGGTGCCGTCGAAGACGACGACGTCACCGCGCCGCAGGTCGTCGGCGCCGGCCGTCTTGTCGACGAGGATGCGGTCACCGGGGGTGATGGCGGGCTCCATCGAGGCAGAGGGGACGTAGAAGGACTGCACGAGGAACGCCCGGACCAGCATCATCACGAGCAGCGCGATGCCGGCCAGGAGCAGCCACGAGGGGCGGCGCGGGGGCGCAGACGACGCGGCCGCCGCGTCTGCCGGGGCAGGCGCGGCGGCCGGTGTCGACTGCGGGGAGTCAGGTCCGGAGTTCATCGTGACCGGAGCCTAGCTCTCGTGCCGGAGCTGCGAGCGCACCAGGGCGCCTCGCGGTGGGAGTCGACCCGCTCAGCTGGCGGGGGTCGTCTCGCGCTTCTCCTTGATCTTGGCGGCCTTGCCGCGCAGCTCGCGCAGGTAGTACAGCTTCGCGCGACGGACGTCACCGCGGGTGACGACCTCGACCTTGTCGATGATCGGGGTGTGCACCGGGAAGGTGCGCTCCACACCGACGCCGAAGGAGACCTTGCGGACGGTGAAGGTCTCGCCAACGCCGCCGCCGTGGCGGCGGATCACGACGCCCTTGAACACCTGGACGCGGGAGCGGTTGCCCTCGACGACCTTGACGTGCACGTTGACGGTGTCGCCCGCGCGGAAGTCGGGGATGTCGTCGCGCAGGGAGGCCTTGTCGAGCTCGTCGAAACGCTGCATGGCTGGTTCGCTTTCTCGCAGGTGCCACAGGCCACCCACGTGTCCGGTACGTCTTCGTGATGGGGTGCGCTGTCCCTGGGGCCGCGTGACCTGGCTCTGCAGGGTCACTCCCCCTGTGGCAGGGGCCGGTGTCCAGTGGGCGCGAAGAGCCATTCTGCCACGGCGTCCCGCCCGGACCGAAATCCGTGAGGAGCGCCCCACCGCGGCGGACCGACGTCCGTATGCCGTGCCGCGCCGTGCGTGGTGGTCCCCACCCTCCGGGGCGGCGACCACCCCTCCGGCGGCCTCAGCGCTGCGGGTGGGGTGCCTCCGCGGCTGGCTGCCCGGGCGTCGCCGGAGGCGGCAGCTCCTCGAGCACCTCGCGGTCGCGGGCGTCGAGGTCCTGCTCGTCGAGGGCCGCGACCATGTCGGGGCGGCGGCGCAAGGTGCGCCGGAGCCGCTCGTCGCGCCGCCAGCGCGCGATGGCCGCGTGGTGGCCCGACAGGAGCACGTCGGGCACGGCTCGCCCGCGCCACACCGCGGGTTTGGTGTAGACGGGGTACTCGAGCAGCCCGTCCTCGTGGGACTCCTCGACCAGCGACTCCGCGTTGCCGATGACGCCGGGCACCAGCCGCGCGATCGCCTCGACCATCGCTAGCACCGCGACCTCGCCGCCGTTGAGCACGTAGTCGCCGAGCGAGACCACGGAGACCGGCATGTGCTCCCGGGCCTCCTCGTAGACCCGCTCGTCGATGCCCTCGTAGCGGCCGCAGGCGAAGGCCAGCCACGGCTGCCGGGCCAGGTCGCGCGCCATGGCCTGGGTGAAGGGCAGCCCGCCGGGCCCTGGCACGATGAGGTGGGGTGGCGCGTCGGCCGCCCCCTGCGCGAGCACGTGGTCGAGCGCCTCGCCCCACGGCTCGGGTCGCATCACCATGCCAGCGCCGCCACCGTATGGCGTGTCGTCGACCGTGCGGTGGCGGTCGTGCGTGAAGTCCCGCAGGTCGTGCACGTGCAGGTCGATCAGACCTCTGCGGCGGGCAGTGCCGATGAGCGACAGGTCCAGCGGCGCCAGGTAGTCGGGGAAGATCGAGACGACGTCGAGGCGCATGCTCACCCTTCGCCGGGCTCGGCGTTGAGCTCGAGCAGGCCGGGCGGCGGGGCGATGACGACGCGGCCCGCCTCGACGTCGACCTCGGGCACGATCTCCGCGACGAACGGCACGTAGGCCGTGCCGCCGCCGGGCAGGGTGAGCACCAGGAGGTCCTGCGCCGGCCCGACCTCGAGCCCGCTGACGGTTCCGAGCTCGGCCCCCGCGGGGTCGACGGCCCTCAGGCCCACGAGCTCGTCCTCGTACCAGGCGTCCTCCTCGGCCTCGTCCTCGACGGTCTCGGTGTCGACGAACAGCCGCGTCCCGCGCAGCCCCTCGGCGCCGGTGCGGTCGGGGATGCCCTCGAAGGCGAGCAGCCAGATGCCGTTGTGGACCCGCACGCTGCGCAGCACGAGCTCGCGTGGCACCCCCGAGCCGTCTGCGGCCTCGGTGGCGAACTGCGCCCCGGGCACGAAGCGGGTCTCGGGGTCGTCGGTGTGCACCTGCACGGTCACCTCACCGCGCAGGCTGTGTGCTTTCCCGATCCGGGCTACGAGCAGGTGCATCTGGGGGCCTCCTTGAGGGCAGAACTACGGGGTATGCCGGGAGGTGGACTCCCGGCATACCCCGTGGTTGGCGTGGTGTGGACGCTCGGTCAGCGGACCCGATCCGTGTCGACGATGTCGATCCGGACGGCGTGGCCGCCGGCGAGGGCGCCCATCACGGTGCGCAGCGCGCTGGCGGTGCGGCCCGAGCGGCCGATGACCCGCCCGAGGTCGTCCGGGTGCACCCGGACCTCGAGGACCTCACCGCGGCGCAGGTCCCTGCGTCGCACGGCGACGTCGTCCTTGTGGTCGACGATGCCCTTGACGAGGTGCTCGAGCGCCTCCTCCAGCACGGTCAGGCCTCGCTCTTCTCAGCCTCGGCCTCGGTGGCCTCGGCAGCCGGGGCCTCCTCGACCTTGGGCTCCGCGGCCTTCTTCTCGGCCTTCTTCTTCGGGGTCGTCGCAGTGTCCTTGACGTCCTCGGCCTTGCCCGCGGCGGCGACGGCAGCCTCGTACAGGTCCTTCTTGGACGGCTTGGGCTCCTTGACCTTCAGGGTGCCCTCGGCGCCCGGAAGGCCCTTGAACTTCTGCCAGTCACCGGTCACCTTGAGCAGGGCCTCGACGGCCTCGGTCGGCTGCGCGCCCTGGCCCAGCCAGTACTGCGCACGCTCGGTGTCGATGTCGATGACCGAGGGCTCCTCGGTCGGGTGGTACTTGCCGATCTCCTCGATGGCACGGCCATCGCGCTTGGTGCGCGAGTCCATGACGACAACGCGGTAGAAGGGGCTGCGGATCTTGCCCATCCGCTTCAGGCGAATCTTGACGGCCACGGGTGTGGTCACTCCTGTTTCTGTGTTGTGAGCGCGGCGAGACCGGGTGGGGAACACGCGGGGTACCGGGGGCTCGGTGTAGGCGTCCGGTCCTGCCGAGAGGGTGCTGGCCGGACGGGTACAGCCGACCATTCTGCCAGACGCCGGCCGGTGCCCTGACCACGCGGCAGGGCGCCCGGTCGCGGCCTCAGCGGTTCCGCCAGGCGTCCGGCGCCTCGGCCAGCGCCCGCACCGAGGCGGGGAGCTCACCGGAGAGGGCCTGGCTCAGGCTGGTCTCGTCGAGCACCTGGCGCAGGCTCGCCCGCACCGCCACCCACACCGTCGGCAGGTGCTGCGCGACCCCCTCGTAGCGGGTCTCGTGCGGCCGCAGGCCACGCACCTCCGCCAGCGGGCCGTCGACGGCGCGGAAGACGTCTCCCAGGCTGATCTGCCCCGGCTCGCGGCTCAGGGAGTAGCCGCCGCGGGCCCCCCTCGTGCTCACCACCAGCCCCGCCCGACGCAGGTCCGAGACGATCGCCTCGAGGAACTTGCGGGGCAGGTCCTGGCGGGTCGCGAGGCTCTCGACGCTCACCGGGCCCGCCCGGGTCAGCGACGCCTCGGCGAGGGTCAGCATCGCCCTGATCGCATATTCGGTGCGCGCCGAGATGTCCACGGCACGCATTGTGGCGTACGAGGGCGCGGGACGTCGCCGCACCGGCCTACACAGCCAGCGTGCGACCCAGTTGCCTGCCTCGCTCGTCCTCGGCGGGCACACTGGCGTGCACGGTCTCCCCGGGTCGCAGGCCGAGGGCGTCACTCATGACCCGGGTGATCTGGGCGGCGAATCGCTCACCGTTGGCGTCGTCGACGAGGTCGACCCGCACCTCGAAGCCCAACCGCACGATGCGCTCGACCGTGGCCCGCACCCGCGTCGGTGCCTGCTCCCCCGGCGAGAGCGCTGTCACGGTGGCCTCACGCTCGAGCCGGATGTCGTGCGGGCGCACCATGGTGCCGCCCAGGTTGGCGACCGATCCGAGGAACGACATGACGAAGTCGTTTGCGGGCTGCTCGTACAGCTCGTCGGGGGTGCCCACCTGCTCGATGCGGCCCGCGTTCAGGACCGCGATGCGGTCCGACACGTCGAGCGCCTCCTCCTGGTCGTGGGTGACGAGCACCGTCGTCACGTGGACCTCGTCGTGCAGCCGACGCAGCCACCGACGCAGGTCGGCTCGCACCTTCGCGTCGAGCGCGCCGAACGGCTCGTCGAGCAGGAGCACGCCGGGATCGACCGCAAGGGCCCGGGCCAGCGCCATCCGCTGGCGCTGCCCGCCGGACAGCTGGGCCGGGTAGCGGTGCTGGAACCCGGCGAGGCCGACGATCTCGAGCAGCTCGTCGACCTTCCTGTCGATCTCCTTCTTCGGCCGCTTGCGAATGGTCAGCCCGAAGGCGACGTTGTCGCGAACGGACATGTGCTTGAAGGCCGCGTAGTGCTGGAAGACGAAGCCGATCCCCCGCTTCTGCGGCGGGACGAGGGTGACGTCCTGCCCGTCGATCACGACCTGGCCCGAGTCGAGGGCCTCCAGGCCGGCGATCGAACGCAACAGCGTCGACTTGCCCGACCCGCTCGGGCCCAGAAGGGCGGTCAGCGAGCCCGCGGGGATGTCGAGGCTCACGTCGTCGAGGGCGGCGAAGCTGCCGTAGTTCTTCCGGGCGCCGGTGACAGTGATCATGAGGTGCTCCTCTTCCGGTCGAGCAGGGTCATTCCGAGCAGGGTCACCAGCGCAAGGCCCATGAGCACGGTTGCGGCGGCGTAGGCCCCGAAGGTGTTGTGGTCGTCGATGTAGCGCGAGTGCACGAGCAGGGTCAGCGTCTGCGAGACGCCGGGGAAGCCGGAGGACACCATGATCACGGCGCCGAACTCCCCCAGCGCCCGCGCGATGGTGAGGACCACCCCGTAGGTGAGGCCCCATCGGATGGCCGGCAGCGTGATCCGCCAGAAGGTCTGCCGGGCGGAGGCGCCGAGCGTTGCGGCGGCCTGCTCCTGGTCGGTGCCGATCTCGTGCAGCACCGGCTCGACCTCCCGCACGACGAAGGGAAGCGTCACGAAGATGGTCGCGATCACCATGCCGGGGATGCCGAAGATGACCCGGAGACCGGTGGACTCCAGGCCCCCGAACCACCCGTGGACCCCCCACAGCATGATCAGCGAGACGCCGACCACGATGGGCGAGACGGCGAACGGCAGGTCCACCACGGCCTGTATCAGGCCCCGGCCGGGAAACCGCCAGCGCACGAGCGCGATGGCGGTGACGACGCCGAACACGACATTGAGCGGGACGACGATGGCCACGATGAGCAGCGACAGGTTCAGCGCCGAGATGGCCGCAGGGGTGCGCACCGACTCGAGGAACGGCATCAGCCCGTCGCCGAAGGCGCGCCAGAGGATCACCGCGATGGGCACGGCGACCAGGCCGAACAGGTACCCCAGGGCGATGGTGCGCAGGGTGAGCTGGGCGGTGCGGGAGGTCCTCATTCGGCACTCTCCTCTCGCTGCTGGGCGCGGCTGATGTAGAGGCGCAGCAGGAACAGGGTCAGGAAGGCGATCGCGAGCAGCGCCACCGAGACGGCCGCGGCGTTGACCGGCCGGTCGATCTCGATCTGCTGCTGGATGTACTGCGAGGCCACCTGGGTCTCCCGCGGGATGTTGCCGCCGATGAGGACGACCGAGCCGTACTCCCCGATCGCGCGGGCGAAGGCGAGCCCCGTGCCACTGACGATGGCCGGCATCAGCGTCGGCAGCACCACCCGCCGGAACGTCGTCCAGTTGTCAGAACCCAGCGACGCCGCCGCTTCCTCCACCTCCCTGTCGGCCTCGATGAGCACGGGCTGGACGGAGCGCACCACGAACGGCAGCGTGACGAACGCGAGCGCCACCACCAGTCCTCCCTGGGTCGCGTTCAGGTGGATGTTCACCGGGCTGCTCGGGCCGTAGAGGGAGAGCAGCACGATGCTCGCGACGATCGTCGGCAGCGCGAACGGCAGGTCGATGAGGGCGTTGACGATGCGCTTGCCGGGGAAGTCGTCGCGGACCAGGACCCAGGCGATGAGCGTGCCCATCAGGGCGTTGACCAGGGCGACGACGACGGAGACGCCGACGGTCACGCGAAGGGAGGCCAGCGCCACCGGCGCCGTCACCGCCTCCCAGAAGCCGGCGAGCCCCTCCTCGAAGGACGCCACCGTCAGCGCGGCCAGCGGCAGCAGCACGATGAGGCTCAACCACAGGGACACCACGCCAACGCCGAGGGCCCGCCCCGCCCCGGGCCACCGGGCCCGGGACCAGGGCGAGGGAGCTGGCGGCAGGGACGCGGGGAGGGTGTGGGGGTGCGCGTCCCTGCCAACCAGGGTCTGGGTCGACATCAGGGCCCTACCGGGTGGCCTCGTCGTAGATGACGGCGATCGAGCCGACATCCTTCTTGAACAGCGAGTCGTTCACGGCCTTCCAGCCCCCGAGGTCCTCGATGGTCCACAGCCGCTGCGGCTCGGGGAAGTCCTTCGCGAACTCCTGGGCGACCGAGGCGTCGACGGGGCGGAAGCCCGCCTCGGCCCACAGCCGCTGGGCCTCGGGCGTGTAGAGGAAGTCGTTGAAGGCCTTGGCCTTGGCTGCGTTGGGGCTCTTGCCCAGCACCGCCACCGGGTTCTCGATCTTGAAGGTCTGCGGTGGCGTGACGTGCTGGACCGGGTCGCCACCGCGTTCGATGAACAGCGCCTCGTTCTCGTAGCTGAGCAGGACGTCGCCGCTGCCCTGGAGGAAGGCCTCGGTCGCCTCGCGGCCCGACTTCGGCTGGATCTTGACGTGGTCCTGCACGAGCGACGAGATGTAGGCCAGGCCCGCCTTGGCGTCCTTCCCGCCCGCGCTCTTCGCGGCATACGGGGCCAGGAGGTTCCACTTCGCCGAGCCCGAGCTGAACGGGTTGGGCGTCACGACCTCGATGCCGGGCTTGAGCAGGTCGTCCCAGTCCTCGATGCCCTCGGGGTTGCCCTTGCGGACGACGATGGTGACGACGGAGCCGAACGGGATGCCCTTGTGCTCCCCGGCGTTCCAGGCCTTGTCGACGAGCCCGGCGTCGACCAGGCGGGTGACGTCCGGCTCGACGGAGAAGTTGACGATGTCGGCGGCCGCGCCCGCCTCGACCTTGCGCGACTGGTCGCCCGAGGCGCCGTAGGACTGCTGGAAGGCCACACCCCTGCCCGCCTCGGTCGCGTTGAACGCGGGGATGACCTTGTCGAAGCCGACCTTGGGGACGGCGTACGCATAGAGGTTGATGGTGCCCCCGCTGCCCTGGGCGGCTGCCGGGCCGCTCCGTGCTGCGGCGACCGTGTCGGCGGACCCGCCTCCGGCGCAGGCGGACAGCGCGAGGGCGGAGGCGGCAAAGATGCCGCCCAGCGCTACGGCTGGTGTGCGTTGCATGTGATCTCCCTGGTGCCCCTCGTCGGGGAGAAGCCAAGACGGCCCGAGACTTCCTCGTCTCCCCCTAGTCCTATATGACAAGTAGGAGTTTCTTCGCCCATGCGGCCGGGGGTCAACCACCCACCCGGGCCATCTCGAATGCTGGCTGACCAGAACGCTTGCAGGATGAGGCCTTCCCACCTCGGCACTAGGCAGCACCTCCGTCGTACTCAGCATGCGAGATACGGCCGACGGTGGATTGCCCCCACGCATTTCGTCGCCATACTCCTATAAGACCTATAGGAGTAGTGGCGCCTTGTGTGGCCGCCAACGAGGGGAGTTCTGATGCGCAAGCTGATCTTGCTCGCGATCGTGGGCCTTGGTGCCCAGCTGGTCGACGGCAGCCTGGGGATGGCCTACGGCGTGACGTCCTCCACCCTGCTGTTGGCGGTGGGCACCAGCCCGGCTGCGGCCTCGGCCACCGTGCACCTCGCGGAGATCGGCACCACGCTCGTCTCGGGCGCCGCGCACTGGAAGTTCGGCAACGTCGACTGGCGGGTGGTCCTCAAGATCGGCATCCCGGGGGCTGTGGGGGCCTTCGCCGGCGCGACCTTCCTCTCCCACCTCGACACCTCGGTCGGCAAGCCTGTGATGTCGCTGATCCTGCTCGCCCTGGGCCTCTACGTCCTGGGTCGGTTCACCGTCCGGGGGCTGCGCCAGGACCGTCTCGGCACGCCGCTGCGGGCCCGCTTCCTGGGCCCCCTCGGGCTCTTCGCCGGATTCGTCGACGCCACCGGGGGCGGCGGCTGGGGCCCGGTGGGCACACCCGCGATCCTGGCCAGCGGTCGCCTCGAGCCCCGCAAGACGATCGGGTCCATCGACACCAGCGAGTTCCTCGTGTCCGTCGCCGCCAGCATCGGCTTCCTGTTGGCCCTCGGCACCGCAGGCGTCAACGCCGCCTGGGCCCTGGCCCTGCTTGCCGGAGGCATGGTGGCGGCACCCATCGCCGCGTGGCTCGTGCGCCACGTCCCGCCTCGGGTCCTCGGTTCGCTCGTCGGCGGGCTGATCATCCTCACCAACGCACGGACGCTGCTGCTCAGCGACTGGCTGGACGCCGGCACGAGCACCAGGTACCTGGTGTACGCGCTCATCTGGGCGATGTGGATCGGTGCGGTGACCTACTCCGTGCGCGCCTACCGGGCGGAGCGCGCCCAGTCCCCCGCACCCGCCCTCGCGAGCGACGGACGGGTCGCTGTGGCCGACCCCGTCTGATCCCGGGCCGGGCTCAGCCCCGGACGGGCCGGCCGCGCAGCACGACCAGCTCGGGGTGGGCCAGGACGCCGACGTCGTCACGGGGGTCCGCCCCGTAGACCACGAGGTCGGCGTCCGCACCCTCCTCCAGCCCCGGGCGGCCCAGCCACTCCCGCGCCCCCCACACCCCGGCCCGCAGGGCCTCGACGGGCGTGAGCCCGGCGGCCACCAGCTCGGCGGCCTCCTGCGCCACGAGCCCGTGAGGCAGCGAGCCACCCGCGTCGGTGCCGACGTAGACGGGGATGCCCGCCTCGTGGGCGGCGCGGACGGTCTCGTGGCGACGTTCGTGCAGGGCCAGCATGTGCCGGTGGTAGGCGGGGAACTTCTCGCGGGCCGCCTCCGCGATCGCCGGGAAGGTGGCGATGTTGACCAGCGTCGGCACGATGGCGATGCCCTGGGCGGCAAACTGCTCGATGGTCGCCGGCTCGAGACCGGTGGCGTGCTCGATGCAGTCGGTGCCGGCCGCGGCGAAGTCGTAGAGCGAGGCCTCCCCGAAGCAGTGGGCCGTCACCCGCGCCCCCTCCTCGTGGGCGGCCGCGATGGCGTCCTTGAGCACGTCCGCCGGCCAGCAGGGGGTCAGGTCGCCGACCTCGCGGTCGATCCAGTCGCCCACCAGCTTGACCCAGCCGTCACCGGCCCGGGCCTCGATCCGCACCCGCTCGACGAGCTGTTCCGGCTCGATCTCGTGGGCGTAGTTGCGGATGTACCGGCGGGTGCGCGCGATGTGCCTGCCGGCGCGGATGACCTTCGGAAGGTCGTCCCGCTCGTCGATCCAGCGGGTGTCCGACGGGGACCCGGCGTCGCGGATCAGCAGCGTGCCGGCCGCGCGGTCACCGAGCGCCTGCTGTTCTGCGGTCTCGCGGTCGACGGCGCCGTGGGCGTCGAGCCCCACGTGGCAATGGGCGTCGACGAGGCCGGGCAGCACCCACCCGCGCACGGTCTGCACGTCGCCACCGGCGGCGGCGGGCCGGTCGAACGTCACCGTGCCGCCCACCACCCAGGCCTCGGCTCGTACGTCGTCCGGTCCGACCAGGACCGGTCCCTTGAGGTGCAGCACCGTCGCCGTCGCCGTCATGTCCGCGACCCTACCGAGCCCCACTCCCGCCAGCCCATGGCGGCGCGGCCAGATACCCGTGTCACGCATAACCGGCAACTCGGGTCGAACAGCCGGAGAAGCGGACCGAACGCCTCAGGAGAACGGGCCACGGCAGATCGGCCAACTACCCCCAATGCGAAAGCCACCATAGGCATCCACACACGAACTCATTAGCGTGCCAGAGATCGCAGTCCTGCCCACGGGACAGTGATCGAGGGGGTCCAAAAGGGGGGACTCTCGCGCAAACCGCCAGATACAACCGCCGCGGCACGGTGCCCGGCGGACATCCAGGGAGGGTCATTGTGCGTCTCGCTTCCAAACTGACCGCGTTCGGCACCGCACTCGCCGCAGCGCTCATCGCCACACCCGCTGCCTCGGGCGCGCCCGAGGGCGGCCCCGGCAACGGAGCGCCCAGCGGCGCTCACTACACGCTCAACGTCATCGGCGTCGAGAACGCCAAGACTGCGTCGATGGACGGCACCAACCGCCACACCATCTTCGTGCCGAACCAGGGCAGCTGCCGCATCAACCTCGGCGAGGGCGACTACGGCGTGGGTGACGGCAACTGCTTCGACGGCGACGGGGCCCAGTTCACGCTGCCCGACCCAGACCCCGACGGCGACGGCGTGACGGCCTACAGCGTCTACGCCCGCGCCCTCGGCAAGCCGGGAGGCTCGTCGGTGACCACGACCTGCTTCGACGAGGACGGCGAGACCTATTGCTCCACGGAGAACATGGTCCTGGTGCGCAGCACCGGCAAGTCGCGGTTCAGCAACGTCTCGAAGGAGCTGCTCTCGCTCTGCCTCGACACCGACGGCGACATGGTCTGCGACACCCGTGAGTTCCTGTTCGACCGTGACCTCGCGGACTACTTCTGGTCCTACGACAACGCCGGCCTGAAGGTCGCCCAGCTGCGCTTCTACGAGGTCCCGACGAACGTCGGCACCACACCCTGACCTCGTAGGAGAACCGATAGGGAGGTCACTGAGGCCCCCGCCCGTGCCGGGCGGGGGCCTCGGTGACCCCCTCCAGAGGAGCCTCGATGTCCGCTCCGGCACCGCGCAGGCCGGTCAGGCGCCCACGCCGCCGTCGTCCTGCAGCCGCTGCCCGAGCGCGGCGAGCGGGTCCTGCCGCCGGGTGCGGGTCTCCAGGGCGATGCCCCAGCGCACGAAGGCCCCGCGCTCGACGGGGAAGGGCCCCGCGAGGCCGTCGGCCCGGCGCAGGGCCTCGGCGGCCAGCAGCGTCGCCTGGGCGGGCACGTAACGCAGCTCGACGACCAGGCGCCACGCCTCGACAGGCTCCTGGGCGTGCCAGGGCAGCATCGCCACCAGCCCGTCGAGCAGCGTGACCACGCGTCCGACGTCGTGCGTGGCTGCCCTCGCCACCAGCCCGTCGAGGTAGGGCTCCCAGCCGCCCGGTCCGGCAGGATCCGGCCGCCGGGTGATGCTCTCCAGGCCGGTCAGGACGTCGTCAGGGGCGCCCCGGTCGCGTGCCCGCTCGAGGAGCAGCGGGCCCAGACCGCTCTCCTCGTCGTCGTCGTGGAGCACCGCCACCATCTGGTGCACCGGCCCGTAGCCGGCCGCCTCCGCCAGCCGCCGCACGGCACGCTGGCGCTCGCCACCGCGACGCCGACCGGCTTCGACGACCCCCCGGTGCGCGCTGTCGGCCAGCGCGATTGCCTCGTCGAGTGTGAACCCCACGCGCCGACGCTAGGACCGATCCGCTCCCCTCGCGAGCAGCACCGGGCGATCGGTCCGAACGGCTGAGCCGGTCCGTCCCGTTGAACCCGTTTTGTCAGCGCCCCCCACCCGCTGACCGTTTATCGGGTGACCCGATGAGCGGTCACTTCACCCGAGGTGCCACCTGGGGTGAAGCGCACCTTTGTCGGGTGACCCGATAAAGGTGCGGGGTCGCGGTCAGCGGCCGAGGAACTTCTCGAAGCCCTTCGGCAGGTTCGCGGGGTCGAGGTCCGGTATGCCGCCGTCCCCGTCACCGGGGCCGCCGGCACCGAAGGCTCCGCCACCGGAGGTCCGGGCTGCCTTGGCCTTCTCCGCGGCAGCCCTCTCCTCGGCCGCGCGCTTGGCGGGGTTGCCGGACTTGGACTTCTTGCGCTGCGGCTGCTGCTTGCCCTTGCGGCCGCCGCCACCCATGCCGGGGATGCCCGGCATACCCGGGATGCCGCCGCCGCGGGCGAGCTGCTTCATCATCTTCTGCGCCTCGGTGAACCGCTCGAGCAGCGCGTTGACCTCTGAGACCTGCACGCCCGAGCCCTTGGCGATGCGGGCGCGGCGCGAGCCGTCGATCTGCTTGGGGTGCGTGCGCTCGAACGGCGTCATGGAGCGCACCATGGCCTCGACCCGGTCGAACTCGCGCTCGTCGAGGTTGTCGAGCTGGGCGCGCATCTGGCCCATGCCCGGCATCATCCCGAGCATCGACTTCAGCGACCCCATCTTCTTGATGGCGGCCATCTGGCTGAGGAAGTCGTCGAACGTGAAGTCCTCCTCGGCGAGGAACTTCCGCTGCATCTCGGCCGCCTGGGCGCGGTCGAACGCCTTCTCGGCCTGCTCGATGAGGGTGAGCACGTCACCCATGTCGAGGATGCGTGAGGCCATCCGGTCGGGGTGGAAGACCTCGAAGTCCTTCACGCCCTCGCCGACCGAGGAGAACATGATCGGTCGCCCGGTGACCGAGGCCACCGACAGGGCGGCACCACCGCGGGCGTCACCGTCGAGCTTGGAGAGCACGACACCGGTGAAGTCGACGCCCTCCTGGAAGGCCTGGGCCGTCTCGACCGCGGCCTGGCCGATCATCGCGTCGATGACGAAGAGCACCTCGTCGGGCGCGATCGCGGTGCGGATGTCCGCGGCCTGCTGCATGAGGTTGGCGTCGACGGCCAGGCGACCGGCGGTGTCGACGATGACCACGTCGTGCTGGCGGGCCCGTGCCTGCTCGATGCCCTGGCGCGAGACGGCGACCGGGTCACCGAAGGACCGCGTGCCCTCGCCGGACTCGAGCACGGCGTCGTGGCCGCCCATGTTGCCGCGCTCGGGCGCGTAGACCGGCAGGCCGGCGCGCTCCCCCACGACCTCGAGCTGGGTGACCGCGTTCGGGCGCTGGAGGTCGGCGGCGACGAGCAGCGGCGTGTGGCCCTGCTCCTTCAGCCAGGCGCCGAGCTTGCCCGCGAACGTGGTCTTTCCCGAGCCCTGCAGACCGGCGAGCATGATGACCGTCGGCGGCGTCTTGGCGAGCTGCAGCTGCCGCGTCTGGCCACCGAGGATGGCGATGAGCTCCTCGTTGACGATCTTGACGACCTGCTGCGCCGGGTTCAGCGCCTGCGACACCTCCGCCCCCAGCGCCCGCTCGCGGATGGCCGAGGTGAACTGCTTCACCACGGGCAGCGCGACGTCGGCGTCGAGCAGCGCGAGCCGGATGTCCCGGATCGTGGCGTTGATGTCGGACTCGGTGAGCCGCCCCTTGTGCCGGAGGTTCTTGAAGGTGGCGGTCAGGCGGTCGGAAAGGCTGGCGAACACGGGTCACAGCCTAACCGCCACGGCGGGGCCGCTCTGACCACCAGCCCCTGCCCGTGACGGCGGTGGGCTACTCCGCACCGCCGTCACAGGTGTCGATGATCGCCGCCACCGTCTGCGCCACCTTGGCCGGCGAGAGCAGCCGGCCACCGAACTCGGTGAGGTAGAAGGTGTCGAGCGTCTGCCCGGCATACGTGGCGATGTGCGCGGAGCGCACCGACAGCCCGGCCTTGGCGAAGGCGACCCCCAGCTCGTGCAGCAGCCCCGGGCGGTCCTGGGCCCGCACCTCGAGCACCGTCGCCTCCTCCGACGCGTGCGGCACGACGAGGGCGCGGGCCTGCCCCGGCGCGCCCGACCCCGCCTGCGCGCTGGGCGGCCCGGCGAACTGGCGCCGGCGGTCGAGCAGCGACAGCGGTGCACGGTCACCCTGGGCGAGCCGCGCGAGCCCGCGCGCGATCCGCTCGGCGTCGGGGGCGTCGCCACCTGGGCACTCCACGTGCCACTCGTTGGCCGCCAGGCCGTCGAGGGTGCGCAGGATCGCCGTGCGCACCACCAGGCCGTATGCCGCGAGCAGGCCCGCGGTGTCAGCGAACAGTCCCAGCCGGTCGCGGTCGAAGATGTCGATGCGGTAGGCGCCGCCCTGCGGGCGGACGACGACGCGCGGCTCCCCCGCAGCGACGGCCTGGAGGTCCTCGTCGGTGACCCGTGCCTCGCCGGCGGCCGCGACAGGTGCGTCGGCGTCCCACCCGGCACCCACCGCATCGGCGAGCTGGCGCAGCAGGGTGGCCCGCCAGTCCGTCCAGGCGAGCGGGCCGGCGGCACAGGCATCGGCCTCGGTCAGGGCGAGCAGCAGGTCGAACACGTCCTGCGAACCGCCCGCCGCGGCGCGTGCCGCTGCGGCCGTCCGCGGGTCCTGGTGGTCGCGGCGCGTGGCGAGCTCGATGAGGGTCAGGTGCTCGCGCACCAGGGTCGTCACGACCTCGACGTCCGAGGCCGGGTAGCCCATCCGGGTCGCGATGGCGGTGGCGACGGGCGCCCCTCCCGCCGAGTGGTCGTGCGCCCCGCGGACCTTGCCGATGTCGTGCAGGAGGGCGCCGAGCAGCAGCAGGTCGGCCCGCGCGACCCGGCGCACCAGCCCACCGGCGTGCACCACCGTCTCGATGAGGTGCCGGTCGACGGTGTGCCGGTGCACCGCGTTGCGCTGCGGCCGCGACCGCACCGCCGTCCACTCGGGCAGCCAGGCGTCGATGACGCCGGCCTGGTCCAGCCCCTCCCAGACCTGCACCAGCCCCGGCCCCGCGGACAGCAGGTCGGCGAAGAGGTCGCGGGCCGCCTCGGGCCACGGGTCGGCGAGCATCGGCGCGCTCCGCGCGAGGTTGGCCAGGGTGGTCGGCGCGATGGGCAGGCTGTGCCGCGCAGCGACCACCGCTGCCCGCAGCGGCACCAGGGGGTCGCTCGCGACCGCGCTGCGCGGCCCCAGGACGACCTCGCCGTCGTGCTCGAAGAGCCCGTAGCCGAGGGGGTTGAGGCGGGGTCTGCGCGGCCCCACGCGCAGGGTCCGGGCCCGTTGGGCCTGCCCGGCCCGCCGGACTGTGCCGTCGAGCGCATAGGCCACGGTGCGGGCCGCCGTGGAGACCGCGGTGAGCAGGTCGTCGGCGTCGCGGTGGCCCAGCAGCGCCGCCACGGCGTCGTGGTCCTCCCGGCTCAGCCGGTCGCGGCCGCGGCCGGTCACCACGTGCACCGCGTCGCGGACGTCGAGCAGCACCCGGTGCGCCTCGTCGACGTCGCCGTGCGGCCGGTCGGCCAGCCAGGCCTCGGCCAGCGCCCGCAGCACGGTCATGTCCCGCACACCCCCGCGGGCCTCCTTCAGGTCCGGCTCGAGCGACTGGGCGAGGTCACCGTGCCGGGCATGCCGCAGTCGCAGGCCGTCGACGAGCTGCGGAAGCCGCTTGCGGGCCGATGCGCGCCAGTCGTGGGCGATGACCGAGCGGGTCGAGGCGACCACGCCCGGGTCCCCGGCGATCCCGGCGAGGTCGAGCAGGCCGACGGCGGCGCTGAGGTCGCCGCCGGCGACGGTCCGGCACTGGTTGACGGTGCGCACGCTGTGGTCGAGCCGGATACCCGCGTCCCAGATGGGGTACCAGAGCCGGTCGGCCACCTCACCGACGTCCTCCCCGCCCAGGGACCGGCCGTTGTGCAGCAGCACGAGGTCGAGGTCGCTCAACGGCCCGGAGTCGCCGCGGGCGAGGCTGCCGACCGCGGCGAGGGCGATCCCCTCCTGCGGCCGGCCGGCCATGGCCTCGTCCCAGATGGAGACGAGCCACTCCCGCGTCAGCTCCCCCATGCCCTGCCGTCGCGCCGGACCGGCGCCCGGGGCGTCGAAGCCCCGGGCGCCGGCCAGGTCGAGACGCAGGGCCGCCAGCCCGCTCAGCCCAGTCGTCATACGGCTCAGAGCGCCTCTGCGCCGCGCTCGCCGGTGCGCACCCGGACCACGTCCTCGACCGGGACGGTCCAGATCTTGCCGTCTCCGATGCGGCCGGTCTGCGCCGTCTTGAGGATGACGTCGACCACGCTGCTGGCGTCGAGGTCGTCGACCAGCACCTCGAGGCGCACCTTGGGCACGAAGTCGACCGTGTACTCCGCCCCACGGTAGACCTCGCTGTGGCCGCGCTGGCGCCCGTAGCCGGAGGCCTCGCTGACGGTCATGCCCGAGATGCCGTAGGCCTCGAGGGCCTCCTTCACCGCGTCGAGCTGGTGGGGCTTGATGATGGCCGTGACGAGCTTCATGCTGACGCTCCCTCAGGGGTCTTGGCGCTGGGCACCGTGGTCGGGACTGCACCGCTGCCGAAGCGGCCGCCCGAGACGCCGCCGATGTCGTAGGCGGACTCGCCGTGCACGGCCTGGTCGATGCCGTCGGTCTCGACGTCACGGGTGACCCTCCAGCCCATGGTGGCCTTGAGGGCCAGGCCGATCAACGCCGTGAGCGCACCGGAGATGAGCAGGCAGACCAGCGCGATGACGAGCTGCACGACCGTCTGCTGGACGCCACCGCCGTAGAACAGGCCCGTCTCGGTGGCCAGCAGACCGGCGCCGACGGTGCCCCACAGTCCGGCCACCAGGTGCACGCCGACGACGTCGAGCGAGTCGTCGTAGCCGAGGCGGTACTTCAGGCCGACCGCCAGGGCCGCCAGGGCGCCGGCGACGACACCGAGGACGAGCGAGCCGACGGGCGACAGCGAGCCGCAGGCCGGCGTGATGGCGACCAGGCCGGCGACGACACCGGAGGCGGCGCCGATGGAGGTGGCGTGGCGGTCACGCAGCTTCTCCACGAGCAACCAGCCGAGCATCGCCGCGCAGGTGGCCGCCACGGTGTTGACCCAAACGACGGAGGCCAGGCCGTCGGCCGCCAGCTCGGAGCCGGCGTTGAAGCCGAACCAGCCGAACCACAGCAGCCCGGCGCCGAGCATGACGATCGGCACGTTCTGCGGGCGCATGGCCTGCGCCCCGAAGCCGAACCGCTTGCCGACGATCAGGGCCAGCACCAGGCCGGCGATACCGGCGTTGATGTGCACCACGGTGCCACCGGCGAAGTCGATGGGGGCGAAGCTCGCCGCGCCGTCGGTGACGCCGAACAGCTTCGCTGCGATGCCGTCCTCGCTTCCGGAGAGCAGGCCGCCGCCCCACACCATGTGAGCGATCGGGAAGTAGACCAGGGTCACCCAGATCGCGGCGAAGGCCAGCCAGGTGCCGAACTTCGCGCGGTCGGCGATGGCGCCGCTGATGAGCGCCACGGTGATCACCGCGAAGGTGAGCTGGAACCCGGCGACGAGGATCTCGGGGATGTAGACCCCGGCGCCGAAGACGTCGACGAGGGGGACGTTGCCGTTGCCGTCGTCGAGCAGGCCCTTGAGGCCGAAGCGGTCGAACGGGTTGGCGAAGAGGCCGGCGATGTTGGTGGGGCCGAACGACATCGAGTAGCCCCAGAGGATGTAGACGACGCCGACGACGCCCATGGCGCCGAACGACATCATCATCATGTTGAGGACGGACTTGGCTCGCGTCATCCCGCCGTAGAACAGCGCGAGCCCCGGTGTCATGAGGAGGACCATGGAGGCCGCGACGAGCATGAAGGCTGTCGCGGCCTCGTTGATCTCTGGTGCTGTAGTCATGCCCAGAACTGTGGGCGAGCGCCGTTTCAGGGCGTGCGGCTGCGTGTTACAGCCGTGTTAGCGGCGGGCGCCGGTCGTAAGCATCAGGTAACGGACGGCCACTGGTCTCGCATCGTGGGATCCGGCCGTCCCCTCGGCACGCAGACAGCGGTATGCCGTGCGGCCGGCCCCGCTCAGAACGCCGAGACGCTGGTGGGTGCCCGCTGCGGGCGGGCCAGTGCGCGCACCAGGGCCGTCTGCCCGTGGCGCCGGACCGCGACCCCGGTGAGCAGGCTCAGCACCGGCCCGACGACGTCGTCGGCATACGTGGGAGTCGGCAGGCCCACGCTGGAGGCGAGGTCGTCGCCGTGCACGACCATCTCCATCATCCGCGTGGTGAGGAAGTCGGCCGTCGTCAGCGACCAGCCCTGCCAGGGGATGAAGATGGTGTCCGGGTCCCGCGGCGCGGCAAGCAGGTCCGGCAGGGCGTCGACGTGCTCGCGGGCCTGGGCCAGCACGGCGTCCGGCCCTGCGAGGGCGCGCTCGTTGTCGCTCTCGCGGATGCCGACGTTGACCTCGTCGTCCGGGGCCGCCTCGACCCAGGCGGCGCGGGCGTAGTGCTCCAGCAGGGCGATGGGCTCCGGGGAACCGCCGGGGTCCACACGCAGGCCTCTCGCCGTGTTGACGGCCTGGTTGAGCAGGTGGTGGGCCAGGCCGCCCACTGTCATCCCGGCGCACGAGCTCTCCTGCCCCCACGCCTGCAGGACCTCAGGCGACGACGCCAGCTCCCAGGACTGCGAGACGGCGGACAGGAACGCGGCGGCGTGCGGATCGAGCGTCATGGGGCCGACCCTAGTGCGACCCGTCGCGCCGAGTCCGTCGGAGCAGCACGACCAGCGCGCCCACGCAGAGGAGGCCCACTGCCACGCCGGCGGGGCCGAGCAGCACGTCACCGACCCGCTCGGCAGGGGACGGTTCGGGCTCGGCCCTGAGGTGGGAGAAGTCGAGTGGCGTCTCGCGCACCTCCACCCTGACGTCCGGGTCCGGCAGGTCGGGCGGACTGGAGGTGGGCGTGGCCCGGGCCGGCACCGGCACCCGCTGCACCACGGAGCGGCGGCCCTCGCTGCCGACCAGCAGCCCCTCACCACCCGGCGCCACAGCCACCGTCTCGCCCTGCGGCTGGAGCGGCAGCCGGTTGCTCGCGACCTGGAGGAAGGTCTTCCCGTCGAGGAGCAGGGCATGGGTGTAGGTGCGGACCACCAGGCCGGAGCCGTCGGGCAGGAACACCGCGTCGGTCACCATCGACGGCGCCGGGCCGATGCGCTCCAGCCGGTTGACCCGCTGTCGGCTCGGCCGCGCCGGCAGGGCGTAGACGCCACCGGGCCTCCCCTTCGTGACGACGTACGCCCGCCCCGTCCGCGGGTGGACGGCCAGCGCCTCGGCGTCGTGCGGGCCGTCGGGGTAGGCCAGCTCCCACGACGCCCAGCCGCCCGAGGTCTCCCCCAGCGCCGGCTCGTCGAACCAGAAGACCCTCACGAGCTCGCGCGACCCCGTGTTGTCGCCGAGGTCGCCCACGAGCATCCGGCCGTCGGGGTCCATGGCCAGGGCCTCGACGTCCCAGACCGGGGCGCCGAACCGGTGCACCCCCAGCGTCCGGCCCGTCCGCGTGTCGACGGCGAAGACCCGGGCGGTGTCACCGGAGTCGTTGACCGTCCAGACGGTGTGCGGGTGGGCGCGGCTCAGCGCCAGGCCCGACGACTCCGTGACGCGGTCGTCGGTGATGCGGAAGGTGTCGTCAGCCGCTGCGGCAGCCCGCGGCACACCGGAAACGACTGCGGCGGCGACCACCGTCGTCGCCGCCAGGCGCACCCCCCTGGCCACGAGGCTCAGTCGATGAGCGCGTCGACGAATGCCTCGGGGTCGAAGGGGGCCAGGTCGTCAGGGCCCTCCCCGAGACCGACGAGCTTGACCGGTACCCCGAGCTTGCGCTGCACCGAGACCACGATGCCGCCCTTGGCCGTGCCGTCCATCTTGGTCAGCACGATGCCCGAGACGTTCACCGCCTCGCCGAACACCTCCGCCTGGCGCAGGCCGTTCTGGCCGGTGGTGGCGTCGAGGACGAGCAGCACCTCGTCGATCGGCGACTGCTTCTCGATGACGCGCTTGACCTTGCCGAGCTCGTCCATGAGCCCGACCTTGTTGTGGAGCCGGCCGGCCGTGTCGATGAGCACGACGTCGGCCTCCATCTCGGCGCCCGCCTTGACGGCGTCGAACGCCACCGCGGCAGGGTCGGCCCCGTCGCGGTCCGAGCGGATCGTCGGCACGCCGACGCGGCCGCCCCAGGTCTCGAGCTGGTCGGCCGCCGCGGCGCGGAACGTGTCTGCGGCGCCGAGGACGACGTCCTTGTCCTCGGCGACGAGCACTCGCGCGAGCTTGCCGACCGTGGTGGTCTTGCCGGTGCCGTTGACACCGACGACGAGCACGACCGCGGGACGGCCCTCGACGCGGCTCGAGGCGATGGTGCGGTCCATCGACGGGTCGACGAGCGTGAGCAGGTCCTCGCGGAGCCAGCTCCGCACGGTGGCCTCGTCGGTCGTGCCCTCGACCTTGACCTTGGCGCGCAGCGACTCGACCAGCTCGGTGGTGGCCTCCACGCCGAGGTCGGAGGCGAGCAGGGTGTCCTCGACGTCCTCCCACGCCTCCTCGTCGAGCCCACCACGGCTGAGCAGGCCGAGCAGGGCCTGGCCGAGCGCGGAGTTGGAGCGTGCGAGTCGGGCGCGCAGGCGCTTGAGGCGGCCGGCCGGGGCCTCGGGCCGCTCGATGGTGGGGGTCGGCGCGGGCTCCGGCAGCACCTCCGCCTCGTCGGGCCGCGGCAGGGTGTCGACACCGCCGGCGTCCTCGATCGAGCGCTTGGGCGCGTCACGTGGCTCCTCGGCGTCGTCGCCGACCCCGGGCAGGATCTCCCGCTCCTCCGGTGGGGCGGTCGGCAGGCTCTTGCCCCGCCCGCCTCGGCCCCGCAGCAGGCCGAGCAGCACGCCACCGAGGATGACGAGGATGCCGACGGCGACGGCGATGTACTCCCACAGCTGATCGATCACGCGTGCCATCCTCTCAGAGCCCGTCGGGTGGGAGCGCGCGAGGCCGCCCCGTGGGGCGGCCTCAGGTCATGCGGATGGGGCCGGGCGGACCCGGCACCCCTCAGGGGTGGGCTAGCTGGCCCTGCGGGCCGGGGTGTCCTGCGCGTCGCGAGCCGCCGGGGCGGGTGCGGCGGGGGCCGTCTCACGGGGCGCGGTGCCGGTGGGGGCAGCGCCGGCGATCGACTCGCTCACCTTGTCCTTGGTGGCCACGAGCGCCTCGCCGGTCTTGTCGAGGGCGTCCTGGGTGCGCTCCTTGGCCATCGCCACGATCTCCTCCCCCTGTGGGGTGAGCACGTCGCGACCCTGCCGCCGCGCGGGGATGGCGACCAGCGCCACGACCGCGAGGGCCAGACCGACGCACAGCAGCATTCCCACGATCAGCGCAACCATGCCTCCAAGGGTGACCGACCGGGCGGCCATCCTCAAATCGACCCGCCGCAGGGGTGGGCCACGTCACGTCGCCGACGGCGCGCAGATGCGCAGTTGGGAGGGCTCCTCAGGCGCTCTGTGCCGCCACGTCACGGATCCGTTGCGACACCACGGTGGTCACGCCGTCGCCGCGCATGGTGACGCCGTAGAGCGCGTCGGCGACCTCCATCGTGCGCTTCTGGTGGGTGATGACGATGAGCTGGCTGGAGTCGCGCAGCTCCTCGAAGAGGGTGATGAGGCGGCCGAGGTTGGCGTCGTCGAGCGCTGCCTCGACCTCGTCCATGATGTAGAACGGGCTCGGGCGGGCCTTGAAGATCGACACGAGCAGGGCCACCGCCACCAGTGAGCGCTCGCCGCCCGAGAGCAGCGACAGCCGCTTGATCTTCTTGCCCGGCGGCCGCGCCTCGACCTCGATGCCGGTGGTGAGCATGTTCGAGGGGTCGGTGAGCAGGATCCGGCCCTCGCCGCCCGGGAAGAGGCGGCTGAAGACCTGCTCGAACTGCGCGGCGGTGTCGTGGAAGGCCTCGGTGAAGACCCGCTCGACCCGCTCGTCGACCTCGCGGACGATGTCGAGCAGGTCGCGCTTGGAGCTCTTGAGGTCCTCGAGCTGCTCGGTGAGAAACTTGTGCCGCTCCTCCAGCGCGGCGAACTCCTCCAGGGCCAGCGGGTTCACCTTGCCCAAGGCGCCCAGGGCCCGCTCGGCCTTGCGAAGCCGCTTCTCCTGCACCTCGCGCACGAACGGCGCCGGCTCGGGCAGGTTGTCGGGGTCGTCGTCGGGACCCGGCACGTGCGGCACCACCTGGTGCGGGCCGTAGTCCTCCATGAGCACCTCGGGGTCGATGCCGAGCTCCTCGACGGCCTTGGCCTGCAGCTGCTCGATGCGCAGCCGCTGCTGGGTGCGGGCGACCTCGTCGCGGTGGACGCTGTCGGTGAGCTCGCGCAGGTCGTCCTGGAGGGCGGCCATGTCGCGGCGCACCCGGGCCAGCGCCTGGTCGCGCTCGGTGCGCTCCTGCTCGGCGCGGGTGCGCCGGCCGGCGGCCAGCTCGAGCGCGCCGGCCAGGTGCTCCACGGCGTGCGTGGCGCCGATCCGGACCGCCTCGGCGACGGCGGCCTCGCGCCGGCGCCGCTCCTGCCGCGCAGCCAGGCGCTCCCGGGCGGCGAGCTCGTTGCGGGCGGCCCCCTCGAGGGAGTCCGCGCGGCCGTGCAGGGCCCTGGCGCGCTCCTCGCGGGTGCGCAGCGTCAGGCGCAGCTCTGTCTCGGCGGTGCGGGACTGGCTGGCGGCGAGCTCGAGCCCGTCGCGCGTGTCGGTGGAGGGCTCCTCGACCTCCTCCGGCTGGGCCTGGGCCTCGGCGAGCCGCTCCTCGAGGGCGGCGAGCTCCGCACGGTCCTTGTCCAGGGCAGCGGTGGCGTCGGCCACGGCCTTCTCGGTGCGCTCGGCCTCGGCCTTGGCCGACCGGGCCGTGGCGCCGAGCTGGCCGAGCTTCTCGACGACGGCGGACATGCGGGCGTCCGACTCGTGCAGTGCCTCCAGCGCCTGCTCCACCCGTTCGGCTGCCTCGCGCGCCTTCTCCTGGGCCGCGGCCAGCGCGAACCGCGCCTGCTCGCCGCGGCGGGTGGCGTCGGCGACCCGCTCGCGCGTCTCGTCGACCGCCGACTGGATCTCGATGAGGCTCGGCGCCGAGCTGCTGCCGCCGCGCACCCAGCCCGGGGCGAAGACGTCGCCCTCGGCCGTGACGGCGGTGACGCCCCGGCCACGGCCCACCAGCTCGGCGGCCTGCTCGGCGGTCTCGACGAGGGCGACGCGGTCGAGGAGCTGGTCGACCGCGGGGCGCACCCCGGCGGGCGCCTCGACGACGTCACGGGCCCACACGGCATACGGCGGGAGGGCGGGCCACTGCGACGGGTCGCCGGGCACGGCGGTCTGGCCGACGAGCAGGGCGGCCCGGCCCGCGTCCTCCTCGCGCAGGGTGGTCAGCGCGCGGGCTGCGTGGTCGACCGACTCGACGGCGAGCGCGTCGGCCGCCCAGCCGAGGGCCGCCGCGACGGCGCCCTCGTGGCCTCCGTTCACCTGGAGCAGCGACACGATGGAGCCGACGATGCCGTGGTCCTGGCCTTCCTCGGCCGCGGCGAGCAGCGTCGCGGCACCGTCCTTGCGGCTCAGGCTCATCTCGAGTGCCTCGAGGCGCGCCGCGGCGGAGGTGCGGTCGCGCTCGGCCGTGCGCTCCTCCTCGCGCAGGCGCTCGACCTCGGCCTCGGCGCTCTGCAGGGCGGCCTCGGCGCTCTCGTAGGCCGAGTCGAGGCCCTCCTCGCCCTCCTCCTCGACGGCGACCGACGCCTCGAGGGTGGCGAACTCCTTCTCCGCCGCGGCGGCCCGGGCGAGCGACTGCTCGCCGATGCCGCGCAGGCGCCCGATCTCGGCCTCGCCCGCCTCGATGCGGCTGCGCCGGGCGCCGACCTGGCCCTGCAGCTTGGCCAGGCCCTCGCGGCGGTCGGCGGCCGCCCGGGCGAGGCGCTGGAGGCGCTGCTGCTCCTCCTGGAACGCCTTCTCCGCGGCGGCGCGCCGCTCGACCGCGGCCTGCAGCTCGTCCTTGGCCTGCCGCACCTCGGCGAGCAGCGCCTCCTCCTGCCGCCGGGCCTCGGCGGCCTGCCGGCGCAGCTCCTCGGGGTCGCGGCCGGAGGTGGTCTCGTCCTGGGTGTCCTGGCTGAGCAGGCGCACGCGCTCGGCCGCCAACGACTGGGTCGAGGTGAGCTTGTCGCGCAGCGACTGCAGGGCGAACCAGCGTTCCTGCGCCCGGGTGGCCAGCGGCCGGGCCTCCTCGGCCTCGCGCTCGAGGGCGGCCAGCCGGTCGCGCACCGCGGCGAGGTTCTCCTCCACCTCGGTGCGCCGGGCGATCAGGGCGCTCTCGTCGGCCACCTCCTGCTCGAGGGTGGTGGTCAGCTGGACGAGGTCGTCGGCGAGCAGGCGCAGCCGGGCGTCGCGGGCGTCGGCCTGGATGACGGCGGCCTTGCGGGCGGCCTCGGCCTGGCGTCCGAGGGGGCCGAGCTGGCGGCGGATCTCACCGGTGAGGTCGGTGACCCGGGTGAGGTTGGCCTCCATCTGGTCGAGCTTGCGCAGCGCGCGCTCCTTGCGCTTGCGGTGCTTGAGGACGCCGGCGGCCTCCTCGATGAACCCGCGGCGCTCCTCCGGGGTGGCGCGCAGCACGGTGTCGAGCTGGCCCTGGCCGACGATGACGTGCATCTCACGGCCGATGCCGGAGTCGGAGAGCAGCTCCTGCACGTCGAGCAGGCGACAGGGGGTGCCGTTGATGGCGTACTCGGAGCCGCCGTTGCGGAACATGGTCCGCGCGATGGTGACCTCGGTGTAGTCGATCGGGAGGGCGCCGTCGCTGTTGTCGATGGTCAGGGAGACCTCGGCGCGCCCGAGCGGGGCGCGGCCGGCGGTGCCCGCGAAGATGACGTCCTCCATCTTGCCGCCGCGCAGGCTCTTGGCGCCCTGCTCCCCCATGACCCAGGCGAGGGCGTCGACGACGTTGGACTTGCCGGAGCCGTTGGGGCCGACGATGCAGGTGATGCCCGGCTCGAGGCGCATGGTGGTCGCCGAGGCGAAGGACTTGAAGCCCTTCAGGGTCAGGCTCTTGACGTACACGAGCGGCTCGGCTCCTCGGTGACTGCGGTGCAGGCGGGCTGCGGATCGCGGATCACTGTACCGGCGGGGGCACGTCGGCCCCGGGACGCGCAGGGCGGCACACCGAAGCCTGGGACTGCTGTGGCAGGAGTGACGCGCCGCGGGTCAGAGCTGGGGGCCGCGGCCGTCGGCCAGCGCCTCGTGGTGGTGGATGACCTCTTCGATGATGAAGGTGAGGAACTTCTCGGCGAACTGCGGGTCGAGCCCGGCCTCGTCGGCCAGGGCCCGCAGCCGCGCGACCTGCTTCTCCTCGCGCGCCGGATCGGCCGGGGGCAACCCCCGGCTGGCCTTGAGCTCACCCACCTGCTGGGTGCACTTGAACCGCTCGGCCAGCAGGTGCACCAGGGCAGCGTCGATGTTGTCGATGCTCGCGCGCAGGCGCAGCAGCTCAGCCGGTGTCTCTGGGGCGGGTGAGGTCACCCGACGATCGTAGGCACGGAGGTCGGGACAGCGTCCGGCTGTCTCAGATCCTTCCGCAGGCGGTCGTTGTCCTTCTGCAGACGGGCGACCAGCCCTTCAAGATCCCGGACTCTGCGACGCAGCTCGACGGTCTCGAGCATGAGGCGCTGGTCAGGTGCCGTGCGGTATCCCAGCAGGGCCTTGGCCATGATGTCTCCTTGGTCCCGGGCGCGACGGGTTCGCCCTGGGCGGTGCCCGATCGGGGCATCTCTCAGACTGACAGCAAGGCCGCACATCGGTCAATGAGGCCTTGGTCCCGCGGCCCTCGGCTCACTTCTCGATGAAGCCCTCGAGGCCGTCCCGGGGCGGCCCCCACGTGGTCACGCAGTTGGTCACCTCGCCCGGGCGCAGCCGCGTCGACGGCTTCTCCTCGAGCATGGCCACCAGCTCCTCGACCCGCTGCTTGGGGCCCTGGGCGAGCACCTCCACGCGCCCACCGTCGGCGTTGCGGGCATGACCCACGAGTCCGAGCTCGAGGGCACGGGCCCTGGTCCACCAGCGGAACCCCACCCCGTGCACCCTGCCGTGGACCCAGATCGTCGCCCGTACCGGCTCGCTGTCGTTCATGCGCCTCACCTGCCTCACCGGCATTGTCCTGAGCCGGAGCGGGTGCAGGCAAGAGCCGTATGACGCAGAGCCGGTCGGTGAGCCGCCCGCCTGTTGGCAGTCAGCGACCGAGCGTGCGAGGTCGTGGCTGGCAGCGGGGGCAGGAATAGGACGACCGGTTCATGAACGACTCGCGGCGGATGGGTGTGCCACAGCGGCGGCACGGACGGCCCTCCTGGCCGTAGGCGTTGAGCGAGCGGTCGAAGTAGCCGGACGCCCCGTTGACGTTGACGTACAGCGCGTCGAAGCTCGTCCCGCCCTGGCCGAGGGCCTCGAGCATGACGTCGCGGGCGTGCTCGAGGATCCGGGTGAGCGCCGGCCTGGTGAGCGCCGAGCACAGCCGCTCGCCGTGCACCCCGGCCCGCCAGAGGGCCTCGTCGGCGTAGATGTTGCCGATACCGGAGACCAGGTCCTGGTCGAGCAGCGCCCGCTTGACGGCGCTGTGGCGCTTCTTCATCGGCGCGACGACGGCCTTGAGGTCGAAGGACGCCTCGAGCGGGTCGGGCGCGATGTGCTCGATGGCCTCGGGCACCCCGTCGTCGTCGAGGTCGGAAAGGGCCATCCCCCCGAACGTGCGCTGGTCGACGAACCGCAGCTGGGGCCCGCCGTCGTCGAAGGTGAACCGGGCGTGCAGGTGCTTCTCGTCCGGCGCGTCGGGGTCCTCGACGAGGAGCTGGCCGCTCATGCCGAGGTGGGTGATCAGGCCCTGGTGCGACCCGTCGGGCGTCTGCAGGACCATCCAGAGGTACTTGCCCCGGCGGCGCGCCTCGGCGACGAGGTTGCCCGCGAGCTGTTCGGCGAGGTGGTGGGCGCCGGGCAGGTGGCGGCGGGCCACGCGGGCCCCATAGAACTCGGCCTGCTCGATGGTGCGCCCGACCACGTGGTCGGCGAGGCCGCGGCGGACCACCTCGACCTCGGGGAGCTCGGGCATGGGGCCAGTCCGCGTCCGGTCAGGCGGACTCGGGCTGGGCCGTGGCAGACGACCCGGCAGACGACGTCGCCGACGACCCGGCCGACGACGTGGCAGCCACCGCGGCGCCCGAGCCCCCGGCACGGGCGCTCAGGTGCTTCCACGCCTCCTCGGCGGCGCGCTGCTCGGCCTCCTTCTTGGAGCGGCCCACGCCCTCGCCGAGCACGCTCTGGCCCACGACCGCGGAGGCGGTGAAGGTCTTGGCGTGGTCGGGGCCCTCCTCGTCCACGCGGTACTCGGGGACGCCGAGGGAGTCCGCGGCAGCGAGCTCCTGCAGGCTGGTCTTCCAGTCCAGGCCGGCGCCGAGCCGGGCGCTCCTGGCCATGAGCGGGTCGAGCAGGTGGTGCACGAGCGTGGCGGCGTGCTCGAGCCCGCACGAGAGGTAGACCGTGCCGATGACGGCCTCCATCGTGTCGGCGAGGATCGAGGCCTTGTCGCGGCCCCCGGTGGTCTCCTCGCCGCGACCCAGGAGCAGGTGGTCACCCAGGCCCAGCGTGCGGGCCACGTCGGCCAGGGCCCGCATGTTCACGACCGCGGCCCGCAGCTTCGCGAGCTGCCCCTCGGGCAGCTCGGGGTGCGCGGCATACAAGGTGTCGGTGACCACGAGGCCCAGCACGGAGTCGCCGAGGAACTCGAGGCGCTCGTTGTTGGGCAGGCCGCCGTTCTCGTAGGCGTAGCTGCGGTGTGTCAGCGCACGCAGAAGCAGCGACTCGTCGACGGGCGAACCGACCACCTCATGGAGGAGGGCGGCGAACTCGTCGACGGGCCGCTGCACTGCGCGGGCGCCGTCAGAAGAGGGCGTGCTCACGCGCGGAAGGCTCAGCCCTGGTGCTCGGTGCGCTCGGCGGCGTTGTAGTGACGGCCCTTGTAGGTGCCGCAGGACGGGCACGCCACGTGCGGCTGGGTGGGAGCCTTGCACTGGGGGCACGTGGTGAGCACGGTCGCCGTCGTCTTCCAGTTCGCGCGACGCGAACGGGTGTTGGAGCGCGACATCTTCCGCTTCGGGACAGCCACGTCAGTTCCTCTTCTCTTCGGTGTTGCTCGGGGTCTCGGTGGACAGCGCCTGCAGCGCGGACCATCGTGGGTCGATCACTTCGTGGTGGTGGTCCGGGTCTTCCGCCAGGTGCGCCCCACATTCGGAACACAGCCCGGGACAGTCCTCCCGGCATACCGGCTGGAACGGCAGCGAGGGCACCACCGCGTCCCGGAGCACCGGCTCGAGGTCGATCAGGTCGTCCACGATCTGGTGCTCCTCGGCCTCGTCGCTGTCGTCCCCCACCTCGCGGTGGTGGGCGGCGCGGTCGGCGTAGGCGAACAGCTCCTGGAACCGCACGTCAACCTGGTGGCTGACGGGGTCCAGGCACCGCACGCACGCGCCGGTCGCGGTGGCGCTGGCCGAGCCGGTCACCAGCACACCCTCCATGACGGACTCCAGCCGGAGGTCCAGCTCGATCGGCTGGCCCTCCTGGACGGCAATCACGTCCGTGCCCAGGTGCGCGGGCGCCTCGACGGTGCGCTGGACCTCTGTCATGGAACCGGGTCGCCGACCGAGGCTCTTGGTGTCGAGCACCAGCGGCGATCGGGCGTTGAGACGGTTCATGGCTCCAGTGCGTGTCGAGGGACTCGGCCCTCGTCACAGCAGGGACGTAGACCGACCGCTCAGGTTACCGGAGCGTCTGCCACCTTCCCAAATGCGCTCCGACCAGCGGCTCCGACCACCGGTTCAGCGGCCCTCCCTGGTCATGACGGTCTCGAGCTGGCGGGCGATCTGCGGGCCGAGGGTCTTGGCGTAGGTGGCCGTGATGTGGTCGCCGGCGCGGTGGATGACGACGTTGCCGATGGCCACAGGGCAGCGGTCGACCGGGCAGATCCACGGGGTGAGGTCGATGACCTCGACCCCCGGCGTCCTGAGCGCCGCGGCGCGTTGGGCGTCCAGGCCGGTGCTGGCCAGCGCGGTGGTGCGGTCGAAGGCGCAGCGCGAGAGGCGGATGGGGTTGCGCGCCATGCAGCTGTCGAGGTCCGCCGGGGAGCCGGGGTTGTCGCCGATCACGGCCACCGGCACCCCTGCGCGCTGCAAGCCCTTCCAGCGCCGCGCGAGGTAGTCGGCGAGCGCGGCCTCGCTGACCCTGTCGCCGCGCAGGGCCGCGTCGGCCTGGGTCGAGGTCACGACCAGGTCCGGCGGGTCGGCCGACAGCTGGTCGACGACGGCCTCGTTCCACCGGTCGCAGGACTCGTAGCGGGCGCGGGAGAGCTCGGTGGTCCCGGCGGCGAAGGCGCACGAGCTCTTGCCGTAGGTGACGATCCGCCAGTCCTTGCCCGGAGCGACGCGCTCCAGGGCGGGCAGCCACTGCAGGGCCTTGGAGTCTCCAACGAGCGCGATCGTCACCGCCCCGTCCCGCACCCCGAACTCGCACCGCACCGGGGTGGAGCTGCGCTCGTCGACCTGGCAGCGGTCGACGTCCGCCGAGGGCCGGTCCTCCCCCGCCCGTTCCGGGTCGGGGGTCAGCCAGCCCCAGTCGTCGACGGCGTAGTCGGCCGGGTCGGCGCTCGGGGTGTCGCCGAGGGTGCCCGCCCCCAGCCGCTCCAGGGGCGGGAGGGCTCCGGTGGCCGGCGTGGTCTGGAACACCGCAGGCGCGGTGATGAGCGGTATGCCGGCGAGGACGCCTGCGAGGGACAGCGACGCTCCCAGCGCCAGGGACAGGCGGGTGCTGCGCGCGAGCGGGGGGGTGTGGTGCACCGGACGCTCCACCAGGCGGTAGCTGAGGTAGGCGGGCACCACGCTGAGGAGCACGGCCCAGGCCCGCGCGGTGCCGCCCGGCCACAGCTCGTCGGCGAAGATGGCGAAGGGCCAGTGCCAGAGGTAGAGCGAGTACGACAGCCCGCCCACCCAGACCAGCGGGCGCAGGCTCAGGAACCGTTCCGGCCCGCGGGGCTCCGCGCCCCACCCGGCCAGCACCACCGCGGCCGTGCCGAGGGTCGGCAGCAGGGCCCAGGCGCCGGGCCACCCGGCGGTGTCGGGCAGCAGGAAGGCCGTGCCGACGACCACCGCGAGCCCGATCCACCCCAGGGCGCCCCCGAACCGCACGTGGTGGGGGTGCTGGTCGACCGCCCAGATGGCGAGGGCGGCCCCGACCCCGAGCTCCCAGACGCGGGTGGTCGTGGCGAAGTACGCGTGCGAGGGCACCGTGACCGTGTGCCAGACGGAGTACACCAGCGAGGGCACCGCGATGGCGGCGAGCAGCACGCCGATCGCGCGCAGGCTGGGGCTGTGGCCGGGTCCCCGCGCGAGCACCCGGGGACGGAACCGACGGAGGCCGACGACGAGCAGCACCAGGGCGAGCGGCCACAGGACGTAGAACTGCTCCTCGACCGCGAGTGACCAGTAGTGCTGCACCGGTGACGGCTGGGTGTCCTTGGCGAGGTAGTCGACCGAGCGCCCGGCCAGGACCCAGTTCTCGACGTAGAGCGCTGCACCCACGACGTCACCGCCGATCTCGCGGCCGCGCCGGCCGGGGATGAGCAGCCAGGTGGCCACCGCGATGGCGAACAGCACGAGCATCGCGGCGGGCAGCAGCCGTCGGGCGCGGCGGGCGAGGAACTGCGACCAGGAGATCCGGCCGGTGGCGGCCAGCTCGCGCAGCAGCAGGCTGGTGATGAGGTAGCCGGAGATGACGAAGAAGACATCGACCCCGAGGTAGCCGTGCGGCAGGAACGGCAGGCCGGCGTGGTAGACCATCACCAGCAGGACGGCCACCGCCCGCAGGCCCTCGATGTCGGGCCGGAAACCCTCCGGCCTGGGCGGACGCGCCAGGGTCAGCTCTCCGTCTGCAGACGCGCCAGCAGGGCGCCTCGGACCGCGTCGCTCACCAGCCCGGAGATGTCGCCGCCGAGGCGGGCGACCTCCTTGATCAGCGAGCTCGAGATGTGCTCGAACCGGGGGTCGCCCGGCAGGAAGACCGTCTCGATGCCGGTCAGGTGACGGTTCATCAGCGCCATGGGCAGCTCGTAGGCGAAGTCGGTGCCGCCGCGCAGGCCCTTCACGACGGCCTCGGCCTGCGCCTCACGGCAGACGTCGACGAGCAGGCGGTCGGTGTACACCTCGACCCGCACGTTGGGGTGGTGGCCCACGCTGTCCTCGAGCAGCTTGCGGCGCTCGTCGGGCGTGAACAGCCCGGCCTTGGCGGGGTTGTGCAGCACGGCGACGACGACCTCGTCCCAGAGCGCCGACGCGCGCTCGATGACGTCGGCGTGGCCGAGCGTCACCGGGTCGTAGGAGCCGGGGCACACACACCGTCTGGTCACAGTCGGCAACCTAGCAGCGGAAGGTGGTGGCGCCCCGGCCGGCAGCGACCCCGGTCGGGGTCAGCTCTCGCCGTCCTCGTCGTCGGCCGGCAGCACACCCTCCTTGTAGGCCTCCTTGACGATCCGGCGCACGTTCTCGACCGAGCCGCAGTCATCCCCGATGAGCCGGTTGCGCATGGCCGCCCACTTCTCGCCGAGGTTCTGGCGCACCTGCTCCGAGACCTCGGTACGAGCCGGGTTGAGGATGGTCTGCTCCTCCTCGCCGATGTGGTGGTTGAGCGCCTCGGCCAGCTTCTCGACGGCGTCGTCGAACTTCTGGGTGTCGGTGCCCTTGCACTCGAGCAGCGCGAGCAGCGCCTCGTTGCCCTCCGCGTGCTCCTCCTCGCCGTGCTCCTTCTCGTGCTCGCCGATCGCGTCCTTGCTCTTGAGCTTGGGGTAGACCTCGGTCTCCTCGGCCTCGCCGTGGGCGATGAGCACGTTCGACAGCGCCTGCCGGGCCGCCCCGCGGTCGGCGGTGGCGTCGCGGAGCTCGCGCAGCAGCGACTCGAAGAGGCGGTGGTCGTCGAGGATGAGCTGGACGACGTCACCGGAGGTGGGCTTGGGGATCTCGATCTGCCTCATGGGCACATCCTGAGGCAGTTCCCCGACACCCGCACGTCTTGTGAGGGCGGCCTGGCCGACATCGGCGCAGGTCAGGAGGGTGGGACCGCCCCGGCTGTCCGCTGGGTGGACACCACGGACCGAATTCTTGTGTCTGCCGGGCCGATCCGAGACGGTGGAGGCTTCCTGTCCGCAATCGGAAAGAGAGCCAGTGCTCACCCTTACCGACAACGCCAGCAACATCGTCAAGGCCATCGTCGAGCAGAACGGCGGCACGCAGGACGCAGGTCTGCGCTTCTCCGCCGAGCCCTCCGACGGCGCCCAGGCCGGCGCGCTCGCGGTCACCACCGTGGAGGCGGGCCAGCCCGGCGACCAGGTCGTCGACAAGGACGGCGCCAAGGTCTACCTCGAGGAGACGGCCGCGGTCGCCCTCGGCGACCAGGTGCTCGACGCCTCGGTCGACCAGGCCGGGGCTGTGCAGTTCAGCATCGCCCCCTCCGCCTGAGGGAGCACCACCACAGTCGAGGCACGCGCGCCGGCAGTCGGCGCGCGTGCCTCGACTCGTCTGCGCAACCGGTGCGGGCCACCTCTTGGGGCTGTCCAGGCGACGTCGTCGGGCTGTCTAGGCGACGTCGTCGGGCTCCGGGACCCCGGCGAACCAGACCCGGGTCTCGCCGTAGCGACGCTCGCCCTCGGGATCGAGCCCTGCCGGCCAGCGCGGCTCGGGCGACCGAGAGGACCGCTCCACCACCACCAGCGCCTCCTCGGAGAGCCAGTGCAGCTCGACGAGCGCGGAGAGCACCCGCTCGAGGGCGTCCTCGCCGACGTCGTAGGGCGGGTCGAGGAACACGAGGTCGAACGGCGCGGGTGGCGGCGCCGCGAGCGTCCTCTCGACCGTGGCGGCCCGCACGGAGACCCCCGGTATGCCGGTCAGCGCGGCGTTCCTGCGCGCCACCGCCGCGGCGGCGCGGTCCGACTCCACCAGCAGCACCGAGGTCGCGCCGCGGCTTGCCGCCTCGAGCCCCAGCGCACCGGACCCGGCGTACAGGTCGAGCACCGCGGCGCCCGCCAGCACGTCGAGGTGGTCGAGCCGCGAGAACAACGCCTCGCGCACCCGGTCGCTCGTGGGCCTGGTGCCGCTGCCGGCGGGCGTGTGCAGCCGCTGGCCGCCGGCCCGGCCGCTGATGATCCTCGTCACCTGCTCACCCCCGCTCCAGGAAGGCTGCCTGCTCCTCGTCGACCCAGCTGCGGACCGCGGCCTGCAGGTCGGGGTGCTCGGCGAGGTCGGGGTCCGCGGCGACGAGGGCGGTGGCGTCGTCGCGCGCCTGCAGGATGACGTCCTCGTCGCGGACCAGCGACAGGAAGCGGAAGCTGCCCCGGCCCATGCCACGGCTCGACCGGCCCCCGCCGCTCTGCCGGGCGCTCAGGACGTCACCCGTGCCGCGCAGCTCGAGGTCGAGGCGGGCCAGCTCGAACCCGTCGGTGGTCCCCGCCACGGCGTCGAGCCGCTCCCGCGCCGTCTCCGCCTCCGAGGCGGTCATGAGCAGGCAGAGCCCGGCATGCCGGCCACGACCCACCCGGCCGCGCAGCTGGTGCAGCTGGGAGACGCCGAACCGCTCGGCGTCCATGACGACCATGACGGTGGCGTTGGGCACGTCGACCCCCACCTCGATGACGGTGGTCGACACGAGCACGTCGACCTCGCCGCGGGTGAAGGCCGCCATCACCGCGTCCTTGTCCTCCGGCGCCAACCGGCCGTGGAGCACCGCGATGGTGAGCCCGTCGAGGGCGGGGTTCTCGCGCAGCAGCGCCTCCACGGCATACACGCTGGGCATCTCGTGCGGTGCTGCCTCGTCGCCCTCCCCGGGCTCGGGGGCTGCGAGCTCCTCGTCGTCGGCGGAGCCGGCGGTCGGTGGGCCGTCGTCGCCGATGCGCGGGCACACGACGTAGGCCTGGCGTCCGGAGCGGACCTCCTCGGCGATGCGCTCCCAGGTGCGCTGCACCCAGGCGGGACGGTCGGCCGGCACGACGTGGGTGGCGATCGGCGAGCGCCCCTTGGGCAGCTCGGTGAGGGTGGAGGTCTCCATGTCGCCGAACACCGTCATGGTCACGGTGCGCGGGATCGGGGTGGCCGTCATGACGAGCACGTGCGGGGGCTGGTTTCCCTTGCCGCGCAACGCGTCCCGCTGCTCGACGCCGAACCGGTGCTGCTCGTCGACGACGACCAGCGCGAGGTCCTGGAACTGCACGTGCTCCTGGATGAGGGCGTGGGTGCCGATGACGATGCCGGCGTCGCCGCTGGCCGCGTCGAGGAGGTTCTGCCGGCGGGCCTGCGTCGGCTGGCTGCCGGTGAGCAGGGCGACGCGGGTGCCGATCTCGCTGCCGCCGAGCATGCCGCCCTCGGCGAGGTCACCGAGCATGGCCGTGATCGACCGGTGGTGCTGGGCGGCGAGCACCTCGGTGGGCGCGAGGAGGGCCGCCTGGCCCCCGGCGTCGACCGCGGCGAGCATGGCGCGCAGGGCGATGACGGTCTTGCCCGAGCCGACCTCACCCTGGAGCAGCCGGTGCATCGGGACGTCGCGGGACATCTCCTGCGCCAGGGTCTCCCCCACGGTGCGCTGCCCGGCGGTGAGCTCGAAGGGCAGCCTCGCGTCGAACGCTTCGAGCAGCCCGCCCTCGCGGGGCCTGCGTGCCCGCGTGCGCTCCGCGGCCTGCCGCGCCCGGCGCTGCGCGAGCAGGGACTGGAAGACGAACGCCTCCTCGTAGCGCAGGCGGTGACGGGCGCGCTGCACCTGCGCGAAGTCGCGGGGCACGTGGATGCCCTTGAGTGCGTCGAGGCGCCCGGGCAGGCCGTGGCGCGAGCGCAGCGTCGCGGGCAGCGGCTCGGGGACGCTGTCGACCTCGAGGTGGTCGAGGACGATGCGCACGCACTCGGCGACCGACCAGTTCTGCATCCCCTTGACCTGGAGGTAGACGGGGATCGGCCCGCGGTCGGCCCCGTGGGGGCCGAGACCGCCCTCGAGCACCTGGTATGCCGGGTGGGTCAGCTGCCAGCGCCCGCGGTACATCCCCACCTCGCCGGCGAAGAGGGCGGTGACGCCCGGGACCAGCGCGTCCTTGTGGCCCCAGGACTTGAAGAACGTGAGGTCGACCTCGTCGCGGCCGTCGGTGATCGTGACGTTGAGCATCTCGCCCTTGCGCTTCTGCATGCGCCGCGTGGTCGCCGACTTCACCTCGGCGACCACCACGACGTACATGCCGACGTGCAGGTTCGACAGGTCGGAGGTGTGCTCGAGGTAGCGCCGTGGCCAGAACTCGAGCAGGTCGCCGACGGTGTGCAGGTCGCGTGCCTTCGCCAGGGGGCCCGCCGAGCGGGCGCCCACCACCGCCGACAGCTTGGTGGACTCGTCGACCACGGCCCCGACCACGCTCACTCGACTCCCAGCAGCAGCGGGTAGTGCGGCTGGCCCCCGTCGATGAGGGAGACCTCGGCGTCGCGGTGCTCGCCCTCCACCCAGCGGGCCAGGTCGTCGGCCAGTCCGTGCGGCGCGTCCTCGCCCGCGACGATGGTGACCAGCTCGCCGCCGCTGGACAGCAGGCGGCGCATGACGTCGCGGGCCACCTCGAGCAGGTCGTCGCCGACGACGACGATGTCGCCCCCGACCACGCCGAGCACGTCACCGCGCCGGCACTCCCCGGCGCTGGTCAGCGCGTCCTTGCTGGCCACCGTCACCGCACCGTGGCGGGTGGCCGAGGCCGAGCTGATCATCGCCGCGAGGTTCTTGGGCGCCGACAGGGCGGGGTCGAACACGGCCATGGCCGCAAGGCCCTGCACCGCCGTGCGGGACCGCACCACCGCGATGTCGATGCCCTCCTGCTCGCCGGCGTCGGCCGCAGCCTCGGCCGCGAGCACGGTGTCCTTGTCGTTGGGCAGCAGGATCACCGAGAGCGCGTGCGCGTCACGAGCGGCCTCGAGGAGCTGGCCCGCCGAGGCGCGCCGGCCCGGGCCGCTGGCGATGACGTGCGCCCCCGAGTCGGCGAAGACCGCCTGCAGGCCCGGCCCCGCGGCACAGGCCACGACGGCCACGTCGCTGGCAGGCCGCCGCGGCGACTGGTCGTCGAAGTGGGTCACCTTGATGCGGTAGGGACGACCCGCGCGCACGCCTGCCTCGAGCGCCGCACCGGCGTCGTCGACGTGCACGTGGACGTTCCACAGCTCGGGGCCGCCGACGACGAGCAGCGAGTCACCCAGCGCGTCGAGCGACGTCTTCAGCGACTCGATGCGCTCCTCGTCGGTGTCGGTGAGCAGGTACATCACCTCGTAGGCAGGGCCACCCGGGGCGCCCAGCGCGCCGCCCCGTGGCGAGGACCCCTCCCCGTCGGTCGGGTGCACCCCCGTGCCGTGCGGAACCCACTCGGGCCGGCGGCGCAGCGAGAGGTCGTCCGAGAAGGGCTCCCCGAAGGACGCGGTGCCGGGCGGGGCGGTGGGGCTGTCCTCGTGTGCGACCCTCGCGAGGGCCTCGAGCAGGAGGACGTAGCCGGCCCCGCCGGCGTCGACGACACCGGCAGCCTCCAGCGCCGGCAGCTGGGTCGGGGTCAGTGCGAGCGCCTCCGACGCCCCGCGCAGCGCCGACTCGGTGACCTCGCCCAGGCCCGTCAGCCCCTGGGCGGCCTCGGCCGCCGCCCTCGACACCGACAGGATGGTGCCCTCCACCGGGTGCGTGACCGCCTTCCACGCCCGCTCGCCCGCCCGGGCCAGGGCCTCGGCCACCAGGGCGCCGTCGGCCGTCTCCGCGCCGCTCTCGGCGATCGCCTCGGCAAAGCCGCGCACGAGCTGGCTGAGGATCACCCCCGAGTTGCCGCGCGCGGTGAGCAGCATGGCCTGCCCGAGCGAGGTGCACTCCTCCTCGAGGGTGGCGTGCCCGAGGACGCCCCGCTGCTCGTGCACGGTGCGCACCGCGTCGAGGGCGGCGTCGAAGGTGAGGTAGAGGTTGGTGCCGGTGTCGCCGTCGGGCACGGGGAAGACGTTGAGCGCGTCGATCTCCGCCCGCCGCGCCGCGAAGGCCGCCCGGGCGAGGACGGCCCAGCGGCGGGCGTCGGCAGCGGTCAGGCGTTCCAGCACGGTGGCAGGCTAGTGCCTGGGGCCGTCGGCCCCGCGGGCATTGGGGCCGTTTTGGTCGCAGCGCCCGCTCTCGGCTACTCTTGACCGGTTCCCATGGGCCGACCTCCATTCGAGGCTGCCCGGGAGCCCACCGAGTTTGTTCGCATCGAAATCAGGAGATCACCCGTGGCTGCCAACTGCGACGTCTGCGGCAAGGGACCGGGCTTCGGTCACAACATCTCGCACTCGCACCGCCGCACCAAGCGTCGCTGGAACCCCAACATCCAGCGCGTGAAGGCGCTCGTGGGCGATGCGGGTGTGACCCCGAAGCGTCTCAACGTCTGCACCTCGTGCCTGAAGGCCGGCAAGGTCAAGCGCTGACCCAGCCGCCCGGCATACCGCAGAGGCCGGTCTCCCCTCGGGGAGGCCGGCCTCTCGGCTTGCTCAGTCCGCCCGGAAGTGGTCCCACCCACGCGGCTGCTGCGGCTCGCCGTCGATGGTGACGCCGGTGCCGGGCGCCACCGCACCGAGCACCTGCCAGCCCTCCGGCACCGAGCCCGCCGGGAACGTCGCCAGCAGGCTGTGCTCCTCCCCGCCGGCCAGCACGCACTCGCGGGCGGCGTCCTCCCCCACGGCCGGCGCAAGCGCCTCGACGTGGGGGCGAACGCCGGCACCCGACAGCGCGACCTGCACGCCGCTGGCGCGGGCGATGCGGTCCGCGTCCCGCAGCAGTCCGTCGGAGACGTCGATCATGGCCGTGGCCCCGGCTGCGGCGGCCTGCACCCCGGCGGCGAGGGGGGCCGACGGTCGCCGGTGGTGCGCGAGGCACTCCTGCCGTATGCCGGTGGGCCGGCTGACGGCCTCGCCGCCCCGCTGCAGGAGCACCAGCCCGGCACCCGAGCGCCCCAGCGTGCCGCGCACTGCCAGGGTGTCTCCGACCTGGGCGCCGTTGCGCAGCACCGGCTGCCGCCCGGACAGGTCGCCGAGGGCGGTGATCGAGACGACCAGCACCCCCGCCGGCGCCGACGACAGGTCACCTCCGGCGACGGCGACCCCGGCCCGCGCCGCGCCCTCGCCGATGCTGCGGGCGAAGTCCCGCGCCCACGCCGAGGGGGTGGCCGGGTCAGCCATGAGGGTGACGAGCACCGCCGTGGGGGTGCCGCCCATGGCCGCGACGTCGGCGAGGTTCTGCGTGAGCAGCTTGGCGCCGACGTCGGCCGCGGTCGACCACTCGTCGAGCCAGTCGCGCCCACGCACCATCGAGTCCGTCGTCGCCACGACGCGGCCGGACGTCGCCAGCACCGCGGCGTCGTCCCCGGGGCCCACGAGCAGGCCGGGCTGCAGCGTGAAGAACGGGAAGATGGAGCGCAGCAGGCCCTCCTCCGACACCTCCCCGAGGGTCTGGGCCGGTGTGACCATCACTTCACCTTCCTGGGGAGACGGGCGGTCCACGGAGACGGTAGCGTCTGGCGTGCCGGGGCACCGTCCCGGCTGGTTCACGCGGGGGCCCGCCCCCGGCAACCCCGACTCAGTGAGGTGTCTCTCGTGGTGGTGCAGGCCTACATCCTGATCCAGACCGAAGTCGGCAAGGCGGCGACCGTTGCCGAGTCCATCGCCCAGATCCAGGGCGTGGTGATGGCCGAGGACGTCACCGGGCCGTACGATGTGATCGCCCGCGTCGAGGCCAACACGGTCGACGAGCTGGGCAAGCTCGTCATCGCCAAGATCCAGGACGTCCCGGGCATCACCCGCACGCTGACCTGCACGGTCGTGCACGTCTGAGCGCTCCCCTGGGCGTCCTGCGCGCGTCTGCACGCGCCTCTCGCACACCGGCCACCGGCCGCCTCGTCCTCGGGGTGGCCGGTGGCCTCCTTTGTGCCGGAGCGCTCGCGGGATGCTCCTCTGCCGTCGAGGTCACGGCTCCACCGCAGGCCGGGACGGCCGCCTGCACCGCCGCAGCCTCCCACTGGCCCGCGACCGTCTCCGGCCAGGAGCGGGTGGAGACCACCGCCGGCACCGGGGCCGTGGCCGCCTGGGGCGACCCGCCGGTCATCGCCCGGTGCGGCGTGAGCGCCCTCGGCCCCACCACCGAGCAGTGCCTCAACGTCGACGGCGTCGACTGGGTGGTGCGCGAGGCCAGTGACGGGGCGGTCCTCACGACGTTCGGGCGCGACCCGGCGATCGAGGTGCTCGTGCCCGACGCCTACGCCCCCGAGCCGCTCCTGCTGCCGGCCTTCGCCGAGGCCGCCCGGGGCCTGCCCTCGAACGGCCGCACCTGCGACTGACCCCGACCCCTGACCCCCACCCCCCTGCAGCAACCTCTGCTAGCACATGGTGCTGCCGCAGCCCCACGTTGCTGCACACCCCTGCGGCAGCAACGTCTGCCGAGTCCGGCGGGGACGTCGGCTTCCGAGAGGGTCTTCGCGGCCGGCGGTCGTCAGCGCAGGCCGGTCGGACGCGCGAGCGCGAGCTGGATGAGCTCGTCGATGAGGTCCGGGTAGGACAGGCCCGACGCGGCCCACATCTGCGGGTACATCGAGTGCGGCGTGAAGCCCGGCATGGTGTTGATCTCGTTGACGACCACGTCGCCGCTGTCGGTGTAGAAGCAGTCGACCCGGGCCAGGCCCTCGCAGCCGAGCGCCTCGAACGCCGCGGCCGCCAGCCGGCGCACCTCGGCCGCCACCTCGTCGGGAACCTTGGCAGGGCAGCTGAGCGTGACGCCCTGCTCCTCGAGGTACTTGGCCTCGAAGTCGTAGAAGTCGTGGCCCCCGTCGCGGTCGACCTCGATCTCGCCGACCTCGGACGTGCGCGGCGGCTGGTGGTCGCGCCCCTGCAGCACCGCACACTCGATCTCGCGGCCGACGATCATCGCCTCGACGACGACCTTCGGGTCGTGCTCGCGGGCGGCCTCGATGGCGTCCTCGAGGTCCTGCGGGTCGGAGACCTTGCTGATCCCCATGCTCGACCCGGCCCGGGCCGGCTTGACGAAGACGGGGAACCCGAGCGAGGCGACGGCGTCCATGGCCGCCGCCTTGTCGCGCCGCCACTGGGAGTCGGTGACCACGGCATACGGGCCCACCGGGATGCCGGCGCCCTGGAAGACCACCTTCATGTAGTGCTTGTCCATCCCCGCGGCCGAGGCGAGCACCCCGGAGCCGACGTAGCGGATGTCGGCGAGCTCGAACAGTCCCTGGAGCGTGCCGTCCTCGCCGAACGGCCCATGAAGCAGCGGGAAGACGACGTCGACCTCACCGAGGCTGTGCGGCACCTCCCCCGGCTCCTGCACCGTGAGGGTCCGCTGCGTGCTGCCGAGCGGCACCACCACGCCGGCCTCGGTGGGCTGCACCTCGGGCGTGTGCCCCACGGTCAGCTCGAGGCGCGACGGGTCGCCGTCCATGAGCACCCAGTGGCCGTCGCGGGCGATGCCGATGGGGATCACCTCGTAGGCGTCGCGGTCGATGGCGCGCATCACGCCTGCCGCGGTGGAGCACGACACGGCGTGCTCGGAGGAGCGGCCGCCGAACACGAGGGCGACCCGGGTCTTGCGGGGGGCGTCAGGCTGGGAGGTCATCGCCCGAGAGCGTATCGCCCACAGTGCGGCGTCCCCGACCCGGCGCGCGCGAGCGCGCCTAGTCTGGGCCGGTGACCGCGCAGAACCCAGAGCCGACGCCCGGCCAGCTCGCTCCCGCCACCCGCCTCGTCGTGCTCGGCCGCCAGCACCGCCGGCCCGGCGCCGGGGTCAACGCGCCGCTGGAGCTGTCCTCCACCTACGTCGCCGACGGCCCCGTCAACTACGCCCGCGGGGGCAACCCCACCTGGTCGGCCTTCGAGGAGGCCCTCGGGTCGCTGGAGGGCGGCGAGGCGCTCGTCTTCGCCTCCGGCATGGCGGCCGTGGCCGCCGCCGTGAGCCTGGTGCCCCACGGCGGCACGGTGGTGGTGCCGGCCCACGCCTACAACGGCACGACCGCCCTGCTCGACGACCTCGCGGGGAGCGGCGCCGTGGTGGTGCGACGGCTGTATGCCGGCGAGGCCGGGTCGGTGGGCGACGTCCTCGACGGTGCCGAGATGCTGTGGATCGAGTCGCCGACGAACCCGATGCTCGAGGTGTTCGACGTCGCGGCCCTGTGCGCCGCAGCCCGCGAGCGCGGCGTGCTGACCGTGTGCGACAACACCTTCGCCACTCCCCTGGTGCAGCAGCCGCTCGACCTCGGCGCCGACCTCGTCCTGCACTCGGTGACCAAGTACCTCGCCGGCCACTCCGACGTGGTGCTCGGCGCCCTCGTGACGCCCGGCACCGAGGCGGGCCGCCGGCTGCGGGACCGGCTCTCCCGGCACCGCCTGCTGCACGGGGCGATCGCGGGCCCGATGGAGACCTGGCTGGCGCTGCGCGGCCTGCGCACCCTGCACCTGCGGGTCGAGCGGGCGAGCGCCAACGCCCGCGAGCTGGCGCGTCGCCTGGATGGCCACCCGAGCCTGGAGCGGGTGCGCTACCCCGGGTTCGGGGCCATCGTCGCCGTCGAGGTCGCCGGTGGCGCGGAGGCGGCCGAGCGGGTCGCTGCCGCCACCCGTGTCTGGATGCACGCGACGAGCCTCGGCGGGGTCGAGTCGCAGGTGGAGCGTCGCCGGCGGCACCCCGCCGAGCCGGAGACGGTGCCCGAGGGCCTGCTGCGCCTGTCGGTGGGCGTCGAGGACGTGGAGGACCTCTGGCGCGACCTCGACCAGGCGCTGGCGACAGCGCCCTAGTCGAGCTCGGCCTTGCGCGCCCGCGAGAGCAGCGACTCGACCACCTGCTGGGGCGTGCGGCCCTCGTGCACGACGGCCGCCACCTGCTCGATGATCGGCACGTCGACGCCGTGCTCCCTGGCCAGCTGCAGGATCGAGTCGCACGACTTGACGCCCTCGGCCGTCTGCCGGGTGACGGCGACGACCTCCTTGACCGCCATGCCGCGACCGAGGTTGACGCCGAAGGTCCGGTTGCGCGACAGCGGCGACATGCACGTGGCGATGAGGTCGCCGACCCCCGCCAGGCCCGCGAAGGTCGCGGGATCGCCGCCGAGGGCGACGCCGAGCCGGGTCGTCTCCGCCAGGCCTCGCGTGATGATGGTGGCCTTCGAGTTGTCGCCCATGCCCATGCCCTCGGCCATGCCCACGGCGAGGGCGATGACGTTCTTGACCGCACCGCCGAGCTCGGCGCCCACGACGTCGGTGTTGGTGTACGGGCGGAAGTAGGGCGCGGCACAGGCCTCGGCCACTCGCTCCGCGGTGTGGGCGTCACTGCAGGCCACCACGCTCGCGGCCGGCTGCTTGAGGGCGATCTCCCGGGCCAGGTTCGGCCCCGAGACGACGACGATGCGCTCGGGCTCGACACCCCCGACCTCGGCGATCACCTCGCTCATCCGCTTGGTGGTGCCGAGCTCGACGCCCTTCATCAGCGAGACGACCGCCGCCGTGCGCGGCAGCAGCGAGGCCCAGCCCTCGAGGTTCTGCCGCAGCGTCTGCGACGGCACGGCCAGCACCACGATGTCGGCGCCGTCGGCTGCCTCGCCGGGGTCGGTGGTCGCGGAGATGCCCTGCGGCAGGCGGATGCCCGGCAGGTAGGTGTCGTTGCTGCCGGCGTTGATCTGCTCGACCAGCTCGGGACGACGGCCCCACATGCGCACCTTCGTGCCGCTGTCGGCGAGCACCGCGGAGAACGCGGTGCCCCAGCTGCCGGTGCCGAACACGGCTGCCGTGGTCATCGCCGGTCCCCCTTCTTGTGGAAGTTGCCGGTGGGGGGCAGGCCGTGCCGGCGGCCGTCGAAGCGCACCGGCGGGGCCTTTTCGCCGCGCAGCTGCTCGAGCTGGACGGTGATCGCCGTCATGATCCGCTCGGTCGCCTCGCGCAGCACCTCGGCGCTCAGGGGCCGGTCGTAGAGGTCGGACAGGTCGACCGGCGGCCCCGCGAGCACGTGCATCGTCTTGCGCGGGAAGAGGCGGAGCCGCTTGGAGTAGGGCGCGAGGATCTCCTGCGGGCCCCACTGGGCCACGGGCACGATTGGGCACCGCGTCGCCAGGGCGATCCGCGCCGCACCGGTCTTGCCGACCATCGGCCACAGGTCGGGGTCACGGGTCAGCGTCCCCTCGGGGTAGACGCCCACGCACTTGCCCTCCTCGACCGCCGCGACCGCGGAACGGAACGCGTCGACCGCCTGGCCGGTGTTGCGGTGGACGGGGATCTGCTGGGCGCCGCGAAGGATCGCGCCCACGACCGGTACCCGGAAGACCGACTCCTTGCCCAGGAAGAACGGCGACCGGCCGCTGTCGTAGAGGTAGTGCGCGAAGGCGAGCGGGTCGACGTGTGAGATGTGGTTCGGGGCCACGACGAAACCACCCGTCTCGGGAAGGTGCTCCCAGCCCCGCCAGTCCCTTTTCGTGAGGATCATCAGCAACGGCCGGATGATCGCCACGGCCAGCCGGTACGCGAAAGGCAGGGGGCGTCTGCCGCTTGGGGTCACCACTACTCCACTCTTGACGGGGTCGAGACTGCATCCTCTCGGGTGAGGGGGTCGCTGTCGAGCAGCGCCCCCGCGCTTGGGACGATCGTGTCGATGAGCCCCGACCCAGCCCCCTCGTGGCGTCTCGTGGTCCCCGTCAAGGGTGGCGCCGGCGCCAAGTCGCGCCTGCAGCCGCCGAGGGGCGTCACCCGGGCGGCCCTGGCCTCGGCCATCGCACGCGACTGCCTCACGGCCGCGTGCGCGGCCCTTCCCGAGGGTCGGGTGCACGTGGTCACCTCCGACGACGCGATGAGGTCGTATGCCGTGCGGCTCGGTGCCGCGGTCGTGACCGACCCCGGGCGCGGGCTGGACGAGGCGGTGCGGGCGGGCCTGCGCGCCGCCATGGGCGCCGCGGCGGACCACGGCGCCCGGTGGCTCGGCCCTTCCGCGGGTCCGCGCCGCAGCAGTGGCCCGGTCCCCGTCGAGGGCGTGGGCGTGCTCCTCGGTGACCTGCCGGCCCTGCGCCCGTCGGACCTCGAGGAGGCGCTCACCGCGGCGGCCGCGCACCCTCGCGCCCTGGTGCCCGACGCGGACGGCACCGGCACGGTGCTCCTCACCGCGGTGGGGGCGCCGCTGGAGCCGGCGTTCGGCGCGGACTCGGCCGTCCGGCACGCCGCGGCGGGGCACCGCCGCCTCGACCTCGACCTGCCGCGGCTGCGCACGGACGTCGACGACGACGAGGGTCTGCGAGCCGCGCTCGCCCTGGGCGTCGGTCCCGCGACGCTCGCCGTCCTGGCAGGGGCGGGCGCTACGCTGCCGGGCATGCAGGCCAGCGTGCACACGTTCGACGAGGCGACCGGCTCCGGCACCGCCCTGCTCGACGACGGCCGCGAGGTGACCTTCGCAGCAGAGGTCTTCGCCCGCAGCGCCCTGCGGCACCTGCGACCCGGGCAGCGGGTCAGCATCGACCTCGCCCCGGGGACGACCACCGTCGCACGGCTCTGGATCGTCGGCATCGGCGACGACCAGCGCATCGGCTGAGCGCGGCTACCGGGCCACACGGCGAGGGAGGCCGACACCCCATGGGTGCCGGCCTCCCTCGCCGGTCTCGTCGGACGCTGACCGCTGCGGGTCAGGCCTTCTTGGCGGCGCGCTTGGTCGTCGCCTTCTTGGCGGTGCTGGTCTTCTTCGCCGCGGCGCTGCGGGTGGCGGTCGCCTTCTTGGCCGGGGCGGCCTTCTTGGCGGGGGCCGTCTTCTTCGTGGTGGCCTTCGTCGCCGGTGCCGACTTCTTGGCCGTCGTGGTCTTCTTGGCCGCCGCGGTGCGCGTCGTTGCCGCCTTCTTCGCCGGTGCGGCCTTGGTGGCGGTGGTCTTCCGGGCCGGCGCCGCCTTGGTGGCGGTGGCCTTCTTGACCGTCGTGGTGGTCTTCTTGGCAGCAGCGGTCCGGGTGGTGGCCGCAGCCTTCTTCGCCGGAGCCGCCTTCTTCGCCGCGCCCGTGGTGGTCTTCTTGGCTGCACCCGTGGCGGTGGCGGCCGCACGGGTGGCGGTCCCGGCCGCGGCGCGCGCGCCGGCCACAGCGGCCTTCGGCAGCTTCTTCGGGTTGGCGACAACCTCCTTGAAGCCGGCGCCCGCCCGGAACTTCGGGACGTTGGTCTTCTTGATCTTCACCGTCTGGCCTGTGCGCGGGTTGCGGCCGGTGCGCGCGGCGCGGGCCGACTTCTCGAAGGTGCCGAAGCCGGTGATGGCGACCTTGCCGCCCTTGGCGACCTCACGGATGATCACGTCGACGACGTGGGTCAGCGCGTCGTTGGCGGCCTTGCGGCTGCCCAGGCGCGACTCCAGCTCCTTGACCAGTTCTGCCTTGTTCACGTTGTCCCCTCCACAGGGTCCGGCGCCGGGCCACTGGCCCAGCGAAGGTGGTGAGCGGCCGGGCTGGAGCCCGACATGGTGCTGACGTTATGGCCCAAGCCCTCCGGCGTCCACCACTTCGGGACCCCGATCCATTGTGTCGCAACGGCATTCGTACCCATATCGGGGCTGTGGGAGGCGTCGCCAGCAGCCCTCAGCGGCTCCACCACGACGGTCGCACGGACCTTGCAGGAATGTCGGCTCGCAACGACCTCCATTGCGGCACAACATGATTGAGCCGTCAGGAACCTGACACGGGGATGCCTCCCGGAGACGGCAGGAGCCCCGGACGGCTTCACCAGCCGTCTGGGGCCCTGTGCGGGGGCGCTCCCCAGAAATTTTCCGCAGACACGCCGCAAGAGGGGCGCTCAGGCCCCCGTGGTCGTCGGCTTGTAGGCCGGTCGGCGACCCTCGAAGTCGGTGACGTCCTGCTCGTGGCGCAGCGTCAGGCTGATGTCGTCGAGGCCCTCGAGGAGGCGCCAGCGGGTGTAGTCGTCGACCTCGAAGGGGGCCACGATGTCACCGGCCGTGACCGTCCGCGAGACGAGGTCCACCGTCACCGAGGCGCCGGGTTCGTTCTCGAGGTACTTCCACAGCAGCTCGACGTCATCCTGCGCCACCTGGGCGGTGAGCAGCCCCTGCTTGCCGCTGTTCCCTCGGAAGATGTCTGCGAACCGGCTGGCGATGACGACCCGGAAGCCGTAGTCCATCAGCGCCCAGACCGCGTGCTCGCGCGAGGACCCGGTGCCGAAGTCCGGTCCCGCGACGAGGACCGAGCCGGCGGCATACGCGTCGTGGTTCAGGACGAAGGTCTCGTCCTTGCGCCACGCGGCGAACAGGCCGTCCTCGAAGCCGGTGCGGGTCACCCGCTTCAGGTAGACCGCGGGGATGATCTGGTCGGTGTCGACGTTGCTGCGCCGCAGCGGAACGCCGATGCCGGTGTGGCTGGTGAAGCTGTCCATGGTCAGTTCCCTCCCTGGGCAGTGACGTCGGCCAGGTCGGCCGGGCTGGACAGGGTTCCGCGCAGGGCGGTGGCAGCGGCCACGAGCGGGCTGACCAGGTGCGTGCGCCCGCCCTTGCCCTGCCGTCCCTCGAAGTTGCGGTTGGAGGTCGAGGCGCTGCGCTCCCCCGGCGCCAGCTGGTCGGGGTTCATGCCCAGGCACATGGAGCAGCCGGGCAGGCGCCACTCCGCGCCGGCCTCGGTGAAGACCTCGTCCAGGCCCTCCTCCTCGGCCTGCAGGCGCACGCGGGCGGACCCGGGCACCACGAGCATGCGCACGCCGTCGGCGACCCGGCGCCCCTTGACGACCGAGGCGGCCGCGCGCAGGTCCTCGATCCGACCGTTGGTGCACGAGCCGACGAAGACGGTGTCCACGCGGATGTCGCGCAGCGGCGTACCGGCCGCCAGGCCCATGTACTCCAGCGCGCGGCGGGCAGCCGCCTTCTCGTTCTCGTCGACCATCCGCTCAGGGTCGGGCACCGCCTCCGAGAGCGGGGCCCCCTGGCCGGGGTTGGTGCCCCAGGTGACGAACGGGGTCAGGGCGCCGGCGTCGAGGTCGACCACGGCGTCGAAGACGGCGTCGTCGTCGGTGCGCAGCTGCCGCCAGTCCTCGACGGCGGCGTCCCAGGCCGCGCCGGTGGGCGCGTGCTCGCGGCCCTTCAGGTACTCGAAGGTCGTCTCGTCGGGGGCGATCATGCCGGCTCGCGCGCCAGCCTCGATGGACATGTTGCAGATGGTCATCCGCGACTCCATCGAGAGGCTGCGGATCGCGCTGCCGCGGTACTCCAGCACGTAGCCCTGGCCGCCGCCGGTGCCGATCTTGGCGATCACGGCGAGCACGACGTCCTTGGCGGTGACGCCCGGCTGCAGCTCGCCCTCGACGTTGATCGCCATGGTCTTGAACGGCTTGAGCGGCAGCGTCTGGGTGGCCAGCACGTGCTCGACCTCGGAGGTGCCGATGCCGAAGGCCAGCGCCCCGAACGCGCCGTGCGTCGAGGTGTGGCTGTCGCCGCAGACGATGGTCATGCCCGGCTGGGTCAGGCCCCGCTGCGGGCCGACGACGTGGACGATGCCCTGCTCGGCGTCACCCATCGGGAAGAGCCGGACCCCGAACTCCTCGCAGTTTCGGCGCAGCGTCTCGACCTGCGTGCGGCTGACGAGGTCGGTGATCGGGCCCGGAGTCGTCGGGACGTTGTGGTCCTCGGTGGCCAGGGTCAGATCGGTGCGGCGGACCTTGCGGCCGGCCAGCCGGAGGCCGTCGAAGGCTTGCGGGCTGGTCACCTCGTGCAGCAGGTGGAGGTCGATGTACAGGAGGTCGGGCTCACCGTCGGCCCGCCGTACGACGTGGGCTTCCCACACCTTCTCCGCGAGCGTTCCTGACACGTTCCCTCCTCAGCCACTGGTCTGGACCGACGCCCCTGCGCGTCGTTACCGGCAGGTTTTCACCGCCACACGGGTGCATGGATTTGCGTCTCAGGCAATGAGACGTCAATATCAATGCATGGACAACACTAGCGGGGTCGGCGTCCTCGACAAGGCAGCAGTCGTTCTCGGTGCCCTCGAGGCAGGGCCCTCCACCCTGGCGCAGCTCGTCACGGCCACCGGCCTGGCGCGTCCGACGGCCCACCGCCTGGCCGTCGCCCTCGAGCACCACCGTCTCGTCACGCGGGACATGCAGGGCCGCTTCGTGCTCGGCCCCCGGCTCGCGGAGCTCGCCGCGGCCGCCGGCGAGGACAAGCTCCTCGCCGCCGCCGGGCCCGTGCTCGGCGCCCTGCGCGACCACACCAACGAGAGCGCCCAGCTCTTCCGCAGGCAGGGCGACCACCGCATCTGCGTCTCGGCCGCCGAGCGCCCGGTCGGCCTGCGCGACTCGATCCCCGTGGGCGCGACCCTCTCGATGCTCGCCGGCTCCGCCGCCCAGGTGCTGCTCGCGTGGGAGGAGCCCGACCGGCTGCACCGCGGACTGCACGGCGCCAAGTTCACCGCCACCACGCTCTCCGGCGTGCGACGCCGCGGCTGGGCGCAGAGCGTCGGCGAGCGCGAGGCCGGCGTCGCTTCTGTGTCGGCGCCGGTGCGCGGGCCGTCGGGTCGCGTCGTGGCCGCCGTCTCGATCTCCGGGCCCATCGAGCGCCTCTCCCGCCAGCCCGGCCGCCTGCACGCCGCGACCGTGGTGGCCGGCGCGAACAAGCTCACCGAGGTGCTGGCGCGCCACGCCGCGCAGCAACAGCAGCAGAACGCCTGACCGCGACAGGCCGGTATGCCGCGTGGCCGGCCACCCGGCATACCGGCCTGTTCATGACGCCCGCCATCGGCGGCGCGGACGGCCGCACCTACCTGTGGTGCCCCTACGGCGGTCGGGCCCAGTGGTACCGGACGTCATGGCCGACCCGGTCGCCACCGTGCAGTGGCGGTGCTGTGGGCACTGCGCCGTTTCGGCGGCTCGTTCTTCAGGGACCACCTCGCGTCGCAGGGACTGGCCGACGACGACGAGGAGCTGGCCCACAGCTGGCAGCGACTGCGCCTGCGGCGGCTGGAGCCCACCCATCAGCCGGGGCCGGCGCCGCTGAGGGCCGACCTGACGTGGGTCTGGCTCGTCCCCCCGCCCCCGCCCTGGCCGCTGGGCTCCTGGCGCGGCGGCGACGGCACAGACGCTGCCAACCCCGGACATGCGAAGAGCCCCCGTCCGCTGGACGGGGGCTCTGGTCGCGTAGCCCCGACGGGATTCGAACCCGCGCTACCGCCTTGAGAGGGCGGCGTGCTAGGCCGCTACACAACGGGGCCCTAGCTGTTCTGCCCGATGGCCTCTCAGCGCTTCAGGCAGCGGAGAGAACCATACCTGCTGGTGTGGATTTCTCCGAATCGGCCTCTGGTCTCACGACCGGAGGACACGCGCTGGGGTACCAGGACTCGAACCTAGACTAACTGAACCAGAATCAGTCGTGCTGCCAATTACACCATACCCCAAGGGGGTATCACTGCCGCTGGCCCCGGAGGACCCGGGCGGTGAACCGAGAGCAGACTCTACCGGCCCCACCGACGGTCCCCCAAATCGGGTCCTCGGGGGTCTGCCGAGAGTCAGCAGGTGGCACTGGCCTCCACGTCGAGGGCGCGGATGCGGGCGCACAGGGCCTTCATCAGGCACCGCCGCAGCGACGCGTGGCGGTCGATGAGGGGCCAGAAGGTCAGCGGCGAGACGGCGAAGGTCTCGAGCCCGTCCTCGCCCGCGGTGATGGTGGCCGACCGCCTTCCGCCGTCGATCACCGAGATCTCGCCGAAGTAGTCGCCCGGGCCGAGCGCACCGTCGCGCCGGACCCCACCCACGTCGACCGTCGCCGTGCCATCGAGCACCACATGGAGCCCGGAGTCGCTCTCCCCCTGCCGCACCACGGCGTGCCCGCCCGGGGTGTGGATCGTCGCGCCCGCCTCGACCAGCTCGAGGATGACCTCGTCCGGCAGCTCGGCGAACAGGTCGATGCCCTTGAGCATCTCCGGCAGCGCTGGGTGACCGTGCGCCATGTCAGCCCTCCCCGTGCCGCACCGGGGTGCGCACATCGATCGGTGGTGCTGCCCAGTGTGGTGGGGCGCCTACAGCCGTGGATCGCCCAAAAGCAGTAGGTGCCCCCGGGCCCGGTCACGGGCGGGGGCACCTGCGTGCAGAGGCGTCAGGCGAGCTCGTCGTGGAGGCGCTGCAGCCGGTTGAGCGTCGAGGACTTCCCGAGGATCTCCATGGACTCGAAGAGCGGCGGCGAGATGCGCTGCCCGGAAACGGCGGTGCGCAGCGGGCCGAACGCGAACTTCGGCTTGATGCCCATGCCGTCGACGATCGCCTCGCGCAGCGCGGCCTCGATGGCAGGAGCGTTCCAGCCGCGCTCGGAGCCGAGCACACCGGTGCCGGTGTCGTCGACGTCACCCAGCACCCGCAGCGCCGTGGCGAGCACCTCCTGGGCGTTCTCCTTGAGCTGGGCCCGCGCGTCGTCGGCGATCTCGAGGGCCTCGTCGGCGACGTAGAAGGGCGCCACGAGGGCGGTCGCCTCGGACAGCAGCGCCATGCGGGTCTGGATGAGCTCGGTGACCGCCTTCAGCCGGGCCAGCTCCCCCAGGCTCGGGTTGTCCGACAGCACTCCGTCGCGCTCGAGGAAGGGGAGCAGCCGGCTGGCGAGGTCACCCACCTCGAGCTCGCGGATGTAGACGCCGTTGAGCCACTCGAGCTTCTTGAGGTCGAAGATCGGGCCGACGGGGTTGACCTTGGCCCAGTCGAAGTCCTTGGAGAAGTCGGCGAAGGAGAAGACCTCCACGTCGTTGCCCTCGGAGTCCTGCTTGGGCGGGTAGGCCAGCAGCGCCAGGAAGTTCACCAGCGCCTCGGGCAGGTAGCCCTGCTCCTGGAACCACGTGAGCCGGGCCGCGGGGTTCTTGCGCTTGGAGATCTTGGACTTGTCGTTGTTGCGCAGCAGCGGCATGTGGGCGAACTTCGGCGCCTCGAGCCCCAGCCAGCGGTAGAGCAGCACGTGCTTGGGCGTGCTGGAGATCCACTCCTCACCGCGCACCACGTGGGTGATGCCCATCTCGTGGTCGTCCACCACGACGGCCAGGTGGTAGGTGGGGAAGCCGTCGGCCTTGAGGATGACCTGGTCGTCGGGCCTGGGGGCCGAGACCCGGCCCCGGATCAGGTCGTCGAAGTGCAGCTCGACGTCGTCAGGGACGAGCATGCGCACGACGGGGGTCTCGTTGAAGCCGGGCAGGGTGGCCCGCTCCTCGCGGGTCTTGCCGTGGCAGAGTCGGTCGTAGCCGGTGGGCAGCTTCAGCTTCTGCTGCTTGTCGCGCATCTCCGCGAGGCGTGCCGGGGAGCACCAGCAGTGGTAGGCGTGCCCCTCGGCCAGCAGCCGCTCGACGTAGGGCTTGTAGGTGTCGAGACGCTCCGACTGGCGGTAGGGGGCGTAGGGGCCGCCGACGTCCGGGCCCTCGTCCCAGCCCAGGCCCAGCCAGTGCAGCGTGTCGAAGACCTGCTGCTCGCTGTCGGCGCGGAAGCGCGCCCGGTCGGTGTCCTCGATGCGGAGGACGAACGAGCCGCCCTGCTGGCGCGCGAACGCGAGGTTGAACAAGGACATGTAGGCCGTGCCGACGTGGGGGTCGCCGGTCGGCGAGGGGGCGACGCGCAGGCGGACGGGGGCGGAGGACGTTTCGCTCATGGTGGGTCCGATTCTAGGGGCGGCCCGGACTGCCCCCTGCCTGCCCGCCGGCGGGCGCCCCGCGCCCTGCCCCTCAGTCCTTGGCGACGAACGGGTTGGAGAGCACGCCGATGCCGACGATCTCGACCTCGACGCGCTGGCCCGCCACCACCGGGCCGACCCCGGCCGGGGTGCCGGTCAGGATCACGTCGCCGGGGAGGAGGGTGAACGCCTTCGAGGCGTGCGAGACCAGCGCAGCCACGTCGTGGACCATGTCCGCGGTCGTGCCGTCCTGCACGACCTCGCCGTCGCGGCGGGTGACCAGCGCGAGGTCGCTGGTGTCGAGGTCGGTCTCGATCCACGGCCCGAGGGGGCAGAACGTGTCCATGCCCTTGGCCCGGGCCCACTGCCCGTCGCCACGCTGGAGGTCGCGGGCGGTGACGTCGTTGGCGCACGTGTAGCCGAGGACGACCTTGGCGACGTCCTGCGGCTCGACGTCCTTGCAGACGCGGCCGATGACGACGGCCAGCTCGCCCTCGTAGTGGACCTCGGAGGTCAGCGGCGGGATCACCACGGGCTCGCCGGGGCCGACCACCGCGGTGTTGGGAATGAGGAACATCATCGGCTCCGCGGGCGCCTCACCGCCCATCTCCTTGGCGTGGTCGGCGTAGTTCCTGCCGATGCCGATGACCTTGCTGCGCGGGATGACCGGGGCCAGGAGCCGCACGTCGGCGACCTCGTGGGTCGCGCCGGTCAGCTCGATCCTCGTGTAGAGCGGGTCGCCGGTGATCTCGGCGATCTTCTCGCCCGCCCCGTCGACCAGCCCGAACACCGGGTCGTCACCTGTCGTGAACCTCGCGATACGCACGAGGAGAGCCTAACGAGGCCTCCCGCCGCCCGCGCACGACGCCCTGCGGCACGGCATACCCTTGGTGCCCGTGTCCGTGCGCGTGATGACCAGGAGCGAGTGGGAGGCCGCCGAGGCCGCCCACCACTCCCGCGTCGACGCCGCGACGTCCGCGCACCTGCGGCGGCGCGAGGACGGGCGCAGGCACCCCGTCGAGGACTTCCTGTTCACCTACTACTCGCACCGCCCGGCGCAGCTGCGGCGCTGGCACCCGGGGCCGGGGGTGCTGCTCGAGGGCGCGGCCGGGCTCCCGCGCGCAGCGTGGAAGCACTACCGCGTCGAGGGTGACGGGGTCGTGCTGGAGACGGCGACGTTCGTCGAGGCCCGCTGGGAGACGGTCGACTTCACCACGAACCTGCTGCGTGCCACCCGTGGGCGGCAGGCCCAGTTCGGCTGCTTCGGGCTGCACGAGTGGGCGATGGTCTACCGGCTCGGCGAGGACGAGGTGCGTCACGCCGGGTGGCCTTTGCGGCTGGGCAGCACGGGCACCGACGAGGTCGTCGAGGCGCACCAGATCCGCTGCTCGCACTACGACGCGTTTCGCTTCTACACCCCACCGGCGCGGTCGCTGAACCTCCTCCAGCCCACCCGTGCGACCCAGCCCGACCTCGAGCAGCCCGGCTGCCTCCATGCCGGCATGGATCTCTACAAGTGGGCCTACAAGCTCTCCCCCGCGGTGCCGAGCGACCTCGTCATGGACTGCTTCGACCTCGCTCGCGACATCCGCGAGCTCGACATGCGGGCCTCGCCCTACGACCTGCGTGAGCTCGGCTACGAGCCCGTGCCGATCGAGACACCTCAGGGCAAGGCTGCGTATGCCGCCGCGCAGCGCGGCTTCACTGCGCGGGGTCAGGCTCTGCGCGCACGCCTGCTCGACGCCCTGGACGAGCTGGGTCAGGCGCGGCCCGCGCTCAGCGGACCGGCACGCCGGCCCTGACCAGGCCGTAGGTGACGCCCTCGACCAGCGCGTGCCACGAGGCCTCGACGATGTTGCCGGCCACCCCGACGGTCTCCCACGACGTCTGGCCGTCCGAGGTCTCGATGAGCACGCGGGTGACGGCGTCCGTGCCGTGGGCGGCGTCGAGGATGCGCACCCGGAAGTCGATGAGCTCGAGCTTGTCGAGCTCGGGGTAGGCCGGCGAGAGGGCCTGGCGCAGCGCGTGGTCGAGGGCGTTGACCGGCCCGTTGCCCTCCCCGGTCGCGACGACCCGGTTGCCACCGGCGACCACCTTCACCGTCGCCTCCGAGAGGGCGCTGTCGTCGCCGCGGGCGTCGGTGATGACGCGCCACGACTCCACCTCGAAGTACTCGTGGATCTCCTCGCCCTCGACCTCCCGGCGCAGCAGCAGCTCGAAGGAGGCATCGGCGGCGTCGAAGGTGTAGCCGCGCAGCTCGAGGTCCTTGACCTTGGCGAGCACCCGGGTGAGCAGCTCGTCGTCGCCGGCGAGGTCGAAGCCGAGCTCGCGGCCCTTCAGCTCGATGCTGGCCCGACCGGCCATGTCGGACACGAGCATGCGCATGTCGTTGCCGACCCGCGTGGGGTCGGTGTGCTGGTAGAGGTCGGGGTCGACCTTGATGGCGCTCGCGTGCAGGCCGGCCTTGTGCGCGAACGCGCTGGCCCCGACGTAGGGCTGGCGGCTGTACGGGGGAACGTTCGTGATCTCGCTGATGGCGTGGGCGATCCGCGTGGCCTCGCGCAGCCGCGGCTCCTCGAGGAGCGGCAGGCCGCGCTTGATCTGCAGGTTGCTGACGACGGTGAGCAGGTCGGCGTTTCCGGTGCGCTCGCCGTAGCCGTTGATGGTGCCCTGCACGTGGGACGCGCCGGCGTCCACGGCGGCCATCGAGTTGGCCACCGCGCAACCGGTGTCGTTGTGGCAGTGGATGCCCAGGCGCGCGGAGGTCGTGTCGAGCACGTCGGCGACGACGTCGGCGACCTCGTTCGGGAGCATGCCGCCGTTGGTGTCGCACAGCGCCACGACCTCGGCACCGGCCTCCACCGCCGCCCGCACGGCTTCGAGCGCGTAGGCGCGGTCCGCGGCATACCCGTCGAAGAAGTGCTCGGCGTCGAGGAAGACCCGCCGCCCCTCTCCCCTGAGGAACGAGACGGTGTCGCGGATCATCTCGAGGTTCTCGCCGAGGGTGGTGCGCAGTGCCCGCTCGACGTGGCCGGCGTGCGACTTGGCGACGAGCGTGACGACGGGCGCCCCGGAGTCGACGAGGGCGCGCACGAGCGGGTCATCAGCGGCCCGCCCGCCCGCGCGCCTCGTCGCCCCGAACGCGGCGAGGGTGGCGTTGCGCAGCTGGAGCTCCTGCTGCGCCCGGGCGAAGAACTCGGTGTCCTTGGGGTTCGCACCCGGCCAGCCACCCTCGATGTAGCCGACTCCGAGCTCGTCGAGGTGTGCCGCGATGGCGAGCTTGTCGGACACGGAGAGGTTGAGCCCCTCCTGCTGCGCACCATCGCGCAGGGTGGTGTCGTAGACGTGCAGGTCGCTCATCGCAGTTCCTCGTTGGTGTCGGGTCGATGGTCGCGCGGTGGTGATGGTGCTGGTGCTGGTGCTGGTGCTGGTGCTGGTGCTGGTGGTGATGGTCCTCCGCCGGGCCCTGCCGGCCCGGGGTGCGTCCGACAAAGCAAAAGACCCCCCGGGTGTGGGAGGTCTGCGCGACGAGGAGGGCTCGTCGCGCTAGTCGATAATCACCGTGGCGGTGGCCACGTTCCAGGACGTCACGGGAGAACTGTCGCACGGTGCGCCCGGGATCCGAACCCCTCGTCCGCCATCTGGTCAGCTTCCAGCCGCAAGGTATGCCGCCCGCGCCCGTCCCCGCGTCGGCGCAAGGTTCGCCCAACCTTTCGATGGTGGGCGAAGGTTCTGCCAGGAATGAAAGGTTGGGCGAACTTTGCCGCGGGGTGACGCGAGGACTGCGTGCCTCAGGCGGCTCGCCGCGCCCGCTGGGTCGCCTCCCGAACCAGCCGGGCGACATGGTCCTGGCGGCCGAGGTCGGCCCAGGTCAGGCGGACCACCTCGTACCCAGCCGCTCTCAGCCGGTCCTCGCGCCGCTTCTCGGCCGCCAGCGCCTCGCGTCCCTGCGCTCCCTCGTACTTGACCAGCCCGTCGAACTCGACCACCACCCGGTCGCCGACGAGGAAGTCCACACGGCCCACGAAGCCGGCGGCGTCGCTGATGCCCACCTGCGAGCGCACCGGGAAGCCCAGGCCGGCGAGGATGAGCCGCGTCAGCGACTCCCCGGGCGACTCCACCTGCCCGTCGGCGAGGCCCAGCGCCCGCGTCACTCGGCCCTGTGCCTTCGGCCCCAGCCCGAGCCGCTCCGCTGCCTCCTCGATGCCCTCGGCCGTCACCACCGTGTTGTGGAGTGCTGCGTCGAGGGCGACAACGGCTGCCTTCACCCCCGAGCTCGCCGCGACCTGGACCAGAGCAGTCGCTGTGGTGATGGACCTGGCTCCTTTCACCAGTAGGGGCTTCTCCCCCGCTGGCAGGGGGTGGGTCACCACCCCTCCGCGCCGGTGGGAAGCCTTGACGCGCGCGCACACGTCGAACCGAGCGAGGTCACACCCCACCAGGGGCAGGTCGGAGATGGCGAGCGCGGCATGGTGCGATGCCCACGTCGCGCCGGGCCTCGACAGCAGCACAGCGCGGGCACGCACGGCGTACGCCGGTTCGGGCTTCAGCCCCTGCAGGCTCGCCGCCAGGACGAAGGCTCCGCGTCGGACGCGGACGACCTCGCCCTGTCGCACCAGGCGGTGGATGTCCAGGTCGGTGACCCCGAGGCGACGGGCCTGCTACGCCCCGAACGCTCCGTGCTGGGACTCGGCGAGGTCGATGAGCGCGGGTTCGATGGGGTGCATCCCGCAACACTGGCGACACGCACGACCGGCTCGCTGAGCCGCGAGAGGGCCTGTGGGCGACGGGTCGGTGCAGCTTCACCCTGTGGAAGGTTCGCCCAACCTATGCATCGGGGCCGAAGGTTCGGCCTGGAGCGAAAGGTTGGGCGAAGGTTTCGAGGGAGGGCGCGTGAACCTCCTCAGACGAGGCGGTGCATCCAGCCGTGGGTGTCCTCGGCGCGGCCGTACTGGATGTCGAGCAGGGCGGAGCGGATCCGCGCGGTCACGCTGCCGACCCCGCCCTCGTTGATGACGACCTCGCCGCCGTCCCAGGCGAGCCGGCCGACCGGGGTGACGACCGCGGCCGTTCCGCAGGCGAACACCTCGGCGATCTCGCCCGAGGCCGCACCCTCGCGCCACTCGTCGATCGAGATGCGGCGCTCGCTGACGTCGTGGCCGAGCTCCTTGGCCAGCTCGACGATCGAGTCGCGGGTGATGCCCTCGAGGATGGTGCCGGTCAGCTCGGGCGTGACGATGCTGCCGTCACTGCGCACGAAGAACAGGTTCATGCCGCCGAGCTCCTCGACCCACCTGTGCTCGAGGCCGTCGAGGAAGACCACCTGGTCGCAGTGGTGCTCCGCGGCCTCGACCTGGGCGGCGAGGCTGGCGGCGTAGTTGCCGCCGCACTTCGCCGCGCCGGTGCCGCCGGGAGCCGCCCTGACGTACTCGTTCGAGACCCAGATGCTCACCGGCTTCAGGCCGCCGCTGAAGTAGGGGCCCGCCGGGGAGGCGATGACGCTGTAGGTGACCCGGGCAGCCGGTCGCACCCCGAGGAACGCCTCTGAGGCGAACATGAACGGGCGCAGGTAGAGGCTGGCCTCACCGTGCTCGGTGCCCGGCACCCACGCCTGGTCGACGTCGACCAGCGCGCGCAGTGACTCGACGAACGCCGCGGCCGGCAGCTCGGGCAACGCGAGACGGCGCGCGCTGCGGGCGAACCGCGCGGCGTTCTGGTCGGGGCGGAAGGTCCAGATCGACCCGTCGGCGTGCCGGTAGGCCTTCATGCCCTCGAAGATCTCCTGCGCGTAGTGCAGGACGGCCGCCGACGGCTCGAGGGTGAGGGGCCCGTATGCCGTGACGCGGGCGTCGTGCCAACCCTCGCCGGGCGTCCACGTGGCCAGGACCATGTGGTCGGTGAAGGTCTTGCCGAAGCCGGGGTTGGCGAGCACCGCCTCGCGCTGCTCGTCGGGCAGCGGGTCCGTGCGCCGCTCGATGGCGAACTCGAGGGTGGGCTCGGACAGTGCCGGGGCCTCGGTCATCAGTGCCTCCAAACGTCATGCACGACTCGGCGTCGGGTGTTGCCTGCAGGCTACCGCTGCCCCCGCCGGGTCAGGCCGGTGGTCGGCCGTCAGGGACTGCCTACACGCGGGCGGCGATGGCATCGCCGATCTCGGTGGTGCTGCGCTCCGCGGTGCCGCGCTCGGCGAGGTCAGCCGCCACGGCGCGCTCCACGCGCTGGGCCTCCTCGGTGCGGCCGAGGTGCTCGAGCAGCATCGACACCGACAGGATCGTCGCCGTCGGGTCGGCCTTGCCCTGCCCCGCGATGTCGGGCGCCGACCCGTGCACGGGCTCGAACATGCTCGGCGTGGTGCGCTCGGGGTTGATGTTGCCGCTGGCGGCCAGGCCGATGCCCCCGGCGATGGCGGCGGCGATGTCGGTGATGATGTCGCCGAAGAGGTTGTCGGTGACGATGACGTCGAACCGCCCGGGGTCGGTGGTCAGGAAGATGGTGGCGGCGTCGACGTGCAGGTAGTCGGTGCTCACCTGCGGGAACTCGGCGCCCACCTCCTCGACCGTGCGGCGCCACAGGTGTCCGGCGTGGGTGAGGACGTTGTGCTTGTGCACCAGGGTCAGGTGCCGCCGCTCGCGGCTGGCCGCCCGGGCGAACGCGTCGCGCACCACACGCTCCACTCCGAAGCGGGTGTTGACGCTGACCTCGGTGGCGATCTCGTGGGGCGTCCCGACGCGCAGCACTCCACCGTTGCCGACGTAGGGGCCCTCGGTGCCCTCGCGGACGACGACGAAGTCGATGCCGTCGGGCGCCACCCGGTCGACGGCCAGTGGGCTGGTGGCGCCGGCGTAGAGCCTCGCGGGGCGCAGGTTCACGTAGTGGTCGAGGGCGAACCGCAGCGGCAGCAGCACCCCGCGCTCGAGGACTCCGCTCGGCACGCTCGGGTCGCCGATGGCGCCGAGCAGGATCGCGTCGTGGCCGCGCAGCTCCTCGAGCACCGAGTCGGGCAGGGTCTCGCCGGTGGCGTGCCAGCGGCGGGCGCCGAGGTCGTAGTCGGTGGTGCTGACCTTCGGCCCAGCAGCCCCGGTCACCGCCGAGAGCACCTTGAGGCCCTCGCCCACGACCTCCGGCCCGATGCCGTCGCCGCCGATGACGGCGATGTTCACGGTGTCCGCGGAGTGGGCGTCGGTGACCATGGCCCCACGATAGAGACGGTCTTGCCATCTGAAATCCACGTCTCACATGACGAACGGCCCCATCGGCAGCTGCCGTGGGGCCGTTCCGTCATGGGGCCGACGTCAGTCGTCGGTGTGTCCCTGCTCCCGCAGGTCCATGGACTCCTGCAGTGCCTGGCGTGCCTTCTTGGCCTCTTCGCTCATCGAAATCAGTCCTTTGCGGTTTTCCCTTGTGTCGCAAGGGAAGTGAAGTTGGGTGGGAGTTCTGCGGGGCCACCTCCCGGATCCGGGGCGGCCTGCCAGCCGAGCAACGCGGGATCTCCGCGGCGAGGGGGCTGGCTACCGGAACTCGCCGCGGCGGTGAATGAGTACGACCTGCCGCGTCATGTCTTCGAGGGTACGAGGACGTCCAACTATCCGATACCGCTTTCCCACCTAGTGAGACGAGGGTCTCACGTCACGCCCCTTCCCTGCCTGGCCGCAGACAGCGGTATGCCGCGTGCGCGAGGTGCGCACGCGGCATACCGGAAGAGGGCGGTGACCGCCGCGGACGTCAGCCGTCGAGGTCGACCACGCGGACCTCGGCGTCGATCTCGCCGGCGATGGCATGGACGACGTCGCTGGGGATGGCGCTGTCGACGGTGAGGGCGACCAGGGCACGGCCACCCTTCTCGTCACGGGCCACCTGCATGCCGCCGATGTTGACGTCGGCCTCGCCGAGCAGGCGGCCGACGGCGCCGACGATGCCGGGGCGGTCGCGGTAGGTGAAGAAGGCCATGTGCTCCGACAGGGGAACCTCGAGGTCGAAGCCGTTGATGCCCACGATCTTCTCGACCATGCGGGGGCCGGTCAGCGTGCCGGCGACGCTGACGATCGTGCCGTCGGCGAGCGTCCCGCGCAGGGTGGTGACGTTGCGGAAGTCCTGCGAGGCCGGGTCGGTGAGCAGGCGCGCCTCGACCCCGCGCTGCTCGGCCAGCAGGGGGGCGTTGACGTAGGTGACCGGGTCCTCGGTGAGGTCGGTGAACAGCCCCTTGAGCGCCGAGAGCTTCCAGACGCTGACGTCGTGCTCGGTGATCTCGCCGCGAACGTCGACATCGAGCTGCACCGGCACGGCACCTGCCACCGCGGTGAAGATGCGACCGAGCTTCTCGACGAGCGCGATGCCGGGGCGCACCTCCTCGGCGATGGCGCCGCCGGACACGTTGACCGCGTCGGGCACGAGGTCGCCGCCCAGCGCGAGGCGCACCGACTTGGCGACCGCGACGCCTGCCTTCTCCTGGGCCTCCTCCGTCGAGGCACCGAGGTGCGGGGTGACCACGACGGACTCGAACTCGAACAGCGGGCTCTCGGTGGTCGGCTCCTTTGCAAAGACGTCGATGCCGGCACCGGCCACGCGTCCCTCGCGCAGGGCCTCGGCGAGGGCCTCCTCGTCGACGATGCCGCCACGGGCCGCGTTGATGACGCGCACCGTCGGCTTGACCTTGGCCAGCGCCTCCTTGCCGATGAGGCCGACCGTCTCCGGGGTCTTGGGCAGGTGGACGGTGATGAAGTCGCTCTGCTCGAGCAGCTCGTCGAGGCTGACGAGGTGCGCGCCGAGCTGCCCGGCCTTCTGCGCCGAGACGTAGGGGTCGTAGGCCAGGACGTGCATGCCAAAACCCTTGAGGCGCTCGGCGACCAGCTGGCCGATGCGCCCGAAGCCGACGACGCCCACCTTCTTGTCGAGCAGCTCGACGCCGCCGTACCTGCTGCGCTTCCACGCGCCGTTCTTGAGGGCCTCGTTGGCCGGGGCGATGTTGCGTGCCGTGGCGAGCAGGAGGCCGACGGCGAGCTCGGCGGCCGAGGTGATGTTGGACGTCGGGGCGTTGACGACCATGACGCCCGCCTGGGTGGCCGCGGGCACATCCACGTTGTCGAGGCCGACGCCGGCGCGCGCGATCACCTTGAGGTTCTTGGCGGCAGCGATCGCCTCGGCGTCCATCTTGGTCGCGGACCGCACGAGCACCGCGTCGACCTCGGCCAGGGCGGGCAGGAGCTCGTCGCGGTTCGCACCGTCGCAGTGGCGGATCTCGAAGTCCGGCCCGAGGGCGTCGATGGTGGCGGGCGAGAGTTCCTCGGCGATCAGCACGATGGGCTTGGTCACGTGTCAGTCCTTCGTCGGTGTAGTCACGGGGAGGGGCGCGGTCCCCGCACTGCGTCAACAGGTGTCCGGCACGGCGCCGGCGCACCCGGTGGAGCGGGCGTGCGGGGCACCGCACTGTGCCTCGGTCAGCATACGACCGCGCTCACCATGTGGATGGGCGGTCCCGCCATGTGGTCGCCTCCCGGCAGCAACCTCTGCTAGCAGGGGTTGCTGCCGGGAGGGCAGGTTGCTGCGTACCTCGCGGGCTGCAACCTCTGCCGGGTGCTCAGTGCCGCACCGGCTCCATCACGTGGTCGTGCATCTCCTCGAGCTCCTTGCCCCGGGTCTCCTCGACCCACTTCCAGACGAAGAGCAGCGACAGCAGCGCGCACACCGCGTAGAAGCCGTAGGCCAGGCCGAGCGAGAGGTCCTTCAGCGAGGGGAACGTCACCGTGATGACCCAGTTGGCCACCCACTGGGCAGCCGCGGCCAGGGAAAGGGCTGCCGCCCGGATGCGGTTGGGAAACTTCTCCCCCAGCAGGACCCACACCATCGGGCCCCAGGACATGCCGAAGGCCACCACGAAGAGGTTCGCCGCAACGAGGGCGATCGGGCCCTGCGCACCGGTGAGCTCGGGGGTCACGGTCCCGTCCGCCGCGGTGGTCGTGCTCGCCGTCCCGAAGATGAACGCCATGGTCGCCAGCGTGACGGTCATGCCGACCGAGCCGATGAGCAGCAGCGGCCTGCGGCCGTAGCGGTCGACCGACGCGATGGCGATGAGGGTGGTCGCGATGTTCACGATCGAGGTGATGACGGTGATCTTGAACGAGTCGGCCTCGCTGAAGCCGACCGCCTCCCAGAGCACGTTGGAGTAGTAGAAGATCACGTTGATCCCGACGAACTGCTGGAAGACCGACAGGCCGATGCCGACCCAGACGATGGGGAGCAGGCCCAGCGCCGGGCCGCGCAGGTCGCGCCACGACGGCTTGCTCTCGCGGCGCAGGGTCTCGCGGATGCGCTCGATGCGCAGGTCGACGCCGTCGGCGCCGAGGAGCCGTCGGAGCACCGTGCGGGCCTCGCCCTCCTGCTGGGTGGCGACGAGGTAGCGCGGCGACTCGGGGATGGTGAGCGACAGGGCGCCGTAGATCACGGCCGGCACGAGCATGGCGATGAACATCCAGCGCCAGGCCTCCAGGCCCATCCACAGCACGTCCTTCGACGACCCGGCCGCGCCGGCGAGCAGGTAGTCCACGAGCAGCGACATGAAGATGCCGGTGACGATGGCCAGCTGCTGCAGCGACCCGAGCCGGCCGCGCACGTGCGCCGGTGAGACCTCCGCGATGTAGGCGGGGGCGATCACCGAGGCCACACCGACACCGATGCCACCGATGATGCGACCGAGCACCAGCAGCTCGAGGTTGGGCGCCAGGCCGGTGCCGATGGCGCTGACCAGGAAGAGCAGCGCGGCGACCCGCATGACGAACAGCCGGCCGAACCTGTCGGCGAACCGGCCCGCGACAACGGCGCCGAGGGCCGCTCCCAGGAGCGCGGACGCGACGGCGAAGCCCAATGCCGCAGGCGCCACCTCGAACCTGTCCTCGATGGCCGAGACCGCACCGTTGATGACGGCGCTGTCGTAGCCGAACAGGAAGCCGCCGAGGGCAGCGACGGAGGCGATGGAGATGACTCGCCCGCTGCTGGGTGAGGCGTCGGCCTCGTCGGCCTCCGGTACTGGCACGGGTCGGTGGTCGCTCATGCAGGTCCTTCCTGGTGTTGCTGGGACGGTCGTGGCCCGGACCAGTCTCGGCGCCGACCGGGCGGGGCGCACGCGCAGGACCCTAGGCGCTCGGCGGCCGCGGTCGCCAAAATGGTCCGCATGGAGGTACTCGTCACCGGCGGCTCCGGCGCCCTGGGCTCCCTCGTGGTCTCAGAGCTGAGGCGGCGTGGCCATGACGCGAGACCGGCCAGCCGGCGCACAGGGGTCGACCTCGCGACAGGTGCCGGACTCGACGAGGCCGTTGCGGGGGTCGAGGCGGTCGTGCACTGCGCCACCCGGCCCCAGAGCCCCCAACAGGTCGACGTGGACGGGACTGGCCGGCTGGTGGCCGCTGCCGCCCGCCAGCCCGCGGTCCCGCACCTGGTCTACATCTCCATCGTGGGCTGCGACCTCAACCCCTTCCCCTACTACCGGGCCAAGGCCGAGGTGGAACACCGGCTCCGGCAGTGGGGCAGGCCCGTCACCGTGGTGCGGTCCACCCAGTTCCACCCGTTCGCCGCTGCCGTCGCCCGGCTGCTGACCGTCGGCCCGATCGCGCTGACGGTGGGCGACCTGGCCGTGCAGCCGGCCGACCCCGCCTGGGTCGCCTCCCGGCTGGTGGACGTGGCCACCGGTCCTGCGCCGCAAGGCTTCTCACACACGACAGACCTCGCGGGACCTGACGTGTTCGCGATGGGCGAGATCGCTGGGCTGCTGCGCAGCCACGCCGGGAGGGCCGCGCCCCGTGTCGTGCGCTTCCCTCCTGTGGGCGGGGCGCTGCGCGCGTTCAGCGACCGCACCAACCTGCCGCGCGGTGAGGCCGAGGTCGGGGGGCAGCCCTTCGCGCAGTGGCTGGAGGACCAGCCGCGCTAGCGCGCGATCCCGTCGCGCTGGCGGCCGACCCGCCGCGCCACGAGCACGGTCACCGCCCCCACGACCGCGGCCATGCCGACGACCAGCAGCAGCCACGGCCCCACGGCACCGGTCAGCCACGCCTCCACCACGGCGAAGCCGACGGTCGTGTAGACCGCGGCCCACACCAGGGACCCGACGACCGCGGCGGGCACGAACCGCGTCAGCGGCATCCGCAGCGCGCCGGAGGCGGCGATGACGGCCGTCTGGAAGCCCACCGTCAGGAACGACAGCGTCACGGCCGGAGCGCCCACCCGGCGCACGAACCGTTCCGCAGCCGCCACCGCCGGGCGGTCGAGGTGGCGCGAGAGCCGGGTCCGCTCTCCCCCGGCCCGCAGCCCCCGGCCGGCCCAGTAGGTCGCGTTCGAGCGCACCATGGCGCCGGCGAAGAAGAACAGGAACGTCGCGGCATACGGCCAGGAGTCGAAGGCCCCCGTCACCGCCGCGCTCCCGTGCTCACGGCTCCACCCTAGGCACCCCGGGACGACGTATGCCGGTGGGCCACCTGCGACGGCGGCCCACCGGCATACGTGGTGGTGCGGTGGAGCGGGGTCAGCGCGCGGCCGAGCCCTCGGTGTAGTCGGCGTCGGTCTCCTTGATCCAGGACATGAGCTTGCGCAGCTCCTTGCCGGTGCCCTCGATGGGGTGCTGGGCACCCTTCTCGCGCAGCTCCTTGAACTCCGGAGCGCCGGCGTCCTGGTCCTCGATGAAGCGCTTGGCGAACGCGCCGTTGCGGATGTCGGCCAGCACCGCCTGCATGTTCTCCTTCACCCGCGGGTCGATGACGCGCGGCCCGGAGACGTAGTCGCCGTACTCAGCGGTGTCGGAGACCGACCAGCGCTGCTTGGCGATGCCACCCTCGACCATGAGGTCGACGATGAGCTTGAGCTCGTGCAGGCACTCGAAGTAGGCGACCTCGGGCTGGTAGCCGGCCTCGACGAGGGTCTCGAAGCCGTACTGCACCAGCTGGCTCGCGCCTCCGCAGAGCACCGCCTGCTCGCCGAACAGGTCGGTCTCGGTCTCCTCGGTGAAGGTGGTCTTGATGCCGCCGGCCCGCAGGCCACCGATGGCCTTGGCGTAGGACTTCGCGAGCTCCCAGGCCTGGCCGGAGGCGTCCTGCTCCACGGCGAGCAGCACCGGCACACCGCGGCCGTCGACGTACTCGCGGCGCACGAGGTGGCCCGGGCCCTTGGGGGCCACCATGATCACGTCGGACCCGGCCTCGGGCTTGATGTAGCCGAAGCGGATGTTGAAGCCGTGGCCGAACAGCAGGGCCGCGCCCTCCTTGAGGTTCGGCTGGATCTCGTTGGCGTACACCGTCCGCTGCACCTGGTCGGGGGTGAGGATGACGACGAGGTCGGCCTCCTTCACCGCGTCGCCCACGGACTTCACGGTCAGGCCCTCGGCCTCTGCCTTGGCCCGGGACTTGCTGCCCTCGGCGAGGCCGACGCGCACGTCGACGCCGGAGTCCCGCAGGTTGAGCGCGTGGGCGTGGCCCTGGCTGCCGTAGCCGATGACGGCCACCTTCCTGCCCTGGATCACGCTCAGGTCTGCGTCGTCGTCGTAGAACATCTCGGCCACGTCGGCCACTCCTTCTGGTTTGGACTTCCGGGTTGGAACTGCGTTGGGTTCGTGGGGTTTTCGTGGTGCTGGGGCAGCGGTGCCGGCACGACCCGCGTATGCCGCGCGGGTCAGGCGGTGCGCAGCGCCCGGTCGGTGATGGAACGGGAACCGCGGCCGATGGCCACCATTCCCGACTGCACGAGCTCCTTGATGCCGAACGGCTCGAGCACCTCGAGGAAGGCGTTGAGCTTGTCGCGGTTACCGGTCACCTCGATCGTGAGGGCGTCACCGGCGACGTCGACGACCTTGGCGCGGAACAGCTGCACCGTCTCGAGGACGTGGCTGCGGCTCTGCAGGTCGGTGCGCACCTTCACGAGGAGGATCTCGCGCTGCACGGAAGCGGTGGGCTCGAGCTCGACCACCTTGAGCACCTCGACGAGCTTGTTGAGCTGCTTGGTGACCTGCTCCAGCGGCAGCTCGTCGAGGTCGACGACCACCGTCATGCGGGAGATCTCGGTGTGCTCGGTCGGACCCACCGCGAGGGAGTCGATGTTGAAGCCGCGGCGCGAGAACAGCGCGGCGATGCGGGCCAGGACGCCGGGCTTGTTCTCCACCAGCACCGACAGGGTGTGCTTGCTCATCTGCTCCCTCACTCCTCGCGGTCCCAGGTCGGCGTCATGTTCCGCGCGATCTGGATGTCGTCGTTGCTCACGCCGGCCGGCACCATCGGCCAGACCATGGCGTCACGGTGCACGACGAAGTCGACCACGACCGGCACGTCGTTGATCTCCATGGCCTTGCGGATCGTCTCGTCCACGTCCTCGGGCCGCTCGCACCGCAGGCCGACACATCCGTAGGCCTCGGCCAGCTTCACGAAGTCCGGGATGCGCCGGCCCACCGACGTGTGCAGGTCGGTGTTGGAGTAGCGCTCGTTGTAGAAGAGCGACTGCCACTGGCGCACCATGCCCAGGCTGGAGTTGTTGATCACCGCGACCTTGATCGGGATGTCGTTGATGACACAGGTCGCCAGCTCCTGGTTGGTCATCTGGAAGCAGCCGTCACCGTCGATGGCCCAGACGGTGCGGCCCGGCTCGGCGACCTTGGCGCCCATCGCTGCCGGCACCGCGAAGCCCATGGTGCCGAGCCCGCCGGAGTTCACCCAGGAGTTCGGGCGCTCGTACTGCACGAACTGGGCCGCCCACATCTGGTGCTGGCCCACCCCGGCGACGAACACCGACTCAGGTCCGCTGATCGCGCCCAGCCGCTCGATGACGTACTGCGGCGCCACCTCGGTGTCGTCCTCGGGGGCGCTGTAGCCGAGCGGGTAGGTCGACTTCCACTGCGCCGTCTCGTCGCGCCACGCGTCGTAGTCGCCGCTGCGGCCGGCCTCGTGGTCGGCGCGCACCGCGTCGATCAGGTCGGTGATGACGTCCTTGCAGTCACCGACGATCGGCACGTCGGCGGCCCGGTTCTTGGAGATCTCGGCCGGGTCGATGTCGGCGTGGATCACCTTGGCGAGGGGGGCGAACGTCGACAGCTGCCCGGTGACCCGGTCGTCGAAACGTGCGCCGAGGGTGATGAGCAGGTCGGCCTTCTGCAGTGCGGTGACGGCGGCCACCGACCCGTGCATGCCGGGCATGCCCAGGTGCAGCGGATGGCTGTCGGGCACCGTGCCGCGTGCCATCAAGGTGGTGACGACGGGGATCTGGGTCAGCTCCACGAACTTGCGCAGCTGGTCCGAGGCACCGGCCCGGATGACGCCACCGCCCACGTAGAACACCGGTCGCCTGGCCTCGGCGATGAGGCGCGCGGCCTCGCGGATCTGCTTGCTGTGCGGCCGCGCCACCGGCCGGTAGCCCGGCAGGTCGAACTTCGGCGGCCACGAGAACGTCGTCCGCGACTGCAGGGCGTCCTTGCTGATGTCGACGAGCACGGGCCCGGGACGGCCGGTCGAGGCGATGTGGAAGGCCTCGGCGATGACCCGTGGGATGTCGTCGGCGTTGGTCACGAGGTAGTTGTGCTTGGTGATCGGCATGGTGATGCCGCGGATGTCCGCCTCCTGGAAGGCGTCGGTGCCGATCGACGCCGAGCTCACCTGGCCGGTGATGGCCACCATGGGCACGGAGTCCATGTGCGCGTCGGCCAGCGGAGTCACGAGGTTGGTCGCGCCGGGGCCGGAGGTCGCCATGCAGACACCGACCTTGCCGGTCGCGCTGGCGTAGCCCTCGGCCGCGTGGCCGGCGCCCTGCTCGTGCCTGACGAGGATGTGGCGCACCTTCACCGAGTCGAGCAGCGGGTCGTAGGCCGGCAGGATCGCGCCGCCGGGGATGCCGAACACGGTGTCGACGTCCATCGCCTCGAGGGAGAGCACCAGGCTCTGCGCGCCGGTGACCTCGACAGGGGTCTTGGCGCGGGCCTGCTGGGCAAGCTGGGCCGGGGATGGTGCTGCCGGCTTGGCGTCGCTCACTTCGTCACCGATCGCTTTCTCCTGGTCCGCCGGCGAGACGCCGGCGGTGCTGCTCTGGCACAAAAAAACCCTTCGTCCCCGCAGGGACAGAAGGGGTGGCGCGTCTGCTCGGCTGGAGCGGACGCGCTAGGTGAGTACGAGAATTCGTGACACACCTGCACTGTCCCCCACGCCCCATTGCGTGTCAACGGATGAGACTTCGGGTCTCGGGATCCGGACCTGTGGTCTCAGTCACTGGCCCGGACGGGCGTCACGAGCAGACGGCGCCGCCCGACGCGCTGCCCACGAGCCTGCGGTACTTGGCGAGCACCCCGCGCGTGTACTTCGGCTCGGGGTGGGTCACGCCCGCCTCGCGCCGGCGCTGCATCTCCGCCTCGTCGACGAGCAGGTCGAGCGTGCCGTTCGCGACGTCGAGGCGGATCGGGTCGCCGTCGCGCACGAAGGCGATCGGGCCCTCGTCGACGGCCTCGGGCGCGAGGTGGCCGACGCACAGGCCGGTGGTGCCCCCGGAGAACCGGCCGTCGGTGAGCAGCAGCACGTCCTTGCCGAGCCCTGCTCCCTTGATCGCGCCCGTGACCGCCAGCATCTCGCGCATGCCGGGGCCACCCTTGGGTCCCTCGTAGCGGATGACCACGACGTCCTTCGGCTTCAGCGACCCGTCCTCGACGGCATCCATGGCGGCCCGCTCACCGTTGAAGACGCGCGCCGTCCCCTCGAAGACCTCCTCGTCGAACCCCGCCGACTTCACCACGGCCCCCTCGGGCGCCAGCGACCCGGTGAGGATGGTCAGGCCACCGGTGCGGTGCAGGGGCTGGGCCATCTCGCGGATGACCCGGCCGTCGATGTGCGGCGGCTTGAGCTCGTCGAGGTTCTCGGCAACCGTCTTGCCGGTCACCGTGAGGCAGTCGCCGTGCAGCAGGTCGGCGTCGAGCAGCGTCTTCATCACCACGGGGATGCCGCCGATGTGGTCGATGTCCTTCATGACGAAGCGGCCGAACGGCTTGACGTCCGCCAGGTGCGGCACCTTCTTGCCGATGCGCTGGAAGTCGCCCAGCGTGAGGTCCACCTCGGCCTCGTGCGCGATCGCGAGCAGGTGCAGAACGGCGTTCGTCGATCCCCCGAAGGCCATGACCACGGCGATGGCGTTCTCGAACGCCTCCTTGGTCATGATGTCGCGCGCGGTGATGCCGCGGCGCAGCAGGTTGACGACGGCCTCGCCGGACTTGCGGGCGTAGGCGTCGCGGCGGCGGTCGGTCGCGGGCGGTGCGGCCGAGCCGGGAACCGACATCCCGACCGCCTCGGCCACCGCGGCCATGGTGTTCGCCGTGAACATCCCGCCGCACGCGCCCTCGCCCGGACAGATCGCGCGCTCGATGGCGTCGACGTCCTCGCGCGACATCTTCCCGGCGGCGCAGGCACCCACCGCCTCGAAGGCGTCGATGATGGTGACCTCTTTCTCGGTGCCGTCCGAGAGCTTGGCGATCCCCGGGAGGATGGTCCCGGCATACAGGAACACCGAGGCGAGGTCGAGGCGCGCCGCGGCCATGAGCATCCCGGGCAGCGACTTGTCGCACCCGGCGAGAAGCACCGAGCCGTCGAGGCGCTCGGCGCTCATGACGGTCTCGACCGAGTCGGCGATGATCTCGCGGCTGACCAGGGAGAAGTGCATGCCCTCGTGGCCCATGGAGATGCCGTCGGAGACGGAGATCGTGCCGAACTCCAGCGGGTAGCCGCCGCCGGCGTGCACCCCGTCCTTGACGGCCTTGGCGAGCCGGTCGAGGGAGAGGTTGCAGGGCGTGATCTCGTTCCACGAGCTGGCCACGCCGATCTGCGGCTTGGCGAAGTCGTCGTCGCCCATGCCCACCGCCCGCAGCATCCCTCGGGCCGCGGTCTTCTCGAGGCCGTCGGTGACGTCGCGGCTGCGCGGCTTGATGTCGACGCCGTCGAAGGTGCGGGGGTCGGTGGTCGTCATGGGCGCAGTCTAGGACGGGCGTCCACGAGGTGGGACGCCGGTCTCGCTTGGTGGGCGAGCACGCCAGCGCGCCTGCGACGGTGTGCCGGGACCTCACCCCCTGCTGACATGGCACCTCAGCAACGACGCGGTGCCGAAGGCGATGTCGTGCCACTTCCCCGCGTAGCCCAGGACCGCCACCGCGGACGTGGGGAATCCCGCGGCGAGGCACTCGTGGGCCGCCGTGGAGCCGTCGCCCTCGGACAGCCCGCTCGCGAGCGCCGCCATCGTGGGGTTGTGGCCGACGACGAGCACCACCTGGGCCTCACCGCCCGACTCGCGCACCGTCTGCAGCACGCCGTCGGCCCCGCCGGAGTAGAGGCGTTGGTCGTACTCGACCTCCTCACCGCACGCTCCCCCGTTCGCGGCGGCCTCCCAGGTCTGGCGCGTGCGCACCGCCGGCGAGCAGAGCACCAGCTCGGGTCCCAGCCCGTTGTCGTGCAGCCAGCGGCCCGCAGCCGCGGCGTCGCGCCGCCCCCGGTCGGTGAGCTCTCGCTCGTGGTCGGCCTTGCCCGGGGTGTGCTCCGCCTTGGCGTGGCGGAAGAGGATGAGCACCTTGTCGTCGGCGGCGAGGGTCATGCCCTGAGCATGGCCCAGCCGGCTGGGACACGCCAGAGGTCCCCTACGTCATCGGGGGGAGACCTGCGGCACAGCGCTCAGCCACCGGAAACCGCGTTGATGACGTGGACGGTGGCGGCCGGGCCCACGAGGGTCTTCACTCCCTGGGCGCGCTTGGCGTCCTCCCCGTCGACGAAGATGTTGACGTGGCGACGGATCTGCCCCCGTTCGTCGCGGACCCGTGAGTTGAGGATGGGCCAGGAGGCGAAGGCTCCGTCGAGCACCTCCCCCAGCGGTGCGGGACCGGGCAGGTCGACGACCAGCTCGTGGGCACCGCCGGCCAGGTCACGCAGCACTCCGGGGAGGACGACACGGGTGGTCATGCGTCAGGCCACCGTCAGTGCGCGGACGCAGTAGACGTCGGGCAGCTGGGTCGCGAGCAGCGAGAACGACTCTCCGCCGTCGGTGCTCGCGTAGACCTCCCCGTTGCGGGTGCCGACGTAGAGCCCCGGCTCGGCCGGGTCGGTGTCGGTGCAGACTGCATCGCGCAGCACGTTGGTCCAGGTGTGTGGCAGCCCGGTGGACTGGGTCCGCCAGGTGCGGCCGGCGTCGTCGGAGCGCTGCGCCTGCAACTGCGCCTGCGGCGGGATGTGCTCGTAGTCGGAGGTGATGGGCACCAGCCAGAGCGTGTCGCCCTGCCGCGGGTGGACCACCACCGTCATGCCGAAGTTGGTGGGCAGCCCCTCCTCGATGGACTGCCACGTGACGCCGTCGTCCTCCGACCGGTAGACGCCTCGGTGGTTCTGGCAGTACAGCCGCGTGGGGGTCCGCGGGTCCCGGGCCACCTTGTGGACGCACTGGCCGAACTCCGGCCACTCGTCGTGCGGCATGAAGTAGGCGTGGATGCCGGTGTTGCCCGGGCTCCACGACTGCCCACCGTCCCTGGAGTTGTAGACACCGCCCGTGCTCATGGCCACGAGCATCGCCTGCGGGTCGACCGGGCTCGGCAGGACCGTGTGGATGGCGCCCCCGCCGGCGCCCTCGCCCCACTCGGGGCGGTGGGGGTGGTCCCACAGGCCGCGGTTGAGGGTGAACGTCTCCCCCGCGTCCTCGCTCCGCCACAGCCCCTGCGGTTCGGTGCCCGCCCACACCACGGACTCGTCGTGCGGGTCGGCCACGAGCTGCCAGGTCGCCTTCAGCGCGGTGTCGGTGTCCTCGGGGAACCGGATCGACCCCTCGGGGTGCTCGACCCACGTCCTGCCCAGGTCGTCGCTGTGCTGGAGCGACGGCCCCCAGTGGGAGGAGCGAAAGCCCACGAGGAGGCGGCTGCGCCCGCCCCGGGTGTCGAACAGGAGCGAGAGCACCTCGCTCATCAGGAAGTGGGGCCCCTCGAGCTGCCAGGCTGCACGGTCGGTGCTGCGCGCGAGCCAGAGGCCCTTGCGGGTACCGATGCCGACGATGGTCTCGGTCATCCCGCCAGCATGGCACTGCCGGCGTCGCCGGACACCCGCATTTCCACGGTCGCCCTGCTCCTCCCGCATCTGGTGCCGGCGCGCGAGCCGGGCGCACACTGCACGAATGGACCGGCCCCAGCCGGCGCTCGAAGCGCTCGGCCACGCCCACCGGCACGCCCTGGCCTGGCTGTCGTCGCTCGAGCACCGCCCCGTGCCCCCGCAGGCCTCGATCGCGGCGGTGGTCGAGGCGCTCGGGCCGGACCTGCCGGAGCAGGGGACCCACCCTGCCGAGGTCGTCGACCTCCTCGCACAGGCCTGCGACGCAGGCCTGACGGGTATGCCGTCGGGTCGCTTCTTCGGGTTCGTCATCGGCGGCACCCACCCCGCGGCCCTAGCGGCTGACTGGCTGGTGAGCGCCTGGGACCAGAACTCCGCGCTGCGCCGGGTGACGCCGGCGCACAGCGCGGTGGAGGACGTCACGAGCGCCTGGCTGGTCGACCTGCTGGGCCTGCCGCCAGGCAGCGCCGTGGGCTTCGTGACCGGTGCCACCATGGCGAACTTCACCGGCCTGGCCGCCGGCCGCGACACCGTCCTGCGCCGAGCCGGGTGGGACGTCGCCCAGCGCGGGCTGCACGGCGGCCCACGGGTGCGCGTGCTGGTGGGCGTCGAGCGGCACGACACCGTCGACCTCGCGCTGCGCTACCTGGGCCTCGGCGCCCCACGGGCGGTGGCGGTCGACGAGCAGGGGCGGTTGCGGGCCGACGCCCTCCACGAGGCCCTGGCCCGTGGCCTCTCGGGTCCCACGATCGTGGTGCTCCAGGCCGGCAACGTCCACTCGGGCGCCTTCGACCCCTTCCCCGACGCGTTGGCCGCGGCCAGGGAGCACGGCGCGTGGGTCCACGTCGACGGTGCCTTCGGCCTTTGGGCAGGGGCCGCAGCCTCCCGCAGGCACCTCGTCGCCGGCGTCGACGGCGCCGACTCCTGGGCGACCGATGCCCACAAGACCCTGAACGTCCCCTACGACAGCGGCCTGGCCATCGTCCGCGACCCGGCGGCCGTCCGGGCGTCGATGGGCATGCACGGGGCCTACCTCGTGCACGACGAGGCGGGCGAGCCGTTCGACAAGGTCCCGGAGATCTCCCGACGCGGGCGGGCCTTCCCCGTGTGGGCGGTGCTGCGGTCGCTGGGTCGTTCGGGCGTCGACGAGCTGGTCGACCGGTTGTGCAGGCACGCAACCGCGTTCGCCACCGGGCTGCGTGCCATCCCCGGCGCGCAAGTGCTCAACGACGTGGTGTTCACACAGGTGTGCGCCGCGTTCGGCAGCGATGAGCGCACCGAGCAGGTGGGCCGCGCCCTTCTCGCGGACGGCACCGCCTGGATGACCGGGTCGACGTGGCACGGACGCAGCGTGCTGCGCATCTCGGTGAGCAACTGGTCGACGACCACGAGCGACGTCGAGCGCAGCCTCGAGGCGGTCCGCCGGGCCGTTGCGAGCCTCTGAGGTCTCGAGCGCCAGACGCGAGATCCCAGATCTCGCACCTCCGGGTGGCCGCTGCACGCGAGAGGTGGGATCTCGCATCACCGGGAAGCCGCCGTCAGCCCTCGTGCACGACGTTGCGCAGCGGCGCCCCCGCGGCATACGCCCGCAGCTGTTCGCGCAGGAGTCGCAACGCCCGCGGCCGGAAGGCCGACGTGGCGCCGCCGACGTGCGGTGAGACCAGCACGCCCGGCGAGGTCCACAGCGGATGGTCCTGCGGCAGCGGCTCGGGGTCGGTGACGTCGAGGGCGGCCAGCAGGCGGCCGGACGAGGTCTCGGCCAGCAGGGCGTCGGTGTCGACGACCGGCCCGCGGGCGACGTTGACCAGCAGGGCGCCGTCGGGCATCGCCGCGAGGAACGTCGCGTCGACGAGCCGGCGCGTCGCCTCCGACAGCGGCACGATGACGATCACCACGTCGTGCCGGGGCAGCAGCTGCGACAGCTCGTCCACGCCGTGCACGGTGGCCACGCGGCCGTCGCCCTGGCGGGCACGGCTGGCCACTGCCGTGACCTCCACCTCGAAGGGCAGCAGGCGCTGCACCACCGCCCGGCCGACCGAGCCGTAGCCGAGCACGAGCACCCGCCGGTCCGCCAGGGCTGGCAGGACGCCCGGCGACAACCAGCGCCCCTCACGTTGTGCCAGAACGAAGTTCGGCAGGCCGCGAAGCGATGCCAGCGTCAGGGCGACGGCCAGCTCGGCGGTCGACGCGTCGTGCACGCCGGCGGCGTTGGCCAGTCTCACGCCCTCGGGCAGCTTGGCGAGCACGTCGTCGTAGCCGGCGCTGAGCAGCTGCACGACCTCGACGCCCGGCGTGTGCGCCAGGGCGCCGATCCGCTCCCCGGCGCCCATGTAGGGCGGCACGACGAGGCGGACCTCGTCCGCGCGCTGGGGCGGTCCGTCCATCGACCACGGCAGGAGCTCGAGGCCGGGCACGGGCCCCACGTCGTCGATCCAGTCCTGGCCGGGCAGCGTGACGACGGTCATGCGCCTCACGGTAACCGTGGCTGGGCGTGGGCCGGCTCAGCGGGCTCGTGCAAATGGTGGAGGACCACCTACAGCGACCGGCGCGTGTGCTGTCACCCCCCACGAGGTGCAATCCGTACGAGGCGCAATCCGCGTCGTGCACGAGGGGAGTAGGAACATGGGATTCGGCAAGTCTCGCAGGCAACTGCGAACGATCTGGAAGGCCCGGGCAGCTGGTCGCCTCCGGGTCGTGGGAGGTGGGTTGGCTGTCGCCCTGGGAATCGGTGTCCTTGGGGCTGAGCCGGCCCACGCCCTAGTCCCCGAGGCGCCGACAAACGTCTCCGCTGTCGCTGCTGGACTCGGTAGCGCCACCGTGAGCTGGACACCTGCTGGCGACGGGGGCAGCCCCCTGACCGGGTTCCTGGTCGCCGCCCAGCCGTCGGCCATCGGGCTGACGGTCGATGACCCGACCCAGACCAGTGCCACTATCACGGGCCTCCCTGATGGGACCTACACCTTCACCGTGCGCGCCAGGAACGCCGACGGCAGGTCCCTGCCGAGTCTCAAGAGCCCGGCGGTGACCATCACGGGCGGTTCCACCGTCACCGTTCCGGACCCACCGGTCAACGTCAGCGCGACGCCAGGAGTCCAGAGCGCCACGGTGAGCTGGACGCCGCCCGCCAACGACGGCGGCTGGCCGATCACCGACTACAAGGTGAATGTCAACCCCGGCAAGGGAGTCTCCATGCCTGCCCCAGGCGACGCCACGAGCCTGGTGTTCACCGGACTCACGAGCGGCGTGGAGTACACGTTCACCGTGCAGGCAGGGAATGACCTGGGCAGGTCCGCAAACAGCGCCCCGAGCAACGTCGTGACGCCCACCGAGCCCATGGCCGTGGCCAAGGACTTCACCGGCGACGGCAAAGGCGACATCATCGGCCGCAAGCTCAACGGCGAGCTCTGGCTCTACCGCGGTAACGGCACCGGGGGTGTCGGCGCTTACAACCGCATCGGCACGGGCTGGCAGGTCTTCGATCGGATCCTCTCCACGGGCGACTTCAGCGGCGACGGCAAGAGTGACGTCCTCGCCCGCAGGCCCAACGGCGAGCTATGGCTCTATAGCGGCAACGGTGGCGGTGGCTGGGCCGCCGCTGGCCGCCGCATCAGCACGGGTTGGCAGACCGTAGACCGGATCCTCTCCACGGGCGACTTCAGCGGCGACGGCAAGAGCGACATCATCGCCCGCAGGCTCAACGGCGAGCTCTGGCTCTACCGGGGCAACGGCGGTGGTGGCATCGCGTCCTACAGCCGCATAGGTACCGGGTGGCAGGCCTTCGACCGCATCTTCTCCACCGGCGACTTCACCGGCGACGGCAATGGTGACGTCCTCGCCCGCAAGCCCAACGGCGAGCTCTGGCTCTTCGCCGGCAACGGCGCGGGGGGCTGGGCCGCCGCCGGCCGCCGGATCAGCACCGGCTGGCAGGCCGTCGACCGCCTCTTCTCCGCTGGGGACTTCAGCGGCGACGGCAAGAGCGACGTCCTCGCCCGCAGGCCCAACGGCGAGCTCTGGCTCTACCGCGGCAACGGTGGCGGTGGCTTCAGCAGCTACGGCCGCGCCAGCAGCGGCTGGCAGGTCTACGACATCCTGCTCGGGGTCGGGGTGTAACCACGGCAGGTGCGGGAGAGGATGGCTCCATGCGCCTCCACCCCGCAGCCGTCACCGGCGCCCTGTTGGTCGTGACGGCCTGCACCGGGGCGGAGATCGGCAGTGCTGGAGAAGTGACCCCGCCGTCGATCTCCGCCCCTTCGTCCTCTGCCTCGTCCACCGCCAGCGCGAGCACCTCCCACACCGCGATTGCCAGTGGCCCATCGAAGACCACACCATCGTCGACCCCCGCACCCAGGCAACGTCGCACCGTTGCGACCAACCTCGACGTCCCCTGGGCCATCGCCTTCCTCCCGGACGGGTCCGCGCTGGTGACGACCCGTGACCAGGCTCAGCTGCTCCAGGTGCGCGAGGGCGGGGCCACCCGGAACCTCGGCCGGGTCCCCGGCGTCGAGCCCGGCGGCGAGGGCGGCCTGCTCGGGGTCGCCGCCTCCCCCGACTTCTCGACGGACCGGTCGGTCTTCCTGTACCTCACCGCCGGCAACGACAACCGTGTGGTGCGGGTGACGTTCGCGAACGGGAGGGCGAGCCGCCCGCAGCCGGTCCTCACCGGCATACCGAAGGCCGGCAACCACAACGGCGGACGGCTGGCGTTCGGACCCGACGGGTTCCTCTACGTCACCACCGGCGACGCGGGAGTGCCCGACCGCTCGCAGGACCGCAGCTCCCTCGGCGGCAAGATCCTGCGCGTCACCAAGGACGGCCGGCCCGCGCCGGGCAACCCGTTCGACGGGTCACCGGTGTGGTCCTACGGCCACCGCAACGTGCAGGGCATCGCCTGGGACAGCGACGGGCGCATGTTCGCCAGCGAGTTCGGCCAGAACACCTGGGACGAGCTCAACCTCATCCGCCCCGGCCGCAACTACGGCTGGCCGGTGGTCGAGGGCCGGGCCGGACGGGCCGGCTTCGTCGACCCGCTGCGCCAGTGGTCGACCGCCGAGTCCTCGCCGAGCGGCATCGCGGTGACCGCCGACGGGACGGTCTACCTGGCGGCGCTGCGCGGGCAGTCGCTGTGGCGCGTCCCGACCCGTGACGGGGTGGCCGGCGAGCCGGTGCGGCTGCTCGAGGGCGAGTACGGCCGGCTGCGCGACGTCGTCGTCGGCCCGGACGGCCGCCTGTGGGTGCTGACCAACAACACCTCGCGGGGCAACCCCCGCCCCGACGACGACCGGCTGCTCGTCATCCCCGAGTCCACCCTGCCCTGACCACCGAGCGAGAGGAAGCCGAGCATGTCCGCAGTCGAGGAGATCATGGACGCCATCCCCGTCGAGCAGCTCGCCCAGCGGGTCGGGGCGGATCCCGACGAGGTCGAGCGGGCCGCCCGCACCGCGCTCCCCGCCCTCCTCGGTGGGCTGCAGGCCAACGCCGCCGACCCCGCCGGGGCCTCCTCGCTCGCGGAGGCGCTCGGCCAGCACGACGGCGCGCTCATCGAGGGCGGGGTCGACCTCGACGACGTCGACGAGGCCGACGGGCAGAAGATCGCCCACCACATCTTCGGCGACAACGAGGAACAGGTGGTCGGTCGGATCGGTGGCGTGGGAGCGGTCAGCAGCGACCTCGTCGCCAAGCTCCTGCCCCTGCTCGCCCCGATCGTGCTGTCGTGGCTGACCAGGCAGGTGCTGGGCGGCGGCCGCCCCGAGCCGGCCGGTGGGGGCGGCGGGCCGCAGGACGTCCTGGGGCAGGTGCTCGGCGGCGCGGTCGGTGGGCAGCGAAGCGGCGGCAGCAGCGGCAACATCATCACCGACGTGCTCGGCGGCCTCCTCGGCGGCGGCCGCCGCTAGGCCGGGTATGCCGGTGGGCCGGCACCCTGGGTGAGGTCACCCGGGTGCCGGCCCACGCGGCACACGTGCAGCCGGGGCGGCGGTGGTCAGCCGACGCCGAGGCGCTCGAGGATGATCGCTCGCGCCTTGCCGGCGTCGGCCTGGCCCTTCATCTCCTTCATGACCTGGCCGATCAGGGCACCGGCGGCCTGGACCTTGCCGCCGCGGATCTTCGCGGCCACATCGGGGTTCGCCTCGATGACCTTGTCGACCGCCGCCTCGAGGGCGCCGTCGTCGTGCACGAGCTCGAGCCCACGGGCGTCGGCGACCTCCTCCGGCGAGCCCTCGCCGGCGATGACGCCGTCGAGCACCTGGCGGGCCATGGAGTCGTTGAGGCGCCCGTCCTTCACGAGGCGGTCGAGCTCGGCGACGTGCTCGGGCGTGACGCCGAACTCGTCGACGGCCCTGCCCTCGGCGTTGGCGCGGCGGGCCAGCTCGCCGGTCCACCACTTGCGGGCCCCGGCCGCGGTGGCCCCGGCCTCGACCGACAGCTCGATGAGCTCGACCGCGCCGGCGTTGACGACGTCGCGCATCTCGAGGTCGGAGAAGCCCCAGTCGGCCTGGAGGCGCTTGCGGCGCTGGGTCGGCGGCTCCGGCAGGGTCTTCTGCAGGGCCTCGACGGTCTGCAGGGTCGGCGCGACGGGGACGAGGTCCGGCTCCGGGAAGTAGCGGTAGTCCTCGGCGTCTGACTTCTCGCGGCCGCTGGTGGTCACGCCGGTGTCCTCGTGCCAGTGCCGGGTCTCCTGGGTGATCCGGCCCCCGGCCTCGAGGATCGCCGCGTGCCGGCAGATCTCGTAGCGGACCGCACGCTCCACCGAGCGCAGCGAGTTCACGTTCTTGGTCTCGGTGCGGGTGCCGAGCGGCACGTCGTCCTGGTGCTGACCCTCGGCAGCACGGGGGCGCAGCGAGACGTTGGCGTCGCAGCGCAGCGAGCCCTGCTCCATGCGCACGTCCGAGACGTGCAGGGCCCGCAGCAGGTCGCGCAGGGCGGCGACGTAGGCCTTGGCGACCTCGGGGGCCCGCTCCCCCGCGCCCGTCATCGGCTTGGTGACGATCTCGATCAGCGGGATGCCGGCCCGGTTGTAGTCGACGAGCGAGTACTCGGCCCCGTGGATGCGCCCGGTCGAGCCGCCGACGTGCAGGCTCTTGCCGGTGTCCTCCTCCATGTGCGCGCGCTCGATCTCGACCCGGTAGGTCGAGCCGTCCTCGAGCTCGACGTCGAGGTGGCCGTTGAAGGCGATCGGCTCGTCGTACTGCGAGGTCTGGAAGTTCTTCGGCATGTCCGGGTAGAAGTAGTTCTTCCGGGCGAACCGGCACCACGGCGCGATCTCGCAGTTCAGCGCCAGGCCGATCCGGATCGCCGACTCCACGGCCTTCTCGTTGACCACCGGCAGGGCGCCGGGAAGGCCGAGGCAGACGGGACACACCTGGGTGTTCGGCTCGGCGCCGAACTCGGTGGCGCAACCGCAGAACATCTTGGTCTTCGTGTTGAGCTCGACGTGCACCTCGAGGCCCATCACGGGGTCGTACTTCTCCAGCGCCTCGTCGTAGGACAGGACGGGCTCGGTGGTGGCGGTGCTCATGCCGCTCACGCTCCCTTCGCGGTCAGCTGGGGTGCCTTCGCCAGCAGGGGGCCGCCCCACTGCTCGACGAGCAGCTTCTCGAGCACGGCGCCGACCCGGTACAGGCGGGCGTCCTCGGTGGCGGGGGCCAGGATCTGGATGCCGGTGGGCAGCCCGTCCTCGTCGGCCACACCGCTCGGTAGCGACATGCCCGGCACACCGGCGAGGTTGGCCGGGATGGTGGCGATGTCGTTGAGGTACATGGCCATCGGGTCGTCGAGCTTCTCGCCGAGCCGGAACGCCGTCGTCGGTGCGGTGGGGCTGACGAGGACGTCGACCGACGCGAAGGCCGAGGCGAAGTCGCGCGAGATGAGCGTGCGCACCTTCTGGGCCTGGCCGTAGTAGGCGTCGTAGTAGCCGGAGCTCAGCGCATAGGTGCCGAGGATGATGCGGCGCTTGACCTCGTCGCCGAAGCCGGCGTCGCGGGTGGCGGCCATGACCTGCTCGGCGCTCGGGTCGTCGACCCCTTCGGGCAGCACCCGCAGGCCGTAACGCATGGCGTCGAACTTGGCGAGGTTCGAGGACGCCTCGCTCGGCAGGATGAGGTAGTAGGCCGCGAGGGCGAAGTCGAAGCTCGGGCAGGACACCTCGACCACCTCGGCGCCGGCGTCGACCAGCAGCTGCACCGACTCCTCGAAGCGGGCGCGCACGCCGGGCTGGTAGCCCTCGCCACCGAGCTCCTTCACGACGCCGATGCGCATGCCCTTGACGTCACCGCGACGGGCGGCCTCGACGACGGGCGGGGCGGGGGCGTCGATGGAGGTGGAGTCCCGCGGGTCGTGGCCGCCGATCACCGAGTGCAGCAGGGCCGCGTCGAGCACGGTGCGCGAGCAGGGCCCCGCCTGGTCGAGGCTGGAGGCGAGCGCCACCAGGCCGTAGCGGGAGACACCGCCGTAGGTGGGCTTGGTGCCGACCGTGCCGGTCACCGCCGCCGGCTGGCGGATCGAGCCGCCGGTGTCGGTGCCGATGGCCAGCGGGGCCTCGAACGCGGCCACCGCTGCCGAGGAGCCACCGCCCGAGCCGCCGGGGATGCGGTCGAGGTCCCACGGGTTGCGGGTGGGTCCGTAGGCCGAGTGCTCGGTGGACGAGCCCATCGCGAACTCGTCCATGTTGGTCTTGCCGAGGATGGGCATCCCGGCCGCGCGCAGTCGGCTGACGAGCGTGGCGTCGTAGGGCGGGATCCAGCCCTCGAGGATCTTCGAGCCACAGGTCGTCGGCAGGCCCTTGGTGGCCATGACGTCCTTGACGGCGATCGGCACGCCGGCCATGACGTGCAGCTCCTCACCGGCGGCGCGGCGCTGGTCGACGTCGTGTGCCGCGGCGAGCGCGCCCTCGGCGTCGACGTGGAGGAAGGCGTGGATGTCGCCGTCCACGACGGCGATGCGGTCGAGGTGGGCCTGGGTGACCTCGACGGAGCTGACCTCGCGGCGGGCGAGCGCGTCAGCGATCTCGGCCGCGCTGGAGCGGGTGATGTCGGTGCTCACGGGTGGGAACGTCCTTTGCTTCTGTCGTCGATCGAGGTCGGTCGTCGACCAGGGTCAGTCTTCGGCGAGGATGCGGGGCACGGAGAAGCGCTGCAGCTCGGAGGCCGGCGCCATCTCGAGCGCGGCGTCGGCGCCGAGGGACGGCTGGATCTCGTCGGGCCTCGTCACGTTGGTCAGCGGCAAGGGGTGCGACATCGGCGGGACGTCCTCCGCACCGGCCTGCTGCACCTTGGCGACGGACTCGAGGATCACCGCGAGCTCGCCGACCATCTTGTCGAGCTCGGCGTCGGAGAGGTCAATGCGGGCGAGGCCGGCGAGGTGCGCGACGTCACCCCTGGACAGTGAGGACATGGGTGCCAGTCTATGGGCTGGCTCACAGCCGTCCGGTCACGGTCCCGACCACCCCTAGGCTGCGCCCATGAGTGCCGTTCCGACCCCTCTGTTCACCGCCATCGACCACGTCGGCGTGGCCGTGGCCGACCTCGACGGGGCCATCGCGTTCTACCGTGACACCTACGGCATGACGCTGGCCCACGAGGAGGTCAACGAGGAGCAGGGCGTGCGCGAGGCGATGATGTCCGTCGGCGACTCCGGCTCCTGCATCCAGCTCCTCGCGCCCCTCTCCCCGGAGTCGACCATCGCGAAGTTCCTCGACCGCTCCGGCCCCGGCATCCAGCAGATGGCCTACCGCGTCGAGGACGTCGACGCGGTGAGCGCGGTGCTCCGCGAGCGTGGCCTGCGCCTGCTCTACCCCGAGGCCAGGCGCGGCACGTCGAACTCGCGCATCAACTTCATCCACCCCAAGGACGCCGGCGGAATCCTCGTCGAGCTCGTGGAGCCGGCCGAGGACGCGGCCCACTAGCGCGAGCTCAGGTCGACGGCGGCGCGTCCTCCAGCTCGGCCAGTGTCAGCACGACCAGCGCCGCCGTCCAGGCGAGCGGCCCCGGGCCGGCCGGCTTCCCGCGGGCCGTCACCTTCTCCGGCAGGCTCCCCCACGGCGTGCGGTGCTCGTCGAGCCAGTCGAGCCAGTAGGCGGACGTGCCCCGCCTCCCGGACGCGGCCGCCGTGTAGGCGACCAGGGCCGTCTCCGGGGTCCACGAGACGCCGTCCTGCTTCCACGAGGTGCCGGGCGCGAGCCCGCCCGCCTCGCGCAGGGCGTCCACCTGGTAGCGCTCCCAGGCCGCGACGACCGGCGCCCGCTCGGGCGTGAACGGCGGCATCAGCATCGCGACGGCGGCGTCGAGCCCCCCGCTGCCGCCGTACCGCTCGTAGTCGGCGCCGAACCGGCGGTGCACCTGGCGCTCGAGGCGGGCGGCGGCCTCGCGCACCCCCTCGGCCCGCTGCGCGAGGCCGCGCACGGCATACAGCTCGGCGCTGTGGGTGAGCCCGGCGAGCACCGGCGCCGCGGTGCCGAGCGTGGTGCGCCACTCGCTCACCTCCCAGTAGTCGGGTGAGTCGGGGGGCAGCCGGCGGCCCTGCCCGGTGACCGCGAGCAGGTGGTTCGTGCAGCGGTCCTGCAGGCCGGCGAAGGAGTCGGCGACCGCACCCTCGCCGGCGCGGTGCACGCGCTCGAGCGCCCACAGCACCCAGCCGCAGCCGTCGAGCTGTCGTTCGCGGCCGTCCGGTGGGCCCGAGCCATCGAGGTGGTAGCGGGCCTCGTACCCCTTCACCGCGTCGAGCGGCAGCCGGTCGAGGAAGCCGAGGACCCGCGTCGCCTCCGCCGGGTGCCCGGTCTCCGCGAGGGCCACGGCGACGAAGGCGCTGTCACGGGGCCAGACGTACTCCCAGCGGTCGGCGGCGCCGGCCAGCACCGCGCCGCCCGGGCGCACCAGCTCGCGCAGGTCGGCCAATGCGGTGCGCGACATGTCCTCCCACCGGGTGCCGGCACCCGGCACCCTGCCGGCGGCCAGCCACTCGTCGGTGGCGGCGGCTGACGCGGCACCCGCCCGGGTGGTGGTGTCGGCCTGCCACGTCGAGGGCGTGATGAGCACCGGGTCGACGGCGAGCTCTGCGGGGCCGAAGGCCAGCGATCCGGTGCCGAGAACGGCCGCGGCCGCCACCACGGCACCTGCTGCCCTGACCGCTCGCCGCACCGCCAACCCCTGGAGTCGATTCACCGGACACCTCGTGCCCGGGTCCCCGATTATGGGTGGAAGCCGGGCGCGGTCGAGCCCGAACCGCCGAAATGGGGCGCAACCCCACGACACGCCGTGCCGGACTGTGGCTGGGCCCCATCTCGGCGACGGAGCTGCGTCGGGTGAGACAGGTCACCGCGTGACCGCCGTCTCACTCCCGGTCACGGGCCGCAGGGCCCGCACTAGGTTCGGCGCAGCCCCAGTGTCCCCCTCTCCATCTACGCCGAGGAGTTCCCCACGATGCAGGAGATCCGCGACGCCATCCTCTCGGGCGACCGCGCCCGTGAGACGTATGCCGGCCTGGCCGTTCCCGAGACCTACCGTGCCGTGACGGTGCACAAGGACGAGGTCGGCATGTTCGAGGGCATGGCCAGCCGCGACAAGGACCCCCGCAAGTCACTGCACGTCGACGAGGTGCCGCTGCCCGAGCTCGCCCCGGGCGAGGCGCTGGTCGCCGTGATGGCCAGCGCCATCAACTACAACACCGTCTGGACCTCGATCTTCGAGCCGGTCTCGACGTTCGGCTTCCTCGAGCGCTACGGCCGCACCTCCGAGTACGCCAAGCGGCACGACCTGCCGTACCACGTCGTCGGCTCCGACCTCGCCGGCGTCGTGCTGCGCACCGGGCCAGGGGTGCACAAGTGGAAGCCGGGCCAAGAGGTCGTCGCGCACTGCCTCTCCGTCGAGCTCGAGAGCGCCGACGGCCACAACGACACGATGCTCGACCCCGAGCAGCGGATCTGGGGCTTCGAGACCAACTTCGGCGGTCTGGCCGAGCTGGCCATCGTCAAGACCAACCAGCTGATGCCCAAGCCCGACCACCTGACGTGGGAGGAGGCCGCCTCCCCCGGGCTGGTGAACAGCACGGCATACCGCCAGCTCGTCTCGCGCAACGGCGCAGGCATGAAGCTCGGCGACACGGTGCTCATCTGGGGCGCCTCCGGCGGCCTCGGTTCCTACGCCACCCAGATGGCGCTGGCCGGCGGCGCGACCCCGGTCTGCGTGGTCTCCTCGCCCGACAAGGCGGAGATCTGCCGGAAGATGGGCGCCGAGCTGGTCATCGACCGCAACGCCGAGGGCTACCGGTTCTGGAAGGACGAGACCACCCAGGACCCCAAGGAGTGGAAGCGGTTCGGCGCCCGCATCCGCGAGCTGACCGGCGGCAAGGACGTCGACATCGTCTTCGAGCACCCGGGGCGGGAGACCTTCGGCGCCTCGGTCTACGTCGCGCGCAAGGGCGGCACCATCGTCACCTGCGCCTCGACGAGCGGCTACATGCACGAGTACGACAACCGCTACCTGTGGATGAGCCTCAAGCGGGTCATCGGCTCGCACTTCGCCAACTACCGCGAGGCGTGGGAGGCCAACGACCTCATCAACCGCGGCCTGATCCACCCGACGCTGAGCAAGACCTACGCGATGGCGGAGGTCGGGCAGGCGGCGTTCGACGTCCACAAGAACCTGCACCAGGGCAAGGTCGGCGTGCTCACGCTGGCGCCCGAGGCCGGGCTCGGCGTCACCAACGAGGCCAAGCGGCAGACCCACCTGAGCGCGATCAACCGGTTCCGAAACGCCTGAGCGGGTCCCACCCCGTGACGGACCTCCCCTGGCACTAGGCTCGCCGCGGGAGGTCCGTCATATGTGGGATCGGTGGAGGGAGTTCCGGCGCAGGCAGCGCGAGGCACTCCGGGAGAGCAACCGCCCCCGGGGCATCGCGCCCGGGCAGGTCGGCGAGGAGGACGTGCGCCTGCAGCGCGACCTGCTCTCCACCGTGCTGCCCCCCGTCGAGGGCGCGACAACCCCGGCCCCCACCCCAGGGAGCCCCCAGGCCGCTGGTGTCGCCGGCGCCGCCGGTGCCGCCGCTTCGGGAGCTTCGGCAGGCGGCGAAGCCGCGACCGGCGCGGAGGGTGACCACCACGCCGGGGAGGGCGAGGCACCGGGCCGGCGCTTCGGCCAGGCCGGGCGCCCGCTGAACCGGCAGTCGCCGTTCTACGTCGGCTTCGTGGGCGCGTTCGGCGTCATCATCGCCCTCGGCCTGTGGCACCTCATCGGCCGCCTCAGCGCGGTGATCACGCTCATCGTCGTCGCCTTCTTCCTGACCCTGGCCCTCGACCCGATCGTCACGTCCCTGACCCGGCGCGAGATCAAGCGTCCCGCCGCCGTGAGCATCGTGTTCGCCGGGGTGCTGGTGGTCTTCACCCTGATCGGGCTGCTCGTCGTGCCCCCGGTGGTCGAGCAGGGAACCCAGCTCGTCCAGGACGCCCCGGGCTACGTCGACAGCGTGCTCGACAGCCGGGTCGTGCGCCAGGTCGACCGCGACTACCAGGTCGTCGACAAGATCTCGGAGGAGTTCAACAAGCGCGTCACCGACAGCGCGTTCCTCAGCCAGGTCTTCGGCGGTGTGCTCGGCGCGGGCCGGGCCGTGGTCACCGGGGTGTTCCAGTTCTTCACCGTCATGATCCTGACGCTGTTCTTCCTGGGGAACCTGCCGAAGATCAAGCGCGCGTCCTTCGAGATGGTCCCCGCCTCACGCCGCCCGCGCGTGGTCTCCCTATCGGAGGAGATCATGCGGCGCGCCGGCTCCTACGCCATCGGCCAGGTCGCGGTGGCGACGATCAACGCGATCCTGAGCTGGGTCATGATGTCGATCGTCGGCATCCCGTATGCCGCGGTGCTGGCGGTGCTCGTCGGCATCCTGGGGCTCGTGCCCATGGTGGGTGCCACCCTCGGCGCCGCCCTGGTGTGCACGGTCGCCCTCTTCGACGAGCCGCGCAAGGCGATCATCGCCCTCGTCTACTACATCGTCTACCAGCAGGTCGAGAACTACCTCGTGGTGCCGCGCATCATGCAGCGCACCGTCTCGGTGCCGGGCGCCGTCACGGTCGTCGCCGCGCTCGCCGGGGGCACCCTGCTCGGCGTGCTCGGCGCCCTGCTCGCCATCCCGATCGCCGCCGGCCTGCTGCTGCTCTACGAAGAGGTGCTGCTCCCCCGCCAGCGGAGGCACTGAGGCCTCGCGTCCGTGAACGCGGACTCACCTCGTGGTGCGGGCGGCCTCGCTGGGGCTAGCGGCCGAGGAGCTCGCGCCAGCGCACCCGGTGGCCGGTGATCACGAGCGCGCGCCGGTAGACCGCCGACCCGGCATACACGAGGAGCACCGCCGTGGCCGCGGTGAGCGCCATCGCGGTCACCAGCTGCCAGACCGGCACCTCGCCGCCGGACCACCGGATCGGCATCGCCATCGGAGCGCTGAGCGGGAACATCGAGATCGCGGTGCCCCACGCGCTGGACGGGTCGCCCATCACGACGATCACGCTCAGGAGGTAGCCGAGGACGAGCACCGTCGTGACCGGGGCGACCGCGGCGCTGGCGTCGGTGACCTTGTCGACCAGCGCTGCCGACGCGGCGAACAGGAAGGCGTAGAGCGCGAACCCGAGGGCGAACCACACCACGCCCAGGGCGAGGTCGCTGCTGGCCACGGGCGGCAGGCCGACCTCGCCGAGGCGCACCGCGACCGCCAGGGGCGCACCCAGCACCAGCAGCTGCGCCAGGATGGCCGTGCCGACCGCTGCCACGGTGCCGACAAGGATCTGGCTGGGGCGCAGCACCGCCAGCAGCACCTCCGAGACGCGGGTCGACTTCTCCACCGCGACCGCGGTGGAGATGGCGCTGCCGGCGAAGGTCAGCGCGAGGTAGAGGGCGATCCCCACGCCGAAGCCGACGGCGGCCCGCTCCTCGCTGTCGACGCGCCCGACGGTCACCTGCCGTGGGGGCTGGACCGCGCCGACCTGCGCGATCTCCTCCGGGGTCAGGCCTGCTGCGCGCAGCCGCGCGACGGTCTCGACCGTGACGACGGTCTGGGCCACCACCACCGGGAACGTGTGGTCGGCGCCGGGCTCGGTCCAGAGGGTGTCTCCGGCAAGCCCGGCCGTGGCCTCGCCCTCACGCACCGCCTCACGCACGGCCGACGCGTCGCCACGGGGGGCGTACTCGACGGTGAAGTCCCCACTGGTGGCGGCGGAGGCCAGGGCGGCGCGGAGCTCCGTCGGGGCGTCGCCCACAGTGGCCAGCGTGTAGGTCGTGGGCTGGTCGAGCACCAGCTGCGGCACCACGACCGCCGCCACCGACGCCACCAGCAGCACAGCGGTGACGATGCGGAACGTGCGCGAGCGCAGCGTCTCCAGCAGGCTGCGCCGCGCGACCAGCCCCGTGCCCCGCCACCAGCTCATGGGCCGACCTCCTCGAGCACCGGCTCGGATGCGACGGCCGCGAGGAACAGCTCGGAGAGGGTGGGCAGCTCGAGGCCGAAGTCGAGCACGCGACCAGCCGAACGGGCCGCATCGAGGACGGCCAGCGGGTCCGTGCCGCGCGGCACCGTCAGCCGGAGGTCGTCGGCGTGGTCGCTGACCACCTGCACCCCGTCGAGGCCGGCCAGCCACCCCCGGTCGCGCGTCTCGACGTGGAGGCGGAGCCGGCGCTGCCCGGAGGCGGCCCGCAGCTCGGACACCGCGCCCGCCAGCACCGTCCTGCCGTGGTCGACCATCACGATGTCCTCGCAGAGGTCCTGCACGAGGTCGAGCTGGTGGCTCGAGAAGAGCACCAGGCACCCGTCGGCGGCCCGCTGCCGCAGCATGACGGACAGGCCCTCCACGGCCACCGGGTCGAGGCCGGCGAACGGCTCGTCGAGCACGATGACCTCCGGCGCGTGCACCAGCGCCGCGGCCAGCTGCAGCCGCTGCTGCATGCCGCCGGACAACCGGTCGGTGCGCTCGTCCCACCGCTCGCCGAGCTCGAGCTCGTCGAGGAGACCGTGCGCCCGTCGGGTGGCCTCGGCACGCGACAGGCCGTGCAGCCGGCCGAAGTGCACCACCTGGGGGCCGGCAGCCATCGCCGGATAGAGGCCGCGCTCCTGGGGCATGTAGCCCCACGCCCGCCGGTCGTGCACGTCCTCCAGCCGCTGGCCGTCGAGCCACACCTCTCCCCCGTCGGGTGTCAGCACACCGAGCAGGATGCGCATCAGCGTCGTCTTCCCGGCGCCGTTCGGCCCGAGCAGGCCCGTCAGCCGCCCGGGAGGCACCGCGCAGGAGACACCGTCGAGGGCCACGCGTTCCCCGAAGGCGTGCACGACCCGCTCGACCCGCAGGCCCGCTGCCACCTCGCCACCATCCCCCGAGGGCGGGCGCCGCCGACAGGGTCGAAGGTCTCGGCCGGTGTCGGGGATGGGCGCCACGGGTCCGGCGGAAGGTTCGCCCAACCTTCAGCCCGGCGCCGAACCTTCGCCCTCGATGTAGAGGTTGGGCGAACCTTTCGAGGGCGTCGTTCTCGACGCAATCCGGTGGCGCGTGTGCCGGCGCTAGTCCGAGACGCTCGTGCGGTCCTCGGCGTCGACGAAGCGGCGCAGCACCTCGAGGAAGGTCTCCGGCTGCTCGGAGTGCACCCAGTGGCCGGCGCCCTTGATGGTGACGCGCCGCACCCGCGGGAAGTACCCCTGCATGACGTCGGCGTACTCGTCGGTGACGTAGGCCGACGTCTCCCCGGCCACCCAGAGCACCGGCCCCTCGTACTGGGGGGTGCCGGCGAGCTGCTCGGCGGGCCAGCCACCGAGCACCGGCAGGTCGCGGCCGAGCACGTCGAGGTTGGCCTGCCAGCGCCAGCCGTCACCGTCGCGGCGCAGGTTCTGCAGCAGGAAGGCGCGCACCGTCGCGTTGGGCACGGCGTCTGCGAGCGCCTCGTCGGCCTCGGCACGGGTCGTGACGGCGGGCAGGTCCATGCGCTGCATCGCGTCGATGTAGCCCCGGAACTCCCCTGCGTGCCCGCCGTAGTCGACCGGCGAGACGTCCACGACGCACAGCCGCGCGACGAGGTGCGGGTGCCGCAGCGCCAGGGTCATGGCGGCCTTGCCACCCATGGAGTGCCCGACCAGGCTGACCGGGTCGTCGCCGTCGAGCAGCCGGGCGATCCGGTCGGCGACGTCGACGTAGTCGAACTCCTCCGGCCAGGACGACCTCCCGTGGTGCGGCATGTCGACCAGGGTCACCCGGTGCTCGCCGGCGAGCTGCTTGCCGATCTGGGTCCAGTTGCGCCCCTGCCCGAACAGCCCGTGGCAGAAGACGACTCGCGACCCGTGCTCGCCGAGGTCCTTGGTGTGCAGGCTCATCGGATCGACCCCTGGGTGTGGCGCCGGCCCCGGGCGGACCAGCACGGTGAGTGCCAGTGGCGGCGGTCGTCGAGACCGCCCACGCCGTCGGCCGGCCACACCACGACGTGCGGCGTGCCGAGCGCGATGGTGTGCTGGCAGCCGGGGCACAGGTAGGCGCGGCTGGCGCCCGCCCCGGTGACGCGGCGCACGAACCACTCGCCGCCGGCGTACGACTCCCGCTGCGTGAGCCCGCCGAGCGCGCGGTCGACGTTCAGCGGAGCGTCGTCGCGGCGGCGGCGGTTGGCGCGGGGCACGCCCCCATCCTCCCAAACGGGCGGGTATGCCGCGTGGCCGGGACCACGCGGCACAGCCCTCGGTGAGCGGGCTGGCTCAGGCGTAGGTGCGGAAGCCGCGCCCCGTCTTGCGGCCGAGGTAGCCGGCCGTGACGAGGTGCTCGAGCAGCGGCGCCGGCGCGAAGCCCGGCTCGCGGAACTCGAGGTAGAGCTGGCGCTGGATCGCGAGCGCCACGTCGAGGCCGACGACGTCGAGCAGCTCGAACGGGCCCATCGGCAGGCCACAGCCGGTCTTCATCGCGGTGTCGATGTCGTCGGCGCTGGCGTAGTTGGCCTCGAGCATCTTCACCGCGTCGTTGAGGTACGGGAACAACAGGGCGTTGACGATGAAGCCGGAGCGGTCGCCGCAGGTGACGGCGTGCTTGCCGACCTTCGCACACAGGTCCTGCACGGTGGCGACCACGTCGGGGGCGGTCGAGACGGTGGAGACCACCTCGACGAGCTTCATGACCTGGGCCGGGTTGAAGAAGTGCATGCCGACGACGTCCTGCGGGCGCCTGGTCACCGCGGCGCACTCGACGACCGGCAGCGAGGAGGTCGTCGTGGCGAGGATGGCGCCCGGCTTGCAGATCTCGTCGAGGTTCTCGAAGAGGGCCCGCTTGACGCCTAGGTCCTCCACGACGGCCTCGACCACGATGTCGACCTCACGCAGGTCGTCGAGGCTCGTCGTGCCTGTGACGTGGCCGAGCGCCTCGTCGCGGGCCTCCTCCGTGAGCTTGCCCCGCTGCACCGCCTTCTCGAGGCTCTTGGCCAGGGCGGCGCGCACGGCCTCGACCTTGGAGTCGGAGCGGGCCACGAAGACGACGTCGTAGCCGGCCTTGGCGAAGACCTCCACGATGCCGGTGGCCATGGTGCCGGACCCGACCACGCCCACGCGGCTGACCGGACGCTTCTCGACTCCCGCCTCGCCTTCGGGGCGCGGCGTCAGGTGGTCGGCGGCGACCTGCGAGGAGTCGGCCTCGGCGTAGGTGTAGAAGCCCCGGCCGCTCTTGCGGCCCTTGAGCCCGGCGCTGACCATCTGCTTGATGATCGGGCTCGGGGCGTGCAGGCGGTCGCGGCCCTGCTTGTACATCGTGTCGAGGATCTCGTAGGCGGTGTCGAGGCCGATGAGGTCCATCAGCGCCAGCGGGCCCATCGGGTAGCCGCAGCCGAGGCGCATGGCCGCGTCGATGTCCTCGCGGCTGGCGTAGCGGGACTCGAACATCGAGACGGCGTGGTTGAGGTAGCCGAAGAGCAGGGCGTTGGCGATGAAGCCGGCCTTGTCGCCGACGACCACCGGCTGCTTGCCGAGGCGCTGGGCCAGGGCCTTGACGTCCTCGAACACCTCGTCCTCGGTGACGACGGTTCGCACGACCTCGACGAACTGCAGCACGGGCGCGGGGTTGAAGAAGTGCATGCCCACGACCCGCTTGGGGTTGCTCGTGGCGACCGCGATCTCGGTGACCGGCAGGCTCGAGGTGTTGGTGGCCAGCACCGCGTCGGGCGCCACGATGCCGTCGACCTTGGCGAAGATCTCCTTCTTGAGGTCGAGGTGCTCGGGCACCGCCTCGACCACGAGCTGGCAGTCCTCGAGGTCGCCGAGGTCGGCGGTGAAGGTGACCCGCCCGTGCAGCGCCGCCTGGTCCTCGGCGGTCAGCTTGCCGCGGCTGACCGCGCGGTCGGTGGAGTGCTGCAGGTGGGCGCGGCCCCGCTCGACCGCGGCGTCGTCGACGTCGACGGCCACGACGTCGATGCCGTTGCGGGCGAACACCTCCACGATGCCGGCACCCATCGTGCCGAGTCCGACCACACCGACGCTGCTGAAGTCACGAGCCATAGGCGCGAGTGTGTCAGAGGCGGTATGCCGCGGGGAGACCCCCTCGGCGTGACCCTCCCCACCCCGGGTGGCGAGCGCTGCGGCAGGCGCCGACCCGGCGCGGTCACCAGGTGAAGCCGGCCCCCACCAGCGAGGTCTCGGCGGCCAGGCGCTGGTCCTGGGTCAGCGGCGTGCCGATCGGGCTCGCCGTGCCGGGCAGCGGGACCTCGAGGCTGCGGCAGGCCTCGAGCAGCACGTAGTCGTAGGCCGCGGTGGCCGCGCGCAGCCGCATGGCCTTGGCGGGGAGGTCGCTGCTGTCGATCCGCTGGACCTCCGCGCCCAGCCGGCGAAGCTCAAGGCCGAGCAGCACCGGCGGCAGCGGCTCGGGCTCACGGCGGCGCCTGCGGAGGCGGTGGGGCAGGCGGGGACGGACCCGGTCGGCCACCCACCGCACCGAGCGGGGCGGCCGTCCGGTGGCGAACCACTCCAGCACCGACCACGCCGCGCCGAACGTCGCGACGATCACCCCGCACAGGGCGAGGTAGGCCAGCAGGTTCACCATCGAACTCACCTCTACCTCGAGTCTGCGCTGCCCACGGCCGGGCGTGCAACGGGGCGACCGGCCCGGGTTAGGGTGTCGGACTGTGCGTCTGGTGATTGCGAAGTGCAGCGTCGACTACGACGGGCGGCTGAGCGCCCACCTCCCCCTGGCGACCCGTTTGCTGCTGGTCAAGGCCGACGGCTCGGTGCTGGTGCACAGCGACGGCGGCTCCTACAAGCCGCTGAACTGGATGTCGCCGCCGTGTGCCATGGCCGAGCTCTCCCCCGAGGACCACGAGGTGACCGACGGTGTCTCCCTGGTGTGGCAGGTGCAGCACGCCAAGTCGGAGGACCGGCTGCGCGTGCTCATCCACGAGGTGCTGCACGACACCTCCCATGAGCTCGGCGTCGACCCCGGCCTGATCAAGGACGGCGTCGAGGCCCACCTGCAGAAGCTGCTGGCCGAGCACATCCACACCCTCGGCGACGGCTACACGCTGGTGCGCCGCGAGTACATGACGGCCATCGGCCCGGTCGACATCCTGTGCAAGGACCACCTCGGCGGGTCGGTGGCCGTCGAGATCAAGCGGCGCGGCGACATCGACGGCGTCGAGCAGCTGACCCGCTACCTCGAGCTGATGAACCGCGACCCGCACCTCGCCCCCGTGACCGGCGTCTTCGCCGCCCAGGAGATCAAGCCCCAGGCGCGCACCCTCGCCCAGGACCGCGGCATCCGCTGCGTCACGCTCGACTACGACGCGCTGCGCGGCATCGACGACACCACGACCCGCCTCTTCTAGCGGGACCCTCTCCCCTGCCGGACTCCTCTCCGGTTCGGGGTGTTGCCGCGCGCTATCGCCCGCGGCAACACCCCGAACCGGGAAGGGTCAACGCAGGGCGACGAGCTCGAGGAGCCGGGCGGCCTCGGCCTGCACGGCGTCGCGCGCCGGGCCGAGGTACTTCCGAGTGTCGACGAGCCGCGGGTCGACGTCGAGCCGGGCGCGCACGGTCGCGGTGAAGACGGCGTTCAGGTGCGTGGCGATGTTGACCTTGGTCATGCCGGCCCGCACCGCGGCTGCGAGGCCTTCGTCGGGCACCCCTGACGAGCCGTGCAGCACGAGCGGGACGTCGACCTGGCCCCGGATGGCGGCGATGAGATCGAGGTCGAGCTCGGCGGTGCGCTCGGTCATCGCGTGCGAGCTGCCCACGGCCACCGCGAGCGCGTCGACCCCCGTGTCCCGGGCGAAGGTCGCCGCCTCCTCGGGCCGGGTGCGCACCCCGGGCGCGTGCACGCCGTCCTTGCCTCCGATCTCCCCGAGCTCGGCCTCGACGCTGACGCCCCGGGCGTGGCAGCGCTCGACGACGGCCCGGGTCACCGCGCGGTTCTGCCCGTCGTCGAGCTTCGAGCCGTCGAACATGACCGACGTGAAGCCCAGGCCGAGCGCCTCGTCGACCAGCGGCTCGCTCACCGCGTGGTCGAGGTGCAGCACCACGGGCACGGTCGCGCGCTCGGCGAGCACCTTCGTGGCGGCCGCGACCGGGGCGAGCGACCCGTGGAAGGCCACGGTGTTCTCGCTGACCTGAAGCACCACGGGCAGGCCCACCTGCTCGGCCGCGCGGGTCAGCGCCTCGGCGTGCTCGAGGTGGATGACGTTGAACGCGGCCACTCCCCGCCCCTCCGCCCGGGCTTCGCGCAGGACGTCATGGAGCGGGGTGAGCACGGCGGTCCTCCTGGGGTGACGGCTGGACTGGTGACGGCTGGACTGGAGACGGCTCGGTGGGGTCCTGCTGCAGCCGCACGAGCGGGCGCAGGCGGTCGACGTCGTCGGGCCGGACTCTCCCGGCCAGGGGGTGGAGCACTGCGGCGGCCGACCAGGCGACGGCGTCGGCCAGGACGTCCCGCACTCCTCGACCACTCGCGAGCCCGGCCGCCAGGGCAGCAACGGCGGCGTCGCCGGCACCGGTGGGGTTGCCCGCCAGCGGCTGCTCCAGCCCGGCGCGCACCACCTCGCCGGTTGCCGTGACGTCGACCAGGCCGTCAGGGCCGGCGGACACCACGACCTCGCGCGCTCCCCTCTCGATCAGCGACCGCGCGCCGGCGACCGGGTCCGCCGCCCCGGTGACCTCGGCGAGCTCTTCGCGGTTGGGCTTGACCAGGTCCGGATTCGCCGGCAGGGCGGCCAGGAGCGCCTGCGCCGAGGAGTCGACGACGGCGAGCGCGCCGACCTCGTGGGCGGCGCGCACCACCGCGGCATACGCATCGGCGGGTATGCCGCGGGGCAGGCTTCCCGAGGCGACCACCACGTCGGGACGCGCCTCGGTGAGCAGCGCGCGCAGGTCGGCGAGGAAGGCCCGCCACTCCCGGTCGGTGACGGTGGGTCCGGGCTCGTTGAGCACGGTGGCGTCGCGGTCGGCCTCCGACACGACCGCCACGGCGCGGCGCGACTCCCCCGCGCACGGCGAGAAGCGGTGGGCGAGGCCGCGGGCGTCGAGGTCGGCCCGGACCCGCTCGCCGGTCCCGCCGCCCAGCAGCCCCGTGGCGATGACCGGCACGCCCCGGCCTGCCAGCACGGAGGCGACGTTGACGCCCTTTCCGCCGGCCACCTCGGTCACCGAGGTGACCCGGTGGCTGCGGTGCAGCTCCAGGCGCGCGACCGTGTAGGTGACGTCGAGAGCCGCGTTGAGGGTGACCGTGACGATCACGTCACGTCCCAGGCGAGGCAGGCGGCGCCGAGGCACCCGGCCCGGTCGCCGAGCGCTGCCCGGGCTATGGCCGGAGGGCGCTGGAAGGTCAGGGCGCCGGTCACGTCGCGGCGCAACGGCTCGAGCAGGAGGTCGCCGCTCTGCGCCAGCCCGCCACCGACGAGCACGAGGTCGACCCCCGTGAGGGTCACCACCATGACCACGGCGCGGGCCAGGGCACCGACAGCATGGTCCCAGACCGCCACGGCGTCCGGATCCCCCTGCGCCACAAGGGCGCCGATCTCCTTGGCGGTGACCTGCTCGGCCGGCCCGAGGCGGTGGGCGTAGGCCCGCTCGATGGCCGAGGCGGAGCTGACCGCCTCAAGACAGCCACGGGCGCCGCAGCCGCACACCGGCCCCCCGGGCTCGACGACCACGTGGCCCAGCTCGCCGGCATACCCACCGGCGTGCAGCACGCGCCCGTCCACCATGAGCGCACCGGCGATGCCCGTGCCGAGCGGCACGAACATGGCGTGGTCGGCGCCACGCGCCGCTCCCCACCTCGCCTCCGCCACCAGGCCGGCCCGCACGTCGTGGCCGAGGGCCACGGGGATGCCGAGCGCCGACTCCAGGGGCGACACGACGTCGAGGTCGCGCCAGCCCAGGTTGGCCGAGAACACCGCCACCCCACGCGCGTCGTCGACGAGGCCGGGCACCACGACGCCGCAGCCGCCGAGTCGTGCGGCGAGGCCCTTCTCGGTCGCCTGCGCGAGCAGGGCGGCCACCGTGTCGGTCACCGCGACCACCAGCGCTCCCGGGTGGCCGAGGTCGCGCGGCGTCGGGACAGTGGCGGAGACCAGCTCGGTCCCGCTGCGGTCGACCAGGGCCGACTTGATGCGCGTGCCGCCGACGTCCACGGCGGCGACGACGTCGACCGGGGCGGACCCCTCGACGCTCACGAGACCTGCTCGACGGTGACCCCGGCCGCACGCAGCGCCCGGACGTCGTCGTCCGGGGCGGACGGGTCGGTCACCAGCACGTCGATCCTCGCGGTCGGGCAGATCCGGGCGAAGGCCCGTCGCCCCACCTTGTCACCCGTGGCCACCACCACCACCCGGTCGGCGCGCTCCACCATGAGCGCGTTGATGCCGGCCTCTCCCTCGTGGCGGCACGTCGCCCCGGCCTGGGCCGAGACGCCGTCGACGCCGAGGAAGACTGTGTCGAGCCACAGCTCGTTCAGCACCATCGACGCGAGCGGACCGGACAGCTCGTACGACTCCTGCCGGGCGACCCCGCCGAGCGTGACGCACCGGATGAACGGGCGCAGCACCATCTCGGTCGCGATGTTGAGCGCGTTGGTGACGACGGTGATGGCCGGGCGCTGCGCCGAGCTCGCGAGGTCGGCACGCGCCGCGAGGCGCCGCGCCGTGGCGCTCGTCGTGGTGCCGCCGTTGAAGCCGACGACCGAGCCCTCGAGTGCGAGCTCCGCTGCGGCAGCGGCGATCCGGTCCTTGGCGGTGTCGCCGGAGGACTGCTTGTAGCGGGCCGGCAGGTCGTAGGCCACGGCCGTCGCCACCACCCCTCCGTGGGTGCGCGTCACCAGCTGCTGGGCCGCCAGCTCGCCGAAGTCGCGCCGCACGGTGGCCTCCGAGACGCCGAGCGCCTCGACGACCTGCGCCACGCTGAGCCGTCCGTGCTCGGCGAGCAGCCCGAGCAGGGCGCTCCAGCGGCTGCCGCGGTCCAGGGGTCGTCCGCGTTCCGGGACCGGGTCGGCGACGTCGCTGAGCTCAGTCACTTCACCGAGCCAGCCGTGAGGCCGCCCACCAGGTGCTTCTCGATCACCGCGAAGAGCACGACCACCGGCACGATCGCGATCACCGCGGCTGCGAACAGCTGGTCCCAGTGCTGCTCGTAGCCGGTGACGTAGGACGTGATGCCCACGGTGAGCGGCTTCCTCGACTCGTCGAGCATGAGGGTCAGCGCGACGACGTACTCGTTCCAGGCCGCGATGAACGTGAAGATCACCGCGGTCACGATGCCCGGCAGGGTCAACGGCAGCATCACCCGCCGCAGCGTGCCGAACCGGCTGCAGCCGTCGAGGTTGGCCGCCTCCTCGACCTCCTTGGGGATGGAGGCGAAGAACCCGTGCAGGATCCACACCGCGAAAGCCAGGTTGAACGCCGCGTTGGTCAGGATCAGCGCGCCGTAGGTGTTGACCATGTTGAAGTTGAACCACTCGCGGTAGATGCCGACCACCAGCGCGGTGGGCGAGAACATCTGGGTGACGAGCACGAGCAGCAGGAACGCCATGCGCCCCGGGAAGCGGAACCGCGCGGTGTAGTAGGCCGCCGGGATCGAGGCGAGGATGACGATCAGTGTCGAAGCGCCCGCCACGATGAGCGAGGTCTTCAGCCAGTTGAGGAAGCGCTCGTCGGTGAGGACCTGCGCGTAGGTCGAGAGCTGCCAGTCCCGCGGCAGGAAGGTCGGCGGCGTCTGCACGACGTCGCCGCTCGGCCGCAGCGAGTTGAGCACCATGACGATGTAGGGGACGAGGAAGACCAGCGCCAGGGCTGCGCCGGCCACCGGCAGCACCCAGCCGCGGTGCCGTCGCCAGCCGGTGTGCGCGGTGCCGGCACCGGTCTCGGTGACCGTGCTCATGCCGTCTCCTCCCGCCATCTCGTGAACCTCAGGTAGACCATGACGACGACCAGGATCAGCAGCACGTTGAAGACGCCCGCGGCGGCCGACATGCCCACGTCCTTCTCGGCGCTCTTGAACGCCAGCTTGTACATGAAGGTGATCGTCGTGTCGTGCGCGAAGCCGGGGTTGCGGTCGTTGAGCGTGTAGATGATCGGGAACGAGTTGAAGACGTTGATGATGTTGAGCACCGCGGCCACGAGCAGCGCGGGGCGCAGCAGCGGCAGGGTGATCCGCCACCAGGTCTGGAACGGGCTGGCGCCGTCGACGCGGGCCGCCTCGTAGACCTCGGTGGGGATGGCGTTGAGGCCGGCCACGAACACGTAGGCCGTGAACGGGATGGACACGAACACCCCGACGAGGACCATCGAGGGCATGATCCAGGCGTCACTGCCGAGGAAGTCGACGGGACCCAGCCCGACCTTCGAGAGCAGCAGGTTGGCGGTGCCGTAGTAGAAGTCGTAGATCATCACGAACGTCTTGGCCGTGATGACCACCGAGGCCGCCCAGGGCACGATGATCGCCCAGCGCACCAGCTTGCGGCCGCGGAACTCCTTGGTGAGGAACTGGGCGACGCCGAGGCTGATGACGACGGTCAGGGCGACCACGGCGACGACCCACACGACGGTGTTGGTCAGCACCGTGCCCAGCATCGGGTGGTCGAGCACAGCGCTGTAGTTGGTCCAGCCCGCGTCGCCGAGGCGCAGGCCGGTGATCGAGAACTCGCTCATCGACGCCCGCACCAGCTCGATGGCCGGGTACACCACGACGCCGGCGATGAGCAGCAGCGCCGGGCCGAGCCACAGCAGTGCCGAGCCGAGGGACGCCCGGTCGCCTCGGGCCTTGCTCGGGGTGCGGGTCCGGGAGCCTCCGCCGCCCGCCGGCGTTCCTGCTCGGTCGGCGCCACCCGCGGTGGTGGCCGCGGGCGCACCCGCGGCCACCACACCAGACTGCTGGTCAGGCACGGTCAGCTGCCGCTCTCGGCCTGCTTCTGCAGGTCGTCGAGGACCTTCTTCGGGTCGCCGCCGCTGCCCACGGCGGTACCGAGGTTCTGCTGCACGGCGAGCTTGACCTTGTCCCACGTCGGGTCGTCGGTCGGGGTGAGGTGGGCGTTCGGCAGGGTGTCGAGGTAGACCTTCAGCTTCGGGTCGTCCTTGAAGAACTCGATGCCGCTCTTGGTGACCGGCAGGAAGCCTTCGGCCTTGATGAACTCGTTGACCTGGTCCTTCTGGTAGTACAGCTCGTAGAAGGCCTTGACCGCCTCCTGGTTCCCGGGCTTCTTGAACGCCATGAGGTAGTCGGTGACGCCGAACGTCTGGGGCTCACTCATCTTGGTCGGCATCGGCGCGACGCCGTAGTCGACCTTCTTCTCCTCGTCGAGCTGGGCTGCGAGCGGGGAGAAGCCGACCACCATGCCGACCTTGCCCGACTTGAAGAGGTTGAACGCGTCGGCCCGGTTGGTCTTGCCCGGGTTGTTCTGGGTGAGCTTCTCGTCGGTGATCTTCTTGAGGAAGGTCAGCGCCTCGACGTTCTCAGCGGAGTTGATGCTCCACTTGCCGTCCTTCTTCCAGTCGCCGCTGTTGTTGAACAGCCACATCGAGAACTCGCCCTGCGACTCCTCGGGGCCGAGCGGGAGGGCGTAGGGGATCGTGCCGTCGCCGAGGGCCTTGACCTTCTTGGCCGCGGCCTCGAACTCCTCCCACGTCTTCGGCGGCTCGGCGACGCCCGCCTTCTTCATGATGTCCTTGTTGTAGAAGAACGCCCGCGCCGAGGACAGGTCCGGGAAGCCGTACAGCTTGCCCTCGTAGGTGCCGCTCTTGACGAACGCGTCGAGCAGGTCGCCCTTGGCCGCCTCGGGCAGCACCTCGTCGCCGTGGTAGAGCAGGCCGTCCTTGGCGTAGGACGCGTAGGCGTTGAGGTTGAGGATGTCGGGCGCGTTGTTGTTCTGGATCATCGTGCTGGACGTCTGGTCGATCGAGTCCCAGCTGACGACCTGCACCTCGAGCTCGGTGCCGCCCGTCTTCTCCTTGTACTTCTCGGCGAACTGCTTCCAGAAGGCCGCCGTGTGGTCCTTGGAGTACTCCGCGGCCACCAGCTTGATCTTCGTGACCTTCTCGGCGGAGTCCCCGCCGCCGCCCGCCGTGCCCGAGCCGGACCCGCCGCTGCAGGCGGCCAGGGCCAGCCCGCCGGCCAGCGCGAACGCAGCCAGGCGAACCGCGCTCATGTGTCGTGACGTCATTGTCTGCACCTACCCCGTTGTCGAGTGAGCGTGATCGATTCTTGTCGGTTCGCCGCTGCTTCGATCACAAAGCACGGCGCTGCGCGACAGCGTGGACCGCGAATCCCCGCCCCGTCAAGCATTTCGGGGCACTTTGTGGATCAAGATCCGGCAATGCCGCGCACCTGCTTGACTGATCGATTATGACTGCCTGACAATCCTATCGATCCGAACCACTCAGAGAACGGACCCCGATGGACGCCTACGCCAGCCACCTCGCCGCGGAGATCGCCACCCAGCCCGACGACTGGGCCGCCGCCCTGTCCCGCGTTGACCAGGCACGCGCGGCGCTCCCCCGGCCCGGCGAGTCCGTGGCCGTCGTCGGCTGCGGCACCTCCTGGTTCATGGCCCAGGCGTATGCCGTGCTGCGCGAGCAGGCGGGCAGCGCCGGCGGCCGCACCGAGGCCCACGCTGCGAGCGAGTTCCCGGCAGGCCGCAGCTACGACCACGTGGTGGCCATCTCCCGCTCGGGCACCACCACCGAGGTCATCGAGCTGCTCACCGCGCTGCGCGAGCGCGGCCAGCGCACCACCGCCGTCGTCGCCACCGAGGGCACGGCCATCCCCCGGCTCGCGACCGAGGCCCTGATGCTGCCGGAGGTCGACGAGCAGTCGGTGGTGCAGACCCGGTTCGCCACCACCACCCTGATGCTCCTGCGCGCCACGCTCGGCGAGGACCTCGGCGGGGCGGTCGCCGACGCCCGCGCCGTGCTGGCCGAGGACGAGTCCGGCGCCCTGGCCGGCGTCGCCGATGCCGAGCAGATCAGCTTCGTCGGTCGCGGGTGGACCGTCGGCCTCGCCAACGAGGCGGCCCTGAAGCTGCGCGAGTCGGCCCAGTTCTGGACCGAGGCCTACCCGGCCATGGAGTACCGTCACGGCCCGATCAGCATCGCCACGGCCGGCCGGGCCACCTGGGCGTTCGGCGAGGTGCCCGAGGGCCTGGCCGACGACGTGCGCGCGACGGGCGCCCACTTCGAGCACCGCGACATCGACCCGATCGCCGACCTCGTGCGCCTGCACCGGCTGTGCCTGCTCAAGGCGGCGCGCGCGGGAGTCGACCCTGACCAGCCCCGTCACCTGTCGCGGTCCATCATCTTGTCGTGACCTCTTCGCCTAGCCGACCGACCGACCCGGGCAGCACCACCCTCCTGACGGGGAGGGTGGTGCTTCCGTCCGAGGTCGTGGCCGACGGCGCCGTCGTCGTCGCGGGTGGGCAGATCCGGTATGCCGGTCCGCGCGCCTCCCTGCCGCCCGTGCACGCCGGTGCCACGCCCCCGGAGGGGTGGGAGGCCGGGATGACGCTCCTGCCGGGGCTGGTCGACCTCCACTGCCACGGTGGCGGCGGCGGGGAGTTCGGCACCGCCACGGGCAGCGCCCGCACCGCGGCAGCCCACCACCACCGGGCGGGCAGCACCACCGTGGTCGGCTCGCTCGTCTCGGCCACCGCCGAACGCCTGCTCTCCGGCGTGCGCGCCTGCGCGCCGCTGGTCCGCGACGGCGAGCTCGCCGGCATACACCTCGAGGGGCCGTTCCTCTCCACCGTGCGGTGCGGGGCGCAGAACCCCGCCGCCCTCGTCGCCCCCGACCTCAAGCTGCTCGACGACCTCGTGCTCGAGGCGGGTCCCGGGGTCATCGCGCAGATGACGTGGGCACCCGAGCTGCCCGGTGCCGACCGGCTGCCCGAGGTCATGGCCGGGCTGGGCATCCTCGGTGCGGTCGGCCACACCGACGCCGACGTGTGCACCACGCGCGCCGCCCTCGCCTCGCTCCTCAACCACCCGGCGCGCGGCGGACAGGCCCTCGTCACCCACCTCTTCAACGGGATGCCGCCGCTGCTGTCGCGCCAGCCCGGGCCGGTTGCCGCGGCGCTGGCGGCTGCAGGGCGCGAAGAGGCGGTCGTGGAGGTCATCGCCGACGGGGTGCACCTCGACGGCGGCACCGTGCAGATGCTCTTCGACACCGTGGGGGCCGACCAGGTCGCGCTCGTCAGCGACTGCATGGCCGCGGCCGGCCTGCCCGAGGGCGACTACACGCTCGGCGGCCTGCACGTGCGGGTGCGGGGGCGCGATGTGCGGCTGGCCGGGACGGGCAGCCTCGCCGGCGGCGTCTCGTGCCTGCTCGACCAGGTGCGCTGGTGCGTCACCGACCTCGACGTGCCGCTGGTCGATGCCGTGCGAGCGGCCTCGACGACCCCCGCCCGGGCGCTGGCCCTGCCGGGTGTCGGCACGCTGGCCGAGGGCAACCACGCCGACGTGCTCGTGGTCGACGACGCCCTTCAGCCCCGACGCGTCCTGCGCCGCGGCACCTGGCTCTGACGTCCCAGACGCCTCTCGTCGCGGGTCAGGCGGGGACGGGTGCCGCGTCGGCAGAGGCGGTCAGGCCCCTCGACCGGCGGATCTCCTCGACCATCTCGCCCATGATCTGGGTCAGGCCGAAGTCCTTGGGCGTGAAGACGGCAGCGACCCCCTGCTCCTGCAGCGCCTTGGCGTCGGAGTCGGGGATGATCCCGCCGACGATGACCGGCACGTCACCGGCGCCGGCCTCACGCAGGCCCCGCAGGATCTCGGGCACGAGCTCCATGTGCGAGCCCGACAGGATCGAGATGCCCACGAGGTGCACGTCCTCGGCGACAGCCGCCGCGACGACCTGCCCCGGCGTCAGACGGATGCCCTGGTAGACCACCTCGAAGCCGGCGTCGCGGGCGCGCACGGCGACCTGCTCGGCGCCGTTGCTGTGCCCGTCGAGCCCCGGCTTGGCGACGAGGATGCGCAGGCGCTCCCCCAGCTCCTCGCTCGTGGCCCGCACCCGCTCGCGCACCCCGGCCAGGGCGGAGTCGGCCTCGCCCGAGACGCCGACCGATCCGGAGACGCCGGTGGGCGCGCGGTACTCGCCGAAGACCTCGCGCAGGGCACCGGCCCACTCCCCCGTGGTCACGCCGGCCCGGGCGCACTCGAGGGTGGCTGCCATGAGGTTGGCCTCGGTCCGGGCCTCGGACCGCAGCCGGGCCAGCGCCGCCTCGACCCGGGCGCGCCCGGCCTCGTCGGCGTCGCGCTCCTCGCGCCAGCGGCGAACGGCGGCGGCGGCCTTGTCCTCGACGTCATGGTCGATCGTCTGGATGGCGGTGTCGAGGTCGGCGGTCAGCGGGTTGGGCTCCGTGGTCTCGAAGCGGTTGACCCCGACGACGACGTCCGCGCCGGCCTCGATCCGCTGGCGGCGCAACGCGTGCGAGGCCACCAGCGCCGCCTTCATGTACCCGCTCTCGACCGCGGCGACGGCCCCGCCCATCTCCTGCACGCGGTCGATCTCGGCGCGGGCGCCCTCGACCAGCTCGGCCACCTTGTCCTCGACGACCTTCGAGCCGGCGAAGAGGTCGTCGTACTCGAGCAGGTCCGACTCGTAGGCGAGCACCTGCTGCATCCGCAGCGACCACTGCTGGTCCCACGGGCGGGGCAGGCCGAGGGCCTCGTTCCACGCAGGCAGCTGCACCGCACGGGCGCGGGCGTCCTTGCTCAGGGTGACGGCCAGCATCTCGAGCACGATGCGCTGCACGTTGTTCTCCGGCTGAGCCTCGGTCAGGCCGAGCGAGTTCACCTGCACGCCGTACCGGAAGCGCCGCTGCCTGGGGTCCTGCACGCCGTACCGCTCGCGCGTCAGCTCGTCCCACAGCTGCACGAACGCGCGCATCTTGCACATCTCCTCGACGAAGCGCACGCCGGCGTTGACGAAGAAGGAGATCCGGCCGACGACCTCGCCGAACCGCTCGGGCGGCACCTGCCCCGAGTCGCGCACCGCGTCGAGCACGGCGATCGCGGTGCTCATCGCATAGGCGATCTCCTGCACGGGCGTGGCACCGGCCTCCTGCAGGTGGTAGCTGCAGATGTTGGTCGGGTTCCACTTCGGGATCTCCGCCACCGTGTAGGCCACCATGTCGGTGATCAGCCGCAGCGAAGGCCCCGGCGGGAAGACGTAGGTCCCGCGGGAGAGGTACTCCTTGATGATGTCGTTCTGCGTGGTGCCGGCGAGGGCGTGCACCGCGGCCGCCGGGTCCTCGCCCGCCGCGGAGGCCTGCTCCTCGGCGGCGACCTGGTAGAGCGCGAGCAGCCACATGGCCGTGGCGTTGATCGTCATCGAGGTGTTCATCTGCGCGAGCGGGATCTGGTCGAACAGCGCGCGCATGTCGCCGATGTGGGAGATGGGCACGCCGACCTTGCCGACCTCGCCGCGCGCGAGGGCGTGGTCGGGGTCGTACCCCGTCTGGGTCGGCAGGTCGAAGGCGACCGAGAGGCCGGTCTGGCCCTTGGCGAGGTTGCGGCGGTAGAGCGCGTTGCTCGCGGCGGCACTGGTGTGGCCGGCATACGTGCGCATCACCCACGGGCGGTCACGCTCCCGACGGGACGCCTGGGCAGCGGGGGTCGGGGCGTTCGCGGAGTCGGCCATACGGGGGAAGGTACCCGCGGGCGCGGCGGGGCAGGGAGTGCTTCAGGCGGTGAGAGGCGCCACAGTGCCGCCGCCGGGGGTGGCCGCGGATCGCGTTCCTGCGGGACGCCGGACGAGCGCCCGGTCGAGGCGTGACGCACGCAACAGGCGCTCCGTGCGGGCCGTCATGTCGATGACCGCGAGGCGGCGGCCGGCGCGGCGGGCCCGGTTGAAGGCCTCGACGAGCACCCCGAGGCCCGTGGCGTCGCCGATCTCGGCATCGCCGAGGTGCAGGAGGACGTCGCCGGTGCCGGTGTCGATGACGTCGTGGAGCAGCAGCCGCACGTCCGGGACGGAGTGGACACAGATCCGGCCGCCGATGGCGACCTCCTGCCCCAGGGCGTGCTCGCGAACCACGAAGGGAAGCGTCCCCACACTGCGCACCGTCATGCGAACCCCCTAGTTCGTGGCGCTATTCACTCACACAGACGCATGCGGAGGCAGACTCGGTTGTCCCGAAACAGATCAAGATCTGGTAAAGCCACCGTGAAGCGGAGGGGGTTGGCGCGGGTGTCGACAGCCGGTCAGAAGACGAACTCCTCGTCGGGCTCGCGCGTCACGTCGGCGCCGAGACCGCGGAGGTCCTCGGCGAAGTGCGCGTAGCCGCGGTCGATGTGCGACGCGCCGCTGACCGTCGTCACGCCCTCGGCCACCAGGCCGGCGATGACGAGGGCGGCCCCGGCCCGGATGTCGCTGGCCTCCACCGGCGCCCCCGACAGCCGCTCCACGCCGTGGACCATGACGTGGTGCCCGTCGATGCGGGTCTCCGCGCCGAGCCGGCTCAGCTCCTGCACGGTGCGAAAGCGCGCCTCGAACAGGTTCTCGGTGATCATCGCCGAGCCCTCCGCGACCGCGTTGCAGGCGATGGCGAAGGGCTGCAGGTCGGTGGGGAACCCCGGGTACGGCAGGGTGGCCACGTCGAAGGCCCGCGGCCGGCGCCCGCCGGAGTCGACCCGGAACCCCCGCTCGGTGCGGGTCACCGTCGCGCCGCTCTCCTCCACCAGCGACAGGGCCGCGGTGAGGTGGTCGGCGACGCCGCCGACCACCTCGACGTCGCCCCGGGTGGCCGCCGCGGCGAAGGCCCAGGTGCCGGCGGCGATCCGGTCGGGCACCACCGCGTGCTCCACCGACTCGAGCCGGTCGACGCCCTCGATCTCGATGACGCCCGTGCCCGCACCGGTGATGCGGGCGCCCATCTCGTTCAGCAGCGCGGCGATGTCGACGATCTCCGGCTCGCGGGCGGCGTTCTCCAGCCGGGTGCGGCCCCGGGCGAGCACCGCTGCGGTGAGCACGTTCTCGGTGGCGCCCACGCTGGGGAAGTCGAGCCGGATCTCGGCTCCGTGCAGCCCCGACGGGGCCTCGGCGACGAGGAAGCCGTGGGTGACGTGCACCTTGGCGCCGAGCGCCTCGAGTCCCGCGGCATGCAGGTCCAGGCCCCTCGAGCCGATCGCGTCTCCGCCGGGGATGGCGACGTCGGCGGCGCCGCAGCGGGCGACCAGCGGCCCCAGCACGGCGGTGGACGCCCGCAGCGCGCGCACCAGGTCGTAGTCGGCGCGGTGGCCGATCTCGTCGGGCACGTCGATGTCGGCGACCCCCGCCCCGGGGTCGTAGTCGACGGTGCAGCCCAGCCGGCGCAGCAGCTCGGCCATGATCGTCACGTCGAGGATCGCGGGCACGTTCGTGAGCCGGGTGCGGCCCCTCGCCAGCAACGCGACGGCCATCAGCTTCAGGGCGCTGTTCTTCGCGCCTGCGACCCTGACCTCGCCATGCAGCGCGGCACCTCCGACGACCCTGAACCTCTCAGCCATCCGTGCAGCCTAGCGACGCCCGAACACCACCACGGTCCTGCGGGTCGCCCCGACAAGGCCATCTGAGAGGCTGTCGCCATGGTCAACCTCACCCGCATCTACACCCGCACCGGCGACGACGGCATGACCCACCTCGGCGACATGAGCCGGACGAGCAAGACCGACGTGCGGCTGCAGGCCTACGCCGACGCCAACGAGGCCAACGCGGCCATCGGCGTCGCGCTCGCCGCCGGTGACCTGCGCGAGGACGTCCGGGCCACGCTGCTGCGCATCCAGAACGACCTCTTCGACGTCGGGGCCGACCTGTGCACGCCCCTGCAGGAGACCTATGAGTACCCGCCCCTGCGGGTGCAGCAGGAGTGGGTCGACGAGCTCGAGGCCGACTGCGACCGCTACCTCGGCGAGCTCGAGAAGCTGCGCTCGTTCATCCTGCCCGGCGGCACCCCGGGGGCCGCCTTCCTCCACGTCGCCACCACCGTGGCCCGCCGGGCCGAGCGGCAGGCGTGGGCAGCCATCGCGGCATACGGTCAGGAGCCGGGCAGCGCGAAGGGCCAGGGCGGCGTGAACGTGCTGACCGCGAAGTACCTCAACCGGCTCTCCGACCTGCTGTTCGTGCTCGCGCGCGTGGCCAACCTCCCGATCGGCGGCGACGTGCTCTGGCAGCCCGGAGGCGGCCGAACCCCGGCCCCGGCGAAGAAGAAGTCCGCCGCTGCTGCGGAGGACTGAGGTGGGCCGGGCCGTCCCGGGCGCCGGCAGGCGGCTACGCGACGTTGACGTTGAACCCCGGCGGCGCGCTCTCGAGCCAGGAACGCACCGCGGTGTAGTGGGTGGGTGCCAGCGCCAGCTGGAAGGTGTCCGGCCCGTAGTGGCAGGTGACCTCCACGGCGTCCGGCATGCCGGCGATCACCTCGTGCGGCGACCCCGGCGCCTCGAGCTCGAGGCGCACGCGCTCCCACTCGCGCTGCGGGCGCATGGACGGCCCGACCAGGGTGAACCACTGCAGCCGTGTGCCGCCGAAGCGCAGCAGGCCGAGACGGTAGCCGTGGCCGGTGTGCCGCACGGCAGCGACCATCAGCGGCCGGCCGGCGGCCAGCATCCGGCGGCGGATGAAGATGAACGCCAGGACGCTGACCGCCAGGAGCACGAGCACGCCTGCCACGATCTCGGCGGTGACGAGAGGCGACATGCTCGCGCTCGCGGCTAGGCGCTGATCTTGGAGGCGTCTACCGCCTCCGCGACGATGATGACGTGGTCGCGGTCGACGGACAGGAAGCCGCTGTCGATGGTCGCGGTGTGCGTGGTGCCCGAGGTCTGGATCTGCACCTCGCCCTCGACGAGGACCCCGAGCAGCGGGGTGTGACCCGGCAGGACGCCGAGGTCGCCGTCGACGGTGCGGGCGATGACCATGTCGGCCTCGCCTTCCCAGACCTTGCGGTCGGCGGCGACGAGTTCAACCTGCAGCTGGCTCACGGTGGGTCCTCCAGTGGTGACGGGGGTGCCGGCCCAGTCTATCGGCCCACTGGAGGTGCTCCTGACGCGGTCCGCCCAGCCGGGACCGGCCTCAGTCCTCGTTCGGCATGAGGATCCACAGCACGGGGTAGATGATCAGCTGGCTGCCGGGCAGCAGCATGAGCACCAGCACGAAGAGCAGCCGTGCGGTCCACGGCGAGAGGCCGAAACGGCGGCCGAGCCCGGCGCAGACGCCGGCGATGACGCGCCCCTGTCGAGGACGGACGAGGCCCTGCTGGGCGAAGCTGGACTTGATCTGGCTCATGCCCCCAGTCTTCTCCGCCCCGCGGCCGCCCGCCATCAGGGTCGCCCCCGAGCACACCCCGACGGCACCCCGACACCACCTGGGTATGCCGGAGGGCCGGCCGCTGCTCGCGACCGGCCCTGCGACTCGTGCTGGGAGAGAGGAGAACTCAGAGGTTCTTCTGGATCTCCGCCCACTGGCGCTCGACGTCGTCGAGGCCACCGCACATGAAGAACGCCTGCTCGGCGACGTGGTCGTACTCACCGTCGGCGATCTTGGTGAACGCCTCGATGGTGTCGGCCAGCGGAACCGTCGAGCCCTCGATGCCGGTGAACTGCTTGGCGACGTAGGTGTTCTGCGACAGGAACCGCTGGATGCGACGAGCGCGGTTGACGAGGATCTTGTCCTCCTCGGAGAGCTCGTCGATACCGAGGATCGCGATGATGTCCTGCAGCTCCTTGTTGCGCTGGAGGATCTGCTTGACGCGCACCGCGGTGGTGTAGTGCTCCTCGGTGATGTAACGGCGGTCGAGGATCCGGCTCGTCGAGGTCAGCGGGTCCACGGCCGGGTAGATGCCGAGCGAGGCGATCTCACGCGAGAGCTCGGTGGTCGCGTCCAGGTGGGCGAAGGTGGTCGCCGGCGCCGGGTCGGTGTAGTCGTCGGCCGGCACGTAGATCGCCTGCATCGAGGTGATCGAGTGGCCACGGGTCGAGGTGATGCGCTCCTGGAGCACACCCATCTCGTCGGCCAGCGTCGGCTGGTAACCCACCGCGGACGGCATGCGGCCGAGCAGCGTGGAGACCTCGGAGCCCGCCTGGGTGAAGCGGAAGATGTTGTCGATGAAGAGGAGCACGTCCTGCTTCTGCACGTCACGGAAGTACTCCGCCATGGTCAGCGCGGAGAGCGCGACGCGAAGACGCGTGCCCGGCGGCTCGTCCATCTGGCCGAAGACGAGGGCGGTCTGGCCGAGGACGCCGGCCTCCTCCATCTCGACCATGAGGTCGTTGCCCTCACGGGTGCGCTCACCGACACCGGCGAACACCGACACACCACCGTGGTCGCGGGCGACGCGGGCGATCATCTCCTGGATGAGCACCGTCTTGCCGACACCGGCACCACCGAAGAGGCCGATCTTGCCACCCTGCACGTAGGGGGTCAGCAGGTCGATGACCTTGATGCCGGTCTCGAACATCTGGGTCTTGGACTCGAGCTGGTCGAAGGCCGGGGCCTTGCGGTGGATCCCCCAGCGCTCGTTGACCTCGAAGGTCTGGCCCTCCTCCAGGTTGAGCACCTCGCCGGTGGTGTTGAACACCTTGCCGAGCGTGACGTCGCCGACGGGCACCGTGATGGGGCCGCCGGTGTCCTGCACCGCGGCGCCGCGGACGAGGCCGTCGGTCGGCTGCAGCGAGATCGCGCGGACCATGTTGTCGCCGATGTGCTGGGCGACCTCCATGTTGATGTTCTTCTTCTCGCCCGAGAGCTCGACCTCGGTCTTGAGCAGGTTGTACTGCTCAGGCATGGCGTCGACGGGGAACTCCACGTCGACGACCGGGCCGGTGATGCGGGCGATCCGCCCGACACCGCCAGGCGCGGAGGTGCCTGCAGCGTTCTCAGAAACGGTGGCAGTCATGTGTTCTCTCTACCTTCTTACTTGGCGTCGGCGAGGGCGCTGGCGCCGCCCACAATCTCGCTGATCTCTTGGGTGATCTCGGCTTGGCGGGCCTGGTTGGCCAGCCGGGTGTACTTCTTGACGAGCTCCTCGGCGTTGTCGGTCGCCGACTTCATGGCCTTCTGGCGCGAGGCCAGCTCGGAGGCAGCCGCCTGCAGCAGGCAGTTGTAGATCCTGGAGCTGACGTACTTCGGCAGCAGGGCGTCGAGGACGTCCTCGGCGCTGGGCTCGAACTCGTAGAGGGGCAGCACGTCCTCGGGGTCCGGGGCCTCCTCGCCCTCGACGACCTCGAGCGGCAGCATGCGGATGACCTCGGGCTCCTGGGTCACCATGTTCACGAAGCGCGTGAACACGATGTGGAACTCGTCGACGCCGCCCTCGTCGTAGGGCGAGGTGAAGTCCAGGACGACGCGCTCGGCGATCTCGCGGGCCACCTCGAAGTTCGGCTGGTCGGTGAACCCGCTCCACTCGGCGGCGTAGTCACGCTTGCGGAACCGGTAGAACCCGACCGCCTTGCGGCCGACGAGGTAGGGCACGACCTCCTTGCCCTCCTCACGCAGCTCACCGATGAGGCGCTCGCTCTCCTTGATGACCGAGGAGCTGTACGCGCCGGCGAGACCGCGGTCCGAGGTCACGATGAGCACCGCGGCGCGGCGCACGTCCTCGTGCTCGGTGGTCAGCGGGTGGTCGACGTCGGAGTAGGTGGCCACGGCCGACACCGCACGCGTGATCGCGCGGGCGTACGGGGAGGACTCTCTGACGCGCTGCTGCGCCTTCACCACGCGCGACGCGGCGATGAGCTCCATGGCGCGGGTGATCTTCTTGGTCGCCTGGACGGACCGGATGCGCTGGCGGTAGACCCGCATCTGCGCTCCCATATGTTTCCGCCTCTCCTCGTTCGTTTTCGTGCGGCCTGCGCCGCGATGCCTTCAAGCTGGGTATGCCGCGTGGGCACCGATGGTGCCGGGTGCGCGAGGCCGCGCACCCGGCATACGCATCAGCGCTTCTGGCGGACGATCTTCTCCTGCTCGACCTCGGTCTCGAGGTCGCCGGGCTCGGGCTCGTGGCCGAGCGGCAGGTTCTCCTCGCCGGACGCCTGGAACTGCTCCTTGAACGCCTTGACAGCGTCCTCGAGGCCGGACCGGGTGTCGTCCTCGAACTTCTTGGACTCACGGATCGCGCCCAGCAGGCCCGACTTCTCGCGGCGCAGGTAGTCGAGGAACTCGGTCTCGAAGCGGGCGACGTCCTCGACCGCGACGGAGTCGAGCTGCCCGGTGGTGCCGGCCCAGATCGAGACGACCTGCTCCTCGACGGGGTACGGGTTGGCCTGCTTCTGCTTGAGCAGCTCGACGAGGCGGGCACCCTTGGCGAGCTGGGCACGCGAGGCCGGGTCGAGGTCGGAGGCGAACATCGCGAAGGCCTCCATCGCGCGGAACTGCGCGAGGTCGAGCTTCAGGCGACCGGAGACCTCCTTCATGGCCTTGATCTGCGCGGCGCCACCGACACGGGAGACGGAGACACCCACGTCGATCGCGGGACGCACGTTGGCGTTGAAGAGGTCGGCCTGCAGGTAGATCTGGCCGTCGGTGATGGAGATGACGTTGGTCGGGATGTAGGCCGAGACGTCACCCGCCTTGGTCTCGATGATCGGCAGACCGGTCATGGAGCCGGCGCCGAGGTCGTCGGAGAGCTTCGCGCAGCGCTCGAGGAGCCGGCTGTGCAGGTAGAAGACGTCACCGGGGTAGGCCTCGCGGCCCGGCGGGCGGCGCAGCAGCAGCGACACGGCGCGGTAGGCCTCGGCCTGCTTGGACAGGTCGTCGAACACGATGAGGACGTGCTTGCCCTGGTACATCCAGTGCTGGCCGATGGCCGAGCCGGTGTAGGGCGCGAGGTACTTGAAGCCGGCCGCGTCGGACGCCGGGGCGGCGACGATGGTCGTGTACTCGAGTGCGCCGGCCTCCTCGAGGGCGCCGCGGACGGCCGCGATGGTCGAGCCCTTCTGGCCGATCGCGACGTAGATGCAGCGCACCTGCTGGGCCGGGTCGCCGGACTCCCAGTTCTGCTTCTGGTTGATGATCGTGTCGATCGCCACGGCGGACTTGCCGGTCTGGCGGTCGCCGATGATCAGCTGGCGCTGGCCGCGGCCGATCGGGGTCATCGCGTCGACGGCCTTGAGGCCGGTCTGCAGCGGCTCGTGCACCGACTTGCGCTGGACCACCGAGGGGGCCTGCAGCTCCAGGGCGCGGCGCTGGTTGGTCGTGATCTCGCCGAGGCCGTCGATGGCCTGGCCGAGCGGGTTCACGACGCGACCGAGGAACTCGTCGCCGACGGGCACGGAGAGGACCTCTCCGGTGCGCTTGACCTCCTGGCCCTCCTCGATGCCGGAGAAGTCACCGAGGATGACGACACCGATCTCGTGGACGTCGAGGTTCAGCGCGAGGCCGAGGGTGCCGTCCTCGAACTGCAGCAGCTCGTTGGTCATGCACGAGGGCAGGCCCTCGACGTGGGCAATGCCGTCACCGGCATCGGTGACGCGGCCGACCTCTTCGCGGGAGGCCGTGCCGGGCTCGTAGGACTGGACGAACGAGTCCAGCGCGTCCCGGATCTCCTCCGGACGGATCGAAAGCTCCGTCATCTGATCTCTTCTCCCTTTGGTGGTGCGCTGCCGGCTGTTGGTGGACCGGAAGTCACTGGTGTTGTCGAGTTGTCCGGCCTCGGGTGCCGGTGGCTGGTTCGGGTCAGCCGGCCAGGTGCCGGCGGGCGCCTTCGAGCTTGCGGAGCACGGTGCCGTCGACGACCTCGTCGCCGATCTGCACCCGGATGCCGCCGACGACCTTGGGGTCGACGACGACCTGGAGCTGCACCCGACGGCCGTAGATGCCCTCGAGGGCGCGGCTGAGGCGCTGGCGCTGCTGCTCGTCGAGGTCGACTGCCGCGGTCACCACGGCGGTCAGCTGCTCGCGGCGCCTGGCCGCCAGGTCGAGGTAGTGCTCGAGCGTCCGGTCGATCCGGCGCCCGCGCGGGGCGAGGACCGACTGGCGCGCCAGGCGCACGGTCTCGGTGGAGGCCTTGCCCTGCAGGAGGCGCCCGACCAGGTCGGCCTTGTCCTGCGGGGTGCCGCCCCGGCCCGTCAGGGCGTCGCGCAGCTCGGGGTTGCCGGCGACGACCCGCTCGAAGCGGAACAGCTCGTCCTCGACCTGGTCCGCCCGGTTGCCCGCCTCGGCGCCGGCCAGGACGGTCTCGACGGCGAAGCGCTCGATCGTGTCGGTCAGGTCGCGCTCGGTAGCCCAACGCTGGGCGACCATCTCGGACAGCAACCCGACGGCGGCCGGCGAGACCTTGCCGTCGAACAGCCGGCTCACCAGGTCACGCTTGGCGGCCGCCTCGCGGGAGGGGTCTGCCAGCGCACGGCGGAGGGTGGCGTTGCCGTCAGCCACCGCCGTGACGCCGAACAGGTCCTCCGCGAGCGCGCTCCAGTCCGTACCGGACCGCAGCGCGGACTCGAAGGCGCGCAGGCTCGCCGTGGCGGCGCCCCGGGACGAACCGCGCATCACGCGTCCTGGCCGGGGGCGCCGTGGCCCTGGCCGCCCGACGTCGGCAGGTCGAACTCGCCCTGCGACGGAGCCGGGGCAGCCGGCTGGGCGGGAGCCGCCGCGCCGACCTTCTCGGGACGGATCTCGCCGGCCTCGAGCTCGGCGAGGAAGCGGTCCACGAGACCCTTCTGGCGCGTCTCGTCGTGGAGGGACTCCCCGACGATGCGGCTGGCCAGGTCGGTGGACAGGCGGCCGACCTCGGAGCGGAGCGAGACGATCGCCTGCTGGCGCTCGGCCTCGATCTGCTTCTGGGCTGCCTCGGTGATGCGGGTGGCCTCGGACTGGGCCTGGCCGCGCATCTCGGCGACGATCGCGGCCCCCTGCTCGCGGGCCTCCTCGCGGATGCGGGACGCCTCGACACGGGCCTCGGCCAGCTGAGCCTGGTACTGCTCGAGAGCCGCCTGGGCCTGCTGCTGGGCCTCCTCGGCCTGCTGCATGCCGCCCTCGATGGCAGCGGTGCGCTCGGCATACGCCTTCTCGAGGTTGGGGACGACCTTGGACTTCACGACGAAGTACAGGATCCCGAACATCACGAACCCGAAGATGAGCTCGGGAATGTGCGGGATGAGGGGCATCTTCGCCCCCTCGGCAGCCGCCAGCCCCACAACTGACGAAGCAGTAGCGGTGGTGATCACGGGTACTCCTCTGGCCTAGTGCCTGGTGTTAGCTGGTGCCTTCTGACGTGGATCAGATGAAGAAGAGCACCAGGCCGAAGATGGCGAGCGCCTCGGCGAGCGCGAAGCCGAGGATGGCGATCGGCTGCAGGAGGTTACGAGCCTCGGGCTGGCGGGCCACACCGTTGATGTAGGCAGCGAAGATCAGACCCACGGCGATGGCCGGGCCGATGGTCGCAAGGCCGTAGCCGACGAGGGAGAGGTTGCCTTCCACGATGATTCCTCTTTCGTGTTTCAGTGATCCGCCGCGGCCGTGTGCCGCGGTCGAAGGTGAGTGCGTGTGTTCAGTTGTGGGTCAAACGGGGTGGTGCAGCCGTCGATCAGTGGTCGTCGGCGAGGGCGCCGGCGATGTAGCTGGCCGACAGGAGCGTGAAGACGTAGGCCTGCAGGAACTGCACCAGGCCCTCGAACAGGGTCATGACCGCGGCCATGGCGAACGTGGGCACGCTCAGGAGCTTGAACAGCACGCCCTGGGTCAGGAAGTAGGCGCCGGCCGAGACGAACAGCACGATGAGCATGTGACCCGCGAACATGTTGCCGAAGAGTCGCAGCGCCAGCGTGAGCGGCCGGGTGATGAAGTAGGTGATGAGCTCGAGCACGAAGATGACCGGCTTGATCCACCCCGGGAGGCCGGCGGGCAGCATGTGGGCGAAGTAGCCGCCGAGGCCGTGCTTCTTGATGCCGATGGCGTGGTAGACGACGTAGACCACGAGCGTCAGCGCGATCGGGAAGCCGATCTTGCTCATCGTCGGGAACATGATCGGCGGCATGATGCCGAATAGGTTGTTCACCAGGATGAGCGAGAACAGCGTGAAGAGCAGCGGCACGAAGCGCAGGAACTCGCGCGAGCCGATCATGTCGCGGGCGATGCCGTTGCGGCTGAAGTTGTAGAAGCCCTCCAGGAGCCACTGGCCCTTGGACGGGACCACCGCGGCGCGCTTGGACAGCTGGACCATGACGACCGAGAGCAGGAGCACCGAGACCAGGCCCCAGACGATCTGCTCGGTGACGACCAGGCCACCGACCTCGAAGAGGGGGGTCCAGAAGATGTCGGGGGTGGGAGTGTGGAACTCACCGTCACCTTCTGCGGAAGCGAAGGTTGCGACGGGCGCAGCCAGCGCGTTCAGGCTCACAGGTTCTCCTCGATCGTGGTGGTGGACATCGTGGCTCCAAGCTCGTCGCGAGCCGCCTCGGCAGATGTCATGACGTACCGTACCGGAGCCAGATCACGTACAGCGAAGCGGCCATCCCGCCGATGACGCCGAGCACGACGAAGACGCCGGTGCCCAGAAGGCGGTCGAGCAGGTAGCCCAGGCCGCCGAAAAGTGCGGGCCCGGTGATGAGGTACGCGAGCACCGTGGCACCGAGCGCGTCGGCCTTCGCCGTCTCGCTCGGGCCGTCGGTCTCGGTGCTCCAGCGGTGCGACTCGTCGGGCTTGCGCCGGGGGGTCACCTCCGAGCGCTGCGGGTGCTTCTCGGGCGGGGACTGCTGGCCAGGCTGCTGGTTCTCGTGCTGCTCCGGCTTCTGCGGCTGCTCCGGCGACGGGGTGCTCGGCTCGGTCATCGGGTCACCTCCCCCGCGTCGGGGAACATCACGTGGCGGGCCCGGGTGTACCCGAGGACGAGGCCGACCTGGGCCAGCACGGTCGTGACGACGGCACCGATCGCGAACGCGCGGCCGTCGAGCCACGCCGCGTCGCGCAGCGCCAGCACCACGGCGGCGAGCAGGATCAGCTGGCCGAGGTACACGACGAAGGCGCCGGCCATGGCGATGGAGGGGTGACCCGCGACGATGGCGCCGATGCCGAGCAGGCCCACCACGAGGATGACCAGGGCCGTGGCGCCCCCCAGCAACGCCGCGACCAGCCCGTCACCGCCGCGAGCGGCTCCGAGGACCCCGGCCGTCAGCACCGCACCGGCCGATCCGCAGGCCACCGAGCCCAGCACCATGCCACGGAAGGGACTGCGTCCCTGGCGCGCGGGGTGCTGCGTCATGGTGGAGCCTGCCTGGATTCGTCGGGGCGGACGGCGAATTCGGGTGCACGGCGGCCGCCTGACGGTGGCCCGAGGTGCTTGTGAAAACTATCACGAGCGTCGGGACGGCTCCTAATCCGTGCGCTCCCGCTGCTGCTCGTCGCGCAGCTCACGTCCCGCTTCGAGCGCTCCCTTGCGTGCTCCCTGCCGGATCGACTGGAGGATGAACACGACCACGGCGATCACCACGCCCTGCAGGAGGGCTCCCGTGAGGGTGTCCGGTCCACGCTCCCCCGGGACGGCCCAGCCGATCACCGGGATGGCGAACCCGACGGCCACGGCGACGACGGCGCGCTGCGCAGTACTCAGTCCCATGCGGGGAGTGAACCGGATATCGGCTCCTCGCGCCCGCCGAGACGGCTCACACGACTGCGGCGCCCCACCAGGCGGGGCACCGGTCAGTCGCAGCACTCGTATGCCGCGTGCTCGCCGAGAGTGCGTGCGCCGGGTGCGCAGCTGTCAGGCGCGGTTCGCGGCGAGCAGGCGACGCAAGGTGCCGAAGACGCCGAGCGCGGCGAACACGCCGAACATGGCCATGTCGGTGCCGTAGGTGCCCAGCACCTCGGGGGCGAACAGGTTGCCCATGACGAAGCTCGTCGCGCTCGGCCAGCCCAGCTCGGCGCCCTCGGGCGTGTTGTAGAAGTGCACCATGTCGGAGATGACGACCGCGAGGAACGAGGCCACGACACCCGCCACGATCACCACGATGAGCGGCACGAGCCCGACGCGCGGCACCGAGCCGGCGCCGCGGGTGTAGAGCCAGGCGGCCCCTGCCGCGATGGCGAAGCTGGTGATCGAGGCGATGAAGCCGAGCTGCCAGATGAGCACGGCGGCGGCGACACCGAGCGGGATGGCGGCCAGCGAGAAGAGCAGCCCGCGGCCGACGTTCTCGACGACCGGCACGGAGACACCGGCGCGCAGGGCGGCGGCCGACTCGGTGGCCGCGGCGGCCGCCTCCGCGCTCGGGACCGGCGCAGCGGACTGCAGCGGCGCCCCACGCAGCGGCACGTCGCCGGCGGAGCCGTTGGCGAACGGCACGCTGCCGGGTGCGGTGGTGGGCTCGTCGCCCGACGGGTGCGTGTAGGTCACAGCGGGTCTCCCCCTCGTTCCGGGGCCGGCGGGTCTCGTCGGCGGGCCGACCGTAGGGGAACACGTCACCCGATGTGGGTGGAATGCGGCAGATATCCTCCGTTCGTGCCAGCCACCGCCCCCACCGGACAGCCGCTCCTCGGCCGCTTCGTGCGCCTCGACCCGGTGCAGCCAGCAGACGCCGAGGGCCTGCACGAGGTCCTGGCCGACCCGGTCGTCTACACGCAGGGCTTCATCATGAGGCCGCCCCCGGCCGACCTCGTCGAGACGCAGCGGCGGGTGGCGGCAGACGTGGCCGCGCGCGAAACCGGACGCACGGCATACACGGTGCGCCTGGTCGGGGACGGCCCCCTCGGCGAGGCGGGCACGGTGGTGGGCACCTCCTCGCTCGGCGACCTCGACCTCGTCAACGAGCGGGTGCACCTCGGCTGGACGATGTACGGGTCGCGGTGGTGGGGCACGCCGGTCAACCCCGAGACCAAGCTGCTGCTGCTCGCGCACGCATTCGAGGACTGCGGGTTCGGGCGCGTGAAGATCCAGACCGACGCGGTGAACCAGCGCTCGCAGGCCGCCATCGCCAGGCTCGGCGCCACCCGCGAGGGCGTGCTGCGACGGCACACGCGCCGCGCCGACGGCACGTTCCGCGACACGGTCGTGTTCAGCATCCTGCGCGACGAGTGGCCCCTGGTGCGCTCTCGCCTCGAGGAGCGGCTGGCGACCGGCGTCAGCTGAGCACGTGCGGCTTGTGGCGGGGCGTCGACCACCGCGGCAGCCAGACGGTCAGCACCACGGCCACCACGATCGCGCACAGCACCCCCGCGGCTGCGATGCGCGCGTCGTCGATGAAGACGAAGCTCACCGAGCCGAGCGCCGCCACGGCCGCCCAGAGCCACAGGAGCAGCACGGCACGCCGGTGGCCGTGCCCGATCTGCAGCATCCGGTGGTGCAGGTGCAGGGCGTCCGGCTGCCACGGCCGCTGGCCGGCCCGGGTGCGCCTCACCACGGCCAGCATCACGTCGACCAGCGGCAGCAGGATGATCGCGAACGGCAGCACCAGCGGCAGCAGCGTCGCTGCGACGTCGTTGGTGCTGACGTCGGTGGGTGTCACGCTGCCCGTCGTGGAGATCGTGGCCGCGGCGAGCAGCAGGCCGAGCAGCAGCGCCCCGGAGTCACCCATGAAGAGGCGCGCGGGGTAGAAGTTGTGCGGGAGGAAGCCCAGGCAGCAGCCGATGAGCGCGGCTGAGATGAACGTCGCCGACGAGAACACGTTGGGCGGGTCGTAGCTGCGCGAGATGAGGTAGCTGTAGACGAAGAACGACGTCGCCGCGATCCCCACCACCCCGGCCGCGAGGCCGTCGAGGCCGTCGATGAAGTTCACCGCGTTGGTCGACACGATGACGGTGAGCACGGTCAGCCCCACCATGATCGGGGCCGGCAGCACGGTCACCCCGCCGAGCGGCAGCGAGAACAGCTGCACGCCCTGGAACGCCATGAACCCCGCGGCGATGATCTGGCCACCGAGCTTGGTGAGCCAGTCGAGCTCGCGGATGTCGTCGATGGCGCCGACGAGGCAGACCAGCGCGGCCCCCCACAGCACGCCCTTGAGCTCGGGGCCGGCCTCGAACACCTGGCCGAGCCGCGGCAGGTGGCTCGCGGCGAGCATCGAGGCTGCGAACCCGAGGAAGATCGCCACCCCGCCCAGGCGCGGGATGGGCACGCTGTGCACGTCCCGGTCCCGCACGGGCGTGAACGCCCCGGTCTTGACCGCGATGGCGCGCAGCAGCGGTGTCGCGGCGTAGGTGATCACCGCGGCCACCATCAGGACGAGGAGGTACTCCCTCAACTACGGCGCGCCTTTGCGTCGGTGGGCGGGGTCAGCGGGGGTATGCCGGGAAGCGCGTCACGAGCTCGCCCACCCTGGCGCGGACCTCCTTGGAGACCGCGTGGTCGGGGTCGGCGTCGCCCTTGGTGACGGCGGTCGCGATGAGCTCGCCGATGACCTTCATCTCCTCGGTGCCCATCCCCTGGGTGGTGACGCAGGGGGTGCCGACACGGATACCGGAGGCGATGTTGGGCTTCTGCGGGTCGAACGGGATCGCGTTCTTGTTGAGCACGATGCCGGCCGCGTCGGAGCGCTCCTCGGCCTCCTTGCCGGTGACGCCGACGCCCTGCAGGTCGTGCAGGCTCAGGTGGGTGTCGGTGCCTCCGGTGGTCGGGCGGATGCCGTTCTCCCCCAGCGTCGTGGCGAGCTGTCGCGCGTTGGCGATGACCTGCTTGGCGTAGGTCTGGTACTCCGGGGTCGCACACTCCTTGAAGTTGACCGCCTTCGCCGCGATGGTGTGCATGAGCGGGCCGCCCTGCATCATCGGGAAGACCGCCTTGTCGATCTTGGCCGCGTGCTCCTCCTTGCACACGATCGCGCCGCCGCGGGGTCCGCGGAGCACCTTGTGGGTCGTGAACGACACGACGTCGGCCCACGGCACCGGGCTCGGGATGGCCTTGCCGGCGACGAGGCCGATGAAGTGCGCGGCGTCCACCCAGAAGATGGCCCCGACCTCGTCGGCGAGGTTGCGGAAGAACTCGAAGTCGATCAGGCGCGGGATGGCGGAACCGCCGGCCAGGATGACCTTGGGCCGGTGCTCGCGGGCGAGCGAGGCGACCTGGTCGTAGTCGATGTCCTCGGTCTCCTTGTCGACGCCGTAGTGCACGGCGTTGAACCACTTGCCGGAGAAGGAGACCTTCGTGCCGTGGGTCAGGTGTCCGCCGTGCGGCAGCGACATGGCGAGGAGGGTTTCGCCGGGCTGCAGGAACGCGCCGTAGACGGCCTGGTTGGCGCTGGCGCCAGAGTGGGCCTGCACGTTGGCGTGGTCGGCGTCGAAGAGCGCCTTGCAGCGGTCGATGGCGATCTGCTCGGCCTTGTCGACCTCGGAGCAGCCGCCGTAGTAGCGCCGGCCGGGGTAGCCCTCGGCGTACTTGTTCGACAGCGTGGAGCCGAGGGCGGTCAGCACCTGCGGCGAGCAGAGGTTCTCGCTGGCGATGAGCTGCAGGCCGCCGCGGATGCGGTCGAGCTCGGAGAGCAGCACCCCCGCGATGTCGGGGTCGAAGGACTGCAGGGCCCCGAAGTCGGAGCCGTAGAAGGTGTCGTCGCTCGGTGAGGTCATGACTGCTGCTCTCCTGCCGGTGGGGTCGAGTCCGCAGGCAACTGTATGCCGTCGGGCTGGGGGTCCTCGTCGGCGTCCGTTCCGTCGTCGGCGCCGGTGGTGTAGGTGGGGCGCGGCGGCTCCTCGGCCTCCGCCGGGAAGTGCGCCGCGAGCACCTCCTGGAGCTGCTCCTCGCTGAGGGCACCCACCCGCAGGACCTCCGGGTGCTCGCCCGTGCAGTCCACGATGGTCGAGGGGGTGTTGTCGGCGCGGGGACCGCCGTCGAGGTAGACCTTGACCGCGGCGCCGAGCTGCGCGGCGGCGTCGGTGATCGTCGTGGCCGGGGGCTGGCCGGTGAGGTTGGCGCTCGTGACGGCCATCGGCCCCACCTCGGCGAGCACCTCGAGCGCGATGTCGTCCTGCGGCATCCGCAGGGCAACCGTGCCGTTGGTCTCGCCGAGGTCCCACATGAGCGAGCTCTGCGCCTTGAACACCAGGGTGAGCGGGCCGGGCCAGAACGCCTTGATGAGGTCGCGTGCCCACGGCGGCACGTCGGTGGCGAGCCCGTCCACGGTGCGGACGTTGGGCACCAGCACCGGCGGCGGCATGTCCCTCCCCCGGCCCTTGGCGGCGAGGACGGCGGCGACGGCCTCCTCGGAGAACGCGTCGGCGCCGATGCCGTAGACGGTGTCGGTGGGGATGACGACGACCTCGCCGCCGCGCACCGCCTCGACGGCCCTGGCCACGCCCTCGGCGCGGCCGGACTCGGTGCTGCAGTCGTAGACCGGGCTCATGCGTCCCAGCCTATTGCGACCGGCCGGCGCGGCCCGCGACGGGCGTCAGCGGACGATCTTGAAGTTGAACGAGCCGGTGCCCAGCACCTGCCTGAGCCGCAGCCACACCGGCATCATCATCTCGGTGCCGCGAGCGGTGGTGATGTCGCCGAGGTCGATGACGTCGGTGTGCCCGAAGCTCTCGAGCAGGTCGGCCACGGCGGCCTTGGCGCCGGCGTCGTTGCCCGACATGAAGACCGTGGTCTCCTCGCCCAGCACCTGGGGGTTGACCATGAGGTGCGCAGTCAGGGTGTTGAGCGTCTTGACGACCAACGCCCGCGGGTGGGCGCGCTGGATCTGCTCGCCCAGCGAGTCGGTGTCCTTGACGAACAGGGTGGGCGGGACGCCCTGCGAGAGGTCGAGCGGGTCGGAGATGTCCATGAGCACCTTGCCGGCGAGGTTGTCGGCGCCGGCGAGGTCGAGCACGGCCAGGGAGGCGCCGCCGTTGGTGGCGTTGACCACGAGCTCACCGTGGGCCGCGGCGCGGGCGAACGGCTCGAGTCCCACCTGCGGGTGGTCGGCCGACCACGCCGAGAAGGGCGGGTCCTCCGGGCCGCGGCCCCCACCGCGCCCCATGGTCTCCTCGGGGTCCCGGGTGCCGATGCGCACGTCGTGGCCGAGCCGGGCCAGCGCGGCGGCGAGGTGCTTGCCGACCGTCCCGGTCCCGAGCACAGCGATCTTCATGGCGCTCCTCCGTCCGACGTCGACCTGCGCCCCCATGCTGGCACCCTGCCTGCTCCGGGAAGGTCAGAACAGCCCAGAGAGCCGGGGGACGACGTGCTCGCCGAGGCCGTCGACGAACGGCACCGGGTCGCCGGACCACGGCATGACGTGCACCTCGCTGACGCCCACCGCGGCATACCGCTCCATCTGCGCGGCGAAGGCGGCGCCTCCCGCGGCGGTGCTCGGGTCGAGCCCGGCGGCCCAGAGCACGGTCTTGCGGATGCCGTCGAAGTCGGTGCCCTCGCGCTCGCAGTGCGCGCGGAGCACCTCGAGCTTGGCGGCCACCGCTTCGGGCGGCGACTGCGGCCCCGCGAAGAGGTTGCAGGCGTCGGCGTACCGCGCCACCAGACGCAGGGTCTTGCGCTCCCCCGAGCCGCCGACCATCACCGGCACGCGCCGCAGCGGTTGCGGCGAGCAGATGGTCTCGGCGAGCTGGTAGTGCCGGCCGGCCCAGGGACCGTTGTCCGGGCTCCACATCTGGCGCACGATCTGCAGGGTCTCCTCGAGCCTCTCGAACCGCTCGGCCAGCGGCGGGAAGGGGACGCCGTAGGCCGCGTGCTCGCGTTCGTACCACCCGGCACCGAGGCCGAGCACCGCCCTGCCGCCGGACAGCACGTCGAGGGTGGCGACGATCTTGGCGAGCAGCCCCGGGTGGCGGTACATGACCCCGGTGACGAGGAGCTGCAGCTCGACGGTGCTGGTGTGGGCGGCCAGGAACCCCAGCGTGGCGTAGCCCTCGAGCATCGGGGCGTCCACGTCGCCGACGCCCACCCCTCCGATCTGCAGGTAGTGGTCCATGACCGAGACGTTGGCCACGCCGGCCCGTTCGGCGGCCTCTGCGGCTCGTGCCAGCGTCGGTGCGATCGCCGCCGGTCCCGCGGGGGCGCCGAAGTTGACGAGGTGGACGCCGACGTCCATCACGCCTGCCCTCGTCGGGCAGAGGCGGACGGCAGGCCCACGAGCTCGGCGGAGACCCGCCACAGGCGGGCGGCGGCCTCGGTGTCGTAGGACGCCTGCGACGAGCGCTTGGGCTGCTCGTTCGCGAAGTACTGCCCCGTGACGCCCTCGACGTCGGGCGAGGACGCGAGGTGGATCGAGGTGCGGGCACCCTTCTCCGGGGTCTTCATGAACGGTCGCATGACCGGCAGCAACAGCCGCATCCAGCCCTGCGAGTCCTCCTGGCCGAAGGCCGTCCGGACGACACCGGGGTGCAGGACGTTCGCGGTCACCCCCGAGCCCTCGAGCCGCCGGGCGAGCTCGTAGGTGAACAGCACGTTGGCGAGCTTGGACTGGTTGTAGGCCCGCTGGCCGTTGTAGCTCGCCTCCCCCTGCAGGTCGTCGAAGTCGATGCGACCCATCGCCTGCGCCCCCGACGACACCGTGACGACGCGGGCCGGAGCGCTCTCGCGCAGCCGGTCGAGCAGCAGGTTGGTCAGCAGGAACGGCGCGAGGTGGTTGACGGCGAAGGTGCGCTCCAGCCCGTCCTCCGTGGCGTGCCGGCGGGCCCAGTAGCCGCCCACGTTGTTCACGAGGACGTCGAGGCGGGGGTATGCCGCGAGCACCTGTTCGGCCAGCGCGCGCACCTCCCGCTGCGCCGAGAGGTCGGCGGTGAAGACGTCGACCTCTCCCCCTGCCGCACGGATGCGATCGGCCGCCGCTCGCGCCCTGGCCTCGTCGCGCCCGACGATGCCGACGCGGGCGCCGAGACCGGCGAGGCCACGCGCCGTGGCCTCGCCGATCCCGCCGGTCCCGCCTGTGACCAGCACGGTCCTACCGCTCTGGGTCGTCATGTCAGCGGACGATCTTGAACGTGAACATCGGGGTGCCCAGCGCGCCCCAGAGCCGGATCCAGACCGTCATCAGCGACTCGGTGCCGCGGGCCGTCGTGATGTCGCCGAGGTCGATGATGTCGGTGTGGCCGAGGGACTCGAGGAGCTCGACCACGAGTGCCTTGGCTGCCGCGTCGTCGCCGGACACGAAGTTCGTGAAGTCGCCGCCGGCGACTTGCTTGGGGTCGACCATGACGTAAGCGTTCATCGTGTTGAGCGCCTTGACCACCCGCAGGTCGGGGAAGGCTCGCTGGATCTGCTCCCCGAGCGAGTCGGTGTTGCTGACGAACAGGCTCGGCGGCATGCCGTTGCCGAAGTCCAGCGGGTTGGCGATGTCGAGCACGACGGTGCCGGCGGCGACCTCGGCTGCGCGGATGCCGTCGACCGAGGCCGCGCCCGAGAGGGCGTTGACCACGAGGTCGGCACCCTTGGCTGCTTCCGCGAACGGCGCCACACCGATGGCGCCGTGCTCGCAGGCCCAGGTGCCGAAGCCTGGGCTGCCCATCCCGTCGGGCTCGGTGCGGGCGAGGGAGACCTGCGGGTCGCGGGTGCCGACCACCACGTCGTGGCCGAGCTCGGAGAGGCGGGCGGCGACAGCCTGTCCGACCATGCCGGTGCCGAGGACTGCGATCTTCATGGGTTCTCCTCGAGAGAAAGTTCGGGGTTCAGGCAGACAGGTCTGTCTACTTCGATGCAGGAAACCTAACAGACAGATCTGTCTACTCGCAAGGTATGCTCGGAACCGACACGCCGGACCACGGAGGAACACGATGCCCACCCCCACCCCGCAGCGACCCAGCGCCGCTCGCGAGCGGATCCTCGAGACCGCCTTCGCGCTGTTCTACGCCCGCGGCATCCGGGCGGTCGGGGTCGACCTGATCATCGCCGAGTCCGGCGTGGCCAAGGCGACCTTCTACAAGCACTTCCCGGCCAAGGACGACCTCGTGGTGGCCTACCTCGACAGGGTCGACGGCGTCTGGTCCGGCCAGCTGCACCAGGCGGCCGCCGCGGCCGGCCCCGACCCCGCGGACCAGCTCGTCGGCATGTTCGACGCCCTGCGCACCGCATGCCGCCGGGAGGGCTACCGCGGCTGCGCCTTCATCAACGCCGCTGCCGAGTCGCAGCCGGGCACCGCGGTGCACGACCGCACGGTGGCCCACAAGGCCGCGGTGCTCTCGTGGGTGCGCGGCCTGGCGGAGCAGGCCGGGGCGCGCGACCCCGAGTCGCTGGGGCGCTCGCTGACCCTGCTGCTGGACGGCGGCCTGGCCAGTGGCTCGCTCGACGCCAGCCCCGACGCGCCGGAGGCCGCGAAGGCCTCGGCGAGAGCCCTCGTCGACGCCGCCACGCGGGCGGGCCGCGCCGCCTGAGCCCGACCGCTCACCAGGGTCGGGTCAGGCGCGCACGGCCACCGTCGCCCGCGGACGGGCGGTGAGGTCCTGGTGGTCCTCGATCTCACGCCACCGCCCCGTGCGGGCGAGCGCGGCCGGAAGCGACTCGCCCTGGGTGTCGGCGTGCTCCATGACGAGCACCCCTCCCGGACGGAGCAGCGCTGCCGCCCGGGCTGCCACGGCGAGCGGGATGGCGAGGCCGTCGTCGCTGCCGCCGTAGAGCGCGAGGTCGGGGTCGTGGTCTCGCACCTCCGGGTCGATCGACACCATGCCGACCGGGATGTACGGCGGGTTCGACACGACGACGTCCACCTGGCCCTCGAGCTCGGGGAAGGCGGTGGTCGCGTCGCCCTGCACGAGCGTGATGTCGAGCCCGGTCGCCGACCGGTTCTGCGCAGCCCAGGCGTGCGCGTCCTCCCCCAGCTCCACGGCATACACCTGCGCCGCCGGCACCTCGTCCTTGACGGCGAGCGCGATGGCGCCCGAACCGGTGCACAGGTCGACGACGAACGGCCCCTCTCCAGCCTCGCGAGCCGCGTCGACGGCCAGGCCGGCGACGAACTCGGTCTCGGGTCGGGGCACGAAGACCCCGGGCCCGACGTGCAGCTCGAGGCGGCGGAAGCCCGCCCTCCCGGTCAGGTGCTGCAGCGGCACCCGGGCGGCGCGCTCCTCCACCAAGGCCTCGTATGCCGCCGGCGCCGGTGCGCCGAGCACCATCGCCTTGCGGACCTCACCCGCAGAGGTGCCCATCGCGTGGGCGGCGAGCAGCACCGCGTCGGTCTCGGCGGAGGCGATGCCCGCCTCCGCGAGGCGCTGGGTCGCGGCGCGCACCGCGGAGCGGAGGTCGGTCACGAGCCCTCGGCGACGGCAGCCATCCGTGCCTGCTCGTCGGCGTCGACGGCCGACTGCACCACCGGGTCGAGGTCGCCGTCGAGCACGGCGTCGAGGTTGTAGGACTTGTAGCCGGTGCGGTGGTCGCTGATCCGGTTCTCGGGGAAGTTGTAGGTGCGGATCCGCTCGGAGCGGTCGACGGTGCGCACCTGCGAGCGCCGCGCGGCCGAGGCCTCGGCGTCGGCGGCGTCCTGGGCGATCTGGTGCAGGCGGGCGCGCAGGACGCGCAGGGCGGAATCCTTGTTCTGGAGCTGGCTCTTCTCGTTCTGGCACGAGACCACGGTGCCGGTCGGCAGGTGGGTGATCCGCACTGCCGAGTCGGTGGTGTTGACGCTCTGCCCGCCGGGGCCCGAGGAGCGGTAGACGTCGATCTTGAGGTCGTTGGGGTCGATGGTGACCTCGACCTCCTCGGCCTCCGGCATCACCAGGACGCCCGCCGCCGAGGTGTGGATGCGCCCCTGGCTCTCGGTGACGGGCACGCGCTGCACGCGGTGCACCCCGCCCTCGTACTTCAGCCGCGCCCAGGGGGCCTGGCCCGGCTCGGGCGTGCCCTTGGCCTTGATGGCGACCTGCACGTCCTTGTAGCCGCCGAGGTCGGACTCGGTGGCGTCGATGAGCTCGGTCTTCCAGCCGCGGCGCTCGGCATAGCGCAGGTACATCCGCAGCAGGTCGCCGGCGAACAGTGCCGACTCGTCGCCGCCCTCGCCGGCCTTGACCTCGAGGATGATGTCGCGGTCGTCGTCGGGGTCACGCGGGACGAGCAGGCGGCGCAGCTTCTCCTCCGCGGCGTGCAGCGTCGCCTCGAGCGCGGGCACCTCGGCGGCGAACCCCTCGTCCTCCTTGCCGAGCTCGCGGGCGGCGGCGAGGTCGTCCTGGGCCGCGTGCCACGCGTGGTAGGCCGCGACGGTCGGCGCGAGCGCGGCATACCGCTTGTTGAGCTGGCGCACCTTGTCCTGGTCGCCGAACACCGCAGGGTCGGCGAGCTGCGTCTCGAGGTCGGCGTGCTCCTGCACCAGGGCGGCGGCGGACTCCAGCATGGGCGTCCCTCTCGGGGTCGACGGGTCGGACAGGCGGGTGGGGAAACGCAATGCGCCGGCCCTGACCGTGGTGGTCAGGACCGGCGCATCGGAAAAGCTACTTGGCGGCCTTCTTGCCGTAACGGGCCTCGAAGCGGGCCACGCGGCCACCGGTGTCGAGGATCTTCTGCTTGCCGGTGTAGAAGGGGTGGCACTGCGAGCACACGTCGGCGTGGATCTTGCCGGACGTCGCGGTGCTGCGGGTGGTGAACGTGTTGCCGCAGGTGCAGGTGACCTCGGTCTCCACGTACTGGGGGTGGATGTCCTTCTTCAACGTGTGCTCCTTGAGTCGTTGCGGCCGGGTCGGCGGGATCTGCCCTGTATGCCGTGAACCGGTCAGCGGTCAAGTGTGCCAGAGAGCGGCGCACATCTCCTAAACGAGAGGGCCCTGCTCGGCATTCCCTGACGGCGCAGCCGGCCAGGGCACTCGATGGCGCGCTCTGGTTGCGCTCCGGTCACAGTCAGCGGGTATGCCGCGTGGCCGGCTCGCGTCCGCGGCACCCTGTGGGCGTGCGGGGGGTTCGCTGGTCGGTCGGTGCCGTGGGGGCGGGTGTTGCGCTCCTGCTGGCGGCGTGCACGCCACCGGGCTGCGACTTCGACCCCTGCCCGCCGGGCAAGGGGTGGGTGAGCGCCGTCGACGACAGCGGTGCCGAGCGCTGGCGCACCGAGCTGGTCGATCGCTCCGAGACCGCTCCCCTGGTCACCGGAGACCACGTCGTCGTCACCGGCTGCCGGGCCGTGCACGTGCTCGACGCAGCCACCGGGCGCGTCGTGCTCAGCACCGAGGAGGTCGCCGATGCCGTCGGGGTCGCGGGCGGGATGGTCTGGGGCCGGGACGCGGGCGACGAGGACGGCCCCGGCCGGGGCGTGCGGGGCGTGCCGCTCTCCGGCACCGGCGGTCAGGGCATCACCCACGCGGGCGGCCGCGACGGTGAGACGGGAGACTTCGGGCGCACCTTCACGGTCTCGGGCGACCGCCTGGTCGGGACCCACGGTGACGTCCTGTCGGTCCACCCCGCCAACGGCGGCCCGGACCGGTGGGTGCAGCTCCCGGTGCGGCCGTCGCAGCGGGTCGTCATGGTGGGAGACCGGCTGGCGGTGGCCGCGTCCAGCGACGGGTCGGTCGTCGGCGTCGACCTCGAGCCGATGCGGCTGGCCTGGCGGGTGGTGCCCGACCAGGTGAGCCGGCGCTTCGCCCTGCGCGTCGAGGCGCACGGGACGACCGTGCTGGTCTCGGTGCTCGCCGACTCGAGCGCCGCTCGCCTGACGGAGGTCTTCGCCGTGGCCGCGGAAGACGGCGCGGTGCTCTGGCGGCGGGTCGGGTGGGCGCTCGCCACGGCCGACCCGGCCGTGAGCGTGGTGACCTCGCCGACCGCCGTGGCAGCCGTCGACACCGCCACCGGCCGCGAGCGCTGGAGCCGTCGGGCGGCTGCCGGCTACACGACCGGCTACCGCGACGTGGACCTCGACACCGAGCAGCCGCACGCCGGTCTGGCCGGTGACACGGTCGCCCTGCCCGGGCGGGACCTGAGGGCCCGCGACGTCGTGCTCGGCGTGGACGCCAGGACAGGACGTGAGCGGTGGCGGCTCGAGGTCGGACAGGAGCAGGCGGTGGGTCTCGACCGCGCTGTCGGCATCAACCCGGCGGAGGGCGACCTGCCCGCCACGCAGGGCCAGAGGTGGCTGCTGGCCCTCGACGCGCTCAGTGGTGACCGACTGTGGCAGCACCAACTGCGGGCAGAGCCGCGCGGCGAGGCGAGACCTGACCAGCACCTCGCTGCCGACCCGGCTCGTGCGCAGACGGTCGTGGCCGACCTGCCCGGGGTCCCCCGGGGCGGCTGCTACTGAGGCGCCACGCTCGCGGCTCGAGCCGCGGGCAGGAAGACCCGCACCGTGGTGCCCTCCCCCTCGGACGAGGCGACGAACATCTGGCCGCCGTGGCCCTCGACGATGGTGCGCACGATGGCCAGGCCCAGCCCGGTGCCCGGGATCGCCTGGGCCGTGGCGTTGCTCGCACGGAAGAACCGGCTGCCGAGGCGCTCGAGGTCGTCGTGCGGGATGCCGATCCCCGTGTCGGTGACCGAGATGGCGATGCGGTCGCCGCTGCTCTCGGCACTGATCCGCACCTGTCCGCCGGCCGGGGTGAACTTGACCGCGTTGGAGCCGAGGTTGATCAGCGCGCGCTCGAAATGGGTGCGGTCGACGTGGACGCACAGGTCCGCGTCCGGCGGGTCCACCACGAGCTCGAGGTCCCCGTTCGCGGCGGCCGGACGCAGCACCTCGACGACGTCGTGGACGATGTCGGCGAGCGCCACGTCTTCGGGCTTGGCGTGCAGACCCGACGTCTCGATCTTGTTGAGCACCAACAGGTCCTCGATGAGTCCGCGCAGCCGAGCGGTGTTCCGGCCGATGACGCCGAGCGCGCCGAGCTGGGGCTCGGTGAGCCGGCCGTAGTCACCGTCCTCGAGCAGCTCGAGGTAGCCGCTGATCGACGTCAGGGGCGTGCGCAGCTCGTGGCTGACCGTGGCCATGAAGTCGGTCTTCTGCCGGTCGAGCGCGGTGAGCCGGGTGACCTGCTCGTCCTGCATCTGCACCAGCCGCGCGGAGACGATGCCCTGGGCGATGTAGGACACGCACTGCTGCACGCCCTGGATCTCGTAGCGGCGCCAGCGCCGCGGCAGCTCGACGGTCATGAGCGCGAGCACGCCGAGGCCTCGCTCGCCGACGCCGACGGGGACCATGAGCAGGGCGCGGGCGCCGGTGGCCCGGTGGTAGGCCGCGACCCGCTGCTCGTCCCGCACCGCGGGGTCGAGCATGTCCGGGAGGCGGAAGACCGTGGCCTCACGACGCAGCTCGTCGTTGACCGCGGCCACCTGTCCCATGAGCGAGGGCGGCAGCGGGGGCAGCGGCGGCAGGTCGTCACGGTGCCACTGTGCGCTGCCCTCGACGGCCCCGCCGTCGTCGACGGTGTAGAGGAGCACCCGGTCGAGGGACAGGCCCGTGCCGAGCGAGGCACACACGAGCTCGAGTGCCTCGGCGATCTGGTCGACCGAGCGCACCCGGCGGGCCACGTCGAGGGTGAGCTGGTGGATGAGCAGCATCTGTGCCTGCTCCTCCTGGAGCAGCTGCCGGCTGCGGACGAGCTCGTTGTAGTCGGCGGCCAGCGCCCGGATCTCCGACGACCCCGTGTGCTCGTCGGCGCGGACCACCCGGTCGCCGTCGCGCTGGCGCCGGACCACGGCCCGCAGGTGCACCAGCGGCTCCACCATCGACGCGGTGACGAGGCGGCCCCCGAAGAACACGATGAGCAGCGCGAGGAGGCCGCCGACCACCGCGACGGCGGCGACCACCCACACCGACGCACGCGAGAGGGTGCGCGCCACCTGGCGGTCCTCGTCCAGGGCGCTCGCCAGGGTCTGGTTGGCCTCGTCGAACTCGGCGAAGTTCTCCAGCGCTGGTGTCTCCGCGGCCTGGCGGGCCGCCGCGGACCCCCCGCTCGCGGGCTCGGCCGCGCCCGCTGCCGCGAACCACGCCCGCACAGCTCCGCGCTCGCGGTCGAGCAGCACGGCATACCGGGCCTGGTCGTCGTCACTGATCTCGTCACGGTCGAGGTCGTGGCGCACGGCCCGCAGCAGCGCGTCGACCTGCGCCTCCCTGGCGCCCCAGTCTGCGGCCTCGCCGCCGGTGGCACCGTCCATGGCCGCGTGCCACGCGGCCTGGGCCTGCGTCATCGCCAGCAGGGCCTCGCTGTTGTGCTGGTATGCCGGGCCGAGGGCGAGGGTGAGCTGGCGGACGTTGCGCTGCTCGCCGCGGGCGACCACGAGCGCGGTGGCGACCACGGCGGGGATGAGCACCAGCAGCACCAGGACGAGCACCCGGACCTGCGTCGCCGCGGACACCTGGACGACCTGGCGCAGCCGCTGCCTCACGAGGTCTCCTCGTTGAAGCCCGTGCGCGTCATGACGCCCCACACCTGCTTCTTGCCGCGCAGGCTCGCCCACCAGCCCTCGAGGCGCCACCAGACGGTCAGCTGGCGGAAGCCGACGTTCTCGAGCACCGAGGCCACGAGCGCGATGCCGAGGTCCCGCCAGCGCTCGTGGCGGTGGAAGGCCCATTCCTCCAGCGTCATCGCCGCCAGCGTCACGAAGGACGCGTAGCCGTAGGCCAGGGCGAGGAAGAGCAGCGCGAACGGCACGTTGATCACGTCGAGAGCCAGGGCGATCGGCACGACGACGATCCCGTAGAGCTCGAGCAGCGGGGCGACGAGCTCGAAGAGCCAGTAGTACGGCAGTGCCACCAGGCCGACGCGGCCGTAGCGCGGCCGGAGCAGCATGCCGCGGTACTGCCAGAGGGTCTCCCAGAGCCCCCGCTGCCAGCGTCGGCGCTGGTTGCGCAGCACCCGGAACGTCGACGGCACCTCCGTCCACGACACCGGCTCGGGCACGAACTCGACCCGGTAGTCGACGTCGGCGTCGCGCATGAGCTTGTGCATGCGCAGCACGAGCTCGAAGTCCTCGCCGATGCTGTCGGGGTCGAGCCCACCGGCCTCGACGAACGTGTCTCGCCGGTAGAGCCCGAAGGCGCCGCTGATGAGGATGAGCCCGCCGAAGCGCGACCACCCGGCGCGCCCGACGAGGAAGGCACGGAGGTACTCCACCACCTGGATCCGCGGCATCCACGGCTTCGGCATGGCGACCGACACGATCCTCCCGGCGACCACCCGGCAGCCGTTGACGGGCCGGATCGTCCCTCCGGTGGCGATGACGCGGGTGGGGTCGTCGGCGAAGGGCTTGGCCACCCGCAGCAGCGCGTCGGGCTCGAGGATCGAGTCGGCGTCGATCATCGCGACCAGCGGCTCGGTGGCCGCGTTGACGCCGACGTTGCTGGCCTCCGAGCGCCCGGAGTTCTCCTTGCGCACGACGATGAGGCGGGTGCGGCCGTCACGCGGCACGTACTGACCGAGCACCCTCGCCCGCACCGGGATGTCCTGCGGCACGTCGCGCGGCAGCTCGACGAGGTCGAAGGCCTCCTCCAGGCGGGCGAACGTCGCGTCGGTGCTGCCGTCGTCGACGACGACGACCTCGTGCCCGGGGTAGCGCAGGGACAGCAGCGCCTTGACCGAGGTGACGATGCCCGCCTCCTCGTTGTGCGCCGGCACGACCACCGAGACACCCGGCGTGAGCTCACCGCCGAGGGCGTCGACCACGGTCTTGCGGCTGCGCACGTGCGACCGGAAGCCCAGCGCCCCCAACAGGATCAGCACCAGGTAGGAGGTGTTGATGAGCACGAAGTAGGCCAGCACCGGCACCGCGGTGACGTCCATCAGCCAGACCACGGCACCGCGCAGCGGCTCCAGCAGCTCCCTCACCGCAGCACCCCCTGCAGGGCCGCCACGCTGAGCGCGCTCTGCACCGACCGCTCGTCGGCGGCGGCGTCGAGCGCTGCGCGACCCGGCTCGCCCAGCTGCACCAGCGAGGTCGCGGCGATCTCCGCCAGCCGTGGGTCGGCGTCGCGCAGCAGCGCCGCGAGGGTGGGCACTGCTGCGGGCTCGCCGAGGCTGCCGAGCGCGGCCGCGCACCGGCGGCGCAGCGCCTGCGGGTGCTCGACCTGGGTGTGCCGGGCCAGCGCCGCGACGTCGTCGGCGCGACCGATGCTCCCCAGGGCCCTGGCGGCGTAGGAGCGGACCGCGAGGTCGGGGTCGGCGGCGAGCAGCCGGCGCAGCACGGGCAGCGGCCGGGTGAAGCTGGCTGCGCCGCAGAGGTGGGCGGCGACCGCGCGGGTGCGCGCGTCAGGGTCGTCGAGCGCGTCGGCCAACGCACCGGAGATGCCGACGCCCATGCCCAGCAGCGCGTCCGCGGCCAGTCCCGCCGGCAGTCCCGCGCCGGGTGCGCCGACGGCCTCGAGCAGCGGTGCAGCCGCGCGCGCGTCACCGATCAGCCCCAGGGCATAGGCGGCGCTCGCCCGCACCTCGGGAGCCCTGTCGGCGAGCGACTCGACCAACGGGTCGACGGCATCCGGCACGCGGCTCACCCCCAGCAGCTGGGCCGCCCGGGCGCGGCGGACCGGTGAACGGTGGCGCAGGTCGGCCAGCGCGTGGGCCAGGGCCCCCTGGCGGTCGAGCACCTCCACGAGCTGCTCGGCGGGCAGGCCGCGGACCTTGCCCAGCAGCCCGGTCACCGCCTCGACGAGGGCCGCGACGGACCGCCCCGAGGCGCCGGCGAGCAGGCTGCGGCTGCGTCCGTCGGCATCCTCCCCCGCGGAGAGCGCGATGAGGTGGGGGCGCAGCGGCGCGAGGAGGACCGCCTGCCGGCGGGCCCGCCCCTCACGGCCGACCTTCGTCAGCACCAGGGTGGCCGCCAGCGCGGCACAGCACAGCAGGACGGCAGCGGTGGCGAGGAGGGTGACCGGGGCGCCGGTCACGCCCATGCCCGGGCCAGCATGGTGTTGACCCGGTGCAGCAGCTCGCGCGGGCTGAAGGGCTTGATGACGTAGTCGTCGGCGCCGATCGCGAAACCGGTGTCGACGTCGCTGTCGCGCGACTTGGCGCTCAGCATCAGCACCGGCACCCGCGGGTGGTCGCTCTCGCGGATCTTGCGGAGCACGTCGAAGCCGGACAGGCCCGGCATCATCACGTCGAGCACCGCCAGGTGGGGCGGCTCGGACTCGAACGCCTCCCACGCGGCAAGGCCGTCGGCAACGGCCCGAACCGCATACCCCGCCTGGGAGAGCTTGAACTCGACGAGCTCGCGGATGTCGGCGTCGTCGTCGGCGACGAGTACTCGGCACCCCTCACGTGTGGACACTGCCGTTACCTCTCGTTACTGCGTGGTTGCGTCGAGGCAAAAGTAGTCCAGTCTTCACCGATTATCCCGCTTTGCGGGCGTTTCACGGCGGGGGCGCGGCCTCCGGATGCCCCCGCCGCCGCTCGCGCCGCCTGCGCCACCCCGTCAGCAGCACCAGCCCTCCCGCGACCGCCGCCGGCACGCCGACGACCACGGGGAGCACGCCGCCGCTGTTGACGTCGATGTGCTCGCCGACGGTGAGTCGCACCGGCGCGCTCACCGCCACCCCCGTGCCCTCCGGCTGGCTCACCGTCACCCACAGCAGCAGGGGCCCGCTGTCGACGGCCTGCACCTGCCACACGGGAGCGGTGGTCGCGCCGGGGGCGAGCTCGTCGAGGAACACCGTGCGCGCCGTGCACCAGTCCTCCGGGTCGACGTAGCGCGCGGGGTCGGTGCCGACGACGTCGATGTGGGCGATCAGGCCGCGCAGGGGCGTGGGGCCGTCGTTCTCGATGGTGGAGACCAGCTCGAAGCCCTGCCCCACGCCGACCGCGACGTCCTGGCGGTCGAGGGTGACGGTGACCGGCGGTGGTACGCCGGCAGCGGTCGCGACCGCGCCCGCAGCACGCGGCGGCGTTGCGCTCGACGGCGTTGCACCCAGGGCAGCGCCGACAAGGAGGGCGCCGGTGACGAGGGCGAGGACCCCGAGCCCACGGGCCAGCACGGCCCGCCCCCGGTTCACGACCGCCCCCGCGGCACCAGCGTCAGCCGGCCGGCGGCGAGGAGGGCCAGCGCGGGCAGCGCGACCGCCGCCACCACCAGGGGCGTCAGCAGCCCCAGGTCCTGGCCGATCGGGTGCCCCTGGAGCACCATCTGGTCGAGGTAGGGGAAACCCTGCGTGAACGGGTCCAGGCGCTGCACCGCCTCCCCCGCCCAGCCACGCAGCGAGGCCGCCGGCATCATCGCCGGGGCGTGCAGGGCCAGCAGCAGGAAGAGCGCCAGCCCCAGGCTCGTGCGCTGCGAGCCGGCCCACAGGCTGAGGAGCAGCCCGAGGCCGCCGAGGAAGAGCGCCATCAGCGTGCCGACGAGCAGGCTGGCGAGCAGCACCTCGCCGAGCCGGCTGACCCCGCGTCCGAGGATCCACAGGTAGGGAAGCGCGAAGAGGTATGCCGCGGCCCACAGCGTGAGCGCGGAGAGCCCCTTGCCCGCGACCAGCGACCGGCGGGGCACCGGCGTCAGCAGCAGGCTCTCGAGGGTGCCCCGCTCGCGCTCGCCGCTGACCGCGTCGGCGCACCACAGGACGACGAGCAGGCCGCCCACCGTCAGCACCACCCGCACGACCAGCGCCAGAGCCTCCCGCTGCTCCAGGAACGTCAGGGCCTCGTTGGTCGCGGCGAGGTAGGTCGTGACGCTCAGCAGCAGGGTGTAGGCGAGCATCAGCAGCAGCCCACGGCCGGTCAGCCAGTTGTCGCGGATCTCCCGCCAGGCCACGACACCGGCAGCCCTGACACCGGCGGCCCTCATGGCTGGTCCTCGGTGAGGGCGAGGAAGGCCTCGCCGAGCCGGCCGCCGCCCGCGCTGGCCGCATCGATGCCGTTGGCCCGCAACACCTCCAGGGCCCGGTCGAGGTCGTCGACAGGCACCTCGAGGGCGCCCCGCTCCGGCTGGCCCGCCGCTCGGCTCACCGTCTCGGCCACCGTGCCGTCGGAGACGACCCGCCCGCGGTTGAGGATGACCACGCGGTGGCAGACCTGCTCGACCTCGGCGAGGAGGTGCGAGCTGAGCACCACGGTGACGCCGCGCTCCCCGGCGACCCGCGTCACGAGCGCCAGCACCTGCCGCTGGCCGGCCGGGTCGAGGCCGAGCGTCGGCTCGTCGAGGAAGACGACCTCGGGGTCGTTGACCAGGGCCCGGGCGATCCCGAGCCGCTGGCGCATGCCCCGGCTCATCGACCGGATGGGCGTGGAGCCCTGCGCGGCCAGGCCCACCTCCCCGAGCAGCCGCCGGGCCGCAGCCACCGCGTCCGGTCGCCGCAGGCCGAAGAGCTGGCCGTGGTAGACCAGCCACTCCTCGCCGGTCTGCGACCCCGGGTAACCCGCGCTCTCCGGCAGGACGCCCACCCGCCGGCGGATCCCCGACGGGTCGGTATGCGGGACGTCGGCGACGGAGAAGCTGCCCGCGTCGGGGGCCAGCACGGTGCTGAGCATGCGGATCGCCGTGGTCTTGCCGGCACCGTTGGGCCCGAGGAAGCCCACCACGGTCCCGCGCTCCACGGCGAGGGTCAGCGACTCGACGGCCACCGTGGCCCCATAGCTCTTGCGCAGCCCGCTCGCGACGATCGCGTCCATGGGTGCCTCCCCCGGGGGACAGCCGGTGCCCGGCCCCCAGCGGGGCAAGGTCCCCTCGTTCGCAGTATAGGAACGCCGCCGCACGGCCGAGGCCTGAATCAGCGCCCCGGGGCATGCCGCCGACGACGGCAGCCCGCCACCGCCGAGGCGGTGACGGGCTGCCGTCAGAGGAGAGCGCGCAGGCGGGTCCTAGTGGTCCCGCTCCTCGCCGTCGAGCCTGATCGAGGACGTCTGCTGCACCTGCATGAGGAACTCGATGTTGCTCTTGGTCTTCTTGAGCCGGTCGATGAGGAGCTCGATGCCCTGCTGCTGGTCGAGCGCGGCGAGCACCCGGCGCAGCTTCCACATGATCTTCAGCTCCTCGCCGGAGAGGAGGATCTCCTCACGGCGGGTGCCCGAGGCGTTGATGTCGACGGCCGGGAAGATCCGGCGGTTCGCCAGGCCGCGGTCGAGCTTGAGCTCCATGTTCCCGGTGCCCTTGAACTCCTCGAAGATGACCTCGTCCATGCGGGACCCGGTCTCGACCAGCGCGGTGGCGAGGATGGTGAGCGAGCCGCCGTCCTCGATGTTGCGGGCCGCGCCGAAGAACTTCTTCGGCGGGTACAGCGCCGCGCTGTCGACGCCACCGGAGAGGATCCGGCCGCTCGGGGGCGCCGAGAGGTTGTAGGCCCGTCCCAGCTTGGTGATCGAGTCGAGCAGCACGACGACGTCGTGGCCCATCTCGACCAGCCGCTTGGCCCGCTCGATGGCCAGCTCGGCGACCGTGGTGTGGTCGTCGGCGGGGCGGTCGAAGGTCGAGGCGATGACCTCACCCTTGACCGCGCGCTGCATGTCGGTCACCTCCTCGGGGCGCTCGTCCACGAGGACGACCATGAGGTGGCACTCCGGGTTGTTCGTCGTGATCGCGTTGGCCAGGGCCTGCATGACCATCGTCTTGCCGGCCTTGGCCGGGGCGACGATCAGGCCGCGCTGGCCCTTGCCGATCGGCGCAACGAGGTCGATGATCCGCGTGGTCAGCTGCGTCGGGTCGGTCTCGAGGCGCAGCCGCTGCTGCGGGTAGAGCGGGGTCAGCTTGCCGAACTCCACGCGCTTCTTGGCGTCCTCCGGGCTCATCCCGTTGACGGTGTCGAGGCGCACCAGCGCGTTGAACTTCTGGCGCGAGTTCTGCTGCTGCTCCTCGGTCTGCGCCTTGACGGCACCGGTGACGGCGTCACCCTTGCGCAGGCCGTTCTTCTTCACGAGGCCGAGCGGCACGTAGACGTCGTTCGGGCCGGGCAGGTAGCCGGAGGTGCGCACGAAGGCATAGTTCTCGAGCACGTCGAGGATGCCGGCGACCGGCACGAGGACGTCGTCCTCGGCCAGCATGGGCTCGTTGTCGTACTCCCGCTCACCGCCGCGGCGCTTGTCGCGACCCCGGCTGCGGCTGCGGCTGCGGCGGCGGCCGCGGCCGTCGCCCTCGTCCTCGCCACCGCGGTCGTCGCGCACCTGGCGGTCGCCGCGCTCGTCGCGCACCTGGCGGTCACCGCGGTCGTCACGGGCCTGGCGGTCACCGCGCTCGTCGCGCACCTGGCGGTCGCCACGGTCGTCACGGGCCTGGCGGTCGCCACGGTCGTCACTTGCCTGCCGGTCACCGCGGTCGCCACGGTCGTCGCGCTCGCGGCGGCCCTGGCGGGTCTGCTCGCCCTGCTCGGCCTGGCCGCGCTCGGCGCGGGACTCGCGCTCCTGCCGCGGGGGGCGCTCGTCGCGCTGCGCGGGGGCCTGCTGGTCGCCGGCCTGCTGGTCGCCGGCCTGCTCGCGGACGGCCCGGCGCTCGCGACGCTCGGCGCGGCCCTGGCCCTCCGGACGGTCCTGTCCCTCCGGGCGCTCCTGGCCCGCAGCGCCGTCGGTGCGCTCAGGGCGCTCAGGGCGCTCGGCGCGCTCGACGCGCGGGGCGGCGGCCTCGGTCTTGTCGACCGCCGGCGCGGCGCCGGACTGGCGGGCCTTGATGGCGGTGATGAGGTCACCCTTGCGCATCTTGGCGGTGCCCGTGATCCCCATGCTGGAGGCCAGGCCCTGGAGCTCGGCCAGGCGCATGGCGCTCAGGGCGCCGGATCGGCGGGGCTTCTCGCTGCCGCCCTGCGGTGCGGCGTCGAGAGTGGTGGTGTCTGTCACGAAGGATCCTTCCCCCTCGTATGCGGTCCGGGATCAGACACCCGAACCGGGGCGTGGGCCAGAACGGCCGAATGGGAGCCACGCGAGGACACGACGAGCCAAGGGCAACGATCGTGTTGCCTTCGCGTGGAGAGTGCACGTGTCGCTGGAGGCGGAGGAAGTCTGCCATCCGCTGCGTGCGCCTTCAATGTAACACTCCGCAGGAGCGGACCGTGACAGGCCTCCCCCGAACGTCGCTCAGGGTGTGACCTGACGGACGATGACGCCCTCCTCGGGCACGCCGGGGGCCAGGGCCTGCCAGGGCTGGGCCGCGTGGGCCAGCACCGCGTCGGCGGTGGCCCTGGTCGCGAGCACCAGCACCGACGGCCCGGCACCGGAGATGACGGCGGCGTGCCCCTCGCGGCGCAGCCGGTCGACGAGCTCCATCGAGTGGGGGTACGACGGCCGGCGCGCCTCCTGGTGCAGACGCTCCTGGGTGGCCGACAGCAGGTGCCCGGGCTCGTGCCGCATGGCGTGCACGAGCAGCGCTGCGCGAGCCGAGTTGTATGCCGCGTCGGCCAGCCGGACGTGCGACGGCAGCACCGAGCGGGCCCGGGCCGTGGAGAGCGTCTCGGAGGGGACGAAGACGACCGGCACGACGTCGGGGTGCAGCGGCACCCTGACGGTGGTGGTGGCGGCCTTCGACGACTCCCCCGGGTCGTCGCTCCACGAGAGCGTCATGCCGCCGTAGACGCTGGCCGAGGCGTTGTCGGGGTGGCCCTCCACCATGCTGGCGATGTCGTTGGTGAAGGCCAGGTCGAACGGTCGGTCGTCGCCCCGCGAGAAGTGGCAGAGGCCTTGTGCCGCAGCGATGCCCGTGACGATGGCGGTGGCCGACGAACCCAGGCCGCGGCCGTGGGGCACGGCGTTGCGACAGCGCAGGTGCAGGCCGGGCGGCACCTCCACGGCGTCGGCGGGGTCGAGGTGGTCCCAGGCGGTGAGCATCGAGCGGTAGACCAGGTGCCGCTCGTCGAGGGGCACCTCACCGGCGCCCTGGCCCTCGACCTCGATGACCAGGCCCGGCTCGTCGGTGACGGTGGCGGTGCACTCGTCCCACAGGCCGAGCGCGAGCCCGATGGAGTCGAACCCCGGTCCGAGATTCGCGCTGCTGGCCGGGACGCGCACGTGCACCGAGGTGCCGGGTGCCAGCCGGTGCGCCGCGCGCTCGGCCATCAGCCGTCCAGCCCGAGCGCCTGCGCTGCCGAGTAGGCGTCGACGGGGACCCGCGTCGGCGTGACGTCCGAGCCGTCGGCGCCCTTGAGCGCCCACTGCGGGTCCTTGAGGCCGTGGCCGGTCACGGTGCAGACGACGGTCGCCCCCGCCGGCACCTGCCCGGCGTCGTGGGCCATGAGCAGCCCCGCCACGCTGGCGGCCGAGGCGGGCTCGACGAAGATGCCCTCGCGGGAGGAGAGCAGCCGGTGGGCGGCGAGGATCTGCTCGTCGGTGACGGCCTCGATGCGCCCGCCGGACTCGTCACGCGCCTGCTCCGCCTGCCTCCACGAGGCCGGGTTGCCGATCCGGATCGCGGTCGCGATGGTCTCGGGGTGGTCGACGGGGTGGCCGAGCACGATGGGCGCGGCGCCCGCGGCCTGGAACCCCCACATCTGCGGGAGCCGGGACGCCACCCCGTCGGGAACGCCCTCGATCCCGTGCCCCGCGGCATACTCGCGGTAGCCCCGCCAGTAGGCCGTGATGTTGCCGGCGTTGCCGACCGGGAGGCAGTGGATGTCCGGGGCGTCGCCGAGCGCGTCGACGACCTCGAAGGAGGCCGTCTTCTGGCCCTCGATGCGCGCAGGGTTCACCGAGTTGACGAGCTCGACCGGGTAGGCCTCGGCGAGCTTGCGGGCCAGCGTGAGGCAGTCGTCGAAGTTGCCGTCGACCTGCAACAGCGTGGCCCCGTGGGCAATCGCCTGGCTGAGCTTGCCCATGGCGATCTTGCCCTCGGGCACGAGCACGCCGCAGGCCATGCCGGCCTTGGTGGCGTAGGCCGCCGCGGACGCCGAGGTGTTGCCGGTGGAGGCGCAGATGACGGCCTTGGCGCCGTGCTTGGCGGCCATCGAGATCGCGGTCGTCATGCCGCGGTCCTTGAACGAGCCGGTCGGGTTGAGCCCCTCGTACTTCACGAAGACCTGCGCGCCGGTGAGCTCGGAGAGGTGCTCGGCCGGGATGAGCGGGGTGCCGCCCTCCTGGAGGGTCACGACGGGCGCACCCTCGAGCATCGGCAGCCGCTCGGCATACTCGCGCATCACGCCTCGCCACAGGTGGGCCATCAGGCGCCCTCCACCCGCATCACCGAGGTGACCTCGTCGACGGCCGGCAGGCTCGCGAGCGCGTCGACGGTGGCCGACAGCGCCGAGTCGGGCGCGGTGTGGGTGACGACGATGAGGTTGGCGCGGGCCTTGCCGGTCTCGTCGTCGGTGAACACCTGCTGGCGCACCGTCTCGATCGAGACGCCGTGCTCGGCGAAGGCCAGCGCCACCTGGGCGAGCACGCCCGGGCGGTCGGCCACGTCGAGGCTGATGTGGTAGCGGGTCAGGGCCGACCCGATGGGCAGCACCGGCAGGTCGGCGTACGCCGACTCCCCCGGCCCCTTGGCGCCGCCGACGCGGTGCCGGGCCACGGCCACCACGTCGCCGAGCACCGCGCTGGCCGTGGGGTCTCCCCCGGCGCCCTTTCCGTAGAACATGAGCTCCCCGGCCGCGGCGGCCTCGACGAAGACGGCGTTGTAGGCGTCGCGGACCGAGCCGAGCGGGTGGCTGCGCGGGATCATCGCCGGGTAGACCCGCACGCTGATGCCGAGGTCGCGGCCCTCCTCGTCGCGGGTGCGCTCGCAGATGGCGAGCAGCTTGACCACGCAGTCCATCTCCTTGGCGGCCTGCACGTCGGCGGCGCTCACCTCGGTGATGCCCTCGCGGTGGACGTCCTGGCTCGAGACCCGGGTGTGGAAGGCGAGGCTGGCGAGGATGGCGGCCTTGGCTGCGGCGTCGAACCCCTCGACGTCGGCGGTGGGGTCGGCCTCGGCGTAACCGAGCGCCTGCGCCTGCTCGACGGCCTCGGCGAAGCCCTGCCCGGTGGTGTCCATCTTGTCGAGCACGTAGTTGGTGGTGCCGTTGACGATGCCGAGCACCTTGCGCACCTCGTCACCGGCCAGCGACTCGCGGATCGGCCGCAGGATCGGGATCGCCCCGGCGACCGCGGCCTCGTAGTAGAGGTCGACACCGAAGCGGTCGGCCGCGGCATACAGGTTGGGGCCGTCCTCGGCGAGGAGCGCCTTGTTGGCGCTCACGACGGACGCGCCGTTCTCCATCGCCTTGAGGATGAGGCTGCGGGCGGGCTCGATGCCGCCGATCACCTCGATGACGATGTCGGCCTTGGTGACCAGGGAGTCGGCGTCGGTGGTGAACAGCGTGGGGTCGACCGGCAGGTCCGAGCGGTCGCGGCCGGCGCGGCGCACGGCGATGCCGACGAGCTCGAGGGGGCGGCCGACGCGGGCGGTGAGGTCGTCGGCGTGCTCGGTGAGCATGCGGGCCACCGAGGACCCGACCACGCCGCACCCGAGCAGGGCCACCTTGAGGGGCTCCCCCGCCTGCTTGCTGCCGACTTCGCTCACCATCTGCTCCTTGTGCCCGGTAGGGCTTCGTAGGACCCTGCCATCGTGCCGGTGACCACTACGTGGACGCTCATTGTTCCGGCATCCGGACCGTGCGGACGTGGATTCTCCTTACGGGACGTCCAGCGCGAGGAGGTCGTCCACCGTCTCCCGGCGCACGATCACCCGTGCCTCCCCTCCGCGCACGGCGATGACGGGCGGCCGCGGCACGTGGTTGTACTGGCTCGACAGGCTGCGGCAGTAGGCACCGGTGCCCGGGACGGCGATGAGGTCGCCGGAGGTGATGTCGTCGGGCAGGTACTCGTCCATCACGACGATGTCGCCGCTCTCGCAGTGCTTGCCCACCACGCGCGAGAGCCGCGGCCCGGCCTCGGAGCGGCGGCTCGCCAGGGTGCAGGAGTAGTCGGCGTCGTAGAGCGCGGTGCGGATGTTGTCGCTCATCCCGCCGTCGACCGAGACGTAGGTGCGCTTGGCGCCGTGGCCGAGGTCGACGTCCTTGACGGTGCCCACCTCGTAGAGCGTGAAGGTGCTCGGCCCGACGATCGCCCGGCCCGGCTCGATGGAGATGCGCGGCACGGGGAAGCCGTCGCCGTCGGCGCTGCCGTCGCCGTGGGCGCTGCCGTCGCCGTTCCTGCCACCGAGGGCCTTGAACTCGCGGCGCACGAGGTCGGCCATCTGCTCGCCGAGCTCCTGGGCCGTCAGCGGGGTGTGCTCGGAGGTGTAGGCGATGCCGTAGCCGCCGCCGAGGTCCATCTCGGGCATGTGCAGGCCGTGCTCCCGCGCCACCTGCGCGTGCAGGGCGATGAGCCGGCGGGCGGAGACCTCGAAGCCGGAGGTGTCGAAGATCTGGCTGCCGATGTGCGAGTGCAGGCCGAGCAGGTCGAGCACGTCGGCGCGCTCGACGATGCGCTCGATCGCCTCGGCCGCGCGGCCGCCCGCGAGGGAGAACCCGAACTTCTGGTCCTCGTGGGCCGTGGCGATGAACTCGTGGGTGTGCGCCTCGACGCCGACGGTGACGCGGATCATCACGGGGGCCCGCACGCCGAGCTCCGTTGCGACAGCGGCGATCCGGTCGATCTCCTCGAAGGAGTCGACGATGATCCGCCCCACGCCGTACTCCAGCGCCTGCTGTATCTCGGTGAGGCTCTTGTTGTTGCCGTGCATGCCGATCCGCTCGGCGGGGAAGCCGGCGCGCTGGGCGACCGCGAGCTCGCCGCCCGAGGCGACGTCGAGGCAGAGCCCCTCCTCGGCCACCCAGCGGGCGACCGCCGTGCAGAGGAACGCCTTGCCCGCGTAGTAGACGTCGACGCCGCCGCACACCGGCTCGAACGGCCCTGCGAACCCGTCGCGGAAGGCCCGCGCCCGGGCGCGGAAGTCCTCCTCGTCGACGACGTATGCCGCGGTGCCGTACTGCTGCGCGAGCGTCACCACGTCGACGCCGCCGACCTCGAGGCGTCCGGTGCCGTCGCGCCGGACGGTCTGCGGCCAGAGCTGCGGGAGCAGCTCCATGACGTCGGTGGGCCAGGGCAGCCAGTGCGGCGGCCCTCCGTAGCCCTCGGCGTGGAGGGCGCCTGCCTCGTGCGCGCGCATCTCGGCTCCTCAGGTCTGGGTCGGTGTGCCGGGCTGGCTGGGGCCTGTCGTTACATCCGCTCTGGCGCCGAGACCCCAAGCAGGTCAAGGCCGTTCGCGAGCACCTGACGGGTGGCGTCGTTGAGCCACAGCCGCGTGCGGTGCAGGTCGGTGACCTCCTCGTCGCGGTTCATCGGGCGCACCCGGCAGGTGTCGTACCACTTGTGGAAGCGGCCGGCGAGGTCCTCGAGGTAGCGCGCGACGCGGTGAGGCTCGCGCAGCTTGGCCGCCTGGGCCACGACGCGCGGGAAGTCGCCGAGGACCGCCAGCAGCGCCGCCTCGGTGGGGTCGGTGAGCAGCGAGGGGTCGAACCCGTCCTCGCGGCGCACGCCGTCCTCCTCCGCCAGGCGGTGCACGTTCGAGGTGCGGGCGTGGGCGTACTGCACGTAGAAGACAGGGTTCTCGTTGGTCTGCTTGCGCAGCTCCTCGCCCTCCATCGACAGCGGGCTGTCGGCCGGGTAGCGGGCCAGGGAGTAGCGGATGGCGTCGGTGCCGATCCAGCTGATGAGGTCGCGCAGCTCGATGATGTTGCCCGCGCGCTTGGAGAGCTTGGCGCCGTTGAGGTCGACCAGCTGCCCGATGCGGACCTCGATGTTGTGCTCTTTGTCGTCGCCGGCGCAGGCCGCAATGGCCTTGAGCCGGTTGATGTAGCCGTGGTGGTCGGCGCCGAGCAGGTAGATCTTCTGGTCGAAGCCGCGGTCCTTCTTGCTCAGGTAGTAGGCGGCGTCGGCGGCGAAGTAGGTGGGCTCGCCGTTGGCGCGGATCAGCACCCGGTCCTTGTCGTCGCCGAAGTCGGTGGTGCGCAGCCAGACCGCGCCGTCGAGGTCGAAGACGTGGCCCTGCTCGCGGAGCCGGTCGACGGCCTGCTCGACCGCGCCCTCCTGGTGGAGCTTCTTCTCCGAGAACCAGACGTCGAAGTCGACGCCGAAGTCCGCGAGCGTCGCCTTGATGTCGGCGAGCTGGGCCTCGTAGGCGAGGTCGCGTGCCAGGGGCAGCGCCTCGTCCTCGGGCAGCGTCACCAGGTCGGGGCGCTTCTCCAGCGCGACCTTGGCCAGGTCGTCGATGTAGGCACCCGGGTAGCCGCCCTCCGGGGTCGGCTCGCCCTTGGCCCGGGCCAGGACGCTGCGGCCGAAGTTGTCCATCTGCGCGCCGGCGTCGTTGATGTAGTACTCGGCGGCGATGTCCGCGCCGGAAGCCTTGAGCAGCCGGTGCATGGCGTCGCCGAGCGCGGCCCAGCGGGTGTGCCCGAGGTGCAGCGGTCCGGTCGGGTTGGCGGAGATGAACTCCAGGTTGATGACCTCGCCCTTGGCAGCCTCGTTGTGGCCGTAGGTCGCCCCCGCCTCGACGATGCTGCGGGCCAGCTCGCCGGCCGCGGCCGCGTCGAGGGTGACGTTGAGGAAGCCGGGGCCTGCCACGTCGACGGCCTTGACGCCCGCCACCTGCCCGAGGCGCTCGGCGACCGCGGTCGCGAGCTGGCGCGGCGGCATACCGGCGCTCTTGGCCAGCTGGAGCGCGATGTTGGTCGACCAGTCCCCGTGCTCGCGGCTCTTCGGTCGCTCCACCCGCACCTCGGCCGGCACGGCGGCGGAGAAGTCCCCGGCGTCGACGGCGTCGGCCAGGACGGTGCGGATGGCGATCGAGAGTTCTTCGGGGGTCACCCGCGCAAGTCTAGGGCGCGGGCGCGTGCTGCCTGCCCTCGGCCATGAAGCCGTCGACGAGCTCGACCAGGTAGTCGGGGTCGAAGGGCTTGGGCACGAACGCGTCGAGGCCGGCAGCCTTGGCCTGCACCCGGTCGTGGTACTGGACCGACGCCGTGACCATGAGCACCGGGACGTGGTCGAACCGGCGGTCGGCGCGGATCTGGCTGATCGCCCACCACCCGTCGCGCGGCTCCATCTGCGCGTCGAGGATGACCAGGCCCGGCAGCTCGGCGTCCTCGTTCCACAGGCGGGTCAGCAGCTGCTCGCCGTCGCAGACCTCCTCCACGGTGTAACCGTCGAGCTCGAGGTTCATCCGGATCAACCGCCGAATGGGCTCGGTGTCATCACACACGAGCACCAGGCCCCCTCCGCGTTCCATGTTTCCCACCCTAGGCTGCTAATGTCCTCCGGGCGCAGGTTGCTGCGCCCGAGTTGGCCCCCGTAGCTCAGGGGATAGAGCACCGCCCTCCGGAGGCGGGAGCGCAGGTTCGAATCCTGCCGGGGGCACTTTCCGTGCCATGGCCCTCCGGGGCCCGCCATCCCTTCCCGCGTCGACACGCTGGGAAACGGCCCTTCGCCGCGCCCCCAAGGGCGATTTCCCAGCGCGTCGTCGTCCACCTGTGGACGACCGCGCAGTCGCTTCGCTCCTCGCGGACAGGCTGGCGGTATGCCGCGTGTGCCGCTCCCCGACGAGCTCACCCCTCGCGCGTTCACCACGTCCGAGGCCCTCGGGCTCGAGGTCGGCACCAAGCGGCTGCGCGGCAGCGACCTGAGCCGGCCGTTCCACGGAGTGCGCGCCGCAGCCGCACCAGAGGACGCCGTCACGCTGGCTCGTGCGGCGCGACTGGTCCTGTCCGACGACGTCACCTTCTCGCACTGCACCTCGGCGGCGATCCACGGCCTGCCCCTGCCCTCGGTCCGCGAGCACCTCGAACCCGTGCACGTCATGCGCAAGACCGGGAGGCACCGCACCCTCCGCGCCGAGTGCATCCCCCACCGCGGCCTCGAGACGAGGGAGACCGAGACCGTCAAGGGTCTGCCCGTCGTGGGCATGGCCGACACCTGGTGCGACCTCGGCCCGTTGCTCGGCCACGACGACCTCGTGGTGCTCGGTGACCAGGTGGCGAGGCTGCTGGGCTCCGTCGAGCCCCTGCGCGCCGCCCTGGCCACCCGGGTGCGCCCGCGCGGCGGGGTTCGACTGCGGGAGGCGCTGCGCTGGATCCGCCTCGGGTCGGCCTCCCCGACGGAGACGCGCACCCGCCTGTTGTTCGTGCGGGCCGGGCTGCCCGAGCCGGAGCTCAACACCAAGGTCGTGCACCGAGACGGCGAGTTCCTCTGCTGGGCCGACTTCTACTGGCGCGAGCAGAGGGTCATCGGTGAGTACCAGGGGGCCGACCACTTCGGCAGCTTCGAGCGAGGCGATGACGACATCTCGCGACGGCTGCTGGCCGAGGACTCCGAGCACAAGTACATCGAGGTGACGAAGAAGGACTTCTTCAACGCCGGTCGCAGACACGCGATGCTGACCCGGTTCGCCCACTTCCTCGGCGTCGACACGCTGGCATTTCGCCCTTCGCAGTCGATCGAAGGGCCGTTTCCCAGCGTGTCGACGGTATGCCGGGGGCGGCGGTGAGGAGGGTCAGCGCTGGGAGGCGTCGGTGACCTCGCCCACGAGCTCCTCGAGCACGTCCTCGAGGAAGACCACCCCGAGGTCGCGGCCCTCGTCGTCGACGACCCGGGCCAGGTGGGCACCGGTCAGCTGCATGGTGGCCAGCACCTCCTCGACCTCGTCGGCGGGACGCACCGTCGCGAGCTTGCGCACCCGCTTCACCGGCACGGGCAGGTGGCGCTCGACCTCGTCGGCATACAGCACGTCCTTGAGGTGCAGGTAGCCGGTGAGGGCCCCGGCGGCGTCGACCATGGGGTAGCGCGAGAAGCCCTTCTTGGCGACCAGCCGCTCGACGTCGTCGGGCGTCGCGGTCAGGGGCAGGGTGACCAGCGAGTCGAGCGGCACCGCCACGTCGATGGCGTCCTTGTCGCTGAACTCCAGCGCCGCGCCGACGAGCCCGTGCTGCTCCGCCTCGATGAGGCCCTCACGGCGAGACTCGGTGACGATGTGGTGCACCTCCTCGGCGGTGAAGGCCGAGGTCACCTCGTCCTTGGGCTCGACCCGCATCAGCCGCACGATCGCCTTGGAGGCGCGGTCCATGACCCAGATGACCGGCCCGAGCACCTTGGTGACGTAGAGCAGCACCGGCACCAGCAGCATCGCCGACCGCTCGGGCCCGGCGATGGCGATGTTCTTGGGGATCATCTCGCCGATGACCACGTGCAGGTAGACGACGACCAGCAGGGCCAGCGCGAGCGAGACGCCGTCGGTGAAGGCGGGCGGCACGCCGATCCGCTCCATCACCGGCTCGAGCGCGTGGTGCAGCGCAGCCTCTGAGATGGCGCCGAGCAGCACCGAGCACACCGTGATGCCGAGCTGGGCGCACGCCAGCAGCACGCCCATGCGCTCCATGGCGTCGATGCAGATCTGGGCGCGACGGCTACCCTGCTCGGCCAGCGGCTCCAGCTGCGAGCGCCGGGCGGCCATCGCCGCGAACTCGGCGCCGACGAAGAAGGCGTTGGCCAGCAGCAGCAGGATGGTGACCCAGACCGCCGCGCTCATCGGGAGCCCCCCTCGGAGCGGACGCCACCGTCGGACCGGCCGCCACCGTCGGACCGGCCTCCAGCCTCGGACCCGTCAGCCGCGTCGGGCTCGCCCATCGGCGTGAACCGCAGCCGGTCGACCCGCATCCCGTCCATCGCGACGACGCTGACCTCCCAGCCGGGCATGGAGACGGAGTCGCCCACGACGGGCACCCGCCCGAGCTCGGCCATCACCCACCCGCCCGTGGTCTCGTACGCCGGCCCCTCGGGCACGGGGGCGCCGAGCCTCTCGAGCACCTCGTCGGGGCGCCACAGGCCGGGCACCGTCCAGGACCCGTCGGTCATCTCGCGGCCGGTGGTGCGGAAGCGGTCGTGCTCGTCGCTCACCTCGCCGACGATCTCCTCGACGACGTCCTCGAGGGTGACCACGCCGGCGGTCCCGCCGTACTCGTCGACCACGATGGCCAGCTGCAGGCCGGACTCGCGCAGCAGGAGCAGCAGCGGGTCGAGCCGGATCGTCTCGGGCACCAGCAGCGGGGGCACCATGAGCGCCGAGACCGGCACGTCGGCCCGGCGGTCGTGCGGCACGGCGATCGCGCGCTTGACGTGCACGATGCCGTCGATGTCGTCCCAGTCCTCCCCCACCACGGGGAAGCGGGAGTGCCCGGTGCGACGGGCCAGGCCCAGCACGTCCTCGGCGGTCGCGGTCCGCTCGATGGCGGTGGCCCGGGCGCGGGGGCTCATGACGTCGGCCGCGGTCTGCTCGCCGAACCCGAGCGAGCGGGTCACCAGCCGGGCCGTGCCGACGTCGAGGGTGCCGGCCGCGGCCGAGGTGCGCACCAGCGAGGCCAGCTCCTGCGGGCTGCGGGCCGCCGAGAGCTCCTCCTGCGGCTCGATGCCGATCCGCCGCAGGAACCAGTTCGCCGAGCCGTTCAGGACCGAGATCAGGGGCTTGGCCGCGATCGTGAAGATGCGCACGGGCATCGCCACCACCCGGGCGGTGGCCAGCGGCACCGAGATGCCGAGCACCTTGGGCACCATCTCGCCGACGATCATCGAGAAGAGCGTCGCGATGACCATGGCGAGCACGGCCGCCACCGAGTCGACCGCCGAGCCCTCGAGCCCGAGGGCCGTCAGCGGGCCCTGCAGCAGGGCGCCGATCGAGGGGTTGGCGATGAAGCCCAGCACCAGCGTGGTCAGCGTGATGCCCACCTGGCAGGCCGACAGCTGCGTGGACAGGCTGCGCAGCGAGGCCAGCACCGAGGGGGCCCGGCGGTCACCGGCGTCGACGGCCCGCTGCACGGTGGGGCGGTCCAGCGCCACGAGGGAGAACTCCGCCGCGACGAAGATCGCGGTGCCGACGGTCAGTGCGACGCCGGCAAGGACGAGTAACCACTCGGTCATAGTGCGGCCATCCTAGGGGCGGCAGGCGTGGCCGCCGCGCCGACGCCCGCCCAGGCCCCGACCCCGCCGTCCACCAGGCCCCGACCCCCGCCGTCGACACGCTGGGAAACCGCCCTTCGCCGAGACCGGAAGGACCGTTTCCCAGCGTGTCGACGGGGTCAGGGCGGGTATGCCGCGTGGCCGGCTGCCGCCCGGCGGCGCGCCGGGGCAAACCCCGTTGACCCCCACGTGGGGTCAGTTGGGAGGATGTGGCTCATGAGACTTCAGCCGGGGGCAGCATGAAGACCGCTCCGACCAGCCCGTCCACACCAGCCACGCCGACGCCGGCGAGCCAGCAGGGCGCCCGCATCGAGGTGCACGACCTGACCAAGCGCTTCGGCGACTTCACCGCCGTCGACAACCTGTCGTTCTCGGTCGAGCCCGGCCGCATCACGGGGTTCCTCGGGCCCAACGGCGCGGGCAAGACCACGACGCTGCGCATGCTGCTCGGCCTCATCAAGCCGACCGCGGGCACCGCGACCATCGACGGCCGCCGCTACCACGACATCGAGGTGCCGATGCGCATGGTCGGCTCGGCGCTCGAGGCGACCAACTTCCACCCCGGCCGCACCGGACGCGACCACCTCATGGTGCTGGCCGACACCGCCGGCGTGGGCGCCGCGCGCGTCGACGAGATGCTCGAGCTGGTCGGCATCCCGGCGGCCGCCCGCAAGCGTGCCGGCGGCTACTCCATGGGCATGCGCCAGCGCCTCGGCCTGGCCGCCGCGATGCTCGGCGACCCGCAGGTGCTGATCCTCGACGAGCCGGCCAACGGCCTCGACCCCGAGGGCATCCGCTGGCTGCGCGGCTTCCTGCGCCACCTCGCCGGCCAGGGGAAGACGATCCTCATCTCGAGCCACATGCTCCAGGAGGTGGAGCAGACGGTCGACGACGTCGTCATCATCACCAACGGCAAGCTCGTCAGCCAGGGCGCGATGACCGACCTGCACGGCGAGCCGCGTGCCCTGGTGCGCACCTCCGACTCTGCCGCGCTGGCCGGGGCCCTGCGGGTCGCCGACGTCACCAGCACCGAGGACGGCACGGGCGCCCTGGTCGCCGACACCGGCGACCTGCGGCTCATCGGTGACGTCGCCCTCAGGGCGGGGCTGCCGGTCTACGAGCTGCACGGCATACAGAACGACCTCGAGCAGCTGTTCTTCGCGCTCACCGAGAACACCAACCGCAACCTCGGCCGGCCTGCGCCGACCGAGCGCGACGCCATCGCGGCGCAGGAAGGGGCGAACGGATGACCGCCGCCATCAGGGCCGAGTTCCGCAAGTTCTTCACCACCCGCCTGTGGTGGGGCATGGCCATCGCGATCTTCGTGTCGGGCATCCTCTTCGCGCTGCTCTTCGGCTTCCTGCTCACCGGCGAGGAGGCCACCGGCGGCGCCGGACCGGGCGGCATGCCCACCGGCACCGACGAGCAGATCGTCAGCTCCGTCTACACCGGCGGCCTCGGCGTCGGCTACCTGCTGACCCTGACCATCGGCGTGCTGCAGATCGGCAGCGAGTACCGGCACAAGACCATCACCGGCACCTTCCTCGGCGTCCCCAAGCGGGGCCGGGTCATGCTCGCCAAGGTCATCGCCCTGCTCGGGCTCGGTGCGCTCTACGGCCTGCTCTCGCTCGCCGGGTCGGTCATCACCGGCGCGATCGTGCTCAACGCGCGCGGCTTCGACCCCTTCCCGAGCAGCGACATCATCCGCACCCTGGCCCTGGGCCTGCTGGTGCTGGGCCTGTGGGGCCTGATCGGCCTGGGCGCCGGCATCCTCATCCCCAACCAGGTGGCGGCCCTGCTCATCGCGGTCGGCGTGGCGTGGATCGTCGAGCCGCTCATCGGGTTCGCGCTCACCTTCTGGGACTGGGGCGCTGAGAACATCGCCAAGTTCCTGCCCAGCTCGGCCACCAACGCGATGATCAACGCGGTGCAGAACAGCCCTGACGAGGTGCGCCTCGAGTGGTGGGGCGGCGCCCTGGTGCTGGCGCTGTATGCCGCGGTGCTGGCCGGGGTGGGCAGCTGGCGGACCGTGCGGGCCGACATCAGCTAGAGGCGTCCCGCCAGGGGCCCCAAGTGGCGCCACCACCTCGTCGACACGCTGGAAAACGGCCCCTGCCGGGCCCGCGGAGGGCCGTTTTCCAGCGTGTCGTCGCGTGCCTGGAACCCCTCACAGACGGGTGCCGGGCCGCTGGGGCGGGCGAAGCGTGACGGCGATAGGCTGGGCCTACCCGTTTGCTCGTCATTGTCGACGCTATGAAAGAGGCGTATCCGCCGTGCCAGACCAGTCTCCGACCAACGACCCCATGGCGGCCTTCGGCCCCAACGAGTGGCTCGTGGACGAGCTGTACCAGCAGTACCTGAAGGACAAGAACTCCGTGGACCGGGCCTGGTGGGAGTTCTTCGAGGACTACCGCCCCGGCGAGGCCGGCCCCAACGGCACGAACGGCACCACGGCCGGCGCCGCGACGGCAGCCCCGGGTGCTCCGTCGCAGGCCGCGGACGGCACCGCGAGCGCCCCGGCCACTGTGCAGAAGCAGGCCACCACCACCGACAAGCCGGACGCGAAGTCCGACAAGGCCGTCGCCGACAAGCCCGAGGACAAGGAGGCAGCGGTGGGCGGCCAGACCGCCGCGGCCAAGGTCGCTCCCCCGCGCGAGCAGACCCAGCCGGCCCAGGCCGCCGCCCCCGTCCAGGAGCCGCCCAAGCCGCGCGAGCCCGCCGGCCTGAAGTCGACCGGCCCGGTCAACGAGAACGAGGTCAGGCCGCTGCGCGGTGCTTCGGCCCGCACCGTCACCAACATGGAGTCCTCTCTCCAGGTGCCCACCGCCACCAGCGTGCGCGCCGTGCCGGCCAAGCTGCTGATCGACAACCGCGTCGTCATCAACAACCACCTCAAGCGCTCCCGCGGCGGCAAGGTCTCCTTCACCCACCTCATCGGCTACGCCCTGGTGAAGGCCCTGCAGGTCATGCCGGAGATGAACAACGGCTACACCACCGACGAGAAGGGCAAGCCCGCCCTGCTCGTGCCGGCGCACGTCAACCTCGGCCTGGCGATCGACCTCGCCAAGGAGGACGGCACCCGCCAGCTGCTCGTGCCCAGCATCAAGTCGGCCGAGGCGATGGACTTCGCCCACTTCTGGACGGCATACGAAGACGTCGTCCGCAAGGCCCGCAACGGCAAGCTGACGGTCGAGGACTTCCAGGGCACCACCATCTCCCTGACCAACCCGGGCACCATCGGCACGGTGCACTCGGTGCCGCGCCTCATGGCCGGCCAGGGCGCCATCATCGGCGTCGGCTCGCTGGACTACCCGGCCGAGTGGCAGGGCGCGAGCCAGGAGACCCTCAACCGCAACGCCGTCTCCAAGATCCTCACGCTGACGAGCACCTACGACCACCGGATCATCCAGGGCGCCCAGTCCGGCGACTTCCTGCGCATCGTCAACGCCCTGCTGCTCGGCGAGAACGGCTTCTACGACGAGGTCTTCGAGAGCCTGCGGATCCCCTACGAGCCGGTGCGCTGGGTGCAGGACATCTCGGCCCACCACGACGACGACGTCAACAAGACGGCGCGCGTGCAGGAGCTCATCCACGCCTACCGCGTGCGCGGCCACCTCATGGCCGACACCGACCCGCTCGAGTACCGCCAGCGCCGCCACCCCGACCTCGACGTCACCAGCCACGGCCTGACCCTGTGGGACCTCGAGCGCGACTTCGCCACCGGCGGCTTCGGGGGCGACTCGATGCTCAGGCTCCGCAAGATCCTCGGCATCCTGCGCGACTCCTACTGCCGCACCATCGGCACGGAGTACATGCACATCCAGGACCCCGAGCAGCGCGAGTGGATCCAGGCCAAGATCGAGGTCGGCTTCACCAAGCCCACGGCGGACGAGCAGCTGCGGATCCTGCGCAAGCTCAACGCCGCCGAGGCGTTCGAGACCTTCCTGCAGACCAAGTTCGTCGGCCAGAAGCGCTTCTCCCTCGAGGGCGGCGAGTCGGTCATCGCGCTGCTCGATCGCATCCTGTGCCGGGCCGCGTCCGACAAGATGGACGAGGTCTGCATCGGTATGCCGCACCGCGGCCGCCTCAACGTCCTCGCCAACATCGCGGGCAAGTCCTACGGACAGATCTTCCGCGAGTTCGAGGGCAAGCAGGACCCGCGCTCGGTGCAGGGCTCCGGTGACGTGAAGTACCACCTCGGCACCGAGGGCGAGTTCCACGCCGAGGACGGGAGCAAGACCAAGGTCTACCTCGCCGCGAACCCGAGCCACCTCGAGGCCGTCAACCCGGTGCTCGAGGGCATCGCCCGCGCGAAGCAGGACCGGCTCGACCTCGCCGGCGAGGCCTTCACCGTGCTGCCGGTGCTGCTGCACGGCGACGCGGCGTTCGCCGGCCAGGGCGTGGTCGCCGAGACCCTGAACCTCAGCCAGCTGCGCGGCTACCGCACCGGCGGCACGATCCACGTCGTCATCAACAACCAGGTCGGCTTCACGACGAGCCCGAGCAGCTCGCGGTCCTCGACCTACTCCACCGACGTGGCCCGGATGATCCAGGCGCCGATCTTCCACGTGAACGGCGACGACCCCGAGGCCTGCGTGCGGGTGGCCGAGCTCGCCTACGAGTTCCGCCAGGAGTTCAACAAGGACGTCGTCATCGACATGGTGTGCTACCGCCGCCGCGGTCACAACGAGGGCGACGACCCGTCGATGACGCAGCCGCTGATGTACAACCTCATCGAGGCCAAGCGCAGCGTCCGCAAGCTCTACACCGAGGCCCTCATCGGCCGCGGCGACATCTCGGTCGAGGACGCCGAGGCCGCGCTGCGCGACTACCAGCAGCAGCTCGAGCGGGTCTTCATCGAGACCAAGGAGGCCATCAAGGAGGCCGCCGCCGGGCACGACGGGCAGGCCGACCCCACCCTGGCCGGCACCGACGTCGAGGGCCACACCGGCCTCGAGCCGCCGACCGCGCAAGCCACCGACCAGGCCACCCGCTCGGCGACCGACACCGCCGTGCCCCGCGAGGAGCTCGAGCACATCGGCGACTCGTTCACCAACATGCCCGAGGGCTTCACGATCCACCCGAAGCTCAAGCAGGCCATGGAGAAGCGCGCGCAGTCGGTGCGCGAGGGCGGCATCGACTGGGCGACCGGCGAGCTGCTCGCGTTCGGCACCCTGCTCAAGGAGGGCACCCCGGTGCGCCTCGCCGGGCAGGACTCCCGCCGTGGCACGTTCGTCCAGCGCCACGCGGTGCTCATCGACAAGGTGACCGCCGAGGAGTGGACCCCGCTGCTCTACCTCGGTGAGGGCCAGGCCCGCTTCTGGGTCTACGACTCGTTGCTGTCCGAGTACGCCGCGATGGGCTTCGAGTACGGCTACTCCGTCGAGCGGCCCGACGCGCTGGTGCTGTGGGAGGCGCAGTTCGGCGACTTCTTCAACGGCGCGCAGACCATCGTCGACGAGTTCATCTCCTCGGGCGAGCAGAAGTGGGGCCAGCGCTCCTCCGTGGTGCTGCTGCTGCCGCACGGCTACGAGGGCCAGGGTCCCGACCACTCCTCCGCGCGCATCGAGCGGTTCCTCACGATGTTCGCCGAGGACAACATGACGATCGCCTACCCGTCGACGCCGGCGAGCTACTTCCACCTCCTGCGTCGCCAGGCCTACGCCCGCCCGCGCCGGCCGCTCATCGTCTTCACCCCGAAGTCGATGCTGCGCCTGAAGGCGGCGGCGAGCGCGGTCGAGGATTTCACCACCGGCACGTTCCGCCCGGTGCTGCCCGACCGCCACGAGCTCGACCCCAGCGCGGTGACCCGGGTGCTGCTCGCCAGCGGCAAGGTCGTCTACGACCTCGAGGCCGCTCGCGAGAAGGCCGGCGACACACAGACGGCGATCGTGCGGGTCGAGCAGCTGGCTCCCCTGCCGGCGCACGACATCGCGCACGAGCTGCGCAGGTACCCCAACGCCGACGTCGTCTGGGTGCAGGACGAGCCGCAGAACCAGGGCGCTTGGCCGTTCATGGCACTCAACCTGCCGGGCATGCTGCTCGAGTTCGGCGAGCAGCGTCCGCTGCGGGTCGTCTCGCGCCGGCCCTCGGCCTCGCCGGCCACCGGCTCGACCAAGAAGCACCAGGCCGAGCAGCAGGAGCTGGTCGAGGCGGCCTTCCGCCGCTGAGCCCTACCGCACTTCTGGCCACTCACACGGCATACGGAGGCTGAAAAGCCGCCACTGTGCCGAGTGGGTGGCCAGAAGTCGTTGGTGGGGTATGCCGTGGGGCTGGCTGAGGTGCCCCGCTCCCCCTAGGGTCCAAGGGTGCCCACCGCGACGAAGCGCACCCAGCAGATCATCGACGTGATGGGCGACGCCTTCGCGCCGCTGATGAAGGCCGACCCGCTGGCGTTCCGTACCAAGTTCCGCAAGATGGCCAAGGACCCGCACGCGTTCTACCGCGGCTCGGCCTGCCTCTTCTACGCCGACGTGACGGCCGAGAAGGACGACTACGCCGACGAGCGGAGCAGCCGCATCTGGATCCACGGCGACCTGCACGCCGAGAACTTCGGCACCTACCTCAACTCCGACGGCCGGCTCGTCTTCGACGTCAACGACTTCGACGAGGCCTACATCGGCCACTACACGTGGGACCTCAAGCGGTTCGCGGCCAGCCTGGCCCTGCTCGGGTGGCAGAAGGCCCTCCCCGAGGCCGAGGTGCGCAGGCTGGTCGCCCGCTACGTGCGCGCCTACCTCGCCCAGCTCAACCACTACCTGCACCACGACGACGACCAGGACTTCGCGCTGCGGCTCGACAACACCCACGGGCCGGTGCAGGAGGCGCTGATGACCGCGCGCACCATGCGCCGCGCCGACCTGCTCGACAAGCTGACCATCAAGGACAGCGCGCAGCGGTTCTTCCGCTCCGGGCCGACCGTGCGCCAGCTGACCCGGCCGGAGCGGCGGCGCGTGGTCACCGCGTTCGAGGGCTACCTCGAGACCATCCCCGACAACAAGAAGTTCGACCGGGCACTCTTCTACGACCTGGTCGACGCCGTGGGCACCTCGGGGCTCGGCATCGGCAGCGCCGGGCTGCCGGCATACAGCCTGCTCGTCGAGGGCTACAGCCAGGCGCTCGACAACGACGTGGTGCTGTCGATGAAGCAGGCCAACGTGCCGGCGGTGAGCCGCTTCATCGACACCGCCGAGGTCGACGCGCAGTTCGAGCACGAGGCGCACCGCACGGTGATCAGCCAGCGCGCGCTGCAGGCGCACACCGACCCGCTGCTCGGCTGGACCACCCTCGACGGCGTCGGCTACGTCATCTCGGAGGTCTCCCCGTATGAGGTCGACCTCGACTGGGGCGCCCTGACCGAGCCGGCCGAGATCGCCGCGGTGGTCGACCTGCTCGGCCGGGCCACGGCCAAGATCCACTGCGCCTCCGACGAGGACAGCGACCAGGACGTCGTCGACTTCCAGGTGGAGCACGCCATCGCCGGGTCGCTCGAGGGCCGCCGGCGGCAGTTCACCGACGACGTCGTCGAGTTCGGCGTGAGCTACGCGCAGAAGGCGCGCGACGACTACCGGCTGTTCGTGGAGGCGTTCCGCGAGAACAAGATCGGCATCTCAGCCACCTGAAGCTCAGCTGGAGATCTGCAGCCAGTCGTACCAGCCGTTGTGCAGCACCAGCCAGGCGATGAGGCCGTAGCCCGCCTGGCCCGGGTGCCCGGCCACCTTGCTGGCGGCGAGGTCGGACTGCCACTGCTCGTGCCCCATCAGCGGGCGGAAGCAGTCGACGAACGGCACGCCGCGGCGCGCGCACACGTCGGCCTGCGCCTCGACGAGCACCTCGAGCTTGTGGTTGAGGTCGGGGTCGCCGACCGGCGGCGGGCTGACCACGAACGTGCCGATGCCGGCGCTGGCGGCGTCGTCGAGGATGTTGGCGAGGTTGAGCCGGTGCCGGGCCAGGGTCATCCCCTTGGCCGCGTCGTTGCCACCGACCGAGACCACGAGCCGCTTCTCGGAGCGGCCGGCCCACCGCGGGGGGCACTCGGTGCGCCACCGGTTCAGCACGTCGGCCGAGGTGTCGCCGCGCACGCCGAGGTTGTAGGCCGTGATGTCGACGTCCGGGTGCTGGGTGCGTCCCACGACCCGCGAGACCCAGCCCTGCCCCTTGGGGTCGCCGACGCCGGCGACGAGCGAGGCGCCGATGAAGATGAGCCCCACGTCTCGGGGGCCGCCGTCGGTCGACACGTGGAACTCGGCGCTCGGGGTGAACTCGGGCTCGGTGCTCAAGGGATCAGTCCTCGTCGTCATCGAGGCGGGCCAGCCAGGTGGCGAGCCGCTCGATGGGGGTCTCGAATTCGGGGTTCAGGTCCACGAAGGTGCGCAGCTGGTCGGCCAGCCACTCCAGGGAGACCTCTTCCTCTCCGCGGCGGGCGGCGAGCTCCTCGATGCCCCGGTCGGTGAAGTACACGCTGGCGAGGTTACCGCGCCCCATCAGGTGACGGAGAGCAGGCTCATGCAATGGCTGCTGTGCGCCGGTGCCGGCCGGAGCCACAGTGGTGCTGCCACCGAGAGGGTCGCCGGAGACGGCGGCACTGCTGGGGTCAGCCCTCTCGGTGGACCAGGGCCGCGACGCGGTCACGGACCTCCTCGCGGGACGGGCCCTGGCCGGTGGTCGACCGGTGGGTGGCAGCCGTCAGCCCGGATCGGGTAGACAGGGGCGACCCACCCGTCGACCACGCAGGGGACCCATGAGCAACACCGACCAACTGATCGCCGCCGTCCGCGAGGCCGCCGAGGGCAGCCCCTACGTGGTGCACGAGAAGCCCTACGGCTTCGACCTGCGCATCGACATCGTCGACGCGCAGTGGTGGACCCTGCTGCGCAAGAGCGGCGTCAAGCGGGTGTTCACCTACGAGGTCCGCACCAGCGACCGCGCGAAGAAGATGTCGATCACCGACGTCTCCAACACGGTGCGCTGGAGCGGTGGTGGCGGGGTGTCGAGTACGCCGAGCCTGCACGCGGAGAAGTCGTTCCAGCGCGGCCGCGTCTACCAGTACAGCTTCCAGAAGGAGGTCGGCGTCGACGCCCGCACCGGGCGGCTCGGCATCCCGGTGAGCTACTCGTTCCGCTCCGGCGAGGGCCGCGACCTCATCCGCGACGCTGCCGAGCGCACCGGCTGGACCGAGAAGATGCCGCTGGAGCAGAAGGGCGCGCTCATCTTCGCCGGGGCCATCGTGGCGGTCGGCGCGCTGGTCGGCCTGGTCTTCCTCGCGATGGCGATCGTCGGCTGAGCAGCGGTATGCCGCGTGGCTCGGCCACGCGGCATACCCCTCCCCCCTGTCAGGGTGAGTCTTCGTCGAGGCTGCCGCGCAGCGCCACCAGCCTCTTGAGCGCGGTGGTCGAGCCGAGCTCGCCGGTCCACCACGGCTCGAGGATCTCGCGCATGTAGATGCGCAGCTGCAGGTCGGGGCCGCTCTCGAGCACCTGGTCCTCGACGGGCGCGGGCCGCAGCTCCTCCGGCGGGGCGAAGAACTGCCGGTGGAGGTGCTCGATGGCGGGCGCGGCGGAGGTCCAGTCATCGACGGGGGGCGGCTCCACGTCGGCACCCTCCGTGGGCTCCGGCTGGTGCTCGCGCGCCTCGGTGTCGTCGTGGCGGTGCTTCAACACGCCCGGCACCTTCACGGAGGGCTTCTTGAGCCGCTTGCGGGAGGCGTGCCTCTCGGCCTCGGCGAGGGCTTCGTCGTCCAGGCGCGCCTGGACCGCAGCGGCTTCCGCTGCGAGCCGCTCCTCCTCGACCGCCCTGCGCTCCTCCTCGGCGACCTTGGCCTGCAGGGCGGCGCGCGTCTCGGGGTCGAACTCCGGCGGCCGGTAGGTGCGGGTGCTGCTGCGGGCGACGGGGCTGCGCCAGCCGTCCGGGTCGACCGAGCCGACCGGTGGCAGGAGCAGCGACGCGATGGACGGCCGCGGCTCGTCAGCGGGCTCGGCCTGGTGGTCCTGGCTCAAGGGTGTGGTCGTCACCGTTTCATGGAACGGCTCTTTGGGCTCGCCTGACATCGTTTCCCCCCACTCTTTGCCAAGTGCTTACCTGCCAACCCGGACGACCCGGGCAAAGGGTGCGTCAGAGCTGGAGGTCGGCCAGCCGCTTGAGGCGGATCAGGGTCTCGCGCGAGCTGGCCTCACCGAACTGCCAGGGCGAGATGATCTCGGCCATGAGCTCGCGCAGCACGCGGTTGTGCGCGCTCTCCTCCACGGGTGCGGCGGTGGGGCGCGCGCCGAGGCCGCTGGTGTCGAGGCCGCTGGTGTCGAGGTACTCGTTCCAGCGCGGGTCGATCACCGGCTTCTCTGACGAGCTGTTCGGGTTTCGCACGCGGTAGAGGCTAGGTCAACGCCGCAGGTCAGCGACCGGGTGGCGCGGGAACGCGGCGGCAACTCTGGCCGAAAGTACGACCCCTGCGCACCCCTCGGGCGGCGCCCCTCAGGAGACGGTGAAGACGACCTTGCCGAACAGCTCGCCCGCGGCCATCTTCGCGAAGCCGTCGCGGGCCTGCTCGAGCGGCATCACCGAGTCGATGACCGGGGCGATGCGCTGCTGCACGACGAACTGGGCGAGCCGCTCGAGCTCCTGGCGCGTGCCCATCGTGGAGCCGATGACGCGCAGCTGGCGGAAGAAGATCTGGGTGAGCTCGGCCTTGGGCGGGGCGTCGCCGGAGGTGGCGCCGCAGATGACGATGGTGCCGCCGGGCTTGAGCGACTTCACCGAGTGCGACCAGGTGGCCGCGCCGACGGTCTCCATGACGGCGTCGACCCGCTCGGGCAGCCGCTCCCCTGAGGCGAACGCGCGGTCGGCGCCGATCTCGAGCGCCTTGGCGCCCTTGGCCTCGTCGCGGCTGGTGACCCACATCCGGTAGCCGGCGGCCGCGCCGAGCTGCACCAGCGCGGTGGCGACGCCGCCGCCGGCGCCCTGCACCAGCACGGTGGCGCCGGGGGTGAGGCCGGAGTTGGAGAAGAGCATGCGGTATGCCGTGAGCCAGGCCGTGGAGAGGCAGGCCGCGTGCTCCCACGACAGGCCCTCGGGCTTGGGCACGACGTTCTGCCGCGGCACGAGCACCTTCTGGGCGAGGGTGCCGTCGTGCAGCTCGGAGAGCAGGGTGCGCCTGGGGTCGAGGGTCTCGTCGCCCTGCCAGCCCTCGCTGGGCACGACCGCGTGCACGATGACCTCGTTGCCGTCCTCGTCGACACCGGCGCCGTCGCAGCCGAGGATCATCGGCAGTCGGTCGGCGGGCAGGCCGACGCCCATGAGCGAGAACAGGTCGTGGTGGTTCAGGCCGGCGGTCTTGAGGGTCACCGTGGTCCAGCCGGGGCGTGGCTCGGGGTCGGGGCGCTCCCCGACCTCGAGGCCCGAGAGCGGGTCGTCCTTGGACTGGCTGGCGGCGTAGACAGCGAGCATGCCCCGACCTTAGGGGACGCCGAAGACGTTCGGCCGAATGGCGTATCCCGAGCTCCAGCCCTCGGCGGACCCGCGACCGTCCCCGAGGCGGTTCACTGAGCCATCTGCGCCGACCGGGCGGCGGCGCAGGCGAGGGGGCTCGAGATGGACTTTGTGGGACGCCGCGCTGGGGCGCGGAGGCGTTGGGTGGTGCCGGTGACGGCGGCGGCTCTGGTGGTGGGACTGCACGGGATCTCCCTCGCGCTGCCCGCCGAGGCGCAGATCCTCGGCACGCCGGCCCGCACCTGGGGTGTGGGGCCGGCGGAGACGACGGTCGCCGCGATCGGGAAGCCGCGAGTGCTGGCGATCCTGCCCATCGGCGACCGTGTCGTCGTGGGCGGCACGTTCGACACGGTCATCGACCCGGCCGGGCGGGAGTACCCCGCCAAGAACATCGCCGTCTTCTCGGCCACCACCGGCGCGGCCGACCTGACCTTCCGGGGCTCGACCAACAACACGGTGACGTCGCTGGCGACCGACGGCGCCGGCACGGTCTTCGTCGGTGGCGACTTCGGCACGGTCAACGGCCAGACCCGTCGGGGCCTGGCCGCCCTGTCGGTGGCGACGGGGGACCTGAAGACCTGGGCACCCTCCATCGTCTCCCCCGGGCAGGTCGACGCCCTGGCCTACGCGGGCGGGTCGGTCTACGCGGGTGGCAACTTCGCCGGCCTCACCGGCGGCGGCGCCACCTCGAAGGCCTTCCTCGCGAAGGTCAGCGCGTCCACGGGCGCGGTCGACGCCTCGTGGGCGCCGGCGCCCAACGACCGGGTGCGCACCCTCAACGTCGCGGCCGACGGCTCCGGCAGGCTCTTCGCCGGCGGCGACTTCACCGCCGTGTCGGCCAAGTCGGGCACCAACAAGATCGCCGCGGTCTTCCTCAGCGGCGCCGGGGCGGTCGACACCGCCTTCCGGGCCGGCCCGGCCAACTCGGGCAGCTACTCCCCGGTCTACGACCTCACCTCCGACGCGAGCAGGGTGTATGCCGCGGCCGCCGGCGGCGGGGGCGCGTGCACCGCCCTGAGCACCACCACCGGCGCCACCCTGTGGACCGACCGCTCCAACGGCAACCTGCAGTCGGTGCGCCTGCACGGCGGCCTGCTCTACTGCGCCGGGCACTTCAGCGGCACCGGCTCCTTCATGGGGCAGACCCGCTACAAGATCGCCGCGGTGGTGCCGAGCACCGGGGCGCTGACGGCGTTCGCCCCCAAGATCGACAGCTCGCAGGGTCCGTGGGCGCTGGCGACCGACGCCACGCGGGTCTACATCGGCGGCGACTTCAGCACCGTGTCACGGGTGGCGCAGCCGCACTTCGCGATGTTCGTCGACTCCGCGGCCCAGCAGGCGCCGCAACGGCCCGCCTCGCTCACGGCCCAGGCGTCCAACGCCAAGGTGAACCTGTCGTGGGGACCTCCGTCGAGCGACGGCGGGTCGGCGCTGCAGAAGTACAAGCTCTACCGGGCGACCAGTCCCGGAGGGCACAACCTGGGCGGCTCGCCGCTGGCGACACTGTCAAAGAGCACGCTGACCTACGCCGACACGAGCGTGGCCAACGGGGTCACCTACTACTACGTGGTGGTGGCCACCAACGCCCTTGGGACGAGCGCGCCGTCGGTGCAGGTCGCCGCGACGCCGAGCTCGACGGCGATCGTGACCAAGCCCGGGGCGCCGACCGGGCTCACGGCGACCCCCCAGCCGGGAGCGATCCGCCTCGCGTGGAACCCGCCCAGCGACACGGGCGGGGCGAGCATCACGTCCTACCGGGTCTACCGGGGCCCGGCGGGTGGGCAGGTCAACCTGACCACGCCCGTCGCGACGACCTCGTCGACGATGGTGGACGACAGCTCCGGCCTCACCGCTGGCGCGAGCTACTCCTACGTGGTCAAGGCGGTCAACCAGGCCGGTGAGGGTGCGGCCTCGACGACGGCGACCGCCACCGCCATGGCCGGCACGCCCGGCGAGCCGGTGCTGACCGGCTCGCTCGGGGCCGGCCCCTCCGCGGTGCTGAAGTGGACGGTTCCGCCGAACGGCGGCGCGCCGATCACGAAGTACGTCATCCTCAAGGACTCGGTGCGGCTGGTGAGCCTGTCGGCGACGTCCACCGGCCCGACCACCTACACCGACACGACGCTGGCGTCGAAGACGAGCGCGGTCTACCAGGTGAAGGCGGTCAACGAGATCGGCAGCGGGCCGCTCTCGGCGAAGGTCACCGTCACGGCCCCATAGCCGGCCGGCAGAGCGTCATGGCAATGGCCAGCACCCCCCACGGCGAACCCTTGGTCGACGTCGTGATTCCTGTTCACTCAGATGCTCGCCCCCTGGAGCGGGCCATCAGATCAGTGGTCGACGGTGGCCTGCCTCTCGCGCCTCACAGTGGAGGTGTCCGCATCACTGTGGTGTGCCACAACGTGGCACCCGAGCGCATCCGTGCCTCGATCTCCCCTCCCTACCGAGACCTCGCCCGCCTGCTCGAGCTTCACGACCCACACAGGAGTCCCGCCGGGCCGCGCAACCATGGACTGCGGTCGAGCACCGCCACGTATGTCTCCTTCCTGGACAGCGACGACTACTTCCAGCCTGGAGCGCTCGCGCGTTGGGTAGCGGTGGCAGAGAGACACGGCTCCGATTTCGTGATCCCTCGGGTTGAGGATGACCGCGGGCACGCACTGCGCTCGCCGTTACCGCGGTTCCTCCGGAAGCGAAAGGTCGACGGCCTCAAGGATCGGCTCTTCTACAGGACCGTCATGTTCGGCCTGCATCGCAGGGAGTTCACCCGCGCCAAGCAGCTCAGCTTCAACTGCAACGTGGTCACCGGGGAAGACCTGGAGTTCGGTCTCCGGATCTACTTCAGCGACGCTCGGATTGACTGCGTCCCCACCGCCCCCGGCTATGTGCTGAGCGACGATGCCACCGATCGCGTTCGTGCGGCACCCCGGCCGGTGCGTGAGGACCTACAGGCCTGTTGCAGCCTCGTGGCGAACCCGTGGTTCCGAAGGCTCTCCGAGTCCGAACGGACCGCCATCGTCGTGAAGCTCATCCGAGTGCACGTCCTCGGCGCCGTCTCGGATCGTCGTGCCAGCGACCTGTGGACGGGCGAGGAGCGACGTGACCTGAGCTGCGTCTCGTCCGAAATCCTCGGGGCGGCGCCACACGCCCGTCACTACCTGTCTGTCGCTGAGGACCGCCTGCTCTCTTGGGCCCTGGATGCGTCTGCCACCGACGACGGCATCCGGCGTTCCGACCTGAGTCAGCACTCTGTCTTGCACCTGCGATGGGACCTCCTGGTCGCGGCCTCCCCCCGCTGCTCGCTCAGCCGAGACGCACCCCTGCGGATGTTCCTGGCCAAGGCACTCGTTCGCTGAGCCTCGGCTGATCTGCCACGCCGAGGGCAGGTCGGCGGGTGCCGGTGACCGTGTTTCACCCTTCTGGATGAGGTGCTTGACGCCCCGCTGCCGCAGCGTTGCCCGGGGAAGCGGGCGTGCCGTCTCCGTCAGACTGCGAGGGAAGGACTTGCTGTGACCGCGAAGAGCGACTTCACCGAGGAAGAGTGGTCGCGGATCGTGCGGGCGCCGCTGGTCGCCGGGATGGCGATCTCGCTGGCCGACCCCGGCGGACCCATCGAGGCGGCGAAGGAGTCGATGTCAGCGATCAAGAGCGCGACGAACCCCCCGAGCCGTGAGCAGCTCCTGGCCGAGGTGGCGCTCGAGGTGCAGGCCATGACCCAGCAGCGGCAGAACCCCCTCAGCGGCTACCGCCCCACAGCCGAGGGCAGCCCGCCCGGTGAGCAGGTGCTCGACGAGCTGCGCGAGGTGCAGGCCATCGTGGCGGCCAAGGCCACGCCCGACGAGGCGGCAGCCTTCGGGCGGTGGCTGGTCGCCTCGGCGCAGGGCGCTGCCGAGGCAGCCAAGGAGGGCGGGTTCATGGGGTTCGGCGCGGAGCAGGTCAGCGAACGTGAGCAGGCGATGCTCGACCAGGTGCAAGAGGCCGTGTCCGCGGAGGCGGGCCCGGCGTCACCCGCCGACTGACACAGATCCCCGCCGTCTCGCAGGGATGTGGCGAAATCCATGCGTGCTCTTGACCGAGCCCTGAACCGGGGCTGCGTACCTTGCCGCCCATGCCTCTGCGAGACCAATGCCCCGTGTGCTGGTGGTCGGTGCGCTGCGACGACGGGAAGGTCGTCGAGCACGACCGCGACTCCTACGGCCAGCTCGAGCGCTGCCCCGGTTCGGACAAGCCCGTAGCAGCGGGAGTCGCGGCCGCCTGAGGCCCGTCGGGCAGGGTCAGCGCGCGGCAGGCTCGCTGACCACCGGCCGCTCGGCCGGCGACGCGGTGGAGCGGCCGGCCGGCCGCGAGGCGTAGTCGCCGCTGTAGTAGCCGGCGCTCGAGCTCTTGGGCGAGACGCGGTTGAGCACCACCCCGAGGGTGTGGCCGTTGACGGCGGCCAGGTTCGCGAGCGCGTCGCGCAGCTGCGTGTCGAGGGTCTGACCCGCGCTCACCACCACGAGCGCGCCGTCGGCCGAGGCGGTGAGCACGGCGGCATCGGTCACCGGCAGCAGCGGCGGCGCGTCGACGATCACGGTGTAGTCCTCGGCCAGCCGCTCGAGCAGCCTGCGCATCGCCTTGGAGCCCAGCATCTCGCTGGGGTTCGGCGGCACCCGCCCGGCGGCGAGCACGACGAGGTTGGGCAGGCCACCCACCTGCTGGGCGACCTCCTCGAAGTGCACGCTGCCAATGAGCACGTCGGTGAGCCCGAGGCCCTCGATCAGCCCGAAGCTGTCGGCGAGCACCGGCCGGCGCAGGTCGCCGTCGATGAGCACGACCCGCCGGTCCGACATCGACAGCGCGGCGGCGAGGTTCATCGCCACGGTCGACTTGCCGTCGCCGGGCAGCGGGCTGGTGACCACGATGACCCGCGGTGGGTTGTCGATGTCCATGAACTGCAGGTTGGTGCGCAGCTTGAGGAACGACTCCGCCGAGTGGACCGGGTCCTTGTCCTTGCGCGGACCGGTGACCACGAGCGGCACCAGGCCGCCCTTCTTGCGCACCAGGGCGGGGGTCTCGGGGATCGCGCCGGCGACGGTGACGCCGAAGGCGCGCTCCACGAGCTCGGGTTCGCGCACCCGCCGGTCGAGCTGGCTGCGCAGCAGCGCGTAGCCGAGGCCGAGCATCAGCCCGAGCACGAAGCCGAGCGCGAGGTTGCGCTGCGTGTTGGGCGAGACCGGCGCGGTCGGCAGCGCGGCCGACTCGATCGGCACGATCCGCAGGGCCTGCTCCGCCTTGCCGGTCGGGTTCTCGACGGCCTGCACCTGGCGGGCCAGCGCGGCCACCCACGCGTCGGCGAGCTGCTGCGCCTCCACAGGGGTGGCTGCGCGGGCGCTGACCTTGATGGACACGGTGTCGAGCGGCTGCTTGACCGTGATGCGCCCGATGAGGCCGGCCGGCTGGGCGTCGAGGCCCAGCGTCTTGATGACGTCCTGCGCGGTAGCCCGGCTCTTGGCGAGGTCGACATAGGAGGTGGCGCGCGACTTGGCCAGCGAGTCGCCCACCGAGGCCTCACCGGGGTTCGTCGCGGTGCCCGCACTGACGAACCCGCTGGCGTCGGCCTGGTAGACCTTCGGCGTGGCAAGGCTGACCCCCGCTGCGGCGGCGACGCCGAGCAGCACGAACGCGACGATGCCCCGCCAGTGGGCACGGGCGACGCGCAGGTAGTCGGTGAGTTCCACAGCCGGTGAGTCCCCTCAAGAGTGCGCCGACGGGCGGCGCGAAGTCAGCGATTCGGAGGCTAACCGCCACTTCGCCCCCCTAGGGTGTGAATGTGGCAATTCGACCCGACCTCCCGAGGGGGCACGCCGTCCGTCTGGTCGCCCTCGGCGCCACGGTGGAGGTGCGGGTCGACGGCGACCGGGCCGACGACGCCGCGGCCGAGATCGAGCGGGTCTGGCACCTGTGCGCCGCGCCGGACGCCGGCCCCGTCGACGCGGTGGTGCACGCCACGTGCGACAACGCCAGCGCCAGCCTCGCCGACATCGATGCCGGCGTGGTCCAGGGGCGGAGCCTGCCGGATCTCATGCAGGCGCTCACCCAGGCGGTGACCCGCGCGGCGATCGACGCGCAGAAGGGCCGGCTCGTCATGCTCCACGCCGCCGGCATCCAGTGCCCCGACACCGGCGCCGTCGTCGCCCTGGTCGGCCCTGGGGGCACCGGCAAGACCACGCTCATCCGCACGCTGTGCCCCGGCCGCGGCTACGTCACCGACGAGACGGTCGCCGTCACCGGCGACGACACCGTGCTCCCCTACCCCAAGCCGCTGTCCGTGCGGCGCGATCTCGGCAGCCTCTGGAAGGACGAGACCGACCCGCTCGAGTTCGGCGTGCTGGAGCCGATGCGGCCCGCGCCGTTGGCGGCGATCGTGATCCTCGACCGCCAGGACGGGTATGCCGGTCCGCCGGCTGTGGAGCCCCTGTCCACCCTCGATGCCATCGCCGCGCTCACCCCGGAGACCTCGCACCTGCCCGAGATGGACAAGCCGTTGCAGCGGATGGCTGCCCTGTGCGACAACGTCGGTGGCGTCATGCGGGTCACCTACGCCGAGGCCGAGCACCTCGCCCCGCTGGTGCACGGCTGGCTGGGGGCCGGGTCGTGAGGGCGCGTCGGGTGCCGGTGCAGGACGAGGTCGTCCGCAACGGCGAGTCGGTGGTGCTGCTGGGTCGGCAGGTGATCCGCTTGTCGGCGATCGGCACCACGCTGCTGGAGCTGACCGGCGAGTGGCGCGAGGTCGACGACCTGACCGTCGACCTCACCGACCGGTTCGGCCACCCGCCCGAGGGCTACAGCGCGACGGACATGACCGAGGCGGCGCTGCAGGCGCTGCACGCGCAGGGGCTGGTGGAGCTTGGCTGAGACCGCCGAGCTGCGCATGTCAGAGGCGGTGCCCCTGGCCCACGCCCTGGTGGCAAGGCTCGCGGAGCTCGAGGACGTCCGCCTCCTCTTCGTGAAGGGCCCGACCGCGGTGGCCCTCGGCGCCCGCCCGCCACGTCCGTCGACCGACGTGGACGTGCTGTGCGAGCCCGGTGGCATGGAGCGGCTGGGGGCTGCGCTGGAGCGGTGCGGCTGGCGCCGGCGGGTGCCGAAGAGCAGCGTGCATCAGCTCGAGCATGCAGCGAAGTACCTCTTCGAGCACTCGGTGCACTACATCCACGACGAGTGGCCGTGCGACCTCGACATCCATTTCAACTTCCCCGGCTTCCTCGCGCCCGATGACGTGGTGTTCGAGGAGCTGTGGAGGCGCCGGACGACGGTCGACGTCGCGCACTGGCCTGTCCCGAGTGCAGACCTGCTCGGGCAGGCTGCGGTTGTCGCCCTGCACAGCCTGCGCGACCCGCAGTTCGCCCACACCAGTCCTGACCCCAGCTTCGTCGCGGAGTCCCTTGAGCGACAAGGGCCAGAGGCAGTTGAGGCGTTCGCGCAGCTGGCCGCCGCCACCGGCAGCGCGGAGACGCTGCGTCCGCTGTTGGAGCGTCTCGGCGTTCCGCGGGTGGAGAGCACCGTCGACCCCGAACTGGTGCGGCGCTGGCAGGTTCGTCAACAGAACGCCGGCGCCTACACCACGTCATGGCTCATCGAACTGCGCCACCGGCCCTGGCGGGAGAAGCCGCGGCTGATCTGGCACGCACTCCTTCTGCCGTCTGACCAGCTGTTCAGCACCAACATCGGTATGCCGCGGACGCGGCGGAACACGGCCCGACTCCAGCTTCAGCGGTGGCTACGCGCCGCCCGCCACCTCCCCCGCGGCCTGCGAGCCGCGCGTCGCGCCGAGGAGCAGGTGCGATGACCCGGAACGACGCAGCGTGGTCGCGCTCAGCCGACGTGGCTTTCGTCGACGACGACGAACGCATCGTCCTCCTCGACCTCGGCAACCCGCCATGCCGTCCACGCCTGCTGAAGGGGCCGACCGCCGCCATCTGGCGCCTGCTGCGACGACCGCGCACCCTCAGCAGCCTCATGCATGAGCTGGACTGCCTCGATCACCGCCCCACGCCAGACTCCGATGCCCTCGAGGCGTTGCTCGGCGCCCTGGTCCAGCACGGACTGGTGCGGTCGGAGCACGACCTCAGATCTTGAAGGTCACCGAGCCGGTGGTCCTGCCCTCGTCCACCGTGTAGGTGAAGGTGTACGTGGCGGCCTTGGGCGTCTTGCCCTGGTAGTCCCACGTGATCGGGCCCGTGGCTGCGCTGCCCCCGGCTCCCACCACCGAGGTCTGAGGCAGCCCTGCCAGGTAGACGCCGCCCTCATCGTTGCGGGCAGAGGAAGTGACCGTCAGCACCTGCACCGTTCCCTGGCCGGTTCCGGTGTTCGAGAAGGTCAGCACGAACTCGACCTTGCCCGTCGGTCCGCCGGTCTTGGTCGCCGTGACGGTGGGCTGGCCGATCTGCGCGTATCCCGAGCCAGCGGCGGCAGGGGCTGCGACAGCGGCCATGACAACGGGCACGGACCAGGCCATGGCGCGGTTGACGGTCCGGCGGTCCAGCTCGACGGCGTCAGCGATAGCCTTGTTGAGCTGGGTCTCGTCCCTGCGCATGTTTCCCCCTGCAGCGGGCGGCAGGCCCCTGCGCCTGTCGCGTTGGGGAGAAACTAACCAAGAACGTCAGGAAACACCATGGCTTAGTAAAGACTTGTTAAAGGAATGGCCCTGATTGTCCATTTCTGGGCGCTATGGACACCGTTAGGACCGAAAAGCGCCTCGTCCGTTCGGCCCATGGGGTCAGCAACTTCAGGCGTTCGGGACCACCGATGGCAGGGCTTTGGCCAATGACTCACGCCAGTCCGGCAAGGGGGCTAGACGAGCCATCCGCCACGAGTCGTGGCCCCGCACGCTGTAGGCCGGGCGGGGCGCCGGTCGCGGGCACGCATCAGCGTTCGTTGGCTCCACCCACAGCCGGGTCGAGACCCAGGAGCCGGAAGTTCTACTGCGTGAAGCCGTGCCAGGTCGTCTCACCCTGCGACGTGCCGTGCCACACGCCGAACGGCGCGTTCAACGTCACGAGCCGCACGATGGCGTCAGCCCGATCGACGGTCCACGTCGGCTGCCCGCGCTGGTCGTCGACCAGCCAGGGTCTCCCGCTCGCCGGCCAACCCAGCCATGGTCTTGACGAAGTTGCCGCCACAGGCCGCCGGCTCCGGCGACCAGCCAGCGGAGCGTCAGCGTCCCAGCCGCTCGTACTTCGCCTCGGCAACGACCTTGGCGGTGCGCCACCAGTCCTCGTTGTCCGTGTACCACGCGATGGTGTCGGCCAGGCCCGAGCGCACGTCAGGGTGCACCGGAGTCCAGTCGGTCTCGGCGCGCAGTTTGGTGGCGTCGATGGCGTAGCGCAGGTCGTGGCCGGGCCGGTCGGGCACGTGCTCGAACCAGTCGGCCGGCTTGCCCATGAGCTCGAGGATGAGGGCGATGACATCTCGGTTGTTCATCTCGCCGTCGGCGCCGATCAGGTAGGTCTCCCCCAGCCGGCCCTGCTCGATGATCGCGATGACCGCGTCGTTGTGGTCGTCGACGTGGATCCAGTCGCGCACGTTGGCGCCGGCGCCGTAGAGCTTGGGCTTGACGCCCTCGAGGATGCCGGTGATCTGGCGCGGGATGAACTTCTCGGGGTGCTGGCGCGGGCCGTAGTTGTTGGAGCAGTTCGACAAGGTGGCCTTCAGGCCGAAGGAGCGGATCCAGGCGCGCACGAGCAGGTCGGCGCTGGCCTTGGAGGCGGAGTACGGGCTCGAGGGGTTGACCGGCGTGGTCTCGGAGAACTTGGCCGGGTCGTCGAGCTCGAGGTCGCCGTAGACCTCGTCGGTGGAGATGTGGTGGATGCGCTTGTCGTGCCGGCGCACCGCCTGGATCAGCTGGTAGGTGCCGATGATGTTGGTGTCGATGAACGGCCACGGGTCGTCGAGGCTGTTGTCGTTGTGCGAGTCGGCAGCGAAGTGCACCACGATGTCGTGGGCCGCGACGAGCTCGTCCACGAGGTCGGGGTCGGTCACCGAGCCCTTGACGACGTCGATGTCGCCGATCACCGTGTCGAGGGAGCTCAGGTTCGCGGCATACGTCATGGAGTCGAGCACGGTGAGCTTCCAGCCCGGGCGTACCTGACGGGCGCGGATGACGAAGTTGCTGCCGATGAACCCGGCGCCGCCGGTGACCAAAACCTTCATGGTGCCCGAGCCTACCGAGCGGCCACTAGGGTGCTGAACCATGAAGGGCATCATCCTGGCCGGCGGCTCGGGCACGCGACTGCACCCCATCACGCTCGGCATCAGCAAGCAGCTGATGCCGATCTACGACAAGCCAATGGTCTACTACCCGCTGTCGACGCTGATGATGGCCGGCATCCGCGAGGTGCTCATCATCACCACCCCGCAGGACAGCGAGCAGTTCCAGCGACTGCTCGGCGACGGGTCGGCGTGGGGCATCGAGCTCTCGTATGCCGTGCAGCCGGCCCCCGAGGGCCTCGCTCAGGCGTTCCTCATCGGCGCCGACTTCATCGGCGCCGAACCCGTCGCCCTCGTGCTCGGGGACAACATCTTCTACGGCCAAGGCCTCGGCACCTCCCTGGTCGCCAACCGTGATGTGCGCGGCGGGCACATCTTTGCCTACCACGTCACCGAGCCCTCGGCCTATGGCGTGGTCGAGTTCGACTCCCACGGCAAGGTCCTCTCCATCGAGGAGAAGCCGGCGCATCCAAAATCCAACTACGCAGTGCCGGGGCTCTACTTCTACGACAACGACGTCGTCGAGATATCACGCCGCCTCAAGCCGAGCGCGCGTGGCGAGCTCGAGATCACGGCGGTCAACGACGAGTACCTCCGCCGCGGCACCCTGACCGTGACGGTCCTTCCTCGCGGGACGGCGTGGTTCGACACCGGCACCTTCGAGGGCTTGATGGACTCCGCGCAGTTTGTTGCCACCATCCAGGCCCGGCAGGGTTTCAAGATCGGTTGTGTCGAAGAGATCGCGTGGCGCAACCGCTGGATTGACGACACCCAACTGGAGCACCTGTCCAAGGCGCTGGAGAAGAGCGGCTATGGCGACTACCTCGGTGGGCTGCTGGCCGAGAAGAGGGGCGAGCTGTAGGTGGACATCCGACCCCTGAAGCTTCGAGGTCACCCCCGAACAGTTCGCTGACCCGCGGCATCCACTACGCCGACGCGCCGCCGTCCCAGGCGAAATACGTCACCGCCGTCAGCGGCTCCTTCATCGACTTCTTCGTCGACGTCCGGGTCAGCGCCCCCGCCTTCGGCCTGTGGGACTCCGTCGTGCTCGACACCGAGGACAGCAAGGCGGTCTACCTGCCCGAGGGCATGGACACGCCCTGTTCACGCTCGAGGACGACTCGACGGTCCTCTTCTTGTGTTCGACGCCGTTCACGCCTGGCCGCGAACGCACAGTGCACCCGCTCGACGCCGAGATCCGCCTTGAGATCCCGGCCGGCATCGTGCTGGTCACCGCCGCCTGACCCGGGGAGCAGGGGCCCGCCAACTACGCATGCCGCGTGCGTGGAGTTCTACGACTCCCTCGACTAACGATCGGATCACGTCACCTAGTCCGTTTGGTCAAGTTTCCGTCCCATGGATACCGGCCGCGCATGCCCGCAGGTCGTTGACCTGCGGAAACCCGGTTATGGCCCGAGGCTCCGCAGACCGAGACATGTCCCGTTCTGTACGGACTTGCCGGTAAACTCCACGCTGGCTCTCGGGGGAGCCACCAGCAGGGGAGGTCACTGACACATGCCACAGCGCCGAGCACGACGCGACCGTTTCAGGCGATGGCTCTGGGCCCTCGTGGACCTGGTCATCTGGACGCTGGCGATCTTCGCGGCAGCCCTCCTGCGCTACGACTTCGACCTCCCCCGCCTGCCGGTCGACGAGACCACGGGCCTCGCCGGCCTGGCGCTCGCCCTCCACCTGGTGGCGGGCGCCCTTGTCGGCCCGTACGCCGTCGGCCACGAGCGCGGCTCCTTCGAGGAGACCCGCGACGTCGCCCGCACCGTCGCCATCACCGGCCTGGTGCTGGTCGCCGTGGTTTTCGAGCCGCACTACTTCAACGTCGCGCGCAGCATCCCCTTCACGGCCACCGTGCTGGCCATGGTCGGCATGTTCGCCGTCCGGTTCCTCATCCGCTCCTTCCGCGCGCACCGGGAGGAGGCCCGTGGTGAGGAGAAGAAGGTCATCGTCTTCGGCGCCGGCGAGGCCGGCAGCCGGCTAACCCGGAGCCTCATCCGCGACGTCGACAGCGGCTACCACCCCGTCGCCCTGCTCGACGACAGCAAGACCAAGGGGCGCTACCGCGTCGAGGGCGTCAAGGTGCGCGGCACCCGCCACGACATGGCCCGGGTCGCCGAGAAGTACGGCGCCCAGACCCTCGTCATCGCCCTGCCCTTCGCCGAGGCCGGCACCATTCGCGAGATCACCGAGCTGGCTAACGACGCCGGGCTTGACGTCATGGTGCTGCCGAAGATCGGCGAGATCATCGGCGGCCGGCCCACGGCTGGCGACCTGCGCAACGTCAACGTCGCCGACCTGCTCGGGCGTCGCCCCGTCGAGCTCGACATGGCCGCCATCGCCGACCAGATCGCCGGCAAGAAGGTGCTGGTCACCGGGGCCGGCGGCTCGATCGGCTCCGAGCTGTGCCGCCAGATCGCCCGCTTCGGCCCCGACAAGCTCTACCTGCTCGACCGCGACGAGTCGGGCCTGCAGGCCACCCAGATGAGCCTCGACGGCCACGGCCTGCTCGACAGCGACCAGATCATCCTGGCCAACATCCGCGACGTCGAGACGATGGAGCACGTGTTCTCGACGACCAAGCCCGACATCGTCTTCCACGCGGCGGCACTCAAGCACCTCCCCTTGCTCGAGGCCTACCCGTTGGAGGCCTGGAAGACCAACGTGCTCGGCACGCTCAACGTGCTCACCGCTGCGGCGAACGTGGGCGTGGGCACCTTCGTCAACATCTCGACCGACAAGGCCGCCAACCCCACCTGCGTGTTGGGTTACAGCAAGCGCATCGCCGAGCGGCTCACCGCCGACTTCGCCGACCGCTTCCCGGGCCGATACGTCTCGGTGCGCTTCGGCAACGTGCTCGGCTCGCGAGGCTCGGTGGTGCACGCGTTCACCGCCCAGATCGAGCGCGGCGGTCCCATCACGGTCACCCACCCCGATGTCGAGCGCTACTTCATGCTCATCCCCGAGGCCTGCCAGCTCGTGCTCCAGGCGGCCACCATCGGCTCCGACGGTGAGGTCATGGTGCTCGAGATGGGCGAGCAGGTGAAGATCGTCGATGTCGCGCACACGCTGATCCGCATGTCGGGCCGCAAGGACATCGAGATCATCTACACCGGCCTGCGTCCCGGCGAGAAACTCGGCGAGGAGCTCTTCTCTCCCCACGAGGAGCGCAAGCAGACCTCCCACGAGCTCGTGCACAGCGTCGACGTGCCCAGCATCGACTCCGACTGGGTGCGCCACGAGTCCATCCGAACGCACGGCGGCGCGGCCAACTGGATGCGCAACGAGGCCACCACCGATCTACTCGAGGACGCGAGGACCAGCGCGTAGTGTCACGGATCTTCCTTTCCAAAGCCGACATCACCGAGGTCGAGGAACGCTTCGTCCTCGACGCCATGCGCTCCGGCTGGGTGGCGCCGCTCGGCCCCCACGTGGACGCGTTCGAGGCGGAGATCGCAGAGCGAATCGGCGTCGCCGGCGCTTTGGCCCTTTCCTCCGGCACTGCCGCCCTCCACTTGGCTCTTCTGCACGTCGGCGCGAAGCCAGGCACCGTCGTCGTGCTGCCGACCATGACCTTCGCGGCGTCCGCCAACGCGGTGGTCTACACCGGCGCAGAGCCAGTGTTCGTCGACGCGCAGGAGTCGGACGGCAACGTCGACCCCCAGCTGCTCATCGAGGCCGTCGACACCCTGCGGTCTGAGGGCAAGCAGATCGCTGCCGTCATGACCGTGGACCTCTTCGGCCGGTGTGTCGACTACCCCGCCATCGTGGAGGCTCTGGCGGCACGCGAGATCCCCCTCATCGAGGACGCTGCCGAGGCCCTGGGCGCAGCGCACGGCGAGAAAGCAGCTGGCTCCTTCGGCGCCGCTGCAGCGCTCTCCTTCAATGGCAACAAGATCATGACCACCTCGGGCGGCGGCATGCTGCTCAGCGACGACCTGGACCTCCTCGAGCGAGCGCGCTACCTGTCTACCCAGGCCCGCCAGCCAGTGCCGTGGTACGAGCACACCGACATCGGCTACAACTACCGGATGTCCAACGTGCTGGCCGCACTCGGCCGCGGTCAGCTTAGCCGGCTGGATCGGATGATCAGCCGACGCCGGGAGATCCGAAGGGCATACCTCGATGGCCTGTCAGACATTGACGGGTTGAGCTTCCTGGGCCACCAAGCGGCCCGCAATGACTCCCAGGACAACTGTTGGCTGACGGGCATCGTGCTCGACCCGCTCGTCAACCCCGTGTCGGCGGATTCCCTCATCAAAGGTCTGGGCGAGGAGGACATCGAGGCCCGTCACCTCTGGAAGCCCATGCACTCGCAGCCAGTCTTCTCCGACGCGCGCTCCTTTATAAACGGCACCTCGGAGGGCCTCTTCGCCAACGGAGTCACTCTGCCAAGCGGATCGATCTTGAGCGACGAAGACGTAACACGCGTCATTGGTGCAACGCGCGCCGCTCTAGGAGTGGACTGACTCATGGGTTCATACCGTGGCAAGAGAGCACTCGACCTTGCCCTGACAGTCCCCGCATTCCTCGTGTCGCTGCCAGTCCAAGCGATGGTTGCGTTGCTGATTCGGGTCAGACTTGGCAGGCCAGTCCTCTTCCGCCAGACGCGGCCCGGACTACACGGCCAGCCCTTTGAAATGGTCAAGTTCCGAACGATGCTGCCGTTCGATGCGGCGAATGGGAAGACAGACGACGCCTCACGAATGACGGGTCTGGGATCCTTCCTGCGCTCGACGAGCCTGGACGAACTGCCCACCCTCTGGCATATCGTCCGAGGCGACATGTCCTTGGTCGGTCCTCGCCCATTGCTCATGCAATATCTTGTCCACTACTCCCCCGAGCAGGCCCGGCGCCACGACGTCCGACCGGGACTCACAGGTCTGGCGCAGGTCTCAGGCCGCAACGCCCTGACGTGGGAACAGAAATTCGCACTCGACACCGACTACGTGGAGCGCGCTTCCTTGAGGCTTGACCTGCGGATCATCGGACGCACGGTCTCTTCGGTGCTGCGCCGTGACGGAATCAGCGCGTCAGGCTCGGCCACGATGCCTGAGTTCACGGGGAGTAACACCCAACGGACCGGCGAATCATGAGCAATCCCATCGTCATCGTCGGAGTCGGTGGGTTCGGCCGCGAGGTCCACGACATCATCGACGCCATCAACCGCTGTGCACAAAGGTGGAAGTTGCTGGGCTACCTCGACGACTCACCCACCGAGGAGGACGTTCGCTTGGTCGAGCGTCGAGGTTCGCGACTTCTCGGCGGTTTTGAATGGCTGGAGGCGAACGCCGAAACCGTCCAATACGTGGTGGGCATCGGCTCTAGTGCAGTACGCAGGGCAATGGATCGGCGAGCTACAGCCTCCGGCGCAAAGGCGGCGACCCTTGTGCATCCACAGGCAACCCTGGGCTCGGATATACGAATCGGACCCGGCTCGGTCATCTGCGCAGGGGCACGGTTGACGACCAACATCGCCCTAGGACGACATGTACACATAGATCAAAACGCCACGGTAGGGCACGATTCCTTGCTAGGGGACTTTGTCCGTTTGAATCCCATGGCCTGCGTTTCTGGGAACGTAACGCTCGACACCGCTTCCCTCATCGGCGCAAATGCAACGGTGTTGCAGGGGCTTCGTGTCGGGCGAAATGCCACCGTCGGCGCCGGTTCGGTCGTCACCCGCTCAGTCCTTGCGGATCGGATCGTCAAAGGAGTTCCGGCCCGATGAGAAATCGGCGACTCCGCCATCGAAACGTCGTCGTCTTCGGCGTTACGGCAGCCATTTCTGCGCGCCTCTTTCTGGACGGGCATCTTGCTTCTGCCCGGACATCAGGAAGAGAAGTTCACCTCGTAGTCGGCGAATCCGGAGCAGAGAAGTTCGCAGCGTCTCAAGGAGCACAGCCACACGTCGTCAACATGAGGCGCGAACCGCACGTCTGGGCCGATCTTGTAGCGCTCATTCAACTCCTCGCACTCCTATCAACGATCAAGCCGTCTACCGTGGTGTTCGGCACTCCCAAAATGGGACTTCTAGGCATTTTGGCAAGCCGATTCGCTGGAGTGCCGAACCGCGTCTACGTTCTGCATGGACTGCGATCTGAAGGAGCGCGAGGCCCCTTGGCCGCCGTGCTTTACCTGCTGGAGTTGTTGACGCACTGCAACGCGACGCAGGTCATTACGGTGAGTCACAGTCTTCGGCGTCAGGCCCTCCAACGCAAGCTTGCCCCCCCGCAGAAAGTGGTTACGGTGGGTGCTGGCTCCGCAAACGGAATTGACATCGCCAGGTTCACACCGCCACAAGCCCATGAGCGCAGCCGGGCACGGAACAAATTCAACATTCCGCAAGGCGCCAAGGTGATCGCGTATGTGGGGCGACTCAACGCCGACAAGGGCTTAGGCATGATGGTCCAAACCTACGCTCAGCTAAGGTCATCCGATACTGACGCATGGCTGTTGCTCGTAGGAGCGGTTGAAGCCACGACTGACGCCGAAAGGTCTGCCGTGGCGGTCTTAGATTCCTTTCCTCAGGTCGTGCGACTACCGCACATTGAGGACGTCCTTTCCGTCTACCACTGCGCCGACTTGCTCTGGCTGTTCACCAAGAGAGAGGGGCTTCCCACGGTAGTACTCGAAGCTGCAGCAACCGGCATTCCTACCATAGCGACGATCGCCACCGGAACCACCGATGCCGTCAGCCACGGGCACACCGGAATACTCGTGGAACAAGACGAGGTCTCTGTGGCCGCCCACATGACCCGCAGACTCCTGCATGATCAGCAATTGAACACCCAATTGGGTGAGGCAGCCAGGTTGCGTGTCGTCCGGCACTTCAATCGCGACCTTGTGACAGCGCAATGGAGTCGCCATCTGTACGAGGCTAACGCCTTGTCCTCCATGGCCGCGCAATCCCAAAACTGAGCGGACGAGGCTGGATCGATATGCGGAGAAGTTTCTCCGAGCGTCCGCGTCCCTCTCGCTCGCGGAACGCCATCAAGCGTTCCCAGAGCGGAGCGAGATTGGTCCCGCGGGGCGTGCTCGGCTTCACCCCCGCCCACCTACGGTTGGGATACAGACCCTCGCGCGCCGTCTCGAGCCTGATAAGGCCACCTGACTGGAACCGGGTTCACGGTTCTTGGGCCACCGTCGGAGGCAATCCGACCAGCCGAACCCGCGCGACGCCACAGCCAAGGAGGCACCCTCCGGCTAGTCCTCGGGGCAGAGGCGATTGGAACTCAAAAGTGCGCCCGCTCCCCGCCACTTCGCAAACCAACAGCTCAAAGTGAGGTTTCCACCGATGATCAGATCCTCTGCGAGCCCAAGTTGGGGAGACGCGACTCTCCCAAAGGTCAGCGTGGTCCTGCCAACGATTGCTGTCGATTCATGGCTGGACGCGGCTGTCGCGTCCGTGCTTGACCAGGAAGGCGTTGATGTCGAACTCATTGTGGTCCACGATGGGGTGCCGGTCGATCCGCAGCGGAACTGGACGCGCGACCACCGCGTTGTGTGCCTCAGTCTTGGGCAGCGGTCGGGACTTGCACACGCGCTCAACCTCGGCATTGAGCGAGCCCGCCACCCATTGGTCGCGCGACTCGATGCCGACGACATAGCACTATCGGGAAGATTATCAAGCCAAGCCCGGTTCTTGAGCGAGCACCCAGACACTGTTGTGCTGGGGAGCTTCGCAAAGAGGATCAACGAGTGTGGAAAGGTCACCGGGTCGCTGGGTGAAAGTCTTGGAGGGGATGCTCGGAACGCTCTACTCTCGAGAAACGTCCTCATTCACTCCTCAGTTCTCTTCCGAGCTGACCCTTTCCACAAAGTTGGCCGGTACGACCAGTCTATGCGCCAGATGGAGGACTACGACCTTTGGCTCCGCATGAGCTTGGAGGGAGAGATCAGGATCATGCCTGAGCCGTTAGTTGCATACCGAGTACACTCGAATCAGATGAGTCGCAAAGCGAGCCCTTTCAGCAACTATTCAATGCAGGTGCTTCGGGCGCGACGGCGGCTAGCCCGGCACATGGGAGCGAATGCCGTCGCCCAATGGCAACGCGATGGCATTTGGTGGGTGGCGCAGGCCGTTAGATATTGGGGGTTCCGGAAGCCGCGGTATGTGGGCTAAACCAGTGGCCGCCGCCAACTCACCTGCGTTATGGCTCATTAGCGCTCGTGGCGTTCGTACCGGCGTGCAGTTGTGTCTGGTCATCGCGTTTGCCAGAGGCAGCGGACCCAAAGCTGCAGGGGACTACGCCCTTGCCCTTGCTGCCACGGCGCCCGTCTTCGTGTTGGCCGACTTGGCCCTTCGAACTTTATACATTACACACATTCCCAGGATCCCATTCGCGCGTCTTCTACGCGTTCGCATCAGCGCCGCAGCGCTGGCGTTAGCGATGTGCGGAGTCGGTGCATCCCTCGTGATTCACGTTGATACGCGCCTGGTCTGGGCGGTCGCGACAATGAAGGCGTTGGACATGTTCGTCGAACTCGCGTTCGGTCCAGCACAACTCGCGCACAAGCTCCGCACTGTCTGCATCGCGAACATGACTACGAATTTTGTTGGAGTTGGGATTGCCCTCGGGCTAGCCGCGACAGGGGCAACTCCCGCCGTCGCCTTGTGGGGGCTGGTCTTGACCGGAGGGTTGGGAATGGCCTCCCTTGTGCTTCCGCAGGCTTGGCGAGCGGCAAAGGAACATGAGCGCGAGTGGTCATTACGTACACACTCCGAGCCCACTTTGTCCAACATCCTCCAAGCGGGACTCTCCGTTGGTCTGGCCTCGGGGATCTTGTCCTTCACAGCTGCGGTACCCCAGTTTTTTCTGGCCCGAGAATTCACGACTGTCGAGTCAGGGCGATACGCACTCTTGACGTATGCATTCTTGAGCGCCGAACTGATTTTGAACGGAGTCACCCACTCGTGGCTCCCTACCGCGGTGGAGACAAGAGCGAGCGCTGGCAACCGATCACTCATTAGAGCAACCAGGAGGATCATCCTTCGCTCTACCCCTACCTTCGTCGCCGCTTCGCTGGGGCTCTCATTGGCTGCCAACGCGCTCCTTCCGGTGATAGCGGGACACACCTACCGCATCAGCACAGGGGAAACGGTGGTCCTGGGTATCGGGCTAGCCCTACTCTCACCCATGTTTTTTGGTAGCACCGCCCTGCTGGCCCAAAATCGATACGGCGTTGGCTTTATTGTCAGCATCGCATCGGCTGCTGCTTCCTTAGCCGCTTGCGCACTTCTTGTCCCGCACTGGGGAACGCTTGGGGCCCTGTTGGCAACCACACTCGTCATCGCTCTTCGGGCAGTCACCTACACTCTTTCGTTCGGGTTGAATGAGCGAAGGAGCCACGACGGATCGTCAACTCTGAAGGCACGGGATGCAGGTTGAGGTTCACCATCGCATTATTCATCGCCCTGATTCTCGTGGCGCACGCCTTGACGGCCCTCAGTTTGGTATCAAGGCCGAATCTCCTCGTCCACGCATTGCCGACCAACGTTCTCACGTTTGCGATTCTCACGACTCTCATTGTGATGTTCGCCGCTTATGGGAACAGCACCGTCTGGGACAGGGCCTTCTACACCTACGACGTCATCCGGGTTCACGATGTTTCCCTGCCACAACTATTCGATGAGCGCCAGTTCTCCACAGGCGCTGGGGACGAGTCTCCTTACCTACTCTTTATCTGGATGGTGTCGCAAATTGGCACTTCCACGCGCACCTTCTACCTCTCCGTGGTCGCCGTATGTCTCTCCGTGTACCTTTACGCACTGAAGCGGAAGTTTCATCTTCTAGAGATCAACTACATTTTGCTCCTAACGATTTCGTTCAGCGTATTTACGTCCTACACTAGCCTTGTCGCTCGTCAAGGCATCTCGATGTCTCTGATCTTCGCAGGGGTCGCGACATACGCGTTTGGAGCTCGTCGCTCCATTGTCTCTATTGGGCTTCTGACCCTAGGCACGCTCGTGCACTGGTCTGCCTTGCCTTTCACCCTCGCCGCAATCGCGGCACGTTGGACTCAGTTAACCCTCAAGCGCACCCTCTCAATATGGGGCGCTTCGGTCATGGCCTTTCTTTTCCAAGCACAAACCTCATTGCTGGGACCATTGGTCAAATTTGTGCCGAAATTCGACGAATACACATCAGCCTCTCTCTCCGGTGTTTACGCGAGCGGCACCAACCGCATCGACTTCCTCGCCCTCAGCGCGCTCTACCTTGCAGCCGCACTGGCCTTCCGTCAGTGGCTTCTGCTTCCAGCTTGGTACGATTTGATTCTCAAAACGTACGTGTTGATGAATTCACTATTTCTTCTGTTTGGCTTCGTCTATTACTCAGACCGACTGGTTGCCTACTCTTGGTTCCTGGCGCCGGTCCTATTGTCTGCTCCGGCATTCGCTCAACCGTCAGCGAAGCGAATTCCCTTCGGATTACTGATTCTGGGAGGATCATTGGTTATGGGATTCACAATTGGCCCGTGGGCTGAAATTGCAAAGATCGTGTCCCACCATTCGTGAAAGCAGTGTAGTGAGCAACCAAAGGGAATCCTCTCAGGAGCATTGGGTAGTCCTCGGAAGTGCCAATGGCAGCACCAACCTTGGCGACGAGAGCATGTGGGAGGCCACCGTCCAAGAGTTGCGTAGAGTCCGAGGGCCGGTGCACGTCTATACGGATGGGCATCCAGCCTTCGATGCGCCAATGTCCAATGTGACCGTTCTCCCATATCTACACTCCATTCTTCGCCGCGGCAGCGGCTTGGTGCCGGCCTTGGCCGAGAGAGCCATCAGTTACCCTGGCCGCAATACCTACGCTCTCCGACGCGCAGCGAAGTTGGCCACAGATTGGTCGACTGAACGCCTTGCCGCGCAATGGCGCGCGGCTATCGCAAATTCGGTTGGAGTGATTGTGAGCGGTGCTGGAGCAGTCACAGATGACTACGCTGCGCACGGTGTAGCCGCGTGGTCCCTAATAGCGAGATGGGCGCAGGAAATGGCTAAGCCCGTGGGTTTCTTGGGGCAGGGTGTAGGGCCACTCAGCAGTCCTCGGGTGCGAGCTGAGGCCAAGGTCATGCTCGAAATCGCCTCAGCGATCAATGTTCGTGAAGCCGGCTCGGTCGAAGTCATCAGGGGCCTGGGTGTTCGCAAGGCTGTCTCGCTGTCTCCGGACTGGGCCATACTCAACGAGCCCGAGGTTCACGACAGGGAAGTCGCGAGCGAGTTGGCTCATCAACTCTTTGACGGCAAGCCGTTCTTTGCCCTGTCCTGGCATCGCCGACACAACACCAGTCGCAGGGATATCGCACAATTGTCCAAGTTCGGTGAGTTGTTTGTGCGTCGGGCCCTTGATGATCGTATGGGGGTAGCGTTTCTACCAAATATGATTGCTACGGGTTACTCGGACGACCGCGCGACCTTCGACCTCGTTGCATCGACTTGGGGGAGCGCCGCACGTGAAGCCGTAAAGGTGATCCGCACCCCCATAGGCTCACGGGCAAGTCGCGCCTTCTTGGGATTGGCCATTGGAGTGGTCGCCACCCGGTATCATCCGCTCGTACTCTCACTTGCCGAACAAACGCCATGCGTAGGCATCTCGTACGACGAATATTACGACCAGAAGCTACGCGGGGCGTCAGCATTGTTCGGACTGTCTCAGAATGTCTTGCCACTGGCGAGCGTTGAGGCTGACGATGTCCTTCGTTGCCTGGAAGCGAGTCACCCCCTGGAGGTCACCTCGGAACTGGATGGCAACCGGTTGGCACTCGCCGACTTCGTATCAGTTTGCACGGAGCGCGGATGAGAGGACGCGCGAGCGGGACTCATCAGGCATTCGTCAGGTGGGCCGAACTGAACGGGCAACAGCTGCAGTTACATCGCAGTCGAATGCGCTGGGGACGATCTCCACGGCAGTCGGATCCTCCACTAGGTCGGCAATGGCGCGTGCAGCGGCCAGCTTCATCGCCTCCGTGACCTGTGGCGCTCCCGAGTCGAGCGCCCCGCGGAAAATCCCGGGAAAGGCCAGCACGTTGTTGATCTGGTTCGGGAAGTCCGAGCGCCCCGTCGCCACCACTGCGGCATACTTCCGCGCCACGTCGGGGTGCACCTCCGGGTCGGGGTTGGCGAGCGCGAAGATGATCGAGTCGGGCGCCATCCGGGCGATGTCGGCCTCGGGCACCTGACCACCCGAGACGCCCACGAAGACATCCGCCCCCACGAGGGCGTCGGCCAGTGAGCCAAAGAGACCGCGCGGGTTGGTGGTCGCCGCCAGGCGGTGCTTGTGCTCCACCAGGTCGGTGCGGGCCGGCGAGATGATCCCCCGCGAGTCGCAGACCACGATGTCGGCCACCCCGGCCCGGGCCAGCAGCTTGGCCACGGCCACGCCGGCCGCCCCGGCCCCCGACACGACCACCTTCAGGGACTCCAGTGAACGCCCCACCACCTTGGCGGCATTGATGAGCCCGGCCAGCACCACGATCGCGGTGCCGTGCTGGTCGTCGTGGAAGACGGGGATGTCGAGTCGCTCCTGGAGACGGCGCTCGATCTCGAAGCAGCGCGGCGCCGAGATGTCCTCGAGGTTGATCCCGCCATACGACGGCGCGATGCGCGCGATCGCCTCGACCAGCTCGTCGACGGTGCCGGTCTCCATGCAGACGGGCACGGCGTCCACCCCGGCGAAGTGCTTGAAGAGCACCGCCTTGCCCTCCATCACCGGCAGGGCGGCCAGCGGGCCGATGTCACCAAGGCCCAGCACGGCGGTGCCGTCGGTGACGACGGCGACCGTGTTGCGTTTCGCCGTGTAGCGGGCGGCCAGCGACGGGTCAGCAGCGATCGCCCGGGAGACGTCCGCGACGCCCGGCGTGTAGAGCAGCGACAGGTCGGCCCGGTCGCGCAGCGGCTGCGTGGCGTGTACCCCGAGCTTGCCGCCCTCGTGCGCCCGGAACACCGGGTCGGTGGGGTCGAACAGCGGGTACGACGGATGCGCAGTCATTGCGGAAACACCTCAAGGGGAAAGGCCGCATAGGGGCCGAAGAAAGGGAATTGCGTGGGGCTCACAGCAGCACCTACGACACGGATAGCCGGGGGTGTGGCCACTCAAACGCAGATCGAAAAACAGCGCGGGGGTTGCCCGCATCACCCACTGTGGCACACATCGGGCAGACACGACCACGGGTGTTACGCGAGTGTGACGCGTGACGCAGGTGAAGGTGGCAGGATGCGAGTTATCCACAAGGCGGTGGCCGGTGGCCGTCCTCCGGTCCCCGCCGCACGGCATACCCGGAAGGATCGTCCTCGATGACCTCACGCACCCGTCCCGCCGTCATGCTCCTGGCGGGTCTGGCCTCGGCAGGCCTTGCCCTGAGCGCCTGTGGCTCCGACTCGCTCTCCACGGGCGGCGGCGCCACCTCCCAGCCGGTCACCTCAGCGAGCGCCCAGGAGGACCTCGCCGCCAAGGTCCCCGAGAAGATCAAGTCCAAGGGCACCATCGCCATCGGGGTCGACGCCTCCTACGCCCCCAACGAGTTCCTTGCCGGCGACGGCAAGACCGTGCAGGGCTTCGACGTCGACCTCTTCAACGCGGTCGCCCAGAAGTTCGGCCTCAAGACCCAGTGGGTGCCGGCCAACTTCGACTCGATCATCGTCGGCGTGCAGTCCGGCAAGTACGACATCGGCGTCTCGAGCTTCACCATCAACGACAAGCGCAAAGAGCAGGTCAACATGGTGAGCTACTTCAACGCCGGCACCCAGTGGGCGGCCGCCCCGGGCAACCCCAAGAAGGTCGACCCGCAGAAGCCGTGTGGCCTGAAGGTCGCCGTGCAGAAGGGCACCGTGCAGCAGGAGGAGGACCTGCCGGCCAAGGTCAAGGCCTGCGAGGCCGAGGGCAAGCCGCTCGAGGTGCTGCCGTTCACCGGCCAGGACCAGGCCACCTCGGCGGTCGCCACCGGCAAGGCCGACGCCATGCTGGCCGACTCCCCCATCGTCGCCTACGCCGTGAAGCAGTCGGGCGGCAAGATCGAGGCCGTCGGCGACATCTACGACGCCGCTCCCTACGGCTACGTCGTCGCCAAGGACCAGAAGGAGTTCGCCGAGGCGATCACCGAGGCCCTCAAGGCGCTCGACGAGTCCGGCGACTACAAGAAGGCGCTGGGCAACTGGGGCGTGGAGGCGGGCGCCATCAGCGACTTCGCCGTCAACCCCTGATGAGCGAGCACATCACGACAGCGGAGCGCCCGGGACGGATCGACGCCGTCCCGGTGCGCCACCCGCTGCGGTGGGTGGCGGTGGCCGTCATCGCCGTGCTCATCGCCATGTTCGTCAACATGGTGCTGACCAACGAGGCGTTCAACTGGTCGTTCGTGTTCGAGGCGATGCAGCAGAACGCGGTCCTGGAAGGCCTCTGGAAGGGCACCATCCTCGTCACCGTGCTGGCCATGCTGATCGGCATCTCCGGGGGCATCATCCTCGCGGTGATGCGCCTGTCGCCCAACCCGGTGCTGTCCTACAGCGCCTGGGTGTTCACCTGGTTCTTCCGCTCGGTGCCCCGCCTGGTGCTGCTGACCACCATGGGTGCCCTGGGCATCCTGTTCCAGGGCGGGATCTCCTTCGGCGTGCCGTTCGACACCGAGATCATGAACCTGCTCGGCATCGACAGCGACCTGCGCTTCCTCACCCTCGACGCCAACCAGGTCTTCGTCGGCATCGCCGGCGGTGCCATCGGCCTGGGCCTCAGCGAGGCGGCCTACATGGCTGAGATCGCGCGCGCGGGCATCCTCTCGGTCGACGAGGGCCAGCGGGAGGCCGCCGAGGCGATCGGCATGAGCAGCAGCCAGACCATGCGCCGCATCGTGCTCCCCCAGGCGATGCGCGTCATCGTGCCGCCGACCGGCAACGAGACGATCGCCATGGTGAAGGACACCTCGCTGCTCATCGGCCTGCCGCTGATCACCGAGCTCTTCTTCCAGCTCCAGTCGATCGGCTCGCGGACCTACCAGGTGTTCCCATCGTTCGTCGCGGCCATCCTCTTCTACCTGGTCATCACCAGCGCTTTCATGGTCGGGCAGTACTTCCTGGAGAAGCGGTTCGGCCGCGGCTTCGGGCAGCCGTCCGGTGAAGGCGACGGCCGGGTCGCCCGCCTGCTCGGAAGGGGCGCAGCACATTGAGCACCGCACCTGAGACCGCTGAGACCCCCCGCCAGGAGCCGCACCGGGAAACCGAGGCGCTGGTCCACGCAGTCAACGTCACCAAGGCCTTCGGCCGCAACGAGGTGCTCAAGGGCATCGACATGGACGTGCGCAAGGGCGAGGTCGTCTGCCTGCTCGGACCCTCCGGGTCGGGCAAGACGACCTTCTTGCGCTGCATCAACCAGCTCGAGAACATCGACGGCGGCCGCATCTGGGTCGACGGTCACCTCATGGGCTACGCCGACAAGGGCGGCCGGCTCCACCGGCTGCACGACAAGGACATCGCCGCCCAGCGCCGCGACATCGGCATGGTGTTCCAGCGGTTCAACCTCTTCCCCCACCTGACCGCCATCGAGAACGTCATGGAGGGCCCGGTCCAGGTCAAGCGGCGGAACAAGAGCGACGCCAGGGCGCGCGCCCTCGACCTGCTCGAGCAGGTGGGGCTGGCCGACAAGGAGAAGGCCTACCCAGCCCAGCTCTCCGGTGGTCAGCAGCAGCGCGTGGCCATCGCCCGGGCGCTGGCGATGGACCCCAAGCTGATGCTCTTCGACGAGCCCACCTCGGCGCTCGACCCCGAGCTCGTCGGCGAGGTGCTCGACGTCATGCGGCAGCTGGCCAAGGAGGGCATGACGATGATCGTCGTCACCCACGAGATGGCCTTCGCCCACGACGTGGCCGACCGGGTCGTCTTCATGGACGGCGGCGTGGTCGTCGAGGAGGGCCCGCCGAGCGAGTGCATCGACAACCCGCAGCACGAGCGCACACGCAAGTTCCTGCAGCGCATGCGGCAGGAGCCGCGCAGCGTCTGACCCTGCGCTCGTTCGTATGCCGTGCGCGTCCGCCGACGGGCGCGCACGGCATACGCGGGGGCATGATGGGCACACGGTGGGGCCGTGACGTCAGGAGGTCTGGGGACGCGATGATCGCTCTGGGGTTGGTGAAGGTGACCGGGCGCTCGATGGAGCCGACGCTGCACACCGGCGACCGCATGGTCGTGCTCAACGGCGCGCCGCCCAAGCTCGGCCGCCTGGCGATCGTGCGGCTGCCGCCCGACGACCACGGGGCGCCCCGGCCGCTCGCGATCAAGCGCGTGACCATGCGCGACCCCGACGACCCCAGTCGCTACTGGGTCGAGGCCGACAACCAGGGCGCCGAGGGCGTCGTCGACTCGTGGACCCTCGGGCAGTCCCTCCCGCGCGAGCACATCCGGGCCCGGGTGCTGTTCCGCATCCCCCAAAGCCTCTCGCTCGCCGAGGGGGTGCGCCTCCGCCACCTGCTGGGAGCGGCCTACCTGCTCAGGGCGTTCGCCAGGTTGTGGGGGCGCCGTGCGGGGTCTTCCGGGCGGGGGTAGGTTTGCGGGTGCACGTGATCGTCCGACTTTGCAGAAGGGATTCGCATGCTCTCCCGTTTCTTCACCACCGTTGAGGTCAGCGCCCACTGCGACCTTCCGTGTGGCGTGTACGACCCCGCCCAGGCCCGCATCGAGGCCGAGTCCATCGCCAAGATCTGCGAGAAGGTCGCGGACAACAACGACGCAGACTTCCGGATGCGCGCGGCGATCATCAAGGAGCAGCGCTCCGAGCTGGTCAAGCACCACCTGTGGGTGCTGTGGACCGACTACTTCAAGCCCCCGCACTTCGAGAAGTACCCCGAGCTGCACACCCTCTTCAACGAGGCCACCAAGCTCGCCGGCGCCTCGGGCACCAAGGGCTCGTTCGACGCCGACGCCGCCCAGCAGCTGCTCGGCAAGATCGACGAGATCGACCGCATCTTCAAGGAGACCAAGGCCGCCTGAGCCTTCCTCTCCACGAGAAGCGCCCGTCCCACTCCCGGGGCGGGCGCTTCCGCATGGTCGGGCGCTTTCGCATGCCAGGGCTTCAGCGCCCCGGCGGGCCGAGATACATGGTGACCAGCCGGCACCAGTTCCGTCCGCACCACTGAGTGGTCACGTGACGCCAGGGCTGGGCCTGGCCTTGTGCCGTGGTGAGCCAGAGCCCCGAGGGCGCCCACTCCAGGCCGTCGGTGCTGAAGAACCAGACGCAGTCCGAGCGCTTCGGCTGCTTGGGGCAGACCTGCGGACCGGCGAGCTGGACCGCGACCCAGGACGGCCACAGCTCTGCGCTGGGGAAGACCCGCGTGTAGGTCAATGGTGCGCTCTCGCCGAAGGCGGTGCTCGCCTGACCCTCGAGGGCCCTGGCCTCACCACCGAGGTGGCAGCCCCCGCACAGACAGGCACCCGCTCCGAACGCCACCACTGCGCTGGCCACCATGGCCACCACCGCCGTGCCTTGAAGATGAAGGCCCCCGCCGGCACCAGTCAAACGCTAAGCACCGCGGCCGGTACATCCCTCAACCTAACCAAAGCCTCCGCAAGAGGAGGAGCCCACGAGGCGTGGCCAGCGGCGGGCAGGTATCCCATTTGTTACCTATGCGGGGGGCTGCATATCCCCATTCCCAGCGGTAACTGAATACGGTGAGAGACGGTCTGCGACCGCAGGCGACCGCTCACCTGGAGGTTCAATGGTGAATCCCGAGTTCGACGACGTCGACCACGACACCGTCCCACCCGCCAACAAGGGCATGCTCGCCGTCGCGGGCGTGCTGCTGGCGCTGCCCATGATCGCGCTGGCCTGGGTCGGCAGCTACGCGAAGGTCGAGCCCAAGCTCGGCGGCTTCCCGTTCTTCATCTGGTACCAGTTCCTGTGGGTGTTCCTGTGCTCGGCCATGACCTACGGCGCCTACAAGCTGGTGCTCAAGGCCCGGCCGCACCGCCCCCTGCCCGGCCACCGCGACGACGAGACCCGCCGACGTGACGAGGAGGACGGCCGATGACCGCCCTGCTGCCCGCCGCGACCAACACCGGCGTCAACTACGTCGCCCTCGCGGTGCTCATCGCGCTCTTCCTGCTCGTCACCGTGATGGGCTTCTGGGCCACCCGCTGGCGCGCCGCCACCTCGATGGAGTCGCTCGACGAGTGGGGCCTCGGCGGCCGCAAGTTCGGCACCTGGGTGACCTGGTTCCTCCTCGGCGGTGACCTCTACACGGCATACACCTTCGTCGCCGTGCCGGCGGCGATGTTCGCCCTCGGGTCGGTCGCCGGGTTCTTCGCGGTCCCCTACACGATCGTGCTCTACCCGATCATCTTCATCTTCATGTCGCGCCTGTGGTCGGTCAGCCACCGCCACGGCTACGTCACCCCGGCCGACTTCGTGCGCGGCCGCTACGGCTCGCGCGGGCTCTCGCTCGCCGTGTCGGTCACCGGCCTGCTCGCGACGATGCCCTACATCGCGCTCCAGCTCGTCGGCATCCAGGCCGTGCTCGAGGTGACCGGCGTCGGCGGTGAGTCGCTGCTGGCCAAGGACCTGCCGCTGTTCATCGCGTTCGCCCTGCTGGCGGCCTACACCTACAGCTCGGGCCTGCGCGCCCCGGCGGTCATTGCGTTCGTCAAGGACACGCTGATCTACCTCGTCATCATCGTCGCCGTCATCTACCTGCCGTCGAGGTTCGGCGGCTGGGAGGCGATCTTCGGTGCCGCCGAGGAGAAGATGGCCGCCACCAACCCGGCCACCGGCAAGCCCAACGGCGCGTTCATCCCCAACAGCCAGCAGTACTGGGCCTACGCCACGCTCGCGTTCGGCTCGGCCATGGCGCTGTTCATGTACCCGCACTCGATCACGGCGACGCTCTCCAGCGGCAGCCGCAACACCATCCGCCGCAACGCCTCGATCCTGCCGGCGTACTCCTTCGTGCTCGGCCTGTTGGCCCTGCTCGGCTGGGTCGCCATCGCCGCGGGCACCAAGCCGATCGGCCTCGACGGCAAGCCCAACGCGCAGCTGGTCATCCCCCAGCTGTTCGAGGACGCCTTCCCGTCGTGGTTCGCCGGCGTCGCCTTCGCGGCCATCGCCATCGGCGCCCTGGTGCCGGCGGCCATCATGTCGATCGCGGCCGCCAACACCTTCACCCGCAACATCTACAAGGAGTTCCTCAAGCCCGACGCCACGCACAAGCAGGAGGCCCAGATCTCCAAGCTGGTCTCCCTGCTGGTCAAGGCCTTCGCCCTGATCTTCGTGCTGACGCTCGACAAGCAGAACGCCATCAACTTCCAGCTCCTCGGCGGCATCTGGATCCTGCAGACCTTCCCCGCGATCGTCTTCGGGCTCTACACCCGCTGGTTCCACCGCTGGGCGCTCGTCGCCGGCTGGGCCGTGGGCATGGTCTACGGCACCATCACCGCCTACAACGTGATCAACCCGGTGACGGGCAACCACTTCGGCGGCTCGCTGGCAGCCATCCCGATGATCGGCGACATGGGCTACATCGCCCTGACCGCCTTCGCCATCAACGTCATCATCGCGGCCGTCCTGACGTTCATCTTCAACGCGATGAACGTCGACCGCGGCACCGACGAGACCATCATGGGCGACTACTTCGCCGACGCCGGCGACCCCCGCGTCGAGAAGCTCGACACGCCCATCCACCTGCAGACCGGCAACCCGTAACGGGAACCCGGCCGCACGGCATACGGCAACGGGGGCTCGCACCTTTGGGTGCGGGCCCCCGTTCTCATGCCCAGCCGGTATGCCGCGTGGCCCGCCTCACCGGGCCAGAGCCTCCTTGGCCGCCTTGACCCTCCCCTCCGCGCGCAGCCGAGCCTCGGCGTCTCGGCGTTGCTGCATCGCAGCCTGCTGCTGCAGGGCGACCCGGTCGGGCAGACCGCGCAGCGAGTCCTTCTTCTCCTTCGCCCCCTGGAAGCGGGCGACGACGTCGTGCGCTGCGCCCTGGTCGACGACGGGCATCTCGACGAGGTCGATGAGGCTGCCCTTGAGCTCCCCGTAGCGGCTGCTCAGCTCGCGCGCCTGGCCCGCGAGCTCGCCGTAGCTCATCACCCGAGGGACCAGCGCGCACACGGCCGCGATGAGCGCCGCGACCGACACCAGCGCCTTGGCGCCGGCACCGGACTCGCTGTCGATCACAGGCCAGATCGCCAGACCGGTCATCGCCGCGATGACTCCCGAGAGCAGTGCCCAGAAGTCAGCCGCCTTCTGCTTGCGGTCCGCGTAACGCGGCAGCTCCTCCACCCAGAAGTCCGTGCTCCTCAGACACACCTGGAGCCGATGCCGCGACACCGGCACCATCGCGGTCTGCGTGCCCGCGCTCGACGTGGTGTCGACGTTCATGGACCTCCACCTCCCCTGCTGGCGGAGCGCACCCCTGCTGTGGTTGCCGTTGACCCCGCCTGCGCTCATTCACCTGCAGTTGGTGACGTGGAGCAAGAGTCGAGGGTCCTGCCTGCGGGGCAACTTTCCGCCGTGCCCTCAGGCCACGCAGCCGCCGAGCGCGATGGTGTCGTCGATCGACTTGATCTGCTGCTGCACGGCACCGAGCTGCTGTTGCAGCGTGGCCAGCGTCGCCTTCTGCGTGGCGATCGCCTCCTTGTTGGCCTTCTTCTGGGCCTCCAGGCTGCGCAGCGTCACCTGCGCCTCGGTCACCTGCTTGTCGAGCGTGCTCAGCTCGCCCTGCAGCGACTTCAGCTGGGCCTCGGCGGCTGAGATCTCGTCGTTGAGCGCGGTGAGCTGGGCCAGCAGTGGGGCGACCCGTGCCTGGAGGGACAGGATCTCGTTCTCCGTCGCGGCGATTCGGCCGTTGAGGTCCTCCAGCTGCGCGACGAGCGTGTCCATCTGCGCGGTGAGCGAGGCGATCTCGCCCTGCTTGGCGGCCACCGCCGCGTCGCCCTGGGCGACGGCGGACTCCAGGGCCGGCAGCTGCGCCTGGAGGTCGGCGATCTCGCGCTCCTTGGCGGCGACCGCGTCGTTCGCGGCAGCCAGGGCCGCCTCGGCCCGGGCAAGCTCGGCCCTGCGCGTCTCGAGGACGGTCCGCTGGTCGGCGACCGCCTGGCGGGCGGCCTCGAGCCCCTCGGTCAGGCCAGGCAGCGCGGCCTCGAGCTCGTCGACGACCTGCTGCTGGGCGGCGACCTCCGCGTTGGCGGCAGCCAGCGCTTCCTGCAGCGCCGGCAGCTCGCCCCTGAGGGTGGCGAGCTCGCCCTGCTTGGCCGTCACGGCGGCGTTGGCCGACGTGACCGCCTCCTGCAGCGCCGGGAGCTGACCCTGGAGCGTGGCGACCTCCCCCTGCTTGGCGGCCACGGCCGAGCGAGCGGCGTCGAGGCTCGCCTGCAGCGGGGCGGCCTGCTTCTGAAGGGCGCTGCTCTCCTGCTGCTTGCTGAGCAGCAGGGCGTTGAGGGCGTTGACCTGGGACTGGAGCGTGGCGAGGTCGCCCTGGAGACCGGAGATGAGGGTGTTCTTGTCGGCGATCTGGGTACGCACCCCCGCAAGTTCAGTCTCCTTCGTAGCACGAAGGGCAATCAGGTCACGCTTCAACCGCGAGTTTCCATTGATGTCATCGATCTGCGCAGTCAGCGCGGCGATCTCGGACTCGAGCGTGTTCTTCCGCGCGGCCAGCGTCGCGAGCTCACCCTGGGCCGTCGTCAGCTGTGCCTGCTTCGTCGCGATCTGCCCGTTCAAGGTCGCGATCTGGGCGGTGAGGGTCGCGATCTGGCTGTTCAGCAAGGTGGTGGCGGCCTGGTTGGCGGCCACGGCCTCGGCGGCCTCCCGCTCCTTGGCCTGGAGCGTCACGAGCTCGGCCTGAGCAGCGGAGATCTGAGCGTTCTTGGCCGCGAGCGCGTCGGCAGCGTCGTCAGCCGCCTCCTGCAGCGTCGCGAGCTCGCCCTCGGCCGTGGCGATCTCGGCGTTCTTGGCCTCGACCGCGTCGGCAGCGGCGGCCGCCTCGTCCTGGAGGTCGGCCAGCACACCCCTGGCGGCGGCGACCTTGGCCCGCTGGGCCTCGAGCTCGGCTTCGGCGACTGCCTCGATGCCCTCGAGGCGCTGCAGCTCGGTCTCGGCATCGGCGACGGCTTGCTCGGCGCCCGCGACGGCGGCGGCCGCGTCCTGGGCCACCTGGGCCAGCCGCACTAGGTCGCTTTGCGCGTCGGTGACCTGACCCTGCTTCGCGGTCAGGGCGTCGGCTGCCGCGGCTGCGGCCGACCGCAGCCCCACCAGCTCTGACTCGGCCCGGCCGATCTCGGCCGCCGTGGCCTCGACCTGCGTGGCGACCTGCTCCTGCTGCTGCTTCAGCTCGGCCGCCTGGGCCTGGGCAGCGGTGAGCTCGGACTGCAGCGGCGCGAGCCGGTCCTGCACCTCGACCTTGCTCTCCTCGAGCGCCGCCAGGGCGTCCTGCGCCGAGGTGATCGCGGCGGCCGTGGCTGCGTGGTCGGCGGTCAGCCTGGCGAGGTCCGCCTCGGCTGCGGCGAGCTGCTCGTCGAGGGCGAGGGCCTGCGCGTCGATCTCGGCGATGGCGCCGGTGAGGCCGGCGATCTCCGCGCTCAGGGAGTCGGCCTGCGCCTGCAGCGCGGCGCGCTCGGACTGCAGCGCAGCGATCGCAACGGCGTTCCGGCGGGCCGCGGCCCGGAGCAGGTTCTCCTGCACCACGCCGCGGTGGGCGAGCTGGTTCACCACACCGTTGCAGATGCCGGGCGAGGACTGGGCCTGTGCCGGCGCGGCGACGGCCAGGAGCGAGAAGGCCACAGCGGGCACGACGGCCGCCCGCGTGAGCCTCTTGGTGAACGACGAACCTGCGACGGCATGGTTTGGCAAAGGAACCCCCCAAAGACGTACCGGATTTCCTCCGGCCCCCGTCAACTATCCGTAAGGATGGCGGCGGATCCCATCAGCCGTTCAGCCGACCAGAGGCCGAGGGCCGCAGGCAGCCCGCAAGGTTGCGGCGAGGGCGCGCTGGCTCAGGCCGGGGTGAGCGGGCTGGTGCGCGCGTTGCGGCGCTCGAGCACGCGCGACAGGGCGTCGACCACCCGCGGGTCGTACTCGTAGCCCAGCCCGAGGTGGATCCGCTCCATCGCGCGCTCCTCGTCGGGGCCGGCGTACCGCCCACCCGAGAGGTCGTCGAAGGCGTTGACCACCTTGATGATGCGGCTCGGCATCGGCAGGTCCTGGCCGAACTCGCGCACCTGCCGGTAGGGCGTGGTCTGCGCCTCGAGGATGTGGGCGACGTTGTCGAGCACGCCGGTGCGCCGCACGATCTCGGCGCCGTCGCGGGCGATGCGCTGCTGGTCCGCCGGCGCCGCGAGGATCGTCGACCCGCCGGGAATCGGGTCGCGCAGGGCGACCTGGCCGAGGTCGTGCAGCAGCGCGGCATACTCCAGCTCGGTGACCTCGCGCGGCGTCATGCCGAGGTCGCGGCCGATCGCCACGGCCAGCTCGGTGACCCGCGACGCGTGCTCCTCGCGGGTGTAGCCCGCCCGCTCGGTGAGGCACGACAGCGCCCCGATCGTCTGCCGGTAGGTCTCACGGATCGCGCCGTAGCGCCGAACCGCGAACTGGGTCAGCAGCAGCGGGAAGAGGAACAGCGGCAGGGCGAGGTAGTCGAGCGCCACCTCGGCGAGCGCGATGAGCGCCCCGGTGGTCACCAGCGCGGTGGTGAGGCCGACCGCCTCGCGGTACTCGTTGACGATGGTGCGCAGCAGCGGCGAGTGCTCCTGCTGCGAGCGGATCGCGCCCTCGAGGCCCAGGCTCACCAGCACCGCCACAAGCGAGACCAGCAGCATCACCACGGCGATCAGCCACCGCCGGTCGGCCCACGCGCCCTGCCACTCCAGCAGCGTCCTGCCCTCGAACGGCACCCGCCGGTAGAGCACCGACGCCACCGACAGGCCGACGATGCGGGCGGCCACCTCGGGCAGGCCGATGGGCTGGCGGCGCACCGCGTGCACGAGCACCCCGATGCCCATGGCGAAGGCGGTCGCGACCACCACCACCGACGACGGGACGAACAGCTGGTCCTCGCTCGGCACCAGCGAGGTCATGGTGAGCGCCAGGGCGGCGGCGGTCGACAGCGGGGCCGTCTCGCGACGCCCCAGGATGGTCAGGCGGGCGACCTCGCCGATCGTGATCGCCACCATGAAGAGCACGAGCATGCCGGCGGCGTCGGGGATCTGCAGGAGCTCGACGTCGTCGAGGCTCCACCACACCGACGCCGCGACGATGAGGGCGGCAAGGCCGATCGTCGCCTTGGCGGCGTCGATCCGCGGGGCGTGGGGGCGGCGCCTCACGGCTGCGCCTCGACGGGCCGGTGCTGCTCGGCCGTGCGCGCCAGCCTGGCTCGCAGGTCGGCGCGCTCGGCGTAGTCGTCCGAGCACTCGGGGTCGTCGTGGTCGCGGTTGGCCCCGGCGGCGGTCAGCAGCTCGGCCGACCGCTCGGTCACCGACCAGGTATGCCGCGCGAGGGCACGCGCGAGGGCGGAGACGACGTGGGGGTCGAGGTGGGTGCCCGCGCGGCGGTGCAGCTCCTGCATCGCCTCCACGGGCGTCAGCGCCGGGCGGTAGGAGCGCGCGGTGGTCAGCGCGTCGAAGGCGTCGGCGACGGCGATGATGCGGGCGGCGAGGGGGATGTCCTCCCCCGCGAGCCCGAAGGGGTAGCCACGGCCGTCGTAGCGCTCGTGGTGGTGCGCGATGGCCGCGAGCGAGTCCTTGACGAACTCGATGTCGCCGAGCATGTCGACCGCGTGGATCGGGTGCTCGGCCATGACCTGCTGCTCGGCGTCGTTGCGCTCGCGTGGGAGCCGCAGCACGCGCGAGGGGATGGCGAGCGTGCCGAGGTCGTGCAGCATGCCGGCGGTGCGCACCTCCTGCGCCTCGCGGAAGCCGAGGCCCAGGGCGTCGGCCATCCACTCGCACAGCTGGGCCACGCGGGCGCTGTGGCCGACGCTCGCCGGGTCCTTGGCCTCGACGGAGGCGACGAGGGCGTCGAGGGTGCGCTCGTGCGCGCGCACCTCGTCGCCGTACTGGCGGAACGCCCACTGGGCGACGGCCAGGGGCGCCAGCACGAGCACGGCGCTGAACCAGCCCACCCCCGCCGGGACCCAGAGCACCACGAACAGGAAGCCGATGATGCCGTAGCCGATGTAGGCCGGGCCCGTGGTGCTCAGCAGCTTGACGATCTGGGCGCGCATCGGGATGCCGTTGTAGACGCGCATGATGCCGGCCAGCAGCACCGCATTGACGAGGCACTGGGCGACGTCGGCAGCGATCAGGGGCAGCCCGACCCAGGTGACGATGTCGATCGCCCCGTCGAGGCCGGAGAAGTCGCTCTGGCCGCCTGCCGCGAGGTAAACCAGCCCGCCGACCGAGCCGATGACGCTGCCGAGCGCCACGTTGAAGGTGCGGACGATGAGCGGGGCCTGTCGCGGCAGCAGCACAGTGGACGCGCCGCCGACCAGCCCTGCCCCCACCGGTCCGACGATCACCGCGGAGGCAAGGAGGATGACGCTGGTCAGGGAGATCTGGACGCGTGACCCGATGTTCGAGTCGCGCATGACCCAGCTGACCACTCCCAGCGCTCCGAGCACCAGCAGCGCGGGCCAGTCATCGGGCCCGCCTGTCAGCGCCCAGCCGACAGTGAGCAGTGCCGCCGCCAGGCAGGCCGCGAACACGACGAAAGCCTGCGCCAAGGCACTGATGCCCCGCGCAGGCTTCTCGCCCGAAGTCCCCGCCGTCATGAGGTCAATCTAGACGGCCATCGGGGCAAACTCTGTATATCGGGCTTAGCCGCCCCAACCCCAGATGGTCTGGATGCGCGGGCCGGCAGCGGTGGTGGGGTCGATGTCGATGAGAGCCTTCATGGCGGAGTCTCCTTTTGCGTCCTGCGGAAGCTAACAGCGTGTGCGTCGGCGAGCAGGGCAACTCGGGCACCTGCAGGGGGGTGGGGCACCTCAGCACGACTAATGATGCCCCGCTCTGCACCTTTTTCACGAATACAGAACCTTTCTTGACCAAATCTTGAAGAAATGGCGCCGATTAAGACCTCGGGGGCTCCTGTGCGACAATGGCGGGCGATCGAGGCGCCCGCACGCGCCGAAGCCACCACCAACGGAGTGACCCATGAGCAAGCGCGCCCGCAAGCGCCGCTCGCGCAAGGGCAACGCGGCCAACCACGGCCGCAAGCCCAACGCCTGAGCAGCCACCAGACGCCGAACGGGGCGCCGGAGCGAGTCCACGGACGTGCACCGGCGCCCCGTTCACGTGTGGGCACCCGGTCCCCCAGCCCTCACCCGGCCGCACGGAATACCGCAGGCCCACGGCCCGTGGGAGGGTCGCGCGGCGCGCATCCCCACCGTCCACACGCGCGTGGTCCGGGCGCCCACGGGGGTCCGGGCCCCGGCACGGTGGGACGCATGGAGGACGGCGCAGACGCGGAGGACAAGGGGGACGACCCCTTTTTAGGCGACCTCGACTACGCGCTCCACCTCGCCCGGGCACGCCGGCGGATGAGCCAGCGCGAGTTCGCCGCGCTCGTGGGCCTCAGCAAGTCACGGCTGGCGCGGCTGGAGCAGGGCGATGGGCTCGGGGCGGTCCGAGAGCTCCAGCGGGTGCTCACAGCGGCAGGCTTCCACCTAGCGGTCGTCGACGCCGAGGCCGACGCCTGGGACCCGGTCTACGACACCTGGCAGTTCCGCGACCGGGGGCCGGCACGAGTGGTGGGGCTGACTCAGTCGGAGGTCTGCAGCCGGATCGTCGTGATCCGGGCCATGATCTGCGTGCGCAGGGCCACCGGGGCCTCCTCGCACTGGCACGACCGCTTGACCAGGGCCTTGAGGGCCTTGTCGAGGTTGTACTGCTCGAAGCACGGAGCACACTCGTGCAGGTGCTGGGCGATCTTCTTGGTGTCGTCCCGCGTCATCTCGCCGTCGAGGTACTCGTACACCCGGTGCAAGGTCTCCGAGCAGTCCGTGTGGTCAGCGTGCTCGCTCATGACTCCGCTCCCTGCTTCACGAAGCCGCGCTCAGCGGCATAGTCGTTCAGGAGCTCGCGCAGCTGGCGGCGGCCGCGGTGCAGCCGCGACATCACCGTCCCGATGGGGGTGTCCATGATCTCCGCGATCTCCTTGTAGGCGAACCCTTCGACATCCGCGAGGTAGACCGCCAGGCGGAAGTCCTCGGGCAGCTCCTGCAGCGCGCGCTTGACCTCGGTGTCCGGCAGCCGGTCGAGGGCCTCGGTCTCCGCCGAGCGCAGCCCGCTGGAGGTGTGCGACTCGGCGCGGGCGAGCTGGTAGTCCTCGACCTCCGCGGCGTCGGACTGCTGGGGCTCACGCTGCTTCTTGCGGTACGTGTTGATGTAGGTGTTGGTGAGGATGCGGTACATCCAGGCCTTGAAGTTGGTGCCCGGCTTGTACTGGTGGAAGGCGGCGTAGGCCTTCGCGTAGGTCTCCTGGACCAGGTCCTCGGCATCGGCGGGGTTGCGCGTGGTGCGCAGCGCGGCGGAGTAGAGCTGGTCCAGCAGGGGCATGGCCTCGCGCTCGAAGCGGGCGTGCCGCTCCTCGGGCGTCTCGCGAGCCACGTCGACGGTTGCGTCAGATGCAGGGGTCTCGGTCATCGCGCTCCAGCCTAGACCGGCTGCGGTGCGGGGGCTCACTTCGGACGGTACGTCGAGCACGAGCACAGGTGGGACTCCCTTCGGCAGAACATCTGTGGTGGTCAACGGCACCCCCGCTCGGCTCATTCCCAGCCGGTCCGCACGGCCCTCGGGGCCGCCGGTAGATTTGCCGCCATGTCGACCCCCAGCACCACCGATGCCGCCTTCGTCGACCTGCTCACCGAGCAGGTGCGGCACGAGTTCACCGCGAGCCAGCAGTACCTCGCGATGGCGGTCTGGTTCGACGACCACGACCTCCCCCGCCTGGCGGCGCACTTCTACTCGCAGTCGGTCGAGGAGCGCAACCACGCGATGATGATGGTGCAGTACCAGCTCGACCGCGGCTGGCCCGTCGCCATCCCCGGCGTCGACGAGGTGCGCAACGCCTTCGAGAAGCCGGTCGAGCCCATCGCCCTCGCGCTGGAGCAGGAGAAGAGCGTCACCGGCCAGTGCGAGCGCCTCTTCCGCGCGGCCCGCTCCGAGGGCGACGTGCTCTCCGAGCAGTTCATGCTGTGGTTCCTCAAGGAGCAGGTCGAGGAGGTCGCCGCGATGAGCACGCTGCTCGCGATCGCCGAGCGTGCCGGCCACGACTGGTTCCAGATCGAGGACCACCTCGCCCGCGAGAAGGTCGGCGACGGCGGCGAGGATGCGTCAGCGCCTGCCGCGGCCGGCGGCGCCCTCTAGCCCGCGGGCGCTACGACACTGATCGCAGAACGCGATCAGTGTCGTAGCGCGCCCACGAACCCCCGCACCGCCTCCACGACGTCGGCCGGCGCCTTGCCGAAGCTGTGCGTCCCCTTCGCTGCCGAGACGTATGCCGCGTCCGGCACCACCTCGCGGACCTCGTCGGGGGTGCCGAACGGGTCGCGCTCGCCCTGCACCACATGCACCGGCAGGCCTGCGCGGATCGGGGTGAGCAGCTCCTCGGCCCGCGACGACTCCGGCTTGCCCGGCGGGTGCAGGGGGAACGACAGGCAGAGCACGGCGTCGGCGCCCACCTGCTCGGCGGTGCGGCAGGCCACCCGGGCCCCGGCCGAGCGCCCGCCCACGACCAGCGGCCTCGGCAGGGCGCCGCGCCCGGCCGTCAGCGCGGCGAGCACCGGCACCCAGGCGGCGTCGAGTGTCGGCGGTGGTTTGGCGACCTTCTTGCCTGCCAGGCGCCACGGCTGGTCGACGAGCACGACGGCCCACCCGTCGGCCGTCAGCGCCTCGGTGACCGCGACGAGGTCGCCCGACCAGCCGTGCCCGCCGGCGCCGTGGCCGAGCACCAGCGTGCCGACGGCCCGGGCCGGCCGGTGGACCGTGGCCCGGGCCGTCCCCGGTGGGGTGTCGACCTCGACCACCCGGGTCGGCTTCACGCCGGGTTCCTGCCTTGCTCCGTCTCCTGCGGTGAGACCGTCTCGTCGGACCCGCCGATGATCTCCCCGGTCATCGGGTCGACCACGCCCTCGAGCTCGGACTCGGGCACCGGGTCGAGCAGGTGTGCGCCGTTGTTGCCGGTCGCGTTGACCGCGGTCGAGATCGGGTAGGCCTCGAAGCGGCCCGGCCGGTGGAACGACAGCAGCCGCTTGACCTCGTCGAGGTCCTGCATCGTCGGGTCGAGCCAGGTGGCCCAGTCCTCCGGCTCGAGGATGAGCGGCTGCCGGTCGTGGATGCGGTCTAGCCCGGGCTCGGCGTCGGTCGTGATGATCGTGAAGGTGGTCAGCCAGGCGTCGGGGTCGCCGTTGTCCTTCACCGACTTGTCGCGCCAGAACTCGTAGAGCCCCGCCATCGCCACGGGGTGCCCGTCGGCCCGGTGGGTGAAGAACGGCTGCTTGCGCGGCTTGCCCTTGGCGTCCGTGACCGTCGGCGACTTCTGCCACTCGTACCAGCCGGCCGCCGGCACCAGGCACCGGCGCGTGGCGGCCGCCTTGGCGAACGAGCCCTTCTCCAGCACCGACTCGGCCCGCGCGTTGATCATGCGCATGCCGACCTTGGTGTCCTTCGCCCAGCTCGGCACCAGGCCCCACGTGAGCAGCCGCAGCTGGCGCACGGGAGGTGCGCCCTCGGCATACCGCTCCTTGGCCTCGTCCTTGGGCACGCGGCTGAGCACGACGGGCGCCTGCTTGGTGGGCGCCATGTTGTAGTCGGGCGTGCCGGGCGGCGGCGACTGCGGGCGCGCCATCACGCTGCGGGCCGGCTCGGCGGTGCGGTCCTGCTCGGCCTCGAACTCCTCGACGAGCTCACCCGGGTTGGCCGTGGCCGCGTAGCGTCCGCACATGGTGGACAGGCTACGCAGGGCAGCCGGACCCCCACTACGGTAGGAATGTCGTGACACCAGCCAACAAGGAGTGCTCATGAGCCTGATCCGCCGCGTGGCCCGACCGATGATCGCCGCGAGCTTCATCGCCAGCGGGCTCGACCAGCTGCGCCACCCCGCCAGGTCGGCCTCCAAGGTGGCGCCGCTCGCGGACCAGGCCGCTCCCGCCCTGCACCTGCCCAACGACCCCGAGCTGCTCGTGCGCGCCAACGGTGCCGCCCAGATCGGCGGCGGCGCGATGCTGGCGATGGGCCGCATGCCGCGCACGTCCGCGATGGTGCTCGCGGCGAGCATGGTGCCCTCGACCTACGTGAGCCACCCCTTCTGGGCCGAAAAGGACTCCACCCAGCGCGCCCACGAGCGCCGCGCCTTCATGAAGAGCCTCGCCGTGCTCGGCGGGCTGCTCCTCGCGACCGTCGACACCGAAGGCCGACCCGGCGTCGCCTACCGCATGCACATGATCAGCAACCGGGCCGAGCGCGCGGCGAAGACCACGCGCCGCGAGGCCCGGCACGCCTCGAAGGCCGCCAAGCGCGAAGCCAGGCTGCGCGCCCGCCAGGCACACGATGCCCTCACCTGACTGGCCCGCGCCGGTGGCTGGTGAGCGGATCGAGGCGCTCGTCACCCTTCCCGGCAGCAAGTCCCTGACCAACCGCTTCCTCGTCCTCGCCGCCCTCGCGGGCGGCACCTCCCGGCTGCGGCGGCCGCTGCGCTCGCGCGACACCCTGCTCATGGCCGAGGCGCTGCGCTCCCTCGGTGCAGGCATCGACGACGGCACCACCGACTCCACCGGAAGCGCCGACTGGATCGTCACCCCGGCCAGCCTGCGCGGCGGCGGACGCGTCGACTGCGGCCTGGCCGGCACGGTGATGCGCTTCCTGCCCCCGGTGGCGGCGCTCTGCGACGGACCGGTCGAGTTCGACGGCGACGAGCAGGCCCGGGTGCGCCCGATGGGCCCGGTGCTCGACGCGCTGCGCGGCCTGGGCGCCCGCATCGACGACGGCGGCCGCGGCAGGCTGCCCTTCACCGTGCACGGCACGGGCCGTATGCCGGGCGGCGAGGTCACGCTCGACGCCTCCGCCTCCTCGCAGTTCGTCTCCGCGCTGCTCCTCGCCGGGCCCCGCTACGACGGCGGCGTCACGGTGCGACACGTGGGCCCGCCGGTGCCGTCCGAGCCCCACATCGAGATGACGGTGGAGACGCTGCGCGACGCCGGCGCCATCGTCGACGACTCGGAGCCCGACCTGTGGCGAGTCGAGCCCTCGGAGATCAACGCCCTCGACGTGCAGGTCGAGCCCGACCTGTCGAACGCCGCGCCGTTCCTCGCCGCCGCCCTCGTCACGGGGGGCCGGGTCAGCGTGCCCGGCTGGCCGCAGCACACGACGCAGGCGGGCGACGCGATCCGCGACATCCTCGACGCCATGGGCGCCGACGTGACGCTGACCCGTGAGGGCCTGACCGTCACCGGCACCGGCGAGGTCTCCGGCGTCGACGTCGACCTGCACGACGCGAGCGAGCTGACCCCCGTGGTGGCGGCGGTCGCGGCGCTGGCCGACTCCCCCACCGTCATCCGCGGCGTCGCCCACATCCGCGGGCACGAGACCGACCGGCTGGCGGCGCTGTCGCGCGAGCTCGGAGCGCTGGGCTCGGAGGTCAACGAGACCGACGACGGCCTGCTCCTGCGGCCCCGTCCCCTGACCGGCGGGCGCTTCCGCACCTACGCCGACCACCGGATGGTCATGGCCGCAGCGGTGCTGGGCCTGCGGGTGCCAGGGGTCGTCGTCGAGGACGTCGGCACCGTCGCCAAGACGCTGCCGACCTTCGTCGACCTCTGGGAGGGGATGCTCGGCGGCCCCGGCCGCGCCTCGGCCGCCCCGGACGCAGCCTCCGCATGAGCCCGGTCCCGGTCGCATGAGCAGGGCCGCATGAGCCCCCGCCGCGCCTCGGACTACGACGAGAGCGACGTCCGGATCCGCCCCAGCCGGCGCGGCTCCCGCCCCCGGTCGAAGGACCGTCCCACCCACGAGGACGCCATCCCCGGCTTCGTGACCGCCGTCGACCGTGGCCGCTACACCGTGCTCGTCGGCGAGGGGGTGGGCGGCCGCAAGATGCCGGAGCGGGTGGTCACCGCGATGAAGGCCCGCGAGCTCGGCCGCAAGGGCATCGTCGTCGGCGACGAGGTCGAGCTCGTGGGAGACACCTCCGGCGGCCCGGACTCGTTGGCGCGCATCGTGAAGCTGTCGCCGCGGCGGTCGGTGCTGCGGCGCACCGCGGACGACACCGACCCGGTCGAGCGCGTCATCGTCGCCAACCCCGACCAGCTGGTCATCGTCTCTGCGCTGGCCAACCCGGAGCCGAGGCCCCGACTCATCGACCGCTGTCTCGTGGCCGCCTACGCCGCCGACCTCGACCCGCTGCTGGTGCTGACCAAGGCCGACCTGCAGGACCCGTCGGACTTCCTGGCCAACTACGCCCCACTCAACGTGCCCTACATCGTCACATCCACCGCCGGCGACGGCTTCGACGGCCTGGAGGCGTTGCAGGACAAGCTGATCGGGCGGGTCAGCGTCTTCGTCGGCCACTCAGGCGTCGGCAAGTCCACCCTCGTCAACGGCCTCGTCCCCGACGCCCAGCGCGCCATCGGCAACGTCAACATCGTGACCGGGCGCGGGCGGCACACCTCGAGCTCGGCGGTGGCGCTGCGACTGCCCGGTGACCAGGGCTGGGTCATCGACACCCCGGGCGTGCGCTCCTTCGGGCTCGCCCACGTCGACCTGCACCGGATCATCGAGCACTTCCCGGACCTCGAGCCCGGCACCGAGAAGTGCCCCCGTTCGTGCTCGCACGACGAGGAGGAGTGCGCGCTCGACGAGTGGGTCGCCTCCGGGCACGCGGGTCCGGCCGGCGCCTCCCGCCTGGAGTCGCTGCGCCGGCTGCTGCGGGCCCGTTCCGGCGAGGGCGACTCCGGGCCGGGGTATTGACGCGGGGCATGGCGCTCGGCAATACCCCGAACCGGCCGAGGGAGAGCGGCTAGCCTGAGGTCAGCGGCTGGGGAGGTCACGCGATGGAGCGCGAGTACGTCGTCATCGGGGGCGGGATCGTCGGGCTCTCGACCGCACTCCACCTGCTGCAGCGCCGGCCCGGGGCCGGCGTGGTCGTCCTCGAGAAGGAGCCGGCGCTCGCCACCCACCAGACCGGGCACAACTCCGGGGTGATCCACGCCGGCATCTACTACGCGCCCGGCTCGCTGAAGGCCCGTCTCTGCCGGGCCGGCGAGAAGGCGACCAAGGAGTTCTGCCGGGCACACGGCATACCCGAACTGACCATCGGCAAGCTCGTCGTCGCCACCTCCGACGTCGAGGTGGCGCGGCTGCACGACCTGCGCGTGCGGGCCGGCGAGAACGGCATCGACGTCGAGCCCGTCAGCGGGTCGCGGCTGCGCGAGCTGGAGCCCTACGTCAGGGGCCTCGAGGCGCTGCTCGTCCACAGCACCGGCATCGTCGACTACCGCGAGGTCAGCCGGGCGATGGCCGAGGAGATCCGGCTCGCCGGCGGCGAGGTGCGCACCGGCATCGAGGTCAGCGGCATCCGCGAGGACGACGAGGGCGTGCAGGTGCTCACCGAGCACGGGGTGCTCACCGCCCGGCACCTCATCGCCTGCGCCGGGCTCCAGGCCGACCGCGTCGCGCGGATGGGCGGCCTCGACACCGACTTCCGCATCGTGCCGTTCCGCGGCGAGTACTACGAGCTGCCGCCGTCGCGGGCCGGGCTGGTCCAGCACCTGATCTACCCGGTGCCCGACCCCGACCTGCCCTTCCTCGGCGTGCACCTCAGTCCCACGATCGACGGCCGCATCACGGTCGGGCCGAACGCCGTGCTCGGCCTGGCCCGCGAGGGCTACCGCAAGAGCCAGGTCTCGCTGCGCGACGTCGCCGACTACGCGCGCTTCCCCGGCATGTGGAAGGTGGCGCGCGCCAACCTCCGCACCGGAGCCGTCGAGGTGCGCGACTCGCTCTCCCGCCGCGGCTACCTCGCCGAGTGCCGGCGCTACTGCCCCGACCTCACCCTCGACGACCTCCGGCCGCACGAGGCCGGCATCCGCGCCCAGGCGGTGATGCACGACGGCACCCTGGTGCACGACTTCCTGCTGCGCGAGAGCCGCCGGCAGCTGCACGTGGCCAACGCACCCTCCCCCGCGGCGACGTCGGCCCTTCCCATCGGCGAGATGATCGCCGAGCGCGTGGTGGGGGCACGAGCGTGGTGACGGCGACACCCGCGGCTGCCGTCGCGGGACTGCTGCTCCTGCTCGCGACGGGGTGCACGGGGACCACGGCACCCGCGGGAGGCCGCCCCGGTGACGCCACGAGCACCCCGGCGACGGGTGCCCCGACCGGCACCGGGGGCGGCGGCACCGGCACGGCGGGCGGCGGCACCGGCACCGTGGGCGGAGGCGCCGGCGCTGACGGCGGCAAACCCGCCCGGTCCGCCACCGTCATCTCCGTCGGCGACATCGCCCAGTGCGGCAACCGGGGTGACGACGTCACCGCCGACATCACGGCCAAGCTGCTGAGTAGCTCGAAGGACGCCGCCGTGCTCACCCTGGGCGACCATGCCTACCCCGACGGCTCCACCGAGGACTTCAGGACCTGCTACGACCCCAGCTGGGGTCGGCTCACCCCCCGGGTGCGGCCTGCCCCAGGCAACCACGACTACGACACCCGCGACGCCGCCGGCTACTTCGCCTACTTCGGCAAGGCCGCCGGCGAACGCGGCAAGGGCTGGTACTCCTTCAACCTGGGCAGCTGGCACCTCGTGGCGCTGAACTCCAACTGCGACGAGGTCGGCGGCTGCGACGCCGGCTCCGCGCAGGGTCGCTGGCTGCGCGACGACCTGGCCCGCAACCGCAGCCGGTGCACCCTCGCCTACTGGCACCACCCGCGATTCAGCTCGGGCTGGCACGGGTCGAGCCGCCGCACCGCCGACTTCTGGGACGCCCTCGCCAAAGCGGGCGCCGACGTCGTGCTCAGCGGCCACGACCACGACTACGAGCGGTTCGCGCCCCAGCGGCCGGACGGTGGAGCGGCCCGCGACGGCATACGGCAGTTCGTGGTCGGCACCGGCGGCGCCGAGAGCCGCGCCTTCGCCGACCGCGCCCCCAACAGCGAGCGGCGCATCACCGGCGTCCACGCAGTGCTGCGGCTGCAGCTCACCGACGGTGGCTACGAGTGGGCGCTCGTCGGCGCCGACGGCGCCAGCAGGCCACTCGACGCCGGCAGGGGCACCTGCTCCTGAGCCCCGGCCGCCCGCGGCGCCCAGCGGCGCCACAGCACCGACGAGCCCGCAGCCAGCGCCACCGACAGGATCGTGAAGCCGACCACGCCGCGCACCTGCAGGTGGGTCGGCATGGCCAGCATGGTCTCCTCGTCCAGCCTCGTCACCCACCAGAGCACCACGGCCGGCACGACGATGGCCAGGGCGCCCAGCACACGAAGCGCAAGGTGGCGACGGCTGAACGCCAGTCCCCCGATGGCGAACGCCGGCACGAAGGGCACGCCCGGCCCGGCGAGCAGCATCAGCCCCGGGAGGACGGCCAGCAGCCACCAGCGCCTGGCGCCGACAGCCTGAGCGGCCGCCACCATGCCGAGCCCCGTGCCGAGCAGTCCCGCGAGGCCGACGATGAACGCGGTGCCCGCCCAGCTGAAGCTCGGGTCGGTGCTCACCAGGCGCATGAACACCCGGGCACCGATGCCCCACAGCACCCCGAGGCCGGCACCGGCGAGCGCGCCCCTCAACACCGGGTGGCGGCTTCCGCCGGGGGCGAGTGATTCCTGCAAACGGCTCATGGTCGAGTCCTTGCTCGTAAGAAGATGTCTGACACTGCAACCGACGGGGCACCGGAGGCGGCGGGCGACAGCCGAAACCTCTTTTTGTTTCTGGGTTTCCGGTGTCACCCACCTCGCCGCCTGCGTCGTCTGTCGAGGTGATGGAGGCTGTGGGCGTGCTCGCTCGGGGGGCACAGCAGGACGGGTCCGCGCAGGGCGTGGACCCGCTCGTCGTCACGCTCTTCACCACGGAGGCTGCTCGTCTGGTGTCCCTCGCCCGCTTCTTCGTCGACGACCGCACCGCCGCCGAGGACCTCGTCCAGGAGGCCTTCATCCGGCTCGCCCGCAGCTCGCACCGCATCCAGGACGAGACGCGCGCCGCGGCATACCTGCGCTCGATCGTCATCAACCTCGCCCGCGACCACAACCGCCGCGGGCTGGTCTCCCTGCGCCACCGGCCGCCCGCCGTCGCGGACGAGCCCTCGGCCGAGGAGCAGGCCACCGGGCGCGAGTCGCGCCGCGAGGTCGTGGCGGCGCTGCGGGGCCTGCCGAAGCGGCAGCGCGACTGCGTGGCTCTGCGCTACTACCTCGAGCTGCCCGTCCCCGAGATCGCCGAGACGCTCGGGCTGTCGGTCAACTCGGTCAAGACCCACCTGCAGCGGGGCCTGCGCAGCATGGCCGTCGCCCTCCAGGAGAAACACGTGCCGCCGCAGATGGGAGAGACGCGATGAGCTCGCTCGAGGACCGCCTGCACGACGCGCTGACCGGTGACGACCCCGGTCGCGCGCTCTCCCCCGACCTGTTCGCCCGAGTCGTCGGCAGCATCGACGACGACCGTCGCCGACGGCGCCGCATTCGCCGCACCGCCACCGCCTGGGGGGTCGGCCTCGCGCTGGCCACCGCCGGCGTCATCACCCTGCAGAGAGAAGGAATCGGCATGCCCTGGTGGGTTCTCGAGATCGCGACGACCCTCGGCCTGGTCGCCATCGCCCTGTGGCTCGGCCCGTTCATCAAGCGCTTCGGACGGGCCTACGCCGCCGACGTCTTCCACGACAACCCGCTCACCGGCAAGAGCTACATCGTGCTCACCGACGTCGTCTACTACCTGATCTTCGCGGCCTACATCCTCTTCACGGTGCGCCTCGAGCCCGACAACTCGTGGTCGCACACCAACCTGGTCACCACCGCCACGGCCGGGCAGCTGAAGTTCGAGGTCGAGCGCATCGGCGGCATCCTGCTCATCATCGGCGTGCTGCACGGCCTCAACATCGTGCTCATGCCCGTGCTCGGCCGGCTGTTCTCCCTCAACCGCCGCCTCCCCGACAAGGTGGGCCGGCTCTGAGCGCCCGCCGCCCGGCATACCCACCACCACGAACGACACCGCGCCGCCCCCTCGTGAGGGAGCGGCGCGGTGTCGTGTGTATGCCGGGTGGTCCCGGCCGTGCCTCAGATCGAGTCGGCGGTGGTGGCGTAGCCACCGGCCGGCGTCTGCACCTGCGAGACGTCGATCGTCTCGATGATCTCCCGCGGGGCGGCGAAGTGGCACGCGGAGGGGTGCTCGCCCGCGCCGTCCGGCCGGTTGACCAGCTCGGGGACGTCGACCTTGCACCTCTCCTGCGCCTTGAAGCACCGGGTGTGGAAGCGGCAGCCCGACGGCGGGTTCGCCGGCGAGGGCACGTCACCCTGCAGGACGATCTGCTCGCGCTTGTTGCGCAGCGTCGGGTCGGGCACCGGCACCGCCGACAGCAGGGCCTGCGTGTAGGGGTGCGTCGGGCGCGAGTACACCTGGTCCTCGTCGCCGATCTCCGCCATCTTGCCGAGGTACATCACACCGACCCGGTCGGAGATGTGCCGCACCACCGACAGGTCGTGGGCGATGAAGACGTAGGACAGGCCGAGCTCGTCCTGCAGCTTCTCCATCAGGTTGACGACCTGGGCCTGCACCGACACGTCGAGCGCCGAGACCGGCTCGTCGCAGATCAGCACCTTCGGGTTCAGCGCGATGCCACGGGCGATGCCGATGCGCTGGCGCTGTCCACCGGAGAACTGGTGCGGGTAACGGTTGATGTGCTCGGGGTTGAGGCCCACGAGGTCGAGCAGCTCCTGCACCCGCTTGCGACGGCCCTGCTTCGGCACCACGTCGGGGTGGATGTCGAAGGGCTCCCCGATGATGTCGCCGACCGTCTTGCGCGGGTTCAGCGACGTGTAGGGGTCCTGGAACACGATCTGGATGTCGCGACGCAGCTTGCGCATGGCGCGGCCACGCTGGCTGTAGACGTCGACCCCGTCGAAGATGAGCGAGCCCGAGGTGGGCTCCTCCAGGCGCATCAGCAGGCGGCCGAGGGTGGACTTGCCACAGCCGGACTCGCCCACGATGCCCAGCGTCTCGCCCTTGTAGAGCTCGAAGCTGACGCCGTCGACGGCCTTGACGTGCCCGACCGTCCGACGCAGCACGCCACCCTTGATCGGGTAGTGCTTGACCAGGTCGGTCGCGGTCAGAATGGCCTCAGCCATTGAGGACCTCCTCGGAGAAGTGGCAGGCCGCCTCGCGGCCGGGCAGGACCTCCCGCAGCTCCGGCCGGTCCTGGGTGCAGACCGGCTGGGCGTAGCGGCAGCGCGGGTTGAACGCGCAGCCCGGCGGGATCCGCATCAGGTTCGGCGGGAGACCACCGATCGCCGCGAGGTTCTGGCCCTTGAGGTCCAGGCGCGGGATCGACTCGAGCAGGCCCTTGGTGTACGGGTGGGCCGGCTGGCGGTAGAGGTCGTAGACGTCGGAGCGCTCGACGATCCGGCCGGCGTACATGACCGCGATCTTGTCGGCGACGTCGGCGACCACGCCGAGGTCGTGCGTGATGAGGATGAGCCCCATCTGGCGCTCCTCCTGCAGCTCCTGCAGGAGGGCCATGATCTGCGCCTGCACGGTCACGTCGAGCGCCGTGGTCGGCTCGTCGGCGATGAGCACCGCCGGGTCGAGCGCGATGGACATCGCGATCATGATGCGCTGGCGCATGCCGCCCGAGAACTGGTGCGGGTAGGCCTTGACCCGCTCCTTGGCCGCCGGGATCTGCACCCGCTGCATGAGCTTGATCGCACGCTCGAGGGCGTCGGACTTGTTCATGCCGCGGTGCTGGCGGAACATCTCGGCGATCTGCCAGCCGACCGGGAACACCGGGTTCAGCGACGACAGCGCGTCCTGGAAGACCATCGAGATCTCGGGGCCGCGGGTCTTGCGACGCTGCTCGTCGGGCATGGTGAGCAGGTCCTGGCCGCAGTAGCGCACCTGGCCGCCGGTGATGCGGGCCGGGGGCATGTCGAGGATGCCCATGATGGCCTGGGCCGTCACCGACTTGCCCGAGCCGGACTCACCGAGGATGGCCAGGGTCTCGCCCTGGTAGAGGTCGAACGAGACACCGTTGATGGCCTTGGCCACCCCGTCGTCGGTGTGGAACTCCACGAAGAGGTCGTCGACCTCGAGCAGCAGACCGTCCTTCGGCTTGTAGGCCGAGTCCGCGGTCGCCTGCCGGCGCGCTTCGCCGCGGGTGGCGGCGGTGCTGGATTCAGTGGTTGTCATGTGCGTCTTTCTCCCGACTCTCGGACTCAGCGCGTCTTCGGGTCGAAGGCGTCACGCACGGCGTCGCCGAGCATGATGAAGGCCAGGACCGTGAGGCTCAGGAAGAGGCTCGGGAACAGCAGGATGTGGGGGGTGGTCCGCAGCGCGACCAGGGCGTCGGAGATGGAGACGCCCCACGAGATCGCCGGCGGGGTCAGGCCGATGCCGAGGAACGACAGGGTCGCCTCCAGCGCGATGTAGACACCGAGGTTGATCGTCGCCACGACGATGAGCGGAGCCATCGCGTTGGGGAGGATGTGCGAGCGGATGATCCTGATCGGGCTCGCACCCAGCGCGCGGGCAGCCTGGACGTAGTCGTTGGGCTTGACCTGCAGCACGCTCGATCGCATGAGGCGCGTGAGGCCCGGCCAGCCCAGGATCGTCAGCGCCAGCACCACCTTGAAGACCACCACGAGGTAAGCCGAGTTGGCGTCGTTGGGGAACGTCGACATGAACAGGATGCCGCCGAGCAGCAGCGGGACGGCCAGGAAGACGTCCGTGATCCGGGAGATCAGCGTGTCGCCCCACCCGCTGGAGAAGCCGGCGATGACGCCCAGGAGACCGCCGAGGATGACCGTGCCGATCGTGGTGAACACGCCGACCAGGATCGAGGCGCGGGCGCCGTAGATGGTGCGCGCGTAGATGTCGTAGCCCTGGATGTCGCGGCCGAACCACGCCTCGGAGTTCGGGCGCATGCGGGCGTCCTTCAGGACCGCCTCGGTGGGGTCGGTGGAGGTGAACAGCTGGGGCACCGCGGCCATGACCACGAAGAGCGTGATGAGCACGACGGACACCCAGAAGATCGGGTTCTTCTTCAGCTGGCGCCAGGCGTCGGAGGTGAGGGAGCGTGCGCCGCCCTCGGTGGCATCCGCGACGTGGGTCTCCTGGCCTACGGCGATCGTGGTGGCCTCAGTCATGGCTGATCCTCGGGTCGAGCACGCCGTACAGGAGGTCGACGAGCAGGTTGGCGAAGAGATAGACGACGACCAGCGCGGTCACCGTGCCGACGACGGCCACGCCGTCACGGGCTCCGATGCTGCGGAAGAGGTAGCCGCCGACGCCCTGGATGTTGAAGATGCGCTCGGTGACGATGGCGCCGCCGAGGAGGGCGCCGATGTCGACACCGAGGTAGGTGACGACGGGGATCAGCGAGTTGCGCAGCGTGTGCAGGCCGACCGCGCGGCGCCTGGTGAGGCCCTTGGCAATGGCGGTGCGCACGTAGTCGGCGCGCAGGTTCTCGACCATGTTGGTGCGGGTCAGGCGGGCGATGTAGGCGACCGACGCGGAGCCGAGCACCAGGGAGGGCAGCAGGAGCTCGTAGAACGTGGCCTGAGGCGAGACGGTGACCGGGAAGAGGCCGAGCCGGACGCCGAGGAACATCTGCAGCGTCGCGCCGATGACGAAGATGGGGATGGAGATGACGAAGAGCGTGCTCACCAGGACGAGGTTGTCGATGAACCTGCCCTTGCGGATGCCCGCCAGCACGCCCGCGAAGATGCCGATGACGGCCTCCCACGCGATGGCCATGAGGGCCAGCTTGCCGGTCGTGACGTACCGCTTGGAGAGCTCCTCCTTCACGGGGATGCCGTAGAAGTTGGTGCCCAGGTCACCCTGGGCGAGCTTGCCCAGGTACTTCCCGTACTGCACGAGCAGCGGGTCGTTCAGGTTGTGCTCCTCGCGGAACTTCGCGACGTAGGCATCGGAGCACGGACGCTCACCGCACTTGCCTGCCGTGGGGTCGCCGGGGAGGGCGAACACCATGGCGAAAATCAGGAACGTAGCGCCAAGAATCACGGGGATCATCTGGAGCAGTCGCCGCACGATGTACTTGCCCACGTCACCTCCTAATAAATCTGACGCACCGGTGCAGGGGTGGGACCGGGTGCGTGGTCGTGGGAACCATCCGCCTTCAGCGACCGGGTGCCCGTGGGCCCCGTGACTATCTCGACCTAGACAACATAGTCCGCTTGGCGGGGGTCAGCGTAGGACAGGATAAGCCCTCCGCCGAGCAGGTCGTTCACCTGCTGTTGGGCAGGTCGTCCACCTGCCGTCGAGCAGGTGTGTCCACCTGCTGATGAGCAGGCCATCGGCCTGCCAGCTGCTGGAGCTGGCAGGCCGATGACTTCACTGCTGTCACCTGTGTCCAGGTGTTTGCCTCACTTGACGGAGACGGACGACCAGTCGATGGTGCCGAAGGCCGTGATCTTCACGCCGGTGACCTTGTCGGACCAGCCCATGGTGGCGGTGGAGTACCACATCGGGATGGCCGGGAAGTCGTTGGCGAGGAGAGCCTCGGCCTCCTGGTACTTCTTGTTGGCCTCTGCCGGGTCGGTGGCGGCAGCAGCCTCGACGAGCAGCTTGTCGAAGGCCGGGTTGCTGTAGTCACCGTCGTTGGAGGACGCGCCGGTCTTGAAGATCGGAGCCAGGAAGTTCTCGATCGACGGGTAGTCCATCTGCCAGCCGGTGCGGAACATGCCCTTCAGCTTGCGCTCGCCGATCTGCGTGCGGAAGGTTGAGAAGTCCACGACCGGGGTGGCGACACAGTCGACACCGAGGGCGCTCTTGATGGAGTTGCAGGTCGCCTCGGTCCAGCCCTTGTGGGAAGCGTCGGCGTTGTAGGACAGCGTGATCTTGCCACCCTTGAAGCCGCCGGCCTCAGCAAGCTTGGCCTTGGCCTTGGCCGGGTCGAACTTGCAGAACTCGCCACACTGGTCGGCCTTGTAGCCGTCCACGACCGGGGAGACCCAGCCGGTGGCGGGCTTGCGGGTGTTGTTGAAGATCTGCTTGATGATGGTGTCGCGGTCGATCGCCATGGAGATCGCCTGACGCACCTTCGGGTCCGCGTAGTTCGGGTCGACCTTGGTCGGCGGGAAGGTGATCGTCTGGATGACGCCGACGGCCTTCTGCGCGTTGCGGTCAGGCAGGTCGGTCTTGTACTTGTCGTCGATCTGCGCGCTGGACGGGACCTCGTCGGTGATGTCCAGCTGGTTGGCGATGACGTCGTTGTAGGCGGCGTCAGCGTCCTGGTAGATCTTGAAGTTGATGCTGTCGACCTTGCCACCGAACTTGCCGGAGTACTCGGCGAACTTCGAGAGCTTGATCTCGGTGTTCTTGGTCCAGACGTCGACCTTGTAGGGGCCCGCGCCGATCGGCTTCTCGCCGTAGGCCTTCGGGTCCTTGAAGAAGGCGTCCGGGAGCGGGGCGAAGGCGGTGTAGCCCAGGCGGACCGGGAGGTTGGAGACCTTCTCGGTGGTCTTGATGGTGAAGGTGTGGTCGTCGACGACCTTCAGACCGGTGAGCTTGTCAGCCTTCGGCTTGGCCTTGCACTCCTCGTCGGAGCACTGCATGTCACCGAAGCCCTCGATGGGCTCCATGAAGTAGCCGGAGGACTGGGCGTTCGGGCCGTAGGCGCCGTAGTTCCAGGCGTCCACGAAGTTCTTGGCCTTGACCTCGGTGCCGTCGTGGAACTTGTAGCCCTTGACCAGCTTGACGGTGAAGTTCTGGTTGTCCTCGGTGGTGATCGACTCCGCGATGTCGTTCTCGGGAGCAGCGGTCTCCGGGTTGTAGTGGACCAGCTTCGCGGTCGAGGCGTCCAGGACGTTGCCACCACAGGTCTCGGTGGTGTTGGTGGGAACCAGCGGGTTCTCGGGGTTGCAGCCCCGGACCGTGATGGCTCCGCCGGTCTTGCTACCGGCAGCACCGGTGTTGGCCGCTTCGCCCGACTCGCCACCGCCACACGCTGCGGCAAGCAGCGCGGCGGCAGAGATGCCAGCGAACGTGGCCACCGTGCGAGTAGTTCCTCGCATGGATGTCCTCCTACGTAAGGTCAGCCCGTTCAGGTCGAACGGTGGGTCCGGACGCGCACCGGGTGGAGCGCAGCCCTGTAACGCTCAAGGCGTCGTTGTGTGGACCCCATGAAAGAGCAGACGCAGCCCAAATGCGACAACCCCGACGAAGCCGAAATCGAAACGTGACCGACTTGTTGGCCAATCGCTGCCGAACCTGCGCCGTGGCGTCGCGACGTGCGCAAAAAGAGTGGGCTAGCCCCCGGTCTGCTGCACGATGCCGCTCCAGACAGCCTCGCTGCCGGAATGACCGGTGCGGACCGCCCAGTAGAGCGCCGCGGCCGCGACGACCAGGGTCAGCACCGCAGGAAGCCGCTCCGGCACCGCGACGTCCCGCGTGCGCAGGGCCTGCACGAGCACGGACGCGAAGAGCAGGGCCAGGGCGAAGAAGGGCAGGACGTCGGCGACCTCCGCGTGCTCCTGCGCGACCTGCCCGCCCATCCGCTGCTGCAGCGCCTGGCCGCTCTCCTTGGCCACGAAGGTCAGGGCTGCCGTCCCCGCGTTGGCGACGACCACGGCCCAGCCGACGACCCGGCTCACCCGCGGCAGGAACGCCCACACCGTCGTCACCACCGTCATCAACGGCAGCAGCACCACGACACCGTGCACGACGAGCGCGTGCACCGGCAGACCGAAGACCGTGTCGAACACCGCGGCCGCCTTCCCTCTCGGTGGTTCCCTGCGCAGACGCTAGCCCGCACGGAGCGCCGGCGGCCACGCCCGACACCTGTGAGTTCGCTGGGAGCCGGCCACCCGGCATACGCCCGCGTGTCGGGGCAGGTGCACCACCCCCGCCCCGGGACGGGCTAGTTTGGCAGCGTGGCCACCTATGACGATGACCTCCGCCTGGCGCACGTGCTGGCCGACGCGGTGGAGCGGATCACCATGTCGCGCTTCCGTGCCGAGGACCTGACGGTCGAGTCCAAGCCCGACCTCACGCTCGTCAGCGACGCCGACAAGGCTGCGGAGGAGCTCGTCCGGATGCAGCTCAAGCGCACCCGTCCACGCGACGCCGTCGAGGGCGAGGAGTTCGAGACCACCGGTCACGGACCCCGCCGCTGGGTCATCGACCCCATCGACGGCACCCACAACTTCGTGCGCGGGCTGCCGGTGTGGGCGACGCTGATCTCGTTGGTGGACAACGAGATGCCGGTGCTCGGCCTGGTCGCGGCCCCGGCGCTCGGCCGCCGCTGGTGGGCCGCGAACGGGTCGGGCGCCTGGTCGGGCCGCAGCCTCGCCGCCGCCAAGCGCGTGCACGTCTCGAAGGTCTCGCGCGTCGAGGACGCCTCGCTGTCCTACTCGAGCCTCAAGGGCTGGCGCGACGTCGGCCGGCACGAGGAGTTCCTGGCGCTGACCGACGACTGCTGGCGCACCCGGGCCTACGGCGACTTCTGGTCCTACATGCTCGTCGCCGAGGGCGCGGTCGACATCGCCGCAGAGCCCGAGCTCGCGGTCTACGACATGGCCGCACTGGTGCCGATCGTCACCGAGGCCGGCGGCCGCTTCACCTCGCTCGCCGGCAAGCCGGGCCCGTGGGGCGGCAACGCCGTGGCCACCAACGGCCTGCTCCACGACGAGGTGCTGGCGCGCATCGGCACCGCGTAGCCGGTTCTGCCGGTTCGAGGTGAAAACGCCGGTGTTTTCCCTCAGTTGGGGACGACCGTGACCTCTCCCCTGCCCAGTTCCTTCAGCTGGTCGGCATACAGGCCGGCGTCGCCCACCACCACCACGGTCCACTGCCCGTCGACCCAGCGGCGGTAGGCCTCGACGAGCGCATCGCCGTCGAGCGCCTGCATGGCGAGCAGGTTGTCGGTGGTGAACTGCGTGGTCAGGCCGTCGAGCGCCATCGTCGCGGCCTCGTCGGCCACGGCGTCGGCGGTGGCGTAGCGACCCGGTGCGGTCTTGCTGATGAAGTCGATGCCCGCGCGGACCTCGGCCTCGTTGAAGCCCTCTCGGCCCGACTCCAGGATCTCGAGCAGCAGCTTCACCGACTCCACGGTCGAGTCGGCGCGCACCGAGCCGTTGGTGAGGAAGAGCCCGCCGCGGCGCCGGGGCCGGAAGCTGGAGCGGATGCCGTAGGTGAAGCCCTTCTCCTCGCGCAGCACCGCGTCGACGCGCGCGTTCGGGGAGCCGCCCACGACGAAGGCCAGGACGGGGTATGCCGCCCAGCCGCCTTCCGCGCGGCGGTCCGGGCCCGCGCAGCCCACCGAGAGCTCGCTCTGCACCGAGCCGGGGCGGTCGACGAGCACGATGCGTGCGGCGTCGGTCGCGCGGGCCGGCGGCTCGGCGCTCGGCGCCGCGACCTCCTGGCCGTCGGTGCGCCACTGCCCCAGCGACTCGTCTGCCAGGGCCGCGACGTCGAGGTCCGACAGGTCGCCGGCGACCACGACGGTCAGCCCCTGCGGCCCGATGAACCGGCGGTGGAAGTCGACGAAGTCGTCGCGGGTCAGCGACGCGACCGTCTCGTGGCTGCCGGCGCCCGGCCGGGAGGCGCGCTCACCGCTGTCGAAGAAGGTGGCGATGAACTCGCGGGCGGCCCGGTGCGGGGCCATCGCCCGCTCCTGCTCGATCTCGGCCAGACGCGTCTTGACGTGCCGGCTCACCTCGGCCTCGGGGAAGACCGGCTCGCCCAGCGCCTGCTGGAGCAGGTCGAGCGCCTCGCCGAGCCGCCGCTTGGGCACGTCGAGGTCGACGCTGAGGCCGCTGTCGCTCATCCCGGCGCCCAGGGCGATTCCCTTGCGCTCGAGCAGCTGGGCGAACTCCTCGGAGGTGTGCCGCTTCGTCCCCTCGTCGAGCAGCCGCGCGGTGAGCGCCGCGACGCCCTCGCGCTCGCGCGGCTCGACGGTGAGCGGCAGCGGCAGCACCGTGCGCACCGAGACGACGTACTGGCCTGGTATGTCGTAGGCCAGCAGCGAGATGCCGTTGGACAGGGTGTGCCGCTGCGGCTCGGGGAATGCCCACGGCTGGGGCGGGACGACCTCGGGTCGGGCGCTCACGCGGCCTCCTCCTCCACGGCGACGAGGTGCGCCACGACGGCTCGGTTGTGGGGGCGCAGCCACGTCTGGGCCATCGCCTGGACCTGCTCGGCGGTGACGGCGGTCAGCCGGTCGAGGTAGGTGTTGATGAACTGCGGGTCGTCGTGCAGCAGGGTGTGCTGGCTGATCGCGTCGGCCCGCTCCTCCTGGCTGGCGAGGGCGTGCAGCCACGAGCGCTCGGCCTGGGCCAGCGCCGACTCCATCTCGACCTCGGTGGGCCCCTCCTGCGCGAACCGCTCGAGCTCCTCGAGCGCCCGGGCCTCCACGGTGTCGGGGTCCTGGCCGTCGGCGATGTCGAGCACGATGAAGCCGAGCGAGACCCCGTCGACGAACCCCATGCTGTGGGCCTGCACCGCGTTGGCCACCTGCTCGCGGCGCACGAGGCGCTGCACCAGCCTCGATGTGGTCAGCCCGCCGATGACGTCGAGGGCCAGCGAGGCGGCGAAGAACTCCTCGGTGTTGTCGACCGGCAGGCGGAAGGCCATGTGCAGCCGGTCGTTGGGCACCTCGTCACGCCGCTCGAACCGCACCGGCTCGGTGATGGGGCCGAGCTGGTCGTGGTTGCCCCGCTGCGGCTCGGCCGAGGCCGGCAGCCCGCCGAAGTACTTCTCGGCGGCCGCGAAGCCCTCCTCCGGCGTCAGGTCGCCGACCAGGGTCAGCACCGTGTTGTTGGGGCCGTAGTAGCGGCGGAAGAAGGCGTGCACGTCCTCGAGGCTGGCGGCGTCGAGGTCCTCCATCGACCCGATCGTCGGGTGGTGGTAGGGGTGCTCGGGCGGGAAGACCGTGGCGTAGGTGTCGATCAGCGCGTTGCCGTAGGGCACGTTGTCGTAGCGCTGCCGCTTCTCCTCCTTGACCACGTCGCGCTGGTTGTCGAGGTTGGCCTGGTTGACGGCGTCGAGCAGGTAGCCGTGCCGGTCGGCCTCCATCCAGAGGGCGAGCTCGAAGGCGCCCTTGGGGACCGTCTCGAAGTAGTTGGTGCGGTCGAACCAGGTCGTCGCGTTGAGCCGGCCGCCCTCGGCCATGAGCCGGGTGAAGTGCTCGCCGCTGGCGACGTTGCGCGACCCCTGGAACATCAGGTGCTCGAAGAGGTGCGCGAACCCGGTGCGGCCCGGCGCCTCGTGCCGCGACCCCACGTTGACCCAGAGGTTGACGGTCACGTTGGGCACGCTCGTGTCGGGTGAGACGACCACCCTGAGGCCGTTGGCCAGGGTCTTCTCGTGGATCGGGTAGTCCAGCGCCATGGCGACACCCTAGGTGACACGTGCGCCCCAGACGCCACCACCGCGGCGCACTCAGCAAAGGCTGCTGCCGCAGAGGCATGCAGCAACCTGCCCTGACGGCAGCAACCGCTGCTAGCAGAAGTTGCTGCAGGGGGTGGGGTGGTGGGGGGAGGCGGGGGTCAGGAGGAGCGGTAGGCGCGCTCGCGGGCCTCGGCCACCGACAGGTGCTCGGGCTTCCTGTCCCCGGGCACCCTGGGCAGCGACGGGGAGTAATCCTCGCCGAGGTCGGCGATCGCGTTGCGGGCGAAGACCTGCTGCTCGGTGACCGTGCGCTCGGCGCGGCCGCGCCCGAGGAAGCTGACGGCCCAGTGCAGCAGCGTGGTCAGGCGGTGCTTGAACCCGATGATGTAGACCAGGTGGACGGCCAGCCAGAGCAGCCAGGCGACGAAGCCGCCGAAGCGGAGCTTGCCGATGCTCGCCACGGCGCTGAACCGCGAGATGGTCGCCATGGAGCCCTTGTCCTTGTACTCGAACGGGCCCTTGGGCGGCTGGCCGGCGAGCCGGCGCTTGACCTGCTCGGCGGCATACCGGGCGCCCTGGATCGCCACCTGGGCCACGCCCGGGTAGCCCTTGAGCGCGGCCATGTCGCCCACCACGAACACCTCGGGGTGGCCCGGCAGCGTCAGGTCGTCGTTGACCTTCACGCGCCCGGCCCGGTCGACCTCGGCCCCGGACTGCTCGGCCAGCATCGCCCCGAGCTCGGAGGCCTGCACGCCGGCGGCCCACACCTTGGTGACCGACTCGATGCGGCGGCGCTGGCCGCTGCCGTCCTCCACCTCGATGCCGGTCGAGTCGACGCCGACGACCTTGGCGCCGAGCTGGACCTCGACCCCGAGCTGCTGGAGCTTGCGGGTGGCCTTGGCGCCGAGGTCCTCGCCGAACGCCGACAGCACCTGGGGTGCGGCGTCGAGCAGGACGATCCGCGCCCGGCTGGGGTCGATCCGGCGGAAGTCGCGCTTGAGGGTGCGGTGCGCCAGCTCGGCGATCTGCCCCGCCATCTCGACACCGGTCGGCCCGGCGCCGACGACGACGAAGGTCATCAGCCGCTCGATCTCCTTGGGGGTGCTGGCCAGCTCGGCGGTCTCGAAGGCGCCGAAGATGCGGCCGCGCAGCTCGAGGGCGTCGTCGATGCTCTTCATGCCGGGGGCGTAGCGAGCGAAGTGGTCGTTGCCGAAGTAGGACTGCCCCGCGCCGGCTGCGACGAGGAGGGTGTCGTAGGGGGTCACGGTGTCTCGGTCGAGCACCCGCGAGGTGACCGTCTTCGCCTCGAGGTCGATGTGGGTGACGGTGCCGAGGATGACCCGGGCGTTCCTCTGCCGGGCGAGCACCTCACGGGTGGCCGGCGCGATCTCGCCCTCGGACAGGATGCCGGTGGCCACCTGGTAGAGCAGCGGCTGGAACAGGTGGTGGGTGGTCTTGGCGACCAGCGTGATGTCGACGTCGGCCCGCTTCAGCGCCTGCGTCCCGAACAGGCCCCCGAAACCGGACCCGATGACGACCACCCGGTGGCGCGGGGTGGCTGATGACTCCTGCGACGGCATACGGTCACTCTCCTCTTCACGCGAAAGGACGGCCACCCCACCAGGGGTGCCGTCCTCGCTGACGCCATGGGTGCACTCGCGTCAACAACGCTAGGGCAGCCCGTATGCCGTGTCCGCCCGCGCGTGCGCGCGGTGCGACGCGCGTCACGTCGCCGGGGGTGGGGGGCGGCCGGCGTTCTCACAGCGTGGACGTCACCGCGTCGACGTGGTGGCGCCCTCGGTGGCGGTCGTGGTCGTCGTCACGGTCGTCGTGACGGTCACGGTGACCGTCGTCGTGGTCGTCCTCGGGCGCCTGGTGGTCGGGCAGCCCGACTCGGTGGGCTCGTCCGGCGAGGTCTCGCTCGTCGTCGTGCTCGTCGCCGGGGTGAGCGAGGTGGTGGTGCGCGGCGTGGTGGTGGCTGGTGGCGCCGTGGTCGTCGGCTGCGGTGCCTCCCTCCCGGTCTCCGTGCTCGCCTCCGTCTCGGTGTCCGTCTCGGTCTCCGTGTCGGTCTCCGTGTCGGTCTCGGTGTCGGTGGCCGTCGGGTCGGCGGCGTCGTCCGTGGTGCAGGCCGGCGTGGCCGACGTCGACCCGGTGGGCGTGGTGGTGGGTGCTTCGGTGGTGCTCGTGGCGGTCGCGCTGGGCGTCGTGGTCACCGGCTGCGGGACGGCGGTCGTCGCGGTCGACGGCTCTGCGGACGCGGTGGTGGGCGCCGAGGTGGCCGCGACGCCCCTCTCGAGGGCGGGCAGCAGGCTGGCCCGGCCGCCCGAGGCGACCCGGAAGCCGACGGCGCCGACCGCCTCGAGGCCCTCGGCCTCGAAGTACTCCTGCCACTCCACCACCGCGACGACGTAGTCGATCGACTGGTTGTAGGACCAGATCGCGGCGTGGAGGTCGTCGGCCTTGGACAGGTCGCGGCCGTAACGGCAGAGGTAGCCCGCTGCGGAGTGGGCGGCGTCGTAGACGTTCTGCGGGTCGGCATCGCCGTCGCCGTCGCCGTCGACGCCGGCCCAGGCCCAGGTGCTCGGGATGAACTGCATCGGCCCCACCGCACGGTCCCACTCGCTGTGGCCGTCGTAGTGGCCGCCGTCGCTGTCGCGGATGACGGCGAACGGGCCGCCGTCGAGGAGGGGACCGTAGATGCCCGGTCGGACGCGGTGGTCGCTGCCGATCTGGCGCCCACCCGCCGAGCCGGACTCGACCTGCCCGATCGCCGCGAGCAGGGCGACCGGCAGGCTGCACGAGGCGGGGGCGGCCGCGGCGGCGGAGCGGTAGGCCGCCACCAGGGCGCCGGAGCGGTCGAGGTCGCTCTCCGTGACCGGGTGGGCGGACCTCGTGGCGGGGCGCGGGATGGGGCGCGTCGAGAGCGTGACCCGCTCCACCCGCGTCGGCGTGGTGGACGGCGGCGGAGCGGTCGGCCCGAGGTCGTCGAACCGGTCGTAGGACGGAAGGGAGTAGGGCGTGCTCGGGGCCGTGCGGAGCTCCGGCGCCGCGCGCGGCCCGCTTCCGGCAAACGCCACGAGCCCGGCGAGCATCACTGCCGTCAGCCGAAGATGCAAGACAGGTCCCCCTTCCCCGGCCATCGTGACCCGGCCGCCTCGACGAAGACCACCCCCGGTGGGCGAAATGGTCAGGAAGGGCCAAACATCACCCGCGGAGGGCTAGGCGAGGCGTCGCAGGGGCTACGCCATCTGTCCGAGGCGGCCGGCCATGAATGCTGGGACTGCCTCGGGGGCCCTGCCCTGAAAGGCGAAGTCCCAGCTCTCGCGCCTCACGCGGTGGTGAGGCGCGAGAGCTGGACTTCGCGCTACGGGCTGACCGGTTCGGCTACGACTCCTTCTCGCGCAGCCGGGAGGCGAACACCGCAGCCTGCGTGCGGCGCTCCATGCCGAGCTTGGCGAGGATGCTCGAGACGTAGTTCTTCACCGTCTTCTCGGCCAGGAACATCTCCTTGCCGATCTGCCGGTTGGTCAGTCCGTCGGCGATGTGCATGAGCACCCGGCGCTCCTGCTCGGTGAGGCCGGAGAGGGCCGAGTCCTCCTCGTGGCCGCCGCGCAGGCGCTCGAGCACCCGCGCGGTGACCTGCGGGTCGAGCAGCGACTGGCCCTGGGCGACCCGCAGGATGGCGTCGATGAGCTCGTTGCCCCGGATCTGCTTCAGCACGTATCCCGCCGCGCCGGCCATGATCGCGTGGAAGAGCGCCTCGTCGTCGTCGTAGGAGGTGAGGATGAGGCAGGCGATGGAGGGGTCGACCGAACGCACGTCGCGGCACACGTCGATGCCGCTGCCGTCGGGCAGCCGGCCGTCGAGCACGGCCACGTCGGGGCGCAGCGCGGGGATGCGACGGGTGGCCTCCTCGGCCAGTCCGGACTCGCCGACGACCTCGATGCGCCCGTCGTTCTCGAGCAGCTCGCGCAGCCCGCGCCGCACGATCTCGTGGTCGTCGAGCAGGTAGACGCGGACCTTGCGGTCGGGTGCCGGCTCAGCCGGCGGTGCCGCGGTGGGCTGGTTCTCCATGCCGGACATTCTCGCCCCAGCGCCGCGCTGGTGCACAGGCGCCTCGCCGGATCGGGCGCAAAGGGACCATTGGCCCTCCCCCGGCCCGCTGCAGCCCACTGATACTCGGACGCGTGGAACGAATCCAGGCCCTGAGCACCGAGGAGTGCCTGCACCTGCTGTCGACGGCAAGTGTGGGCCGGATTGCCGTGACCCGTGATGCGCTCCCTGTCATCCTGCCCGTCAACTACGCCCTCGACGGCGGGTCCATCCTGATCCGCACGACCGACGGCGCGATCCTGCGGGCCGCCCGGGCGGGCGGCGCGGTCGTCGCGTTCGAGGTCGACAACCTCGACGAGAGCACGATGACGGGCTGGTCGGTGCTGATCACGGGCACGCTGCGCGAGGTCACCGCCGTCAGTGCCGTGCTGCGCGCCGAACAGCTGCCCCTGGCGCCGTGGGCCGGCGGCGAGCGCCGTCACTTCGTGCGCATCACCCCCGGCATCCTCTCCGGCCGGCGGATCCTCAAGGAGGAGGTCGCGGCCTCCTAGCCCCTTGCCGGGCCGGTGGCGCGGGCCACCGCGCCGACCTGCGGCGAGTGCCGGACGGCCGGTCCCGCCCCTCCTAGACTTGGGGCATGGAGCGGCAGCAGGGCAGGCACGAGTTCGTCCCGTCGCTGTCCGGAATCGACCTCGACGACCTCCTCGGCGAGCTCCGTGAGCGCGCCGGTGCCGTGCGCGAGGCACACGAGCGCCTGAGCGGCCTCCTCGGCGCTGTCGTCGCCGTCTCGAGCGAGCTCGACCTCGCCGCGGTGCTCCAGCGGATCATCACCACCGCCTGCTCGCTCGTCGGCGCGCGCTACGGAGCCCTCGGCGTGCTTGGGCCGGAGCGTGACGAGCTCGTGCAGTTCATCACCCACGGCCTCGACGACGAGACCCGCGCCGCCATCGGCGACATCCCCCACGGCCACGGCGTGCTCGGCCTGCTCATCAAGGAGCCGAAGGCCCTGCGCCTGCACGAGATCTCCGAGCACCCCAAGTCGGTGGGCTTTCCCGCGAACCACCCGCCGATGCACAGCTTCCTCGGCGTGCCGCTGCTCGTGCGCGACGAGGTCTTCGGCAACCTCTACCTCTCCGACAAGGAGAGCGGCGAGGACTTCTCCGCCGCCGACGAGGAGGTCGTGACGGCGCTGGCCGCGGCCGCCGGTGTCGCCGTCGAGAACGCCCGCCTCTACGAGCAGAGCCGCAACCGCGAGGCCTGGCTGCGAGCCGCCGCCGAGTGCACCCGCACGCTGACCAGCGACTCGCAGGTGCGCACGGGCTACGACCAGGTGGTGTCGTCGGCGCACGCCGCCTCGGGTGCGCCGGTGGTCGTCATGCTGCGCCCGGCCGAGCCCGAGCTCGACCCTGCCGGGAGCCTGTATGCCGTGGCGCAGCGGGGCCTGCTCGAGGTCACCGAGACGCCGGCGAGCGTCGTGCCCGCGGGGATCGTGGAGCTGGTCGCCGCGGGGTCGGCCGCGCTGGTGGAGCCGCAGGAGGTGGCCGACCTGCTCGGCTGCAAGACGCCGCAGTCGGCCGCCGGCGCGCCGATGTGGGCCGGCGAGCGGCTGCAGGGCGTGGTGCTGTTCCTCTGGCCGGACGTCAACCCCTCCGTCCCGATCGACCTGCTGCAGGCGACCACCTTCGGGGAGCGGGTGGCCCTCGCGATGGCCGTCGCCGAGGCCCAGGCCGACCGCGAGCGCATCGCCGTGCTCGAGGACCGCGACCGCATCGCTCGCGACCTGCACGACCTGGTGATCCAGCGCCTCTTCGCCGTCGGCCTGTCGGTGCAGGGCGCCGCCCGCGACGTCGTGAAGCCCACGGTGGCCACCCGGCTCGAGCGGGTGGTCGACGACCTCGACGAGACGATCAAGGACGTGCGGCGCACGATCTACCAGCTGCACGCCGGACCGGCCGGCGCCGGCGGCCTGCGCTCGGAGATCGACGAGGTGCTCGAGCACGCCGAGGACGCACTCGGCTTCGCCCCCTCGCTGCGCACCGACGGCCCCCTCAGCGCGGTGCCCGACGAGGTGGGCGCCGACCTCATCGCCGTGCTGCGCGAGTCGCTGACCAACGCCGCCAAGCACGCCGACGCCACCGCCGTGCAGGTGGAGGTGCGGGTGGGCAGCGCCCTCGAGGCCTCGGTCACCGACAACGGCACCGGCATGCCGGCCAGCCTGTCGCGCCGCAGCGGCCTGTCCAACCTGCAGGCCCGGGCCGAGGCCCACGGCGGCAGCCTGACGATCTCGCCGGGGCCAGGTGGTGGCACCGAGGTCGTGTGGTGGGTGCCGCTGACCTCGACCGCCCGCGACTGACCGGTCGCTATCCCGGCCCGGGTCGTCTCACGCAGGTGACCCGGCCCGGCCGCCTCACGCAGGTGGGGCGAGTGCGGCCCTCAGCCGCGCGGCATACGCCTGGGCCTCGTCGCTGTCCGCGTATCTCGTCCGGGGCCAGAAGAACCCGCGCAGGCCGTCGCCCTTGGTGCGCGGCACGACGTGCACGTGCAGGTGCGGCACGCTCTGGCTGACGACGTTGTTCATCGCCACGAACGACCCCTGCGCGCCGAGCCCGTCGACCACAGCGGCGGCGACCCGCTGGGCCGCCCCCATCAGCACCGGCAGGAGCTTCGGCGAGACCTCGAGCAGCGTCGGCACGTGCGCGCGCGGCAGGAGCAGCACGTGCCCCTTGAAGACCGGGCGGGCGTCGAGGATGCCGAGCACCTCCGGCTCGTCGAGCACCACGTCGGCGTGCACCGATCCCTCGACGATGGCGCAGAAGACGCAGGTCACGTCGGCGAGCTTAGGCGGACCCGCCCCCGGACGCGCCCCGGCCGCCGGGTCAGCGGCGCAGGAGCCGGGCGTCCCCGCCGAGTCGCCAGCGCCGCCGGGTGCGCGGCAGCGGGTTGTGGCTGCCCAGGATCATCGACCACAGCTCACGCCCGGCCAGCACCCCGAGCGCGTCGCCCCCCGCCGAGGCCTCGGGCGCGTCGCGGCGGGAGGCCCGGGTGTACTCCGCCAGGGCCGCGGCGGTCTGCGGCCCGAAGTAGCCATCGGGCTCGGCGCCGACGTGGCGCTGCAGGAACCGCACGTCCTCACCGGCGTCGCCGAGCCGCAGCGCCCGGCTGCCGGGGGCCAGCCACTGGTAGTTGCCGTAACCCGCGCGCACCATGGGGGTCCTGCCCTTCGTCGTGTCGTGTGCCTCCACCGGCCGCGGCCGCCGAAGGGCAGCCGGGATCACGGCTCGGGAAGGGGGTGTCCGAGACACCGTCGCACGGGCCCCGCGCGGCCCAGATCCACTGTTTGTCCTAGGCAGCCCCGGCGTTTGCCACATCCGCGACGGCGCAGCACCCGAGCCGCCGCGGGCCCAACGGCCCTTAACCCCGCGGCAGCCCCGCGCGGACGCTGGTGGTGCGGCCCCAGCCCCGCGGACGGAGGAGACCATGCCCACCTCGCTGACGTTCCTGGGCGCAGCAGGCACGGTGACCGGGAGCAAGTTCCTCATCGAGCGCGGCCAGCGCCGGCTCATGGTCGACTGCGGGCTCTACCAGGGTGAGCGGGAGTGGCGCCGGCTGAACTGGAAGCCGCTCCCCGTGCCGCCGGACACGATCGACGACGTGGTGCTGACCCACTCGCACCTCGACCACTGCGGCTACCTGCCCGCCCTGGTGCGGCACGGGTTCTCGGGCCCCACCTGGGCGACCGATGGCACCATGGAGCTGGCGGCGATCATCCTGCGCGACAGCGCGCACCTGCAGGAGGAGGACGCCGAGTACGCCCGGCGGGGCGGCTACTCGCGCCACGACCCTCCCCTGCCGCTCTACACCGAGGCCGACGCCGAGGCGGCCATCAAGACGCTGCGGGCCCTGCCGTTCCACCAGGTCCGAGACCTCGGCGACGGCCCGCGGCTCTCGTTCCGCCGGGCCGGCCACATCCTCGGCTCCGCCACGCTGCTCGTGGAGGCGGACGACAGCAGCATCCTGTTCTCCGGAGACCTCGGCCGACCCGACCACCCGGTGCTGCTCCCGCGCGAGGCTCCCCCGGCCGCGCGGACCGTGGTGCTGGAGTCGACCTACGGCGATCGCGACCACCCCGAGCCGGCGGCGCAACCGCACGCGGCGTTCGCCGACGCCATCCGGCGCACCATCCGCCGGGGCGGGTCGGTGCTCATCCCGGCCTTCGCCGTCGACCGCACCGAGCTGGTGCTCGCGACCCTGGCCGACATGCTGGAGCGGGGGGTCATCCCGTCGGCACCGGTCCACGTCGACAGCCCGATGGCCCTCGCGGCGCTCCAGGTCTACCGGCGGTCCCGTTACGGCGCCGAGCTGAAGCCCGGCTCGGTGCCGGGGATCGAGCGGTGGCCGGGACTGCACCCCGCGCACAGCGCCGACGAGTCGCGGGCGCTGAACCACCCCAAGCGCCCCTCGATCATCATCTCGGCGTCGGGCATGGCCTCCGGCGGACGGGTCGTGCACCACCTGGCCTCCCTGCTGCCCGACGCCCGCAACACCGTGCTGCTCACCGGCTACCAGGCCGCCGGCACGCGCGGCCGCGCGCTCGCCGACGGGGCGCACGAGGTGAAGATCATGGGCCGGTACGTCCCCGTGCGCGCCGAGGTCGTCGTCGACGAGGAGTTCTCGGTGCACGCCGACTCCTCCGAACTGCTGGACTGGCTGCTCGAGCTGCCCGAGCCGCCCGAGACGGTCTACCTCGTGCACGGCGAGCTCGAGGCGGCCCGGACGCTCGCCGACCGGATCCGGCACGAGACCGGCTGGACCGTGGCGGTGCCGCGCCTCGGGGAGCGGGTGCTCGCCGACTAGGAGCTGACGCGCAGGACCGCGGCGCCGCGCAGGTCGCCGGCCGCCACGTGCCCGAGCGCCTCGTCGGCGCGTTCCAAGGGGTATGCCGTGGTGCTGGGCCGCAGGCCCAGCCGTGCCGCGAGGGCGAGGAACTCCTCGCCGTCGCGGCGGGTGTTGCTCGTGACCGAGCACAGCGACCGCTCCCGGAAGAGGTGCCGCTGGTAGTCGAGGGTCGGGATGTCGCTCATGTGGATGCCCGCCAGGGCCAGCGTGCCGCCGGCGTCCAGCGCCTCGAGCGCCAGCGGGACGAGGTCGCCCGCGGGCGCGAACATGATGGCCGAGTCGAGCGGCACCGGCGGCGCGTCCCGCGCTCCACCCACCGACGCGGCGCCCAGCTCGCGGGCCAGGGCCTGGGCGTCCTCACCGCGGGTGAGGACGTGGACCTCCACCCCCTGCGCGATCGCGACCTGGGCGGTCAGGTGGGCGCTCGCGCCGAAGCCGTAGATGCCGAGCGTGCCGCCGGCCGGCACCCTGGCCCGCAGCAGCGAGCGGTAGCCGATGATGCCGGCGCACAGCAGGGGTGCGGCCTGCTCGTCGCTGCAGGTCGACGGCAGCCGGTACGCGAAACCCTCTGGCACGACGGCGAACTCCGCGTAGCCGCCGTCATCGTCCCACCCGGTGTAGCGCGACTGCTCACAGAGGTTCTCGCGGCCGCTGCGGCACCACCGGCACGCCCCGCACGTGTGCCGCAGCCAGGCGATGCCGATGCGGTCGCCGGGGGCGAAGCGGTGGGCCCCGGGTCCGCTGCCCGCCACCTCGCCCACGACCTCGTGCCCCGGGACGGTGACGGGGCGGCGGGGGGCGAGGTCGCCCTCGGCCAGGTGCAGGTCGGTGCGGCAGACCCCGCAGACGCGCACGCGGACGAGCACCTCACCGGCGCCCGGTGTGGGCCGCTGCCTCTCCACCGGCCGCAGCGGATGCGTCGCGAGCGGGCCAGGGCGGCCGACCGCCCAGGCCCGCATCCCCTCACCCCTCACACCAGCCACCCCGACGGCCCGCTCACTTCACGGTGATGTGCGTGCTCTTGGCCTCGCTGGCCTTGGGCATCGTGATGGTCAGCACACCGTCGCTCAGGGCGGCGGTGACCTTCGCCTCGTCGATCGGGCAGGGCAGGAGCGCCTCGTAGCTGAACGTCCCGGTGACCCGGGTCGTGTGCCGCAGCACGCCTTCCTTCTCCCGGACGACCCGCTCGCCGCGCACGGTCAGCCGGCGGTCGGACAGCTCGATGTTGATGTCCTTCTTGTCGACGCCGGGCAGGTCCAGCTCGACGGTGAAGGCCTCGTCGGTCTCCTGCAGCTCTCCGCCCGGGGCGAAGTCCACACCGGACGGCAACCCCTGGAAGACGTCCTCCATGAGCTCGCGCATCCGGTGGCTCCACGGGGCGAGGGCGAAGTCCTCCCACGGCGAACGGCGCCGCAGCTCGGTGGACCGGCTCGTGGCGTTCGTACTCATTGGCTGCCTCCTCTGGTCGGTGGTGTCGGGCCCCGCAGCCACACGCTGGGCCAGCGTCCAGTCCACGCCGGGCGGCCCGGGGCAAACAGTGGCTTAGGTCCCTGTCCGGCCCGCACCTGCGCGGCGCATCGTGAGCACATGGGCGATGCCCTGCTCGAGCGCGGGGAAGGGACCGGTGGCCGCAGGGGCCGGCGGCCTCCGATCGACATGGCTCCGGCGCGCCCACCCCTCATCGGCGACTACGCCGTGCGGTGCCGGACCTTCACCTGGCAGCAGGCCCGCGGCTGGCTCGACGGCCTCCCCGGCGGCGGGCTGAACATCGCCCACGAGGCGGTCGACCGGCACGCCCATGGGGCGCTCGCCGACACGGTCGCGGTGCGCTTCCTCAGCCGCACCAAGCCCACCACCGAGCTCACCTACGGCGAGCTGGCCCGGCACACCGACACTGCTGCGATGGCGCTGCAGGGACTCGGCGTCGGACGCGGCGACCGGGTGTGCACCCTGCTCCCCCGCTCGCCCGAGCTCTACCTGACGGCCCTGGGCACCCTCAAGGCGGGCGCGGTGTACTGCCCGCTGTTCCCCGCCTTCGGGATGGAGCCGGTGCGCCAGCGCCTCGAGCTCGGCGGCGTGCGCGTCCTCGTCACCGACCGGGAGTCCTACGCCAAGAAGATCGTCCCCGTCCGCGACCGCCTGCCGGCGCTGGAGGCCGTGCTGCTCATCGACGCCCCTGCCGACGAGGCCCCTGAACCCGACACCCTCTCCTGGGCGGTGGTCATGGAGCAGTCCTGGGCAGCGTTGGAGCGCAACGGTTTCGAGATCGTCGCCACGGCACCGGACGATCCAGCGCTGCTGCACTTCACGAGCGGCACCACGGGCCGGCCCAAGGGTGCGGTGCACGTGCACGAGGCGGTCGTCGCCCACCACGCCACCGCACGCTTCTCGCTCGACCTGTCGCCGGGCGACATCTACTGGTGCACCGCAGACCCCGGATGGGTGACCGGCACGTCGTACGGCGTCATCGGCCCGCTCACCTGCGGGGCCACGATCGTGACCGACTCGGCGGACTTCGACGCCAGGCGCTGGTACTCGATCCTTCAGGACGAGCACGTCGAGGTGTTCTACACCGCGCCGACCGCGCTGCGGATGCTCATGCGCAAGGGCGTCGAACTCGCCCACGACCACGACCTGACGTCGCTGCGCCACGTCGTCAGCGTCGGCGAGCCGCTCAACCCCGAGGCCGTGGTGTGGGGGCTCGAGGCGTTCGGGCTGCCCGTGCACGACACGTGGTGGCAGACCGAGACCGGCGCGATCATCGTGAGCAACTACCCCGGTATGCCGGTCCGGCCGGGCTCGATGGGACGTCCGGTGCCCGGGGTGGAGGTGGGGGTGCTCGAGCGCGGCGCGGACGGGCGCGCCGCGGTCGTCGACGGCCACGTGCGGGCGCTGCACGACCCCGAGACCGTGGGCGAGCTCGCCGTCCGCCCCGGGTGGCCGTCGATGTTCCGCGCCTACCTCGGGGAGCCCGAGCGCTACGCCAAGGCGTTCGTCGACGGGTGGTACCTCACCGGCGACCTCGCGCGCATCGACGCCGACGGCTACCTGTGGTTCGTGGGGCGGGCCGACGACGTCATCAAGTCGGCCGGGCACCTCATCGGTCCGTTCGAGGTCGAGAGCGCGCTGATGGAGCACCCGGCAGTCGCCGAGGTGGGTGTGATCGGCAAGCCCGACCCGCTTGCCGGTGAGGTCGTCAAGGCCTTCGTCACGCTGAAGGCCGACGCCGTGCCGAGTGACGCCCTGAGGCGCGAGCTCATCACCTTCGGCCGAAAACGCCTGGGGTCAGTGGCCCCTCGTGAGATCGCCTTCGAGGAGCACCTACCGCACACGCGCAGTGGGAAGGTGATGCGCCGGCTGCTCAAGGCCCGTGAGCTCGGGCTGCCCGAGGGCGACCTGTCCACCGTGGAGCGCCCCACATGACCGCGCTGGCCCACGACCGCGAGGCCCTGCTGGCCGCCGGGGCGCCGGCCCTGCTCCGCCAGATGATCCGTGTCCGGCGCTTCGAGGAGAAGTGCGTCGAGCTCTACAGCGCCACCAAGATCCGCGGCTTCCTGCACCTGTGCATCGGGGAGGAGGCCGTCGCGGTCGGCGTCATCTCCTCGCTCGCGCCGGGCGACGCCGTCGTGTCCACCTACCGTGAGCACGGGCACGCGCTCGCCCGTGGGGTGCCGATGGCCTCGGTGATGGCGGAGATGTTCGGCAAGGCCACCGGCTGCAGCCACGGCCGCGGGGGCTCGATGCACCTCTTCGACGCCGAGCGCCGGTTCTACGGCGGCAACGCGATCGTCGGCGGCGGGATGCCACCCTCGGTCGGCATGGCGCTCGCCGACCAGATGAACGGCCGGAGCGACGTCACCGCCTGCATCTTCGGCGAGGGCGCCATGGCCGAGGGCGCGTGGCACGAGAGCGCGAACCTGGCCGCCCTCTGGGAGCTGCCGGTGCTCTTCGTCTGCGAGAACAACCGCTACGCCATGGGCACCGCACTGGCCCGGGAGCACGCGGAGACCGACCTGACGGCCCGCGCGGCCTCCTACGGCATGGTCGCCTGGTCCGCCGACGGCATGGACGTCCTGGCCGTGCAGGAGGCGGCGCAGCGCGCGACCGCCCTGGTCCGCGGCGGTGGCGGTCCGTGCTTCCTCGAGCTGCGCACCTACCGGTTCAGGGCCCACTCGATGTACGACCCCGACCGGTACCGCGACAAGGCCGAGGTCGAGCGGTGGCGCGCGTCCGACCCGATCCCCCGGCTCACCTCCGACCTGCTGGCCCAGGAGGCGCTGGCCGAGTCAGAGGTGGCCACGTGGGAAGCCGAGATCGAGCAGGAGATCGCCGCGGCCGTGCAGGCGGCCGAGGCCGCCCCGCTCGAGCCGGTCGAGGACCTCACCCGCTTCGTCACGAGCGAGGGTCCACCACGATGACCACCACCTGGGCCAGGCCCGCCGACTCCCCCTCGCCGGACGCAGCCGTCACGACCTACCGCGAGGCGCTGCGCGAGGCGCACCGCGAGGCCCTGCGGCGCGACCCACGCGTCTTCCTCATGGGCGAGGACGTGGCCCGCTACGGAGGCTCCTTCGCCGTCAGCCTCGGGCTGGCCGAGGAGTTCGGCGAGGAACGCGTCCGCGACACACCGCTCTCGGAGTCGGCCTTCACCGGGGCCGGCATCGGCGCCGCCCTGCGCGGGATGCGGCCGATCGTCGAGATCATGACGGTCAACTTCAGCCTGCTGGCCCTCGACCAGATCCTCAACAACGCAGCCACCCTCCTGCACATGTCCGGCGGGCAGCTGGCCGTGCCCCTGGTGATCCGCATGACCACCGGCGGCGGACGACAGCTCGCCGCCCAGCACTCGCACTCGCTCGAGGGCTGGTACGCCCACATCCCCGGGCTGCGGGTGCTCGCCCCCGCCACCCTCGAGGACGCGCGCGGGATGCTCTGGCCCGCCCTGGAGGACCCCGACCCGGTGCTCATCTTCGAGCACGGCTCGCTCTACCCGCTCAAGGGCACCCTGCCCGACCCGCCGCCGGAGGTCGACATCGCGCACGCGGCCATCCGCCGGGCCGGCGGCGACGTCACGCTCGTCGCCTACGGCGGAGGTCTGGGAAAGACGGTGGCGGCCGCGGACCTGCTTGCGGCGGAAGGCATCGAGGCCGAGGTGGTCGACCTGCGCGTGCTGCGGCCGCTCGACGAGGCCACCCTCCTCGACTCGCTCGCGAAGACCCACCGGGCCGTGGTCGTCGACGAGGCCTGGCGCTCCGGGAGCCTCGCCGCGGAGGTGTCGGCACGCCTGTCGGAGAAGGGCTTCTACGACCTCGACGCCCCTGTCGAGCGGGTCTGCGGTGCTGAGGTGCCACTGCCGTATGCCGCGCACCTCGAGCAGGCGGCCCTTCCGCAGCCGGAGGGGATTGCCGCGGCCGCCCGGCGCACGGTGCACGGCGATGGGTGACTTCGTGATGCCCTCGCTGGGCGCCGACATGGTCGAGGGCACCTTCATCGAGTGGCTCGTCCGCCTGGGCGACCGGGTCAGGCGCGGTGACGTCATCGCCGTGGTCGAGACGCCGAAGTCCGCCGTCGAGGTCGAGTGCTTCGAGGACGGCACCGTCGCCGAGCTGCTCGCCCGCGAGGGCGACGTCGTGCCGGTCGGCGGGGTGCTCGCCCGACTGGAGACCGCCGCCGTGCCCTCCGGCCCAGTGCGTGCTGCAACCGTGCCTGCCGCCCCCGAGCCTGCCGCCGTCATGCCTGCCACCCCCGCGCCCGTCGTGCGCCCCGAGCCGGCCCCGCCAGCGCCGTCGCCGCACCTGCCTCCCCTCTCGCCGGTGCTGCGCCACCGGGCCCACGAGCTCGGCATCGACCTCGCCACCGTCACGGGCACCGGTCGGCACGGCGCCGTGACGCGCAAGGACCTCGAGCGCGCCGCCGCCACGACGCCCAGCACACCCCAGCCCTCCGAAACCCCTGTGCGCCAACGTGTCTCACCCTACGCACGTCGGCTGGCACGCGAGGCGGGAACCGTGCTCGACGGCATACGGGGAACCGGTGCGGCGGGTGCCGTCACCGCGGCGGACGTGCGCCACGCGGCGGCTCCTGCGCGCCCGCAGCCAGAGGCGCCGGCGGCGAGGGCGGCTGCGGCGCCGGCCCGCCGCGCTGACGCCGACAGCATGCGCCAGAGCATCGCGGCCCTCATGACGGTGTCGAACCGGGAGATCCCCCACTACTACCTGAGCACCACGATCGACCTGACCGCGTCGCTGAAGTGGATGCGCGCGCGCAACCGCGAGCTGCCCGTCGAGCAGCGCCTCGTGCCTGCGGCCCTCATGCTCGTGGCGGCCGCCCGGTCCGCGCGGGCGGTCCCCGACCTGAACGGGCACTGGGTCGACGGTGGGTTCCGCCCGAGCGGGTCCGTCGACCTCGGCCTCATCCTCTCGCTGCGCCGGGGCGGGCTGCTGGTGCCCGCCATCGCCCGGGCCGACAGCCTGGGCGTGACGGAGATGATGGCTGCGGTGCGGGAGCTGACCAGCCGCGCCCGGGCCGGACGGCTGCGCGGCTCGGACCTGGTCCAGCCCAGCATCACCGTCTCGAACCTCGGCGACCAGGGCGTCGAGAGCGTGCTGGGTGTCATCTACCCGCCGCAGGTCGCCCTCGTCGGGCTCGGGGCCGTCTCCGAGCGACCGTGGGCGGTCGAGGGCCTGCTCGGCGTCCGGCCGCTGGTGACCGCGACGCTGGCAGGCGACCACCGCGCCAGCGACGGCGCGGTCGGCGCCCGGTACCTCAAGCACCTCGACCGACTCCTGCAGAAACCGGAGGAGCTATGACACCCGACGAGGGCCGCGACCTGCTGGAGCAGTCGCTGCGAGCCATCGTGCCCGAGGCGGACCTGACCGGCCTGCCCGGCGACACCGACCTGCGCGAGAGGTACGAGCTGGACTCGCTCGACTTCGTCGAGGTCGTGGAGCGCCTCAGCCAGGGCGCCGGCTTCCGCATCGAGGAGGACGAGGACCTGCGCACCATCGACGCCATCGTCGGCCTGCTCAGTCGCGGGACGCCGCACCCGGTCTGACCCGCCGGCTGGGCCCGACCTGCCTCCCGGCGGTGCCGCGCCCGGCACGCGCGAGCAGCACGACCGCGGGCAGGAGCAGCGCCGCGCCGGCGGCGAGGGCCGCCCGCACCGTCCAGCGGGTGCCCACCCAGCCCAGCAGGGGCCCACCTCCCCACTCGCCGGCGCTGCCCGCGACGTTGGCGATCGACAGCACCGTCGCCCGCGTCGAGGAGTCGTCGATGCCGAGGTTCAGCCACGTACGGAAGGGCGCGGAGGCCAGCGACCGAACCACGGTCGTCGCCCAGTAGGCCGCGACGGCCACCCACAACCGGTCTGCGAGCGCGAAGCCCAGCGCACAGGCGACGAGCACCGCGTGCAGCACCACCAGCAGTCGCGCCAGCCGCGCCGGGCCGAGCCCCTCGATCCGCGCGACCAACGGTGCCGCCACCGCGAAGGAGATGACCAGGGTGCCGGCGGCGAGCACGCCGAACCACGCGACGTCGTCGAGCCCGAACAGCGTCGGCAGTCCCACGTCGAGCAGCAGGTGCGCCTCCCACAGGCGGTCCCACCCCTCGCTCCAGGCCCCGAGAGCGGCGACGATGCCCAGCACGGCGAGCAGCACCGGGCGGGCGGCCACCTCGCGTCGCCCGGCGGCCACCGTCGCCAGGGCCGACCGCAGCGGCCCGACGACCCCGGATGACCGGTGCTGACGGGCGTGGCCGCGCTCGGGCATCGCCACAGCGAGGAAGAGACCCAGCCCCGCCGCAACGGCGCCCGCACAGAGCAGGGGCAGGCGGAGGTCGACCGTGGCGAGCGCGACCGCCGCGCCGATGCCCGCCAGCCCTGCCACGCGCTCCACCTGGGCGCCGCGCTGGTACGCCCCGCCGAGCCGCTCCGGTCCCACCTCGTCGGCCAGCCAGGCGTCCTCGGCACCGCTGCGGAAGGTCCAGCCGAACCCCCACAGCGCCATCGCGGCGAACACCGCCGGCGCACCCTGCGCGATCCCGACGCCGACCATGCCGAGCCGGCAGGCCAGCGCGGACACGACCAGGGACAGCCGGCGTGAGTACAGGTCGGCCAGAACGCCGGTCGGCACCTCCGCGAGGAAGTAGGCGACCTCGAGGGCCGTGCCCGCCAGCACGAGCTGCAGCGGCGACAGGCCCACCTCGCGCACCAGGAGGACCGCGGCCGTCGTCCACGAGAGGGTTCCCACGAAGGCCCACGCCCCGGCATACACCAGCCAGGACCGGTAGGCGTCGAGGCGTCGCGGTGGCACCTCAGGAGTATGGGCGCCGGCCTGCCCGGTGGCCACAGCTTTTGGCTGACGCGACCGTGGCCCCGCCTGCCGCTCGATAGGGTCGGGGCGTGCCGCACCTGGTCCGCAGGGGGCCCCTCGTCCCCACGCTGCGCGATCTCGCCGACGCCGGCTGGGGGCTGCTCACCACGAGCCTCGGCCTGGGGGCGGCGATCGCGGTCGTCGACGGCGCGACCGCTGACGGGCCGCTGCCGGTGATGCTCGTGGCGGTCGCCGTGTCGACCGGCGACCTCCTGCTGCGCCCCGGGCTGCGGCTGCTGGCCCTGGGCGTTGGCGCCGTCGGCGCCATGGTGGCCGGCCTGGTGGTCCAGATGCTCATCGCGTGGGCGGCGCTCGCCCTGGTGCCGGGCATCGGCGTCTCCGACTGGCGGGCCGTGCTCGCCGTGGTCGTCGTCGCCTCGGCCATCATGGCGCTCGGCCGCTGGCTGGTCGGCGCCAACGACAGCTCGTACGTGCTGGGCGACATCCTGCGCAGGGCCCGCTCCCACGAGCGGGCCCGGGAGCGGGAGGGCGAGGCGGCGCTGCCCACCGAGGCTGGCCTGCTGGTGGTGCAGCTCGACGGCCTGTCCCACACCGCGCTCCGCCAGGCCATCGAGGGCGGGCTCGCGCCGACCATGGCCCGCTGGCTGCGCGACGGCAACCACCTGCTGACCCCGTGGTGGTCGCGGGTGCCCTCGACGACCCCAGCCGCGCAGGCCGGCCTGCTGCACGGCAACAGCCACCCCGTCCCCGCCTTCCGCTGGTGGGACAAGGACCTCGGGCGCCTGGTGGTGGCCAACCGCCCGCAGGACTCCGCACTGGTCGAGTCGCGCGTCAGCGACGGCAACGGCCTGCTGGCCCACGGCGGCGCGGCCATCAGCACCATGTTCTCCGGCGACGCCCCGACGCGCCTGCTGGTCATGAGCGCGGCCGGCAGCGGCGGCGGCCTGGGGCCGGGGCCGAGCTTCCTGCGCTTCTTCGCCAGCCCGTTCGTCCTCTCGCGGGCGCTCAGCCGCAGCCTCGTCGAGATGCTCAAGGAGCTCTACCAGGGCAGGCGGCAACGGGTGCGCCAGGTCGTGCCCCGGGTCCGGCGCCGGGGGTGGTACGTCGTGCTGCGCGGCATCAGCAACGTGCTGCTGCGTGACCTCAACGTCTCCCTCGTCGCCGAGCACCTGGTGCGAGGTACGCCGGCCATCTACGTCAACCTCGTCGACTACGACGAGATCGCCCACCACGCGGGGCCGAGCAGGCCCGAGGCGCTGCGCGCCCTGGAGGGCCTCGACGGCGTCCTGGGCCTGCTCGAGCAGGTGGTGCGGGCCTCGGGGCGGGCCTACCGCATCGTCGTGCTCTCCGACCACGGCCAGAGCCTGGGCGCCACCTTCCGCCAGATGGAGGGCGCCGACCTCGCGACCGTGTGCCGCCGCCTGCTGCAGGTGCCGGACAGCGAGTCGGTCGAGGCCTCCGAGGGCGAGGCGTGGGGCCCGGTGAACACCCTGCTCACCACCCTGCTCAACACCCGCCCCGCCCGCCGCACCGTCGTGGTCGGCCCCGACCGCCACCTCCCCGAGACCGCGGCGACGGCGCGGCTCCCCGAGCTCGCGGTGATCGCCTCCGGCAACCTGGGCATGGTGTGGTTCCCGCGGCTGCCTGGCCGGCTCACGCTGGAGGAGATCCACGAACTCTGGCCCCGGCTGGTGCCGGGCCTGGTCAACCGCAGGTCGATCGGGGTGGTCATCGCCGAGACGGAGAGCCGCGGCCCGGTGGCCATCGGCGTGTCCGGGCTGTGCCTGCTGCGCGACGGCACGGTCGAGGGCGACGACCCCCTGCCGCAGTACGGCCCGCACGGTCGCGAGGACCTGCTGCGGCTGGCCGGGCTGGCGAACACCGGCGACCTGGTCATCGTCTCCTCCGTCGACCCCTCCGGGCAGGTGCACGCCTTCGAGGAGCAGGTCGGCTCGCACGGCGGCATCGGAGGGCAGCAGAATGAGGCCGTGCTCCTCCACCCCGCCGACCTGCCCCTGGACCGCCGGGCGCCCCTGGTGGGGGCGGAGACGGTGCACGAGCAGCTCGTGGCGTGGATGAGGCAGCTCGGGGTGCGCCCGTGAGCCTGCGTGTCACCTGGCTGGGCCACTCGACCGTCGTCATCGACATCGACGGCGCCCGGCTGGTCTCGGACCCGCTCCTCGAACGCCACGCGGGGATCCTGCGACGCCGGTTCGAGACACCGCGCGCCCACGCGTGGGAGGACGCCGACGCGGTGCTGCTCTCCCACCTGCACCACGACCACGCCCACCTCGCCTCGCTCCGGCAGCTGTCCGGCACACCGGTGCTCACCGCTCCCGCCTGTGCGGGGTGGCTGGAGGGCAAGGGCATCGACGGCGGCACCGGTCTGGAGGGCGAGGAGTGGGCCACGGTCGGGGTGCGGTCGCAGGCACGGGTGCGCCTGGTGCGCGCCGTGCACGCGCACCGGCCCATGCCGCACCGCCCCAACGACGCCCACGGCCACCTCGTGCAGTCCGCCACGGCGACCGTCTGGGTGGCCGGCGACACCGAGATCTACCCCGACATGGGCGAGCTGGCCGCGCTGGCCGGCGCCCCGATCGACCTCGCGGTGGTGCCGGTGTCGGGCTGGGCCCCCCGGCTCTCGGGCGGCCACATGAACCACGAGGAGGCAGCCCGGGCGTGCGAGCTCGTCGGCGCGCGGTATGCGATCCCCGTGCACTGGGGCACCCTGCACGTCCCTGCGGGCAAGCACCTCCCCCGCGGCTGGATGGACCGGCCGGGCCTGGCCTTCGCCCGCGACGTGCGGCGCCTGGCACCGGACTGCGAGCCCGTCGTGCTGCACCCCGGCGAGTCCTGGGCCCTGGGCGACTGAGACGCCCGGGCGCCCCCGGCCCCGGGCGATCCAGACCCGGGCGACCCCCCTCGACGGCGTTCCCGAGCCACCGGACCTATCGGGACAACCGGGGACCCATGGGACATCCCGGGATGCCCACGCCGCGAATTCCGGTGCCTGCCAGGGCCTATGGCCCCTGTTTGACGGACAGGACCCTCATCCATATTGCACAGTGCAGGGGAAGGACCCGACGCCGGAGCCGTCCGGCTTGACCTGACGTGGAGTGCCCGTGACCCCCGACCAAGCACGCGCGACCTACCTCAAGGCGGTTCGCGCCGTCGCCCCGGAGGCCGACCTCGCTGCAGTGCGTGCCGGCGCCGACGTCCGGTACGTGTGCCGCCTCGACCAGGAGCGCTTCCGGCGGTTCGTCACCACGCTGAGCGACCTGGCGGGCTTCGAGGTCCACCTCGACGACGCCGACGCGGACAGCCTGTGGACCATCCACGAGGGGGTCCGGTTCCTGGTGAACGAGTCCTCGCGCATCACCCTCCTCGGACTGCACCCCGTCGGCTGACCGGAGGCGCCGTGGCCACCGCCGTTGCCAGGAAGCGACCGACGGTCGCCGCGCGGCGGTCAGGCTACGTGGCCGCCGCCCTGATCAACGGCCTGTTCCTCTACCTCGTCAACCGGCGCCCCGGCTGGGAGGCCGTGCCGTTCCTGACCGCCGAGACCGAGCAGGTGCTCGGGCTGGTCAACGCCTCGATCGTCGCCGGCGTCGTCGCGAACCTCGTCTACCTCGTCGCCGACCCACCCCGCCTGCGCTCGCTGGGTGACCTCGTGACGACCGGCATCGGCCTGGCGGCGATGGTGCGGATCTGGCAGGTGTTCCCGTTCGCCTTCGACCCCGACGGCTTCCCGTGGGACACGCTGTGCCGCTGGGTCCTCGCGGTCGGCATCGTCGGCAGCGCCATCGGCATCGTGGTTGCGCTGGTCACGCTGGTGCGGGGCACCCACCGCTGACCGGCGGAGGGCCGGACCATGCGGTGGACCTACCTCGACAACCTCAAGGTGGTCCCCATCGCCGGGGTCATCGCGCTGCACGGGATGCTGAGCTACTCGCCGCTGGAGGTGTGGCCGTACGCGCTGGTGCGCGAGACCACCCTGGCCGAGCCCAGCCACGTCGCGGCCCTCGCGGTGGCGGGGCCGTTCGCCATCTTCCTCATGGCCCTGCTGTTCCTCGTCGCAGGTCTGCTCACGCCGGGAGCCTTGCGCCGCAAAGGTGTCCGCCGCTTCGTCCGCGACCGCCTCCTGCGCCTGGGGGTGCCGTTCCTGGTCTTCGTCGCCCTCGTGTGGCCCGTCCTCCTCTACGCCCTCTACCGGCCCCTGGGTCACGTGTCCGGCTCCTTCTGGACCGAGACACGCCTCAACGTCCCCGACACCGGGCCGGCCTGGTTCATCGGGGTCCTGCTGGTGCTCTCGCTCCTGTATGCCGCGTGGGCGGCACTGCGAGCCCACCGCGCCAGGGCGCGGCGCCGGCGCCGTCCCGTCACCGCCGGGTCGCTGGCCCTGCTCGCCACCGCTGTCGCCGCCGCCTCGTTCGTCGTCCGGCTGTGGATCCCCTACGCCAGCGAGGCGCCGCTGGACCTCAACGAGTGGCAGTGGCCCGAGTGCGCCGGGCTCTTCGGGCTCGGCGTGGTGGCCACCGGGCAGGGGTGGCTCGAGGTGGTGCCCCGCCCGCTCGCCGGCACGGCTGGGCAGGTGACGGGAGCAGCCGCCCTCGGCGCCGCGGCATACGTCGGCCTGGCCGGACCGCTCGGCATGGACTTCGAGGCCCTGACCGGCGGACTGCGTTGGGAGTCAGCGGTCTTCGTGGTGCTGGAGGGCGCGCTCACGGTCTTCGGCTCGGTCTGGCTGCTCTCCTTCGCGCAGCGCCGGCTCGCCCGCCCCCGCCCGCACGGAGCCGAGCTGGCCCGCTGGTCCTACCCCGCGTTCCTCGTCCAGGGCCTTCCCCTGCTCGCCCTGGCCGTGGCGCTGCGCCCGGTGGCGGCGCCGGCCGAGGTCAAGGCGGTGGTCGTCGCCGCGGGTGGCGTGGTGGCGTCGTTCGCGCTGGCCGCCCTGCTCGTCCGCGCGCCCGGCGTGCGCCAGGTCGTGTGAGCCCCGAGTGCCGGGCTAGGACTTTTGGGTGTGCGACGCGCCGCGACGCCCTGCCTACGGTGGCGGCATGGACATCGAGCAGCTCATGAGCCAGGCCACCGACGCCGCCAAGGTCTCCCGCGTCTTCGGCGAGCCGATCCACGAGGGCGACGTGATGCTCGTGCCCGTGGCCCGCGTACGCGGCGGCGCGGGGGGCGGCACCGGCACGGGCCCCGACAACGAGGGCTCGGGCAGCGGGGGCGGTGGCGGGTTCACCGCCGAGCCTGCCGGGGTCTACGTCGTCAAGGGAGGTGAGGTCACCTGGCGCCCCTCGGTCGACGTCAACCGGGTCGTCCTGGGCGGGCAGCTGGTGGCCATCGTCATGTTCCTCGTCCTGCGGTCCCTGATCCGGCGGCGGTGAACAAGACCTGAGTACCCGCGCCCACGACAGGGCGGCCCCGACGGGTCCACCCTCTGCCCATGACGAAGCAACGCAGCCGCATGCCCTACGTCTGGGCGCTGGGCCTCCTGTGGGCCCTGCCCGCCGTCGTCTTCGCCGCCCTGCTCCTCACGGCGCCCGACCACAACAGCAGCGGCCAGTGCGAGGGAATCGGCTTCGGCTGCACCCTCACGCCGTATGACGGGACCGTGTTCCTCGCCGCGCTGTCGGCACCGGTGCTGCTCCTCGCTGGAGCGGTGGCCTGCCTGACCCTCTGGCTGCTCCGGCACCGCGCGGACCGCCGAGGGTGACGTGACCCGGCGCGGCCTCAAGCCGTGAGCATGGGCGCCCCGCTGCGCACCGCCTCGACGAACCTCGCGTGGTCGCGGGCGTTCACCTCGGCGTAGGAGTCGGCGAAGGACGCCATGGCCTGCGCGAACTGCTCGTCGTCACCGAGGTAGGACGCGATGGCGATGCGGTCGCCGGAACGGGCGTGCGCCCGGGCCAGGGTCCACGCGCAGACCTCGGCGTAGAGGCGAAGGGCCTTGGGGGTCATGGCCTCGATCGAGGCCGAGCCCTTCCAGTCGTGCAGCTGGCGGATGTAGAAGTCGCGGATCCGCTGGTCGAGGCCCATGGCGCGCTGCCAGCCGAGGAACATGTCGCTTGCCGCCTGCATGACCCGCTGTCCGGCGACGACGCGCACCCCCTCGTGCCGCTGCTTCGGCAGGCCGAGGTGCGAGGCGATCACCGATGGCTGGGCCTCCTTCACCTGCAGCAGCAACGGGTCACCGTCATCGCGCCCGCGCATGAGCACGACCCAGCACCGGGTGCCGACGCTGCCGACGCCGACCACCTTGCGGGCCATGTCGACGAACGAGTACGAGCGCGCCAGCTCGCGGTGCCCGGGCGCCAAGGAGTCTGCGTAGTCCCACAGCAGCTTCTCCATCGACTCCTCGAGCTCGTCGCGCGTCACCCCCGGCGCCAGCTCGGCCACCGGCACCAGCAGGGGCGGGTCGCTGATGATGCGGCGGACACCGTCGACGACCTCCGTCAGGTTCGCCACCGAGCGGAGGTGGTCGCGTCCCATGGCCTTGGCGATGGCCTTGTCGAACCTCTTGCTCGCCTTGGCGTCGATGTCGTCGGCGAGCAGGCGGCGCAGCTCGGTGACCGACACCCGGGCGTACCAGACCGCGAGGTTCCCCTGGGCGGCGAAACCGCCCATCGCGGTCTGGTAGCGGCGCGCCGCCGCGACGACGACCTTGCGGTTCTGCTTCTCCGTGAAGCCGTTGGACAGACCGGCCACGACCAGGCTCGCCACCAGGCGCTTGACGTCCCACTCCCAGGGGCCGGGGCAGGTCTCGTCGAAGTCGTTGATGTCGAAGAGCAGGTTGCGCTCGGGTGAGGCGAACATGCCGAAGTTCGCCAGGTGGGCGTCACCGCACAGCTGGGCGTAGAGCCCGGTGTGGGGGCGGGGGGCGAGGTCCGCCGCCATCACCGCGGCGCCCCCACGGAAGAAGGCGAAGGGAGAGGCGGACATCCGTTCGTTGCGGAGGCCGACCAGCTCGGGCAGTCGCGAGGGCAGCTGCTGCGCCAGCACGCTCACGGGGTCGCGGTCGGCGCGCAGGTCGAGTGCCGCGTGGGCCTCGGGCGGGAGCCGCTTGCGGGCGGCGAGTCCCTTCGCCGCCCTCGCCTCAGGCGTCTCGAACACGTGCTGCTCGCGCATCGGTCTCTCCTGTCAGTCCGTGCCAAGCCTCCTGCCTCTTACGGTGGGCCTGCCTCACCCCTGGCTGGTGAGTCGTCCTTCCACGCGCCGACGTCACGCTCCACCGCGAGGAGCGGCCACTCCCCCCGGGACGCCCTTGAGTGTGCGTGTGCCACGAGGGGTGAAGCCGATGCCGGAGCCGACCCGCCACCCGCAGCTCCAGGCCCAGCGGCGCCACCGCCTTGTGCAGGGCGACGCCGCACCGGATGGCCCGTGCGGGGTCGTCGAACGCGGCCATCGCGCCGTCGCCGGCGAAATCGACCACCCGTCCACCGCCGCGCTCCACCTCGCGGCGCACCACGTCCCGGCTCTCGGACCAGGACCGCCGTCATGGCCCGAGAGCTGGGACCTCGGTCTACGAACCGGCGGCTAGCTGCGCGGTCAACGCGTCGGTGAGCAGCGCCACCAGGGCCTCGAGCTGGATGTCGGCCGAGCTCGACACCTCCTCGTCCGAGCCGTCGAGCGCGCGGGCCGCCAGCCCGGCCTTGCTGTCGATGAGCTGGGCGATCTTGGTGTCCATCGTCTGCGCGGCGATGATGCGCCACGCCGTGACGGGGTCACCCTGGCCGATGCGGTGCACGCGGTCGATCGCCTGGGTCTGCTCCGCGTCGGTCCACGACAGCTCGGCGAGCACCACGTTGGAGGCGACCTGCAGGTTGAGGCCGACGCCGGCCGCGGTCAGCGAGCACACCGCGACCGCGACGTCGGGGTCGGTCATGAAGGCGTCGACCTGCTGCTGGCGCACCTTGGAGGTCTGGTCGCCACGGATCGAGGAGTAGCGGATGCCGCGCTTGGCGAACAGCTCCTCGGCGGCGTCCATGACGTCGACGTGCTTGGCGAAGAAGACCACCTTGCCGACGCTGCGGGCCAGCTGCGCGGCGTAGTCGGCGGCGAGCTCGGCCTTCGCCCGGCCGATGCGGCGCAACATGCCGAAGACGTTGCCGTCGGCCTTGCTCGCGTTCGCCTCCTCGCGCTCCCAGGTGGCCACACGCCGCACGAGGTCGTGGTCGATGCCCTCGACGGGCGCACCGGTGCCGCGGGCGGCCAGCGCGCTCTCGTAGCGCTGGACCAGGCGACGGGCGAGCTCGCGCTCGGCGGCGCGAATCGACCGGCCTGCCTCGTCGTCGAGCTCGACCGGGAGGTCGGCGATGCGACGGGCCGGGATGTCGGAGGCCACGTCGACCTTGCGGCGCCGGACGATGCCGAGGTCGATGACGCTCGCGCGGGCCGACGCGTAGAAGCCGGCGTCGGCCGGGCTCAGCCCGACCTCCTCGAGCTTCTCCATGAGGCGGGGCCGCGGCTGCTTGTCGTCGATCCAGCCGAGGAACTGCCAGATGGCCCGGAAGTCCTCGATGTCGTTGATCAGCGGGGTGCCGGTGAGCGCCATCAGCAGCGGGTTGGCGGTGCGCTGGCGGATCCGCTCCGCGAGCTGGAGCACGTGCTGCGAGCGTTGCGAGGACTTGTTCTTGATGAAGTGCGCCTCGTCGACCACCATGCCGCGGAAGCCGAGGTCGCCCAGCCAGCCGACGTGCCGGTCGAGCACCTCGTAGTTGACGACGATGATGTCGGCAAAGCCGTCGATCGTGTGGCCGTCGCCGTGGATGACGGTGGCCTTGTGCTTCGGCGTCCACAGCTGCGCCTCACGGGCCCAGTTGGCCTTGACGACGTTCGGGACGACCGCGAGCAGCGGGTAGGCGTCAGCGGCCTGCGCCGCCAGCAGCGCCTGGGCGGTCTTGCCCAGGCCCGGCTCGTCGGCGAGGAGGAAGGTGCGGTGGCCCTCGCGGGCCGCCTCGACCACCTGCGCCTGGTGGTGCATCAGCTCGTGCCCGCCGGGCGCCTGGAGCGAGGTGGGCTCGGGCAGGTCCATGCAGGACGAGCCGCCGCCCTCCTCGAAGGAGCGGAACAGCGGGCCGAGCAGCTCCCAGCCGGAGAGCCGCCCGTGGCGGACCCGGCGCTGCGGGACGGCGGAGAAGTCGGGGGCGAGGAAGGGGTTGGCGAGCTGGCGGGCCACCACCGACTGGGGCACGACGCGCCGCTCCGCTGGGGCCGTGGTGACGGTCTGCTCCGGCTCCGGCTCGGGCTCCGGCTCGGGCTCCATCCCCGCGGCGGCGAGCATCTCCTGACGCAGCGACTTCGCGGCGCCGGTCACGACGGCGTCCTCGGCGAGCAGCGACAGCAGCGAGGTGTCACGGGCTGCGGTCTTGGCGAGGATCGTGGCGATGCCGTCGAGCCGCTTGAGCTGCTCGGCCCGCTGGCCCTCGGTCACCGTCGCGTCGTCCTTGAGGCGGGCCCGCTCCTCGCGCACGAGCAGCGCGATGACCTGGAACTTGGTGCGGGACGACGGCCGCAGACGACCGCGCTGGGCCGCCCCCTCCACCTCGCGCACCGCCTTGGCGAGCACGGGGAAGAGACCCTCGTCGTCACGCTCGCGGTGGCGCCGCTGCGCGCGGGGTGCGGTGCGGGTCGCGCCGGCCTGGCGCTGGCCTCGTTGAGCCAAGAACTCCTCCTCAGGGGTGCCGCGGCGTGCAGGTGGGAACACGGCATACCCGTGTCCCCCGGCCCTGCGGCCGGGGCGCTGTGTCAGCGAAGGGGATCGGGCCGGCTGGGCACTCCCAGCGGGTCTCCGTCGCGATGACCAGCAGAACGCGCTGCCAACGACGACCGGGTGCGACCCTCGACGGACCGTCCAGCGGTGACCCCCGGCTCCTCGTCGACGACGAGCTGCCCGCCGCCGAGGCGGCGCACTGGCGTGGGCCGGGTCCCCTTCACCACCGATAGTACCGCCCGATGCCCCTCCCGGCCGAGTCGCCGTGCGGCAAAGGTCCGGTATGCCGCGGACCACGTGCCCCCTCCCGGCTCCCGGACCGGACGGGGTTTGGCCAATCGGTCGGTGGTCCTCGCCCGGGCGTGTCACGCTTCATCAGGAGCTGTGGGGGTACCCGGCACGGGAGAGGGGCCAGCTGACCATGGGCGGAGCCGACTTCGCACACACACTGGTGGCGCTGGCCCTGCTGCTCGCGGCCGCCCACGGCGTCGGCCACCTCTTCACCCTGCTGCGCCAGCCCCGCGTCATCGGCGAGATCGCCGGAGGCCTCGTGCTTGGCCCGACCCTGCTCGGGTCCCTGTGGCCTGACCTGCAGGCCCGTGTCTTCCCCACCGAGGGGTCGGTCGCAGCGGTGCTCGGCTGGGCCTCCCAGCTCGGGCTGTTGCTGCTGATGTTCTGCTCCGGCGCCGAGATGCGCTCCCTCTTCCGCCGCGACGAGAGCCGTCTGGTCGGCCTGGTCACCGTGACCGGAGTGGTGCTGCCGTTCGCGGCGGGCGCGTTGCTGTTCAGGTTCCTGGACTCCGAGGAGCTGCTCGGGCCGGCCCAGAACGGGACGGCCCTGATGCTCGTCTTCGGGCTCGCGATCGCGGTGACGAGCATCCCCGTGATCTCCAGGATCATGCTCGACCTCGGCGTCATCGAGTCGTCCTTCGCCCGGATCGTGCTCGGCGTGGCGGTCATCGAGGACGTCGTGGTCTACGTGGTGCTCGCCCTCGCCCTCGGCATGGTCAGCGTGGAGGGCAGCGCGGACTTCGGTGTGCCCGGCCTGCTCGGACTGGAGGCCGGCAGCACCGGCAGCATGGTGTTCCACGGGCTCGCGACGCTGGCCGTCTTCGCCCTCATGCTGACCCTCGGGCCGCGCGGCTTCCGCTGGACCCGGCGGCAGCGCTGGAACCTCGTGGCCAGCAGCAACCCGCTCGCCTACCTGCTGCTGTTCATCTTCGGCGGGGCGCTGCTGTGCATCGTGCTGGGGGTGACGGCCCTGTTCGGTGCGTTCCTCGCCGGCATCGCAGCCAGTGCGGCCAAGGGGCCGAAGGTCGTCGCGGCCAGGGAGTCGATCCGGTCGATCTCCTTCGCCTTCTTCATCCCGGTCTACTTCGCCACCGTGGGCCTCCAGCTCGACCTGGTGCGTCACTTCGACATCGTGTTCTTCGCCTGGTTCCTCCTCTTCGCCTGCCTCGCGAAGTCCGGCAGCGTCTACCTGGGCGCCCGGCTGGCCGGTGAGGGGTCCCGCGCCTCGCGCAACCTGGCGATCGCCACCAACGCGCGCGGCGGCCCCGGCATCGTGCTCGCCTCGGTCACGTATGCCGCGGGCATCATCAGCCAGGAGTTCTACGCAGCCCTGGTGATGCTGGCCCTCGTCACCTCCATGCTGGCCGGCACCTGGCTCGGCCACATCGTCCGCTCCGGGCGGCCGCTGCGCCCGGGCGACCGGGCGACCTTGCCACGGGCCGGTGTCCCCGGGGGCCCCAGCACCCGCAATTGACGTACGTCGTGCACTAGCCCCCGGACTAGCCCGTACGGGCCATATTTTTCCCTTGCGGCACAACGAAATCGGCGTGTTTCCGGACACATCGGCGACCATTTGCGGCGGTGCGGCGGACCCCATGCAAACAGCGGACTAACACCGTCTACGACATGCCTATGCTGGCGAGTCACCACGGGCGGGAAGGGCCGCCGAGGGTCTGCGACAGAGGGGGTTGCGGCGTGCTGTCGTTCGTTCTGGGTTCGGGCAGGTGCGGGTCCACGCTGGTCACTGAGCTGGCCGCTCGTCATCCTGACGTCGGCTTCATCTCCAACGTCGACGACAAGTTCGGGCTGCTGAACCTCAAGGGCCGGTGGAACAACGCGCTCTTCAACCGCTCGTCCGAGCGGGACCCGTCGCTGCGGCCGTTCAAGGACCGGCGCCAGGTCATCGAGCCGGGCCGCTTCCGGGTCGCGCCGTCCGAGGGCTGGGAGGTGCTGGAGCGTCAGGTCTCCACGATGTTCCCCCAGCCGTGTCGTGACCTCGTCGCCGCGGACGCCACGCCATGGCTGCAGAAGCGCATCGCCGACTTCTTCGACAGCCGCATGGAGGCCCAGGGCAAGCCCGTGTTCGTGCACCACCTGACGGGCTGGCCCCGCTCGGGCCTGCTGAGGACGGTGTACCCGCAGGCCCGGTTCGTGCACGTCGTGAGGGACGGGCGCGCCGTCGCCAACTCGTGGCTCCAGATGGGCTGGTGGGACGGGTACCGGGGGCCGGACAGCTGGTACCTCGGCCCGCTCTCCCACGCCGACCGCCAGGAGTGGGAGGAGTCCAACCGCTCGTTCGTGGTCCTCGCCGGGCTCGGCTGGCGGATCCTGATCGACGCCATCGACCAGGCCCGTGCGCTGGTCCCCGAGGGCCAGTGGCTCGACGTGCGTCTCGAGGACCTCATGGAGGACCCGCGCGGCAAGACCGCGGAGGTGCTCGAGTTCCTCGGGCTGGAGTGGACGCCGCAGTACGAGGCCGGCTTCCGCAGGCACACGTTCCAGGCCAGCCGCGGGGTGGCCTGGCAGCGGGACCTCAGCGCCGAGCAGGTCCACCTGCTCGAGCGCACCATCGCCAAACCGCTTGCCACCTACGGCTACGAGCTCACCGACTCGGCGCCGGGGCACAACTGAGGGGAGACACCAGTGACACAGGAGATCGTGGCGCCACGCACCCCGGCGTGGGAGCTGCCACTCAACGAGAAGACCTGCCTGATGTACGTCGTCCGGCACGGGACGACGACCATGAACGTCGAGAACCGCTATCGGGGCCGGTGCGACGTCCCGCTCGACGCGCAGGGCTACCAGGACGCCGTCGACGCGGCGCGCCAGCTCTCCAAGGTGGGGCTCAAGGCCGTCTACACCGGTGGCCTGCGGCGGACCATCGCCACGGCGCAGATCATCGCCGACGAGGCGAGGATCCCGGACATCCGCGTGATGCACGGGCTCATCAACGTCGACTACGGGGCGTGGGAGGGCCTGACCGCCCACGAGGCGCAGATGTACGACCCGGAGGCCTTCGAGGCCTACCGCACCTCGCCCTCGACGGCGGTCTGCCCCAACGGCGAGCGCCTGCGTGACGCGCAGAAGCGCATGCTGGAAGCGCTGCAGATCATCGCCGCCCGCCACGAGGGAGAGCGCGTCGCGGTGATCTCGCACGCGGTCATGATCCGGCTGGCCGTGGCGGCGCTCGAGGGCACCGATGGAGAGCAGTGGCGCATCCCCGTGGGCCGGGGGTCGTTCACTGCCATGGCCGCCGAGGGCGGTCGACTCTCACTCGTACAGCTGCCGTCCGGCAGCGACGTCGACTGACAACACAGCAGAGGGGATGGGTATGCGACGAACGTGGGGGCGAACGGCCGCAGGAGTGGCCGCCGCGGTGCTCACCGTGGCAGGTCTCGGATGGGGCACCAGCGCGGTGGCCGCCACACCGGGGGGTGCCACGGCCGGTGCCACGGCCGAGTTGGCGGGCGACCCGGTGGTCATGGTCGCGGGCGACATCGCGTGCGCCCCGGGCTCGAGCCGCGGCCGCAAGTGCCGCGACGACCTGACGGCGGAGAAGCTGGCGGACGCCACGCACGTGCTGACCGTCGGCGACAACCAGTACAACTGCGGACAGCTGAGCGCGTACTACAACGCGTACGACAAGACCTGGGGGAGGTACCTCGACAAGACCTACCCCGTCGTCGGTGAGGACGAGTACTCGGGTGGCGGTTGCTCGACGCCCGGCGCCTCCGGCTACTTCACCTACTTCGCCTCCCGGGCCCAGCAGGGCGACTGCACCAAGGCGTGCAAGGGCTGGTACAGCTACGACATCGGGGACAACTGGCACGTGGTCGCCCTGAACACCGCATGTGACGAACCGGGCGTCGGCGGCTGCAGCGGCACCAGCGCCCAGGTGAAGTGGCTCAAGCAGGACCTGGCCGACACCAACGCGCGCTGCATCATGGCCGTCATGCACCGGCCCTACTGGTCCAACGGCAACACCGTGCGGAAGTTCAAGCCGATCATCCAGGCCCTCTACGACGGCGGAGCCGACGTGGTGCTGACCGGCAACTCGCATCTGTACGCGCGGTACGCGCAGCAGAACCCGGACAGCAAGGTCGACACCGCCAAGGGGATGCGGGCCTTCATCGTCGGCACTGGCGGCAAGAGCCACTCCACGCTCGCCAGCCCCAGGCTGCCGAACTTCGAGGCCGGCGACGACAAGACCTTCGGCGTCCTCAGGCTCGACCTCGGCGCCAGCAGCTACGACTGGAAGTACGTCCAGGCCTACCCGGCCTCACCGGTCTTCACCGACACCGGCACGACCACCTGCCACTGACGGAACGAACCGGCAGCGGTCCCGGACCACCGACGTGGTCCGGGACCGCTGTTCGTCCTGGTTCGAGGTCACCTCGCCCCCGCTCGGGGCTCACCGGACGCGCACCCAGGGGTTTGCCCAGTACCCGGTGCTGTTGTAGCGGTCACCGGGGAACGCCAGCGACAGCCGACGGTGCCCCGCGGTAGCCGGAGGTGCCGTCGCCGTCGCACGTCACGGCGCGCGACCCCGTGGTGGAGGCAGCCTCGAGCGCGGGGGTGGGCACGCCGGCAGCCGGCGGGATGCTCTCGACGCCGGGCGAGCAGTCCAGCGGCCCGAGGACAGTGGCCCCCCGACCAATCGCCAGCAACCCGTAGGCGTCGATCCCGGTGGCCGCCAGCGCCACCGTGCCGATGAGGGCCGTGGCGACCACCGTGGCGATCATCCGTCGACGTGAGGTGGCTGGCGGGGTGGTCATGGCCGTGGGCAGTCCTTCGTCGTGGCACGGGGGCCGTCCGGTGTCGGCCGGCGCAAGGCTAGGTGCCGGCGGCGGTCACGAGGGCGCGACGTGGCGTGGACGGGACCTGCGAGGTGCCCTTTGTGCCCGAACGGATGAGGCCCGGGCTCCGAGCGGGCGAGGCCTGCGCTCCGAGCGGGCGAGGCCCGCGACCCGACGGGTGACCGGTGGGACAGACGGAAGCGGCCCTCACAGTGTCTGTGAGGGCCGCTTCCGGGCTACTGCCTTCAGTAGCGGGGGCAGGATTTGAACCTGCGACCTCCGGGTTATGAGCCCGGCGAGCTACCGAGCTGCTCCACCCCGCGTCGGTAGACCCAACCTTACGCGAGCGTGCCTTTCAGGGGCAAATCCGCCCTCGGACCGGGGCGGGCGCACCCGGCCCCGGCCGGCTCACCTGCTCGTCGTCGGCGTCGGCGTGGCGGTGCCGGTCGGGGTCGGGGTGACCGTGGCCGTACCACCCTGCGGAGCGGCCTCCACCGCCCGCTGGATGGCGTCGTCGAGGCGCTTCTGCGCCTCCCCGTAGGCCGCGAAGTCGCCGTCCCTGAGCGCCTCCCGACCGTCGTCGTAGGCGGCCTGGATGTCCTCGAGCGCCTGGGCGAGCGCCGCTGCGTCGCTGCCGGTCGGCGGCTTCGTCGGCGTCGGGCCGGACCCGCTGCCGGTGTCGCCGGCCTCGGCGCCCGAGCTGCCCCCGAAGAGCCCGTCGAGGGCGCCGGTCAGGGTGTCGGACCACGCCAGCTTGTCGCCGAAGGCCACCACGGTCGCGCGCGACAGCGGGTAGGCGGAGTTGCCACTGGCGCGGACGTAGATCGGCTGCACGTAGAGCAGCCCGCCGCCGACCGGGAGCGTCAGCAGGTTGCCCATCGTGACGCGCGAGCCCTGCTGCCGGCTCTGGTTGAGGAACTGGTTCAGCGTCAGTGTGAACGCCTCGGACGTCACGTTCGAGGAGTTGATGTCGTTCGCCACCTGACCCGGACCCTTGACGGTGGTGTCGCGCGGCAGCTCGAGCAGCCGCAGCTTGCCGTAGCCGACCTTGCGCGTGCCGTCCTCGGAGCCTGCGTCGGCGTCCACGGCCAGGAAGCCCGAGAGCACCTCGCGGTCACCCGTGGGCTGGAAGGTCGTCGTCAGCGAGAAGCTCGGCGACTGCTGGCCGGGCATGGCGAGCGTCAGGTAGTAGGGCGGCTGGTAGACGGCGGAGGCGGTGTCCTCCCGGGTCGGGTCGTTGGGCACCCGCCAGAAGTCCTGGCCGCCGTAGAAGGAGTCCGCGTCGGTCACGTGGTAGCGCGACAGCACCATGCGCTGCACCTTGAACAGGTCCTCGGGGTAGCGCAGGTGCGACATCAGGTCGCCGCTGATCTCGCTCATCGGCCGCACCGTGCCGTCGAAGGCCTTCGACCACGCCTTCAGCACGGGGTCCTGCTCGTCCCAGGTGTAGAGCCGGACGCGGCCGTCGAACGCGTCGACTGTCGCCTTGACCGAGTTGCGGATGTAGTTGATCTGCCCCGTGCTGATGGCCCGGACCGCGCTCGAGGTCTCGGTGACCGAGTCCGACGTGGCGTTGTCGATGTCCTGCAGGCGCGAGTACGGGTAGTCGGCCGAGGTCGTGTAGCCGTCCACGATCCACTGGATCCGGCCACCGACCACGGCCGGGTAGGGGTTCCCGTCGAGGGTCAGCCAGGGCGCGACCTTCTTGACGCGCTCGAGCGGCTCGCGCGTGTAGAGCAGCCGGGAGTCCTCGTTCACCGCATCGGACAGCAGGAACTTCAGCTCCCGGTACTTGATGGCGTAGGCCGCCTGGCGCATGAACGACCCGATCTCCACACCGCCGCTGCCGTTGTAGGTGTTGTTCTTCTGGCCCGCCGCGCTGCTGTCCGGGTAGTCGAACTCGCGCGGCCGGGTGCCTTCCGAGGCGCCGACGATGGAGTAGGTCGGCGACTTCTCGCCGAAGTAGATGCGCGGCTCGAACGCGGGGAGCTTGCCGACCGGCGGGATGTTCTGCTGGTAGAAGACCGGCTGCCCGTCCTCACCGCGACGGTTGCCGTAGGCCGCCACGAGCCCGAAGCCGTGGGTGTAGACGGTGTGGTCGTTGATCCAGTTGCGCTGGTTCGCGGGCACGCCGGCCAGGTCGAGCTCGCGCACCGCGATGACGGTGTCCTGCTTCTTGCCGTCGATGGTGTAGCGGTCGACGTCCAGGGAGTCCGGGAAGCCGTAGTAGGACTTCACCGCCTGCAGCTGCTGGAACGTCGGCGACACGACGTTGGGGTCGACCAGCCGGATCCCCGGGATGGTGTCGGCGTCGTCGCGCAGCTGGTTCCGGGTCGCCGTGGTGCCCGCCTCGTAGACCTGCGTCTCCACGCCGTCGAGGCCGTAGGCCGCGCGGGTCGCGGCGATGCTGCGGGCGAGGTAGGGAGCCTCCCGGGTCTTCTCCGACGGCTTGACCCGGAAGTTCTGGATGAGCGCCGGGTAGATGCCGCCCACCACGACCGCCGTGACGGTCAGCAGGGCGACGCCGATGACGGGGAGGCGCCACGAGCGGGTCCAGAGCGAGGCGATGAACAGGCCGGCCGTCATCAGCGCGGCCACGGCCAGGATCGCCTTCGTCGGCATGACCGCGGTCGCGTCGGTGTACCGGATTCCCGTCAGGAGCGGCGACTCCTTCGTCACGAGCGAGTAGCGGTCAACCCAGTAGGTGGCGGCCCGGACGAGCACCAGTGCCGCGATGAGGACGGCCAGGTGGGTGCGGGCGGCGTGGGTGGTGCGCTCCCCGCGACCCTGCAGCTGCACCCCGCCGTAGACGTAGTGGGTGAAGGCGGCCGCGATGAGGGCCATGATCAGCATCATCGTCAGGAAGCCGAGCACGAACCTGAGCCAGGGCAGCGTGAAGACGAAGAACGCGATGTCCATGCCGAAGTGCGGGTCCTTCTTCCCGAACGGCACGCTGTTGCGCCACAGGAGGAACGCCTTCCACTGCCCCGCGGCGCCGGTGCCGGCGAGGAACCCGAGGATCACCGGGATGCCGATCGTCGCGACACGGCGCAGCGGCTCGATGGCCTCGCGGTACTGGTCGAGGTTCTGCTGCTGCGGCGTGACGGGCGCGTAGACCGGCCGGGTCCGGTAGCCGACGACCAGGCTCGAGGCGACCAGGCCCGCGGTGAGGATGAACCCCACCGTGAAGAGCAGGACCTTGGTGGTGACCTCGGTGGTGAAGACGTGGGTGTAGCCGAGGGAGTCGAACCACAGGATGTCGGTCCACAGGCCCGCCGCGAGCGACACCAGGACGGCCAGGGCACCCAGGATCGCGACCGTGGGTCCGAGCGGTCCCCGCTTCCTGCGCAGGCCCAGCGGACCACGTCCGCCCGGACGCCCACCGCCGGGGCGGCCCATGCCCGGGGGCGTGGGCCGACCGCCCTCGTGAGGAGGGCCACCGGCGCCGAACCACTCTGAAGAACTCACGACACGCCCGATCTGCCTGGGGCGGACACCCGACGCACCGCCTCATTCAGTGCCAACTTACCGAGTGCTGCCGGGGTTCCCCACAGGGTCGGCGAATACCGGGTCCGGCCCCTTTGCCGGGTGCGGCTGGGCATGGGGCACCATGGCCCCGTGACCTCCCAGCCCCAGCCCGTCGCGGACCCGCTGACCATCGCCGCCCTCGACACCGAGCGGCACGTCGCCGCCTCGGGGTGGGACCAGAACCCCCGGGTCTTCGCGCTCGTGCCCACCGCGGACCTGCTCGAGCGCGAGCCGCACCTGCGGGCCGGCCTGAGCGGCTCGGACCTCGCCCCCGGCGCCCTGTCGGCGGTCGAGCAGGAGGACCTGCCCCGCACGTCCTCGCTGGAGTCGCTGCTGGGCCGGATGTCGTGGCCCGAGACGGTGGTGGGCGTCGCCCTCGCCGTCGAGCGCGTCGTGGTGCCGCCGGAGGCCGAGCGGGACCTGCCCGCCAACCCGGAGCAGGCGATGGAGGCGCTCGCCGGCCACCCCGACCGGCGCGACGTGCGGCTGCTCGTCGCGGTGACCCGTGACGGGCAGAGCCGCTGCCTGCTGCGCCAGCGCGCCCACGACAGCAACGACCAGGTTGCCATGGGCGAGGACCTCGCCCCCGGCCTGGTGCACGCGCTCCGGGCGACGCTGCAGGACTGAGCCGCGCCCGCGGCATACCGGCCGGGCCGCGCGTCAGCGCGTGCAGGTCGGCAGGGCGTCCGCCTGCTTCGCGGCGATGTCCTGAACGGCCTTGCGCGCCTCGTCGAACGTCGAGACACGCACGACCCGGAGCCCGTCGGGCACGTGGTCGACGACCTCGTCGCAGTTGTCCGCCGGGGCGAGGAACCATTTCGCCCCGCCGTCGCGGGCACCCACCAGCTTCTGCCGGATGCCGCCGATCGGCCCGACGGCGCCGGAGGAGTCGATCGTCCCGGTGCCGGCGATGTGCTGCCCGCCGGTCAGTGCCCCGGGCGTGAGGGTGTCGTAGATGCCCAGGGCGAACATGGTGCCCGCCGACGGACCGCCGACGTCGCCGGCGTGGATCTGCACGTCGACCGGGAAGTCGAACTCGCGCCCGAGGAAGACGCCGATCGTCGCGCGCCCGTCGGAGTCGCGGGTCGTGGCCTCCACGTCGACCAGGGAGCCGTCCCGGCGCAGCTGCATCGAGACGGTGTCGCCGGGCTCGTGCTTCTGGATCACGGTGCGCACGTCCTCGGAGCTGCGGATCGGCTGGCCGTCGACGGCGACGATCTGGTCGTCCTTCCTCAGCTGGTCGGCCGACGGGGCGTCGTCCGCGACCTTGGCGATGGTCACCCGCTCGGTGACCGGCTTGCCGAGCGCCTTGAGGGCCACCGCGATGGCCTCCTGCTGGGAGCCGACCATCTCGGCGGTGTTCTCCTCCTCGACCTGCTTGCTGGTCAGGCCCTTGGGGAAGATGAGCTCCTCGTCGTAGACGTCGCTGGTCGGGTCGATCGCGGCCCAGAGCACCTCCCAGGCGTTGACCTTGTCACCGGGGCCGCCGAGCACGCGCACGGTCGTGAAGTCGAGGGTCCCGCTCGTGGGGAAGGTCTCGGCGCCCTTGACCGTGATCAGCGGCTTGTCCTCGATCGTGCCGAGGGTGTTGGAGATCGGACCCGGCTGCATCACCACGTAGGGCATGCCGACGATCGACAGCACGGCCGCGAGCGCGATGCCGAGGAAGACCCCGGCGAGGGTGTAGACCGAGCGGCGCGACAGCCGGTAGGGGTCGGGACCGTCGAGCGCCGGCGCAGGCGGCCCGGACGACGGGGGCGGAGGGCTCGGCATCCGGGTCACGGGAGGCCGACCCACTCGTCGGAGCCGTCGGCGAAGCGCTGGTGCTTCCAGATCGGCACGGTCGACTTGAGGGTGTCGATGAGGTCGCGGCACGCGGTGAACGCCTCGCCCCGGTGCGGGGCGGCCACGGCGACCACGACAGCGGTGTCGCCCACCTCGAGGTGGCCCGTGCGGTGCACGGCTGCCAGGCGCCCGATGCCGTGCCGGCCACCGACCTCCTCGCACACCCGCCGCAGGGTCTCGACGGCGCTCGGGTGCGCGGAGTAGTCCAGCGCCGCGACGTCACTGCCGTGGTCGTGGTCGCGCACCACGCCGACGAAGAGCGCGATGCCGCCGCACTCGGGGTGCCTCACCGCCGCGAGCACCTCGTCCACCGACAGCGGCTCCTCGCGCACGTCGCACAGCACCACCGTGGTGGGGGGTTCTGCCGCAGCGGCGTCCTCGCCGCTCGTGGCACCCTCGCCGGTCAGCCTGGTCACGATCCACCTCCCCTGCGGCGCCTGCGCCGCATGATCGCCGCCGTGCCCACCATGGCCACTGCGGCGCTGGCGGCGCCGAGCGCCGCGTCCTTGCGGTCGAGCCGTCGGGCGGCCACCGCGTGCGATCCCCGGATCCCGTCGAGCAGGACGCCGAGACATGTTGCATTGTCGTATGCCGGTTCCCAGCCGTGTGCGCGCAGGGTCCCGGAGGACACCACCCACGGGTGGAGCACGAAGGCCAGGTCACTGGCCGGGGTCGGCAACACCCCAACGCGGTGGAGCCGGTCCGCGGTTCCCTGGGCGACGGCGAGGCTCAGCTCGACCCGCCGCATGCCCGTGAGGCGCTCCACCTCGTCCTGGGTCAGCCAACCCTCGCTGCCCACCGTCAGGGCGGGGCCGAGACCGTGGCTGGCGACCACGGCAACCGCCGACCCGAGGTCGTCGACGTGGCAGAACTGCCACACCGGCTCGGCTCCCTTGACGGCGAGCAGCCGCGGGGCCTCGAAGTGACGCGTGATGACCGTGTCGACGCCGTCGCCGACCAGGGCGGCCGGCCGCAGCACCGTGATCCGCAGCCCCGGGTGGACCTCACGCGCCACCGCCACCAGCTGCTCGACGTCCATCAGGTCGCCGACCTGGCCCCCGTCGGTCACCGCCCTCAGCGGCGCGTCGTCGTCGAGGGGCACGGGGTTGTCCGGTCGCGCACCGAAGACCTTCGCGCTGGTGACGACGACCAGGTGGCCCACGCCGGCCGCCGCCGCAGCGGTGATGACCGTCTGCGCCCGCCGCAGGCTGCGGTCCCGGCGGACGGCCCGCCCCTCCTCGAGCTCACGGGCGAGGTCGTCGCGCGCCGCCACGTAGACCGCGGTGTCGACGTCGTGCAGGGCTGCGGCCAGGGACGGGTCGCCCGGGTCGCCCGCGCGCCACTCGGTGCCGCCCACCTCGGGAGGCTCGGGGCTGACCGCCACCACCGACGCGATCCGGGCGCCGCCGCGCTCGCCTGCACCGCCACGGGCCGCCGCCCCCACGAGCTCGCGCAGCACGGCACGGCCGACGGGCCCCGGCGCGCCGACCACGGCGACGGTGACGGCGCTACGCCGGGAGCGAACCGCGCCCCGGGGGGAACTCACTGTGGCCTCCACGTGGTTGTCTAGTGGAGACACATCCTCGCAGCAGGCCACAGGAGCCGTCGTGCCAGACCAGCCCATCCCCCCCGGACCTTCCGATCCCGATGACGAGCAGCGGGACCAGCGGGGTGACGACAGGGAGCAGCCCGACCAGCCCGACGCGGGCGACCAGGGCGGCGGCAGGCCGCGCTTCGAGCCGCTGCGCCCCAGCTCGCCCGGCCAGTCCGGCACGCCCGGCCCGTCGCGCCCCGCCGGCTTCGGAGCCGGAGCCGGAGCGGCTCCGGGCGAGGGCACCGGCGGCTCCGGCTCAGGACTCCCGCCGGAGATCGAGGCGATGATCTCCGGCCTCACCGGAGGTCAGGGCCTCGACCCGGAGATGGCCCGGATGCTGCAGGGCATGGGCATCGAGAACATCGACCCCGCCATGCTCCAGATGATGACCGCGCAGGTGCAGGCGATGTTCTCCGGCTCGAGCGACGAGCCCTTCAACCTCGCCATGGCCACCGACGCCGCTCGCAAGGCCGTGGCCGCCGCCGGTGACCCGTCGGTCTCCGCCTCGGAGGCGGCCAAGGTCGCCCAGGCGGCCTCGGTGGCCGGCCTGTGGCTCGACCAGGTGACCGACTTCGGCCCGCCCGGGATCAGCACCCACGCGTGGAGCCGGTCGGAGTGGGTCGAGGCGACCATGCCCACCTGGCGCAGCCTGGTCGAGCCCGTCGCCGAGGGCGTCGGCCGCGCGATCAGCACCGCCATGCGCGGCCAGCTCGAGCAGCTCGGCGAGGGCGCCCTGCCCGAGGGCGTGCTCCCTGCCGGCATGGACCCCAAGGCGCTGCTCGGGCAGATGGAGCCGATGCTCGCCCGGATGAGCGGCTCGATGTTCGGCCTCCAGGTCGGCCAGGCCGTGGGGGCGCTCGCCCAGGAGATCGTCAGCGGCACCGAGGTCGGGCTGCCCCTGGTCAGCGACCAGGCCGTGGCCCTGCTGCCGGACAACGTCGCGGCGTTCGCGGAGGGCCTCGAGGTCGACCTCGACCAGGTCCGGCTCTACCTCGCCGTGCGCGAGGCCGCCCGGGTGCGGCTGTTCGCCGACGTGCCCTGGCTCGGGCCCCAGCTGCTCGCCGCGGTACGCGACTACGCCCGCGACATCACCATCGACACCGAGCGGATCGAGGCCGGCCTCCAGCAGGTCGACCCCACCAACGCCGAGGCCCTGCAGGCCGCGCTGCAGGACCAGCTCTTCCGCCCCGATCCCAGCCCGGCCCAGAAGGCCGCCCTCGGCCGGCTCGAGACCTACCTCGCGCTCGTCGAGGGCTGGGTCGACGTCGTCACCGAGCGCGCCACCCGCGACCACCTGCCGCAGACCGCGGCCCTCGGGGAGGCGGTGCGCCGCCGCCGCGCCACCGGTGGGCCGGCGGAGAAGGTGTTCAGCGGCCTGGTCGGCCTCGAGCTGCGCCCGCGACGCCTGCGCGACGCGGCCAACCTCTTCGCAGCGGTGGAGGCCAAGCACGGTGCCGCCGCCCGCGACGCCGCGTGGGGCCACCCCGACGTGGCGCCGACCGCAGCCGACCTCGACGACCCGCTCGGCTACGTAGAGCGCGTCGGGTCCCCCACCGGCAGCGACCTCGACGCCGCCCTGGACGAGCTGCTGCGCGAGGACGGGACGGGCGGCGCTGGCGGGGGCGGCGCTGGCGGGGGCGGCACCGGCGGGGACGGCCGGTGACGGCAGCCTCGACGGGTGCCCCCACGGCATACCTCGCGCTGCGCGAGGACGCGCGCGCCGTGCTGCGCTCGTGGGACGCCCCGGACCCCCAGCAGGACGCGCTGCGCGTCGAGCTGCTCGAGCACCTCGACGCGCACGAGGACGCCATGTGGAAGCAGGGGCCGCCCGCCCACCTGACTGCGAGCGCCCTGGTGCTCAACCCCAGCCTCGACAAGGTGCTGCTCACCCTGCACGCCAAGGCGGGCCTGTGGCTGCAGTTCGGCGGCCACTTCGAGCCGCAGGACACCTCGGTGCTGGCAGCCGCCACGCGTGAGGCACGCGAGGAGTCCGGGATCACCGCCCTGGAGCTGGTCCCGGCGCTGGTGCACGTCGACCGGCACCGCCTCATCGCCTCGGGTTTCGGGCGCTGCCGCGAGCACCTCGACCTGCGGTACGCCGGCGTCGCCACCGACGAGGCCGGGTTCGCGGTCAGCGAGGAGTCGCTCGACGTGCGCTGGTGGGGCGTGGACGACCTGCCCGCAGACAGTGGCGAGGAGATCCTGCCCCTGGCGCGAGCGGCGCGCCGGCTACTCGGCTGAGCCCGGCGCCGGGTCGACCGCGAGCGCGGCGACGCCGTCCTGCTCCCTGGCCTCCTCGGGCTCCCCGCCGGAGCCGGCCTGGGCCAGGTCGAGCTGGGCCGCGGCAGCGACGCCCTCGAGGTAGCCCCGGGCCCGCTCGGTGCGGGGGAAGCCGCCGACGAGCGACCAGAAGTCCTTGCCGTGCCCGGGCACGATCAGGTGGGCGAGCTCGTGCAGCACGACGTAGTCGAGCACGTAGCCCGGCATGCCGCGTACCCGCGTGGAGATGCGGATGCTGCCGTCGGCCGGGGTGCACGACCCCCACCGGGACTGCTGGTTGTCGACCCACCGGATGCTGGCCGGCTTGGCGAGCCCGCCGAGGTGTCGCCGGGAGAGCTCCTCGGCGCGGGCGGTCAGCTCCGCGTCGCTGGGGCTGCGACGGCGGTCACCGGCGTCGAGCCGGTGGACCATCGTCGACACCCACTGGCGCTCCTCAGCCTTGGTGAAGCGGGCCGGGATCAGCACGACGGTGCGCCCGTCCTCGCGGTAGGCGCTCACCGTGCGACGGCGCCGGCGACTGCGCCGGACCTCGACCTCGGGCGTGTCCACTCCCCGAACATAGGCCACCGATGCCTGCTGACCCAGGTTTTTGCGGCCAACCCCACACCGGGTCGGGGTATCTGCGCGGGTCATGATGCTCGCGAATACCCCGAACGGGGAAGCAGGTCAGCGGCCGTGGAAGACCGGCGCACGCTTCTGCGCGGCGGCCGCGATGCCCTCGTGCAGGTCCTCGCTCGCCAGCGTGACGGCTTGCGCGAGGGCCTCCCACTCCAGCGCCCGCTCGAAGGTGGCGTGGCCGCCGTCGCGCACCGCCTGCAGCGTCAGCCGGGTCGCGATCGGGGCAGCGGCCGCGATCCGGTCGGCCGCCTCGAGGGCGTGGCCGAGCACCTCCTCGGCCGGCGCCGCCAGCGAGACCAGCCCCAGGCCGACGGCCTCCTGACCTGTGACGATGCGCCCGGTGAGCAGCAGGTCGCGGGCCACGGCGTGACCGGCGACGTCGGGCAGCGACCAGGTCGTCGCCATTCCGGGGTGCAGCCCCAGCGAGGTGAACGGCACCCCCAGCCGGGCGTCAGCGGCGGCATACCGGATGTCCATGGCGAGGGCGAGCGCGAAGCCGGCCCCGATGGCGTGGCCGTTGAGGGCGGCGATGGTCGGCACCTCGAGCTGCTTGACCGTCAGCCATGAGCGGTAGAAGGCCAGCATGCGCTCGCGCAGGTCGACGACGGGGGCGTCGGGCTCGGAGACGATCCACGACAGGTCGCCGCCGGCGTTGAACGCCGAGCCCTCGCCGGTCACCACCACGGCCGCCAGCTCGGGGTCCTCGCGGAGCAGCCCCATGAGCCGCACCCACGACCGGGTCATCGCCGTGCTCATCGAGTTGCGGCGCTCGGGCAGGTCGAAGGTGACGACGGCGATCCGCCGGCCGGAGGCCTCGCGCGCCTCCACCCGCAGGTCCTCGAAGGGGCTGGTCCACCACTGCGCCGGCGATTCGGGGGTCATGGGCGAGAGCCTAGGGGGGTCCCGCTGAGCACGGCCGACACGCCCCGCTGCGCGATTTTGTGCTCAGCATGGTCTACGGTTGCCGAAGTCCAGCACCGCAACCGTGCGGTGATATCGACAAGGAGACAGACGCGATGGCTGACGAGACCTACAAGGGCGAGTTCTACTGCGTGAAGTGCAAGGAGAAGCGCGAGGCCGAGGGCAAGGTCGTCGAGACCAACGGCCGCCGCATGGCCAAGGGTGTGTGCCCCGTCTGCGGCACCAACCTCAACCGCATTCTCGGCAAGGCCTGAGGCAGCGCCTCACCCAGCTAGCCAACGCGCGAGGGGCGGGACGTCCGGCTTCGGCCGGGTCCCGCCCCTCTCGCGTGCCCGGCGTGCCCGGCGGGCGCTGCGGCGCTGCGGGCCCTGTGGACGACGACGCCGCGGCTTCCCCGCGCTGTGCCAGATTGGGCGCTCCACCCCACCAGCCCGGTCCGCGAGGAGGCGGTCGATGGTCGCCCGGCCCCGCCTGAAGGCGCAGTTCCGCCCCTTGCGGCGTGGTGCCGGGCAGGTGCAGCTCGGGCTCGACCCGGCCGTCGGGGTGGTGCTCGAGGGGCTCGCTGATGACGAGATCTGCCTGCTCGAGCGGCTCGACGGCAGCCTCGACGAGCCCGGCGCCACCGCCTGGGCGGCCGAGCGCGGCATCCCGCCCGAACGGGTGGCGGCGATCCTGCACACCCTGCGCAGCCACGCCCTCACGGTGGAGTCGCCGGCGCACCGGCTCGACCTCGCCAGCCTGCCCTCGCCGCTGCGCGCCACCCTGCGCCCGGACGCCGAGGCCCTCGCCTGCGCCTACCGCAACCGCGACGACGGGTATGCCGTGCTCGGCCGCCGCACCCGCCGCAGGGTGCTGGTGGTGGGTGCTGGCAGCCTGCCGGCCCTGCTCGCGCAGGCGCTGCGGCAGGCCGGGGTGGGCCTGGTGACGAGCGGACGGTACGCGGCCGACGCGCCTACCGGGGCACCGCCCGACGTCGCGGTGCTCGTCGCCGTCGGCGCGCTGGCTGCGGACGCGGCCACCGCCTGGGTGCGCGCCCGCGTGCCGCACCTGCCGGTGGTGCTGCACGGCACCAGCGCTGAGGTCGGCCCCCTGGTCGTGCCCGGCGCCGGGCCGTGCCTGCGCTGCCTCGACCTCACCCGGGCCGACCACGACCCCGCCTGGCCCGCTGTAATGGCCCAGCTGGCCCCGGCCGCCGTGGGCCCGCCGGCGGAGGTCTCGGGCGAGACCTCGCTGGCCTTCGCCACGGCGGGCCTGGCGGCCATGACGGTGCTGGCCGCGCTCGACGGCCACGAGAGCGCCCCCGGCACCTCCGTCCGGATCGGCCTGTCGGTCCCCCGCCTGAGCGAGCGGGTCTGGGCACCGCACCCGCAGTGCGGCTGCCCCAGCGGTGGCGCCCCGGCTGGGCGGATGGGGCAAAGCCCGAGCCGGAGCGCCGATCCTCCGGTGCGTCAGCGACAATGGCGGGGTGAGTGACCTTCCGCGCAAAGCGGTCAGCCGCACCGCCCGCCTCGCCAGCCTCCCGCTGGGGTTCGCCGGGCGGACTGCCGTGGGGCTGGGCAAGCGCGTCGGCGGAAAGCCCGCAGAGGCGGTGGCCGCCGAGCTGCAGGCCCGCACCGCCGAGCAGCTGTTCAAGGTGCTCGGCGAGCTCAAGGGCGGCGCCATGAAGTTCGGCCAGGCACTGTCCGTCATGGAGGCGGCCATGCCCGAGGAGATCGCCGGACCCTACCGGGCGACCCTCACCAAGCTGCAGGAAGCCGCCCCGCCCATGCCGGCCGCCACCGTGCACCGGGTGCTGGCGGCGGAGCTGGGGCCACGCTGGCGGACCGCGAAGTTCCAGTCCTTCGACGACACCCCCGCGGCGGCCGCCTCCATCGGGCAGGTGCACCGGGCGGTCTGGCGCGACGGACGGCCGGTGGCCGTGAAGATCCAGTACCCCGGGGCGGCGGAGGCCCTGGTCAGCGACCTGAACCAGCTGGCCCGGGTGGCCCGGGTGGCCGGTGGATGGATCCCCGGCATCGACATCAAGCCGATCACCGACGAGCTCAAGTCGCGGATGCGCGAGGAGCTCGACTACAACCTCGAGGCGGCCAGCCAGCGGCGCTTCGCCAGGGTGTTCCGCGACGACCCGCACTTCGTGGTGCCCGACGTGCTGGTCAACAGCGAGCACGTCATCGTCTCGGAGTGGCTCGACGGCACCCCGCTGTCGCAGATCGTGGCCTCCGGCACCCGAGAGCAGCGCAACGAGGCCTCCCGGCTCTACCTGGAGTTCCTCATGGTCGGCCCGCACCGGGCCGGCCTGCTGCACGCCGACCCGCACCCGGGCAACTTCCGGCTCACGCCCGACGGCCGGCTCGGCGTCATCGACTTCGGGGCCGTCAACCGGCTCCCCGGCGGCCTTCCCTCGGCGATGGGCGAGCTCATCTCCGACGCGCTCGAGGGCGACGCGCTCGCGCTCGCCGACGGCCTGCGCCGCGAGGGCTTCATCAAGCCGGCGATGCAGGTCGACCCGCACGAGGTGCTGGCCTACCTCGACCCGCTCATCGAGCCGATGCGCCACGAGGAGTTCGAGTTCAGCCGGGCCTGGCTGCGCGGCATGGCCCAGCACATCAACGACGTGCGCCAGCCCGAGTTCCTCACCGGGATGAAGCTGAACCTGCCGCCGTCCTACCTGCTGATCCACCGGGTCTGGCTCGGCGGCATCGGCGTCCTGTGCCAGCTCGACGGCGTGGTCCCCGCGCGCGCGATCATCATCGAGCACATGCCGGGCATGCGACTGCGCCACCTGCCGCCCGCCACTGACTGATCACCACCACGACGAGTCGAGCTTGCCCTCGATGCTGCGCAGGTGCTGCCGGCTGCACCGGTCGCACGTCCAGACGTCGCGGCCGTTCTCCACCCCCCGGGTCCAGGTGAGCCGGGCCAGCGCCTCGTCCTCGGGGGTGGCGCCACAGGTGGTGCACACCACGGGGCCGGCCTGCCCCACCGCCGCCGGCGTCTCGGCGGGGTCCGGTCCCCCCGACATACCCCTCAGCCCTTCTTCGGGCCGGACGCCTTGGCCGCCGCCTTGGCGGCCTGCTTGAACTCCCGCACCTTCTGCAGCGACTCCGGGTCGACGACGTCGGCGACGGAACGGTAGGAGCCGTCCTGGGCGTAGGGGCCGATCGCCTCCTGCCAGCCCGCCGGCCGGACCCCGAGCTGCTTGCCGAGGAGGGCGGCGAAGATGCGCGCCTTCTGGTCGCCGAACCCGGGCAGCGCCTTGAGCCGGGCCAGCAGGTCGGCGCCGTCGGCCGCCTCCGTCCAGAGGGTCTCGGCCCGGCCGTCGTAGTCGTCGCGCACCACCGCGGCGAGCGCCTGGATGCGCCCGGCCATGGAGCGTCCGTAGCGGTGGATCGCCGGGGGCGTCGCGCACAGGTCGGCGAAGGCCTCCTGCTCGGCCTCCGCGATGCGCGCCGGGTCGAGCGTGCCGAACCGGTCGAGCACCTTGGCGGGGCCACGGAAGGCGTGCTCCATCGGGTACTGCTGGTCGAGCAGCATCCCCACCAGGAGGGCGAACGGGTCGCTGCTCAGCACCTCGTCGGCGTGCTCGTCCTGGGCGATGCGGATGGTGGGCTGGGCGGTGGCCATGGCGGCAGCGTAGCCAGCCGCGCGCCGCGGCCGGTACCCGTGCGGGGGTCAGTGCAGGTAGACGAACCCCGGCCCCTCGTCGCGGTACGGGATGCCGAGCGCGTCGAGCGCCGGGGCCCACGAGCCGGTCACCGTCTGGTCGGCGCCCTCGAACCCGTGGTCGGCGGTCAGCAGGAACGTCACCTCGTCGGTGACCCCCAGGGCGTCGAGGTGGTCGAGGAAGGCCACCAGCCGTCGGTCAGCCTGCCGGAAGGCGTCACGCGCCATGTCGGAGCGCGGCCCCGCCCCGTGGTGGCCGGCGTCGGTGACGACGTTGGCCCACCAGGTGAGCACCGGCGCGGTGGCCGGGTCGGCCCACAGCTGCAGCATCTGCTGCAGGCCGAGGTCGTCGACCTGCACCCCCCAGCGGAAATATCCGTCGTCGAGGTACGCCGGGTCACCCAGGAAAGGTGAGGTGTGCGGGTCGGGCAGCTGGTCGCCGAGCCCGCCTGCGCCGCGGCTGTTGCCGCTGGCCCGGATGAGCTGCATCGTCGCGTAGTCGGCGCCGCGGTCGATGGCCTCGTCGACGCTGGCCGTGCGCGGGCTCTGCCGCGGCGGCACGTGGTCGTTCACCATCTCGAAGACGGTGCGGGCCTCGGGGTGCAGCCACTCGGCGCTGCGGTGCCACGTCGCCTCGTCGTTGGGCACGACGCGCTCGCCGGTGGCCCGGTCGAAGTAGACGTTGCCCAGCACCCCGTGCCGTCCCGGCCCCAGTCCGGTGAGGATCGAGGTGTGGTTGGTCAGCGTGACGCTGGGGAACTCCGCCACCGCACCGCCGCGCAGGGCCACCCCACGCTCGATGAGCCGGGCCACGCCCGGCAGGTCGCCCTTCTCGGCGAGGTGCAGCAGGTCGCTGCAGTGGGCACCGTCCCACAGGATGCCGACGACCCGGCGCGGCTGCCCTTCGGGCAGTGGTTCGAGGTATGCCGTGAGCGGGCTGCCGTCGAGCGGGTCCCCTTCTCCGTCAACGAGGTCGGAGTCCGGCACGCCCGCCAGGTGGGCCAGGGTGGGCCCGACGTCGACCAGGCGCGCGTGCTCGTCGACCGGCCCACGACGGGTGACCCGCGCCCCCGAGAGGATGAGCGGCGCCCGGGACTGGATGACGTCGAGGGAGCCGTGCTCGCCGTGGTGCCCGCCCTCGTCGGGGAAGAAGTGGCGCGGGGTGTGCACAACTGCGACGTCGGGGCTTCGCTCGGGGTGGGCGAACAGCGAGAGGATGCGCTCGGCGGCATACGGGTAGGCGTTGTCGGTGGACACCCGCGGCCCCTCGCCGTCGATCTCCCGCTCGTACGGCAGGAACGCCATCGGGTCCTCGCTGGCGATCGGGTCGGTGCCCTCGAGCACCTCGTGCCGACCACCGGGGTGCAGCCGCACCCGGCCGAGGTGGTTGGCGGCGTGCGCCACGCGGCTGCCGTCGCCCGCGGTCTCCACCCACAGCACGAGGTCGACCATGGCGGCGAGGTCAGGGGCGCACAGCGCGGCGATGACGGCATCACGGGGCATGGCCCAACCCTAGGGGCGCCCCCTGCCGCACAACGGCGAACCCACCCGGACTCGGCGTCCGGGTGGGTTCGCGTGGTGGTGCGTCACCTCATCGGGCCAGCATGCGCGGCAGCTGGAGCATCAGCTCCTGCTGGGCGCGCCGCTGGAGCTGGCGCTCGAACTCGCGCTGGCGGCGCCTGCGATGGGCTCGGGCGAGGTCTGCGTGCAAGGACTGGAACATGGTGGATCTCCTGGTGAGGACAAGACTGAGGACATCTGGTGGGCGGGTGCGGCCCGCGGGCTCGGCGGCAACGGCCGAGCCCACGAGCGCACCGGAGGTGTGGAGGGCGGCGGTGGTCGTCATCAGGCAGCCACCGGGTTCTTGCGCGGGCGGCCACGGGGACGCTTGCGGGCGACGATCGCCCCCTGGATGAAGAGCTCACCGCCCCAGACGCCCCACGGCTCGGCGCGGTCGATGGCTCCCGCCAGGCACGCGGCGCGGGCCGGGCACGTCCCGCAGAGCGCCTTGGCGAACTCGACCCCCTCCGGGCTCTCGGCGAACCACATCTCGGCGTCGTTCTCCTGACACGGGATGCCGGCGCCGGCCACAGCGGCCTGCTCGTTCAGGTCGTGGAGTGCGCTCAACTGCATCGGGTGTCACCTCCCCTTTTCGTCCCCGTCACGGTGGTGACGGCCTCTCGGCTGCTGGTCAGGTCTCCGAACCCCTGGTGGAGGGCCTTCGACCGGTACTGATCGGTGCTGTCCTGCTCATTCATCGGTGGTGCTGCCATCTGGTGCTGGTCTGCCTTTGCTGGTGTGGTCCGAGGCAAACCCGTCTGCTGGGACAAACGAAAAAGGCCGCGGATCCCGGATGTCGGGTTCCGCGGCCTTTGAAGAGACCTGGGGCTTTCGCCTAGACAGGTGGCTCTCCGGTGCGGAGGTGGACGACATCCAAGTGGTCGAGAACGGTGGTCTTGGGGGCGGTGGCGCCGAAGCGGCGACCGGCGTAGGGGGCCGGGCGCACCTTGACGGCGAACACGCCACGGGCATCGGAGGCGACGCCGGACACAGTGGTCCCCTGGATCCAGACACGAGTGGCCGCGAGGCGGATCGGGTTGGCCTGCGGGCAGACGGAAAGGACGCTGGAGATCTGCGTCGTCGTCGTCATGGTGATGCTCTCCATCAGGGCCAACCCTCCTTCTGCTTCTCGCGGTCCCCAGCCGGCCGGCGGGCCGCTGGGCTTGACGTTCGAAAAGAGTAGCGGCTGGCGAGAAGGGCCAGCAACGTATTTAACGGGTTTCCTGCCAAGAATTTGCAGGACTTCTTCTCAGTCCCCGGATTCCCTTGCGGCAGAGGCACTTTCGAAGACCTCGACGGCGTCGGCCCCACCGAGGATGGCCAGGACCTGCGCGCCGTAGAGGCCGAGCTTGCGTGCACCCACACCGGCAATGCGTGACAGATCGGACTCGTCGGCCGGCTCTGCCTCGGCAATGGCGGTCAGCGTCGCGTCGGTGAAGACGACGTAGGCCGGCACGCTCGCCGCGCGCGCGGTGGCAAGCCGCCACTCGCGCAGCCGCTCAAAGGTCGCCTCGTCGTAGCTCGGCGGGCACTCGTCGCACCGGCCGGTCTTGCGCTGGGCGGCGGTGACCAGCTCCGCGCCGCAGCCCTTGCACTTCGCGGGCAGGGACGGCTTGAGGGAGGCTCCCCGCGAGCCTGCGGCACGGGCCGCCTTGCGCGGCGCCCGCGCGCCATCGCCGAGGATGCTTGCCGTGCCGTCGAGGAAGCGCGACGGCCGCCGCGTGGCCCGTGCGCCGGGGGTGCGGGCCCCGGCCCACGACAGGCGCAGCTCGCGGCGGGCGCGGGTCATGCCGACGTACATCAGGCGGCGCTCCTCCTCGATCGCCTCCGCGGTGTCGGCCATGGCGATCGGCAGGAAGCCGTCGGAGACCCCGGCGAGGAAGACGGTGTCCCACTCCAGGCCTTTGGCGGCATGCAGCGACGCCAGCGTCACCCCCTGCACGGTGGGCGCGTGCTGGGCGGCGGCCCGCTCGTCGAGCTCGCGCACGAACTGGGGCAGCCGCGCATCGGGGCTGGTGGCGACGAGCTCGTCGGCGAGCGCGGCGAGGGCGGCGAGCGACTCCCAGCGCTCACGGGTCGCGCCTCCGCTCGAGGGGGCTTCGCGCGTCCACCCGGCGCCGACGAGGATGTCGCGCACGAGGTCGGTCAGGGGCTGGCTGCCGTCGTCGGAGCGGGCTCCGCCGCGCATCAGCAGGATGGCGTCGCGGACCTCCTTGCGCGCGAAGAACCGCTCGCCTCCGCGCACCAGGTAGGGGATGTCGCGCTCGGCCAGCGCCGACTCGAAGGCCTCGGACTGCCCGTTGGTGCGGAACAGGATCGCCATGTCGGCAGGTGAGGCGCCGGCGGCCACCCGCTCGGCGATCTCCCCCGCGATGGCCGCGGCCTCGGCCGGGTCGTCGGGGTGGGAGCTGAGCACGGGCTGTGGCCCGGGCTCGGCCTGGGCCTCGAGCTGGACGCTGTGGCTGCGCGCCTGGCCGCCCGGCCCGCGGACCACGAGGTTGGCCAGCGAGACGATCTGGGGCGTCGAGCGGTAGTTGCGCACGAGCCGCACCACCTTGGCCCGCGGGTGCTTCTGGGTGAACCCCAGCAGGTGACGAGGGCTGGCGCCCGTGAAGGAGTAGATGGTCTGGGTGGGGTCGCCCACGACGCAGACGTCGTCGCGCTCCCCCACCCACAGGTCGAGCAGGCGCTGCTGGAGGGCGTTGACGTCCTGGTACTCGTCGACGACGAAGTGGCGGTACTGCTGGCGCACCGTGCGCGCGATGTCGTCGTGCTCGGCGAGGATGCCCACCGTCACCAGCAGCACGTCCTCGAAGTCGATGACGCCCCGGTCGGCCTTGACCTCCTCGTAGACCTCGAGGAGTCGAGCCATCCCGGTGGCGTCGATGCCCGGGGGCTCGCGGCGCGCGGCGGTGGCGGCCGCGGCATACGTCTCGGGGGTGAGCATGTTGACCTTGGCCCACTCCACCTCCGCGGCGAGGTCGCGGATGCCGGTGCGGTCGAACTGCAGCCGCAGCGACGCCGCGGCCTGCGCCACGGCGGGCGCCTTGTGGCTCATCACCTCGGGCGCCGCCCCGCCGACGGCCTGGGGCCAGAAGTAGTGGAGCTGGCGCAGCGCAGCGGCGTGGAAGGTGCGGGCCTGCACGCCACCGACGCCGAGGTCGCGCAGCCGGGTGCGCATCTCACCGGCCGCACGCGCCGTGAAGGTCACGGCCAGCACCCGCTGCGGCTGGTAGGCGCCGGCGAGGACGCCGTAGGCGATGCGGTGGGTGATCGCCCTGGTCTTGCCGGTGCCGGCCCCGGCCAGCACGCACATCGGCCCCAGCGGGCTCGCCGCCACCTCGCGCTGCTCGGGGTCGAGCGCGGCCAGGACGGCGTCGGCGGAGGGATGGGTGGGGAGGGCGGGGCTGGTCGTCGACATCGCAGGTGAGTCTCTCAGACCTCCCCGACGGAGCTCGATCGGGAAGTTTTGAGAGGATTGCGGCGTTGACTCCCCTGTTAATTGACCCCTCAACGAGAGTTGGCCCATGACCATCGAGGCTCCCGCTGCCGGCACCGTCACCATGTTCACGACGTCGTGGTGCGGCTACTGCGTCCGGCTCAAGTCCCAGATGAACCGGGAGGGCATCGACTTCACCGAGGTGAACATCGAGGAGCACCCGCAGAGCGCGGAGTTCGTCATGAAGGTCAACGGCGGCAACCAGACCGTCCCGACCCTGCTCTTCCCCGACGGCTCGGCGGCCACCAACCCCTCGATCAACGAGGTCAAGGCGCGCCTGTCCTGAGCCCTCAGGGGCGGCCCGGCACCTCCTGCCCCAGCCAGTGCTCGATGAGGCTGCGGGCGATCGACAGCCGCGGCGGGATGCCCGTGCTGCCCCCTGCCAGCTCGGCCAGCAGCTCCTCGCGGGTGACCCAGCGGGCCTCGGCGATCTCGCCCTCCTGCAGTGTCAGGTCGGTGTCGAGGGCCCGGGCCGTGAACCCCAGCATGAGCGAGGAGGGGAACGGCCACGGCTGGTTGCCGAGGAAGCGCACGTCGGTCACCCGCACCCCCACCTCCTCGAACACCTCCCTGGCCACCGCGGCCTCCAGGCTCTCCCCCGGCTCCACGAAGCCGGCCAGCACCGAGTAGCGCCGCTCCGCCCACTGCGGCCCGCGAGCCAGCAGCAGCCGACCGGTGTCGTCGACCACCGACATGATCACCGCCGGGTCGGTGCGCGGGTAGTGCTCGCTGCCGTCGGCCGGGCAGCGGCGCAGCCAGCCGCCCTGCTCCGGCACGGTCGGGGTGCCGCAGCGCGGGCAGTGCCCGTGGGTCCGGTGCCAGTTGAGCAGCCCGAGCGCGGTGGTCATCAGCCCGGCGTCACGGGCGTCGAGGTCGACCCCGACCTGTCGCAGGGTGCGCAGGTCGCGCGCATCGGCGTTGTCGGCCGAAGTCTCGTCCACTGCGAGGTATGCCGTGCGGTCACCGTCCTGCCCGAGGAAGACCGCGAGCGCGTTGCGGTCCGTCGGGAGCGGACCCCGCAGTGCAAGCGCCGGCCGGCCGTCCTGCTGGCAGACCTCGGCCGAGCCGTCGACCACCGCGAGCACCCGGGTCGCCGGGTCGTCCAGGAGGCCCGCCACCAGCTGCGGGTCGCCGCGGCGGTGCGCCGCGCGGTCGAGCGCGGTCCGGGCGAGGGACAGATTCACGAGAGTTTCGGGGGGTCGGCCCACAGGTCCAACCCTAGGGCCGGTCCCCGGCATACGGTGGGCGCGTGGATCGCAGCCCCCTCTACCTCGCCGCCCTGGCCAGCGCTGCCGTGCCGGGCCTCGACCCGGCGAGCGTCGAGGCCCTGCCGAGCGAGCCGGGCCAGCTCTTCGACGTGGCCTTCGTGCAGGACACCCAGCACCGGCGGTGGGTCGTGCGGGCGCCACGCACCCAGGCAGCAGGTGCGCAGATGGACGTCACGGTGGCGCTGCTGGGACTCCTGGCCCGCCGCCTGCCGTTCGCGGTCCCCACCCCGAAGGGGTTCGCCCAGCTGAAGGAGGGCGGGCGCGCCGCCGTCTACCCCTACCTGGCCGGGCAGAACATCAGCTTCGCGGCGCTGCCGCCCGGCCCCGGCCTGGCCGCTGAGCTCGGCCGCACCATCGCGGCGCTGCACAACGCCGACCACCAGCTCTTCGACGAGGCGGGCCTGCCGGCCTACGACCCCGACACCTACCGCACCCGCCGGCTCGCCGAGCTCGACCGGGCCGCGGCCACCGGCCACGTGCCCACCGCGCTGCTCGGCCGGTGGGAGCGCGCCCTCGAGGACGTCTCGCTGTGGCGGTTCGCCCCGACCCCGACCCATGGCGACCTCACGGGCGACCAGGTGCTCGCGGTGTTCGACGACGAGGGCGACGTCTCCACGGGACGCATCCGGGCGTTCACCGGCTGGGAGGACGCCAAGGTGGCCGACCCCGCCGACGACTTCGCCTCCCTCGTGTGGCAAGCCTCCCCGGAAGCCTTCGAGACGGTGCTCGAGGCCTACGCGCACGCGCGGGTCGAGCGGCCCGACAAGAACCTGGAGCAGCGGGCCCGCCTTGCCGCCGAGATGCGCGTCGTCACCGACCTCATGGGGGCGGTGGCCTCCGACGACCGCAGGCTCATCGACCGCCACGCGGCGGCCCTGCGGCGGCTCGACGACCGCGTGCACGCCGAGGAGGAGCCGGCCGACGACTACCGCCACGCAGCCGAGGTGCGCCCGGCGCGCACCGGTCCGCTGCTCGTGCCGCCGCACTTCGACCTCGGCGACGACCACGAGGACGACGTCGACGACGACGTCGCGGTGATGTTCGCCAAGACCGCCCCCGACGAGGACGCGCCACCGGAGGGAGCCGACCGCCCCACCGACCCCGCCGACGCCGAGGGGTCCGAGGCCGCCGACGAGACCCCTGCCTCCGACGGGCTCGAGGCCTCCGACGAGACGCGGAGCGCCGCGCCGGTCCCAGGCCCGGTGGTCCGGCGTGAGGTCGAGTTCGAGGAGCCCGGCCCGCAGTTCGAGGCCGGCTACGACCCCCGGCCCTGAGGCCGGTCAGCTCGGGATGCCGCCGAGCACCTCGGCCAGGCCCGCCTCGTCGGGAAGGTCGGGCCAGACGGTCTCGCCGCTGACGGCGTAGTAGAACGCGGCGTCCACCTGCTCGAGGTCCAGGCCGCGCAGTCGGGCGAATGCCACGCGGTAGGCAGCGAGCTGCAGAGCCCTCGTCCGGGCGGCCTCACCTGTCGGCTTGGCACCGGTCTTCCAGTCGACGATGGTGAACCCGCCGTCGCGCCGGCGGAACACCGCGTCGATGCGCCCTCGCACCGCCATCGCGTCGATGACGGTCTCGACGGCGATCTCGATCTCCACCGGGGCGCGGCCGGCCCACTCGCTGGCGAGGAAGTGCTCCTTCATGGCGGGGAGCTCCGCGTCGTCGCCCGGGTCCTCGTCGGCGCTGCCGGGGAGCTCGAGCAGGTCGACCATGGCCGCCCGGGCGTAGTGCTGCTCCACCCAGGCGTGGAAGGCGGTGCCGCGGCGGGCGGCGAGCGCCGGCGGCTGCGGCATCGGCCTGCGCAGGGAGGTGGCGAAGGCGTCGGCATCCTGCGCGAGCGCCACCAGCGCCGACGTCGAGAGGTGGCGCGGCACGGCGACGACCTGCTCCCGGCGCTGGGTCAGGCGCGCCCGTTCGGCCAGCAGCAGCTCGAGCTCCTCGAGGATCGGCACCTCCTCGCCGGGGATCGGCAGGGGGGCCTGGCCCTCCAGGCCGCGCGGCGCGCTGCGGGTGGGGGCGGCGGTCTCCACGGCCGACCGGACGGCCGCAGCCGCGCGAACGAGGTCCTCGGCCCGCTCGGGGCTGGCCGGCCACCGCACCGCGAGGGCCTCGGCGTCCCGGGGGTTCTGGCAGGTCTCGGGCCTCTCCGGGTCGGGCATCTCGACCCACACCTGCCGCTCGACCGGCAGGCCGGACGTCTCGACCACCTCGGTGAGGAAGCGCGAGGTCACCCTCGGCGTGCCGGGGCCGGCCCAGACCGGGGCGGTCAGCAGCATCTCGCCGCGTGCGCGGGTCAAGGCGACGTAGGCGAGCCGGCGCTCCTCGACGACTCCGTGCTCTCCCCCGGCCTGGATGAACGCGTTGGCCTTGGCCTCGACGTCGGTCCAGTCCTCGGCGCTGCGCCACTCCCACACCGGCAGGCCGTCGCGGTCGCCGCGCAGGTCGTAGGGCACGCCCGACAGCCCCCCGCACCAGCCGCGGTCCTTGGGGGCGGCCACGACCCACTCGGTGCCGTCGTGGGTCGACTTGGCGTAGTTGAGCGCCGGGAAGGACCCCTCGACCAGGCCGGGAACGGCGACAGCGTCCCACTCCAGCCCCTTGGCGGCGTGCACCGTGAGGATCTGCACCGCGTCGGGCGAGGCCTCGATGTAGCCCTTGTCGAGACCGCGCTCCTCCTTCAGGGCCGCCTCCAGCCAGCTGAGGAAGCCCGCGAGGTTGGGCCGGTCGGCGCTGGCGGTGAAGCCCGCCGCGACGTCGGCGAAGGCGTCGAGGTGCGCCCGGGCCGCCGCGGGGCTGTAACCGGGTCGGGACAGCACCTCGATGTCGAGGCCCAGCGCCCGCTCCGCCTCCCCCACGAGGTCGGCCAGCGGCAGCGCCGTGAGCGAGCGCAGCCGGCGGATGACCTGCTGGAGCCCGGCCAGGCGCTGCAGCGCCGGCTCGCTGACCCACTGCCCGGTGTGGCTTCGCCATCCCGGCCTGGGGAGCTCGTCGATGGCCTCGACGATGCTCGGCTGGTCGACGGCGTCGGGCGACTGCTCGCGCACCCCCGAGGGGTCGGTGACCGGCCTGTCCTCGTCGCTGTTGCCAGCAGGCTCGGCGGTCGGGTCGCCCGCGCCGGCAGCCTCGCCCGCGTCGGCAGTGTCGTCCGCCGGGGCCAGCCGGCTGCGGACCCGCTGCTGGTGGCGTGCCCACGCCATGAGCCCGTCGAGGTCGGCCGGTCCGAGGCGACACAGCGGACCGGTGAGCAGCCGCATGAGCTGGTCGCCGCGGGTCGGGTCCTGCACGACGTGGAGCAGGGCCACGATGTCCTCGACCTCGGGGGTCAGCAGCAGGCCGCCGAGCCCGACCACCTCGTAGGGGATGTCACGGCTCTCGAGCGCGTCGATCACCGGGGCGAACTGCGACCGCTTGCGGCACAGCACCGCCGCGGTCTGCGCCCCGGCGGCCCGTCGGTCGGCGATCCACTCGGCCACGTGGGCGGCCTCGTCCTCGACCGTGAGCAGCCGGGCGACGCCGACCCGGCCGGGTCCGGCGGTGGGCGAGGGCCGCAGCTCCTCGACGTGCACCCGGGCGGCCTCCCGCAGCGGGGCCGCGACGTGGTTGGCCACGGTGAGGATCGCCCGGTGGTTGCGCCAGCTGGTGGACAGCGGCAGCTGGAGGGCGTCCTGCTCCTCGCGGAAGGCGCGAGGGAAGCGGCTGAGGGTCGTCGCGCTCGCCCCGCGCCAGCCGTAGATCGACTGGTTGGGGTCGCCGACCGCGGTCACCGGCACCGGCTCCCCCGGTGCCACGAACAGCGCCCGCAGCAGCTCGAGCTGGGCCTCCGAGGTGTCCTGGAACTCGTCGAGCAGCACCGCCTTGAACCGCTGCCGCTCGATGGCGCCGATGTCATCGAACCGGGTCGCCAGCCGGGCGGCGAGGGCCATCTGGTCGGCGAAGTCCATCGCGTCGCGCTCGCGCTTGAGCGACAGGTAGCGCTCCACGATGGGCAGCACGGCGGCCCGCTCCCGCAGGGCGTCGCGCGCGGCCCGGGTCTCCTTGGGCAGGTCCTTGGCACGACTGGAGCCCTTCGGCAGCGCGGCGAGCGCGGCGTCGACCCGGGCGAGGTAGTCGCCGACGTCGGCCGGGGTCAGCAGGTGCTCGGCCATCTCGCCCGCGAGGTCGACGACGGCTGCGGTGATGGTGCTCTCGGCCTTGGTCACGGCGTCCATGGGCCCGTCGTAGGAGGCGACCACCTCGGCGGCGTACTGCCAGGCCGCCGCTTCGGACAGCAGCCGGGACTCCGACTCGTAGCCCAGCCGCAGCGCGTGCTCACGCACCAGCCGACCGGCATACGAGTGGTAGGTCGAGACGGTGGGCGTGCCGCCGAGGGTCTCGGCGTCCTCCTCGTCCTCGGGGGTCCACAGACCGGCGCGCTGGAGGCGGCGCAGGCGCTGGGTGATGCGCTCGGCGAGCTCGGTGGCTGCCTTGCGGGTGAAGGTCAGGCCCAGCACCTGGTCGGGGTCGACGAGCCCGTTGGCCACCAGCCAGACGACGCGCGACGCCATGGTCTCGGTCTTGCCCGACCCGGCGCCGGCCACGACGAGCAGGGGCGCGAGGGGCGCCTCGATGACGGCGCGCTGCTCGTCGGTCGGACGGTGCATCTCGAGCGCGGAGGCGATGTCGTCGGCGGTGTAGGCCAGCGTGGCGACCCCCGAGGGCGAGGTGCCGGCGAGGTCGGTCGAGGTCGTCACAGCGTCTTCCCCTCGGGCTGGGCAGGGCAGCTGGACCTCACGGCGCACTGCTCGCACCACGTGCCGACCGTGGCGGTGAACGTCGCGCCGGCCATGCCGTCGGCGGTCTCGGCGATGAGCCGCTGCGCCCAGTCGGGGTCGTCGTGCGTGTGCAGCGGCCGCTGCTCCTGCAGGGTGATGTCGCGCCTGTTGGCGCCCTTGCCGATCTGGAGGAGCGCGGCTCCACCGGAGGTGGTGCCGTGCTCGCCGAACGCGCCGGCGTCGACGGCCACCTGGTAGGCGCCGAGCTGGGGGTGGGTGGGCAGGTCGTCCTCGCGAGGCTTCGACGACCCTGTCTTGTAGTCGATGACGCGCAGCGAGCCGTCGGGCAGGCGCTCGAGCCGGTCGACCCGACCGCTCACGACCGCCCGGCCGAGGGTGACCTTCATCTCGAGCTCGGCGCCGAGCCGCTGCCAGCCCTCGCGCTCGGCCCGCTCGAAGTAGCGCGCCAGCCAGCCGACCATCGCGTGCGCCTCGGTGCGCTTGCGGTCCGAGGCCCAACCGGCCGGCATCCCGAGGCGCCCCCACCGGGCGTCGACCTCATCCCGCAGCGTGGCGGCGTCGACGTCACCGAGCTCGGCGGCGATGTCGTGGACGAGGGTGCCGATACTCGCGGCCCCGACCGACGGCCCGTCGCCCCCACAGGCGCTGAACAGCCAGCGCAGCCCGCACTGGCCGAACGACTCGACCTTCGAGGGCGAGATCCGCACGGGCTCGTCGGCACCGCGCAACGGCCGGTCGTCGCTGAGGTCGCGCAGGGCCCACCAGCCCGACGGGTCGGCGCCGGGGACGCCCTCGGCCGCCAGCCGTGCCAGTGCCCCGACCGCCACGGCCCGCTTGTCCTCCTCGTCGTCGACCAGCTCGCGCCGCAGCTGGGCCACGAGGGTCGGCAGGGTCATGGCCCGGCGCACCTCGGTGAACGGCCGCTGGCCGTCGCTCTCGTCGGGCAGGGGGTCGACGATGTCGAGGTAGACCGACGGCTGCTCGTCGTCGCTGCGCACCGCGGTCACCAGCACGCGCTCCCTGGCCCGCGTGAGGGCCACGAGGAACAGCCGGGTCTCGTCGTAGCGCACGGCCGCCTGGGCGCCGCGGAACGACCCGCTGCGCCCGGTGACCACGTCGACGAGCTGCTCCGAGCCGAGGAGGGAGCCGCGCAGCCGCAGGTCGGGCCACACGCCCTCCTGCACACCGGCGACGACGACGAAGCGCCACTCCCGCCCGGCCGCGGCCTGGGGGGTGATCAGCGTGACGCTCTCGCCCACCGGCGAACGCGCGACGAGGGTGTCGCCGGGGATGTCCTGGCTCTGGACGTGGGTGAGGAACTCCTCCGGGCCGGCCTGCGGCAGCCGGTCGGCGAACTTCGCCGCGGCGTCGAACAGCCCCAGCACGGCGTCGAGGTCGCGGTCGGCGCGCTGGGCGCCCGGGCCCCACCCGAGGGCGGTGTCCTGCCACGCGCTCGCCAGCCCGGTGGCCGACCACATGGCCCAGAGCACCGACTCGGCGCTCACGCCGGTCTCCCACCGCACGACGCCCCCGTCGTCGCGCACCCGGGCTGCCTCGACACCGGCGGCGATGGTGCGGGCCACCCGTCGGGCGGGGAACGCCTCGGCGCCGAGGGTCGCCAGCCGGTCGGGGTGCACGAGCGCCTCGGCGAGCAGCTCGTCGCTGGTGCGGCCGCCACCCCCGGCGAGCTCCTCGCGTCGCAGGGCACGGCGCAGGCGCCGCAGCGCCACCGCGTCGGCACCGCCGATCGGCGACAACAGGGTGTCGACGGCCACCTGCGGGTCCACGCCCGCCACCTGCCCCCGCGCGAGGTCGAGCACCACCCGCAGGAGCGCGAGGAGGGGCCGCACCGCCACCTCGTCGCGCACCGGCAGGTCGGTGGCCGAGCCCGCGACGGGCACGCCGGCAGCCATGAGCACCCGGCGCAGGGTCGCGGTGCGCCCCTGCCCGCGGACGATGACAGCCATGTCCGACCACGGCATACCGCCGCGCAGGTGCGCCTCGCGCAGCTCGGCCGCCACCATCGTCGCCTCCTGCGAGACCGCGCGCAGCAGGTGCACGTCGACGCGCCCGCCGGCCGACTTCGGGGCCGCCTCGCGCTGCAACCCGCCTCCGAGCGCCCCGATCTTGGGGGTGACCGCCGCTGCCGCCCGGGCCACCGCGGCAGGCAGCCGGTATGCCGTGGGCAGCACGACCGTCGGCCCCTCACCCAGGGCGGTCCACCCGGACGCCAGGTGGCGGGGGTCCGCTCCGCGGAAGGTCTGCACCGCGCTGTCGGGGTCGCCGAGCAGCACGACGTCGGTGGCCGGGCCGACCACGACCTGCAGCAGCCTGGCCGCCGCGGCGGTCATCTCCTGGGCGTCGTCGACCACCACGAGGCGCACCGAGGAGCGGATGCGGTCGAGGGCGTCGGGGTCGTCCTCGAGCAGGTCGGCCGCAGCGCCCAGGATCCACGCGGGGTCGTAGGCGCCCGGCGCCGACAGGGCAGTCACCTCGTCGTACTCGGCCAGCACCTGGGCTGCGGCCACCCACTCGTCGCGCCCGTGCGCGCGTCCCAGCGCGGCGAGGTCCGACGCCTCGAGTCCGTGCTCGACCGCGCGCATGAGCAGGTCGCGCAGCTCGGCGCGGAACCCGCGCGTGGCCAGGGCCTCGTGCACGCGCTCGGGCCAGTCGGGCGCGGGGCTGTCGCCGCGACGGTGCCCCTCGAGCAGGTCGCGGAGGATGACGTCCTGCTCCGGGCCGCTCAGCAGCCGCGGCGCCGGGTCGCCGCGCAGAGCGGCGGCCTGGCGCAGGATCCCGAACCCGAACGACTGGTGGGTGCGGGCCAGGGGCTCGGTCGAAGTCCGGGCCAGCCGGGCGGTGACGCGCTCACGCAGCCCCGCCGCGGCCAGCCGCGAGGAGGTGAGCAGCAGGCACTGGTCGGGCTCGACCCCGCCTGTCGTCACCCGGTGGACGACGACCTCCACCGCCACGGTGCTCTTGCCCGTGCCCGGCCCACCGAGCACCCTCAGCACCGGTCCCCGGTGCTCGACGGCAGCCCGCTGTTGCGCGTCGAGCCGCGGGGCGTCCACGGCCAGGCCCGGAGATCGGCGCAGGGTCAGCACGCCCCAGATTCCATCACCCGGGCCCGACAGCCCTGTGGCGGCACCCCGGCTTCGCCGGTCACCCCTTGCGCGGCGGCCCCGCCCAGCGTGCCCTGGCCAGGTCGACCCGGCGGCCGTCGACCTGCCCCCTGACCAGAGGAGTGCCCTCCTCGCGGTAGTGGGCCAGGGCCTCGTCCTCGAGGCCCTGCGGGAAGTGTCCGCCGGCCCGGATCACCCGCCACCACGGCACGTCGGACCCGTAGCGCGCCATGACCGTGCCGACCCCGCGGGCTCCGCCACGGCCGAGCAGCTCGGCGATGTCGCCGTACGTCATCACCATGCCCTCGGGGATCTGGTCGACGACGTCGAGCACGTCGTCGGCGAACTCGCTCGGCGGGCCGAAGTCACGGGCCGTGGTCACCATCCGTCGACCGCCGTCAGTACGCCGGCAGGCTCGGGTCGACGTCGCGCACCCACGCGAGCACCCCACCGGTGAGGTTGTGCACGTCGGTGCGCCCCGCGCCGGCCAGCAGGCCCGCCGCCTCGGCCGAGCGCACCCCCGACTTGCACATGACGACGACCGGTATGCCATCGGGCAGCTTCTCGAGCGCCGTTCCCGCGCGGAACTCCTCGAGGTGGATGGCGCGCGCGCCCGGCACCGACACGACCTCGAGCTCACCCTCGTCGCGGACGTCGACCAGCTCGAAGGCCCGCTCCCCCCGCTCTCGCGCGCCCAACATCTGCGCCAGCTCGCGCGCCGAGACCTCACCGAATACGCCGGCCGCCTCCTGCGGCACACCCGCGGACTCGCCACCCGGCACACCGCCTGTGACCCCGCAGAAGGCCTCGTAGTCGTCGAGCTCGGTGATGGTGGGGTGGTCGCCGCACAGGGGGCAGTCGGGGTTGCGAGCGACGCGCAGGGTGTCCCACGACTGGCGCAGCGAGTCGTGCACGAGCAGGCGTCCGACGAGCGGATCGCCCTGTCCGACAATGAGCTTGATGGTCTCGGCGACCTGCACCGACCCGATCGCGGCGCACAGCACGCCGAGCACGCCACCGGTGGCGCACGACGGCACCGAGCCGGGCGGCGGCGGGTCGGTGAACACGCACCGGTAGCAGGGGCCGTGTCCGGCGAACCAGACGCTGACCTGGCCGTCGAACCGGTAGATCGACCCCCACACGTGGGGCTTGCCGAGCAGCGCGCAGGCGTCGTTGAGCAGGTAGCGGGTCGGGAAGTTGTCGGTGCCGTCGAGCACCACGTCGTAGCCCGCGATGACGTCGAGGGCGTTGGTCGAGTCCAGCCGCAGGTCGTGGCGCACCACGCGCACGAGCGGGTTCACCCGGCCGACCGCCTCGGCCGCCGACTCGGTCTTGGGCCGGCCGACGTCGGGCGTGCCGTGGACGACCTGGCGCTGGAGGTTGGAGGCGTCGACCACGTCGTCGTCGACCACCCCGATCGTGCCGACCCCGGCGGCCGCGAGGTAGAGCAGGGCGGGCGAGCCAAGGCCACCAGCACCGACGACGAGGACCCGGGCGTTCTTCAGCCTCCGCTGGCCCTCCAGCCCGATGTCGGGCAGCAGGATGTGGCGTGCGTAGCGGGCCCGCTCCTCGCTGGTGAGGTCGGGCGCTGGGGCGACCAGCGGCGGGATGGCCATGTGACCGAGGTTACCCACCCGTACCATGGGGCACACGCCCGAGGAGAGCATGAGAGAGGACACCATGTCGATCAGCGCAGACTCGCGACCCGACGCGTCGCGGGGCCAGCGGCTGCCCCGCTCCGCCCGCCGCGCCCAGCTCCTCGAGGCCGCCCAGGCCGCGTTCGTCGAGAACGGCTACCACGCCGCCGCCATGGACGACATCGCCGAGCGCGCCGGCGTGTCCAAACCCGTTCTCTACCAGCACTTCCCGGGCAAGCTCGAGCTCTACCTCGCCCTGCTCGACAGCCACACCGACATCCTCGAGGGGCTGGTGCGCGAGGCGCTGGCGTCGACCACCGACAACAAGGAGCGGGTCTACGCGGCCATCGCGGCCTACTTCGACTTCGTCTCCCGGGACGGCGCCGCCTTCCGCCTCATCTTCGAGTCCGACCTCACCAACGAGTCGGCGGTGCGCCACCGGCTCGACGCCATCGGCCTGGTCTGCGCCGACGCGGTGGCCGAGGTCATCGCCGAGGACACCGACCTGCCCGACGCCGAGGCGTCCCTGCTCGGCATGGCCCTCACCGGACTGGCCCAGGTGAGCGCCCGGCACTGGCTCGCACAGGGCCCCGCCATCCCCCAGGACGAGGCCGCCCGTCTCGTCGGCACCCTGGCCTGGCGCGGGCTCGGCTACTTCCCGAAGGTGTCGGGGGAAGGAACACCGCACCAGGCTGGTTAGCCTGTGGGCAGACAGGCGCACGACAGGTATGCCGTGAGCCACCGCTTCGAAGAAAGGCCACTGACGTGGAGGTCAAGATCGGCGTGCAGAACGTCGCGCGCGAGATCACGTTCGAAACCGACACCAGCTCGCAGGAGGTCGCCAAGGCCGTGGCCGAGGCGATCGAGAAGGGCACCCTGCTCACCCTGACCGACGACAAGGGCCGCCAGCTCATCGTTCCCGGTGCTGCGCTGGGCTACGTCTCCCTCGGGGAGAGCGAGCGCCGCGGGGTCGGGTTCGGCACCCTCTGAGCGCATCCCGGGTGGCCGGTCCTTTCATTCGGCGCGGAACCTCCAGCCTCGAGTGGAACGGCCGGCCACTGCCGTCTTCACGCGCCCTCGGCAGCGCCCTGACCTTCGCCTTCGAAATGCGCTTTCCGGGCACCCGTGGTCCAGTTGTCGTGAGCCGGGTAACCGGCCCCGACAGCGCGGCAACACCGCGCAGAAGGAGCTGACATGGAAATCATCGGTGTCATCATCGCCGGCATCGTCATTGGCGCACTCGCTCGTGTCGTCATGCCTGGCCGACAGAACATCAGCGCACTCATCACCGTGGTCCTCGGCGTCCTCGGCGTGCTCATCGGCTGGTACCTCGCGGCGGCGCTCGGAGTCGAGTCCACCAGTGGGATCGACTGGATCCGCTGGATCATCAGCATCATCGTTGCCGCCGCGCTCATCGCCGGCTACATCGCGGTGACAGGTCGCAGGAACACCCACCACGTCTGAGCGCCACAGGCGCACCGAAGGCCCCGTCCAGCCGGACGGGGCCTTCGTCGTACCCAGGGGGCGAGGTCGTTGGTCTAGGCGGCGAGGCCGAGGCGCCCCATCCGCCGGGTGTGCTCGTCGGTCAGGCGGGCGAACATGCGCCCGAGCTCGGCGAGGTCGGCACTCGGCCGGTGCTGGGCGCCGACGCCGCCGACGAGCAGCGAGGACAGCGCGTCGCGTTCCACGGCGACCTGCTGGGCCTGCGAGAGCGCCTCACCCACGAGCCGACGTCCCCACAGCGCGAGACGGCCGGCGACGCGCTCGTCGGCCTTGATGGCCTCGCGCACGACCTTGACGACGAACTCGGCCTGGCCGACGTCCTGCATGACGTCGTGCACCAGCGCGGCCGTCGACGGGTCGACGTAGGCGGAGATCTCGCGGTAGAAGTCGGTGGCGATGCCGTCGCCGACGTAGGCCTTCACCAGGCCCTCGAGCCAGGTGCTCGGGCGGGTGCGCTCGTGGAAGGCGTCGATGGCGGCGATGAACGGGGCCATCGCGGCCTGCGGGTCGGCGCCCATCTCCTCGAGCCGCTTCACGAGGAACTCGTAGTGACGGAACTCGGCGACGGCCAGGCTCGCCACCGCCGCCCTCAGCGGCTGGCTCGGCGCGAGGTCGGAGTCGCCCGCGAGGCGGGTGAACGCGGTCAGCTCGCCATAGGCGAGGACTCCGAGCAGGTCCACCACGGCCTCGCGGTACTGCGGGTCGGCCAGCCAGTCCGTGGCCGCGACGACGGGGGGCTCAGGGGTGCTCTCCTCCGGGCTCATGGGGCACACCCTAGACGGCGGAGTCGGCCGCACCACGACTCTGCGGCTACACTCGAAGCGTTATCGGTGCCCGGTCGGCACGACTCACGCCCGCGGGAGGGTTCCTGCGGCCCCCACTTCGAAGACCTCCGATCGGCCCGCTGTGTGCGGACCTCCCCTGACGTGGGACGGTCCCCGATCGAGAGATACCCGAGTGACTGACACCAACACGCCCACCTTTGCGGACTTCGACGTCCACCCCGACATCGTCGCCTCGCTGTCCGAGGCCGGCATCGTCCACCCCTTCCCCATCCAGGCGATGACCCTGCCGGTGGCCCTCGCCGGCCACGACATCATCGGCCAGGCCAAGACCGGCACCGGCAAGACCCTCGGGTTCGGGGTGCCGATGCTCGACCGCGTCGTCTCGCCGCGCGACCCGGAGTTCGACGGCCTCCCCGACGCCGGCAAGCCGCAGGCGCTGGCCGTGGCCCCCACCCGTGAGCTCGCCGTCCAGGTGGCCAAGGACCTCGAGCGCGCCGGGAAGCTGCGCGGCGTCCGGGTGCTCACCGTGTACGGCGGCCGCGCCTACGAGCCGCAGATCGAGGCCCTCCACAAGGGCGTCGAGGTCGTCGTCGGCACGCCCGGCCGCCTGATCGACCTCGCCAAGCAGGGCCACCTCGACCTCTCCCGCGCCAAGACCGTCGTGCTCGACGAGGCCGACGAGATGCTCGACCTCGGCTTCCTGCCCGACGTGGAGAAGCTGCTGGCCATGACGCCGGCCTCGCGCCAGACGATGCTCTTCTCGGCCACCATGCCGGGTGCTGTGGTGGCCCTGGCCCGCCGCTACATGACCCAGCCCACCCACATCCGCGCCATGAGCGAGGAGGGCGACGACGGCCACACCGTCAAGGCCATCGAGCAGTTCGTCTACCGCGCCCACGCGATGGACAAGACCGAGATGCTCGCGCGCATCCTCCAGGCCAAGGACCGCGGCCTGACGATCATCTTCAGCCGCACCAAGCGCACCGCGGCGAAGGTCGCCGACGAACTCACCGACCGCGGGTTCGCCGCGGCCGCGATCCACGGCGACCTCGGCCAGGGAGCCCGCGAGCAGGCCCTGCGCGCGTTCCGCAACGGCAAGGTCGACGTCCTCGTCGCCACCGACGTCGCCGCCCGCGGCATCGACGTCGAGAACGTCACGCACGTCATCAACTTCCAGTGCCCCGAGGACGAGAAGACCTACGTCCACCGCATCGGGCGCACCGGACGCGCGGGCAACACCGGCATCGCCGTCACCTTCGTCGACTGGGACGACATCCCGCGCTGGGGCCTGATCAACAAGGCCCTCGACCTCGGCATCCCCGAGCCCGAGGAGACCTACTCCTCGTCCGACCACCTCTACTCCGAGCTCGACATCCCGCGCGAGGCGAAGGGCCGCCTGCCCAAGTCGGAGCAGAAGCGCGCCGGCCTCGAGGCCGAGGAGCTCGAGGACCTCGGTGAGACCGGCAAGGGCGCCGGCCGCAAGGGCCCCGGCCGCAGCGGCCAGGTCGGCACCGGTGGCCGTGGCGGCCGGCCGGGTGGCGCAGGACGCAGCAGCGAGCGACCCCAGCCCACCACCGGTGAGGGCGAGACCAAGCCGCGTCGCAGCCGCAACCGTCGTCGCACCCGCGGCGGCAAGCCCGCCGGCGAAGCGCAGCAGGGCTGACGCCCACCTCCCGCACGACGTATGCCGTGTGGCCCCGACAGGGGGCCACACGGCATACGTGCCTCTCACCGGGATCGGGCCCCGTCACGCCCCGCGACGGCGTGTCGCGGGGCTGAGGTCCCTCTCGGCGGAGTGAGGTGCGGGTCAGTGCGGCCGGTCGCGGCGCAGCACGTGGTGCAGGGGGTCGTCGACCGGGTTGTCCGGCGGCAGCTCGCCCGAGGCGACGATCCGGAACCCGGCCTTCTCCAGCGCCCGCCACGAGGCCCTATTGGCCGCGACGACGGCCACCAGCACGCAGGGGGCGTCGGGCAGGTCGCGCCAGGTGCGCTCGACCATCGCGGCGATCATGGACGTGCCGAGGCCGCGGCCGAGCCGCTGAGGGTCACCGAGCAGGTAGTCGAGGGTGGCGGCACCCGCCGGCACCTCCACGAGGGAGGCGAAGTCGCGCAGGTTCTCCTCGTAGTCGGCGACCCGCGAGCGCTGCACCAGCCCCACCGGTTCGCCGTCGACCAGGGCGGCCAGCCAGTCCTCGTTGGGCTCCAGGCCGTCGACGCTTGGTCCGAAGTCGCGCTCGACCGCCTCGGCCGACCATTCGTGGCACCACCAGCGGCGCACGGGCTCGGTGGCCAGCCACCGGGCGAGCAGCGGGAAGTCGGCGCGCTCGACGCGCCGGAACTCCACGGCATACCCGCCCGGTGGGCCGGCCATGACCTCCCCTAGGAGGCGGGCGAGATGGTGGCGGTGTCGATGACGAACCGGTAGCGGACGTCGGAGCCCACCACGCGGTCGTAGGCCTCGTTCACCTCGTCGGCGGAGATCTTCTCGACCTCGGCGCCGATGCCGTGCTCGGCGCAGAAGTCGAGCATCTCCTGGGTGAGCTCGATGCCGCCGATGTTGGAGCCGGCGAGGACCTTGTCGCCGCTGATCAGCGCGCCGAGGCTGACGGCCTGGGCCTCGGGCGGCAGGCCCACGGTGACGAAGGCCCCGAACGGCTTGAGCAGGCCGAGGTAGGCGTCGACGTCGAAGCTGGCGCTGATGGTGCTGACGATGAGGTCGAACCGGCCGCGCAGGTCCGTGAAGACGCTGCCGTCCGCGGTGGCCCGGTAGTCCGTCGCCCCGAACCGGCGCCCGTCCGCCTCCTTGCTCGTGCCCTGGCTGAGCACGGTCACCTCGGCGCCCATGGCGCTGGCGATCTTCACGGCCATGTGCCCGAGGCCGCCCATGCCGACGACGGCGACCTTCCTGCCCGGCCCGGCGCCCCAGCGCTTGAGCGGCGTGTAGACGGTGATGCCGGCGCACAACAGCGGGGCCGCCACGTCGAGCTCGAGGCCGTCGGGGATTCGCACGGCGAACCGCTCGGAGACGACAATCTGCTGGCTGTAGCCGCCCATCGCCGGCTCGCCGTCGAGGTTCGTGTCGTTGTAGGTCCAGACGGTGCGGTTCTCGCAGAAGTTCTCGTGGCCGTCCTTGCACTGGGCGCACCCGCCGCAGGAGTCGACCATGCAGCCGACACCCACACGGTCGCCGACCTTGTACTTCGTGACGCCGTCACCGACGGCGGAGACGACGCCGGCGATCTCGTGGCCGGGCACCATAGGGAACGAGGCGCTGCCCCACTCCTCGCGCACCTGGTGGATGTCGCTGTGGCAGATGCCGGCGAACGCGATGTCGATCCGTATGTCGTCGTCGCGCAGGGCACGTCGCTCGATCGTGGTCGCCTCGAGCGGGGCGCCGGCGGAGGGGGCGGACAGGGCTGCGGTGCGGGACACGTGCTCTCCTTCGGTCGCGAATGGTCCGTCAAGGGACAAGTCCTCGCCGGGTCGTCGTATTCCGCCGCGGGCGGGCCCCTCTCGGCGCAGGGCCCGCTCAGACCTTCGACAGCAGGCTCCTGGCCACGGCCCGGTAGGCCTGGGCGCCCTTGGACGTGCGCGACGTGGCCAGGATCGAGCGCCCCACCGCCGGCGCCTCCGCGAAGCGGACGGTCTTCGGGATCGGCGGGTCGAGCACGGGCAGGCCGTAGCGCTCACCGACGTCGGAGAGCACCTCCCGGGCGTGGTTGCTCCGGCCGTCGAAGAGCGTGGGGAGGATGCCGTAGACCGCGAGGTCCTTGTTGAGGATCTTCTTGACGTCGGCGACGGTGTCGAGCAGCTGGCCCACGCCGCGGTGGCTGAGCATCTCGCACGGCATGGGGATGATGAGCCCCTGGCTCGCGGTCAGCGCGTTGAGGGTGAGCACCCCGAGGCTCGGCGAGCAGTCCAGCAGGATGACGTCGTACTCCTCGCGCACGTCCTCGAGCGCGGTCCGCAGCACGTACTCGCGCCCCGGGCGCGGCAGCAGCTGTGCCTCGGCGCCGGCGAGGTCGATCACGCTGGGCACGAGGTCGACCCCGTCCTCGCACTCCACCCGCACGTCCGCGACGGCGGCCTGTCCGAGCAGCACCTCGTTGACCGACAGCTCGACGACGTCGGGGTCGACCCCCATGCTGAAGGTCAGGCAGGCCTGCGCGTCGAGGTCGACGAGCAGGACGCGCTTGCCGTGCTCCGCGAAGGCCGCGCCGAGGGACGCCACCGAGGTGGTCTTGGCGACGCCGCCCTTCTGGTTCGCGACGGAGATGACCGTGGCCGGCTTCTTCGTGCGGGACTTCGCCACTGGTGACCTTTCGACGAGAGCGGGTATGCCGTGCGGCACAGTCTCTCAGGTCGGCGCCGGTGCGCTGCTGGCCCGCGGGCCCGACACGCGCGCGATCTCGGTCACGTCGTCGGCAGCGAGCGCCACCGCTGCGCGCTGATGCGGTACAGCACGTGCCGCTGGAGGGGGTGGCCGGCGGACACGCCCGGGTGGTCGAAGTCGCCGGCCTCGTCGCGCACCATGCCGAGCCGCTCCATGACGCGGCGGGACGGGGTGTTGGGCACGGCGGTCATGGAGACCACCTCCTCGAGGGCGAGGGGCCCGAAAGCGTGGGCGAGGCTGGCCCGGCCCGCCTCGGTGGCGAAGCCGTGCCCCCACGCCGCGCGGGCGAGGCGCCACCCCACCTCCACGCAGGGGTTGCACGGCAGGTCGTGGCGCGGCACCTGCAGCCCGGTGAACCCGATGAACTCACCCGTGTCGCGTCGCTCGAGCGCCCACAGCCCCCAGCCGAGCCCGTCGATCCTGTCCGCGATGTAGCGGGCCCACCCGTCGGACCGCTCCCACGTCAGCGGCTCCTCGAAGAAGCGCATCACCTCGGGGTCGCGGTTCAGGGCGGCGAAGGACGCGAGGTCGTCCTCGCGCCACTGCCGCAGCAACAGCCGTGGGGTCTCGATGGTCACGGCACCGGTCATGACGCTCACGGCTCCTCCCCGTCGAGCGCCGCCCAGTCGGACTGCTCCGGCCCCGCGGCCTGGCCTGCCGGGCAGTGCGCCCGGAAGTCGCACCACCGGCACAAGGGGGTCACGTTGGCGGGGAAGCGGCCCGAGTCGACGCCGAACGCGGCGTAGTCGGCCTCGGCCCGCTGCGCGTCGCGGGCGATCGACTCCGCCTCGTCGATCTTGCGCTTCAGCGACTCCCCCGTGTGCTCGTGCGCGGCGACGGACCCCGTGGGCAGGTGGTGCAGCTCGACCCGCACGCAGCGGCGCCGGAACATCTTCCAGGCCGCCGCGGCATACAGCGCCAGAGGCAGGGAGGTGCGGGCCTCGTCGTCGGTGGGCGGCACGCGGCTGGTCTTGTAGTCGACGACCACGAGCTCGCCGTCGCGCTCGTCGAGGCGGTCGATCCGGCCCTGGAGGGCGAGCCGCTCGGTCTTCAGCGACACGGTGCGCTCGATGCCGAGCGGCTGCCGCGAGGGGTCGACGTTCTCGAGGTAGGCGTGGACCTGCTGCTGGGCCCGGGTGCGCCAGCGCTGCGACTGGTCGGTGTCGCGGAAGCCGAGCTCGATCCACGACGTGCGCACCAGCTCGGCGCCGGCGGTGGTGGTGCGCTGGGCCGTTGGCAGGTCCCACCAGTCACGCAGCGCGTTGTGCACCGCGACGCCGACCGACGTGTGCGCGCGCTGTGGGCGGGCCTGCGGTCGCGGGCGGTCGAGGTACTGCAGCCGGTAGCGCCGCGGGCAGTCGAGCCACGCGTGCAGCCGGGACGGGCTGGCCCGGAACAGGCGCGTCGGCATGCCACCGAGCTCCTGCTGCTCGAAACGCTGTGCCCCCACGGTCATGCGCGCACGCTATCCCTCGCCGCTGACAAAGGCCCGGACGCTGTTGGCGAGCATCTGCCCGGCGATCGCCGACAGCAGCAGGCCGGCGATGGCTCCCGGTCCGGCCAGCAGCGGGGTGCCGAGCGGCACCATGGCCACGTTGACACCGACGTCGGCGTGCTGCTCGGACTCCTTGCCCGTCAGCAGCTCGAGGGCCACGAGGAGCAGCAGCAGGCCACCGGCCCCCTGCAGGGCCGGGAGCGAGATGTGCAGGTACTGGAGGATCTGCTGGCCGAACACGCCGAACGCCGTGATGACGCCGAGCGCCACGAGCGCGGCCCGGCGGGCGGCGGCCACCCGCTGGCGGTGGGTCAGGCTCTTGGTCAGGCCGAGGAAGACCGGCAGGATCCCGGGCGGGTCCATGATCACCAGCAGGGTGACGAACATCGAGACGAGGATCTCGAGGTCGACCGCGCTCACGAGCGCACCACTGCGGTCCCGCTCGTGGCCTGCTCCTCGATCTGGGCCAGCACCTCCGGTTCGGTGAGGTTCTCACCGATGCGGTTCTCCTTGCCCGTGCCGTGGTAGTCGCTCGACCCCGTGACGAACAGCCCGAGCCGGTCGGCGAGCGCGACCGCGTGCGCCCGCTCGGGGCCGAGGTGGTCGCGGTGGTAGGCCTCGAGCCCGGCGAGGCCGGCCTCGGCCATCTGCTCGATCACGTGGTCGCTGACGGTGCGCCCGCGGCGGTTCGCGAAGGGGTGGGCCATCACGGGGACCCCACCGGCCTCGCGGACCAGGGCGATCGCCCGCAGGACCTCGGGCGCGTAGTGGTGCACGTAGTAGGGGCTGCGGTCGTGCAGCAGGTCGGTGAAGGCCGCGTCCCGGTCCGGCACGTAGCCGACCTCGACGAGCGCGTCGGCGAGGTGGGGACGACCGAGGGTCGCCCCCGCCTTGGCCTGCGCGCGCACCACCTCGAGGTCGACCGGTATGCCGTCGGCCGCCATCCTCGCGACCATCCGCTCCATCCTCGTGTCCCGGCTCGAGCGGGCCCGCTCCATCTCATGCCTCAGCCCGGCGTGGTCGGCGTCGACGAGGTAGCCGAGGAGGTGGACGCTGACTCCGTGGTGCTGGGTGGACAGCTCGACCCCCGGCACGAGGTCGACGCCGAGCTCGAGGGCGGCAGCGGTGGCCTCCGCCCATCCGGAGGTCGTGTCGTGGTCGGTGAGGGCGATGGTGGTCAGACCGTGGGCGGCGGCCTCGGCGACGACCCGGGCGGGGTCGTGGGTGCCGTCACTCGCGTTGGAGTGGGTGTGCAGGTCGATCGCCACGGGGCAAGGCTAGGGCAGCACTCCCGCGTGCCATGATCGGAGGGTGGCCCTGAAGACCCACCTCCCGATCCGCGATGCCGAGGGGGCAGACCGGTTCGAGGTCTTCCTCGTCAGCTCGGTGCTGTCGATCGCCGTGACGCGGATCTTCCTCGTGGCCACGGGCTTCCCGCAGCTCGGCGGCGACGGCCTCCACCTCGCCCACCTGCTCTGGGGCGGGCTCGCCATGCTCGTTGCGCAGCTGATGTTCATGCTCTTCCTCAGCAGGGCCGTGCGCAACGTCGCGACGGTGCTCTCGGGCATCGGGTTCGGCCTGTTCATCGACGAGGTCGGCAAGTTCGTCACCGGCGACAACAACTACTTCTACGAGCCCGTCGCCGCCATCATCTACGGCACCTTCGTGGGCACCTACCTGGTCGTGACCTTCGTGGTGCAGCGACACCCGCTCAGCGACCGCGAGCTGGTCGTCAACGCGGTCGAGCTGCTCAAGGAGTCCGCGGCCCACGACATGGACCACGCCGAGCGCCAGCGCGCCATCGAGCTGCTGCGCAGCGTGGGGCCCTCCGAGCCCCTCGCCGCCCCGCTGCGCGAGGCGCTCGAGGCCCTGCCCAGCGAGGAGCCCTCGCGCTCGTTCGTCTCCCAGGGCTACGCGGCCGTCCGCGGTTTCGTCATCGGCCTCCCGCGGCTGGAGGCGATCAAGCGCACCGCGGTCGTCGCCTTCCTGGTCTTCGTCGTGTTCTCGGCGCTGCGGCCCACCGTGCTCCTCTCCCAGGGACCGGACGTCGTCGACGTGGTCTACGCCGGCTTCGCGCTGGCCTCGGTGGCGGTGGCGATCGCGGCGACGCGGCGGTGGCTCCGGGACCAGCGGGCGCAGGCACTGCGGCTGTTCGAGATCGCCCTGCTCGCCCAGCTGTTCATCGTGCAGTTCTTCCGCCTGCTCGACGAGGAGTTCGCCGGCTACCTGCTGGTCTTCGTCAACCTGGCGCTGCTCGGGCTGTGCCGGGCACTGTCCTACCAGCAGCGGCACCCGTCCCACTCCTCGGAGGAGCCGGCCATACCGGTGGGCCGGGACCACGGCGGGTAGGGGTCCGCCGAGCCGGGGCACCATGGGCAGGCAGGGGCAAGGCCGAGCGCGACGCCGCGTTCGCCACGTTCGTGGGGCCAAGCAGTCCCGGGAGGTCAGCAGGGGCTAGGCGGAGGCCTCGGCCTGCTGCCCCGACCAGTTCCTGTCGGGCTGGGGCACGGGGCGACCGGGCTGCTCGCCGCCGCGGGCGTCGAGGTAGCTCTGCTTGGGCACCATGACCTTGCGCCGGAAGATGCAGACGACCTTGCCGTCCTGGTTGTAGCCGATCGTCTCGACGTGGACGATGCCGCGGTCGTCCTTGCTCGTCGACTCCCACTTGTCGAGCACGGTGGTCTCGCCGTAGATGGTGTCGCCGTGGAAGGTCGGAGCCACGTGGCGCAGCGACTCGACCTCGAGGTTCGCGATGGCCTTGCCGGAGACGTCGGGCACGCTCATGCCGAGCAGCAGCGAGTAGACGTAGTTGCCGACCACCACGTTCCTGCCGAACTGCGTGGTCTCCTTCGCGTAGTGCGCGTCGAGGTGCAGCGGGTGGTGGTTCATGGTGATGAGGCAGAAGAGGTGGTCGTCGTACTCGGTGACCGTCTTCCCGGGCCAGTGCCTGTAGACCGCGCCGACCTCGAACTCCTCGTACGTACGCCCGAACTGCATTCCGACTCCCTCGTGCGGTGTGTGCCTGTGCGGTGGTGCTGGTGCGGCTGGTTGCGGCCCATCCTGCCGACTGGCGGCGCCGTCCGGCACCCGCTGCGGCCGTGCCCTCCCTCACACTCCCCGCCCGCCGAGACAGGGCACAGGTCACCACCGCTGCCACGGGTGCGGGTCCTCCCCCACCTCCGCGACCACGGCGAGGTCGTCCACGAGCTGCCCGAGGCGCTCGCCCTCGAGGTCGTCGGAGACCACGTGGAGCGCGTCCTGCAGCGCCTCGCGCACGATGCTCGCGAGGTCTGCTCCGTCGTCGGTCAGCTCCACCATGAGCGACCTGGCGTCGTAGGGGTGCTCGTAGCGCACCACCAGCTCTCGGGCCTCCATCCGCTTCACCACCCGCCCCATGGCCTGAGGCGTCATGCCAAGCGACTCAGCGAGCAGGCTGACGGGCCGGGGGCTCCGCACCAGCAGCAGGACGTGCAGCCCGGTGGCGCCGACGTCGGCGAAGCCACGCCCCTCGAGCGTCTGCAGCAAGAGGCGATCCATGGAGGCCGTCGCGCGGCGCAGGAGGTATGGCAGCGCCTCCAGCTCGGCAGGTGTCCCCCGCTCACCCACGAAGCGCGCCACACCGCCAGTCTGCCCAGGGGCGCGGTCCCGTCCGTCGGGCTTTCCACAGCCGGCTGGGCTCGCGACGGGCAACCCGAGCGGCGAGCGGGCGGCATACCGCTGCGGGGGAAACGAACCCGAGGTTCACAGAAAGGGAACCTCAGGTTCGCTTTCCCGCGCACCACACCACGGCCCCGGCAGCCGCGCGGCTCATGCGACGATGGACCGGTGACCAGCGAAGAGCAGAAGCAGGCCGACAACCGGGCGCGTCCCACCACCGACGAGTTCCGCGCCTTCGTGGCCGAGGACTGGGCGCCGCGGCGTGCCGGCGCCACCGCGCCGTCCGAGGCCGCCCCGTATGCCGCCGCGCGCCGGGCCCGCGTCAGCGAGGCCTTCCCGGGCGAGCGGCTCGTCGTGCCCGCCGGCGGCCTGAAGGTGCGCAGCAACGACACCGACTACGTGTTCCGCCCGCACAGCGCCTTCGCGCACCTCACCGGCCTCGGCGGTGACCGCGAGCCGGACGCCGTGCTCGTCCTGGAGCCGCGGGACGCCGAGCACGGTGGCGGCCACGAGGCGATCCTCTACTTCCGCCCGCTGGCCGGCCGCGACACCGACGAGTTCTTCGCCGACCCCCGCTACGGCGAGTTCTGGGTGGGCGCGCGTCCCACCATCGAGGACATCGAGACCGAGCTGGGCCTGACCGCCCGCCACATCGACGAGTTCGCCGACGCCGCGGCGAAGGACGCCGGCGAGGTCACCGTGCGCCTGGTGCGCGACGCCGACCGCGACCTGGCCCGCCAGCTCGACGCCGCCCGCACCACCGAGGGCGCCGACCCGTCCACGCTGGAGGAGGCCGATGACGAGCTCGCGGCGTTCCTCTCCACCCTGCGCCTGGTCAAGGACGAGTGGGAGGTCGGCGAGATGCGCAAGGCCGTCGCCGCCACCCACGTCGGCTTCGAGGCCGTCATCGGCGACCTGCCCGAGGCGGTCGCCAAGGGCCGCGGCGAGCGCTGGGTCGAGGGCGTCTTCGGTCTCCACGCCCGCCACCAGGGCAACGGCATCGGCTACGACTCCATCTGCGCTGCCGGCGACCACGCGACGACGTTGCACTGGATCAAGAACACCGGTGACCTCAAGGAGGGCGACCTCATCCTGCTCGACGCCGGGGTCGAGGTCGACTCGCTCTTCACCGCCGACATCACCCGCACGCTGCCCGCCAGCGGCACCTTCACCGACGCCCAGCGCGAGATCTACGACGCCGTCTACGCCGCGCAGGAGGCCGGCCTGGCAGCGGTCAGGCCCGGCAACAAGTTCTCCGACGTGCACGCCGCCGCCATCCGGGTCATCGCCGAGCACCTCGAGAAGTGGGGCCTGCTGCCCGAGGGCGTCGACGTCGAGGGCACCCTCGACAAGGAGCACGGCCAGTACCACCGGCGCTGGATGGTGCACGGCACCTCGCACCACCTCGGCATCGACGTGCACGACTGCGCCCTCGCCACCCGCGAGCAGTACATGGACGCCGAGCTGAAGCCCGGGATGGTGCTCACCGTGGAGCCCGGGCTCTACTTCAAGGCCGACGACCTCAAGGCCCCCGAGCGTTTCCGCGGCATCGGCGTGCGCATCGAGGACGACGTGCTCGTCACCGAGGACGGGTGCGAGAACCTCTCCGCAGCCATGCCCCGCACCTCCACCGATGTCGAGGCCTGGATCGCCCGCATCTGGGAGCGCTGAGCCTCAGCGGCGCTGGACGACGTCGAGCAGCAGCGCGTGCTCGATCCCGGCCGCCTCGCCGCCTCTGCCCAGGATCATCTGGATGAGGTCGCGGGGCGGCGGGAAGTCCGGCCCCAGGGCGGCGTTGTACTCGCGGTGCGCCTCGAGCGAGGACACGGCCGCCTCGAAGTGGCCTGTGACGTCGACGTAGTGCGACGGCTGGGGTGAGCCCCCGAAACCGACCAGGGCCACCCCGCCCCACGGCTCGAAACCCTCCGCGGCGAGCTCGGGGAAGATCCACCGGTTGCCGGCATCGGCACAGGCGTCGAGCGTCGCCAGCCCGACCGCCCGGTGGTCGGCCTGGTTGGGCATGCCGCCGAAGAACCGGTCGTGGTAGTCGCCGGTGATGACGACCTCCGGCCGGCGCCGCCGGATCTCCCGGGCGATGTCGCGGCGCAGGTCCAGGCCGTACTCGATGTGCCCGTCGCGGTAGTCGCCGAAGTCGACCTCGGTCACGCCCACCACCGCGGCGCCGTCGCGTTCCTCCTGCTCCCGCAGCGGGCCGGCCTTCGCCGGCTGCATGGTGTCGATCCCGGCTTCGCCGCGCGTGAGCAGGAAGTAGGTGACGACCTTGCCGGCCTTCGTCCAGCGGTCCACCGCTGCCGCGGTGCCGTACTCGATGTCGTCCGGGTGCGCCACGACGCACAGGACGCGCGAGAAGTCGTCTCCGAACTCGGCCAGCTGCGGGCGCTCCGTCATGCGCCCAACGGTATGCCGGGGGCTCGCCTGCCGGGGTCGGTTCGGCTCAGCTGCCGGCCGGGGGCTGGGGCTGCTGGGGGGGCTGGGGCACCTCGCCGGTCGGTGACGCGGACGGAGCGGTCGTCTGGGCCCTCTGCGCGGCAGCAGCAGCCGCGGCCTCGGCCTCCCGGGCCGCCCGGACCTCGGCCTGGGCCGCGGCCATCGGGTCCATCTGGGCGAGCAGCTCGCGGGCGCGCTGCACGTGCCGGTGCTCGACGAGCACCTCGTACTGGGTCGCGACCACCTGGGTGACCGAGGTGAAGTCCCGGTGCCCACCGGTGAACTGGTAGCCGAGGACGGCCCACATCAGGCCGAAACCGGCGCCGAACAGCACCGTCAGCAGGATGCTGCCTGTTCCCGAGGCCTGGGGGTCGAACAGGGCGAAGATCAGCCCGACGAACAGGCCGAGCCACATGCCCGACAGGATGCCACCGGCGGCGACCCGACCGCGGGTGAGCCGGCCCGTGACCCGCTCGAGCTGCTTGAGGTCCGTGCCGACGATCAGCACGTTCTGCACCGGGAAGTCGTGGTCGGAGAGGTAGTCGACGGCCTTCTGCGCCTCCTCGTACTTCTCGTACCGACCGACGCTCATCGGGTACTCCAGCGTCAGGCTGGCGCGGGACCGTGACAACGCGTTCGACTGGGTGCTCATGCGCACAGTCTGTCAAAGCACGCTGGACGTTTCCTGCAGGTGGTTCACACTGCGGGCTCGGGACGCCGGCTCTCAGCCCTTGAGCCGGTAGTCCTCGAGCAGGCGCCGCCCGATGATCATGCGCTGGATGTCGGCCGTGCCCTCCCCGATCAGCAGCATCGGCGCCTCACGGTAGAGCCGCTCGATCTCGTACTCCTTGGAGTAGCCGTAGCCGCCGTGGATCCGGAAGGAGTCCTCGACGACCTGCGAGCAGTACTCGGACGCAAGGTACTTCGCCATGCCGGCCTCGAGGTCGTTGCGCTCCCCCGAGTCCTTCTTGCGGGCCGCCTTGACCATCATCTCGTGGGCCGCCTCGACCTTGACCGCCATGTCGGCGAGGCGGAACAGCACGGCCTGGTGCTCGGCGATCTTCTTGCCGAACGTCTCGCGCTGCTGGGCGTAGGACACACCGAGCTCGAAGGCTCGACGGGCGACGCCGCAGCCGCGGGCGGCGACGTTGACGCGGCCCACCTCGACGCCGTCCATCATCTGGTAGAAGCCCTTGCCCGGCTCTCCCCCGAGGATCTGGGCCGACGTGGTCCGGTGCCCCTCGAACACGAGCTCGGTGGTGTCGACGCCCTTGTAGCCCATCTTCTCGATCTTGCCCGGCACCGTGACGCCCTGGGCGGTCTCGCCGAACCCCTCGGTCTTGTCGATGAGGAAGGTCGTCATGTTCTTGTAGACCGAGTCGGCGCCGGTGTCCGTCTTCACAAGCACCGCAACGAGGTTCGCCGAGCCGCCGTTGGTCAGCCACATCTTCTGGCCGTTGATGGTCCAGTCGTCGGAGTCGCCGTCGCGCACGGCCTTGGTCTTGATCGCCGAGACGTCGGAACCGCAGCCCGGCTCGGACATCGAGAAGGCTCCGCGGATCTCGCCGGTCGCCATCTTCGGCAGGTAGTGCTGCTTCTGCTCCTCGGTGCCGTGCTGGAGGATCATGTAGGCGACGATGAAGTGGGTGTTGATGATGCCGCTGACCGACATCCAGCCGCGCGCGATCTCCTCGACGCAGAGCGCGTAGGTCAGCAGCGACTCCCCCAGGCCGCCGTACTCCTCGGGGATCATCAAGCCGAAGATCCCCATCTCCTTCATGCCCTCGACGATCTGCGTGGGGTACTCGTCCTTGTGCTCCAGCTCGGTGGCGACGGGGATGATCTGCTCGTCGACGAACTCGCGCACGAGCTTGACGAGCTCGTTCTGCTCCTCGGTCAGGCCATCGGTCTGCTGGAGTCGGGACATGCGCTTTCGCCACCTTGCGTCGCGGGATAGGACCTGCCGCGAGTATGCCGAGTGGTCACCTGAGGGGACAGTGGAACTCCGTGTGAGTCCCACCACCCCTCCGCACCTTTGTCGGGTCACCCGATAAACGGCCGCATCACCCCTGGTGGCACGTCTGGGTGAGCGCACCTTTCTCGGGTGACCCGATAAAGGGTCGGGCCGTCAGGGAAGGTCGACGAACGGCTCGAGGAAGGCTCGGGCGCTCTCGGTGTCCATGCGGTACGCCACGTTGGTGGCGTAGCAGGGGACGTCCCCGGTGATCGTCGTGGCCGCCAGCACCCACTCGCCGTCGAGCACGACGAAGTTCGGCCCGCCGGAGTCGCCGTAGCACGCCCCGCCGAGGCCGCGTGACTCGTTCATGGCCAGGCGCACCCACGTGTTGTTGAGGGCGCTGAAGTCCTCCATCGCCTTCATCCGCACGCCGCCCCCGAGGTGCTGGTGCCCGCCCGGGCCGCGCAGGGCCTCTTCGGTGCCGTACCCGACTGCCCACCACTGCGCCGCGTCGAGGGCCCGAGAGCCGAGGCTGTCGAGCTGCCCCTCGGTGGGCAGCGTGGCGGGCTCGAAGTCCCAGACGTCCTGCGGCGTCACGTCCCGCTCGTAGAAGTCGAGGACGCCGATGTCGTGGCTGTCGGCGGAGTTGCCGGGATAGGAGGGGTCCTGGTGCGGGTCGCCCTCGACGATCCAGCCCTCGTCGAGGAACAGCTCGGCCTGCTCGGCCGGAGTCAGCCCGTCCTCGACAGCCGCGTCGAGCTTGCTCTGGACGTCCTCCTCGAGGGAGACGAAGAAGCGCGTGCCTGCGGGCCAGTCGTCCGTGCAGTGCGCGGCCGTGAGGAAGGTGTCGTCGTCGACCATGGCCCCGCTGCACACCCAGTCGAAGCGGTCGTACGTGCCGTCCTCGTCGCGGTCCCACAGGGCGACGAAGGCCCCTACCTCCGTGCGCTCTGGAGCCGGCTGGGCGTTGTAGGTGTTGATCGCTGCAGCCGGCAGGGCGAGGGCCACGGTGGCCGCACCTCCGGTGACGAGCGCAGTGACGACACTGGCAACAGAACGGCGCATGGCTGATTCCCCTCACTCACTCCCCCAGACCCCTGCTGGAGAACCCGGGGTCAAGGTACGCCCGATCCCTCGCCGAGGGAACCCCTGGAAAACCGGTGGCGCATCGGTCGGGACGGCTGCCACGCTGGGAGCAAGCCGCACGGCATACCGGCTGTGCACCGACTCCACTGCGGAAGAAGGGAGGCGCGACATGTCCACGACTGTCCTGGGCCGCCTTCGTGCCCACACCCTTCTCACCTTGGAGTCTTGTCTTGCACGCATTCTCGGAGAACGCACAGTTCTCGTTTGACAGCCGCCCCGACGACCCGCCGGAGGGCGAGCGCTGGTCCACCTGGGACGGCGCCACCCACGGGCCGAAACCCCGACCCGACTGGGTGATCACCGCGCTCGGCGCCGTCGAGTCCGACCTGGGGATCCTCAAGACCGGCAAGGAGGCCGACGTCCACGTCGTGCGCCGGTGGATCCCTGACGGCACGGATCGCCCCGCGCACGACACCCTGCTCGCCGCCAAGCGCTACCGCACCAGCGAGCACCGCATGTTCCACCGCGACGCCGGCTACCAGGAGGGCCGCCGGGTCCGCCGCAGCCGGGAGATGCGGGCCATGGCCCGGCGCACCGAGTTCGGCCGCGAGCTGTTGTCGGGGCAGTGGGCCTCGGCGGAGTTCGAGGCGCTCGGCACGCTGTGGGAGCTCGGCCTGCCGGTGCCCTACCCGGTGCAGCTGAGCGACCGCGAGATGCTGATGCAGTTCGTCGGCGACGACGGGCAGGCCGCGCCACGCCTCGCCCAGACCCGGCCCGCGCCGGACCTGCTGGCCGAGCTGTTCGAGCAGCTGCGCGGGTCGCTCACCCTGCTCGCGCAACGGGGCTGGGCGCACGGCGACCTCTCGCCCTACAACGTGCTGCTCGACGGTGATCGGCTGGTGCTCATCGACTGGCCGCAGATCGTCGACGTCATCGGCAACCCGCGCGGGTTCGAGTTCCTCGAGCGCGACGTCGCGAACATGTGCCGGTGGTTCCGCAGCCGGGGTCTCGACGTCGAGGAGGGCGAGCTGCTCGGCGACCTCGTCGCCGCTGCCACGTCGCGCTGGTAGCCCGGGGCGTCCGCCGGCGAGCCCGCGCGTCCTAGGGTGCTGTCATGGCCTTCCCCACCCGCCGCAGCGTCCTTGCCGCCGCGCTGGGCACGGCGCTCGCGGGTGGGCTCGGGGCGTGCGGCGACGGCGAGGTGGCCTGGCGGTCCGGCCGCCTGCGGACGGCCCACTGGCCAGGGCACCAGCCGCGCTGGCGGCTCGCCGTTCCCAGCGAGGGCGACCGGTCGCCACCGGTCGTGGTGGTGCTGCACGGCCGGGGCGGCAACGCCGACACCGCCTTCGACGAGCTGCACCTGCACGACCACGTGGCGCGCACCGGTCTGGCCGTCGCCTCCGTCGAGGGCGGCGACCTCTACTGGCACCGGCGCCGGTCGGGGGCCGACCCCGGACGCATGGTCACCGACGAGCTCCTCCCGCTGCTACGGGCCCAGACCGGGTATGCCGGGCCGGTCGCCTTCCTGGGGTGGTCGATGGGCGGCTACGGCTCGCTGCTCCTCGCCAGCGTGCTCGGACCGCGGACCGTCGGTGCGGTGGTGGCGCAGTCAGCGGCCCTGTGGACCGATTCCGGGGCCAGTGCGGCCGGGGCGTTCGACGACCGGGCCGACTTCGAGGCCCACGACGTCTTCGACCGCTCGCGCACCGAGGTGCTCGCACAGCTCCCCGTCCGGCTCGACTGCGGCGTCGCCGACCCGTTCGTCGAGGCCAACCGCGTCTTCGCGGAGCGGCTGCCCTCGGCACGGCTCACGGTCGACGCCGGGGGCCACGACACGGGCTATTGGCGCGACCACGCCAGCGCCCAGCTCGACTGGGTCGCGGCCCGCCTCGACGGCCGCTGAGCCGGCGTCAGTAGACGACGACCCGGCTCCCGACCGGCATCAGGGCCCGGGCCCAGATCATGTCCATGGCGGCGTTGCTCACCCGGGCGCAGCCGTGCGAGGCGGGGTGGGCCGGCACCGACGCGGCGCCGTGCACCGCGATCCCGCCGTTGAAGTAGCGCGGGCGCCACAGGTCGCCGAGTGGGCCCTCGTCGTTGCCGTCGACGGTGCGGAACACCGAGTACGTGCCGGCCGGCGTCACGGCGCGCGCCTGCCGGCCGTAGTACTCGAAGGACTCGCCGTTGCCCGTGCTGGTGTTGAGGATCGTCGTGACCGCCCCGCCGCGCACGACGAGGAGCACCTGGCGCTGCAGGTCGACCTCCAGGCCCGTGCCCCCGATGCGCGACTGCGGCCGCACCCCCGCATGCAGGGCCCGGCGGGTGGCGGGGCCGAAGACCCCGTCACGCCCGAGGCCGGCGGACTTCTGCAGCGCCATCACCGCCTGCGAGGTCAGGTAGCCGTAGGTTCCGTCCGGGGTGCCCAGCCAGTAGCCGAGCGACGACAGCCGCTGCTGCACCGACAGCACGTAGGCACCGGAGTCACCGGGATGCAGGGTGTCGCCCTCCTTGGGCGTCGGCTTCACGGTGGGGGTCGGCTTGGGCGCCGGCTTGGTGGTCGAGGGCTTCGGCACCGGGGTGCTCGTGGTCGGCGAGGGCGTCTTCGTGGGCGCTGGGGTCGTCGTCGGTTCCGTCACCGGTTCCGGGCTCGACGGCGCGGCTGTGGTGGACGACGGCGACGCGACCGCACGCGAGGTCACGGGCGAGGGTGCCGCGGTCTCGGCGCCCTCGACCGCGACCATGCCGCAGCCGGTCAGGCCGAGGGCCGCCGCCGCGAGCACCGCGGCCGCCCGTGCCGCCGCCCCCGCCACGTCCCCTGGGTGTCGCCCCATCGATGTCCCCCGTTCCGACGCCGTGCGCGACGCCTGTCGTCTGACCGGGCACCCATCCTCGGGGAACCCCGCCCGTTGTGGCTCGTGCCACACGCCCGTCACCCGATTCGTGAACAGATCGAGACCTTGGCAGCTGCGTGGCTGGTGCGGCCGCCCTCCTCGTGAAGGGCGGCCGCACCCACTCAGACGCGCGGCGGCACTCCAAGGTTGCGTCGCAGGGACCGGGTCTTGCGGAGAGGCATCACAGGGGGTCAGCGGTCGGCCTCGGCCTCCAGCGCGCGGATCGCCTCGTGGGTCTCGAGCACCCGCCGCGCGGTGTCGACGTGCAGGCTCTCGACCATGCGACCGCCGAAGGTCACGACGCCCGAGCCGGCGCCGTCCTCCCACGCCTGCAGGATGCCGCGGGCCTCCTCGACCTGCTCAGCGCTCGGCGCGAAGGCGGCGTTGCACGCCTCGACCTGTCCCGGGTGGATCAGCGTCTTGCCGTCGAAGCCCATCTGCCGCCCCTGGAGGCACTCTGCCTCGAACCCTTCGGCGTCCTTGACGTTGTTGTAGACGCCATCGAGGATCACCGTCCCGGTGGCACGGGCCGCCAAGAGGCAGAGCCCCAGACCGGTCAGCAGCGGCTGCCGGCCGGGCACGTGCTCGGCGTGCAGCTCCTTGGCGAGGTCGTTGGTGCCCATGACGAGCGCGGCGAGCCGTTCGGACGCACCGGCGATCTCCTCGCAGTGCAGCATCGCCTGCGGCGTCTCGACCATGGCCCAGAGCTTCGTGTGCTCCGGCGCACCAGCCGCCTCCATCGCACCGACGAGCTGGCGCACCTCGTCGCCCGAGCCCACCTTCGGCACGACGATGCCGTCCGGGCCCGCGGCGCACGCTGCGGCGAGATCGACGTCGTGCCACCGGGTGCCGATCCCGTTGATGCGGATGGTGACCTCGCGACGGCCGTACTCCCCCGATCGCGCTGCGGCGCAAGCGTTCTCGCGAGCCTGCTCCTTCGCGTCGGGGGCGACGGCGTCCTCGAGGTCGAAGATGAGCGCGTCGACCATCAGGGTCTTGGCCTTCTCCAGCGCCCGCTCGTTCGAGCTGGGCATGTAGAGGACCGAACGACGCGGCCGGTATGCCGTGTGCTCGCCGCTCACGTCCCGCTCCCCTCCGCGCCGGTGCCGGCATCGGCACCGCCGTCGGGCACGGCGGCATACAGCTCGGCGAGCTCGGGGTCGGTGCGCGAGAGGCGCTCCGCGAGCTCCACGATCACCAGGCACTGCTTGAGGCTGGCGTCGTCCTCCATCTTGCCGTCGAGCATGACGGCGCCGGTGCCGTCGCCCATCGCGGCAACGACGCGCCGGGCGTGGGCGACGTCCTCGGCCGAGGGGCTGAAGACCCGCTTGGCGATCTCGATCTGCACCGGGTGCAGCGACCACGTGCCCACGCAGCCGAGGAGGAAGGCGTTGCGGAACTGGTCCTCGCAGGCGACGACGTCCTCGATGTCACCGAACGGGCCGTAGTACGGGAGGATCCCGTGCATCGCGCAGGCGTCGACCATCCGCGCGATGGTGTAGTGCCACAGGTCCTGCTGGTAGGTCGCGCGCTGGCCCTGGACGTCGCCACCCACCGGGTCCTGGCGCACGAGGTAGCCCGGATGGCCGCCGCCGACGCGGGTGGTCTTCATCCGCCGGTCGGCCGCGAGGTCTGCCGGGCCGAGCGACAGGCCCTGCATCCGCGGGCTGGCGCCGCAGATCTCCTCGACGTTGGCCATGCCCCGGGCCGTCTCGAGGATGGCGTGCACGAGGATCGGGCGCTGCAGCCCGACGCGCGCCTCGAGCTGGGCGAGCAGCCGGTCGACGTAGTGGATGTCCTCGGGGCCCTCGACCTTCGGCACCATGATCACGTCGAGCTTGTCGCCGATCTCGGTGACCAGGGTGACCAGGTCGTCGAGCACCCAGGGGCTGTCCAGCGCGTTGACGCGCGTCCACAGCTGCGTGTTCTCGCCGAAGTCCGTGGCCTTGGCGATCTGCACCAGGCCCTCGCGCGCGGCCACCTTCCGGTCTGCCTTGACGGCGTCCTCGAGGTTGCCGAGCAGCACGTCGACCGTGCCGACCATCGCGGGGACCTTGGCGGCCATCTTCTCGTTGCTCGGGTCGAAGAAGTGGATGACCCGCGAGGGCCGGGCGGGCACCTCTGTCACCGGTCGTGGGGCCCCCACGGCAAGGGGCTTGAAGAAGTCCTTGGCGCTGCGCATGCGCGGACGCTAGCGCAGACGCCAGCACGGCGGTTATGACACAGTTCACGGTGTGACCGAGCCCGTCGAGGTGACCACCACCGCGCAGCCGCACGTCAACGTCACCGCGTTGTTCGCCGAGGCGGCCGGCAAGTCGGGCCTGCTGTGGATCGACGTGCCGGGCGACCGGGCCTGGCCGGCGTGGCACGCCTGGGCCGACGACACCGTCTTCGTGGTCTCGGGGCCGGGCGAGCAGACGCTGCCCTGGCTGCCCGACGAGGTGGCGCTCATCCTGCGCAGCAAGGACACCGGCGGCCGGCTGCTCACCGTGCACGCGACGGCCCGCACCCTCACCCCCGACGACCCGCAGTGGCCGACCGCGACCGAGGCGCTCAAGGCCAGCCGCCTCAACGCCACCGACGACGTGGTCGCCCGCTGGGCGACCTCGTGCACCGTCCGGGCGCTGCGGCCCTACGGCACCCCGCTCGAGGCGCCCGGCCACTACGGCGACACCTCCGGCGCAGCCCCGGTGCCACCGAGCGAGGCGACCACCACCGGCTGGCGGCCCTGGCACCTCGGCGGCCGTCCGCAGCGGCGCCGCGGCACGCGCTTCCCCGACGACCGCGGCGGCGCCGGATAGCCTTGCTCGCGTGAGCACCCCGTCGCGCGTCTTCGTCGGCCGCCTGACCAGCCTGAGCGTGTTCGACCCGCTCGGCGACCAGGTGGGCCGCGTGCGCGACGTCGTCGTCACCTTCGGCGCCTCGCGGCGGCGGCCCCGGGTCATCGGCCTCGTCGTCGAGGTGCCCGGCCGGCGCCGCGTGTTCGTCCCGATGACGCGGGTGACCTCCGTCGACGGCGGCCAGGTCATCACCACGGGACTGGTCAACATGCGGCGGTTCGAGCAGCGCGCCAACGAGGTGCTCGTGATGGCCGAGCTGCTCGACCGGCAGGTGACGGTGCGCGACCCCGAGGGCGACTACACCGCGACGGTCGAGGACATCGCCATCGAGCGCGAGCGCACCCGCGACTGGGCGGTCTCGAAGGTCTTCGTCCGCCAGGGACCGGCCCGCGGCCACCTCGGACCGTTCCGGCGCCGCCGCGGCGCCACGGTGCTGGTCCCCGTCGAGGACGTCACCGGCATACACCGCTCGACCCCGGCGCAGAGCGCCGCCCGGCTGCTCGAGAACTACGACGACCTCAAGCCCGCCGACCTGGCCGAGGTGATCCACGACCTGGCGCCCAAGCGCCGTGCCGAGGTGGCCGCCGCCCTCGACGACGAGCGGCTCGCCGACGTGCTAGAGGAGCTGCCCGAGGACGACCAGGTGCAGATCCTCGCGACGCTGGAGCGCGAGCGCGCCGCCGACGTGCTCGAGGCGATGGAGCCCGACGACGCCACCGACCTGCTCAAGGAGCTCACCCCCGAGCAGCGCGAGGAGCTGCTCGGCCACATGGAGCCCGACGAGGCGGCACCGCTGCGCCGGCTGCTGACCTACGACGAGAACACCGCCGGCGGCATGATGACCACCGAGCCGGTGATCCTCGCCCCCGACGCGACGATCGCCCACGCGCTGGCGGTGGTCCGCAAGGTCGAGCTCTCCCCCGCCCTGGCCTCCACCGTCTTCGTGTGCCGGCCGCCGCTGGAGACGCCCACCGGCAAGTTCCTCGGCATCGTGCACATCCAGCGACTCCTGCGGGAGCCGCCGCACAACCCGATCGGCGGCATCCTCGACAAGGAGCTCGAGCCGCTGCGCCCCCACTCCCCGCTCGGCCAGGTGACCCGGGTGCTGGCCACCTACAACCTCACCGGCGTGCCCATCGTCGACGACGAGGGACGCCTCGTCGGCGCCGTCACGGTCGACGACGTGCTCGACCACATCCTTCCCGACGACTGGCGTGAGGAGCGGCACGAGGTGACCCGTGACTGAGCGTCCGAGCCGCACCGCCCCGACCCGCCTCGACCAGCCGCGCGAGGTGCGGCGGGCGCTCCTGCCGCGGCCCACGGTCTCGCAGGAGACCTTCGGCGTGTGGAGCGAGCGCTTCGCCCGCTTCATGGGCACGCCCCGCTTCCTGATCTACATGACGGCGTTCGTCGCCCTGTGGATCACCTGGAACGCCGTGGGCCCGCCCGACCTGCGCTGGGACCCCTACGCGTTCATCTTCCTCACGCTGATGCTGAGCCTGCAGGCCTCCTACGCCGCGCCGCTGATCCTGCTCGCGCAGAACCGGCAGGCCGACCGCGACCGGGTGGCGCTGGAGCAGGACCGCGCGCGCGACGAGCGGAACCTCGCCGACACCGAGTTCCTCACCCGCGAGGTCGCCGCGCTGCGCCTGGCCCTCAGTGAGACGGCGACCCGCGACTTCGTGCGTTCGGAGCTGCGCGGGCTGCTCGAGGACTTCGAGGAGCGCGGCCTCGAGGTGCGCCGGCGTGACGGGGGCGACAGTGGGCCGGAGGCCACCGGTTCCGCGCCTGACCAGCCCGCGACCTAGCATGGGGGCATGTCCGCCCCTGCTGCCCCCGTGACCGACGACGCCCTGTACGAGGCCCTCTCGACGGTCATCGACCCCGAGATCCGCAAGCCCGTGACCGAGCTCGGCATGGTCGAGAGCGTCTCGGTCGACGAGGCGGGGCACGTGGCGGTGACGATCCTGCTCACCGTGTCGGGGTGTCCCATGAAGGACACCCTCACCAAGGACACGACCGCGGCGCTGGCCAAGGTGCCCGGCGTGGGCGGTGTCAAGGTCACCCTGGGCGTCATGAGCGACGAGCAGCGCACCGCCCTGCGCCAGCAGCTGCGCGGCGGGGCCCCCGAACGCGAGATCCCCTTCGCCAAGCACAACAGCCTCACCCGCGTGTATGCCGTGGCGTCCGGCAAGGGTGGCGTCGGCAAGTCGTCGGTCACGGTCAACCTCGCCGCGGCCCTCGCCGAGAGCGGACTGCGCGTCGGCGTCGTCGACGCCGACGTCTACGGTTTCTCCGTGCCTCGCATGCTCGGCGTCGAGCACCGGCCCACCCAGGTCGACGACATGATCCTTCCCCCCGTCAGCCACGACGTGAAGGTCATCTCGATCGGCATGTTCGTGCCCGGCAACCAGCCGGTCGTCTGGCGCGGCCCGATGCTGCACCGGGCCCTCCAGCAGTTCCTCGGCGACGTCTTCTGGGGCGACCTCGACGTGCTCCTGCTCGACCTGCCGCCCGGCACCGGCGACATCGCGATCTCGGTGGCCCAGCTGATCCCGGGCGCCGAGATCCTCGTCGTGACCACCCCGCAGCAGGCAGCGGCCGAGGTGGCGGAGCGGGCCGGGTCGATCGCCCTCCAGACGCACCAGCGCATCGTCGGGGTCATCGAGAACATGAGCTGGCTCGAGCTGCCCGACGGCTCCCGCCAGGAGATCTTCGGCTCCGGCGGCGGCCGGGCGGTCGCGGAGTCGCTCAGCCGGTCCGTCGGCGCCGAGGTGCCGCTGCTCGGCCAGGTACCGCTCGACACCAACCTGCGCGAGGGCGCCGACCAGGGCACGCCCGTCGTGCTGCGCGACCCGGACAGCCCGGCTGCGGTCGTGCTGCGCGCGATCGCGCGCGGCCTGGGCTCCCGGGCGCGCGGCCTCGCCGGTCGCTCACTCGGCCTGACCCCTACCGGCCGCTGACGGCATACGACTCTGTATGTCGCGGGAGCGGCTCATGACCCACACGGGCCGTGGAACCGCTCCCGACGCGGACGAGGTCGGGGGCTCAGGTGGCGTCGAGGTCGTACGGGGTCGGGCGCGTCGGGTCGTAGGCCTTGCTGCCGTTGGCCCGGCCGCCGTTGGCACCGGGGCCGTCGGCGGAGGCCGCCTTGGCGTCGAACGGGGTGTCGTCGAGCAGCGCCTCGCGCACGATGCGCCGCGGGTCGTACTGGCGCGGGTCGTACTGGCGCCAGTCGATGTCGTCGAACTCCGGCCCCATCTGCTCGCGCAGCTGCCCCTTCGCCGACTCGGCCATGGACTTGGCCTGGCGCACCAGCCGGCCCAGCTTGGCGGCATACTCCGGCAGCCGCTCAGGCCCGAGGATGAGCACGGCGAGCACGATGAGGAGGATGAACTCCCATCCGGTGATGTTCACGCGCCGGTTCCTGCCCTCGTCACTGGTCGGTGTTGCCCTGCAGGGTCATCCTGACACTGATCTCGCGTGAACCGCGACGCACCTTCATGGTGACCTCGTCGCCGACGCTCTTCGCGCGGATGAGGACCACGAGGTCGTCGGGATCGGTGACCCGGCGTCCGTCGAACTCGATGATGAGGTCCCCCGGCTTGACTCCCGCCTTGCCGGCGGGGCCCTCGGGGGTCACCGGCTCGCGCTGCGCCGACGACTCCTCGAGGATCTTGACCCCGTCGGCGCCGTCGTACTGGCGGTCGAGGATCACACCGATGACGGGGTGCTCCGCCTTGCCGGTGCGGATGAGCTGGTCGGCGGTCTTGCGGACCTGGTCGACCGGGATGGAGAAGCCGACGCCGATGTTGCCCGACTGCTCCCCCGAGCTGCCGGGCACGCGGGCGATGGCGGAGTTGACGCCGATGACGCGGCCCTGCATGTCGAGCAGCGGCCCCCCGGAGTTGCCCGGGTTGATCGCGGCGTCGGTCTGGAGGGCGTTGATGAACGACTGCTCGTCACCGTCACCACCGGGGCTCACCGGACGGTTGAGGGCACTGACGATCCCTGAGGTGACGGTGTTCTCGAGGCCGAGGGGCGCACCGAGGGCGATGACGTGGTCCCCCACCACGACGTCACCGGACGAACCGAGGACCAGGGGCTGCAGGTCGCTGCGCCCGGTCTTGAGGACCGCGATGTCGTAGGAGCTGTCACGACCGGCGATCGTCGCGGCGATCTCGGTGCCGTTGGCGAGCTGGACGCGGATCGTGCCCTCGCCCGCGGCTCCGGCCACGACGTGGTTGTTGGTGATGATGTGGCCCTGCTGGTCGGCGACGAACCCCGAGCCGGTGCCGTCGCCGTCGGCGCCCTGCACCTTGATGGTCACGACGCTGGGCAGCGCCTTGGCCGCGATGTTGGCGATGGACCCGTCCGGGCGGCTGGTGGCGCCGCTGCCCACGGTCGGCAGGGGCGACGGGGAGCCGCTCAGGCCGCCGAAGCCGAGCCGGTCGTTCGCGCCGAGCCAGCCGCCGGCGAGACCGCCGAGCAGGCCCGCCAGCAGCGCGCTCAGCACCGCCACCGACACCAGCGCCGGCCAGCCCGGGCCGCGGCGCGGGGGCCGGCCCTGCGTCATGGCGTGGTGCGACTGGGTCCAGTCCTGGGTCGGGGGCGCCTGCTGCCAGCCCTGGTCCCACTGCTGGTGGTTCCACTGCTGGTCCCCCTGCGGCTGGTCCCAATGGCCGGACGCCTGCGCGCCAGAACCCGGCTGGCCCGGCCACCCGGTCTGTCCCTGCGCGGTGGGCCACCCGGCCTCGTGCTGCGCAGTGGGCCAGCCGGTCTGGCCGTGGGGGGCCGGCTGGGGGTCGTAGGTCCACGACGGCTGGGGGGCCGGCTCGCCCGCACCGACCGGCGGCGGGATGGCCTGGGTGTTGCTCAGGTCGACCGGCTGGGTCTGCTCAACCGGCAGCTGGGCCTGGTCGACCCGCTGGGCCTGGTCGACACTCTCTGGGGGCTGGTGCTCGGGTGCCGGCGGCGTCCACGCGGCATCACGCCCATCGGGCTCGTCCTGCCGGCGTTCGCGAGGCTCGGTCATGGCAGCGATTCTGCCGAACCGCGCGGGGCGCCGCTCACGACGGGTCTGCCGGCGCCACTGAAGACGACCGTCGTGGCCGACACCGGAAGCTGCGCGCGGGCCCGGAGCGAGGCACCGAAGGAGGCGCTGGTGAACGACGGGCTGACCGGCCGGGCGCGCTGCACGGCGGTTCCGGGCGCCGGGGTCGCCGGGCCTGTCGGCACCAGCGGGCTGCCGACCACGGCGAAGCTCCAGGCCGCGGCGGCCGAGGCGCCCGCGGCCAGGCCGGCGAAGACGGTCGCGCGCATCACGGAGCGGTGCATGGCAGGGGCGCAGCGGTCGACGACCGGCACCGGTGGTGGCGGGATGCGCAGCGGCCGCACCTCACGGACAGGTGCGGCCCGGCCGCCGGCGCGGGGGGCACCGACCGGGCCGTCGGCGGGGCCGCCAGTGGAGGCCATCGACAGCAGCACGGCTCGCAGGTCGCTCGGCACCGCAGGCCCTGCCGATGCCCGCAGGGCACCGAGCACCCGCTTCTCCGCCTCGACGGCCTGGCGACAGCAGGTGCACGCCACCAGGTGGCGGTCCCACGACCGCAGCTCAGCCGGGGACAGGGCCCGGTCGGCATACGCCGTCAGCTCGGGTCCCAGGCACCGCTGCAGCGGCCGGGGACCGGAAGGGATCCTGCTCACCGCGCCTCCGGCACCGCTCGCCGCAACACCGACAGGCGCCGCCGGGAGGACGCGGAGCTCGGGCTGGGCTCGACGGGCGACGTGGGCTCGACGGGGCGCGTACCGGGGGCGCGGTGGGCCAGGGCCTCGCGCAGCAGGGCGCGGCCACGGTGGATGCGCGAGCGCACCGTGCCGAGCTTGATGCCCAGCGTGGTGGCGATCTCCTCGTAGGACAGACCCTCGATGTCGCACAGGACGACGGCGGCCCGGAAGTCCGGCGGCAGCGCGTCGAGGGCGCGCTGGACGTCGTCGTTGAAGTGGTTGGCCTCGAAGGCCTGCTCGGGCCCGGCCTCACGGGTGGGCAGGCGGGCGGCGGACTCCTCCGAGAGCGCGTCGAACCGGATCCGCTGCTTGCGGCGCATCCGGTCGAGGAAGACGTTGGTGGTGATGCGGTGCAGCCAGCCCTCGAACGTGCCCGGCTGGTAGGAGTGCAGCGAGCGGAACACCCGGATGAAGACGTCGTGCGTGAGGTCCTCGGCGTCGTGGACGTTGCCGGTCAGGCGGTAGGCCAGCCGGTACACCCGCGCGGAGTGCTGCTCGACGATCTCCTCCCAGGTCGGAGGGACCCACGGCTGCTCGGGCGAGACAGCCACGGCAGCCCGGTCCGGCGCGCCGATCTGGTCGGTCGCGGTCACGTCGCTCACCTCCGTAGGGCGCGCGCTGCGCGCACTGGTTGCCGGTCTGGACGACCGCGCACGGTCGATGGTTCCCCACCAACCTGAACGTTCCCTGTGTGCGGGGCGCGCACCTCGTCCGCTCCACCCGGCATTCGTGCGGCGCGGCCGCGCGGATGGGTGCGCGAATCGGGGCATCTGCGGCGCTAGGGTTGCCCGCATGACCGCACAGAAGCCTGCCAGCTGGGCCTACGCCGAGGAGTTCGTCACCGAGACGCCGGTGGTGGAGCAGGCTCGCCGCCGTGGCGAGGAGCTCGGCGCCTCCCCGGTCGGCAACGGCGCGGGGGTGGTCCTGCGCCTGCTCGCGGCCGCCTCGAAGGCGCGTTCGGTCATCGAGATCGGCACCGGCGCCGGCACCTCGGGCCTCTGGCTGCTCCAGGGCATGCCCGCCGACGGCATCCTCACGACCATCGACGTCGAGCCCGAGCACCAGGCCGCGGCCCGGCAGGCCTACCGCGAGGCCGGCATCGCGCCGCAGCGCACACGCGTGATCAGCGGCCGCGCCCTCGACGTCCTCCCCCGCATGACCGACAGTGCCTACGACATGGTCGTCGTCGACGGTGAGAAGGCCGAGTACCCCGCGTACGTCGAGCACGCGATCCGGCTGCTGCGCTCCGGCGGGGTGCTGGTGCTCGACAACATGCTCTGGCACGACCGGGTGGCCGACCCCGCGGCCCGCGACGAGCAGACCACCGTGCTGCGCGACCTCGGCAAGACCCTGCGCGACGACGACCGTCTCCTGCCGGCGCTGCTGCCGGTGGGCGACGGGGTCCTCGCCGCCGTCAAGCGTTAGACACTCATCCGGTTGAAAAGGCCTCAGGCGGTGCCGGGGCCGGGGCCGCGGCGGAATCCCGCCGGCCCCTCGGCGATCGCCACGACCTCGAACGGCTCGACGGTCACCGGGGGGGACCCGATGATCCTGCTGCCCGCCGAGTCGGCCGCCTCCTTCTCGAACTCGCTCTGGAAGTCGTCGCGGTAGACCGCCTCGTCGAAGACGTAGGTGCCCTCGAACCAGCGGCCCTCGCTCATGCGCCAGGTCTTGAAGGCCAGCCCGTCGAGGAACATGAACTTGGCCATCGACGTGCCGATGACGTAGTCGCGCAGCTTCTGGCCCACCGCGGGGTCGCTGTCCTCGAGCGACCAGCGCACGGTCAGTCCGTATCCGGCATTCATTGCATGTCCTCCAGCAGGGTCAGCAGCAGCCGCGCTCCGAAGCCGGTGGCTCCCTTGCTCAGCAGTCCGCGGTCGACATCGGATCGGCCGGTGCCGGCGATGTCGAGGTGCGCCCACCGGCGGTCGCCGGCGAACTCGCGCAGGAACAAGGCTGCCGTGATCGAGCCCGCGCCGCTCTTCGGTCCCGCTATGTGGTTGATGTCGGCCACCTCGCTGTCGAGGTCGGGCCGGTAGTCCTCGACCAGCGGCAGCGGCCAGAGGGTCTCCCCGGTGCGCTGACCTGCGGCGACGAGCTGCTCGCGCAGCGCGTCATCGGTGGCGTAGACCGGCGCCATGCTGCGGCCGAAGGCCACGCGCGCGGCTCCGGTCAGCGTGGCGATGTCGAGCAGGACGTCGGGGTCGAGGTGCCGGTCGGCGTAGGCGAGCGCGTCGGCCATGACGATGCGGCCCTCGGCGTCGGTGTTGCCGATCTCGACGGTGCGGCCGCCGTACTGCTTGACGACGTCGCCGGGGCGGTAGGACGCCGCCCCCACGGCGTTCTCAGCCAGGGCGAGGAGGCCGGTGACGCGCACGGGCACGTCGAGGTCGCGGCAGGCGGCGAGCACGGCGAGCACGATCGCCGAGCCCGACATGTCGGTCTTCATGGCGAGCATGCCCTCGGCCGGCTTGATGTCGAGGCCGCCGGTGTCGAACGTGATGCCCTTGCCCACGAGCACGACCCGCGGGGTCTTCCGCGACGCGCCCCTCGGGGTGTGGTCGAGCTGCACCAGGCGTGGTGGCGTGGCCGAGCCACCGCCGACGGCGAGCAGGCCCCCGAAGCCCTCGCGGCGCAGGTCGGCGTCCGACCACACCCGCACCCCCAGCCCGGTGCGCTTCGCGATGGTCTCCGCCTGGGCGGCCATCCACGCCGGGTTCTTGATGTTCGACGGCGTGACGGCGAGGTTGCGGGCCAGCATGGTCGCCCGGGCCCGCACGACGGCCCGTCGCACCACCTCGGCGTCCGGGGCGCCCGTGAGGGTGACGGCGCTGACGGCGGCCGCCTTCGGGTCGGCCGGCTTGCCGCTCCACCGCGGCGGCGTATAGCCACCGAGGCAGCAGCCCTCGACGAAGGCGGCGAGCGCCGAGGCGTCCCCGCCCGCGGGGATCGGCGTCACGAGGTGCCCACGCCCCCTGGCCTCGCGCCCGAGGGCCGCGCCGGCCGTGCGCAGGTCTGCGGCCGACCCGGACCCCGTGCCGACCAGCACGAGCACGCGGGCCGGGCGCCCGGATGGCAGCGGCACGGTGGTCACCGCGCCGGGCTTGGCCTCCGGCTCGTAGGCCTCGGCCAGCCACGTGGCGTCCAGGCCCAGCAGTGCGACGGCCTCGGCGTCCGGGCCCTCGGTGGCCAGCCCGCCCTCGGCGACGGGCAGCGCGAGCACGAGGCCCGCCGGTTCCGATCCGGCGAGCACGTCGGCCAGGGCCCGGTCGGTGGACTCCCAGCGGCTCGAGGCGGGGTTCAGCAGGTCGGGGGTGTTGTCGTCAGGCACGCCTGCGAGCCTATCGACCCCGGCCGCGACGACTCGGGGGTGCCGTGGGCAGACGAGACCCCCGCCGGCTGGTGCCGTCGGGGGTCTCGTCGGTGCTTCGTCAGGTCCGCAGGACGCTCAGGCCAGGCCCTCGCAGTTGTCGATCGCGGCGCCGAGCTCCTTGGCCTCCTCGGGGGTCATCTCGACGACGAGGCGGCCGCCGCCCTCGAGCGGCATGCGCAGAACGATTCCGCGACCTTCCTTGGTGACCTCGAGCGGGCCATCTCCGGTCCTCGGCTTCATTGCCGCCATCGGGACTCCCCTTCCGTGGGCGTGGATCTGTTGACGGCACGCGGGTCCACGCCGGCATGTCTGTCCCGGTCGCGCCAGATGTCAGTTCATTATCCCGTGAACTGCGCCGATGGTGAAATCCACCACTCGTCCATCCGCCAGACTGTGCATCGTGCACGCGCGCTCAGCCCTCTTCGACCTCTACGGCGACCACCTGCTCGCACGCGACGGGTGGGCGCCCATCGCGGCGGTCGTCGGGCTGCTCGGCAGTCTCGAGATCACCGCCCCCGCGGTGCGCACGGCGGTCTCGCGCATGGTCCGCGAGGGGTGGCTCGAGCCGCAGGAGCGCGACGGCCGCGGGTATGCCGCGACGGCCCGCGCCCGCGCGCGCCTCGAGGAGGCGCACGGGCGCATCTACCGCACGGCGCAGACACCGTGGGACGGGCACTGGCACCTGGTGTCCGTGGAGCACCAGGCCGACCGCAACACCCGGGCCAGGGTGGCCCAGTCGCTGCGCTTCCTCGGCTACGGGTCGCTCGCGGCCGACACCTGGGTCGCGCCGCGCCAGAGCCCGGAGCTGGCCGAGGTGCTCGGCCGCGAGGGGGTCCACCACGACGGCTTCACGGCGAGCTTCCAGGGCGAGGGCTCGGCGCTCGTGAGCCGGGTCTGGGACCTCGAGGCGCTGGGCACGGCCTACCGACGCTTCGCCGAGGCGGCCCGCGAGGCGGGCCTGCCCGACGACCCCGAGCAGGCCTTCGCCTCGAGGTCCGGGCTGGTGCACGCGTGGCGGCTCTTCCTCTTCAGCGACCCCGGGCTGCCCGAGGAGGTGTTGCCGGCGCACTGGCCGGGCAGGGAGGCGGCCGAGCTGTTCGACCGGCAGGCCCGCGCCCTCCTGCCGCAGGCCCGCGCGTGGGTCGACACCTGGCTGGCGGGCGGCCCGGGCGCAGGCGCGCAGCGGCGGTCAGGCGCCTGACAGGCTCGCCGGCGGCAGCTCGAACCACCGCAGGTGGTCGAAGTCGTCGTTGACCGAGCCGTCCCCCTCGCACGGCGTCGCCGCGCGGAAGATGTCCTCGGCCTCGCGCAGGTAGTCCTGCAGCGCCGACTCGGGTGCGGTGTCGTGCTGGCGCGGGTAGGTCATCACGCCGTCGGCGTCGTAGCCGACCTGGTGCAGGCGCAGCGGCGGCTCCACGGGACCCCGGCGGTGGTGCCAGCGGCCGCTGGCGGGGTCGAAGCGGTAGTCGCCGAGCAGGCGCCAGCCCTCCCGGGCCACGAGCCGCACGGCCTCGACGACGTACTCGAAGACGGCGTCGGAGATGAAGTAGTTGAAGTTCACCCGCACCCAGCCGGGCTTGATGCCCTCGCAGCCGTGGCCGATCTCGCGCTCGAACTCGTGGCTGCGGTCGATGTCGATGCCGAGCAGGTAGTGGCCGTAGGGGCCGGCGCACGAGCAGCCGCCGCGCGACTGGATGCCGAAGAGGTCGTTGAGCACCGCCACGACGAAGTTGTGGTGCAGGAACCTGCCCCGCTCCCCCGGGGCACGCACCACGAAGGAGACGATCGAGAGCCGGTCGGCGCCGAGGTTGCCGAGGATCTCGATGGCCGGCTCCTGCTGCCAGGCCTGCACGGCCCGGCGGAGGAAGTGGTCCTCGCGCTCTCGGATGGTCTGGACGCCGACGGCCTGCTTGAGCTGGAAGACGAGGCCAGCGCGGATGGACTCGATGATGGCCGGCGTGCCGCCCTCCTCGCGGTGCGCCGGGTCGTCGAGGTAGCGGTGCTCGTCCTTGTTGACGAAGGCGACGGTGCCGCCGCCGGGCACGTCGGGCACCCGGTTCGCGGTCAGCTCGCGGCGCACCACGAGCACACCGGGGGTCGCGGGGCCGCCGATGAACTTGTGCGGGCTGAGGAACACCGCGTCCTTGTAGGCCGCGGGGCCGGCGCCCGGGGACCCGTACATCTCGATGTCCACGTAGGGACCGGCCGCGGCGAAGTCCCAGAAGGACAGCGCGCCGTGGTCGTGCAGCAGGGTCGCGATGGCGTCGGTGTCGCTGACGATCCCTGTGACGTTGCTGGCCGCCGAGAAGGACCCGATCTTCAGGGGCCGCGCGGCGTGGCGCGTGAGCTCCTCGGCGAGGCGGTGGAGGTCGATGTGGCCGTCGGCGTCCTGCGGGATGACCACGACATCGGCGATCGACTCACGCCAGACGAGCTCGTTGCTGTGGTGCTCGTAGGGCCCGATGAAGACCACGGGCCGCTCGTGGGGGGCGATGGACTCGGCGAAGTGGTAGCGGTCCTCGAGGTTGGACGGGACCCGCAGCCCGAGCATGCCGACCAGCTTGTCGATGGTCCCGGTGCAGCCCGACCCGGCGAACATGACGATGGTGTCGTCGTCGCCGCCCACCGCGTCGCGGATGATGCGCCGCGCGTCCTCGCGCAGCCGGGTCGTCTGCAGGCCGGTGCCCGAGCTCTCGGTGTGGGTGTTGGCGTAGCGCGGGAGGACCTCGTCGCGGATGAAGTCCTCGATGAAGGTCAGGGCGCGACCGGAGGCGGTGTAGTCGGCATACGTCACGCGGCGCGGGCCGTAGGGCCCGAGCATGACCTGGTCGTCGCCGATGACCGAGTCCCGGATCCGGCGCAGGAGCGCGGGGTCGGCGGGGGTGCTCACGACACGGTCGGCCCGGTGCTGTCCCACGCCCTCACTATAGGAATGATGGGGCCCATGACAGGCCAGACCCCGCAGACCCAGCCGCCCGTCCTGCTCGAGACCTCGCCGGAGGGCGTGGCCACGGTGCGGCTCAACCGCCCGGACGCGATGAACGCCCTTGACGTCGAGACCAAGGAGCTGCTGCTGCAGACCCTGCGGCAGGTGGCCGAGGACCCGGCGGTGCGGTGCGTGGTGCTGACCGGCACCGGCCGTGCCTTCTGCGTCGGGCAGGACCTGCGCGAGCACGTCGAGCTGCTGCAGTCGGCCGACCAGGCGCTGTTCGCGACCGTCGCCGAGCACTACAACCCGATCGTCGAGCTGCTCGTCACCATGGAGAAGCCGGTCGTCGCGGCCGTCAACGGCGTCGCGGCCGGCGCGGGCGCCTCGTTCGCGTTCGCCGCCGACTTCCGGGTTATGGTCGACACCGGCGGCATCAACCTGGCGTTCGCCGGCATCGCGCTCTCGTGCGACAGCGGGTCGTCGTGGACCCTGCCGCGGCTGGTCGGGCCCGCCCGGGCCAAGGAGCTGCTGCTCCTGCCGCGCACCATCCCCGCGCAGGAGTGCCTCGACCTCGGGCTGGTCACCACGGTCGTGCCCGCCGACGGGTTCGACGCCGCGGTCGAGGAGCTCACCTCGACGCTGGCGGCCGGGCCGACGATGGCCTACGGGTGCATCCGCAACGCGGTCGCCTACAGCGCCGGCCACCCCCTGGGCGAGTCCCTGGCCCGGGAGGGCGAGTACATGGCGCGCACCGGCGAGAGCGCCGACCACAAGGCCGCTGTGGACGCGTTCCTGGCCAAGGCGAAGCCCGTCTTCACCGGCGCCTGAGGGCACGACCAGTCACGGCGGGGCGGCGTCCCACGGGGTGAAGGTGAGCAGCGCCGCGGTGAACCAGAAGACGCCCACCCCCAGCGCGAGCACGACCACCGCGACCCGGCGCCGCCAGTGCGGCACGACGGCGGCGCCGGTGGAGGTGCGCATCGCCACGCTGGCGACCAGCGCCGCGAGCGGGAAGTCGAGCAGGAGGAAGCGCCACATGCTCGTGATGGGGCGCACCACCGCCATGAGGTAGAGCGGGTAGGCCAGCGCCCAGGCCCGCAGCTCGATGGCGAGCCAGCGGCCGTGCCTCCCGAGCACCAGCGCGACGTAGGTCGCGACCAGGGCGAGCAGGACCACCACGCCGAAGACGCCGCGCTCACCCCAGGCCCAGCTCACCCACAGCACGAAGGGCCCCCGGTCGGGCTGCTGGCCCCAGGCCGCCTGCACGTCGAAGAAGGCCCGGGGCAGGCCGCTGGCCACCCCCACCAGCACCGGCCAGGCGACGGCCGAGGCGGCGGTGGCGGCCAGCATGACCGCGGCGCTCCCCCGCTGTCCGCGCAACGGGACCATCCCTGCCGCACGGTCCTCGCGCCAACGGATCACCAGGTGGGCCAGGGCCGCGCAGGCGAGGGCGGGCGCCACCCCCCGGGTGAAGCCCAGGGCGAGCGCCACCACGCCCACCCAGACGTACTGCCGGCGCATGAGCAGCAGCAGGGCAGCGGCCACCAGCACGCAGGCGAGGGCCTCGGTGTACGGCATGAGCAGGATGCCGGTGGCCGGGTAGAGGCACCACAGCGCCGCCGCGACCAGGGCGAGCCGCTCTCGGGCAGGCTGCGGAGCGGCGTGGAGCGCGAAGCGGAAGGCCTGCCAGACCAGCAGCACGGCCACCGCGCCGAGCGCCACGTTCAGCGCGACGGCCGCGGCGGTGAAGGGGAGGCCGGTCTGCATGAGCCCGCGCACCAGCAGGGGGAAGCCGGGGTAGAAGGCCCACGCGCTGTAGGTCAGCAGCCCGGTGTCGGGGTCGGCCGGCAGCGGCAGCGGGTATCCCCCCTCGGCGATCCGCCGGTACCAGACGCCGTCCCAGAGGCCGAGGATGTCGCCGACCGAGGGGTCGAGGTGGCCCACACCCGCCGGCGTCTGGAACCACGCGGCGGCCACCTGCATCGCGACGAGGGCGAGCACCCGGGTCGCCGCGTACCAGGCCATGAGGGTGAGCACGGGGCGGCGCAGCGCCCGGCCGGCGAGCTCGCTGCGCCGCTCGGCGGTCAGGAGGGTGGCCATCACGGCGGGTAGTCCGACGGCGGCACGAACACCAGCAGCTCGGTGATCCAGACGGCCTGCCCGATGACGCCGAGCACGACGAGGGTCCCGGCCCGCCACGACAGGAACCGCGGCGACCGGGCCACCCAGCCCCCTCCGAGCATGACGACGAGCAGCGGGAAGAGCGGCAGCAGGTAGCGGAAGATGCTGGTGAAGGGGTCGAGCACGAGGGCGAGGTATGCCGGGTAGGCCAGGCACCAGGTCCGCAGCTCCGGTCCCAGCGCGCGGGCCCAGGGGCCCAGCACCATGACCACCAGCGTGGTGACGGTGAGGGCGAGGGCGACCGGGCCGTAGGTGTCGGCCAGGTCGAACTCACGAAAGACCCACTCCGACATCCACAGCCACGGCTTGAGCGGGACGATCTCGCCCCCGGCCCGCCACGCCGCCATCGTGTCGGTGTAGGCGGTGGGTGAGCCCGTCACCGCCCAGGCGATCGTCGGCCAGGTGAGCCCCGAGACGCCGCATGCCACGAGCGCCGCCGCCCCGGCGGCATACTCACCAGGGGTGATGCGGCGGGCGCGCCGGGCCCGCCAGCGCAGGGCCAGCGCCACGACCACCACCGCTCCCGCGGGCAGGGCGATCGGACGGGTGACGCCGAGCACCAGGACGAGCGCGGCGGCCGCGACCCACCGCTCGCGCATCACCGCCCACAGGAACCCGCACAGCACGAGCATCGCGAGCGACTCGGTGTAGGCCAGCTGCAGGGAGACCGAGGCCGGGTAGGCGGCCCACACCGCGACGGCGGCCAGCGCCACCCGGGGGTGCACCCGGTCTGCGAGCAGCCCGGCCATCAGCACGGCGGCACCGAGGCCGCAGAGCAGGGCGAGGCTGGAGGCGACCACCGGGAACGACATCCCGGTCACGCCCATCACCCCCCGGGCGAGGAGGGGGAACAGCGGGTAGAAGGCCCACGCGTTCTGCGAGGGCGTGCCGCTCTCTGGGTGCAGCGGCAGCTCGCGGGGGTAGCCCTGCTCGGCCACCGTGCGGTACCAGCTGCCGTCCCACAGCACGGTCAGGTCGAAGTAGTCGACCGTCGGCCCCGTCCACGACAGCACCGGCACCTGCCGGTCCACCGCGAGGAGGAGCATCACCGCGGTGACGGCACGCAGCAGCAGGTAGACGCCCGCCGCGCGCAGGGCGAGGGAACGGGTCACCGGGCACCAGCCCGGTGGCACCCCTCGAGGTGGTCGTCCACGACCCCGCAGGCCTGCATCGCGGCATACATCGTCGTGGGCCCGACGAAGACGAACCCGGCCCGCTTGAGCGCCCGCGCGAGCGCCACCGACTCCGGCGACGTGGCGGGCACCTCGTCCGGACCGGCGGGGCGCCCCCGGCCGGTCGGGGCGAACGACCAGAAGAGCGCGTCGAGGCCCCCGTGCTCGCGCAGCCCGACCACCGCTCGCGCGTTGGTGACCGCCGCGTCGATCTTCAGGCGGTTGCGCACGATCGAGGCGTCGGCCATGAGGCGCGCCCGGTCGGCGTCGTCGAAGGCGGCCACGCGCTCCGGGTCGAAGCCGGCGAAGGCGTTCCGGAAGGCCTCCCGCTTGCGCAGGATGGTCAGCCACGACAGGCCGGACTGGAACGCCTCCAGGGTGAGCCGCTCGTAGAGCGCCTGCTCGCCGCGCACGGGGACGCCCCACTCGGTGTCGTGGTAGGCCAGGTAGTCAGGGGCGGCTCCCGCCCACGCGCACCGGGCGAGGCCGTCCTCGCCCACCACCAGGCCGCTCATGCGCCGGCCCGGGCGGCGCGTCGCGCGGCCTCGCGCAGCATCGCGTCGAGGGCCGAGCCGAACATGGCCCGGGCAGCCCGGTCGACCAGCGGCTGGCTGAGCCGGCGCACCGGCCGCGGGCGCAGCGAGATGTCCTCGGCCCAGGTGACCCTGGCACCCCCACCGGGGGCAGGCTCGACGCGCACGTCGGCCCAGCCGTCGAGCACCCGGCCCACCTTGAGCATCGAGAAGCGGCCCCGGCCCTGCTCCGCCGGCGGCTCCCAACGGGTCAGCACCATGACGTCGGCGAAGCCGAGGGGGCCGATGCCGCTGATGCCGGCCCACCCCCAGCCCACGCGGGGCTCACCCGGGTCGACGCGCATGGTCGTCATCGGGATCCACCTCTGATGGCCCGCGAAGTCGGTCAGCACGTCCCAGACCTCGACGGGGCCGGCCGGGCACGTGCGGTGGAGGGTGAAGGCGGTCATCGGCCGGCGTCGCGCTCCGGCGTCGGCTCCCACTCCGGCTCCGGCTCCGGCACCGGCAGCGTCTCGGGCTCCGGCACCGTCTCGGGCTCCGGCACCGTCTCGGCCTCCGGCACCGTCTCGGCCTCCGGGTGCCGCACCGCCGGTGGGGCGGCAGTGGCGGGACGCAGGGACGCGAGCTCCCGCTCCTGCTCGGCGATCCGCTCCTGCAGGGTGTCGAGCACCCGGTCGACCTGGTCCATGCGGTAGCCGCGCAGGGCGGTGTCGAAGTGCACGTCGGAGATGCTCCGGGCCGTGAAGCCGTCCGAGAGCCCGACATCGGGCTGGGAGCGGACCGGCTCGGCGAGCGGGTCGTAGCCGATGCGGCCGGCCAGCATGCCTGCGAACACGCCGACGAGCAGCACGGCGACGACAGTGAGGAGCACCCAGATCACGGCCTGATCGTCGCATGTCGCGGCGCTCGCGACACATCCACCCGCCGGGGGCGGCCGGCCCCGCTGGGGCCGGGTCTCACTCCGGGCGCTTCGGCGCCACGTTCGGGTCGGACTCGATGATGATGCGCACGGCCTCGTCGACGTCGTCGGTGAGCTGGAGCAGCCCGAGGTCCTCGCCGTTGATCATGCCGTGGTCGGCGAGCGTCCCCTTCAGCCAGTCGAGCAGGCCGCCCCAGTAGTCGGAGCCGAGCAGCACGAGGGGGAAGGAGGTCACCTTCTGCGTCTGCACCAGGGTCAGCGCCTCGAACAGCTCGTCGAGGGTGCCGAACCCGCCGGGCAGCACGATGAAGCCCTGCGCGTACTTGACGAACATCGTCTTGCGGGCGAAGAAGTAGCGGAAGTTCACGCCGAGGTCGACATACGGGTTGAGGCCCGCCTCGAACGGCAGCTCGATGCCCAGCCCCACCGAGGCGCCCCCGGCCTCGAGGGCACCCCGGTTCGCCGCCTCCATGGCGCCGGGACCGCCGCCGGTGATCACGGCATACCCGGCCCTGGCGAGCGCTCGGCCGACCTCGCGGCCGAGGGCGTAGTGCGGGCTGTCGACCTTGGTGCGCGCCGAGCCGAAGACGCTGACCGCGGGCCCGAGCTCGGCGAGCGCGCCGAAGCCCTCGACGAACTCGCTCTGGATCCGCATGACCCGCCAGGGGTCGGTGTGGACCCAGTCGGCGCGGCCCTTGTTGTCGAGCAGCCGCTGGTCGGTCGTCGTGCCGGGCAGGCGCGACCGGCGCAGCGTCACCGGGCCGGTGTGGTACTCCCACTCCTCGCGGTGCGAACTGCCCTGCGGTCCGCTCTCCGTGTCGGTCATGCCGGCAACCTACGCCAGCCAGCGCAGCAGCGCGGCTTCGGCGGCCACGAGCTGGGCCACCGGGCAACGCTCGTCGTCGTGGTGGGCGAGGTTGGGGTCGCCCGGGCCGAAGTTGACCGCGGGGATGCCGAGGGCGGCGAAGCGGGCCACGTCGGTCCAGCCCTCCTTGGCCAGGACCGGCACCCCGAGCGCCTCGACGAACGCCTTCGCCGCAGGCAGGTCGAGCCCCGGGCGGGCCCCTCCGGCGTTGTCGACGACCTCCACCTCGAAGCCGTCGAAGAGCTCCCGGACGTGGGCGGCTGCCTCGGCCTCGGACAGGTCGGGCGCGTAGCGGTAGTTCACCGTCACGACGCACTCGTCGGGGATGACGTTGCCCGCGATGCCGCCGCTGATGCCGGTGGCGTTGAGGGCCTCGCGGTACTCCAGCCCGTCGACGGTGACCCTGCGGGGCTCGTATGCCGTGAGCCGGCCGATGATCTGCCCCGCGTCGTGGATCGCGTTGCGCCCCTTCCACGGACGGGCCGAGTGCGCGGCGACGCCGCGGGTGGTGACCAGCGCCCGCAGCGTGCCCTTGCAGCCACCCTCGACCTGGACCGCGGTGGGCTCGAGCAGGACGGCGAAGTCGGCCTCGAGGAGGTCGGGGCGGGACTGCTGGATGAGCCGCAGGCCGTTGTACTGGCTGTCGACCTCCTCGCCCTCGTAGAAGACGAACGTCAGGTCGTGCGCGGGCTCGCGCACCTCGGCGGCGACCTTGAGCTGGACGGCCACGCCGCCCTTCATGTCGACGGTGCCGCGCCCCACGAGGTCGTCGCCCTCCCGTCGCGTCGGCAGGTTCACCGGGTCCTTGGTCAGCGGCACGGTGTCAATGTGTCCGGCGAGGACGACGCGCTGGGGACGCCCGAGTGACGTGCGGGCGACCACGGAGTTGCCGATGCGGGTGACCTCGAGGTGCGCCAGCGGGCCCAGTGCCGCCTCGATCGCGTCGCAGATGGTCGCCTCGTTGTGGCTGACCGACTCGGTGTCGCACAGGGCGGCCGTCAGGGTCGTGACGTCGGCCGAGAGGTCGAGGGTGGGCACGGTGGCGGGCGCTGCGCTCATGGGCGCCAGCCTAGCCAGCGCCGGTGCACCGTCCGCCCATCCGACTCGCCTACGCTGTCCCGCATGAGCAACGAGCGCAGCGCATGGGGATTCGGACTCGCGACCATCACCGACGACGGTGTCACCCTCGACACCTGGTACCCCGAGCCCGCGCTGGGCCAGGCGCCGGCGGACGCCTCCGCCCCCGAGGAGCTCGAGGCGCTGGTCGGCAAGGACGAGGTCCGCCGGGTGCGCCGCGAGCTGGTGCAGGCCGTCATCGACCTCGACGCCGCCCCTGCCGACGCCTCCGACGCCTACCTGCGCCTGCACCTGCTGTCCCACTGCCTGGTCGAGCCGAACACCGTCAACCTCGACGAACTGTTCGGGAAGCTGGCCAACGTCGTCTGGACCAGCCAGGGCCCCTGTGCCGTCGAGGGCTTCGAGATGACGCGTGCCCGGATGCGCGCTCGCGGTCCGGTGCAGGTGTTCGGAGTCGACAAGTTCCCGCGCATGACCGACTACGTCGTGCCGGCCGGCGTGCGCATCGGCGACGCCGACCGGGTCCGTCTCGGCGCGCACCTGGCGCCGGGCACCACGGTCATGCACGAGGGCTTCGTCAACTTCAACGCCGGCACCCTCGGGACGTCCATGGTCGAGGGGCGAATCAGCCAGGGCGTGGTCGTCGGCGACGGCTCCGACATCGGCGGCGGCGCCTCTACGATGGGGACGCTCTCCGGTGGCGGCACCGAGCGGGTGCGCATCGGCGAGCGCTGCCTGCTCGGCGCGGAGTCGGGCCTGGGGATCGCGCTCGGCAACGACTGCGTCGTCGAGGCGGGGCTCTACCTGACCGCCGGGACCAAGGTGACCCTGCCCGACGGCCAGGTCGTCAAGGCCCTCGAGCTCTCCGGCCAGGACAGCCTGCTCTTCCTGCGCAACTCCGTCACCGGCACCGTCGAGGCCCGCGCCCGCGACGGCCACGGCATCGTCCTGAACTCCGCGCTGCATGCGAACGACTAGGCGAGGCGGCACCAGGCGCGGCGGCCTGGTCCTCTCCGAGGAGCAGCCCCGCTCGCGCGGCCGGCGCATCCTGACCCGCGCGGTGCTCGCCCTGTTCGCCCTCGGGCTCGTCGTGGCCGGCTACGTGGGGGTGCAGGGCTTCCTGCACAACCTCGGCGGCCCCCGCTGCCAGGCCACCGCCATGGGCAACAGCGTGGACTTCGACCCCTCGCAGACCGGGTATGCCGCCACCCTCACCGCCCTGGCGGTGAAGCGGGGCATGCCCCCGCGGGCGGCGACCGTCGCGATCGCGACGGCCATCCAGGAGTCGAAGCTGCGCAACCTGCGCTACGGCGACCGCGACTCGCTCGGCCTCTTCCAGCAGCGGCCCTCGCAGGGCTGGGGCACCGAGCAGCAGATCCTCGACCCCGTCTACTCCACGAACGCCTTCTACGACGCGCTGGAGAAGGTCAAGGGCTACGAGCAGATGGAGATCACCAAGGTCGCCCAGGAGGTGCAGAAGAGCGCCTACCCCGCGGCATACGCCGACCACGAGCAGGAGGGCCGCATCCTCGCGTCGGCCCTCAGCGGGCACTCCCCCGCCGGTCTCGGGTGCCGCCTCGACCCGGCCGAGGCCGGCGACCCCGAGGGGCTGGCCGCCGCGCTGCGCACCGAGCTCGGCGTCCAGGGAACGCCGCAGGGCCGCACCATCACCGTCAGGGCGGGCTCGGACCTGCAGGCGTGGAACGTCGGGTCGTGGGCCGTCGCCAAGGCCAGCGCCCACGGCGTCACCCGCGTGCGCGTCGGCGAGCGCCAGTGGACCCGCACCCGTGACGAGGACGGCTGGTCGTGGGAGAAGGTCTCCGGTCCGGACGCCGCCCGCACGGTGACCATCACCTTCGCGGCTCCCCCCGCCTCCTGACCCCGAGCAGACCGGCACCACTCCGAGGACCCGCGCGAAGGGCGCGCGGAGGACAGAACGAGGCCCGCACCGTGTCCCACGGTGCGGGCCTCGTGTTCGGCCTGGAGCGACCGAGCCGTCAGCGCTGGTCGAGAGCGACGTAGTCGCGCTCGGTGGCGCCGACGTAGATCTGGCGGGGGCGGCCGATCTTCGTCTGCGGGTCCTGGATCATCTCGCGCCACTGGGCGATCCAGCCGGGCAGGCGGCCGAGCGCGAAGAGCACGGTGAACATCCGGGTCGGGAAGCCCATCGACTTGTAGATCAGGCCCGTGTAGAAGTCGACGTTCGGGTAGAGCTTGCGCTCGACGAAGTAGTCGTCCTCGAGCGCGGTCTGCTCGAGCTTCATGGCGATGTCGAGCATCGGGTCGGAGACCCCGTCCTTGTTCAGGATCTTGTGGGCGGTCTCCTTCACGATGGCCGCGCGCGGGTCGTAGTTCTTGTAGACGCGGTGGCCGAAGCCCATGAGCTTCACGCCGTCTTCCTTGTTCTTCACCTTGCTCACGAAGGCGTCGACGTCGCCGCCGGCCTTCTGGATGCCGTCGAGCATCTCGAGCACCGACTGGTTGGCGCCGCCGTGCAGCGGGCCGAAGAGCGCGTTGATGCCAGCCGAGATGGAGGCGAAGAGGTTCGCGTTCGAGGAGCCGACGAGGCGCACCGTGGAGGTCGAGCAGTTCTGCTCGTGGTCGGCGTGGAGGATGAGCAGCAGGTCGAGCGCCTTGACCATGTCGGGGTCGAGGTCGTAGGGCTCGGCGGGGAAGCCGAACGTCATGCGCAGGAAGTTCTCGGTCAGCGACAGCGAGTTGTCCGGGTAGAGGAACGGCTGGCCGACGCTCTTCTTGTAGGCGTAGGCCGCGATCGTCGGCAGCTTGGCCATCAGCCGCACCGTCGAGATCTCGACCTGCTCCTCGTCGAACGGGTCGAGGCTGTCCTGGTAGAAGGTCGACAGCGCCGAGACGGCGGACGACAGCACCGGCATCGGGTGGGCGTCGCGGGGAAAGCCGCCGAAGAACGCCTTGAGGTCCTCGTGCAGCAGCGTGTGGCGACGGATGCGCTGGTCGAAGTCGCTCAGCTGCTGCGGGCTCGGGAGCTCGCCGTAGATGAGCAGGTAGGAGGTCTCGAGGAAGCTGGACTTCTCGGCCAGCTGCTCGATCGGGTACCCGCGGTAGCGCAGGATGCCCTCGTCACCGTCGATGTAGGTGATCGCGCTGGTGCACGAGGCGGTGTTGACGAACCCGATGTCGAGGGTGACGTTGCCGGTCTCCTTCAGCAGCTTGGAGACGTCGTATCCGTGGTTGCCCTCGGTGGCCTTGACCAGAGGGAGGGACAGCTCGCTGTCCCCGGTCTTCAGCGTGGCCCCGGATCCGTCGTTGCTCATCAACCCATCCTCGAAGTGTGAATGCGGGCACCCTGGCTTGGCGCGCCCAGCGCAACAGCGACGGTACCCCAGGTGCTCCCGAGGCGAAAAAACGGGCAGTCCGGACGCGCCCGTCAGGCCAGGCGCTCCGCCGCCGCCTCGATCCGCTCGTCGCTGGCAGTCAAGGCGATTCGCACGTGCTGGCCACCCGCGGCACCGTAGAAGGTCCCCGGGGCCACGAGGATGCCGCGGTCGGCCAGCCAGCCGACCGTCGCCCAGGCGTCCTCACCCCTGGTGCACCACAGGTAGAGCCCCGCCTCGGAGTCGTCGACGCGCAGGCCGGCGCCCTCGACGGCAGGCTTGAGGCGGGCGCGCCGGGCGGCGTACCGCGCCTTCTGCTCGGCCACGTGGGTGTCGTCGTCGAGGGCCGCGGCCATGGCGCTCTGCACCGGCGCCGGCATGATCATCCCCGCGTGCTTGCGCACCTCGAGCAGCCGCCCGACGAGCGAGGGGTCGCCGGCCACGAAGGCCGCGCGGTAGCCGGCGAGGTTGGACTGCTTGCTCAGCGAGTAGACGGCGAGCAGCCCTTCGTGGCTGCCGTCGGTCACCCGCGGGTCGAGGATGCTCGGCGTCGTCGGGGGCTCCTCGCTCGAGGGGTCCCGCTCCCGCCAGTCGAGCTCGGCATAGCACTCGTCGCTGGCGACGACCACGCCGTGGCGGCGGGCCCAGGCGACCACCTTCGCGAGGTGCTCGACCCCGAGCACCTTGCCGGTGGGGTTGCCAGGGCTGTTGAGCCACAACAGCTTCGGCGTGGTCGAGGGCGTGAGCGGCCCCAGCGCGGCCAAGCCGTCGACGACGGTGGGCACTGCCCCTGCCAGCCGGGCGCCGACGTCGTAGGTGGGGTAGGCGACGCTCGGGAAGCCGACGACGTCGCCCGCGCCCAGGCCGAGAAGGCTCGGCAGCCACGCGACGAGCTCCTTGCTGCCGATGGTCGGCAGCACGCCGTCCGGGTCGAGCCCCGGCACGGCCCGGCGCCGCTCGAACCACCGCGCCACGGCCTCGCGCAGCGCCGGCGTGCCCCACGTCTGCGGGTAGCCGGGCGCGTCCGCGGCGGCCCGCAGCGCGTCCTGCACCACGGTGGGGGTCGGGTCGACCGGCGTGCCGACCGAGAGGTCGACCAGGCCCCCGCCCGGCAGGTCGGCGGAGACGGCACTCGCCCGCTCCGTGTACGGAGCGAGCGAGTCCCAGGGAAAGTCAGGAAGCAGCACAGGTCACTCGTCGTGCTCCTGCGGCGGCAGCGCGGAGATGATCGGGTGGTCCTTGTTGATCAGACCCAGCTTGGCGGCACCGCCGGGGCTGCCGAGGTCGTCGAAGAACTCGACGTTGGCCTTGTAGTAGTCGGCCCACTGCTCCGGGACGTCGTCCTCGTAGTAGATCGCCTCGACCGGGCACACCGGCTCACAGGCGCCGCAGTCGACGCACTCGTCGGGGTGGATGTACAGGGACCGCTCGCCCTCGTAGATGCAGTCGACGGGGCATTCCTCGATGCACGCCTTGTCCTTCAGGTCGACGCAAGGCTGGGCGATCACGTAGGTCATAGCGCACATACTATGCACCCGTGTCCGACCTCGCCGCAGCACTCCCCGTCGGCGGCCGTGTCGTCGTCAGGTGGCGGCTCGAGACCGCCGACGCCGCGACCGGAGCCACCCTCACCGACACCGTCGGCACCCTGACGGCCAGCGACGAGCGCACCCTCACCGTGGAGACCTCGCGTGGCGTCGTGGTCGTCGAGCGGGCCCGGCTGGTCGCGGCCAAGGAGCTGCCCCCGAAACCCACCCGGCGCGGCGCCCCGCACCGGGCCATCGGCATCGAGGACCTGCAGCGCGTCTCCGTCCCCTCCTGGGGGGCCGTGGAGCGGGAGCAGCTCGGGGAGTGGCAGCTGCGAGCGTCGTCGGGCTTCACGCAGCGCGGGAACTCGGTGGTGCCCCTCGGCGACCCGGGGCTGCCGCTCGAGGACGCCGTCGCCGAGGTGGAGCGCTGGTATGCCGCGCGAGGCCTCCCGGCGAAGTTCGCCGTCGCGGGTCCGCACGGCTTCGACCCGGCCGGCGACGCACTCGGCCGGGTGCTGCTGGGCCGCGGCTACACGGCCGGCAGCCTCACGCTGAACCTCACGGCCACCACCGACGCGGTCGCGGCCGCCGACCCCGGCGGGCCGGCGGTCCTCACCCACCCCGAGCCCGCCGGCGCCTGGCTGAAGGCCTACCAGCGGACCAGGACGACGGTGCCGGGCGTGACCGAGCAGGTGCTCATGGGCAGCCCACGCCAGCTGTTCGGCCACATCGCCCCCGGAGGAGGCCTGTCCCAGCAGCTCGGGCTGCGGCCCCCGGACGCCGCCGGCACCACACCGATCGCCCTGGGGCGCCTGGGCATCGCGCACGGGTGGGCGGGGCTCGGGGCGGTCTGGACCGACCCGGCATACCGCGGTCGCGGCCTGGCCGCGCACCTCACGGCCCAGCTCGCCGCGCAGGTGCGCCGCGAGGGTGTCCACCTGATCCACCTTCAGGTCGAGCACGACAACGCCACGGCGACCAGGCTCTACCGGCGGATGGGCTTCGACACCCACTCGTCATACGCGTACCTCACCGCACCGCAAACCCGGTGGCGCTCCGCCCGTGGCACCGACAGGGTGTCGGCATGACCTCCCGCATCTCGCACACGACCGTCGACTCCCGCGACGCCCACGCCCAGTCCGTCTGGTGGGGACAGGTGCTCGGCTTCTCCGAGGACCCCCTCGACTCCAACGAGCCAGGGCACGAGGAGTGCATGGTCTTCTCCCCCGACGGCCGGCAGCGCGTGCTCTTCATCGAGGTGCCGGAGGGCAAGGCGGTCAAGAACCGGATCCACTTCGACCTCTGGCCGACGGACCGGACCATGGACGAGGAGGTGGACCGCCTGCTGGCCATGGGCGCCTCCATGGTCCACGACCTGCGCGACCACCGCGGACCCGGCACCGGGTGGGCAACCCTGGCCGACCCCGAGGGCAACGAGTTCTGCGTGCTGAGGAGCGAGTCCGAGCGACCGGACCCCTACGCGCACCTGGTTCGGTGACCGCGCAGCCCGTCGCCTACTGCGCCTTCGGGTGCGTGCAGGTGACGTCGTCCTCGGGGATGTAGTGGGTGTTGAAGGACGAGCGCTTCACCTCTGCGCCGCCCTTCTTGAAGATCCGGGTCACCGTGACGTCGAAGCCGGGGGTCGGCTCCTGCGGCACACAGGTGGGCTTGTCGTCGACGATCTTCTTGGGCTTGACGATGTTGCGCCGCGGCCCCTTGGTGGCCTGGACGTCCCACGTCTTGGTGCCGTAGAAGGTCACCGTCACGCTGTTGCCGGAGACGTAGGCCTGGATGAGGATGCCGCCCGCGGTGTCGTTGGTGAACCGGTTGTCGACGTCCGGCCAGGAGATGGTCGCCTCGCGGCCCTCGGGGTAGCGGGCGATGTAGAAGCTGTGCGGGTGGTGCTCCTCGATGCGGGCACCGGAGAAGAAGATCGCGTTGAACAGCGTCGTCGACAGCTGGGAGATGCCGCCGCCGTAGTCCTTGGTGAGCCGGCCGTTGATGATGACCGGGGCCGGGTTGTAGCCCTTGGCACCGGTGCGCTGGCCCAGACGCTCGTTGAGGCTGAACGACTTGCCCGGGGGCACGAAGGCCCCGTTGAGGGTGCGCGCCGCGATCATGATGTTCTCGGTGCGCGGCGGGTTGTTCGGGAAGTACGTCGTGAAGGTCGAGATGACCTGCTTCGGCGCGATCTTCCGGGCCTCCTCCGTCGTCAGCTCCGGCTGGACGACAGTGGTCTTGACGTTCAGGGTGCGGCTGCTCGAGGTGAGCGCCGGGCCGAAGGCGTCGACCAGCGACTTCTCGTCGATCTGCAGCCCGGTCACCGCCGGCACGAGCACCGCCTTGCCGCCCTGCAACCGGAAGGTGGCGTCCTGCGCCTTGGGCTCCAGCCCCTTCTCCGCGGCTGCCGCCCGCACGGCGGCGAGCAGCTTCTTGCTGTCGTAGGCCGGCGCGAGACGACCGTCGCCGTCGGCCTTCAGGGTGATGGCCGGTGCGAACTCGGCCTGCCGCAGGACGAGCGCGGTCCGGCCCACCGCCACGCGCAGGGGCGCGGACATGGCCTTGGACGCGAACTCGGTGCGGGCCCGCTGGATCTCCTCCGCGGAGACCTTTGGCACGACGGTGTTGACGACCCCCTTGACGGGCTTGGTCGTGGGCCAGGCCTCGGCGATGGCGTCGCCGGTCTCCTCGACCTGCAGGGACACCCCTGACACGGGTGCGACGACCTTGACCTGTCCGCCGGGGAAGGTGATGGATCCCTCCTGGGCCCCCTTGTCGACCCCCTTGGCCGTCTCCGTGAGCACGGCGCGCAGGCGGTCGCGGTCGACATCGGTCCTCAGGGGCTGGTCCTCGCCACCGTTGAGCTTGTTCCAGATGTCGCCGGGCTTGAGGGAGAAGCCGCTCAACCCCTGCAGCGTCTCCTCGAGGTCGAGCGACAGGCCGGCGGCGGAGGGGTCGATGTCGATGGTCTTGCCCGCGGCCTCGAGCCGGACGGGCGCGGACGCCTGCGAGGCCAGCTGCCGCTTGAGGGTCGCCTCCGCGTCGGCGGGCGACTTCCCGCCGATCGGGATGCCGGCCACGGAGGCGTTGGCGGGGACGTGCCGCCCCAGGAAGGCGGCCAGGCCGATGTACCCGGCCGCGAGGACGGCCAGGGCAATGGCCAGGCGCAGGGCGGCCCCGCCCCGTTCACCACGTCGCACTAGGACACTCTCTTCTCTCACGCCAGGGACCCGTACCGGCTGCGGTAGTACATCAGTGCCGCCCCGGGGTGCTCGGCAACTCCCAGCGACACTACTTCGCCCACCACGATGCTGTGGTCGCCGGCGGGGTGGATGTCGGTGGTCTGACACTCAATCGTTGCCAAGGCCCCGTCGAGCAGTGCGACCCCCGTGGTGCCGCGGTGGTGCGGCACGCGGTCGAGCTGGCCGTGCAGGGGGCGGCCCTGGGTGGCGAGCCAGTCCGCGGTGCGCCTCTGGTCGGCAGCCAGCACGCTGACCCCCCAGGTGCCCGCGTCCTTGACCGCGTCGTGGAAGCGGGCGTCGACCTCGATGCAGGCGAGGACGAGCATCGGCTCCATGGACACCGAGGCGATGGCGTTGGCGGTCATCGCGTGGTCGTGGCCACCCGACACGGTGGTGAGGATGCTGACACCGGTGGCGAAGCGGCCCATGGCCAGGCGGAAGCGGTCCTGGGTGGGCTCCTCCCTCATGCGCCCTCACCGGGAAGCAGCGAGGTCCTGCGCACGCCGTCGGCGGCGGGCACCAGGCCCCCGGTCGACGGGTCGAGCAGGGCGAACCCCTCGCGGCCGGGGAGGCGGGCGGCGACGTCGTTGGACAGGGCGAAGCAGCCCTCGCCCACGCTGACCTGCGTGCGGTGCTCGCGCAGGGCCGCGGTCTGCAGGGGCAGCACCGAGAGGTCGACGATCTCGTGGGTCACGGCTCCATCGTCGAGCACGGAGGGCGGGAACGGGTCACCCGGGCCCGGGACGCGCCAGCCGGAGCCGGCGGGCACGTGCTCCTCCAGCCAGGCGCGGTCCTCCAGAGCCCACGACCGCGGCGTCACCACGGCATACAGGGCAGGGCGCTCGCGCTCGGGGAGGCCTGCGACGGCGGCGCAGGTGACCCGGTGGGCCTGGATGTGGTCGGGGTGGCCGTAGCCGCCGTGCGCGTCGTAGGTCACAACGACCGAGGGCCGGACCTCCGCGACCACGGCGGCGACGAGGGCTGCCGCCTCGGCGGGGTCGGCGTTCACGAACGCCGCCGGGTTGGCGGCCGTCGGGGAGCCGGCCATGCCGGAGTCGCGCCAGCGGGAGAGGACCCCTCGCCCGGGGTCCTCCCCGAGCACGCGGTGGTGCACCCCCAGCGTCGCCATGGCCCTGCGCAGCTCCTCACGGCGCCACGGTCCGAGGACGTCGTCGCGGTCGGACGCCAGGTGGGCCAGGTCGGCGGGGATGACCTCGCCCTCCTCCCCCAGCGTGCAGGTGAGCACGTGCACCTCGTGGCCCTGCCGGGCGTGGTGCGCGAGCGCCACTCCCGTGGCGAGGCTCTCGTCGTCGGGGTGGGCGTGGACGAAGAGCAGCACCTCACGTCCGTTGCTCACCGCACACCCACCCGCGCGAGGTCGACCCAGCCGCCGAGCGCCTCGTTGGCGGCCAGGCCCGTCACCTCGGAACCCGCGGTGAACAGGGCCCGGTGCTGCACCAGGGGGACGTAGACGCCGGCGCGGACGAGGCTGGAGTCGAGCTCCGCCCAGGCCTGCTCGCGCCGCGTGCGGTCGCGGACGCCCTGGATCTCGGTCATCCGCGCGTTGGCCTTGTCGTCGGAGAAGCGGCCGTAGTCGCGCCCGGAGCCTGCGGCCGAGAGGTTGATCCTGCTGTCGAAGAGCGGGGGGAGGACGGTCGAGGCCGACGGCCAGTCGGCCGCCCAGTTGGCCCAGATGACCTCGCTCTCCCGGGTGCGTCCCGGCGACGAGACGGCCGCGAAGTAGTCCTTCTCGACCGGCTGGAGCGCGATGTCGAAGCCCGCGGCCTCCCAGCCGTTCTCCAGCGCTGCCATCGCCTTGTCGGCGGTCGGGGTCGACCGGTAGGCGACCCGCAGCCGCACGGGCAGCGTCAGGCCGCTGTCCCGCAGCAGCGCGCGGGCCACCGCCGTGTTGCCCCGTGGCCCCGCCTCGAGCAGGTCGCTGCCGGGGTGCTCCGGCACCGCGCCCCCCACGACCGAGTACGCCGGCGTCGCCGCGGTGGGGCCACCCAGGGCGGTGACGTAGCCCTCGCGGTTGGTGGCCACCGCCAGCGCCTGGCGGGCCTCGGCCTTGGTGAGCGGGCCGCGCGCCACGTTGACGGCCAGGTAGTCGACCAGGGCGAGACGGGGGTTCACCGACCGGCTTCGCAGGCGGTCACTGCTCGTGATGCTGTGCTGCATGGCCGGTGGGGCCGAGTCGAGCGCGACGGCGCGCCGGTTCTCGTCGTCGTCGGCCATGATGTGCTGGGTCGCGGTCTGCGCCTCCACCCCCTCCTGGTAGCGGATCAGCGCGGCGGTCGGTCGGCGCACCGGGTCGGAGGCCTGCTGCCAGTGGGGGTTGCGCTCGAAGGTGCCGCCCGTGCCCTCGTCCCAGCCGCCCTTGAGCAGGTAGGGCCCGTTGGAGAACACGGCGTGCTTGGACGCCTCCCTCTTGTCGGCGCTCTTCTTGTAGGGGGCGAAGGGCGCCAGCGAGACCATCTGGCTGAAGTCGGCGCGCGGCTCCGTGAGCCGGAACGTGATGGTGCGGCCCTTGCAGGACACCGCCTTGTCGAAGGCCCTGGCACCAGAGCCGCCCGCGCCGCTCCATGGCCCGCGGTAGGTCGCGCTGCCGTCGGCCTTCTTCGGCAGGTCGAGCGCGGCCAGCGGGTAGTTCAGGCCCTCGGTGGCGATGGGCTCGGCGAACGAGCGGGCCACGCCGTAGCGCACGTCCTCGCAGGTGACCGGCGAGCCGTCCTGCCAGGAAACGCCGTCGCGCAGCGTGAACGACCAGGTCCGCAGGTCCTTGCTCGGCCGGCCGGTGTCCGTGGCCAGGTCGCCCACGAGGCGACTCTGCTCAGCGGCGTCGGCACCCGCCGGGAAGGCCGTGAGCGTGCGCATGAAGACCCGCCCCGCGAAGGCCATGTCCTTCTGCGAGGTCATCCGCTGCGGGTCCCAGGTCGCGGCCGGGCCGAGCGAGACCGCGGTGAGGGTCCCCTCGTCGGTGCCGCCGGCCTGGTCGAAGGAGACCGCCGAGCAGCCCGCAGCGAGCGCCGGGGCCACCAGGGCCCCGACGGCGCCGAGCAGTCGTCGCGTGGAGCGCATGCCCTACCGGTTGCGGGCCCGCGCCGCCGTCCGGGCTCGCACCGTCTGGTCCAGCTCGACCTTGCGGATGCGCACGGCCTCGGGGGTGACCTCGACGCACTCGTCCTCGCGGCAGAACTCCAGCGACTGCTCGAGGCTGAGCTTGCGGGCGGGCACGATCTTCTCGAAGTTGTCGGCCGAGGAGGCGCGCACGTTGGTGAGCTTCTTCTCCTTGGTGATGTTGACGTCCATGTCGTCGGCGCGGCTGTTCTCGCCGACGATCATGCCCTCGTAGACCTCGGTGCCCGGCTCGACGAACAGCGTGCCGCGCTCCTGGAGGTTCACCATCGCGTAGGCGGTCACGGCGCCGGTGCGGTCGGCGACGAGCGAGCCGCTCGTGCGGGTCGTGATGGTGCCGAACCAGGGCTCGTAGTCCTCGAACACGTGGTGGGCGATGCCCGTGCCGCGGGTCTCGGTGAGGAACTCGGTGCGGAAGCCGATGAGCCCGCGCGACGGGACGAGGAACTCCATGCGGATCCAGCCCGTGCCGTGGTTGGTCATCTGCTCCATGCGGCCCTTGCGGGCGGCGAGGATCTGGGTGATCGCCCCGAGGAACTCCTCGGGGGTGTCGATGGTGAGCCGCTCGACGGGCTCGTGCAGCTTGCCGTCGACCTCGCGTGTGACCACCTGGGGCTTGCCGACGGTCAGCTCGTAGCCCTCGCGGCGCATCTGCTCCACGAGGATGGCCAGCGCGAGCTCGCCCCGGCCCTGGACCTCCCAGGCGTCGGGGCGCTCGGTGGGCAGCACCCGCAGCGACACGTTGCCGACGAGCTCCTTGTCGAGGCGGTCCTTGACCATGCGGGCGGTGACCTTGGCTCCGCGCACCCGGCCGACCATGGGGCTGGTGTTGGTGCCGATGGTCATCGAGATGGCGGGCTCGTCGACGGTGATGACCGCCAGCGGGACGGGGTTCTCGGCGTCGGCCAGGGTCTCGCCGATCATGATGTCGGCGATGCCCGCGATGGCGATGATGTCGCCGGGGCCGGCCTCGTCGGCGGGCTTGCGCTCGAGGGCCTCGGTCATGAGCAGCTCGGTGATCTTGACCCGCTCGATGGAGCCGTCGATCTTGCACCAGGCGACCTGCTGGCCCTTGCGGATCGTGCCGTTGTGCACCCGCAGCAGCGCCAGGCGCCCGAGGAAGTTGGAGGCGTCGAGGTTGGTGACGTGGGCCTGCAGGGGGGCCTCGTCGTCGTAGGTGGGGGCCGGGATGGTCTGGAGGATCGTGGTGAACAGCGCCTCGAGGTCGTCCGCGTCCGGCAGGCCGCCGTTCTCGGGGCGGTTCAGCGAGGCGCGCCCGGCCTTGGCGGAGGCGTAGACGATCGGGAACTCGATCTGGCTCTCGTCGGCGTCGAGGTCCATGAAGAGCTCGTAGACCTCGTCGACGACCTCCTGGATGCGCGAGTCGGGCCGGTCCACCTTGTTGATGCACAGGACGACCGGCATCTTCGCCGCGAGCGCCTTGCGCAACACGAAGCGGGTCTGCGGCAGCGGGCCCTCGGAGGCGTCGACGAGCAGCACGACACCGTCGACCATGGACAGGCCTCGCTCGACCTCGCCACCGAAGTCGGCGTGGCCGGGGGTGTCGATGATGTTGATGGTGACGCCGTCGGTGAGGCCGGCGTCCGCCGCCGCCTTTCCGGCATACCGGATGGCGGTGTTCTTCGCGAGGATGGTGATGCCCTTCTCCCGCTCGAGGTCACCGCTGTCCATCGCGCGCTCGTCGACGTGCTGGTGCTCGCCGAACGCGCCAGCCTCCCAGAGCATCTTGTCGACCAGCGTGGTCTTTCCGTGGTCGACGTGGGCAACGATGGCGACATTGCGGATGTCACCGCGGGTCTTCATGGGCATGGCGGACATTCTCTCAGGGATTTGCCCGTGCTCCGAACCACCGCCGTGCGGGCGGTGACCTCGGGCACACCGGCGGGTATGCCGTGGCACCGGGCCGCGGGGCACCGCGCCTCACCGGAACGCGTCGAAGCGGCGCACCAGGGCGCGCAGTGCCGCGATCTCCGCCGCCAGGGCCCGACGGCCCTCCGGGGTGATGCTGACCCAGCTGCGGGGCCGTCTTCCCTCGAACACCTTCTCCAGGGCCACGAGGTCCTGGCTGCCCAGCACCTCGAGGTGCCGGCCCAGGTTGCCGTCGGTCAGGCCCAGCACCTTCTTCAGGTAGGCGAAGTCGGCCCGGTCGGACTCGTCGAGGATCGTGAGGATGCCGAGCCGGGCCCGCTGGTGGACGGTGTCGTCGAGGCCTGAGGTGGGATGGGGCTCCGGCGAGCTCACCCTCGCTCCCGGCGGAGCGCCGCGAGGCCCGCGCCGGCCGCCAGTGCGGCCAGCGCCAGGTGGGTGAGCACCGGTGCGCCCTCGAAGAAGCCCCCGCGGGGGGCCTGGTAGTCGCCCAGCCACCGGTTCAGCTCGTAGAGCCGGTTGTCGAAGAAGCCGAGCTGGGTCAGGGCCCCGAGCACCCCGAGGAGAAGGGACCAGCCGGCGAGGTAGCGGTTGCGCTGGGCCAGCCCCAGGCCGAGCAGGACCGCACTCGCGGCGGCCACGGGCGCCAGGAAGAGCAGCGGGAAGACGAGCAGGAGGGCGGCGGCCACCACTACCGCACCCACGCCGTAGCCCCGCTCGGGACGACCCACCCCCGTCGCGCGCGACGCACGGCGGTGCCACCAGCGCAGGGCCAGGAAGAGCGTGGGCGTGGCGAGCAGCCAGTAGACGACCCCGCCGCTGCCCCTCGAGCCCGCGAGCGGCGCGCCGCCCGCGACGAGCACGGCCAGCCCGATCAGCGGCACGGACGAGAGGTGCTGGTCGCCGCGCGCCCGGGCGCGCAGGCGGTCCTGCTCCGACAGCAGGCCGATCTCCTCCAGTGACATGAGCCTCCGCTCTCCTCGATGTGGAGCCAACTCTGCAACGCAGAGTGGTCTGCGGTCAAGAGGGCCTGAGGCGCTCCTCGACCGCACGCACGATGGGCAGGTCCGCCGGGAGCCAGGGCACGGCATACAGGCTGTCGCGGCCCAGCCAGCGGAGCACGTCGTGGTCCTCGAGGGGCTGTGGCTCGCCGTCGACGACCACGGCCCACCACACCCAGATGACGAAGTCGTCGCCCAGCGGCCAGCCCCCGCGCTCGAGCGGGCCCTCGAGCAGCTCGCCGAGCTCGACCTCGACGCCGAGCTCCTCGCGCAGCTCGCGCCGCAGGGCCTCGGCGTGCTCCTCACCCGGGTCGACCTTGCCGCCGGGGAACTCCCAGCCGCCGGCGAGGGCCGAGGGCTCGGTGCGCCGAGCCGAGAGCAGCAGCCCCGGCCGTCGCAGGTCGTCGACGATGGCCGCCCCCACGACCTCGCGGCGCGTGCCGCCCTCCCCTGGCCCCATCGTGTTTCACTCCGGTAAATATCTGCGGCACGGCCCCGTGCCCACCGCATATCTCGCTAGTGTCAGCGACCAACCGTAGAAGACGTGCTGTCACGACCTGCGGCTCACCACTCACAACGCACATCCTGGGCGCCCGACCGGGCTCCCGGGAGTTCGCACACCAAGCGAGGTATTCGATGAAGTACACGCGGAAGGCGACTCCGGTCGTCTTGGCGACGACGCTGGCCCTGACGCTGGCGGCCTGCGCCCAGTCGGAGCGCGAATCCGGCGGCGAGAACACCGCGGGCGGCGGTGACACCAAGGACACCTTCACCTTCGGTGCGGCCGGCGCTCCCGAGGTCTTCGACCCCTTCTACGCCACTGACGGCGAGACCTTCCGGATCACCCGCCAGATGATGGAGGGGCTGGTCGGCATCAAGGCCGGCACCGCCGAGGTCGAGCCCGAGCTCGCCGAGAAGTGGGAGCCCTCCGACGACGGCAAGACCTGGACCTTCACCCTGCGCAAGGGTGTGAAGTTCACCGACGGCGAGCCCTTCAACGCCGAGGCCGTCTGCTACAACTTCGAGCGCATGTTCGACCAGAACGCGGCCGCCCAGGCGGGCCCGGCCGAGTACTGGGGCTACACGATGGGTGCCTTCAAGGACAAGGCCGCCGAGTCGCTGTTCCAGGGCTGCGAGGCCAAGGACGAGTCGACCGCCGTGCTCAAGGTCGCCCGCGCCACCTCGAAGTTCCCGACCATGCTGTCGCTGGACTCCTTCTCCATGCAGTCGCCGAAGGCGCTCGAGGCGGGCAAGGCCAACGACGTCAAGACCCAGGGTGAGGGCTTCGCCTACCCGGCCTACTCGCAGGCCCCCGTCGGCACCGGCCCCTACAAGCTCGACAAGTACGACGAGGCCAACAAGACGGTCACGCTCGTGCGCAACGACGACTACTGGGGCGAGAAGGCCAAGACCTCGAAGATCATCTTCAAGATCATCCCCGACGAGAGCACCCGTCGCCAGGAGCTCAAGGCCGGCAGCATCGACGCCTACGACCTGCCGAACCCGGTGGACTGGAAGGGTCTCGAGGCCGACGGCAACAAGGTCGAGGTGCGTCCCGCGTTCAACATCCTCTACATGGGCCTGAACCCGGAGAAGAACCCGAAGCTCAAGGACATCAAGGTCCGCCAGGCCCTCTACCACGCCCTCAACCGGGACCAGCTGGTCAAGACCCAGCTGCCCGAGGGCGCGACGGTGGCCACCCAGTTCATGCCTGAGGCGGTCAAGGGCTACAACAAGGACCTGCAGCCCTACGCCTACGACCCCGAGAAGGCCAAGAGCCTGCTCGCCGAGGCCGGCGCCACGGGCATGAGCCTGACCTTCGCGTACCCGTCCGAGGTCTCGCGCCCCTACATGCCGAACCCGCAGAAGATCCACGACGCGCTGCGCACGGACCTCGAGAAGGTCGGCATCAAGGTCAACGTCGTCACCAAGCCGTGGAACGGCGGCTACCTCGACGGTGTCGACAACGGTCAGTTCGACGCCTGGCTGCTCGGCTGGACCGGCGACTACGACTCGGCCGACAACTTCATCGGCACCTTCTTCGGCAACCTGTCGGTCAACGACTTCCACACCAAGGTCACCGACTACGGCAAGAAGCTGTCCGAGGACCTCGCCAAGGCCGACGGCATCGTCGACGAGGCGGAGCGCACCAAGGCCTACGAAGAGGTCAACAAGCAGATCATGGAGGAGTACCTCCCGGGTCTGGCGATCAGCCACTCGCCGCCGGCGCTCGTCACCGGCCCGAAGGTCGAGGGCGTCGTCCCGTCGCCGCTGACGGCGGAGGAGTTCTCCGGCGTGACCGTCGGCAAGTAAGGTGACCGCCGTTCTCTAGACGGCAAGCACCATCCAGGCAGTGCCCGGTGGCCGTCCCAGCACATACGCTGGGGCGGCCACCGTCACGAAGGAGTGAGGAGACCACCGCGTGCTGAGGTTCATTGTGCGGCGACTGATCCAGATGGTGGGGGTGGTCATCGTCCTGTCGCTGCTGCTGTTCATCTGGCTGAGATCCCTGCCGGGGGGCACGGTCTCGGCCATGCTGGGTGACCGCGCGACCCCGGAGTCGACGGCCCGGCTGACCAAGGAGCTCGGGCTCGACCAGCCCATCTGGGTGCAGTACGGCCGCTTCGTGCAGCGGGTGCTGAGCGGTGACTTCGGCGTCTCCACGGGCGTCCTGCCCGGCCGTGACGCCCTCGACATCTTCCTGACCCGCATGCCGGCCACCATCGAGCTGGCCATCGTCGCGATGGTCATCGCGATCGCCGCGGGCATCCCGCTCGGCTACGTCGCTGCCCGTCGTCGCGGATCGGCCCTCGACAACACCTCGATCGTGGGGTCGCTCGTCGGGGTCGCGGTGCCGGTCTTCTTCCTGGCGTTCGTCCTCAAGTTCATCTTCGCCGAGGAGCTCGGCGTGCTGCCCGTGTCGGGCCGCCAGAGCACCGGCATCGACGCGACCCGGGTCACCGGGTTCTTCGTGCTCGACGGCGTGCTCACCCGGGAGTGGGACGCGGCCTGGGACTCGTTCAAGCACCTGATCCTGCCCGCGCTGGCCCTGTCGAGCATCCCGTTCGCGGTGATCTTCCGCATCACGCGCGCCTCGGTGCTCGAGGTGATGGACGAGGACTACGTGCGCACCGCAGAGTCCAAGGGCCTGGCCAACAGCACCATCCGTGGCCGCCACATCCTGCGCAACGCGCTGCTGCCCGTCATCACGACCATCGGCCTGCAGACCGGTGGCCTCCTGGTCGGAGCCGTGCTCACCGAACGGGTCTTCTCGTGGGGCGGCATCGGCGACGCCCTCGCGAACGCGTTCACGCTGCGCGACTACGCCGTCCTCCAGATCCTCATCCTGGCGGCGGCCGTCACCTTCGTGGTGATCAACCTGATCGTCGACGTCGCCTACGCCGTCATCGACCCGCGCGTCCGCACGAGGTGAGCCCCATGAACCGCAACCCCCTCAAGACCCAGGCCGACCGGCGCAAGGAGCGGATCGACAGCCTCGCCGCCACCGCCGGCGGCGGCACCGTGACCGGCGCGGGCGAGATCGAGGAGGCGCCCGGCGTCTCCCTCATCGCGAGCGCCTGGCGCCGGCTGCGCCGCAACCCGGTGTTCCTGGTCGGAGCCGGCATCACCCTGGCCTTCGTGGTCCTCGCGCTGGTCGCCCCCTGGGTCGCACCGCACGACCCCACCGAGGGCCTGCTGCTCGACAAGGTGCGCCAGCAGACCAACCCGATCCCGGGGCCGGAGCCCGGCTTCCCGCTCGGGGCCGACAACCGTGGCCGCGACCTGCTGTCCCGCCTCATCGTGGGCGCCCAGCAGACCCTCGTCGTCGGCGTCGTGTCGACGGTCCTGGGCCTGATCGGCGGCCTGTTCCTCGGCACCCTGGCGGGCGCCTTCGGCGGCTGGGTCGACTCCTTCGTCATGCGTGTCGTCGACGTGATGCTCTCCATCCCGTCGCTGCTGCTGGCCATGTCGATCGCCGCGGTGGCAGCTCGCCCCAGCATGTGGACGGTCATCATCGCCATCGCCATCGTGCAGATCCCGATCTTCGCCCGCCTGCTGCGCGGCTCGATGCTGGCAGTGCGCCACAGCGACCACGTGCTGGCGGCCAGGGCCCTGGGCGTGAAGCAGTCCGCGATCGTGTTCCGGCACATCATCCCGAACTCCCTGGCGCCGGTGATCGTGCAGGCCACGATCGTGCTGGCCACCGCGATCATCGACGCCGCGGCGCTGTCCTTCCTCGGCCTCGGCAACCCGGACGACCGCAGGCCGGAGTGGGGCCAGATGCTCGGCCAGGCCCAGGAGTTCCTCGGCGACTACCCGCACCTGGCGTTCTACCCGGCCGCGTGCATCATCATCGTCGCCCTCGGCTTCACGCTCATGGGCGAGTCGCTGCGCGAGGCGCTCGACCCGAAGACCCGGAGGTAAGGGCATGACCGAGACCATCGAGAACGTCCAGACCCAGACCAACCGGAACGAGCCGCTGCTCAGCGTCCGCGACCTGCGGGTGACCTTCCAGCGCCACGGGGAGAAGCCGTTCGTCGCCGTCGACGGCGTCAGCTTCGACGTCCGGCCGGGCGAGACCGTCGGCCTCGTGGGCGAGTCTGGCTGCGGCAAGTCCGTGACCTCGCTCGCCATCATGGGCCTGCTGCCCAAGCGGGCCGTGACGGTCGAGGGCGAGGTCGACTTCCAGGGCACCGACCTGCTCCGGCAGTCCGACGAGCAGATGCGTGACCGTCGTGGCCGCGACCTGGGCATGATCTTCCAGGACCCCCTGTCGTCCCTGAACCCCGTCGTGCCCATCGGCGTGCAGGTGACCGAGGTGCTCGAGCGCCACCGCGGGATGTCCCGCAAGGCCGCGACCCCGGTGGCCCGCGAGATGCTCGACAAGGTCGGCATCCCCGACCCCGACCGACGCCTCAAGGACTACCCGCACCAGCTCTCGGGTGGCATGCGCCAGCGCGCCCTCATCGCGATGGCCCTGGCCTGCCAGCCGCGCGTGCTCATCGCCGACGAGCCGACCACGGCGCTCGACGTGACGATCCAGGCCCAGATCCTGGCCCTGCTCAAGGAGCTGGTGCAGGACACCGGCACCGCGCTGGTCATGATCACCCACGACCTCGGCGTCGTGGCCGGCCTGTGCGACCGCGTCAACGTCCTCTACGGCGGCAAGATCGTCGAGCGCGGTGACCGGCACCCGCTGTTCGCCCACCCGCGCCACCCCTACACCGTCGGGCTGCTCGGGTCGATCCCCCGGCTCGACGGCGCACGCGGCGAGAAGCTGACGCCCATCCCCGGCTCGGTGTCGGACAACCTGCCCTGGGAGCACGCCTGCGCCTTCGCGCCGCGCTGCCCCAACGCGCTCGAGAAGTGCCGCGAGGTGCGGCCCGAGCTGCTCGACGACGGCGGCGGCCGCTGGCTGCGCTGCCACAACCCCGTGGAGAACCCCCTGGAGGCGACCCGATGACGGTCAGCGAGACGACGGCCACGACCGAGAAGGCAGGAGCCGACGACGTCCTCGTCGACGTCAAGGGCGTCAAGGTGCACTTCCCCATCAAGAAGGGGGTCATCTTCGACAAGGTCGTCGGCTTCGTCTACGCCGTCGACGGGGTGGACCTGCAGATCCGCCGCGGCGAGACCTACGGCCTGGTGGGCGAGTCGGGCTGCGGCAAGTCCACCCTGGGCCGGGCCATCCTCAACCTGGAGACCCCGACCGAGGGCTCGGTCGTCTTCGACGGCGAGGACATCGCCTCCCTCAGCGGTGAGGCGCTGCGCCACAAGCGCCAGGACATCCAGATGGTGTTCCAGGACCCCATGGGCAGCCTCGACCCGAGGCAGTCGGTCGAGTCGCTGCTGATCGAGGGGATGAAGGCCCACGGTCTCGCCAAGGACGAGAAGAGCGCCGCCAAGCGGCTGCGCGAGCTCCTCGCGGCGGTCGGCCTGCCCCCGGCGGCCCTGAAGAAGTACCCGCACGAGTTCTCCGGCGGTCAGCGCCAGCGCATCGGCATCGCCCGCGCCCTGTCGGTGAACCCGAAGCTCATCGTCGCCGACGAGCCGGTCAGCGCCCTCGACGTCTCCGTGCAGGCGCAGGTCATCAACCTCCTCCAGGACCTCCAGGACGAGTTCGGCCTGACCTACCTCGTCGTCGCCCACGACCTCGCCGTCGTCCGCCACATCAGCGACCGCATCGGCGTGATGTACCTCGGTGCGCTGGTCGAGGAGGCCGCGGCCGACGACCTCTACGCGCAGCCGCTGCACCCGTACACCCGGGCCCTGATGTCGGCGGTCCCGGTGCCCGACCCGCTGGTGGAGGACCGCCGCGAGCGCATCCTGCTCAAGGGCGACCTGCCCTCCCCCGCCAACCCGCCCCGGGGCTGCCGGTTCCACACCCGCTGCCCGTGGCGGCAGGAGACCCGGTGCGACACCGAGCGCCCCCAGCTGCGGGTCGTGCAGGTCGACGGCGTCCCGTCGTCGCACCGCGTCGCGTGCCACTGGGCCGAGCAGATCGAGTCCGGCGAGATCCAGCCGCACGAGGTGGCGACCCTGCTGACCGAGCAGACCGACACCGGCGCCGGCGGCGACGAGTTCGTGGGGCCAGCCTCGGTCACCGAGGCGATGTAGCGCTGGCCCACCACCGCCGCGCCAGCGCGTTCCAGCCCGGCCGGAAGGCGTAGACGCCGGCCAGCCGCAGCCGGGCCACCTGCTGGTAGGCGGGGACGCGGCGCAGCGTGTCGGCGTCGGGGGCGGCGCCCGCCAGGAACGCCGCCCCCGCCACCTGGGCCGCCCGCTCGCCGAGCAGGCCCTGGGCAACGCGCAGCTCGAGGTGCGCCAGGACGTTCCCGAGGTCCAGGGCGCGCTCACCCACGGCCAGGGTGTCGAGGTCCAGGACACCGACGCCGTCCCGGGCCAGCACCACCTGCTTGTCGTGCAGGTCCCGGTGCAGCACCCCCACCGGCCCCGGCGGACCGGCCAGCAGGAGCCGGTATGCCGCCGGGTCGGCTGCCGCGGGCAGCAGGCCCCAGGCGACCGCCGACTCCACCCACCCCTCTGTCGTGCGCACCTCGTCGCGGGCGTCGTGGACCGGCAGGTCCGTGGCGTCGTGCCGGTGCAGGTCGGCGACGGCGCGGCCGGCGGCCGTCCAGGCCTGGACGAGGTCGGCCAGGCCGGGCGCACTGCGTCCGACCTGCAGCAGGGTGGGGCCGGGGACCTCCTCCCACGTGACCACCCCCGCGGAGAGGTCGTGCGCCAGCACGCGGGGCACGAGAAACGCGCGCCGGGCCGCCAGGCGCGTCCGCTCGCTGGTCGCCACCAGCCGCGAGCTGGTGCCCGGCCGCACCACCTTCGCGTAGGCGCCGTCCGGGCGCTGCACCACCGCCCGGCGCTCCGGCCGGTGGCTGACGACCCGGGCTCCGCGACGCACCAGTCCGGGCAGGGCTCCGAGCCGGCCGTCCGCCCCGGACCAGTGCAGGACCACGGGCTGTGCCGGGTGCAGCTCCGCGCCCCTGCCCGCCGCCGTCACCACGGTCTCGGCGCGGGCCCGGTCCGGCAGCAGCTGCGCCGCCACGGTGTGTCCGCGGGCGTCGACGTACTCGAGGTGGAGGGAGCCGTCCGGGCGCGGCCAGGCACGACGAAGCCCCAGCGGCCCAGCGGCGGCCTCCAGCCGGGCCGCGGCCGCGAGGCTCCCCGTGTTCACCGCCGGCCCGCCTGCACCGCGGCCCCCTGCACGAGGGCCGCCACGCGCTCGGACCACTCCCCGTCCCCCTGACGCAGCCGGAACGGTTCACCCGCGCGCTGCAGCAGGGCCAGGGCGACCAACGGGCGCAGGCGGTCGGTGAGCCGCCCCGCGGGCCCCGCGGCATACGCGCGGATCATCGGCTGGAGGACGTCGACGGGGTCGGCGTCCGGGGGCCACCGGCCGGCCAGGACCTCGGCAGCGAACCACGAGGCGGCATCGGCTGCCGGCAGGTCCACGCGGACCCGGTCGAGGTCGAGCAGCGCCAGGCCGGGACCGCGCACCAGGACCTGGTCGACGGACAGGTCGCCGTGCACCAGCACGCCCGGCGGCCGGGGGTCGAGCAGGGCCCCGACGCGGGCCGCGACGGCGGTCGCGGTGGCACCGAGGTGCGGGGCGACCGCGGTGACGGAACGTACCGCGGCCCGCGCACTGGCCCGGTGGTCGGAGGAGGCGGCCCCGCGGAAGGGCTGGGCCCGGTGGGCCCGGGCGAGCAGCGCGCCCGCCTCGGCCAACAGCCAGGGCTCGGTCCCGTCCACCGGGTGCGCTCCCTGGAGGAAGTCGACCAGGGTGACCCGGCCACCGCGACGCGGGCGGTGCACCGCGGCCACCTCGACGCCCAGCTCCGCCCAGCACCGGGCCGCCGCTGCGGTGGGCGGCGTCGTTCCGGTGGGCTGCACCCGGGCGACGCGCACGGGCCCCCCGGCGCCGTCCAGGCGGGCGACGAGGCGGCGCGCCGGCTTGTACGTGAGCACGGTGGCCCGCACCGCGCCGGGCACCAGGTCCGCCGGTTCGGCGACCACCCTTCGGGCCGCCCGCAACGCCGGGTCGGCGGTGAGGGGGCCGAGGAGGAGCACGTCCTCGGCCAGGCACGGAGCGAAGTCCCCGGGTGCCTGCCGGCCCCGGAGCACCGGCTTGGCCAGCTTGTCGGCCGTGGTGGCCGTCCCCGCCACGGCGTACCCGTGGCGCACCCCGGAGGGCGTGGCCGCCTCCACGGCGGCCGTGAGGCTGACACCGGGCTTGTACCTCAGGTACGTCACACGGGCAGAGGTCACCGCGCCCCAGTCCGGGGCGGCCACGGCGGCGATCCGGCGCGCGGCGCGGTCCGGGTCCAGCAGGTCGGCCATCGCGAGCACGTCCGGGTCCCGGGCCACCACTTCCGCGTCGTCAGGTGAGAGCACCGCTCCTCCCGCCGCTTCCGTCGAGCTGGTGCAGCGTCGCCAGGACGCCGTCGCGGCGCGCCAGCAGCTCTGCGGGTGGCCCCACCTCGACGACTCGCCCGCCGTCGAGGCAGGCCACGACGTCGCAGTCCAGGACCGCGTGGAGGTCATGGGAGATCACCACCGCGGTCCGGCCGGAGCACAGGTTGGACAGTGCCGTCTGCACCTCGCGCTGGTTGACCGGGTCCAGCCCCGTGGTGGCCTCGTCGAGGATGATCACCGACGGGTCGCGCAGGATGGCCCGTGCGATGGCCAGGCGCTGCCGCTGGCCGCCCGAGAGGGTGGCACCGCGTTCCCCGAGGAGGGCGTCGTAGCCGCCGAGCACCTCGGTGATGAAGGTGTGGGCGCGGGCCAGACGGGCGGCCCGTTCGACGTCGGCATCGCTGGCGTCCGGCCGCCCCAGGCGGATGTTCTCCCGCACTGAGCCGGCGAACAGCACCGACTCCTGCAGGACGATGGCCTGCTGGGCGCGCAGCGACGCCAGGACGTACCCGCGGACGTCGACCCCGTCGATCAGGACCCGGCCGCTGTCCACGTCGTGCAGGCGAAGGAGCAGGGCGGCCACGGTGGACTTCCCCGAGCCGGACGGGCCGACCAACCCGAGCCTCGTCCCGGCCGGCACGTGCAGGCTCACCCCGCGCAGCGCCGGCTCCCCACGACCGAAGTCGACGGTCACGTCCTCGAGCCGGAGCTCGCCGCGCAGGCGGGGTGCGACCACCGCATCGGGGCGGTCGGTCACGTCGGCCGGCACGGCCAGCACACCCAGGATCCGCTCGCCCGAGGCCGCCGCCTTGGCGATCCGCCCGGTGTACTTGGCCATGTCCCGCATCGGTTTGAAGGCGCCCTTGAGGTAGCTCACGAACACCACGAGCTCACCCACGGTGAGCTCGCCGTGCAGGACGCGGGTCGCGCCGACCAGCACCACTGCGGCCGTGGCCACCCCCACGAGCAGGTCGGTGTGCCGCTCGAGCCCGGCGGACAGCCGGGTCGCCCTGGCCCCCTCGGTGAGGCTGCGCTGGTTGCTGGCCGCGAACTGACCTCGAAGCACCCGCTCGAGCCCGTACGCGTGCACGACGGGCATCGCACCCAGTCCCTCGGCGGCGGTGTTGGCGAGCTGTCCCTCCCTGCGCCGTTGTTCGCGCGCAGCGCCGGTGATCCTGCGGCTGCGGCGGCCGCTCATGAGCACGAACACCGGGAGGGCGGCGACGACGATCAGCCCCATCAGCGGGTCGAGCACCATCATCACCACGACCATCCCCACCAGCGTGATCACGTTGCCCACCAGCGGCAGGGCGGCGGTGACCGCGACGTCCTGGAGGCGGCCGACGTCGGTGATCAGGCGGGTGACCAGGTCTCCGGTGCGGGCCGTTCCGTGGTAGCGCAGCGACAGGCCCAGCAAGTGGTCGAAGAGCACTGCGCGGACCTGGGTCATGGCGCGGGTCCCGGCGAGCGCCAGGCACACCGTCGACAGGTACGACGCCCCGGCCCGCAGGGCTGCGACTGCGACGATCGCCAGCGAGGCCAGCACGAGCAGCCGGGTGATACCGGGCTGACCGGCCGCCCCCGGGGCCACCACCGCGTCGATGACGACCTTCAGCGGCCACGGCTCGAGGAGCCGGAAGGCGACCTCGGCCAGCATTGCCACCAGGCCACCCGCCAGGAGCGCTCGCTGCGAGCGCACGTACGGGCCCAGCATCCGCATCGTGTGCCGGAGGCTGGGGACCGCCTCGCTCAGCGTGGGCTGGTGCCGGCCCATCACACCACCACCGGTGCGGGCGGCCGGAGGGGGAGGCCGGCCGAGGCCAGGGACGCGTCGACGACGGCCTCCCAGGTGTGCCGCTGCGCCGTCTGCCGTGCCGCCCGGCCCAGCCTCACCCTGAGACCTGGCTCGGACCGCAGCCCGGCGATCGCATCGGCCAGGGCCACCACGTCACCCGCGGGGGTGAGCAGCCCGTCCACACCGTCGGTCAGGACCTGCGACAGCTGGCCGGACCGGCTGGCCACCACGGGGAGCCCCGCCGCGAGGTACTCGAAGACCTTGAGCGGCGAGAAGTACGTGTCCGCGACGGGGTACGGCGCCGCCGCGACGTGCAGACGGGCGAGCTCGGCGGGAAGCTGCCCGGGGTGCACCGCGCCCACGAAGTCCGCGCGGTGCGCGCCGAGCAGCCGGACCGCCAGCCGCTCGAGGGCCTCGCGTTCCGGGCCGTCCCCGATGACGCGGAGCCGCACCTCGTCCAGCAGGGCGACCGCCCGGACCAGGACGTCGACGCCGTGCCACGGCTTGAGCGTCCCGACGAATCCCACGGTGAACGGCCCAGCCGGTTCGGGTCCGGGCGTGAACCGGGCCGGGTCCACGCCGTTGGGCAGGACCACGGTGCGGGCACCCGGGGCGACCTCGCGCACCCAGGAGGCCACCGGCTCGGACACGCACAGCACCGAGCGGGCCAGACGGAAGACGGCCCCGGCCCGGGTCAGCGCCCCGTCGCGGTCGACCAGCTGGCGGTGGCGCGCCTGCTCCTCGACGAGCGGGGCGTTGACCTCGAGCAGGCCCGGCACCCCGAGCAGGCTGGCGTGCCGCATGCCGGCCGTGCCCCACAGGGAGTACCGCTCGTAGACGAGGTCGACCAGGGGCCCCTCACGCAGCCGCGCGCCCAGCTCGAGGTCGGCGCTGCGTTGCTGCTCCTCGCGCTGCGCGGGTAGGCCGCCCGCCCGCGGCGGGAGGCAGCGCACCTCCACCCCCTCCAGCCCGGCAGCCGGTTTGCCACCGGTCCGGGCGCACCAGAGGGTCAGCTCCACGCCTCTGCGGGCCAGCTGGCGCAGCACCTCCTGCACGTGGATGGAACTGCCCTTCGTCCCGAAGACGGGCACGCCGGGGTCGGCGCAGACGTACGCGACGCGCATCACGCCACCTCGCCGGTTCGCGCCAACCCACGGGAGCCGACCAGCGAGCGCAGCACCCGCGCCTGCCGCCGCAGGTCGAACGTCGCCTCCACCAAGGCGCGCCCCTGCCGTGCCAACCGCTCCCGCAGCGCCTCGTCAGCGAGCAGGCGCTCCAGCGCCGCCGCCAGGGCGGACGCGTCACCCGGCGGCACCAGCAGCCCGGTCGACTCGTGGCGCACGGCCTCCGGGATGCCGGTCACGTAGGTCGAGACGCAGGGTGTGCCCAGGGCCAACGCCTCGAGCAGCACCGTCGGAAGCCCGTCCGCGTTGCCGTCGGCCCCGACCACGCAGGGTGCCGCGAGCACCGCCGCGCCGGCCACCAGTGCCCGGATCTCGTTCTCCGGCAGCGGCCCGAGAAAGCGCACCAGGTGCTGCACCCCGGCCGCACGGGTCCGAGCCGCCAGCTCTTCGGCGAGCGGCCCGTCCCCGGCGACCAGGCACGGAACCTCGTGGCCCCGTGCGGCGAGCAGGGCCACGGCATCGACCAGGACGGCGAAGCCCTTCTTCTCCACGAGCCGGCCCACCGCGACGACCTCGGTCCGGCGCGGCCCCGGCTCGAAGCCGAAGCGGTCGAGGTCCACCCCGTTGTAGACGCGGTGAACCGCTCGGCTGGCGGTGGGGAAGACGTGGCGCAGGTGCTGCAGGTTGTAGTCACTCACCGTGACGACGTGGTGCGCGTCGGCCAGCTTGCGCTCGAGGTCGCGGTGGTCGACCTCGGAATGGAAGATGTCCTTGGCGTGGGCAGTGAAGGAGTAGGGCCGCCCGGAGATGCGCGCGGCGACCCGGGCCACACTGGTCGCGGAGCTCCCGAAGTGGGCGTGCAGGTGGTCGATCCCCCGTTGCGCGACACACGTGGCGAGCTCGAGCGCCTCTGCGGCCTCGAGCGCCTCGAGGCCGAGGAGTGCCTCGAGGTGACGGCCCACGGTCGGGTGGGCTGCCTGCGCCGCACGGGCCAGGTCCCACAGCTGGCTCGCGCGCAGGCTCGAGTGGCTGAGGTAGGTCACCGGTGCCCGCACCTCGGCGAGCGTGCCGTGGAAGCGACCATCGATGGGTGGCCGGAGCGAGAAGACCTCGATCTGCTCCCCTTGTGCCTCACGCGCCCTGATCTCGTTGACCACGAACGTCTCCGAGAAACGCGGATACATCTTGGCGACGTAGCCGACCCGTGGCTCAGACCGCGACATGCGCAGCCCGCCTCTCCTCGAGCAGCGCAGCCGCGAGGCGGTTGACCTGCGACAGCCCATCCAGCCGGGGCACCGGGAGCGGACCGCGGTCGGCTCGCGACGTGGCCTCGGCGACCCACGAGGCCACCGACTGGGGCGTCAGGTCACCGGGACGCAGCAACGTGACCAGGCCGTGGTCCTCGAGCCGCGCCGCACGCACCAGCTGCTCCGCGCGCGGCGTCACCCGGGGCACCATCAGGGTGGGCAGCCGGCGGTCCAAGACCTCGCAGGCGGTGTTGTAGCCGGCCATGGCGACCACGGCCCGGGCCTGGTCCAGCAGCACCGCCATGTCGCTCACGAAGTCCAGCACCCGGAGTGTGGCAACGTCACGGGCGGTGGCGTGGAGCCAGGTGCGGTCCTCCCAGGGCATCTGCGGTCCGAGCACCAGGGTGGCGGTCCTGCCGTGCAACGGCGCCGCCTCGACGAAGGCGCGTGCCAGCTCAGCGCCGTCGCCGCCGCCACCGACGAGCCCCAGCACGGTCCGGCGCCTGCCCGTCCGGGCCGTCCGCTCGTCACGGCCATGCGCGAGGTATCCGGTGAAGTGCACCGCCTCTCGCAGACGCGGGGGCACGACGATGTCCGCGGTGACGTCGTAGACGCGCCGGTCGCCGTACACCCACACCGCGTCGTACCACGCGTCCAGCGCCGCGGCGCACCGGTGCGCGAACCACTCCCGCCCGGCAGCGGCGGGGTCGTCGAGCACGTCTCGCAGGCCCAGCACGACGGTCGAGCGCCCAGCCAGGGCCATCAGGGCGGCCTCCAGCTCCCCGCCAACCCCGCGCGGGTGCCGGTCGACCACCAGCAGGTCGGGCGCGAAGGACGTCAGCGCAGCGGCGGCGACGCCCGAGCGCAGGGCACACAGCTCTGCAGGAGCGACCCCGGGCAGGTCCCGCGCGGCATACCTGTCCCGCCCCTGCTTGACCAGGCCGGGGAGCCGCAGCACGTCGCAGCCCTGGGGTCTGGGGAGCACGAGAGCCTCCTGCGCTCCGCTGAGGACCAGGATGTCCGGGCGCGGGGACAGGTCGCTGAAGGCCCGTGCCAGGGAGAGCGTGCGCCGGATGTGGCCGAGACCCAGCGCGTCGTGGCAGTACAGCGCGATGCGGGTCACCATGTCAGGCTGCGAGTCCGGCCCTTAAGGGCACGCTAACGCGCGGTAAACGGTGGTCCGTGGCCGTGCCGGACCGTCTGCAAGGCGGAGGTCGACGGCGCGCTGACTACGCCGAACAACCGTGCTGCTGGGCGTGGCCCCCGCGTTAGCGTGCCCGCATGGCCTCCCTGCTCCTCGTGGAGGACGACGCCCGGTTCGGCAGCGCCCTGCTTCGCGCCCTGGCGGCCCGTGGCCACACCGTCGCGTGGGCGGCCACAGGCCGCTCAGGCCTCCAGCGCGCGCTGGAGGACGGGCTCGACCTCGTCGTCCTCGACCTCGGCCTGCCCGACATCGACGGGGCGCCCATGTTGCGCATGCTGCGAGCCGTCAGCAGTGTGCCGGTCATCGTCGTCACAGCGCGCGACGACGACGAGTCGGTGGTCGACCTGCTCGAGCACGGGGCCGACGACTACGTCATCAAGCCGTTCAGCGCCGCGCACCTCAGCGCGCGCATCACCGCGGTGCTGCGCCGGGCTGGTGCGGCCACCCCGGACCAGCGCCTGGTGGTGGGCGACCTCGTGGTCGACCTGCGCGCCCACACGGTGGAGCTCGGCGGCCACCTCCTCGACCTGCGGCCGCGCGAGTTCGAGCTGCTGGCCTTCCTGGCCTCCCGGCCGGGCGTGGTCGTCTCGAGACGGGAGATCATGGCGCAGGTGTGGCACCTGCCCAGTGGCGGGGCGGACAGGACGGTGGACGCCCACCTCTCCTGGCTGAGGCGCAAGCTCGGGGAGAGCGCGCACGAACCTCGCCTCATCCGCACGGTCCGCAACGCCGGCGTCAAGCTGGTCGAGCCCACGGCGGCGTGACGGGTGGGAGCGTCGGAGCGAGCGGCTGACAGCGGTGGCCGCCGCTCGAGGGCGTCACCGGGCTGGGTGAGGGGTCCGGTGACGCCGGCTCGACGCGGCGGGCGGGAGGGCAGCTCGACGCGGCGAGCGGCCGAGCGGCTCACACGGCGACGGCTCACACGGCGACATGGACCGGCCGCCTGCGCTCCAGCACGGCGACGGCGAGGTCCCGCACACGGGCCAGGCCGTCGAGGTCGACGCCGTACGACCCTGCGCGCCTGCGGCCTTCGCTGACCTCGCTCACGTCGCTCACCTCGTTGACCCAGCTGGCCACGGCCTCAGGCCCCAGGTCGTCCGGGTGCAGCAGGTCCACCAGCCGGCGCCGGGCCAGCATGGAGGCGCGCAGCAGCTGTTCGCGCCGCGGCCTGGTGCGAGGCACCACGAGGGCTGGCAGGCCGCTCGCGAGCACCTCGCAGGTGGTGCCGTAACCGCCCATGGCCACCACGGCCGACGAGCGGTCCAGCAGCGGTGCGGTGCCACGGACGAAGTCGTGCACGAGGAGGGTGGGCACGCCCAGGGCCGCCGAGCGCAGGGCGACCCGCTCCTCCCCCGGCATCTGCGGGCCCAGCACGAGGACGGCGGGGCGTCCGTGGAGGCAGGCCGCTGCGACGAAGGCGTGCGCGGTGGCCGCCCCGTCGGCCCCGCCGCCGACCAGGCCGAGCACGGGTCCCGGTGTGCCCTCCTGGTCCGCTGGCGGCGAGGGGCGACGCCGGGCCGGGGCGAGGTAGCCCGTGAACACCACGTCGTCCCTCAGCCGGTGGGGGATGCGGATGTGCTCGGTGGGGTCGTGCAGCCCGCGGTCGCCGTAGACCCAGACCGCGTCGTACCAGGCGTCGAGCGCCTCCGTGCAACGATGCGCCGTCCATTCGCCGGCCGCAGCGACCGGCTCGTCGAGCACGTCCCGCAGGCCCAGGACCACCCGGGTCGTGGACGGGAGCGCGGCCAGCGCGGTCTCGAGCTCCGCATGGGCTCCCCGGGGGTGGCGGTCGACGACGAAGAGGTCGGGAGCGAAGGCCGTGAGCGCCGCCCGCAACGCGACCGACCTGAGCAGGCGCACCTCTGGGGGCGGCACACCGAGGAGGTCGCGGGCGGCATACCGCTCCTGGCCGCGCCTGAGCAGGCCGGGCAGCGTGAGGACGTCGCAGCCCCTTGGTCGCGGGAGGAGCGCCGCCTCGGGGACGCTGCTGAGCACCAGGAGGTCGGGACGCGGGCGCAGGCCGCTGAAGGCCTGGGCAAGCGCGAGGCTGCGCCTGACGTGCCCGAGGCCCAGTGCGTCGTGCGAGTAGAGCGCGATCCGCGTCACGATGCCATCGTGGGCCGGTCAGCCCTAAACGTGCGCTAACGCCCGGTTAAGCCCCGGTGGTCCCCTCCGCTCGCCGCGCGGCCCTGCCTCAGTCGTCGTCGTCGAGCGTGTCGTCCTGGTCGGCCTCGACCACGAACCTGGGGATGCCGTCGCTGCACCAGGCCTCCACCGAGACCGCGCCGGTGCCCGGGCCGGCCTGCTCGAACTCCACGTCGCCGCCCCGCAGCCCGTCCGGGTCGTCTTCGGTGTCGGAGTTGGAGAGCTCGACGAGCTCCCAGCCGGGCTCCGGTGACGCACTGAGCCTGATGAGGCCGGCCTCGCAGACGCCGCTGACGTAACCCCCCGCGGTGGCGATGCCGCGCGTCGCCCCGGATGGCAGCGGGTCAGCAGCCGAAGCGGTCGCGGAGGGCCCCTTCGCCGTGGCGGGCGTGGTGGCGGCCGCTGCCACGGCCCGAGGTCCCGCAACGGTGGCCAACGGCCCCTCGATCAGCCCGGCAGCAGTGAACCCGACGCCCACCGACGCGACGGCGAAGACCAGCCACAGGGCCGCCAGGAGCAGCACCCGCCTCATGTCCCCATTGTCGGCACCGCGAGGTTAAGGGCGCACTAAACCGGTCGAGGGCGCACCATAAGTACGACCGATGCCACGGTCGACTACGCCAGATGGCCGTGGGTGGCGCGGGGGGTCCGCCCGTACGGTGCGCTCATGGCGTCCCTGCTGCTCGTCGAGGACGACACCCGCATCCGGTGCGCGCTGCTGCGCGCGCTGAGCGAGCGGGGTCACGCCGTCACGTGGACGGCGACGGGCAGGTCAGGCCTCGAGCAGGCCATCGAGGGCAGGCACGACCTCGTCGTGCTCGACCTCGGACTCCCCGACATCGACGGCGCCCAGCTGCTGCGCATGCTGAGGGCGGTGAGCAGCATCCCGGTGATCGTGACCACGGCGCGCGACGACGACGCCTCGATCGTCGACCTCCTCGAGCACGGTGCGGACGACTACGTGGTCAAGCCCTTCTCCTCCTCGACGCTGGGGGCCCGGATCGCCGCCGTCCTCCGTCGCAGCGATGCCGGCACGCGCGAGGAGGTCCTCCACGTCGGGGCACTCACGGTCGACCTCGCCGGGCGCACCGCCCGGCTCGGCGGAAGGCTGCTCGACCTGCGGCCCCGCGAGTTCGAGCTGCTCGCCTTCCTGGCCGGCCGGCCGGGCGTGGTCGTCTCGCGCCGCGAGATCATGGCCGAGGTCTGGCACCTGCCCTATGGCGGTGCGGACAAGACCGTCGACGTGCACGTGTCCTGGCTGCGGCGCAAGCTCGGCGAGTCCGCCAGCAACCCGCGCCTGATCCACACCGTGCGCAACGTCGGGGTCAAGCTCGTGCCGGCCACGACGCCGTGACCCGAGGCCGCTGTGCGACGGCAGGTCTGGCTCCTGGTGGGTGCGACCACGTCGCTGGTCATGCTCGCCTTCGTCCTGCCCCTGGCGCTCCTCGTGGACCGCACCGCCGACACCGCCGCGATCGCGGCGGCCACCAGGCGCGGCCAGTCGATCGCCCCGTTCGTGGCGACAGCCGACAACACGGCGGCCCTCGAGGCGGCACGGGCGGTCACCGGAGGCGGGTACAGCGTCGCCATCTTCCTTCCCGACGGCAGGACCCTGACCACCCAGACCACCGGCTGGCGTGGTGGTCGGCCGCGCGGCGAGATCAGGACGGCGGTGCAACGACGGCTGCCGGACGGGAGTGCCGTGGTGGACCAGCCGGTGTTCCGCGCGGACGGGACCGCCGTGATCAGCACGAGGGTGTCCCCCAGCAGGCTGGACCGCGGGGTCTGGCACGCCTGGGGTGTCCTGCTGACCCTCGGCACCGTGCTGGTGGCGCTCTCGCTGCTGGTGGCCGACCGGCTCGCCCGGTCGATCACGCGCCCGGCCGCCGACCTCGCAGCGGCGGCCGAGCGCCTGGGTGGCGGCGACCTGGGGACCTCGGTGCGCCCGGAGGGGCCGCCCGAGATCCGCAACGTCGCCGCGGCCCTGAACACGATGGCCCAGCGCATCACGTCACTGCTGGCGGCCGAGCGGGAGGCCGTCGCCGACCTCTCCCACCGGCTGCGCACCCCCGTGACCGCCCTGCGGCTCGACGCCGAGACGCTGCGGGACCCGGCGGAGCGCGCCCGGCTCGGGGCCGACGTCGACGAACTCGTGGCCCAGATCGACGCGGTCATCGACCACGCTCGCCGACCCGTCAGCGAGCGGCCCCCTGCCGCGACCGACGTGGTGGAGGTGGTGGCCGACCGGATGGACTTCTGGAGGGTGCTCGCCGACGAGCAGGCGCGGCACGTGACGATCGCGCTGCCGCCGAGCCCGTGCCTCGTGGCCGCCCGCCGGGACGAGGTCTGTGCCGCCCTCGACGCCCTGCTCGACAACGTCTTCGCCCACACCCCCGAGGGCACGGACTTCACCGTCGTCGTCGAACCCCAGGACGCGGGCGGCGCCACCCTCACCGTCCATGACACGGGTCCGGGCTTCCCGGACGAGCACATCCTCCGCCGCGGGGAGAGCCGAGCCGGCTCGAGCGGCCTGGGCCTCGACATCGCCCAACGCCTGGCCCAGCGGTCGGGCGGCTCCGCGGAAGTGTCCACCAACGAGAGCGGAGCCGTGGTCCGCCTCCGGCTCGGTGGCCCGCGCCACGACGCCGGGGTGCCCCTCCCTCCATGACAGCGGACTGCTCGTTTGCCAGAGTGTGCCCATGGCCCGCCTGCTGACTGACGACGAGGTCGAGCGGCAGCTCGGCGACCTGCCCGGCTGGTCCCGCGAGGGAGCCGCCATCGTGGCCACCCTCGAGGCCCCCGACTTCCCCACGGCGGTCCGGCTCGTGGATGAGGTGGCCGTGGAGGCAGAGGAGATGAACCACCACCCCGACATCGACATCCGCTGGCGCACCACCCACTGGCGCCTGTCCACCCACTCCGAGGGTGGGCTCACCCAGCTCGACATCGAGCTGGCCCACCGCATCGCCCGGGCGGCCACGCTGCTGGGGGTGCACGCCCGTGGCTGAGGACCAGCTGCACGCGGACGAGCCCCACGACCAGAACCACGCTGCCCGCCTCAACTGGTTGCGCGCCGGGGTGCTGGGGGCCAACGACGGCATCGTGTCCACCGCGGGTCTGGTCATCGGCGTCGCAGCGGCCACGAGCGACCGTGGGGCGATCCTCACCGCCGGCCTCGCCGGCCTGGCTGCCGGCGCGATGAGCATGGCCGCGGGCGAGTACGTCTCGGTGAGCACCCAGCGCGACACCGAGCGGGCGCTGCTCGCCAAGGAACGCCGCGAGCTGGCCGAGATGCCCGAGGAGGAGCTCGCCGAGCTGGCAGCGCTCTACGAGCAGCGGGGCCTCAGCCCGACCCTGGCGCAGCAGGTGGCCGTCGAGCTCACGGAGCACGACGCCCTCGCCGCCCATGCCGAGGTCGAGCTCGGCATCGACCCGAACGAGCTGACCAACCCGTGGCACGCGGCCTGGGCGTCGATGCTGGCATTCACGGTGGGTGCGCTGCTGCCGCTCATCGCGATCCTGCTCCCGTCGGCGACGGGACGGATCCCGCTGACCGCGGCGTCCGTGGTGCTCGCCCTGGCGCTCACCGGCTGGATCAGCGCCCGGATGGGTGGCGCCGCGACGCGGCCGGCGATCGTGCGCAACGTCGGTGGCGGCGCCCTGGCCATGGCGGTCACCTACGCGATCGGCTCCCTCGTCGGCATCGCCGTCTGACACCGGTCCCATGCGAGCGCGCCGCGGACCCGCCTCGCCGGGGCTGGCCGCGCTCGCCGACGCCACACCGGCCGACCGCGACCGGCTCGTCGACCTGGTGCGGGCCGCCAGCATCCTGGTGGTCGCCGTGGGGCACTGGACCATGGCCGCGCTCGAACCCCGCCCGGACGGCGGTCTGCGGGTGCGCAACATCCTCGAGGCCACGCCGTGGGCGCACGCGCTCACCTGGGTGTTCCAGGTCATGCCGCTGTTCTTCTTCGCCGCAGGTTTCACCAGCGCCCTTGCCCTGCGGCGGCACCCCCGCAGCTGGTCCACCTTCGCCGCCACCCGCCTGGTGCGCGTGCTGCCGCCGACGGTGGTCCTCGTCGCGGTCTGGCTGGCGCTCTCGTGGGTCCTCGTCCGGGTCGGGGTGCCGGCACCGGTCGTCGACGCCGCCGGTGACGCCGCGGCCATGCCGCTGTGGTTCCTCGCGGTCTTCCTGCTCCTCGCCATGATCGCCCCGGTGCAGCACCGGCTGCACCGCCGCCGTCCCCGGCTCCTTCTGGCCGTCCTGCCGGTGCTCGCCCTGGTGCTGGACCGAGCCCAGGGCACGGCGCTGGCCCCGCTGGGCTACCTCAACTACCTGGTGGTGTTCGGCTTCAGCCAGCAGCTGGGGTTCCTGTATGCCGACGGGGCGCTCGGGCGCGCCCGTCGCCGTTGGTGGCTGCTCACCACCGCGGGTGCGCTCGGCGCGCTGCTGCTGACCGGGCCGGGCCCCTACCCGGTGAGCATGCTGGGGCTGCCCGGCCAGCGGGTGTCGAACATGCTGCCGCCGAGCGTGTGCGTGGTCGCGGTCGGCGTCCTGCAGCTCGGGATCGTCATGCTCGCCAGGCCGGCGCTCCTGCGCTGGCTCGAGCGACCTCGGGTGTGGCGGGCGACGGTGGCCGCCAACGCCGTGGTGATGACCGTCTTCCTCTGGCACCTCACCGGCCTCGTGCTGGCGGCGGGGGCCGCGTACCTGTCGGGCCTTCCCCTGCCGGCGACCGGCTCGGTCCGCTGGTGGCTCGAGAAGCCGCTCTGGCTGCTGGCCGCGGCAGTGCTCACCACCGGCCTGGTGCTGCTCTTCGGCCCGGTGGAGCGCGCCGCCGCGGCCCGCGCGAGCTCCGCGACGGCCCGGTCGGGAGGGCTCGCCGCGGTCCTGTCCGTCGCAGGCCTCACCATGCTCGCCTGCGCGGGCTTCGCCGACCCGCTGGAGCGCAGCGGGATCGCCCTCGCGGGCCAGCAGTTCTCCCCTGCCGCGGGCGCAGTCCTGCTCGGCGCTGCCTGGCTGCTCAGCCGTGCCGGCGCGGAACCCGTGGGCGGGTAGGTCGAGCTACTCGCAGACGACGCCATCGCCGTCGCGGTCCCGGTACCAGTCGTACTCGGGGTCCCGACCGGACACGTACGGCCCGTAGCCGGCGGACGTCGCCGCCGAGCACGTGTCGAAGCGTGGGTCGCTCCCCGCCGGGCGTGCGGCGGGCGCATCGGCGGCGGCGCTGCTCTGGCTGGGCCGCGGCGCCGAGGGGGCCGCGGTGGCCTCCTCCGGCCCGCCGCCCAGCGGCACCTGCCCAGACCGGGGCAGGAGCTCACCGGGGCATCCGGAGAGCACCCGGCTGACCGCGTCGCGCTCGGCGGCGGTGACCCACAGGCCGTAGCGCTGCTTCACGGCGACCTGGCGCGCGACGTACGCGCACCGGTACGCCCGCCTCGACGGCAGCCAGGTGGCGGCGTCGCCGTCGCCCTTGCGCTGGTTGGCCGTGCCCTCGACGGCGAGCAGGTTCAACGGGTCGTTGGCGAAGGCGGTCCGCCTCGCGAACGACAGCTGCTGCGCACCCTTCTGCCAGGCGTCGGACAGCGCGACGACGTGGTCGACCTGTACCCGGCTGGAGGTGTCCTGCCCGCGGACGAACGCGATGGTGGCGCCGGTGTAGGGGTCGTGCAGGGTGCCGCGCAGGACGAGGCAACCTCGCGTGCCCGACTTGAGGGTGTAGGCCGTGAGGTCCCGGCGCAGGATGTCGTTGCGGGTGTCGCAGCCGTTGCGGTCGACGTCGGACCAGGCCTGCCCGAACACCTCGCGCTCGTAGCCGGTGCGGGGCGCACGTCCCTTGACCGGGAGAGCAGCCAGGGCGGCCAGGGCGGTGCCCGCCCGGGGCACCGGCCTGCTCGGCGTCGCGACCGGCTCGGTGCGCGCCGCGGGTGTCGAGGAGGGTGGCGACGAGGGTGTGGCCACGGGTGGGACGCCGGGCGACGGCGCCGCCTCCTCGCTGCTGGGCGCCACGGTGCCCGGCAGTCCGGCCACGGTGCCGGTAGGCTCGGCCTGGCCGGAGAGGCCGGGCCAGACGAGGGCGGCGGCGAGGAGGGCGCAGCCGACCAGCCAGGCGCGGCGCGGGGGTCGTGCTCGTGAGGACATCTGGGGGCGTCTCGGGGAACCTCGGGTGCGGGGGGACCGGCACAGGCTAGGCGTCGGCCCTCCCTGACACACGCACATCAGCGGCCGGTCGGCCGAACGGCCCACTGCCCCCTCGTCGTCGGGGGGAACCCCAGCTGCGCCCCGGACGTTGACCGCACTCCTCCCCTACCCGGAAGCGGTGAGCTCCTCCTCCATGTCTGGCTACTGGCTCGACATCGCCCTGGTCGGCCTCCTCGTGCTCCTCAACGCGGCGTTCGCCGGCAGCGAGATGGCCCTGGTGTCGCTGCGGGAGGGTCAGCTCAAGCAGCTCGAGAGGCAGGGCGGCACCCGGGCCCTGCGACTGGTCCGCCTCGCCCGCGATCCCAACCGGTTCCTCGCGACCATCCAGATCGGCATCACCCTCGCCGGCTTCCTCGCCTCGGCGACCGCGGCGGTCTCCCTGGCCGAGCCGCTCGTGCCGTTGCTGTCCGGCCTCGGGGCCGCGGCCCAGCCGGTGGCGGTCGCCGGCGTGACCCTGGTGCTGACCTTCCTGACACTGGTCTTCGGCGAGCTGGCGCCCAAGCGGCTGGCGATGCAGACGGCCCTGCCCTGGGCCCTCGCCGTGGCGCGCCCCCTCGACGTGCTCTCCACGGTCTCGCGACCGGCCGTGGCGCTGCTGGGCGCGTCGACCGACGCCGTCGTCCGCCTGCTCGGGGGCCGCTCGGAGTCCGAGGAGGAGCACATCTCACCCGAGGAGCTGCGGGACCTCGTCACGAGCCACCGCGACCTCAACCCCGAGCAGCGCGAGATCATCAGCGGGGCACTGGAGATCCACGAGCGCATGCTCCGCGAGGTGCTCGTCCCACGCGGCTCCGTCGTCACCGTCAACGGCTCGGCCACCCTCACCGAGGCGCGCGCGGCCATGGCCGCTGCCGGCCACTCCCGCATTCCCGTGACGCGGCGCCACCACCTCGACGACGTCGTGGGCATCGCACACTGGGCGTCGGTGCTCGAGGGCGGCGACGAACAGGTGTCCTCGGTCGCCTCGCCGGCCCTGGTGCTGCCCGACACGGTGCGGGTCTCAGACGCGCTGCGCCACTTCAAGGCCGAGCGCCAGCAGATGGCGCTGGTCGTCGACGAGCACGGCGCCGTCGACGGGATCGTCACGCTCGAGGACCTGCTCGAGGAGATCGTCGGTGAGATCTGGGACGAGACCGACCGCGACGTCATCGGCGCCGAGCGGTCGGCGGACGGCGCGGTGACCCTGCCGGGCACCTTCCCCATCCACGACCTCGACGACGTGGGTGTGCGCCTGGAGTCGGCTACCGGCGACTACACGACCGTTGCCGGGCTCGTCCTCAGGCACCTCGGCCGGGTGCCCGAGGCCCCGGGCGACGAGGTCACCGTGGACGGCTGGCGGATCGAGGTGCTCGAGGTGGGCCACCACGCCATCACGCGGGTGCGGCTCACCCCGCCGTCGGTCGACGACGCCGGCCCGTAGCGGCCGGGCTCACGCTCCCAGCGGCTCACCCGCGGACGTCGCGGCGCCGGAAGCCCCACACGCCGACGGCCACGAGGACGACCACGGTCGCGGCCGCGACGGCGGCTGCTGGTCCGGAGACGCCGGTTCGCAACGGGTCGTGGGCGATGTACTGGTAGAAGGGCGAGTATGGCTGCAGCGGCTCGAGCCACGAGACCATCGCGCCGAGCCCGTTGACGAGGTAGGCCACGACGGCGACACCGGTCGGGATGGCCCGGCTCAGGCTGACGTCGCCGGTCACCGCGCCCACCGCGAGCGCCATCGCCCCGAAGACGAGCCCGAGGAGGGCGAGGTGCAGCATGGCGGCAGCGACCCGGTCGACCGGGATCACCATGTCGAAGAGCCTGCCCTCCACGACCAGCGCGAGACCCAGGGTGGCCGACAGCACGAACGTGCCGGCCACCATGGCGCCTGCCTTCTCGAGCAGCACGCGGGTGCGGCTGACGGGCTCGGCGAGGAGCAGGTCCATGGTCCGGCGGTCCTCCTCGCCGGCCACACCCCGCGAACCCTGCGCCACGGCATACAGGATCACAAGGATGGGACCCATGAAGGACATCAGCTCGATCTGGATGTAGCCGACGGGCGTCGACATGTCGGCGCCGGAGGAGGCGAAGAGCGAGCGGAACGCCTCCGGCATCGTGTCGAGGAAGTCGTTCAGCGACGGCTGGTCGCGGATCCCCGGCCAGATGGCGGCATACATCAGCACGAGCAGCACGATCGCCGTCGCCCAGCCCAGCAGTGAGCGCCGCTGCTCGTAGGCGGTCTTGGCGAAGACGCTACGGAGCATGGACGGCCTCCTTCTCGTAGTAGGCGAGGAAGGTCTCCTCGAGCTCGGCCTCGGCACACTCGAAGTCGAGGACGGTGTGCCGGCCGACCTCCTTGATCACCGCGTCGAGCGCGCTCTCCGGCGCACTGCACGAGAACGAGTGGTCGTCGACCTTGAGGTCCCGCAGGCCGGGGAGCCCGGCGAAGTCGCCCTGTTCGACGTCGTCGGCGAAGGTCGCGCGAATGTGGTGGAGCGAGCGCTCCCGCAGGTTGGCGAGCCGGTCGACGGCGATGAGGCGGCCCTCGCGCAGCACCCCCACGCGGTCGGCGACGCGCTGCACCTCGCTGAGGACGTGCGAGCTGAGCAGCACCGAGCGACCGTCGGCGGTGTGCTCGTGCAGGATTGCGTAGAACTCCTGCTGCGCAAGGGGATCCAGGCCGCCGGTGGGCTCGTCGAGCACCAGCAGGGTGGGCTGGGACATGAGGGCGAGCACCAGGGCGAGCTTCTGCCGGTTGCCCTTCGACAGCTCGCGTGCCGGCCTGGTGAGGTCGAGGTCGAGGCGCGCGGCGTAGCGACCGGCAGCCGCCGTGCCGTCCTCCCCGCGCAGGTGGCCCAGGTAGTCGACGTGCTGCGCCCCGGTCAGCTTGCCGTAGAGCGCCGGTTCGCCGGAGAGGTAGCCGACGCGGCGGCGCACGTCGACCGACTGTCGCCAGCTGTCGAGCCCGTCGATCTCCGCCGACCCGCTGGTGGGCCGCAGCAGCCCCATGAGCAGCCGCAGCGTGGTGGTCTTCCCGGCCCCGTTGGGGCCGAGGTAGCCGAACACCTCGCCGCGCTCCACCTCGAGGTCGAGGTCCCGCAGCGCGAGGGTGCGACCGTAGTGCTTGGTCAGGCCGTGTGTGCGCACGATGGACGTGCCCGTCATGACTGCAGCGTCGCGCCGGCGTCCGCGTCCGGGGTAGGGCCTTTGTGCCCCGGGCTCCTCAGCCCCCTGCGGGGGTGCGGCGGCGGCCGAGGACGAAGTAGGCGATCGGCCCGAAGAAGTTCACCGAGGTCGCGGGCACCCACGCCCACTTCGGGCCCCGGACCAGCTCCGCCGGCCTGTGCCGCAGGTCACGCAGGGCGAGGAACTGCAGGGTGACCTGGATGACGGCGCCGACCACCACCATCCGGCGCTGCCCCTCGTCGAGGTCCTTCCACCGTCGCTTCTCCCGCACGAGACCCATCCTCCTGCGGGGGCAGGACGGGACGGACCCACGTTTGCCCTAGTCCTGCCGATGCCCGATCCGTGGCGCCATGACCCGTTCTGTCAGGGTTTGCCGGACCGAGTTCGGCACCGCGCCGCGGCAGTGGTGGACAGCGGTGCGGGCGGCGGATTGACTGCCCTCGGCGCCGGCGGGACGGCGGCGCCGTGAGGGAGACACCGACTCATTCCTGGAGGACAGATGAGACTTGCCCGCTCAGCCACCGTGGCAGCCGTGACCGGGACCCTGGTCGCCGGCACGGCCCTCGCGGCGTCCGCGATCACCGGCGGCACCGTCGACTCGAAGAACACGTACTCGAACGTCGCCCTGATCGCGTTCTACTCCGAGGGCGCCCGCTACCGGTGCAGCGCGAGCCTGATCTCGCCCACCCTCCTCCTGACCGCGGCCCACTGCACCGACGGGGTCACCGGCAAGGTCGCCGTCACCTTCGACTGGAAGGTCGCCGAGGCCCCGCCGTCGCCGCTGCCCACCGCCGCGGACGTGACCAAGGGCTACACCGGGACCGAGTCCACCACGTACGCGTTCGGCGAGCCGTACGTGCACCCCGACTACTCGGACTTCACCGACCTGAGGAACTGGAACGACGTCGGTGTCGTCGTCCTCGACAAGCCGGTCAACGACAACATCGAACCGGTCGACCTCGCGCCGGTCGGATACCTCGACCAGTTCACCCCGAAGGTGCTCAACAAGGAGCTCTTCACGATCGTCGGCTACGGCACCGAGGTCCGTCAGGACGCCGCGGACAACGGCAACATGAAGCCGACCCCCGAGAGCTACCCGATGGTCCGCCGCTACACCGACGCTCCCGGCCAGAAGCTCACCCCGCAGATCCTCCAGGTCAACGGCAACGAGCACGACCCGCGCGGCGGTGGCGGCAGCTGCTTCGGCGACTCCGGCGGCCCGACCTTCCACGACGACCTGCAGGTGACCGTGACCAGCTACGGCTACACCAGCAACTGCCGCTACCTCGACGGACTGCAGCGCGTCGACATCCCGGTGGTGCAGGACTGGCTCAAGCAGGAGTTCGGCTTCACACCTGCCGGCTGACGCCAGCCCAGGCCCCTCGTCGAAACGGGGGCTGTTCCGGGACTTCCGCCCCGGGACAGCCCCCGTTTCCGTCTCTACCCTTCGGCCATGGGCAGACAGCGCAGGGTCGTCATCCTCGGAGCCGCCGGTCGCGACTTCCACAACTTCAACACCGTGTTCCGCGACAGCGCCGACGACGTGGTCGTGGCGTTCACGGCGACGCAGATCCCCAACATCTCCGGTCGCGCCTATCCCCCGGGCCTCGCGGGTTCCCGGTACCCGCAGGGGATCCCGATCGTCCCCGAGTCCGGTCTCTCCGAGCTCATCGAGCGCGAGGAGGTCGACGTCGCCGTCTTCGCGTACTCGGACGTGCCCCACACGCAGGTGATGCACCTCGCGTCCCAGTGCCTCGCCGCAGGGGCCGACTTCCTGCTGCAGAGCGCTGCCCACACCATGCTGCGCTCGTCGGTGCCAGTCATCGCCGTCACTGCGGTCCGCACGGGCGCCGGCAAGAGCCAGACCACCCGGTACCTCTCGAAGCTGTTGCGCGACATGGGAAAGCGCGTGGTCGCCATCCGCCACCCCATGCCCTACGGCGACCTCGAGAAGCAGGCGTGCCAGCGCTTCGCCGACCACGCCGACCTCGACCGCCACGAGTGCACCATCGAGGAGCGCGAGGAGTACGAGCCGCACCTCGACAGCGGCGCGGTGGTCTACGCAGGGGTGGACTACGCCCAGATCCTCGCGGCGGCCGAGCAGGAGGCCGACGTCATCCTCTGGGACGGCGGCAACAACGACCTGCCCTTCTACGTGCCCGACCTGCACATCGTCGTCGCCGACCCGCTCCGGCCGGGCGACGAGCAGGCCTACCACCCGGGCGAGACCAACGTCCGGATGGCCGACCTCGTCATCGTGGGCAAGTGCGACTCCGCCGCGGCGGAGGACATCGAGGCCGTCGAGGCGTCGGTGCGCGCGCTCAACCCCGCGGCGACCCTCCTGCGGGCCGACAGCCCCGTCACCCTCGAGGACGGTGCGTCCGTGGCCGGCCGCAAGGTGGTCGTGGTCGAGGACGGACCGACCCTGACCCACGGCTCGATGTCGTGGGGGGCCGGGGTCGTGGGCGCCCGTGCCGCCGGCGCCGAGGCCATCGTCGACCCCAGCCCGTATGCCGTGGGGTCGCTCGCCGCCACCTACGAGCAGTACCCGAACGCCCGCGGTGTGCTCCCGGCCATGGGGTACGGAGCCCAGCAGGTGGCGGACCTCGCCGCGACCATCGAGGCCACCCCCTGCGACGTCGTCGTGTCCGGGACCCCCATCGACCTGAGGCGGGTGCTCACCGTGTCCAAGCCCGTCGTCCGCGCGCGCTACGACCTCCGGGAGCGGGAACCCGGCCGGCTCGAGGCGGCGGTGCGCGCCGCGCTGGGAGAGGACTGACGGCATACCCCTGGGCCTTTGGGCCCTGTGCCCAGGCCGGCGCCGCACCGAGCATGGGGCCATGAGGACCAGTGACCGCACCGACACCGCGCGAGCGGTGTTACGGCACGGGGCCCACCCGGGCCCGTGGTCGCCCGACCTCATCGCGCTGGCCGCAGCGGCGACGGTTACGTCCATGGTCGCCGTCGTCGCCGGCCGGCGTGCCGGGCCTGCGGGAGTGGCGCACCTCGGCGAGGACGACACCCTCCCGCTGTAGCTGCCCCAAGGGAGAACGGGTGCCAGGCGCCTGCGACCGCCGTCTGGCACTCGCCTGTCGCGGCGACGACGCTCTCCTCCCGAATCGCTGCGAAGCGGCGGCGGCGCTGGCTACCCTGAAGTAGCGGTGACCCGGGAGGCGCCATGAGCGAGATCAGCCCCCTCAGGATGACGCTGCACGGCCAGGACCTCTCCTACGTGGACAGCGGCAGTGGCCCCGCGGTGCTCTTCGTGCACGGGCTGCTGGGGTCGCACCGCAACTGGCGGCACCTCGTCGACCGCCTCGACGACGCGCACCGGGTGGTCGTGCCCGACCTCTTCGGCCACGGCGCCTCTGCCAAGCCTGCGGGCGACTACTCCCTCGGCGCCCATGCGGCCACCCTCAGGGACCTGCTCGACCGCCTCGACATCGAACGGGTCACCCTGGTCGGGCACTCCCTCGGCGGTGGCATCTCGCTGGAGTTCTGCTACCTGTTCCCCGAGCGTGTCGAGCGCCTCGTGCTGGTCGGCACCGGCGGGCTGGGACGGGAGGTCAGCCCCCTCCTGCGCTCCGCCACCCTACCGGGGGCCGAGCTGGTGCTCCAGGTGGCGGCGTCGGGATGGCTGCTCGGAGGGGTGGAGATGGTGGGCCGGGCCCTGGGCAGGGTCGGCTGGCGATCGGGGGCGGACCTCACGGCGGTGTGGCACGGGTTCACCTCGCTCTGCGACGCCGACAGCCGGCGTGCCTTCCTCGCCACGACCCGAGCCGTCATCGACCCCGGTGGCCAGAGCGTCAGCGCGCGCGACTTCCTGCCCGAGATCGCCGGCATGCCCGCCCTGGTCGTCTGGGGCACCCGTGACCGGATGATCCCGGCCTGGCACGCCGTCCTGGCCCACAGGTCGATCCCGGGATGTCGCGTGGAGCTCTTCGAGGGGGCCGGACACTTCCCGCACCTCGACGAGCCGGAGCGGTTCGCCGAGGTGGTGCGCGAGTTCATCGACCGGACCAGCGACCCCGAGCCGCCGCAGCTGCGCAGCGCCGCCGGCTGAACGAGCCTCTGCGGCATGGACGTCCAGCCCTGGCGCGTGCTGTCGCCGCTGGTGCTGGCCACCATGGCGTCCCAGTCCCTGCTCGTCGTCCTCGCCCCGACGATGGTCGCGATCAGCACCGACCTGCGGGCTCCGGTGGCCACGGTGGGGCAGGCGCGCTCCGTGACGGCGCTGGTCTCCGTGACCGCCTCGCTGGCGATCACTGCGCGGGCCGACCGCCTGGCCGTGCGCACCCTGCTCCGCACCGGGTCCACCGTGGCCGTGGTGGCCTGCGGGCTCGTGGCCGCCTCGGGCAGCACCGCCGCCTTCCTCTCCGCCCACGTGCTGGTGGGCCTGGCCTTCGCCCCGTTGCTCTCCGGCGGCTTCGCCGGGATCGCCGCCTTCGGACCCGACCGGCGGGCGTGGGCGACCGGTTACGTCGCGGGCGCCAACGCCCTGGCCTGGATCGTGGTGAACCCCTTGGCGTCCGGCATCACGGCGCGGGCGTCCTGGCGTGCCGCGATGGCGGTGCCCGCCGCGATCGCCGTGACGGCACTCGTGGCAGCGGGGCGCGCCGCCCCGGTGCCGTGGGGCAGGGTTCCCGGTCGGCTGTGGGAGCCCCTCACCGTGACGCCTGCCCGCCGGTGGGTGGTCAGCGAGGTCACCGCGTTCGCCGCGTGGACCTGCCTGCTGACCTTCTCCGGCGCCTACTTCATCGAGCAGCTGGGGGTCCCCGACGCCCTCGCCGGGTGGCTGCTCGCCGCCGGGGCTGCGGCCTACCTGGCCGCCTCGAGCGGCGCCGGCCGGATGGCGCGGCGAGTGCCACCACGCCGCCTCGTGTGGGCGTCCGCCCTGGTCATGGCCGGCCTCCTGCCGGCGATGCTGAGCGGTCCGCGCAGCGCCGTGCTGGCCGCCACGCTTTTCTGCCTCATCGGGTTCGTCGCGGGCATCCGGACCCCCGCGTCGGCCGGGCTCGCGCTCCAGCAGCTTCCCGACCACCCGGCGGCGATGATGGCTGCCCGCACGGCCGCGACGCAGTCCGGCTACCTCGTCGGTGCGGTCGTGGGCGGGGCCGTGCTCGCCGGGCCGGGCTACGGCGCCCTGGGCGTCGTGCTCGCGGTCACCATGGCGACCTCGGCGTGGCTGGTGCACCGCGTCGACGATCGCTCAAAGGGGTGATGCCGGCGCGCCGAGATCTCACCCTCCTGCCGCAGGTGCCGTCCCCGCACCTGGACCCACCATGAGCCATGAGACGGGTTCCCCTGTGGCACAGGGCATTCGGCACCTTAGCGGCTCTTGCTCTGACACTGCCTCTTGCCGCCGTAGCCCTGCGGGAGCCCCTCCACCTCAGCACTCCGACCGCTCAGGCCCTGCTCGACGGGGTCCTGGCGGTGCTGGCCGTGGTCATGGTCGCCGCCGCGTACGTCGTGCTGCGGCTCCCCCGCCGCTGACCGCGGGCTGCCCAGCGCTCCGATGGTCGCGCGATACCCGGCCCAGTATGCTGCGGACGTTGGCAGACGCCTGCGACTCGAGGAGGCAGCACCGATGGGCTACGCCCTCAGCACGACCGTCAACCGCCCGTTCGACGAGACCCTGGAGTCCGTTCGCACGGCCCTCCGGGAACAGGGCTTCGGCGTGCTCACCGAGATCGACCTCAAGGCGACCCTGAAGGCGAAGATCGACGCGGACATCGAGCCGCAGGTCATCCTCGGCGCCTGCCGGCCGCCCCTCGCGCACGCCGCCCTGCAGGCCGAGCCGTCGGTGGGCCTCCTGCTGCCCTGTAACGTCGTGGTGCGCAGCACCGGCGCGGACCAGACCGTGGTCGAGGCCCTCGACCCGGCCACGATGGTGGAACTGACCGGCAACGACGCCCTGTCGGAGGTGTCCACCGACGCGGGCACGCGCCTCCAGGCTGCGCTGGACGCCGTCTCAGGGCGCTGACACTCAGGGCGCTGGCACCGACGGGGCTCCCCACACCGGCCGCGCCTGCCGCAGGAGGTCGTCGAGCACCGCACGGGTGTGCGGCTCGTCGAAGACCTCGCTGATCCACGCCTGCGCGTCCTCGCGGCGAGGAGATCTCGGGTTCGGCGTCAACCAGTCGCGTGCAGCGATCTCGGTGATGTGCCCGAGCTGCGCGATGAGCATCGAGAAGTGCCCCCGTCGCTCCACCCTCGCCGAGGCGCCCGACCCACGGTAGGCGGACAACAGCGCACTGACCCGGCCAGGGTCGGTGCGGGCGAACTCGAAGAGCACACAGCCCAGCTCGTGGCTGGGGTCGGCGGGCCCGCTGTTCTCCCAGTCGATGACGCACAGACCACCATCGGCCGTCGGCAGGACGTTGTCGGCCCAGAGGTCTCGGTGACAGGTCTGCAGGACCTCGGGCGGCTCGATCCAGGACTCCAGCGCCACGAGCTCGTCGCGCAGGTCCGCGAGCCTCGGGGCGAAGGGCGCGCCCTCCTGCGTGAGCCGGCGCACCAGCTCGTCCCAGCGCGCGGCGCCCACCGGCTGGTGGCTCCACGCGTCGGGGGGACCAGTGGCAGGCACGACCACGCGGTGGACGGCGGCCACGACCGCTCCCACCAGCACGGGATCGACCTGCGGGTCGGGCGGCAGCAGGTCGACCCACTCGTAGAGGCGGACCTGGTGCTCACCGACATCGGCCAGGACCGATCCCTCGAGGGTGCGCACCACGCGTGGCGTGGGCACACCGCGGGCCCACGCCTGCTCGTGGAAGGCGGTGGCCGGCTCGACCTCCTCCTCGGTGCTCCGGTGCAGCGCAACCTTCACCGCCCAGCGGCCATCCGCCGTCTCCAGCCGCCAGACCAGCCCCTGCCTGCCCCTGGCCACGGGCCCCTCCGACAGTCGCCCGCCCCGGCCGAGCCCAAAGGTCCGCGCCACCGCCTTCGCGTCCACCCGGACACTGGAGCACACGATCGCCCCCGAGGGGAACCTCTTCCTCCCGCGGTGCGCGGACCGCCCGGACGCCGACCTGGTCACGCCGTAGTCCGGCTACATGAGCCGACCCTCAACCGACCGTCGCACCGGGGCACAGTGGGCTGTACGGCTTCAGCCCGATCCCCGCCCGTACGTTCCCTGATTTGCTCGACGGAGGGGACGAGTTCACCCGCTCGTCATCGGGGGGACCGACGGTGTTTGGAGGAAATCAATGAGCGACGGATGGATCCTGGTGACCGGGGCGGCAGGTTTCATCGGCAGCCACCTCTGCGAGGCGCTGCTGGAGCAGGGGTGGCGGGTCAGGGGACTGGACGCCTTCACCGAGTTCTACGACCCGACCCGCAAGCGCGACAACCTCCGCGAGGTCATGGGACATCCGGGCTTCGAGCTGGTCGAGGACGACCTGCTCCATGTCGACCTGGGTGAGACGCTCGACGGCGTCACCTCGATCGTCCACCTGGCCGGGGAGCCAGGTGTTTCCACGTCATGGGGGCTTTCGTTCGGGCGCTACGTGGAGCGCAACGTCATGGCGACCCAGCGCCTGCTGGAGGCCGCCGTCCACTCCGGCACGGTGCAGCGTCTCGTGTACGCCTCCAGCTCCTCCGTGTACGGCGGGGAGGCGGAGGCCCTCATCGCCCGCGCCGAACCGCGCCCGTACAGCCCCTACGGCGTGAGCAAGCTGGCCGCTGAGACACTGGTCGGCGCGTATGCCGCCGGCCACGGCCTGTCGACGGTGTCGCTGCGCTACTTCTCGGTCTACGGCCCCCGGCAACGTCCTGACATGGCCGCGCACCGGTTCATCGAGTCGCTGCTCGACGGGCGCCCCCTGACCGTCTTCGGGGACGGCAGCCAGGTGCGGGACTTCACGTATGTCGGGGACATCGTGGCCGCGACGGTGAGGTCGCTCACCGCGGACCTTCCTCCGGCTGCGGTCCTCGATGTGGCGAGCGGCCGGCCCACTGCGGTCAGCACCCTCATCGGCTGCCTCAACGAGCTGCTCGGCGTCGCCGGCGCTGCGGTGCAGCAGTGCGAGGAGCGCCGAGGTGACGTGCCGCGCACCGAGGGCAACATCGCCATCACCCAGCAGCGTCTCGGCTGGGCCGCCAGGACCGACCTGCGTGCAGGCCTGCAGCGCCAGGTGGAGTGGCACGCCGCGCTGCGTCGGCGGCGCGAGCCGGACGACCTGGCCCTCCTGCCCGCAGTCGGGGCCTGACCATGGCGACGGCCAGCGGCCCACGCCTGCTGATCTACTCTCAGGACGGCTTGGGACTCGGCCACCAGCGCCGCACGACGCTGCTGGCGCGGGAGTTCCTGTCCGCCCGCAGTGACGCCACCGTGCTGACGCTGTGCGACTCCCCGCTTGGTCACTTCTTCGCCACCGCAGCGGGGCACGAGCACCTGAAACTACCCTCCGTGCGCAAGGTGGGCCCGGGTGACTGGCACCCCGTGTCGCTGTCGATGCCCTTCGCCGACGTGCTCGCCATGCGCACCGAGATCATCAGGGCCACCGCCGAGAGCTTCGCCCCCGACATCCTGCTCGTCGACCACATGCCGCACGGCGCGATGGGCGAACTGGTGCCCGCCCTGGAGAGCTTGGAGCGTCGTGGCGTTCGCATGATCCTCGGCCTGCGGGACATCCTCGACGCCCCGAACACGGTGCGGCAGCGGTGGCACCTCGAGGGCGCGTTCGAGGCTGTCGAACGGCACTACGACGAGGTGCTGGTCTACGGGTCTCCCGAGGTCTTCGACATCGCCACCGAGTACGACTGGCCCGCGCCCCTGAAGAGTCGCCTGCGCTACTGCGGCTACATCTGCGCGCCGGCACCGATCAGACGGCGCCGGCGTGTGCGTGAGCGCCTGCTGCGCAAGAACCCGAACGCCGACGTGGTGGTCGTCATGGCCGGCGGAGGGGCGGACGGCTACCCGCTCTTCGAGACCGTGGCGCGGGCGGTGCCCCACCTGCTCGCCGAGCGTGAGTGCGCGGTGGTCATCGTGACGGGGCCCTTCCTGCCGGCGCACCAGCGCGACCGGTTGGCCGAGATGACGAGGGACCTACCCGTCACGCTGCGCCCGAGCGTGCCTGACACGCTGAGCTACATAGACGCCGCCGACCTCGTCGTCGCGATGGCGGGCTACAACACGACCGCCGAGATCCTCTCGCTCAAGACTCGTGCGCTGCTGGTGCCCCGCTCGGGGCCCAGCGCCGAGCAGCGGCTGCGGGCCCAGGCGTTCGCCGACCGCGGCTGGGTGCACTGGCTGAAACCGGAGGAGCTCGGAGAGCGCCGGCTCGCCGACGCCATGAACGCGGCCCTGGACGGGCCGGTCCGCGCCGCCGGGCCGGAGCCCGACCTGCACGGCCGGCAGCGGGCCGTCGAGCACCTGCTGTCCCCCGCCGCCGGGAGCTTCGCCGTGCCCGGGCAGACGGTGCTCACACAGGGTGCCCTCGCGAACGAGGCGTGACGGTGTTCGTGAGCTCGCTGCACGACGGCCCGCAGGCCCCGGGCCTGGCCGAGGTGCTCTCCGGCTCGCTCGGCGTGGGCGAGGTGCGCCGCCTCGTACTCGACCCGTGGCGGCACGGCCTGGCGACAGCGCTGTCCCACGCCGTTCCCGCCCACCGCGTCGGCAGCGTCGAGGTCCTGCGCAGCAACTTCAAGCCGGGGCGGCGGCTGCGCGCCTACTACCTCCTGCACACCGTCGGAGCGCCTGTGCACCTGGCGGTGACCTGGCACCTCGAGCCGCACGGCGCCGACGGCGAGCACATCTCGGTGCTGGCCTCCCCCCTCGACCCGGACATGCCCCAGCTGGCCCGCCTGAGCGACCCGGTGCACCTCGCCGAGGTGGTCAGGCACCTGACGTCCTCGCCGCCCCTCCTGCACGACGTGCTGCGGATCCGCACGGTCCGCTACCGACCCGGCCAGCGCCACGTGCTGCGTGCCACGGCCGGCACGCTGCGAGGCGGGGTCGTCGTGAAGACCGACCGCGAGGGCTCCGGTGAGGCGGCCGTGCGCGTGGCGGCCGAGCTGCACCGCACACTGGGCACCCGCAGCCCTCGCGTCGGACCCGTGGAGCCCCTCGGGTGGGTGGCCGGGGACCGTGCCGCGCTCTGGCGACTGGCGGAGGGGCTGCCCCTGTCGCGACGCCTGGCGGACCCCGGGCGCGACAGCACCCCGCACCTCGAGCTGGTGGGGCGGGCCCTGCGGCTGGTGCACGACGACGTCGGCGCGGCCGAGAGACTGGGCGAGGTGCTGCCGCTGACCGAGCCGGGCGGTGAGCTGGCGGCCACGCTGCGGGCCGCCGAGCACCTGCAGACCCTGCTGCCCTCCGTCAGCCACAGCGTCCACGACATCGTGCGAGCCAGCGCAGCTGCCCTCGCGTCGCTCCCGCCCGGGTCCCCGACCCTCGTCCACGGTGACCTCAAGGCCGACAACCTCCTCGCGGGCCGCCAGCTGCACCTCCTCGATCTCGACCGGGCCGCGCTGGGCGATCCTGCGGTCGACCTGGCCAAGCTGGTGGCCGACCTGCACTGGTGGTCGCCCGCCCCGACGACCGGGCCGGCGCGGTTGGTCGCCGCCCTGCGGCGCGGTTACGGGCCTGCTGCCGAGGACCGCTGGGCACGGGCTGAGGCGCTGGTGCCAGTCTTCATGCTCCGGTTCGCTGCCCGACGCTGCCCCGTGCACGAGCCGAGCTGGACGAACCGGGTGCGGGCCCAGGTCGCCGTGGCGGCACGAGCCACCCTCAGCGGGGCCGCGTCATGACGGCCTCCGTCGCTGCCCACGGCAGCCCCGCTCTCGCGCTGGCCGAGGCCGATCCCTCCCTGCGCCACCTCGAGGTTGCCCTGGCCCGGGCGGAGGCAGCCGGCTGGCAGCGCCACGACGCGCGCTGGGCCCCGGGAGAGGGGTGCCAGCTCGCCTTCCGTGCGCCCGGCCAGGCAGGAGCGGTGACCGCTTTCCACGACGTCAGGGTCGGCCCCGACGGCGTGGCGACCTCCCATTTCCTCGATGACCCGGGCCTCCCCGGCCTCGCGACCGTGCTGGACCAGGGCGCCGTCAGCGCCCGGCTCGCCCCGCTGTTCGGCGGACGGCTGCGCTGCACGGTGGAGCCCGTGCGCTACCGCGCCGGCTCGAGGTGTGTGGTCCGATACGACGTCCAGGTGCCGCAGGGTCAGCTCACCCTGTTCGCGAAAGTCCTGTCGCACGACGGTTTCCGGGCCGTTTCCTCGGTCGCGGACGCATTGGCGGCCGCTCCGGCGCTGGCGGGGGCGGTGCCCGGCGTCGTCGCCGTCTGGCCCGACCTGCGTGCCGTGGTCGTCCGGGGAGCCGTGGGCCGCTCCGGGTCGGCCGTGCTGGGCGACCCTGACCTCGCCGGCGTCGAGCGGGAGGCCGTGGCCGGCGCTGTCGGCCGGCTCCTGGCGGTGCTGCACCGGCACGAAGGCCTCGTCGTGCCGGCGTTCACGCCGGCCGACCAGCTCGACACGCTCGCCCATCAGCTTCGAGCCGTCGACGTCGCGGCACCCCGGCTGGGTGAGAAGTGTGCCGAGGTGGTGGCTGCCCTCGCCCGGACGGTGCCCTTCCCGGCGACGCCGGTGCTGGCGCACGGAGGGTTCCGCGCGGGGCAGCTCGTGGTCGGCGCCGACGGCCACCTCACCCTGCTCGACCTCGATGGCCTGTGCCGGGGCGACGGCGGTCGCGACCTCGGCGCGTTGCTGGCCCACCTGGCCTGGCAGGGGCTGAGGGTGCCGCACCTGCAGGAGTCCCTCGAGGCCGCGGGTTCCACTGTGCTCTCGGCCTACGAGGAGACGGCCGGCCCCGTCGCGCCCGAGTCGCTGCGCTGGTGGCGAACGGCCGGGCTGCTGCAGGTCGCGGCCCGCCGGTTCCGCCGGCTCGAGACCCACAGCTGGGGGCTGGCCGCGAGCCTGGTCGACGCGGCCCAGGACCTGGTGGCCGAGCAGCCCGAGCCGCTGCCGGTGCTCCTCGACGGCCCGCGCCTGACCGTCCTGCTCAGGACCGCCCTGCAGGCGAACGGGCCAGACCCGGCCGAGCTGGAGGTCGACGCGACGGAGGAGCTCACGGTGGTCGCCGGCCGGCGCAGCGTGGTGCGGTGCACGGTTCGCGGGCTGGACGGTCCCTCGCCGGTCACCCTCGTCGGCAAGTCCTTCAGCGAGCCGCTGCGCGCCCGGCTCCTCCACGAGCACCTGCGCCTGCTGTCCGAGGCCGTGTTCGTCGGCGGCGACCTCCGCGTGCCCGAGCCGCTCGCGCTGCTGGCCGACGACACCGTCGTGCTCTACCGCTGCGACGAGGGGACGCCGGTCTCCCTCCTGCCACCGGGCCCCGAGGCCCTCGCCGGGGTGGAGCAGGCGGCCCGCTGGCTGGCGCGGCTGCACACGTCGGCCGTCGTGCTCCCCCGGTCCCTGTCGCACGCCCAGGAGCGCGCCAGCACGCAGGTGTGGGCGGACCTGGTCGCCACTGCCCACCCCGAGCACGCCGAGGCGGCACACCTGCTCGCCCGCGGCTGGGCCGATGCCATGCCCGCCTCCCCCGCGCGGCAGGTGCCGCTGCACAAGGACTTCCACCCCGGGCACGTGCTCGTGGGCAGCTCCGTCTGCGTGGTGGACCTCGACGAGGCGCGGCAGGGCGACCCGGCCTTCGACGTCGCGCACTTCTGCGCCTACCTGGAGGCGTTCGGCGCCGACGACGGGACGCTCGCCAAGGCCTTCGTCGACACGTATGCCGCCGCCACGGGTTGGCGGGGCAGCGAGACGTTGCCGCGCTACGCGGCATACGCGTGGCTGAAGATCGCACGGCAGTGGGCCGGGGGAACCGGTCCGTGCCGCGGCAGCACGAGTGGCGAGCGCGCGGCCGGGGTGGCACGCGCCCTGACGAGGGGGGTCACATGGCTGAGCGGGTGATGTACGTCGTGCGGAGCTGGCCACGGCTCTCGCAGACCTTCGTGGTCAACGAGATCCTGGCGCTCGAGCGGCGGGGCGTGGAGCTCACGGTCTTCGCGCTGGCGCACTCGGGCGAGACGCTCGTGCAGCCCCAGGTGGCCCAGGTGCGCGCCGACGTCGTCCACCTCGACGGCCGGGGTGTCGGCCGCGTGAGGGCCCTGGCCCGCGACGTCGCGACGGTGTCCTCGCGCGCACCGCTGGGCCTGGCGCGCATGGTCTGGCTGGCGCTGCGCCACCCCGACCTCGCCTGGGGGTACGGCGAGGCGACCGCGCTGGAGTGCCTCGGGCACGCCGTCGCCGTGGCCGCCGCCACCATCCGGCGGCGCGCGGCCGGCGAGCGGGTGACCCACCTGCACGCCCACTTCGCACACGACCCCGCGCTGGTCGGGCTGATGGCGGCCGAGCTGACCGACCTGCCCTTCACGTTCACCGGGCATGCGCGAGACCTGTTGCAGATCCCGGCGAGCAGCCTGGCTGCCCGGGCGAGGGCCGCCTCCGCAGTCGTCACGTGCTGCGAGGCGAACGCCGACTACATCCGCGAAGCGGTGCCGGCTGAGCACCTGCCGCCCGTCCTCGTCGTGCACCACGGCGTCGAGCTCAGCCGGTTCACGCCCGTGCCGCCGAAGGCCGAGGGCGTCGACGGCACACCCGTCATCACCTCGGTCGGCCGGCTCGTCGAGAAGAAGGGCTTCGAAGACCTGATGCGCGCCCTCGCGCTCCTGCGCGACCGTGGGGTCGACTTCGGCTTCCGGCTCTACGGCGAGGGGCCGCTGCACGACCGGTTGGTGGCCCTGCGCGACGAGCTGGGCCTGCGCTCGCGCGTGGAGCTCATGGGCGCGCGAGACAGTGACGAGGTGGTCGCGGCCCTGGCGTCCACCGACGTGTTCACCCTCGCTCCCCGGGTCACCGACGACGGTGACCGCGACGGCATCCCCAACGTGCTGGTCGAGGCCATGGCGTGCGGGCTTCCGGTGGTGACGACGGCCGTCGGCGGGATCCCCGAGCTGGTGCACGACCAGCACAACGGCCTGGTCGTCGAGCCCGGAAACGTTGCGGCAGTGGCCGACTCGCTCCACCAGGTCCTGAAGGACCCCCGGCTCCGGCAACGTCTCGGCACCGCCGCCAGGGCATCGGTCGTGGCGGGCTACGACGTGGACGACGCGGCCCGCCGGCTCCACGCGCTCTTCACCCCCGGCGTGGAGAAGGTGGAGGTGCCCGCGTGACCGCCCACCTCGAGAGCTCGCTGGCCGACCGCTTCGGCGAGGCCCTGTCGGCGCGGGTCATGGGGCCTCGCCTCGGGGCCGCGCTGGGCACCGGCACGGCACGGTGTCACGTCCTCGACGCCAAGCTCGAGCCAGGGGTCCGGGCGGTCGTGCTCTACGAGACGGCCGGACGGCTGGTGCGCGGCGACGTGCTGCCGGCCGGGGGTTCGGGAGATGTGGTGGTCGATCCTGGAGTGCGCCTCTCGCCCTTCCCCCACGACCCCGACCTGCCCGGCCTGCCGCGGGTCATGGACCCGGCCGAGCTCGGCCCACTGCTGGCCGCGGCCCTGGTCGAGAGCGGGTCCGTCGAGCCCGACTCGGCGTGGGCGCGCCGGCCCGACCGGCTGCGCCTCGCCCTGCTGCGCTACCGCCCGGAGAAGCGCGCCACAGTCCTGGCCACGCACTCCGGCTCCCCGCTGGCCCTGGTCGCCAAGGCCTACCACCGCGACGACAAAGCGGCGGCCGTCGTCGCCGAGGCGCCGAGCCCGAGGCGCGGCAGAGGCGGCGTGCTCGCGTTCGCGCGCACCGCGGCATACGTGCCCGAGCTGGCGCTCGTGGTGCAGGAGGTCGTGTCGGGCACCTCCCTGGACGCGCTCACCCGGTCCCGGCGCCCCGACACCGCGGCCGCCCGCACCGGGGTCGTCCGGGCTGCCGCCGCGCTCGCCGAGCTCCACCAGCAGGCGGTGGTGACCACGCGCCAGCGACCGGTGGACCGCGAGCTCTCGCGGTTCGGCGAGCGGGCGACCCGGGTGGGCACGGTCGACCGTGGCCTCGGCGAGGCCGCGGCCGCGCTCGCGCACCGGCTGGGCGCGACCCAGCGCCTCCTGCCACCACCGCGCATCGGACCGGTCCACGGCGACTGCAAACCGAGCCAGTTCCTGCTCGGGCGCACCCGCGTGTGCGTGCTCGACCTCGACCACGTCGGCGTCTCCGACCAGGCCGGTGACGTGGGGACGTTCCTGGCGTCGCTGCGCCAGCAGGGCATCCGGCGACGGCTCGCGAACCGGGGGCCGGCCGACGACGGCCTCGACACCCTGGCCGCAGCATTCCTCGACGGCTACCTGCGCGCACGCGGAGACGTCGGCGACCTGCCGCGCATCCACTGGCACGTCGCCGTCGCCCTGGAGCGCAAGGCACTTCGCGCCTTCGCGCGGGCTCCCCGCTCCCCGGTGGCCGCGGCACTCATCCAGGAGGCACAACGGTGCCTCGACGACCTCAGGGAGGCAGCGTGACCAGGCACAGGCACCAGGGGCAGCGGCGGCCGGCCGGTGACCTCCGCAGGACCGTCCGACTGTTCCGGCGGTTCATGGGCGGCCGGAAGGTGTACGTGCTCGGCGTCCTGTTCCTGACCGTCGAGGCGGTCACCGCGGTGTTCGAACCGTGGCCGATCGCGTTCCTCATCGACTTCCTCCAGGGCACCCGCGAGAGCCTGCGCGACCTGGGCGCGCCGCAGGTGCTGGCCTCGGAGCGCTTCGAGACGATCCTGCTGCTGACCATCGCGATCATCGGGATCGCGACGGTGAACAGCGCGGCTGACTCCCTCACGGAGGTCTGCATGGCGCGCGGCGGCCGGTCGCTCGGCTACAGCATCCGCGTCGAGATGTACTCGCACCTGCAGAGGCTCCCGCTCGGCTACCACGACAAGAAGCGCACCGGTGACGTGCTCACCCGCGTCACCGGCGACGTGCTCGTGGTCGAGGACTTCGTCGTGAAGTCGGTCAGCAACATCCTCGGCAGCCTCATGGTGCTCGTCGGCAGCTTCGTCTTCCTGCTGTGGCAGTCGTGGACGGTCGCCCTCGTCGCGGTGATCGTCGTACCCGCCCTCGCACTGGTGTCGAACCACTACTCGCGCCGGATCAAGGTGGCGTCGAAGACCCAGCGGGACCGGGAGGGCGACCTCGCCTCCACGGCCCAGGAGATGCTGTCCTCGATCCGCCTCGTGCAAAGCTACGGCCGCGGCACCGTCGACCTCGCGAAGTTCTCCGACCAGACCGGAAGCAGCATGCTGGCCTCCCTTAAGGCGGCCAACATCCAGGCCAAGTTCAGCTTCGTCATCGCCCTCGTCGAGGCCCTCTCCATCTCCGCCGTGGTGTGGCTCGGCGTGTGGCTGGTCGACCGCAGCGCCATCAGCATCGGCACCCTTGTGCTCTTCGTCCTGTTGCTGCAGAACATGTTCAAGCCGGCGCGCAAGATCGTGAGCGAGTGGTACAAGATCGGCAAGGTTTTCGCCAGCGTCGAGCGGATCGAGGACCTGCTCGACCGGGAGGTGGTGGTCACCGACAGCCCGCACGCCCAGCCCGCGCCCCCTCTCGAGGGCCGGCTCACGTTCCAGCACGTCAGCTTCACCTACCCCGCCGAGCACGAGGACGGCACGGCGGCCACCTCCCGGCCCCAGGTCCTGCGGGACATCGACTTCGACGTCTCCCCCGGCGAGGTCGTCGCGCTCGTCGGGTTCAGTGGAGCGGGCAAGAGCACGATCGCCCAGCTCGTCCCGCGGCTGTACGACCCCGACTCCGGCGCGGTGCTCGTCGACGGCATGGACGTGCGCGGGCTCACCCTCGCCTCGCTGCGCAGCCAGGTCAGCCTGGTGCTCCAGGAGACGGTGCTGCTCAGCGGCACCGTGGCCGAGAACATCGGCTACGGCATCGCCGACGCCACCCCTGAGGACATCGAGGCGGCGGCCCGGATGGCCAACGCGCACGACTTCATCATGGCCATGCCGGACGGCTACGACACGGTGCTCGGCGAGCGCGGCTCGACCCTTTCCGGCGGGCAGCGGCAGCGCCTGGCCATCGCGCGGGCCTTCATCCGGCGCGCGCCCATCCTCATCCTCGACGAGCCGACCACCGGCCTCGACGCCGAGTCGGCGCAGACCGTCGTGAGCGCGCTGCGCGAGCTGATGCGCGGCACCACGACGATCGTCATCTCGCACGATCCCGGCCTCGTGCAGGGCGCTGACCGGGTGCTCGTCATCTCCCGTGGCCGCATCGTGGAGTCCGGCACGCCGGAGGCCCTGATGCGCGGCCGTGGCCACTTCGCCGAGCTGTATGCCGTGGGCGCCGGAGCCGAGCTGGCCCCGCCGCCCGAGCCGGTGGCCGAGACCTCACCGGCGGTGCCCGTCAGCCCGAGGCTGCACGAGCACCTGCCCGGCCTGGTCCACGCCCTGGACCCCGCTCGCATGGCGGAGCGGATCGGCGAGTGCCTCCTCGACACGCGTCACTGGGTGCGCGGCGTCAGCGCCGGCACGTTCTGGCTGCGCGAGGACGGGAGCTGCACGCTGCGCTACGACGTGCGGGTCGTCACCCCGGAGGGTGCCGAGAGCGAGCACGTCGTCCTCGGACGGGTGCACCAGGACGAGGACTCGGCGCGGGCCTACCTCGAGCAACGGGTGCGGCCCCTGGCCGGCGGGCGGCGCGCGGCCGGACCGCCATGGCGAGCGCTGGCAGCCGTCGTGCCCGAGGCCGCGCTGGCGCTGCACGTCTTCCCTGTCGATCCCGACCTGCCGACGCTGCGGCAGGCCATGAGTCCCCGCACGGTGGCGCGGCTGGCCCACAGCCCGTTCAGCAGCGCCGAGCCGCCCCTGGTCGAGGTGGTGCACCACCCGCGTGAAGGAGCCTGCGTCCTGCGCTACACCCTGGCCGGGCAGGACGACAGCGGGCCGCGACGCCTGTACGGCAAGGTGTATCCGGGGCTCGAGGGCGAGGCTGTGGACAGCTTCCTCCGTGCGCTCGGGCGCCAGCCGCGCGGCGCGAGGACCGGTGCCGGTCGTGGGGCAGGACGCGCGAGCGGCCGTGGGGCGGCCAGCCGTGCGAACGGCCGGCGCTTCCCGGAGCCGGTGATCTACGCACCGGGACTGCACCTGTTGGTGACCGAGGCCCTTCCCGGGGAGCCGGTCATCCCCAGGCTGCTGAGCTCGGTGCTGGCCACGCCGCTGGCCGCCGAGCTCGGGCAGGAGAGCGCCGAGCTGCACGCCGCGGTGCGGGCGGCCGGGGAGGCACTCGCGCTGATGCACGGGAGCGACCTCGCCACCGCGCCGGTCCACACGGCGGCCGACGAGAAGGACGGCCTGGTCCAGGGCCTGGAACTGGTGTCCCGGTTCTGGCCCGAGGCCGCCGACCGGGTGCGGGCGAGCAGCCCCGTGCTGCTCGAGCCACCTCCCGAGGCTCCCGACGTGGTGCTCTCGCACGGGGACTTCACCCCGTCGCAGGTGCTCCTCGACGGCAGGAACGCGGCCGTGGTGGACCTCGACACCCTGTGCTGGGCCGACCCAGCCCTCGACCTCGGCCGCTTCATCGCCCACCTCGAGCTGCTCGCGGCGAAGCGTGGTGGCCGGTCCGGCCGCGCGCTCGCCCGCGAGCTCGCCCGCTCGTTCCTGGCCGGCTACGGCGGCGTGGGCAAGCGCACGTCGGCCGCAGCCTCGGCCTTCGAGCGGATCACCTTCTACCGCAGCGCAACCCTGTCCCGCAGCGCCCTGCGTGCCGCTCGCCAGCTCAAGGCCTACCGCCTCGACCTGGCCCTGTCCCTGCTCGAATCCCGTCCCACCAGGAGGGTGGACCAATGACGCTGATCTCCGACCGCAACCAGGTGAACGACGCCCTCGACTCCTTCGGGGTGCTGCCCGAGTGGCTCGCCGACGGTATGCGGCCCGAACGGGTCGCCGGCAGCCTCCGGGACGCGGTGCCCGAGTTCCGTTCCGGCGCAGCCACTCTGGTCGAGTGCCAGCCCGAACGTCTGCGCGCGAAGGACGGTGAGTGGATCGCGCGCTACCGACTGCGCGTGGCCGGCCCGGACGGTGAGCGCGACGTCGTGCTCGTCGGCAACCTGGTCGCACCGTCGCAGCCGGCGCCACCCGGCGTGGCGCCGGGGGTGCAGGTAGTGGCGCTGGGCCAGGGGGCGTGGTCGGTCTGGCTTCCCGACCTGCGCCTGCACCTGCACCACGAGGAGACCGACGTGGCCCTCCCGGCCCTGCCCCTGCTCACCGAGCCTGACGCGGTCGCGGCGTTGCTCGAGCCCGTCGTGAGGCAGGCGGGCCACCCGGAGGCCACCATCACCTCCTGCGACCCGGTCGTGGTCCGCTACAAGCCCGGCAGCCGGTGCACCGTCGTGGTGGGCGTGGAGTATGCCGCCGCGCCGGGCCCGCGACCCCCCTCACCGGTGGTGCTGAAGACCCACCAGGGCGACAAGGGCCAGACGGCGTGGGCGGCCATGACGGCCCTGTGGGAACGACCAGCGGCCTGGCGCGGGATCGTCGAGATGGCGCAGCCCCTGGCGTTCCTGCCCGAGGAGCGCATCCTGGTCCAGGGGCCCATCGGCGAGGAGCTCACGCTGAAGGAGCTGGCTCGCCAGGCCTTCGCCGGCGGCGACCCGGAGCTGCTGGCACGGCTGCGCATCGAGCTGGCCCGGACGGGGCGCGCGCTCGCGGCACTCCACGGCTCGGGCGCGGCATACGGCCGCACGGCCACCCTCGAGGACGAGGTCGCCGAGATCCGCGAGGTGCTCGACCGGCTGGGGCTGACCATCCCGGAGATCGAGGGCGCGGCCGAGCCGCTGCTGAGCCGGCTGGAGGAGGTGGCCCAGCGGCACCCGGCCGACCCGGTCGTGCCGGCGCACCACGACTTCCGGCCCGCCCAGGTGCTGCTCAACCACGGCCGCATCGGGTTCATCGACTTCGACGGCGCCTCGATGGCCGAACCCGCCCTCGACCTGGGCCGGTTCATGGCCAAGCTGCGCGACATCGGCATCAGCTCGCTGCTCTACACCGGCCAGCCCCTCGCGGGCGCACCGCTCGGCGAGCACCTCGCCCTCATGGACAGCCTGTGCGAGGAGTTCCTCTCCGCCTACGAGCGGCACGCCACGGTCTCCCGCGAGCGCGTGCTCCTCTGGGAGACCTGTGATCTCCTGACCGGCCTGCTCCATGCCTGGACCAAGGTGCGCCTCCTGCGGGTGGAGCCACGGCTGGCTGTGCTCCAGCACCACCTGGGCAGCAGCGGGCTCGCGTCCTGACGGACGGCGAGGCATGGTGGTGACGTGCCTCGCCCTGGCACCCGACCGGCTGGACCACCGAGAGGAGCAGTGACCATGGCTTCGCGCCTGAACCCCTACATCAGCTTCAAGGACGACGCCCGGGAGGCGATGGAGTTCTACCGGGGCGTCTTCGGCGGAACGCTGTCGATGAACACGTTCGGTGAGTTCGGCGCCGTGGACAGCCCCGACGCCGACAAGATCATGCACGCCATGCTCGAGACCGACTCGGGCTTCACGCTCATGGCCGCCGACACCCCTGAGGGAATGGCGTACACGCCGGGACAGAGCATCTCGATCAGCCTGAGCGGTGACGACGAGCAGGAGCTGCGCGGCTACTGGGACAAGCTGTCCGACGGCGGCACGGTGACGACGCCGCTCGAGAGGCAGATGTGGGGCGACACGTTCGGGATGTGCACCGACCGCTTCGGCATCGCCTGGCTGGTCAACATCGCAGGTGGCGACGCCCGGGAGTGACGGGCTCCCTCAGACCCGGGCGAGCACGGCCGCCAACGGCTCGGGCACGCGGCCGGGCTCCAATGCCTCGACCAGCAGCGCTGCGTAGCGCGCCTTGCGCCCGGACCGGGCCCCGAGGAAACGCCGGAGCACCGCCTCTCGCGCCCAGTCCCGCTGCGCGGGCATGCCCGCCAGGAGCCGCAGCGAGCGCCCTTCGCCGGCCGCCTCGATGACGCCCTCGACGGCATCGGCGCCAAGTGCCCTGATGAGCTCGTCCTCCAGATCCACCGAGCACTTGTAGAAGCCCAGACCGGACGGCACCCCAGCTTCGAGGGCTGCGCCGCCCAGGCCCGCCGCGGCCAGGCCGTGGAGGAGCTTCGCCTCGTCAGCGGCGTCGTAGATCCCCGCAAGGGGGATTCCGAGCCCGTGCGGCCCGTATCGCGTCGCGAAGGCGCGGGTGTTGGTGATCCCGCCCATCGCGACGACCTCGATGCCCTCGGCGGAGAGGTCCCGGCCGCCGCGCTCGGCCAAGGTGTGCAGCGCCACCCGGTCGCTGGCTCCCTCGACCAGCACGACGGCGCGCAGCATGGACACCTCACCATTAGGTGCGTTGTCCGCGCGCCGGTCAACTGCGCACGCGTGCGGCGCGAGGGCAACGCCGAACCGAGAGGGCCGTTCTCTCAGACGTTGAAGCGGAACTCCACGACGTCGCCGTCGGCCATGACGTACTCCTTGCCCTCCATGCGGACCTTGCCGGCCGCCTTGGCGGCGTTCATGGAGCCGGCCTCGACCAGGTCGTCGAAGGAGACGATCTCGGCCTTGATGAAGCCGCGCTGGAAGTCGGTGTGGATCACACCCGCGGCCTGCGGGGCGGTCCAGCCCTTGCGGATCGTCCAGGCGCGCGACTCCTTTGGCCCTGCCGTCAGGTAGGTCTGCAGCCCGAGGGTGTGAAAACCCTTGTGCGCCAGCTGGTTCAGGCCCGGCTCGGAGACACCGACCGACTCCAGCAGCTCGCGCGCCTCCTCGTCGTCGAGCTCAGCGAGCTCGGACTCGAGCTTGGCGTTGAGGAAGATCGCGTCGGCCGGGGCGACCATGGCCGACAGCTCCTTCTGCAGCCCCTCGTCGGTCAGCTGCTCCTCGTCGACGTTGAAGACGTAGAGGAACGGCTTGGTGGTGAGCAGGCCCAGCTCCCTCGCGAGGTCCATGTCGACCCCGGAAGCCGCGCCCGCGGCATACAGGGTCGTGCCCTCCTCGAGCACCTTCTGGGCGGCGAGCGCGGTGTCGAGCACCGCCTTGTCGGTCTTCTTGCCCTTGACCTCCTTCTCGAGGCGGGGCACCGCCTTCTCGAGGGTCTGGAGGTCGGCGAGGATCAGCTCGGTGTGGATGGTCTCGATGTCGTCCTTGGGCGAGACCTTGCCCTCGACGTGGTGCACGTCGTCGTCGTGGAACGCGCGCACCACCTGGCAGATGGCGTCGGCCTCACGGATGTTGGCGAGGAACTTGTTGCCCAGGCCCTCCCCCTCGGACGCGCCGCGCACGATGCCGGCGATGTCGACGAAGGACACGGTGGCCGGCAGCACGCGCTCGGAGCCGAAGATCTCGGCGAGCTTCGCGAGCCGCGTGTCGGGAAGCGGGACAACGCCGACGTTGGGCTCGATGGTCGCGAACGGGTAGTTCGCGGCGAGCACGTTGTTCTTGGTCAGCGCGTTGAAGAGCGTCGACTTGCCGACGTTCGGGAGACCGACGATTCCGATAGTGAGAGCCACAAGGAGAGGATTCTACCGGCGCGGCGACGTCGCCCGAGCCAGCTGCCGCGACAGGGCGACCAGCCGGCCCTCGCTGTCCCACACCTCGGCGTCCTCCTCGAGGTAACCGCCGGACAGCGTCCGGCTGGTGAGGTTGACCCGCAGCCAGCCCGGCGCAGGACGGCACCGCACGTGCGCGGTGAGCTCCAGCGTCGGCGTCCAGCCGGGCAGGCCGAGCTCGAAGGCCACCGGTGGCAGTGCGTCGACGGCCAGCAGGAGCAGCAGGGGGTCGGGCTCACGCCCGTCGGCCATCCGGAACCAGCCCCGGATGACACCGTTGCCCGAGGGCTTGCCCACCGCCCAGCCGGTCGTGGCCGGGTCGAGCCGCAGGTCGAGCCGCTCGAGCAGCGAGGCGTGCTTGAGGAACTGCGGCGGCGCCTGCTCCGCCGACACGCAGGCATCCGGCTCGGGCAGCTCCGGCGGCGTCGCGGTCGTGCTGGTGTCGCCGTCCACGGACGCGAGGTCGCCATAGGTCGCCAGCACGCGCACCCGCTCGACCTCACCACCGCTGCCGTCGTCCTGCAGCAGCGACGCCTGCCCGGTGGAGACGGCACGGCCCCGCCGCACCGCCTCGGTGCGCACGGTGACCGGACCGGGCGCGCCCGGCGTGAGGAAGTAGGCGCTGATCGCCATCGGGTCGGCGTGCCCCGGTATGCCGTCGGCGGACGCCTCGCCCAGCTCGCGCCGGAGCGCGTGGCCGGCGAGGGCGAGGAGCAGCCCGCCGTTGATGCCGCCGCCGATGCGCCAGCCCTCCCCCAGGGTGCCGTGATAGGTGCCGGCCCGGCTCGCGCCGGACTCGGCCTCGGCTGCCTCCAGCGCGATCTCGCGGTCGAACTCGCTCTGAGCTGGCATCACGCCTCCTGGCTGCGCGGACATCGGGCCGGACGGGCCCTCGCACAGTCTGCACCGGCGCCCGTCGGCATCCCCGCGAGGGTCAGGGCGCCGTCGTCTCCGGCGCCGCCGTGGACGTCGCGTCCTCCGTCGGGGAGCTGGTCGCAGTCTCCGTCGGTGAGGGCGAGGCGGTGTCGGTGCCCTCCGGCTCGGCCGCCGAGCCCGTGGGCGAGGCCGTGCCGGTGGCCGTCGAGCCGGCCGCGGGGGCTCCGTCGATCGGGTCCGGGCTGACCGAGCCAGTGCTCCCGTCAGCCGGGCTCGTGGCGCTCGCCACCCCCGTCGGTGTGCCGCTCTGGGCCGAGGGCGTCGAGGGTGTCGCGCCCGACGTCGCCGACGGGTCGACGCCCACGACGGCAAGGATCTGTCGCTCGAAGTCCTCCAACCGGGCCTGGATCTGCGAGAGCGGCACATCCTCCAGGCTGGCCCCGAACGCGGCGATCTCCCGCCACAGCGCCTCGAGCTCGGCCAGGGCCTGCGCGTCCAGGGCTTCCGGCACGGTGACGACCAGCTGCTGGGCGAGCGCGAAGGTGACGCACTCGACGCAGGCGTAGTTGACCGCCGCGGAGAGGTTCTGCGGCACGACGACGTCGGCCGACCCGACGACGAGCACCACCTGGAACGCGACCGCCACGGTGCGGCACCCGTCGCAGCTCGCGAGCGCATAGGCCTCGTTGGTGTTGAGGACCGTGTCGTCGTCGGCCCACACGAGCGCGAAGGCCACGTCGTAGGTCGTGCCCCCGTCGGTCGTGTTGACCGCGAGCGCCTGGTTGTCCCCCTCACCGGGAGGCGCCGGACGGTTGAAGGGGAACACCCACGTCGGGGCGGCAGGTGCGCTCGCGTCGGTGCCGGGTGCACCCCTGGTACCGGGCTGCGTCGCTGCGTGCCTCGGCACCAGCACCACGGCCAGCCCGGGCTTGTCTGCTGTGGGCACGGCGGCATCCGCCGGCCAGAGGGTGCGGGCCGTGCCGCTGCCTCCCTCGACCAGACCTGTCGGCGTGGCGCTGCGCAGGGAGATGGGCAGCACGTCCTGCACGACGCCCCGCTCGTAGGGACGGATGGGTCGGTAGGCGCCGGGGTCGGGCCACCAGGCCCAGGCCAGTCCGGCGACCACAGCCGCCGCCACGAGGCCGACCAGGCCACGACGCACGGGGCGGCCCTCGGTGCCCCGCCAGGCACGGGTGGCCACCTGCTGCGCCGCCCGCCCGATGATCACGAGGGTGCCCAGCGTCGGCAGGGCGATGGCCAGCAGCGACAGCACGCGCACACCCACGCCCAGCACCTCGCCCTCGCCGAAGCGCTCTGCCAGCAGGGCCGCCTGCTCCTGCAGGCTGTGGGCCGCGGTGCCGAGCAGGCGCGGCAGGGCCAGCACCATGAGGACGAGCACGGCCAGCAGCACGGGCACCACGACGAGCACCCAGGCGGTGACGACGGCACGGGCCCACGGCTTGAGCGCCGCTGCCTCCGGCGCGCGCCTGCTGCCGGGCGCGAGGCTGCGCAGGGTCGGCCCGATGCGGTGGAAGAGGTCGGGCACGCCGGTGAGGTCGGCGAGCACGTGGTAGCCGTCGAACCGCACCAGCGGGGCCAGCTGGCGCAGCATCTGCAGCACCTGGGTGGCGATGATGAGCAGCACCGCGTCCCAGCGCGTTGCCCACCACACCGCGAACATCACGATCGCGACGATGGCGTTGAAGTACAGGCCGCCGAGGTCGGTGCGCACGCGACCCGCCCGGCCGAGGCGGTAGCTGTCGGTGACGTCGGTGTAGAACGCCGGCCACACCAGGTAGAGCCCCGTGCCCATCGCGCCGGGGGTGGCGCCGCCGTAGCGGGCCGCGGCCGCGTGCCCGAACTCGTGGAAGCCGGCCGAGACGACCGTCAGCGCGAAGACGATCAGCAGCAGCCCGGGCTGGTCGAACGCCTGGTGCGTCGCCGACGCCAACCCCTTCTCGAACAGCACCCAGCCGCAGACGGCAAGGAAGGCGAGGCAGACCAGCGTGACGACCACGGGGGCGAACAGCCGAGCGAAGGGCGCCGTCACCCGGTTGGTGACGTCGGGGTCGGAGACCACGTAGCGGAAACGCAAAGCCAGCAACGGGTTCGAGCGCTTCAACTCCGGGTCGGACCCGTCGGCGAGCTGCAGGGCACCGAGCGTACGCAGGCGGTCACACAGGGCCTCGACATTCTCGGCCGTGACCTGTCGCCCGACGGCGGGCCCCACCACGTCGGCGATCTCGCCGTGGCTGCGCCGCCCGTCGGCGGTGGCCAGCACGGCATACAGCAGTGGTGTCAGCGCGATGGTCTGGCCATCGGAGCGACGGACCAGGGACGGCGGCTCCTTGTAGCCCGAACCGGCGACTTCGCCGATCAGCTCGAGCCCGGTGGCCCGCACCGGCACGTCGGCGGCCGGGGGCGCCTGCGCGCCCCCGGCTGCCGCGGTGCCACTCGCCTCGTGGAGGGCACTCACGCCGCGCTACTGGTTGATGCCCGAGGTCTGGTTGATCGTGGCCTCGGCGTCGGCGTCGATGTCCTGCGTGATGATCGCGTCCTGCTGGGCCACGGCCACGGCGTCGGAGTCGACCGACGCGACGTTGGCGGCCACGGCTGCGTCGATCGGCGCAGCGACGTTGGCGTTGGCCGCCACCGCACCACCGATCGGCGCGGCGACGTCGAGGTCGGCGGCGAGGTCGACGTCCACGTCGAGCAGGTCGCCGTCGAGCACGGACCCGGTGTCGGTCGGGTCGGTGGCGTCGACGCCGGTGCCCGAGTCGGTGGTGCCGTCGGTGGTGCCACCAGTGCTGCCGTCGCCTGCTGCCGCGTCACCCGCGGTCTGGTCGATGGTGCTGTCCTGGTTGCCTTCGGCGACGGCCTCGCCCGCGAGGCCCTGGTCGATGACGACGCCCTGGTCGGCGAGCGCCTGGGCCGTGGAGCCGCTGGACAGGACGTTGGCGCCGACCGCCGCGTCGATCGGTGCGGCGACGTTGGCGTTCGCCGCGACCGCGAGGTCGATGGGCGCCGCGGCGTCGAGCCCGAGGTCGAGGTCGGCGTTGAGGTCGAGGAGGCTGATGACCTCCTTGTCGGGCAGCGCGGTGCCGCCCTCGGCAGCCAGCTCCTCGTCGGACAGCGGCTTCATCTCTGACTCGCTCATGGTCCCCTGCTCCTCCCGGCGCGGGATGTCCGCGCACACTGGTGTGCGACGCCCTGCTCATCGCGGTGCTCCCCAGCTCGCGTCGACGGTTCCGGAGCCTAGGCGCGCCCCCGGAAACCCACCACTCGAACGGTTCGCCACCTCGTCAACGAGAACGGGTGGGGCCGGGTTACGCGCTCACAGCGCCGGCAGGCCGTCCTCGAGGTATGCCGTGGGGCCGGCGTGCGTGGCGAGGAACGCCAGCAGCCGCTGGTTGTAGGGCGCGACCCGCTCCTCGAGCTCCTCCTCGTCGACCCAGTGCAGCGCGCGAATCTCCCTGGGCTGCAGTGCTGCCCGCAGCGGGAGGTCGTGGTCGGCGATGCCGAGGTCGAAGACGAAGACGGTCGCGTCGGTCCAGCCACGCCATGGCGGAAGCCAGTTCACGGCCAGCAGCCCCTGCGGGCGCACCTCCAGGCCGAGCTCTTCCCGCACCTCGCGGACCAGGCACTCCGACGGCGACTCCGTCGGGTCGATGACACCGCCCGGCAGGTCCCACTCGCCCTTGTAGGTCAGCTCGCAGAGGAGCACCCGACCCTCGGGGTTGCGCAGCACTCCCTGGGCGATCGCGCGCTTGGTGGGCAGGGTGGAGTTGAGGATGCCGATGAAGCCCTCACGCGTGTCCGGCTCGGGGTCGCTGCGCAGCCGCCCGAGGACGACGGTGTCGTGCCGCTCGCCGCCCAGCAGGGTGTTGCCCCGCATCAGCCCCTCGCGACGCAGGCCGGCCCGGTGTGCGACGCGCAGCGAAGCGCGGTTGAGCGGGTTCACGTGCGCCTCGACCCGCTCGAGCCCGAGGGCCTCGAAGGCGAACCGGACCAGCAGGCGCACCGCCCGAGTCGCCAGGCCCTTCTCGCGGTAGGGCGCGTAGATCGCCCATGACAGCACGCCGACGCCGTGCTCGGCCCGGCGCACGTCGACCGACCCGACGGGCTCGCCGTTCCACTCGCACAGGAAGGTCGCCTTCACGGCTCCGTCGGCCCACTCCCGCGCCGTGCGGTCGACCCACGCGGCGTGCTCCTGCGCGGTGGGCACGGCCTCGGAGAACCCGAACCACCGGGCGATGACCTCGTCGTGCAGGTGCCGGGTGGCCTCCGCGTCGCCGGGCTGCCAGCCCCGCAGGACGAGGTCGCCGTCGCGCAGGGTGGGCTGCTCGGACCGGGACATGCCGCCAGCCTACGGCGGGGTGTCACCGGTCGCTGGCAGGGTCTGCGGCATGGAAACCGTGCTCGCGCTCATCGCCGGCCTCGTGGTCGGCGCCACCGTCTCCGCTCTCGTCGTCCGTCAGCTGGGGGCGGTGCGGGCCGCAGCCACCTCCGCCGAACGCGACCTGCTGCGCGAGCGGGTGCTCGACCTCGAGGCCGCCCTCGCCGACGACGCCCAGACGGCCGCGGCCCTGGCGCCGCTGCGCGACACCCTGGCCCGGGTGGAGACGCAGGTCGGCACCCTGGAGCGCGACCGCATCCACCAGTTCGCGGCCCTCGAGCGCACGATCGCCCAGGTGCACGCCTCCACCGCCTCGCTCGACCGGCAGACGCAGAGCCTCGCCGGCTCCCTCAACGCGTCCACCGTGCGTGGCGCGTGGGGTGAGGTGCAGCTGCGACGGGTCCTCGAGCACGCCGGCCTGTTGGCCCGGTGCGACTTCGACGAGCAGGTGTGCCGCGTGAGCCGGCACGGCAAGCAGGTGCGCCCCGACGTCGTCGTCCAGCTCCCCGGCAGCAAGCACCTCGTCGTCGACTCCAAGGCACCCATGACGGCCTTCCTCCAGGCGCAGGCCGACGAGCTCCCCGCCGAGCAGCGGGGCGAGCTGCTGCGCCAGCACGCCACCCACCTCAAGGGCCACGTCCGCTCGCTCGCCGACAAGGACTACTGGTCGGCCTTCGAGACCGCGCCCGAGATGGTGGTCTGCTTCGTCCCGAGCGAGGCCATGCTCTCCGCCGCCCTCTCGGCCGACCCCAGCCTGCACGAGGAGGCCATGGCCCGGCGCGTCGTGCTGGTCGGGCCCGGCGCGCTCCTGGCCCTCCTGCGCACGGTGGCGTTCACCTGGCAGCAGGACGCGCTGACCGCGAACGCCCGCGAGCTCATGAAGGTGGGGCGGGAGCTCTACGACCGGCTCGGCACGCTCGGCTCGCACACCGCGAAGATGGGCACCGCCCTGCAGCGCTCCGTGGAGGCCTACAACCAGATGGTCGGCGCCCTGGAGGCGCGGGTGCTCGTCTCCGCGCGGAAGATGCGCGACCTCGAGGTGGTCGAGGCCGAGCTGCCCCAGCCGTCACCCGTCGAGGTGGGTCCTCGGGTGCTGACCGCGATGGAGCTGATCGAAGCCGCCACCGCGGACGACGAGCGCCCGCAGCTCGACTTCGTCGCCACGGACCAGCGGTCCGACCCCGGAGCGGACCGCCTCATCTCCTGAGAGCTGGGGGCGCGGACGGACCGCAACCCGAGGACGACCCGCGCTCAGCCGCCGCCGAGCTCCGTGAGGTGGGCCAGGAGCGCAGCCCGGATGCGGGTCCGCGGCATGAGGCGAGGATGCATCGTGCCGTGCAGGGCCAGACCGTCGACGAGGGCGTGCAGGCGGTCGGTCTCGAGCACGAGGTCGCGCCCCCCTCCGTCCTCGCCGACGACGAGCCGCACGCTGGAGTGGCAGAGCTGGCGCAGCCCGCGGTGCGACTCCTCGGTGATGCCCCGCAGCTCGTCGTCCGTGCGCGCGGCCGCGGAGAGCGCCAGCCACACCTCCGCCTCGGCTCGGCGCTGGGCGTCCATGGGAAGCACCTCCTCGAGGAGGTCGGCCACGCCCGCGAGGTCGCGCACCTCTGCCACCACCGCCGCGATCCGTTCCTGCACCCGCTCGGTGAGCGTCTGCATGGCGAAGGCGATCAGCTCGTTCTGGCTCGAGAAGTAGTGCCGGATCGAGCCGGTCGACCAGCCGGCCTCTGCCGCCAGCGTCCGCACCGAGGCCCCGGCGAAGCCGTCCCGGCGGAGGACGCGCCACAGGGCGTCCGCGATCTCCTGACGGCGCTGGGCGTGGTCCACGACGCGAGGCACGGATCCGTTGTATCACGACTGTGCTAGATTGTTTCTAATACAGTCGTGCCAAATACACGTTGATCCAGGAGGGGGACGTGCTGGTCGGGCTCATCGTGTTCTGCGAGGTCATGTTCTGGGTCGTGCTGCTCGCCGGCCTCGCCACGCGCTACCTGCTGCGCCGCCCGCGGCTCGGCGCCGGGCTGCTGGTGGCCGCCCCATTGGTCGACCTGGTGCTGCTCACCGCCACGGCCCTCGACCTGCGCTCCGGCGGGACGGCCTCGGTGGCGCACTCCCTCGCCGCGGTCTACATCGGCGTCTCGGTCGGTTTCGGCCACTGCATGGTGCGCTGGGCAGACGCCCGCTTCGCCCAGCGCTTCGCCGGAGGCCCCGCCCCGACCCCCAAGCCGCGGCACGGCGCCGCGCACGCGGCCTACGAGCGGGCCGGCTGGCTGCGCCACCTCACTGCTTGGACGGTGGGGGTCGGCCTCATGGGTCTGGCCGTCCTCGTGGTCGGCGACAGCGAGCGCACGAGCGCTCTCGTCGACACGATGCGTCTGTGGTCGGTGGTCCTGGTGGCCGACGCGGCGATCTCGCTGAGCTACTCGCTGTGGCCCAGGAAGGCACCCGCCTAGCGGCTACGCCTCCGAAGTCAGTCGGAGATCGCGTAGTCGATCGGCTTGCAGACGCCGCCGTTGGACTTCTCGGCCGAGCACGCCGTCAGGCCGACGTGCAGGTCCACCTCGGCCCGCACCGCGAACCGGTCGCCTGCCTTCGAGGTCGGCGGGTCGATGTGCAGCTCGCCGGTCTCGTCGGTCCACACGTTCATGAAGATGTTGAGCGTGGTGCTGATCTGGTCGGGTGCGACGCCGAACTGCTCGAGGCCGAGGCACAGGTTCTCGAAGCAGCTCGGGTGGTAGGCCCCCTCGAACTCGGGGTAGAGCAGGTCGAAGGTCTGCTGGCTGCAGGGCGTGAGCAGGAAGTCGTGCCGACCGCAGGTGTCCTCGACGATGGTCGCCATCGGCCGGCTCCGGTTGCTGTAGAGCACGTCGCCGGTGGTGAAGTACACCTTGTTGCCGTAGTCGATGGTGCGCCCGCTCGAGAGCCACTCACCGTGGTCCTCGGCGCTGAAGGCGAAGAAGTCGCTCACCTGGACACCGCTGGGGTCGACCACGGTGAGCGCCTGCCCGGCGCGCAGCAGGAGTCCGGTGCCGGTCTGGGGCGCCAGCCGCGTGAACCCCGCCTCCGGTGCCGGCGCGTCCTGGGCCGCCGGGGAGGGCGCTTCGGACCCTGACTGGCTCATGCGTGTGCTCCCTCGGTGTCGGCGATGGCGTCGGGGTCGGGCTCGAACGGCGGCTCCCAACCCTCCTCGAGCTCGCGACCCGAGTACTGGCGGGCCTCGGAGGCCGTCCCGTAGTCGCCGACCATGGGGTTCACGCTGCCCTGCAGCTCCTCGTCGCGGCGCCGGATCGTGTCGCGCATCCGCTCGAACGCGCCGCTCTCGCGCAGGGCCTCGAACTGCTCGTGCAGGTTGAACACCAGCACCGGCAGCGGGAACCGCCGCGCCTCCCGGGACGCCTCGGGGTGCAGGCCGACGATGAAGAACGGCGTGCCCGCCACGCTGAAGCCGAAGTGCGGGTCGTTGGGGTCAGCCGACACCTCGGGCGCCCACGGCTCCTCGTCGACGTCGTGCAGACGCTGCAGCAGCGCCCAGAGCATGTCCTCGAAGTGCTTCTCGTCGTGCACCTGCGGCCCGCGGAACCCGGCGACGAAGGAGGCGAAACCCTCCTCGGTGTCGACGGTCCGCGAGTAGTCGCGCAGCTGCTCGAAAAGGCGACGAGCCGTGTCCGGGCTCTCCATGTCCCCGTGCAGCACGACGGTGGCCCGGTCACGCCGGAAGACCGACTTGGCCCCCAGGCAGGGGTAGTCGGGTCCCAGCACGCGCTCGGACAACAGCTCCTCGAGCTCCTCGACGGAGCCCACGGCGGCATGCGGCATCGACGGCCTTTCCTCGGACTGGGTGGCAGGCCCTGACCTGCGCTTTCATCCTAGGTAGGCACCGTCGAGACCGCGCGTCTAGTGGAGGCTGCCCGCCTCGCTGAAGGACGCGTCGTGGCGCATCTTGTCGGAGAGGCCGCGCGCCTTGAGGTCGCGGCGGATCTCGTTGGGCAGCGCGAAGAGCAGGCTCTCCTCGGCAGCCACCACCGGGTTCACGTCCTCGTAGCCGCGCTGGGCGAGGAACTCGAGCACGTCGCGGACGAGCACCTCCGGCACCGAGGCACCCGAGGTCACGCCGACCGTCTGGACCCCCTCGAGCCACCCCTCGTCGATCTCGTCGGCGTAGTCGACCAGGTGGCCCGCCCGGGCGCCGTGCTCGAGGGCGACCTCGACGAGGCGCACCGAGTTGGAGGAGTTGCGCGAGCCGACCACGATCATGAGGTCGGTCTCGGGTGCCATCTGCTTCACGGCGAGCTGGCGGTTCTGCGTGGCGTAGCAGATGTCGTCGCTGGGCGGGTTCTGCAGGTCGGGGAACCGCTCCTTGAGGCGCCGGACGGTCTCCATCGTCTCGTCGACCGAGAGCGTCGTCTGCGAGAGCCAGACGACCTTCTCGGGGTCTCGCACGGTGACGTTCTCCACGTCGTCGGGGCCGTCGACCAGGGTGATGTGGTCGGGCGCCTCGCCCGAGGTGCCGACGACCTCCTCGTGGCCCTCGTGGCCGATGAGGAGGATGTCGTAGTCGTCGTTGGCGAAGCGGACGGCCTCGCGGTGGACCTTGGTCACCAGCGGGCAGGTCGCGTCGATCGTCTTCAGGCTGAGCGCCTTGGCCTCCTCGTGCACCACGGGGGCCACGCCGTGGGCCGAGAAGATCACGGTGGCGCCCTCGGGCACCTCGTCGGTCTCCTCGACGAAGATCGCGCCGCGCTTCTGCAGCGTGGTCACGACGTGCTTGTTGTGCACGATCTCCTTGCGCACGTAGACCGGCGGGCCGTAGAGCTCCAGCGCCTTCTCGACCGTCACCACGGCCCGGTCGACGCCGGCGCAGTACCCGCGCGGGGCAGCCAGCAGGACACGTTTGGAGGCAGAGGTCATGTGCCCATGGTAGGTGGCCGGTCCGGAACGCCCGAATCCGCGAGGCCCTGCCCACGAGCCCGTATGCCGCCACCGCCGCCACGCGGCATACTTCCCACCAACCCGTGGCGCGAGATCCCAGCTCTCGCGCCCTGGCGCCCTCGGTGGCGTGAGAGGCGGGATCCGCCGCCACCGCCAATTGGCGTGGTGCGCGAGCCCGCCGTCGGCTGCGGCTCCTAGAGTGGCGTCCGTGACCCCGCCAGACCTGCCCGAGCGGGCCGCCGACACCACGGCCGACCAGCCGTGGCCCGTGCGGCTGCTGAGCATGCGGATCGCCGAGTACGTCGAGAAGATGTCGGTGCTCTGGGTCGAGGGCCAGGTCGTCCAGCTCAACCGCCGCCCAGGCGCCCGCACCGCCTACCTCACCCTGCGCGACCCCGACGTCGACATGTCGCTCTCGGTCGCGATCCAGGTCAACGCGCTCGATGCGATGGCCGCCCCGCTCACGCAGGGCGCCCGGGTCGTCCTGCAGGCCAAGCCCGTCTTCTGGACCCAGCGCGGCTCACTGATGCTCGACGCCCGCCAGATCCGGCCGGTCGGCGTGGGCGAGCTGCTAGCCCGCATCGAGCACCTCAAGCGCACCCTCGCCTTAGAGGGCCTGTTCGCCGCCGAGCGCAAGAAGTCCCTGCCCTTCCTGCCCCGCACCGTCGGGCTGGTCTGCGGCCGCGCGAGCGCCGCCGAGAAGGACGTGGTCGAGAACGCCCGCCGCCGCTGGCCGACGGTGCGCTTCGCCATCCGCGAGGTCGCGGTGCAGGGCCCGACGGCGGTCACCGAGGTCACCGCGGCCCTCCAGGAGCTCGACGCCGACCCGGCGGTCGAGGTCATCGTCATCGCCCGGGGCGGCGGCTCCGTCGAGGACCTGCTGCCGTTCAGCAACGAGACCCTGCTGCGCGCCGTCGCCGCGGCACGCACCCCCGTGGTCAGCGCCATCGGCCACGACGTCGACACCCCGCTGCTCGACCACGTCGCCGACTGGCGGGCCTCCACCCCCACCGACGCCGCCAAGTTGGTGGTGCCCGACGCCGCCGACGAGCGCCGCGGCATACAGCAGTCACGCCTGCGGGCCCGGCGGGCCCTCGCCGGGCGCATCGACGGCGAGCGCCGGCACCTGACCGCGGTCCGCTCGCGGCCGGTCATGGCCGACCCCACAGCGATCATCAGGGCCCGGCGCGAGGAGCTCGAGGCCCTGCGGCACCGGGCCCGCCACCGGGTGACCGCGGCCGTGCACCGGGCCGCCGACCAGGTGGAGCACCTGCGCGCGCAGGTGCGCACCCTCTCGCCCCTGTCGACGCTGGAGCGCGGGTATGCCGTGGTGCAGCACGCGGACGGGCGGATCGTCATGGACCAGGCCGACCTCGACGTCAACGAGCTGCTGCGCATCCGGGTGGCCCGTGGGGACTTCGGGGCCCGTGTCGTGGGGCTGCCCTAGGGTGGTCGCCATGCCCAAGGAGACCCAGGCGCCCCCCACGCCCGCGGAGGAGTTCCCCGACATCGCCGAGCTGCCCTACGAGGCCGCCCGCGACGAGCTCGTCGCCATCGTGGCCCAGCTCGAGGGCGGGCAGGCGGGCCTGGAGGAGAGCATGCGCCTGTGGCGACGGGGCGAGGCCCTCGCGGCACACTGCAGCACCTGGCTCGACGAGGCCGAGGCCACGCTCGGCGGCTCGGACAGCGCGGAGTAGCTACCCCGCGGGCTGCACGGGCCGGAGCGTCTCGGCGAAGGCCTTGAGCTCGTCGAAGGTGCCGGTCCCGGTGATGAGGGTGGTCAGCCCGTCGGCCGTCTCCTCGGTGGAGAGCAGGCTGCGCTGCACCTTGGGGCTGCGCTCGAACGTCGTCCACGTCTGGCCGGCCGCCTGCACCTCGCCGGTGCGCCTGGCGCGGTTGGTCTGCGCCTCGATCCACCCCTGCGTGGCGTCCTGGGTCTGCTCGAGCGCCACGTAGTTGCCGGTCGGCGACTGGTAGCCCGCGTGCCAGGTCTGCAGGCCGTCGGTGCTGCGGACGTACCGGACACTGGTGGCCTTCCACCCCTCCGGCAGGCCCTCGGGCCGGGAGATCGCCCAGCCGCTCTCGCGGGCCACCTCGACGGCAGCGGCCGCCACGTTGACCGGCGGCTGGGAGACGGTGTTGACCCGGGGCACGATCGCGATGAGCGCCGCCACCAGTGCCGCCACGACCAACAGGGAACGAGCCATGTTGGCGACGGTTCCGGCGGCGTAGGAACTGCGGGGCGACGACGTGCTCACCTTCCTATCGTCCCTGACGGGCACCACGCCGCGCGAACCGCCCCACCCCGATAGAGTCGACCGCATCACCCGCTGACGCGTGAAGGAAATGCCGCATGCCCGAAGACACCCTGCCCAGTGCCCTCCGCGTGGGTGGCGAGGCCCCGGACCGCAACCTCGCCCTGGAGCTGGTCCGCGTCACCGAGGCTGCGGCCATGGCCGGTGGCCGGTGGGTGGGCCGCGGCGACAAGAACGGTGCCGACGGCGCGGCCGTGGAGGCCATGCGGGCGCTCATCTCGACGGTGTCGATGAAGGGCACCGTCGTGATCGGTGAGGGCGAGAAGGACGACGCCCCGATGCTCTACAACGGCGAGGAGGTCGGCGACGGCAACGGTCCGGAGTGCGACGTCGCGGTCGACCCGATCGACGGCACCACGCTCACGGCGAAGGGGCAGTCCAACGCCGTCTCGGTGCTCGCCGTCTCCGAGCGCGGCTCGATGTACGACCCCAGCGCCGTCTTCTACATGGACAAGCTGGTGACCGGACCCGAGGCGGCCGACGTCGTCGACATCCGCCTGCCGGTGAAGGAGAACATCCGGCGCATCGCCAAGGCCAAGCGCGAGGGCCCCGAGGACGTCACGGTCGTCATGCTCGACCGACCCCGCCACGAGGGCATCGCCAAGGAGGTCCGCGACGCCGGCGCCCGGCTGCGGTTCATCTCCGACGGCGACGTGGCGGGCGCGATCATGGCCGCCCGCGACGACACCGGCATCGACCTGCTCCTCGGTATCGGCGGCACCCCGGAGGGCATCATCGCCGCCTGCGCCATCAAGTGCCTCGGCGGCGTGATCCAGGGCCGCCTGTGGCCCCAGGACGACGACGAGCGGCAGCGGGCCGTCGACGCCGGCCACGACCTCGACGCCGTGCTGGCCACCGACGACCTCGTCACCAGCGAGAACTGCTTCTTCGTCGCCACAGGCATCACCGACGGCGAGCTCCTCAAGGGCGTCCGCTACCGCGCCGGCAGCATCACCACCCACTCGCTGGTGATGCGCTCGAAGTCGGGCACGATCCGCGTCATCGAGAGCCACCACCAGCTCGAGAAGCTGCGGGCCTACAGCGCGATCGACTTCGAGCGCGGCGCCACGGCCAGGCAGTCGTGAGCGGGCGCTGCGGTGAGCGGGTGCTGCGGTGAGTGAGCGCGTCCTCGTCATCGGCGAGGCCCTGATCGACCGGGTCAGCGACGCTGTCGGAGACGTGGTCGAGCACCCGGGCGGCAGCCCCGCCAACGTCGCCGTGGGCCTGGCCCGGCTCGACCACCACGTCGACTTCGCGACGCGGCTCGGACCCGACGAGCGCGGCACCCGCATCGCGAACCACCTGACCCGGCACGGTGTCTCGCTGCTGCGCACCACGACCGGGAAGCACCCCACCTCCGTGGCCGAGGCCCGGCTCGACGCCGCCGGCGCCGCGGAGTACACCTTCGACCTGCACTGGGACCTGCCCCACGTCGACATCCCGGCCAAGGCCGGCCACGTCCACACGGGCTCCATCGCCGCGATCCTCGAGCCGGGCGCACGGTCCGTGCTGGCGGCCCTGGGGGCAGCACGCGAGCACGCCACGGTGTCCTACGACCCCAACATCCGGCCCGACATCATGGGTGACCTCGACCTGGTCCGCGAGCGCGTCGAGGAGCTCATCGCCCTCGCCGACGTCGTCAAGGCGAGCGAGGACGACCTGCTCCTGCTCTACCCGGGCTCGCCCGTCTCGGAGGTGCTCCGCCGCTGGGGCACCCTCGGACCGACCCTCGTCGTCGTCACGCGTGGCCCGCACGGGGTCGTCTTCGGCCTGAGCACCACCGGTGAGGTCGCCTCCGCCCCGACGCGGGCCGAGACCGTGGTCGACACCGTGGGCGCCGGCGACTCGTTCATGGCAGGGCTGCTCTCCGGTCTCGCCTCGGCGGGCCTGACCGGCGTCGAGGGCCGCAAGCGCCTGGCCGAGGCGACGCTGGCCGACGTGCGCCCGGCGGTCGACCGTGCCCTGGCCTGCGCGGCGGCCACCGTCGCACGGGCCGGCGCCTACGCGCCGAGCCTCGACGAGCTCTGAGCGGTATGCCGCGTGGAGCCGGGCGCAGGCCCGCCCCACGCCGGCCGTAGAGTGGCCCCGAGTGTGTCGTGCCCCCCAAGGAGTCCTGCCCATGGCCGAGTTCGCCTACGAAGACCTGCTGCCGATCGGTCCCGACCAGACCGACTACCGCCTCCTGACGACCGAGGGTGTGCGCACGGTGGAGGGTCCCGGCGGCCGCACGTTCCTCGAGGTCTCGCCGGAGGCGCTGCACACCCTGACGGCCGAGGCCATGCACGACATCGCGCACTACCTGCGCCCGGCCCACCTCGCGCAGCTGCGCCGGATCATCGACGACCCCGAGGCCTCGAACAACGACAAGTTCGTCGCCCTCGACCTGCTGAGGAACGCCAACATCGCCGCCGGCGGCGTGCTGCCGATGTGCCAGGACACCGGCACCGCCATCGTCATGGGCAAGCGCGGCCAGCACGTGCTGACGGCGGGCACCGACGAGGCGGCCGTCGCGCAGGGCGTTTACGACGCCTACACCAAGCTCAACCTGCGCTACTCCCAGATGGCCCCGGTGACGACCTGGGAGGAGAGGAACACCGGCTCCAACCTCCCGGCCCAGATCGAGCTCTACGCCGACACCGCCCCCGGCCACGAGAACACCTACAAGTTCCTCTTCATGGCCAAGGGCGGCGGCAGCGCCAACAAGTCGTTCCTCTACCAGGAGACCAAGGCGGTCCTGAACCCTGAGCGGATGATCGCCTTCCTCGACGAGAAGCTGCGCTCCCTCGGCACCGCCGCCTGCCCTCCCTACCACCTCGCCATCGTCATCGGCGGCACCAGCGCCGAGTTCGCCCTCAAGACTGCCAAGTACGCCTCGGCGAAATACCTCGACGAGCTGCCCACCACCGGCTCCGCCGAGACCGGCCGCGGGTTCCGTGACACCGAGCTCGAGGAGCGGGTGCTCGAGCTGACCCGCAACTTCGGCATCGGGGCCCAGTTCGGCGGCAAGTACTTCTGCCACGACGTCCGCGTGGTGCGCCTCCCGCGCCACGGCGCCTCGCTCCCGGTGGCCATTGCCGTCTCCTGCTCCGCCGACCGCCAGGTGCTCGGCAAGATCACCCCGGACGGCATCTTTCTCGAGCAGCTCGAGCGCGACCCCGTCCGGTTCCTGCCCGAGACCACCGAGGAGCACCTCGAGGTCACTGAGGGCGAGGCCGTCTCCGACGACGTGGTGCGCATCGACCTGAACCGGCCGATGGACCAGATCCGGGCCGAGCTGTCGAAGTACCCCGTCAAGACGCGGCTTTCGCTGACCGGCCCCCTGGTGGTCGCGCGCGACATCGCGCACGCCAAGATCAAGGAGCGCCTCGACGCCGGCGAGGAGATGCCGCAGTACCTCAAGGACCACGCGGTCTACTACGCCGGGCCGGCCAAGACCCCCGAGGGCTACGCCAGCGGCTCCTTCGGCCCGACCACCGCCGGTCGCATGGACAGCTACGTCGACCAGTTCCAGGCCGCCGGGGGCTCGATGGTCATGCTGGCCAAGGGCAACCGCTCGAGGCAGGTCACCGACGCGTGCCAGGCGCACGGCGGCTTCTACCTCGGCTCGATCGGCGGCCCGGCAGCCCGGCTCGCGCAGGACTGCATCAAGTCCGTCGAGGTCATCGAGTACCCCGAGCTCGGCATGGAGGCCGTCTGGAAGATCGAGGTCGAGGACTTCCCCGCCTTCATCGTTGTCGACGACAAGGGCAACGACTTCTTCGCCGAGACCGCCACACCGATGGCGATGAGCATCAGCAGGCGCCCGGGCCTGCTCTGAGGGAGGACGACATGGACACGACAGCCTTCGACGACCTGCTCGAGGCCAACCGCGACTTCGCCAAGACGTTCGCGCTGAGCGGCTTCGACGGCATCGCCCATGCCGGCGTCGCCATCGTCACCTGCATGGACTCGCGGATCGACCCGCTCGGCATGGTGGGGCTCAAGCCCGGTGACGCGAAGATCTTCCGCAACCCCGGCGGCCGCGTCACCCCGCAGGCGCTGGAGGCGCTCGTGCTCGGGGCGCACCTGCTCGGCGTCAGGCGCATCCTGGTGGTCCCCCACACCCGGTGTGCCATGGCGACGCACACCGAGGACCAGCTGCACGCCGCAGTGGGCGAGTCTGCGGGACAGGACGCCTCGTGGCAGCCCTTCGGCGTGGTGGACGACCAGCGCGAGGCGCTCCGGCAGGACCTCGCGAAGGTGCGCTCCCACCCGCTGGTGCCCGACTCGGTCGCCGTCGGCGGGTTCCTCTACGACGTCGACACCGGCCTGCTCGAGCCCGTCGGCTGACCACCCGCGACATCCGGTCTCGCGGTCCTAGGCTGGCGCCCATGGGCCAGATCGACCGCAGGTTCCCCGCCGGCTTCCTGTGGGGCGCCGCCACCGCCGGCTACCAGATCGAGGGCGCCGTGGCCGAGGACGGCCGCCTGCCCTCCATCTGGGACACCTTCTCCCACACACCGGGACGCGTGCTGAACGGCGACACCGGCGACGTGGCCTGCGACCACTACCACCGGGTCGACGAGGACGTCGCCCTCATGGCCGACCTCGGGCTGCAGGCCTACCGCTTCTCCATCGCCTGGCCGCGCGTGCTTCCCACGGGCACCGGCGCGGTCAACCGGGCCGGACTCGACTTCTACTCCCGCCTGGTCGACCGCCTGCTCGAACGGGGCATCCGTCCGTTCGCCACGCTCTACCACTGGGACCTGCCCCACGCGCTCGACGACCGGGGCGGCTGGCTCAACCGCGACAGCGCCGCCTGGTTCGCCGACTACGCCGGCACCGTGGTGGCGCACCTCGGCGACCGCGTCAAGAACTGGACGACGCTCAACGAGCCCTGGTGCTCCTCCGTGCTGAGCTACAGCATCGGGGAGCACGCCCCCGGCCACCATGACGTCGCCGAGTCGCTCGTCGCCGCCCACCACCTGCTGCTCGCCCACGGAGCCGCCGTCCCGGTGATCCGGGAGAGCTGCGAGGGCGCCGCGGTCTCGATCACGCTGAACCTCACCGACATCCGCACGCCGGACGCCAGCCCGCAGAACCTGGCCGCCGCACGCCGGGCCGACAACGCCCACAACGCGATGTTCCTCGAACCGGTCCTGGAGGGCCGCCACCCGGCCGGCTTCCTCGAGGACACCGCGTCCGTCACCGACCACGGCCACATCCATGACGACGACCTCGAGGTCATCAGCGCCCCGCTCGACAACCTCGGGGTCAACTACTACACGACCACCCGCGTGCGAGCCCGGCTGGGCGATCCGGTCCCCTCGCCGCTGCCCGGCTGCGACACCGTGGAAGTCCTGCCGGCCCAGCCCCCGGTCACCGACATGGGCTGGGAGGTCGACCCCACGGGTCTGCGGAACCTGCTCGTGAGGATCGCCGAGCAGCACCGGAACATCCCCGTCCTCATCACCGAGAACGGCTCCGCGTGGCCCGACGTGGTGTCCGACGACGGCGCCGTCCACGACGGCGACCGCACGGCATACCTGCACGCGCACCTCGACGCCGTGGCCGAGGCGGTCGCCGCCGGCGCCGACGTCCGCGGCTACTTCGCCTGGTCACTGATGGACAACTTCGAGTGGGCGTTCGGCTACAGCAAGCGGTTCGGCCTCGTGCACGTCGACTACACGTCGCAGAAACGCACCATCAAGGACTCCGCTCGCGCCTACTCTGAGGTGATCTCCACCACCCACCGATGAGGGACAGGCATGGACGACGTGCAGCACTGGCTCGCGCTCGCTGCGGACGTCCTCGGCGAGCCCGAGCCGCACACCGCTGAGCTGCTGCTGGCCGAGGGCCTGCGCACGTGGGGCCGCGCCTACCTGACCGTGCGCACCGTCACCAAGCCGGGGGTGCACCCGGACGAGGTGGCGCTCTACCCGCCGACCCCCTGGCAGCGCACCGACACGTGGGAGTTTGCCGTGGAGTCCACTGCCCTGCAGCACCCCCTGTACGCCTACAACGCCAGCACCCAGACCTCACGCCCGGCCACCATGGCCGGCGTCGTGGCCCGGGGCTGGGAGCTCACCGACCCGGTCGCCGCCCTGATGGAGCAGCTCGGTTTCACCGAGCACCAGATGACGATCCCGCTGGCCCCGAACCCGCACGGCGCACGGGATGCCTATGCCCTCGTCAGCGAGGATGCCTACCTCGACGAGGACGTGGATCGGGCGGCGTCGGTCCAGTCGCTCATCGCCGGGCTGGACGCGCACGTCCAGCTGCTGCGGGCGGCCCGTGCCGCGGGCGCGGCAGCGCCCGACCCGACCGCGGTGCCGCTCACCCCCCGGGAGCGCATCGTGCTCGAGCTCATCGCACGCGGCCACACCGTGGACGGCATTGCGACCCGGCTGGCGATCTCACCCCGCACGGTCCACAAGCACCAGGAGCACCTCTACCGCAAGCTGGGCGCCGTGGACCGCCTCTCAGCCGTCCTCAGCGCCCAGCGACGAGGCCTGATCAGGTCCCCCGACCGCGGACCAGACCCTGTTCCCCTGCCTCCGTAGCAAGGCTCTCCGGTCCGGGCACGGCCCGCCATACGCAGCAGTGCGTACGACGCTCCGTCCTAGTCGAGCGAGAGCCGGTTGCGCACGACCTCCACGAGGCGCTCCGCGACGGCCTCCGCGCGCTCGGTGTCCGCGGCTTCCACCATCACGCGCACCACGGGCTCGGTGCCGGACTTGCGCAGCAGGACTCGACCGGTACCGGCCAGCGCGGCCTCCTCGGCCTTGACCGCCATCTGCAGCTCCTCGTCGGACTCGACGCGCGACTTGTCGACCCCCTTGACGTTGACCAGCACCTGCGGCAGCCGGGTCATCACGCCGGCCAGGTCGGCCAGGGTGCGCCCGGTCTGCACGACCCGAGCCGCCAACATCAGGCCGGTGAGGACCCCGTCACCGGTGGTGCCGTGGTCGAGGAAGATCACGTGCCCCGACTGCTCGCCGCCCAGGGACAGCGAGGCGCGGCGCATCTCCTCGAGCACGTAGCGGTCGCCCACCGCGGTCTGCACGACGGTGACGCCCTCGCGCTCCATGGCCTGCAGGAGGCCCAGGTTGCTCATCACGGTGGTGGCGAGGGTGTCCTTGGCGAGGCAGCCGCGGTCCTTCAGGTCCAGCGCGAGGATCGCCATGATCTGGTCGCCGTCGACCTCCGTGCCGTCGGCGTCGACCGCGAGGCAGCGGTCGGCGTCGCCGTCGTGGGCGATGCCGAGGTCGGCGCCCCGGGCCACGACTGCCTCCTTGAGGTGCTCGAGGTGGGTCGAGCCGTAACCGTCGTTGATGTTGAGGCCGTCGGGTTCGGTGCCGATCTCGTAGACCGTGGCACCGGCGAGGCGGAACACCTCCGGCGAGACCTGGCTGGCGGCGCCATGGGCGCCGTCGATGACCACGGTGAGGCCGTCGAGGCGGTTGGGCAGCACGGTCAGCAGGTGGCTGATGTAGCGGGTGTGGCCGTCGCGCATCTGATGGATGCGACCCACGTGGGCCCCGGTCGGCCGCACCCACTCCTGGTCGAGGCGTGCAGCGATCTCGTCCTCAACCTCGTCGGGCAGCTTGTGCCCACCCTCGGCGAAGAACTTGATGCCGTTGTCGGGCATCGCGTTGTGGGAGGCAGACAGCATGACGCCGAAGTCGGCGTGGGTGTCGGCGGTCAGGTAGGCGACGGCCGGCGTCGGCAGCACGCCGGCGTCGTAGACGTCGACACCCGCGGAGGCCAGACCCGCCACCACGGCGGCGGACAGGAACTCACCGGACGCACGCGGGTCCCGCCCCACGACGGCCTTGGGGCGGCGGCCCTGGGCGAGCGAGGCGTCGCCGAGGACGTGGGCTGCCGCAACCGAGAGGCTGAGGGCGAGCTCGGGGGTGATGTCGACGTTCGCGAGGCCGCGGACGCCGTCGGTCCCGAAGAGTCGTGCCATGTCAGATGTGCCTTTCGAGTTCACGCGAGGGCAGGCCGGCCGTCTGGTGCGGCGACGGGCCGAACCTACCCCGAACAACGCCGATGGCGGCACCCGAGAACCCGGGTGCCGCCATGGGCAGCGCGCAGATCCTCCGGGATCAGCGCTTGGAGTACTGCGGGGCCTTGCGGGCCTTCTTGAGACCAGCCTTCTTGCGCTCCGGGACGCGGGCGTCACGGGTCAGGAAGCCGGCCTTCTTCAGCGTCGGACGGTTCAGCTCCTCGTCCACGCCGTTCAGCGAGCGAGCCACGCCGAGGCGGACGGCACCGGCCTGGCCGGAGGGGCCACCGCCGTGCACGCGCACGAGCACGTCGTAGGCGCCGTCGAGCTCGAGCACCTTGAGCGGCTCGTTGACCAGCTGCTGGTGGACCTTGTTCGGGAAGTAGTCCTCGAGCGAGCGCCCGTTGATCTTCCACTCGCCGGTGCCGGGGACGATGCGCACGCGGGCGATGGCCTGCTTGCGGCGGCCGGTGGCGGCACCGGGCGCCGAGGCGCTCGGGCGGCGGGCCGGCTCGCCCGAGACCTGGGTCTCGGACTCGGAGGTGTACTCGGTCAGCTCGACCTCATCGCCCTCGAGGGCGTCAGTGTTCACGGAGTCAGTCACTGGGGATCCTTACTGGGAGACCTGGGAGATCTCGAACGGGACGGGCTTCTGGGCAGAGTGCGGGTGCTCGGCACCGGAGTAGACCTTGAGCTTGGTCAGCTGCTGACGGCCCAGGGTGTTCTTCGGGAGCATTCCGCGGACGGCCTTCTCGACAGCCTTGGCGGGGTTCTTGGCCAGCAGCTCCTGGTAGGACTGGGCCTTCAGGCCGCCCGGGAAGCCGGAGTGGCGGTAGGCCTTCTTCTGCTCGAGCTTCGCGCCGGTGAGGGCGACCTTGTCAGCGTTGATGATGATGACGAAGTCGCCGCCGTCGACGTGCGGGGCGAAGGTGGGCTTGTGCTTGCCGCGCAGCAGGATGGCGGTCTGGCTCGCGAGGCGGCCCAGCACGACGTCCGTCGCGTCGATCACGTGCCAGGTGCGAGTGACCTCGCCCGGCTTCGGGGTGTAGGTGCGCAAGTGTCTGACCTTACGTTTCGGTGGTTCGTTCACTGGTTCACAAGGATGTGTATGCCGCGTGCTCCCGAGGGGGCCGGTGCCGCCCTGGAGGGCGCGCGACACAACAGTGATCAAGTCTACGGGCGGCCGACTCCAGACCCAAATCACCCGCTCCGGCCCCTGAAACGGCCCCTGACCTGCGGTTTCTCGCGAGCACACTCTGTTTGCACAACTCTTGTGCAAACAGAGTGTGCATAGGTATTGTGCACGCATGAGCACGACACCTCCCCTCGACGGCCCCGGCGGCTACACCGGGATGCGCCTGGACACCACCGCACTCAAGGTGCTGGCCCACCCGCTCCGGTCCCGGCTGCTGAGCACCCTGCGCCGCGGTGGACCGGCAACCGCCACCGCACTGGCCACGGCCCTGGGCACCAACTCGGGGGCGACCTCCTACCACCTGCGCAAGCTGGAGTCGGTCGGGCTGGTCACCGACACCGGCGAGGGAGAGGGCAAGCGCCGGCTCTGGCGCGCCTCGACCGACAGCCACCAGTTCGAGCCGAGCGACTTCGCCGGTGACGAGGACGCCGAGACCGCCCTCAACTGGCTGGTCCGCGACTACACGCGGCACTTCGCCGAGCAGTTCGAGCGCTGGCTCGACGTCGAGGCGGCGTGGCCGGCGCAGTGGCGCGACGCGGCCGGCATGAGCGACAGCTACGTCATCGCCACCCCGGAGCAGGTCGAGGAGCTCAAGGCCGAGGTCGACGCGCTCATCGCCCGCTACCGCCGCGTGGGACAGGGCAACCCGAGGGCCCGGCGGCTGGCCGTCTACAGCGTCCTCTACCCCCTCGACCTCGACAGCGCGCCCCAGCCGAAGGAGCAGTCATGAGCCCGAGCCACGCTCCCCTGTCGGCACCCGCCGCACGCCGGGTCTTCCTCCTGCTCAACGCGACGCGCTGGTTCCCCGTCGGCCTGGTCATCGGCGTGCTGACGCTGGTGGCACTGCAGCGCGGCATGAGCATCGCCCAGGTGGGCGTCATCCTGTCCGCGCAGGGATTCGTGGTCCTGGCCCTCGAACTGCCGACCGGTGGCTTCGCCGACGCGCTGGGGCGCCGGCCGGTGATGCTGGCCTCCGCCGTGGTCAGCCTGGTGTCGCTGGGGCTGTTCCTCGCGGCCGACAGCTTCTGGGTGTTCGTCCTCGCCTGGGCCCTGCAGGGCGTCTTCCGCGCCCTGGACTCCGGCCCACTGGAAGCCTGGTACGTCGACACCGCCCACGCCGACGACCCCACCGTGCCCGTGGAGCGGGCGCTCTCCGCGGCCGGCATGATGATCGGGCTCGCCATCGCCGTGGGCGCCCTGATCTCCGGCGGGCTCATCGTCTGGCACCCCATCACGTCCATCACGGCCATCGAGCTGCCGGTCTACGTCGCCCTGGGGCTCGGCGTGGTGCACCTGCTGGCCATCGCGCTGTTCATGCGCGAGCCCCGCACCCACGTCGACGCCACCGGCTTCCGCCGCGCCATCAGCTCGGCGAGGCAGGCCCCGCGCACCATCGCCAGCGGCCTACGGCTGCTGGGCACCTCGCGAGTCCTGCTCGCCCTCGTGCTGGTCGAGGTCTTCTGGGCCATCGGGATGATCGCCTTCGAGACCTTCAACCCCATCCGCCTCTCCGAGCTCGTCGGCGGCGAGGACCGCGCCGGCGCCCTGATGGGGCCCGTCTCCTCGGCGGCCTGGGGCCTCTTCGCGGCAGGCTCCGCGGCAGCCGGGCTGGTGAGCCGGCGGCTCGGTGTGGGCTGGACCGCCCTCGCCGCCAGGGTCCTGCAGGGGGTCTTCATCGTCGTCATGGGCCTGGTGGGTGGGCCTGCCGGACTCATCACGGCGTTCCTCATCACCTACACGCTCCACGGCTTCGCTGGGCCGGTGCACAACACGCTGCTGCACCGGGAGGCCGCGCCGACGAACCGCACCACCGTGCTGTCGATGAACTCCATGGTCGCCGGCGGGGCCTACAGCCTCGGGCTGCTGGTCCTCGGCCCGCTGGCCGAGCACACCTCGACGGCCCACGCGATCGTCGCGTGCGGTGCGTTCAGCATCATCGGCGCGGTGCTCTACCTCCCGGCCATCCGGCACGAGCGGGCGAGCGAGCCCGCCGCCGAGCCTGAGGCGGTCGTGGCCTAGCTCACCCGATCGCCTCCACCGACCGCCCCCGGTGGCGGCGACGGACGTCCTCCCCGTCGCCGCCACCGGGGGCACACTGTGACCCATGAGCTACCCACCGCCGATCTACCCCGGGGACGCCGGCGAGGCCAGCGCCTGGCTGCGGCCGGCGTGGGAGGCGCCCGACCTGCAGAGCCGCAGCACGGAGGTGCACTACCTCGCGACCGGCGCGACGACCGGCGGTCTCTTCGGCCTCTACCGCTACGAGATGTCCGCGGCTCGCAGCGGCCCCGACCCGCACTTCCACAAGACGATGGCCGAGTCCTTCTACATCCTGCGCGGGACGCTCCGCCTCCACGACGGCACGGGCTGGCGCGACCTCGAGGTGGGCGACTTCGCGCACGTGCCGCCCGGCGGCATCCACGGCTTCCGCAACGAGTCGGGCGAGCCTGTCTCGATGCTCCTGCACTTCGCGCCCGGGGCGCCGCGCGAGTCCTACTTCGAGGCGGTGGCCGAGGTGGCCCGCGGCGAGCGCACCCTCAGCCCCGAGGAGTGGGCCGAGCTCTACCGCCGACACGACCAGTACATGGTGTGACGCCGGTGCGCGCCTTCCTCCTCGGAGTCCTCTCGGGCGTCGTGGCCGTCGTGCTCGGGCTCGCCGCCCTCGTCCTCGTCGCCGGTGACCCCGGCACCGCCGCCCCGCCACCCCCGCCCGGCGTCTCGGCCACGCCGCTGCCCTCGCCGCCCGGTGACCTGCGCCGAGGCGAGACGTGGCTGCAGACCGTCGCGCTCGACAGCTCGGTCGCCATCACTGCCGACGGCGGGTTCCGCGACGTGCGCGCCACCGGCCGCGACGTGCGCATGACCTCCGCGGGCCTGCGCGCCGGGACACTACGCATCGAGGCCACCCTGCCGTTCGACGCCGCCGCTCGACAGATCGGTTCGGGGGTGCAGCTGTATGCCGCCGGCGGAGGGAGGGCGGGCATCCGACGGAACGCGACCCTGCTGGGCCGCGATGTGCCGGTCCGCGCGACCGGCACCGTGCGGGCCGTCGGTGGCCGGCTCGTCATCGAGCCGGAGACGGTCGACCTCGGCGGCCCCGACCTGCTCGACGCCGCGCTGTCGGCCGCCGCGCGCCGGCTCGTCACGATCCACCACACCGTCCAGGGCCTGCCTGCCGGGATGCGGCTCACCCACGTCACGGTGACGGAGGCCGGCTTCCGGGCCACCCTCGACGGCAGCGACGTCGCGCTCACGGGCTGACGCCCGCCCGCACCGGTCCCCCGACGCCGAGCCCCCTGCGCCGACTGCCAGCTGGTCGAGTCAGCGCTGGACGAACACCGCCACGGTGCGCGGGGGCACGCTGGCCGAACCGGTCGCGGCATCCCAGGTCGCGGTCTTCACCACGGCGTCGGAGCCCTGCGCCTGCACCGGTGACAGCGCCAGACCCGCGCCGGCCAGGCAGGGCACCTTCTGGGTCACGGCCTCGTCGGAGGCGTTGAACACCACCACGAGGCCCTTCAGCGACGGGTCGACGTCGGCACCGCGGGTGTCGTCGATGCGCATCGCGATGACGCCCTCGCGCGCGTCGGCCGTGCCGCTCGCCGGGAAGGACACCTTGGCGTTGATCGCCTCCGCAGTACCGAGCCGGAACAGCGGGGTGGAGAACCGCAGCCGCAGCAGGTCCTGGGCCTGGGCCGTCGCCGCCTTCACGTCGGAGGCGGCCGGCTTCAGCGCCGGGTCGCCGAGCAGCGGCTTCATGTACGACCACTTGTCCCTGTTGTCGCCGGCCGGCGGCAGGCCGTGGCCGAAGCCGTTGTCCTTGCCGGTCCAGTCGAGGGTGTTGAACCAGTCGCCGCTGTCGTAGCTGTTGCGGTCCAGCGACTTCGAGCGCAGCAGGTCGGCGCCCGCGTGCCAGAACGACGGCGTCTGCGACAGCGCCGTGGTCGCGAGCGACAGGGAGTTCATCCGCACCCGGTCTGCCATCGCCGTGCCCTGGGGCAGCTTGAACGCCAGGCTGTCGAACAGCGTCTCGTTGTCGTGGGCGTCGACATAGGTGACGACCTCGTCGGGCTGGTCGGCGTACCCCGCGGGCGCGTCGCCGTACTTCAGCTGGTCACCGCGCCGGACCTCCCCGAACTCGTTGCTGCGGAAGGAGAACGAGCGCAGGTTGCCAGCTAGGCCGAGCTGCACGAGGTCAGTGTCGTGCTTCAGCGAGACCGCCGCGTTCCCGTTGACGGGAGCCCCGTTGGGGGCCGTGGCCTCGCCGCTGCCGAAGCCCTGCTTGCGCGGGTCCTCGTCGAACGGCCCGCCCCCGCGCACGGCGTCTCGCAGCCGGTCGGAGAAGGAGCCGATCCCCGTGCCACCGAGCTGGCCCTGGGTCGCCTGGGTGAAGCGGGCGTTGCCCGCCACCTCGCCGAAGTTCCAGCCCTCGCCGTAGAGGTAGACCGCCTTACCGTCGACGCCGTCCCTGGTCGGCGTCAGCGTGTCGAGGGCGGCCCGGACGGCGAGCATGTTCTCTCGGGAGTGGTGGCCCATGAGGTCGAAGCGGAAGCCGTCGACCTTGTAGTCGCGGGCCCACAGCACGACCGAGTCGACCATCAGCTTCTGCGCCATCTGGTGCTCGGTCGCGATGTTCTGGCAGCAGGTCGAGGTCTCCACGGCGCCGGTCGCGTTCAGCCGGTGGTAGTAACCGGGGACGACCTTGTCGAGCACCGACTTCGCGTCCTGGCCGGAGGCTGCGGTGTGGTTGAACACCTGGTCGAGAACGACGCGCAGGCCGTCGCGGTGCAGCCCGCCGACCATGGTGCGGAACTCGGCCACCCGCTCGCCACCGTCGGCCTTGGCGGCCGTCGACGCGTAGGAGCCCTCGGGTGCGTTGAAGTGCCACGGGTCGTACCCCCAGTTGAACGCGTCCTTGCCGCGCACTGCGTTGACACAGGCCTGCTGCTGGTCGCTGTCGGGCGCGTAGGACTCCAGATCGCACTCAGGCGTCGCCTGCTGGGCCGGGTCCTCCTCGATCGAGGCGATGTCGAAGGTCGGGAGCAGGTGCACGGTGTTGAGGCCGGCGTCGGCGAGCGCCTTGAGGTGCTTGGTGCCGTCGCCCTCCTCTGCGAACGCCAGGTAGGACCCGCGGTTCTCGGCACTCACCGTCTTGTCGCCGACGGAGAAGTCGCGCACGTGCAGCTCGTAGATCGTGGAGTCCACGTCCTGCGCCAGCTTCGGCGACGGCGTGGTGCGCCACAGCTCGGGCTGGAAGGCCCGGTCGCGCAGGTCCACTGCCACCGAGCGCGTCGAGTTCAGCGTCAGCGCAACGGAGTACGGGTCGGTGACGAGGTTGGTCTCGACCTTCCCGGTGCTCGGCGCGAACACCGTGACCTCGTAGAGGTACCGCGCGTTCCGCTCGCCCGCCTGGGCCGTCCACGAGCCGTCACCGGCGCGCTCCATCCGCGTGCGCGTGGCCTCCGCGACCGGCGCGTCCGCCGCCGCACCCGCCGGCCAGGTCAGCAGCGACACCTGCTGAGCCGTGGGGGCCCAGAGCCGGTATGCCGGCGAGCCTCCACCGAAGGTGGCGCCGTAGACCCGCGTGCTGGCCTTTCCGGCATACAGGCTGTCGAGGACGTAGGCCGTCTGCACGCCGGTGGCGTCGAGCAGCGCGCCGTTGTTGTCGTGCATCGCAACGGCGACCTGCCCGCGCAGGATGTGGTCGGCCTGGCGAGCGACCTTCTCCGACAGGCGAAGGGCGAGGTAACCCTTCAGCTCGGGGTGCGAGGTGGCGACGTCAGCAGGCAGCCCGGCCGGGTCGTAGGTGAGATCGGCCACGGAGCCGCCGGTCACCGCCTCGGCGTCCACGGCGAGACCGCCGTCGGCCGACCAGTGCAGGCGCCAGTCGAGCAGCGCGGGGTTGGCCCCGGCGGGCACGCCGTTCGCCGGCCACGCGAGCAGGCCCGGATCCACCCAGAACGCCTTGGCCTTCTTCAGGTCCGGAGCCGCACCCGGCTTCGAGACCTTGGTGCTGATCTGGTGGGTGCCGAGCTCGTAGGACAGGGTGACGACCACGCCGTCGGAGGGCACCGACAGCGAGACGTTCGAGCCGCCGGCCGCGCCGCCGTCGCCGTAGTTCTCGTTCCAGCTCAGACCGTGCGCGATCTTGAACTCGTAGGAGCCGGCAGGGATCTTGTCGCTGGACCAGGTGTAGGTGCCGTCGCCGTCCGGGTCCTGCATCCACGGGCGCATGCAGTCCGGGCTCCAGTCACCGGGGCAGCCGAGCTCGCTCTGGAACGAGCCGGGCGCGGTGATGATCGGGCCCTGGGCGTCGGAGGTCACCCAGTGCGTCGCGTGGTCGTAGTAGAACGTGACCGGGCCGGCGGGGGCGGTGTACTCGATGTTGCCGCTGCCCGGCTGCGCACCGACGCCGTAGTTCTCGTCCCAGCTCTTGTTGACCGCCGCCTTGTAGGCGTACGGACCGGCCGGGAGGGTGTGGGTGCCCTTCCAGATCTGGTCCTTGGCGTCCAAGGTCAACTGCGCCTGGGCACAGGCAGGGTCCCAGTCGCCGCCACAGCCCATCTCGGAGTTGTGGTCTCCGGGCACGCTGACGGCCGCAGGCTGGACCACCGGGCCGACGCCCCCGCCGTCACCACCGCTTCCGCCCTTGGCCGGGTCGCCGACGATGCCGTAGGAGGAGGTGGCCGAGACGTTGCCGCTGCTGTCCTTCACCAGGGCGCGGTACTCGAGCAGCGTGCCCTTGGCGAGGCCCGACACGTCGTGGAAGACGCGGTAGGGCGCGCTGTCGTCGGTGCCGACCGCCTTCCACTCCGTGGTCCCCACGGGGCGGTGGAGGAACGTGGTCTGCGCGAAGGTGTTCTCGGTGATGGCGGCGCCGATCTCCGCGCGGCCGCCCACCACCTCACCGGGCTGGGGCGAGGTGAGGTGTGCCGTCGGCGCCGCGTCGCGCTTGGCGAACCGGGCGGTGGCCTTGAACACCTGCACCGACAGGCCGGGCACGCTCACCGTGACGCGGCCGTCCTTGCCGGCCTTCACGTCCTCGCTCGCGCCGTGGACCGGCTCGAAGGGCCGCTGCGCGCTGAAGGTCGCGAACGTCGCGGACTTCTCGGTCGCTGCGTTGTTGGCGACGACGAGGTACTCGGTGCCGGCGGCACGGTCGATGCGGGAGAAGGCGTAGATGCCGGCGCCGTCGCTGGCGTAGCGGTGCACCTGCGCGCCGTCGGTCAGCGCGGGGTGGGCCGCACGCACCTTGGCCAGCTCCGAGATCTGCTGGTACAGAGGGCTGTTCGTGTCGTACCGGTCACGCGAACCGGACGACCCGCCGAGCACCGGCTCCGCGGCATACTGCTCCGTCTTCGTCGCGAACATGTCCTGGCGGGCGTCCTTGTCGCCGCCGGCGCCCATGAAGCCCTGCTCGTCGCCGTAGTAGACGACCGGCTGCCCGCGGGTGAGGAACATGAGGCTGTTGGCGAGCTGGGTGCGCTTCATCAGCTCGTCGCCGCTCGCGGACTTGCCGAGCATCATGGCGACCCGGCCCATGTCGTGGTTGCCGAGGAAGGTCGGCGTCTCGTAGACGTTGGAGTCGGCGTCGGTGTACCAGTCGTCACTGGCGAAGAAGTCCCGCAGCTTCGTGGTGGCCGAGCCCTTGGCGAAGTCGACGGCGCTGGCCTGGAAGCCGAAGTCCAGGGTGGCGGGCAGCTTCCCGGTCGTCGTGTACTGGCTCATGAACTCTGCGCGCGAGTCGTAGACCTCTCCGAACATGAAGAAGTCGTCGTTGCCGACCGCCTTGGCGTGGTTCATCACATCGGGGCTGAACTTCTTCCAGAAGTCCATGTCGACGTGCTTGACCGTGTCGATGCGGAAGCCGTCGATGCCGAGGTCGACCCACGCCTTGTAGATCTCGCCCATGCCCTTGACGACCTCGGGCCGCTCCGTGAAGAGGTCGTCGAGGCCGACGAAGTCGCCGTACTCGCTGGACTCGCCGGCGAAGGTCGAGTCACCGCGGTTGTGGTACATCGTGGGGTCGTTGAGCCAGGAGGGGGTCTTGGCGGTGCGGTCGGCCGCGTTGGGGAACACCGGCCTGTAGGGCGCGAACGTGTCGGCGTCCAACGGCGGGAAGGTGTCGGTGCCGGCGTAGTCGCGGTCGTCGAAGGCCTTCCCGCTGGCGTCCTGGTAGGCGCGCGCCTCCTTGGAGACGTAGGAGTACTTCCCTCCCTCGTAGGCGATGACGTCGGCGGTGTGGTTGGTGATGATGTCGAAGAAGACCTTCATGCCCTTGCCGTGCGCCGCGTCGATGAGGGCCTTCATGTCCTCGTTGCTGCCGAGGTGGGGGTCGATCTGCGTGAAGTCGGTGATCCAGTAGCCGTGGTAGCCGGCGCTGGCGTTCGGCCCCTCCCCCTGCACGGGACGGTTCTTGAACGACGGCGTCAGCCAGATCGCCGTGGTGCCGAGGCCCTTGATGTAGTCGAGCTTCTGCGTCACGCCCTTGAGGTCGCCGCCGTGGTAGAAGCCCTTGTCGGTCGGGTCGAACCCGGTCTCGAGCCGACCACCGACGAGGCCGCCGTTGTCGTTGCCGGTGTCGCCGTTGGCGAACCGGTCGGCCATGAGGAAGTAGAACCGCTCCTTGGTCAGCGGCGTCCGCAACGAGTCACCTGCGAGCGCGGTGTCGGTCTTGGTCGCCGGCCCCGACAGCTCGACCGGGGCGATGCCGATCCGGTGGGTCAGGTCGTCATAGGAGAGCTCGAGCTTCGCCGGCCCCTCGAGCACGAGGGGGATGTTGGCGCCGCCCTTCGCCCCGTCCTTGCCGTAGTTCTCGTCCCAGGAGCCGTTGATGGCCACCTTGAGCTCGTACTTCCCGGCGGGGACGTCGAAGACCTTCCGGTATGCCGTGGAGCCCGCGTCGCGCACGAGCTGGGTCGCCTCGCAGTCGGGCTGCCAGTCGCCGGGGCAGCCGAGCTCGTCCTGCAGGGAGCCGACGATGGTGGCGGTGCGCTCGGCGGCGCCGGCCGGGCCGGCCGTGAGCGGGACCGTGAGGCCCGAGGCGATGACGGCCAGGCCTGTGGCGAGCGCGACGAGGGCGGGGCGGCGGAGGGCCACGGACAGCTCCCTTGCTGTGTACGGGCGCAGACTGAGGCTGCGAGGACAGCAGCCCGCACAGGCTGCCGGGTCACCCTAGGCCCGCGGGACCCCCGTCAGGGATCTTGCGCCCGCAATTTCTGCAAGATTTTGCAGTCTCTTGACCATCAGACCCTCAGCGCGCCCGCTCGACGCGCCCCTCGTCCCAGACTGGCTCGTCGGACTCGTAGACCCGCCCGTCCGCGCCGAAGACGAGGAACCGGTCGAAGCCGCGGGCGAACCACCGGTCGTGGGTCACGGCGAGCACCGTGCCCTCGAACGCGGCCAGGCCGTCCTCCAACGCCTCCGCGGAGTGCAGGTCGAGGTTGTCGGTGGGCTCGTCCAGCAGCAGGCAGGTCGCCCCGCTCAGCTCCAGCAGCAGGATCTGGAAGCGCGCCTGCTGTCCACCGGAGAGCGAGTCGAACGTCTGCTCGGCCGACCTGGCCAGGCCGTAGCGGTCGAGGGCGCGGGCCGCCTCGTCGCGGGGCTTGCCCGCCCGGTGCTCGTCGCCGCGGTGCAGGACCTCCAGGAGCGTGCGGCCCATCAGCGCCGGGTGCTCATGCGTCTGCGCGAACCAGCCAGGCCGCACCCGCGAGCCCAGCCGCAGCCGGCCCGTGTGCGCGACCGGTGCCGGCTGCACGTCGCCGACCGGCTGGTGCTCCGGCTCGGGGTCGGTGCCGCCCGCGGCGACGAGCCGGAGGAAGTGCGACTTCCCCGACCCGTTGCTGCCCAGCACCGCGACCCGCTCGCCGTACCAGACCTCGAGGTCGAACGGCCGCATCAGGCCGGTCAGCTCGAGGCCCTCGGCGATCACGGCGCGCTTGGCGGTGCGACCGCCGGTGAGACGCATCCGCACGTTCTGCGTGAGCGGCAGCGCCTCGGGCGGCCCAGCCTCCTCGAACCGGCGCAGCCGGGTCCGCGCGGCCTGCAGCCGGGCGGCCATGTCGGAGTTGTAGGCCGCCTTCTGCTTGTACATCACCACGAGGGCCTTGAGCTTGGCGTGCTCCTCGTCCCAGCGGCGGCGCATCTCGTCGAGCTTCTCGAACCGGTCGGCCCGCGCCTGGTGGTAGGTCGAGAACCGGCCCGGGTGCACCCACAGCGTGGACCCGGCGGCCCCGGGCTCCAGGGTCGCGATGCGGGTGGCCACCCGGTCGAGCAGCTCGCGGTCGTGGCTGATGAACAGCACCGTCTTCGGCGACTCGACCAGCCGCTCCTCGAGCCAGCGCTTGGCCGGCACGTCGAGGTAGTTGTCCGGCTCGTCGAGCAGCAGCACCTCCTCCGGGCCGCGCAGCAGCGCCTCGAGCACCAGCCGCTTCTGCTCCCCGCCCGAGAGGGTGGTGACCTTGCGCCACTGGGCCTTCTCGAACGGCATACCGAGCGCGGCCACGGTGCACACGTCCCACAACGTCTCGTAGTCGTAGCCGCCGGCGTCGGCCCAGTCGACCAGCGCCTGTGCGTAGTCGAGCTGGTCCTGCTCGCTGTCGCGCTCCATCATGCGCAGCTCGGTGCGGTCGACCGCCGCGGCTGCACGGCGCACCGCCTCCGGCGCCACCGAGACGAGCAGGTCGCGCACGGTCGAGTCGTCGCGCACCTTGCCGACGAACTGGCGCATCACTCCGAGACCGCCCGAGCGCGTGACGGCGCCCTCGTGGGCAGCGACGTCCCCGGCCACGATGCGGCCGAGGGTGGTCTTGCCGGTGCCGTTGGGGCCGATCAGGGCGACCTTGGCGCCCTCGCCGACACGGAGGCTGACCTCGTTCAGCAGCGGCCTGCCGTCGGGAAGGGTGAAGCTGACTGCGTTGATGTCGACGTGGCCCACGAGGATCTAGTCTGCGGCACGCGCAGGTCGCGCTTCACCGGGTTTTCGGTATGCCGCGGCGTCGCCCATCGGCGCGACGGCGTGCACCCCTCGTGGCTAGGCTCGCGGTCGTGCCGGCACCGACCCCGTCCCACCGCGCGATGTGGGTCTGGGACGTCTCGACTCCCGCGCAGACCGTGCAGCTGGCGCAGGACGCCGGGGTCGGGCAGCTCTTCGTCGCGGTGCCGCCACGCCTGCCGAGCTCGCCGCTGCTGCCCCAGGTCCGCGAGATCGCCCACCGCGCTGCCGCCGCCGGCATCCGGGTCGACGCCCTCGGCGGCGACCCCGGCTGGGTCGACGACCCGGGCTCAGTGGTGAGCTCCTGGCTGAGGCCGGCGATGGGCACCGGCCTCTTCGCCGGGGTGCACGTCGACGTCGAGCCCTGGAGGACGAGCGCGTGGCAGACCGACCGCCCGGGCGTGGTCAAGCGCTACCTCGGCACGCTGGAGACGATCGTCGCGGCGGCCGCCCCGGCCCCGGTCGAGGCCGACGTGCCGTTCTGGTTCCACGAGGTGCCCGCGTCAGGCTCGACCCTCGACCGCGAGACCCTGTTCCGCGTCGCGGGGGTCTCGGTGATGGCCTACCGCGACACGGCCGCCGGTGAGGACGGCACCATCGCCCTCTCCACCCCGGCCGTCACCGCCGCGACCGAGCTGGGCAAGGGTGCCCGGGTCGGCCAGGAGACCAACGACCTCGGTGACCACCCGGCCGCCGCGAAGCAGACCTTCCACGGCCAGAGCCGCACCGAGCTCGAGCGGCAGCTCGCGCAGGTCGGCGCGGCGTTCGCCGGTCGGTCCGGCTACGCCGGCATCGCGATCCACGACTCCGCCGGCTACGCCGCACTGGCGCTTCAGCAGTCGTAGGAGCTACTCCGAGAGGACCCGCACCGCGCGTGCCTGCTCGGCCCGGGTGGCGAGCTCGTCGTCCGGCGGGTAGACGACCTCCTCCAGCGACAGCCCGTGCGCCGGCATGACCGCCACCGAGGGGTCGCGCCGGCGGGCCACCAGCACCTGCGCCGGCCACTCGACAGCGCGACGGCCCTCCCCCACCGGGACGACGGCGCCCACGAGCGCGCGCACCATGGAGTGGCAGAAGGCGTCGGCCTCGACCGTGCCGGCGACCGTGCCGTCCGGCAGCCGCGCCCACGAGTAGGTCAGCAGGGTGCGCACGGTCGTGGCGCCTTCCCGCTTCTTGCAGAAGGCGGCGAAGTCGGCGAGTCCGAGCAGGGTGCGCGCCGCGGCGTCCATCGACTCCACGTCCAGCAGGTGCTTGACCACGACCGTGTCGCGCCGCCGCAGCGGGTCGAGCGAGGTGGGGTCGTCGCACAGACGGTAGAGGTAGCGCCGCCGCACCGCGGAGAAGCGGGCGTCGAATCCCTGCGGTGCGACCCTGACCCGCCGCACCACCACGTCCGGCGGCAGGATGCCGTTGAGCCGCGTCACCGCGGCCGCCTCGGGCGTGCGGTCTGAGCGACCGGGCACCGCAGCCCAGGCGGCCGGGTCGACGTCGGCGTGGACCACCTGCCCACGGGCGTGCACCCCTGCGTCGGTGCGACCGGCCACGGTGAGCCGCACCGGCTCTGGCGCACGCAGCAGGGTCGTCACCGCCCCGGTGAGCTCCCCCTCGACCGTGCGCCGTCCGGGCTGGGCGGCCCAGCCCGAGAAGTCGGTGCCGTCGTAGGCGAGGTCGAGCCGCACCCGCAGCGACGCGCCCCCCGCACCCTCGCCCACGCCTGCCTGCTCCACGTCGCCAACCCTATGACCCCGCCCGCCGGCAACGCGGCACACACCCGGCCCCGCGGCATACCCGGTGAAAGATTCGCCCAAGCTTGCCCAGCAGGGCGAACCTTCGCCCCGGAACGAAAGGTTGGGCGAACCTTGCCGAGCGGACACCGCGGCACACCTGGGGTCACACGCGCGCCGCCCCGCCACGGCGAAGGCCGCCCGCCCCCGGAGGGGACGAGCGGCCTTCGTCATGCTGGCCTGTCAGACCGAAGTGGTCAGGAGCCGGCCTTGGTGAAGCCGGCGGCCTCAGCGGCCTCGGCGGACTGGAACCAGACCTCGGCAACCGTCTGCTCGAACCACTGGCCGTCGGGCTCGTGGTACTTCATCGAGTTCATGTTGCCCTTGACGGTGTAGGCCTCGTCGGGGGACGAGCCGTCCTCGTTCGCGGCAACCGCGCCCTCGGGGATCTCGACGGCCGCAGTCTCGGTCTGCTCGACCTCGACCTCGACGACCTCCTCGTCCTTGGCCGGCTTGTCCGCCTTCTTGGCGTCCTTGGCGGCGCGCTTGGTGGCGGCCTCGGCCTCCTTGACGGTGGCCTTCTTGGCGAGGGGCTCGCGGACGAGCTCGATCACGGCCATGGGGGCGTTGTCGCCCTTGCGCGCACCGATCTTGGTGATGCGCGTGTAGCCGCCGGGACGCTCGGCCATGTCGGGCGCGATCTCGGTGAAGAGACGGTGCACGACACCCTTGTCGCGGACAACGGTCATGACCCGACGACGGGCGTGCAGGTCACCGCGCTTGGCGAAGGTGACCAGACGCTCGGCGAGCGGGCGCAGCCGCTTGGCCTTGGCCTCGGTGGTGGTGATCGAGTCGTTCTCGAACAGCGAGGTGGCCAGGTTGGCCAGGATCAGCCGCTCGTGAGCCGGACCGCCGCCGAGACGGGGACCCTTGGTGGGGGTGGGCATGGTTCAGGTTCTCCTTGGATGGGGACCGACAGGGTCGGTCAGAGCTGCTCGTCCTCGGCGAACGACTGGTCGTCGTCGGCCGTCTCGTCGTAGTCGTCGCCGTAGGAGTCAGCGATCGCGCTCGGGTCGAACCCGGGCGGGCTGTCCTTGAGCGCCAGGCCCATGCCGACCAGCTTCGCCTTGACCTCGTCGATCGACTTCGCACCGAAGTTGCGGATGTCGAGCAGGTCGGCCTCGCTGCGGCTGACGAGCTCACCCACGGTGTGGATGCCCTCGCGCTTGAGGCAGTTGTACGAGCGGACGGTCAGGTCGAGGTCCTCGATCGGCAGCGCCAGGTCGGCGGCCAGGGCCGCGTCGGTCGGCGACGGGCCCATGTCGATGCCCTCGGCCTCGACGTTGAGCTCGCGGGCCAGGCCGAACAGCTCGACCAGGGTCTTGCCGGCGGAGGCCATCGCGTCGCGCGGGGCCATCGAGTTCTTCGTCTCGACGTCGACGATCAGCTTGTCGAAGTCGGTGCGCTGCTCGACACGGGTCGCCTCGACCTTGTAGGTCACGGCCAGGACCGGGCTGTAGATGGAGTCCACCGGGATGCGGCCGATCTCCTGGTCGCCGGACTTGTTCTGCGCGGCGGAGACGTAGCCGCGACCGCGCTCGACGGTCAGCTCCATCTCGACCTTGCCCTTGCCGTTCAGCGTGGCGATGTGCAGGTCGGGGTTGTGCACCTCGACACCCGCGGGCGGGGCGATGTCGGCGGCGGTGACGACGCCGGGGCCCTGCTTGCGCAGGTACATCACGACCGGCTCGTCGTGCTCGGAGGAGACGACCAGGCCCTTGATGTTGAGGATGATCTCGGTGACGTCCTCCTTGACCCCGGGGATCGTGGAGAACTCGTGCAGCACGCCGTCGACGCGGATGCTGGTCACCGACGCACCCGGGATGCTCGAGAGCAGGGTGCGGCGCAGGGAGTTGCCGAGCGTGTAGCCGAAGCCGGGCTCGAGGGGCTCGATGACGAAGCGGCTGCGGTTGTCCGCAACGACCTCTTCGCTGAGTGAGGGACGCTGTGCAATCAGCACGGTGATTCTTCCTTCCCACAGGCGACCGCTATTTGACGCCTTGTGAAAGTGCCGGTCCGACCGGCTGCCTGGCTGCCTCTGTCCGCAGACCAGACCAGTGGCGCTCGTATGCCGCGTGCGCACGGGGCGCACGCGGCATACGCGCGGGGTGGGTCAGCTCTTGGAGTAGAGCTCGACGATGAGCTGCTCGGTGAGGATCGTGTCGATCTGCTCACGGACGGGCAGCTGGTGGATGAGGATCTGCAGCGAGCCGGGGACGACCTGCATCCAGGCCGGGACGGGACGCTCACCGTAGGTCTGGCGGGCCAGCTCGAACGGGAAGGTCTCTACCGACTGCTTGCGGACGGTGATGATGTCGTACTGCTCGACGCGGTAGGACGGGACGTCCACGCGCACACCGTTGACCTCGAAGTGGCCGTGGGTCACGAGCTGGCGGGCCGCACGACGGGTGCGGGCCAGGCCGGCGCGGTAGACCACGTTGTCCAGGCGGGACTCGAGGATCTGGAGCAGGTTGTCACCGGTCTTGCCCGAGCGGCGCGAGGCCTCCTCGTAGTAACCGCGGAACTGCTTCTCCATGACGCCGTAGGTGAAGCGAGCCTTCTGCTTCTCCTGCAGCTGGGTGAGGTACTCCTTCTCCTGCATCCGGCGACGGCCGTGCTGGCCGGGCGGGAAGGGACGGAGCTCGAAGTTCTTGTCGCCGCCGACGAGGTCGACCTTGAGGCGACGCGACTTCTTGGTGATGGGTCCGGTGTAACGGGCCATGAGTTCTTATCTACCTTTCCCGTTAGTCAGACGCGACGGCGCTTGGGCGGACGGACACCGTTGTGCGGCGAGGGCGTGACGTCGCTGATCGCGCCGACCTCGAGGCCGGTGGCGGTCAGGGAGCGGATGGCGGTCTCACGACCGGAACCCGGGCCCTTGACGAAGACGTCGACCTTGCGCATGCCGTGCTCCATCGCGCGGCGAGCGGCAGCCTCGGCGGCCATCTGCGCGGCGAACGGGGTGGACTTGCGCGAGCCCTTGAAGCCGACCTGGCCGGCAGAGGCCCATGAGATCACGGCGCCGGTGGGGTCCGTGATCGAGATGATGGTGTTGTTGAACGTGCTCTTGATGTGAGCGTGCCCGTGGGCGACGTTCTTCTTCTCCTTGCGGCGCACCTTCTTGGCGCCAGCCGCAGTACGGCTCTTGGGGGGCATTACTTACCAACCTTCTTCTTGCCGGCCACCGTGCGCTTGGGGCCCTTGCGGGTGCGGGCGTTGGTCTTGGTGCGCTGGCCGCGCACCGGGAGACCGCGGCGGTGGCGCAGCCCCTCGTAGGAGCCGATCTCGACCTTGCGGCGGATGTCGGCCTGGATCTCGCGACGGAGGTCACCCTCCATCTTGACGTTCGCGTCGAGGTAGTCGCGGAGCTTCACGAGCTCCTCGTCCCCGAGGTCGCGCACGCGGGTGTTCGGGTCGACGCCCGTGGCCGCGAGGGCTTCCTTGGAGGTGGTGCGACCCACCCCGAAGATGTAGGTGAGAGCGACCTCGACGCGCTTCTCGCGCGGCAGGTCGACACCAACAAGACGTGCCATCTTGTTCAGATTCCTTTGATCACTCGGAGGTCTGGAGCAGTACCAGTCCGGATGTCGTCCCTCACTCTGGTGTGGAGGGATCCGGTCCCCGGCCTCCGAGCCGGGGGTGACGTCCTGGGCCGACTCGACGGTCGGGCCGACAGGGGCCGGGTACTGCGGTCATTCACTTGTGTCGCGCTTCTTCGAAGAGATGCGTCTCGTGCGGGGCTGGGAGCCCGGTGGCTGCTCAGCCCTGGCGCTGCTTGTGGCGCAGGTTCTCGCAGATCACCATGACCCGGCCGTGGCGGCGGATCACCTTGCACTTGTCGCAGATCTTCTTGACGCTCGGCTGAACCTTCATTGCCTCTGCTGTCTATGTCGATCTGGCACCACCGCCCCGGGCGGGGCGGCAGGTCTTGCTCGTCAGCGGTAGCGGAAGACGATGCGGCCGCGGGTCAGGTCATAGGGGCTGAGCTCAACGACCACCCGGTCCTCGGGGAGGATCCGGATGTAGTGCTGACGCATCTTGCCCGAGATGTGAGCGAGAACCTTGTGACCGTTGGTGAGCTCCACGCGGAACATCGCGTTCGGCAGAGCCTCGACGATCGTGCCCTCGATCTCGATGACACCGTCCTTCTTCGCCATATCCTCCACAATCCGTGACTCGGCCCACCCCAGGATGGGACAGGCTCATGTGCACGACACGCGCGCATACGCATGCCGACGCACCAGTCTAGGGGAGACAGCCGCACTACACGAAATCCGGCGGACTGCGCCAGATGCACGATGACCTCGGCGTGGCGACCCAGAAGACTGCCCGAAGGCGCGCGACCACCACGTGTGTGAGGAGTCTGCCATGGGTGCCACCGATCCTGCCGCCCCCGCCGACGTCACCAGCCTTCGCGAGGGGTTCGACGGCGCGGTGCTGCTGCCCACCGACGCGGGCTACGAGCAGGCCCGGGTGCTGTTCAACGCCATGATCGACCGGCGTCCGGCGGTCATCGCCCAGTGCGCCTCCCCCGACGACGTGGCCCGCGCCATCGGCTTCGCCCGCGGGCACGACCTCGACCTGTCGGTGCGCGGCGGCGGTCACGGCGTGGCGGGAACCGCGCTGGCCGAGGGTGGCCTCGTCGTCGACCTGCGCCGGATGTGCACGGTCGACGTCGACCCCGCGGGGCGGACGGCCCGGGTCGGCGGCGGCGCGACCATGAGCCACCTGGACCGTGCCTGCCAGCCCTTCGACCTGGCGACGACCGGTGGGCGGGTCTCCACCACGGGTGTCGGCGGGTTCACCCTCGGTGGCGGCACCGGCTGGCTGGACCGCAGGTTCGGCCTGGCCTGCGACAACCTGCTCTCGGCCGAGCTGGTCACGGCGGCCGGCGAGCAGGTGGTGGCCAGCGACGCCGAGCACCCCGACCTCTTCTGGGCGCTGCACGGCGGGGGCGGCAACTTCGGTGTGGCCACGGCCCTGACCTTCCGGCTGCACGAGGTCCCGACGTCGACGCTGGCCCTGCTGATGTGGCGGCCTGAGGAGGCCGAGCAGGTGCTTCGCGCCGTGCGCGACCTCTTCGAGGGCGGCCCCGACGAGATCGGCGGTGGTGCCCTGTGGATGACCGCCCCCGAGGAGGAGTTCGTCCCGGCGGAGCTGGCGGGCCGCCTGGTCTGCGCGGCAGTGGTGGTCTTCGTCGGCCCCGAGGAGGGCGCACGGGACGTCATCGCTCCCCTGCTTGCGCTGCGCCCCGGTGCCGAGCTGGTGGCCGAGATGCCGTACGCCGACCTGCAGTCCTCGATCGACGACCCTCCGGGCTACCGCAACTACTGGTCGGCCGAGCACCTGTCGGCCCTGCCCGACGAGGCCGTGGCCGCGTTCTGCCGGGTCTCCGAGCAGCTCATCAGCCCGGCACCGGCACAGTCGGCGCTGTTCGCGGGCGGTGGCGCAGCCGGCCGGGCCACCACGGACTACCCCATCCCCTGGCGCAGGGACCCCTGGACCGTGCACCCCTTCGGCCTGTGGGCCGACCCGGTCGACGACGAGCGGGTCATCGGCTGGACCCGCGAGCTGCGCTCAGCCGTGCGGCCGTGGGCCACCGGTGCCGTCTACCTCAACTTCATCGGCGACGAGGGCGCGGACCGCGTCAGAGCCGGGCTCGGTGAGGCGAACTTCGAGCGGCTGGCCGCCATCAAGCGGGTGTGGGACCCCGACAACCTGTTCCGGCGCAACCACAACATCGCTCCCGTGCCCGCCTGAGGGCGGCGGTCCGGGCGGTCAGGACAGGGGGGCGTATGCCGCTCCGGCGGCTTCGAGCCGGCCCTTGCCGCCGTCGAGGGCGGTGAGGACCCACAGGCCATCGTCGGTGACGGCGACCGAGTTCTCCCAGTGCGCCGCACGGGAGCCGTCGGTGGTCACCACGGTCCACTCGTCGCCCAGCACGTGGGTGTCGGCGGTGCCCAGGGTGACCATCGGCTCGATGGCGACGGTGACCCCGGAGCGCACGGTCGGGCCCTTGTCCCGCACCCGGTAGTTCGGGACCTGCGGCTCCTGGTGCATCTCGGTGCCGATGCCGTGCCCGACGTAGTCCTCGACGATCCCGTAATCGCGGGCGTCGCGCTCTCCCGCGGCGGTGATGCTGTCCTCGACAGCCGCGCCGACGGCATACAGCGGCTGGCCCACGGCCAGCGCGGCGATGCCGGCCCACATCGAGTCCTCGGTGGCGTCGATGAGGGCGAGGTCCTCGGGCCGACCGGCCTCACGGCCGCCGACGATCACCGAGATCGCGGCGTCGCCGTGCCAGCCGTCGACGACGGCTCCGCAGTCGATCGAGAGCAGGTCGCCCTCGTGGAGCACCCGGGCGCCCGGGATGCCGTGGACCACCTCGTTGTTGACCGACGTGCAGAGGGTGTGCCGGTAGCCGGGGACGCCCTTGAACGACGGGGTCGCGCCGCTGCCCAGGATGTGCTCCTCGGCGAGCTCGTCGAGCTGGAGGGTGGTCATTCCCGGCCGCACGGTCTGCGCCAGCAGCTGGAGGGTCTGTCCGACCACCAGGCCGGCGCGCCTCATGAGCGCGATCTGGTCGGGGGTCTTGGTGTCGATGCGGGACCTGCCGAACATCAGGAGTGCCGCGCTCCCTCGAGGGCGTCGTCGATGCGGCGGGTGACCTCGTCGACCTCACCCATCCCGTCGACCTGCACGAGCAGGCCGCGCCCGGCGTAGACGTCCGCCAGGGGGGCGGTCTCACGACGGTAGATGGCCTGCCGCTCGCGGATGACCTCCTCCGTGTCGTCGGCGCGGCCCTCGATCTCGGCGCGCTTGAGCAGGCGCTGGACCACCGCGTCCTCGTCGACGGTCAGCTCGAGCACGGCGTCGAGCGCGTGGCCGTCCTCGGCCAACATCGCGTCGAGGGCGTCGACCTGGGCCAGGGTGCGGGGGTAGCCGTCGAGCAGGAAACCCTGCGAGGCGTCGTCCTGGCGCAGGCGGTCGCGCACGATGGCGTTGGTGATCTCGTCGGTGACGTAGCCGCCCGAGGCCAGGATGTGCTTGACCTGCATGCCGAGCTCGGTCTCGTTCTTGATGTTGGCCCGGAAGATGTCGCCGGTGGAGATGGCGGGTATGCCGTGGCCGGCGGCGACACGGGTGGCCTGGGTGCCCTTTCCGGCACCGGGGGGACCGAGGATGATCAGACGCATCAGCGGAGGAACCCTTCGTAGTGACGCTGCTGCAGCTGGGACTCGATCTGCTTCACGGTCTCCAGACCAACCCCGACGATGATCAGGATTGACGTGCCACCGAACGGGAAGTTCTGGTTGGCGCCGACGAGCACCAGGGCAATCAGCGGGATCAGCGAGATGAGGGCCAGGTAGATGGCCCCGGGGACCGTGATGCGGGTGATCACGTAGTCCAGGTACTCCGCCGTGGGTCGCCCGGCGCGGATGCCTGGGATGAAGCCGCCGTACTTCTTCATGTTGTCGGCGACCTCGGTGGGGTTGAACGTGATCGACACGTAGAAGAACGTGAAGAACAGGATCAGCCCGATGTAGATGACCATGTAGATCGGCTTGTCACCGGTGACCAGGTTCTGGTCGATCCAGGTGACCCACCCCGGCTGGTCGCCCGTCGCGGAGCGGTTGAACTGCGCGATGAGGGTGGGCAGGGCCAGCAGCGAGCTGGCGAAGATGACCGGGATGACGCCGGCCATGTTGACCTTCAGCGGGATGTAGGTGGAGGTGCCGCCGTACATCTGGCGCCCCACCTGCCGCTTGGCGTACTGCACCGGGATGCGGCGCTGGCTCTGCTCGACGAAGACGACGAGCGCGATGATGAGGAAGCCGAGCAGGATGACGCCGAGGAAGATGTCCCAGCGGCCGTCGCGCTGCTGGATGGCCCACAGCGAGCCGGGGAAGGTCGCGGCGATCGAGGTGAAGATCAGCAGCGACATGCCGTTGCCGATGCCCTTGTCGGTGACGAGCTCGCCCAGCCACATCACCAGGCCGGTGCCGGCGGTCATGGTGAGCACCATGATGACCAGCGTCGGGACGGAGTCGTCGGGCAGGATGCTCGTGCAGGTCGGGCCGAACAGGCTCTGCGGGTTCTGCGCGAAGGTGATCAGCGTCGAGGACTGCAGGACCGCCAGGCCGATGGTCAGGTAGCGGGTGTACTGCGTCATCTTCGCCTGGCCCTGCTGGCCCTCCTTCTTGAGGGCCTCGAACCGCGGGATCACCACGGTGAGCAGCTGCACGATGATGCTCGCGGTGATGTACGGCATGATCCCGAGCGCGAAGATCGAGAGCTGCAGGAGGGCGCCGCCGCTGAAGAGGTTGGCGAGGCCCAGCACGCCGGTGGTGGTCGGCGCCTCCTTGATGCACTGCTGCACGGCGGTGTAGCTGACGCCGGGGACGGGCACCAGGCTGCCGAGCCGGAAGACCGTGAGGATCGCGAGGGTGAACAGCAGCTTCTTGCGCAGGTCCGGCGTCTTGAACGCTCGGGTGAAGGCGGTGAGCACTGGTCCTCCTGGGTGGTGCGGGCGTCCCCCGCGGGTGTGGCTGGTGTGGCTGGGCGATCTCTGTGGTGCGGTCGGGGCTGCGCGAGCTTCGGCTGCGCAGCCCACGGAACGATACCCCGCCCCCGTCGCCGGGGACTCTACCGCTCCTGCGAAGAGCCCCGGGAACCGGGCACGAGGCCCGGCGCCCGGGGCGTCAGGTGTTGCTGGGGTGCTGCTGGTCGCTCAGGCCGAGGTGACCGAGCCGCCGGCGGCCTCGATCTTGTCCTTGGCCGTGGCCGAGAACTTGTCGGCGGTGACGTTCACCTTGACGGTGATCTCGCCGGTGCCGAGCACCTTGACCGGCTGGCCTGCACGCACGGCACCCTTGGCCGCGAGGTCGGCTGCGGTCACGTCGCCACCGTCGGGGTACAGCGCCGAGATGCGGTCGAGGTTCACGACCTGGTACTGCACCTTGAACGGGTTCTTGAACCCGCGCAGCTTGGGCAGGCGCATGTGGAGCGGCATGGCGCCACCCTCGAAGCGCTCCGGAACCTGGTAGCGGGCCTTGGTGCCCTTGGTGCCACGACCGGCGGTCTTGCCCTTGGAGCCCTCACCGCGACCCACACGGGTCTTCGCGGTCTTGGCGCCCGGGGCGGGACGCAGGTGGTGCACCTTCAGGGCCGCACCCTCCGCCTTCGCGGCGGTGTCGGCTGCCTTCTTGGTAGCCATGGTCAGTCAACCTCCTCGACGGTGACGAGGTGCGTCACCGTGCGGACCATCCCGCGGATCTCGGGGCGGTCCTCCTTGACGACGACGTCGCCGATGCGCTTCAGACCGAGGCTGCGCAGGGTGTCGCGCTGGTTCTGCTTGCCACCGATCTCGGAACGGGTCTGGGTCACCTTCAGACGAGCCATCACGCACCAGCCTTCGCGGCGGCAGCGGCCTCGCGGCCGGCAGCCTGGGCGCGCAGCATCGCGGCCGGCGCGACCTCGTCCAGCGGCAGGCCGCGGCGAGCCGCGACGGCCTCGGGACGCTCGAGGCCACGGAGGGCCTCGACGGTCGCGTGGACGATGTTGATGGCGTTGCTGGAGCCGAGCGACTTGCTGAGCACGTCGTGGATGCCGGCGCACTCGAGCACGGCGCGCACCGGACCACCGGCGATGACACCGGTACCGGGAGCGGCCGGGCGCAGCATGACGACGCCGGCGGCGGCCTCACCCTGCACGGGGTGCGGGATGGTGCCCTGGATGCGCGGGACCTTGAAGAACTGCTTCTTGGCCTCCTCGACACCCTTGGCGATGGCCGCGGGCACCTCCTTCGCCTTGCCGTAGCCGACACCCACGGTGCCGTCGCCGTCGCCGACCACCACGAGGGCGGTGAAGCTGAAGCGGCGGCCACCCTTGACGACCTTGGCAACGCGGTTGATGGTCACCACGCGCTCGACGTAGGCGTTCTTCTCGGCCTGGTCGCGGCCGCCGTCACGACGGCTGTCGCGACGGTCGCGGCGGTCGCCGCGCTCGCCACGGGCGTTGTCGCCAGCGGCTCCAGTGCCTCGACGCTGGGGTCCGGGCATCAGATGTTCCTCATCTCGACGATTGCGTTCTGGTTCTGGCTCACAGCGACAGCCCACCCTCGCGGGCGCCGTCGGCGATGGCGGCGATGCGGCCGTGGTACTTGTTGCCGCCACGGTCGAAGACGACGGCCTCGACGCCGGCGCTCTTGGCGCGCTCCGCGAGGAGCTCACCGACGCGACGCGCCTTGGCGGTCTTGTCACCCTCGAACGCGCGCAGGTCCGCCTCCATGGTGGAGGCCGAGGCCACGGTCTTGCCGACCGTGTCGTCGACGATCTGCACGAAGACGTGGCGCGAGGAGCGCGACACGACCAGGCGCGGACGCAGCGCGGTGCCGGACACCTTCTTGCGGACGCGCAGGTGGCGACGTCCGCGCGCAGCGGACTTGCCCTTGGCTCGCTTGACGATCATTGCCATGGCTTACTTACCAGCCTTTCCGACCTTGCGGCGGATGTGCTCGCCCGCGTACCGCACGCCCTTGCCCTTGTACGGGTCGGGCTTGCGGAGCTTGCGGATGTTTGCGGCAACCTCGCCAACCAGCTGCTTGTCGATGCCCTGGACCGAGAAACGGGTCGGGGTCTCGACAGCAAAGGAGATGCCCTCGGGGGCCTCCACGGTGATGGGGTGCGAGTAGCCGAGGGCGAACTCGAGGTTCCCGCCCTTGTTGGCCACGCGGTAACCCGTGCCGTGGATCTCCATCTTCTTCTCGTAGCCCTCGGTGACACCGAGGACCATGTTGTTGATGAGCGAGCGGGTCAGGCCGTGCAGGGCACGGGACTGGCGCTCGTCGTTCGGGCGCTTGACCTCGAGGGTGTCATCCGCCTTCTCGACCGTGATCGGCTCGGCCACGACGTGCGTGAGCTCGCCCTTGGGGCCCTTCACCGTGACGGCCTGGCCGTCGATGGCGATGTCGACACCGCTCGGGACGGCGACAGGAAGTCGTCCAATACGCGACATGTCGAATACCCCTTACCAGACGTAGGCGAGGACTTCCCCGCCCACACCCTTGGAAGCCGCCTGACGGTCCGTGAGGAGGCCAGACGACGTGGAAATGATGGCCACACCGAGGCCGCCGAGGACCTTGGGCAGGTTCGTGGACTTGGCGTACACACGCAGACCGGGCTTGGACACCCGGCGCACGCCCGCGATGGAGCGCTCGCGGTTCGGGCCGTACTTCAGCTCTATGGTCAGCGTCTTGCCGACCTCGGCGTCCTCGACCTTCCAGCCGGCGATGTAACCCTCGGCCTGCAGGATCTCGGCGATGTGGGACTTCAGCTTGGAAAACGGCATGGAGACTGCGTCGTGGTGCGCCGAGTTGGCGTTCCGGACGCGGGTCAGCATGTCCGCAATCGGGTCAGTCATGGTCATGGGCTTCTCCGCCCTCTCTCACCGCGGTTTCACTGCTGATGCGCAGCGACCTGCGATGTAGATGGATCAAACGGTGGGGTTTACCAGGAGCTCTTGGTGATGCCGGGCAGCTCGCCGCGGTGCGCCATCTCGCGAAGGCAGACACGGCACAGGCCGAACTTGCGGTACACCGAGTGCGGCCGGCCGCAGCGCTGGCAGCGCGTGTAGGCGCGGACCTTGAACTTCGGCGTCTTGTTGGCCTTGTTGATCAGTGCGGTCTTGGCCATGTCAGTTCTCCTTGAAGGGGAAGCCGAGCGCCTTGAGCAGGGCGCGGCCCTCGTCGTCGTTGCTGGCACTGGTCACCACGGTGATGTCCATGCCACGCACGCGGTCGATCCGGTCCTGGTCGATCTCGTGGAACATCGACTGCTCGTTGAGACCGAAGGTGTAGTTGCCCCGACCGTCGAACTGCTTCGGCGACAGGCCGCGGAAGTCGCGGATGCGCGGCAGCGCGATGGAGACGAGGCGGTCGAGGAACTCCCACATCCGGTCGCCACGCAGCGTGGTGTGCGCGCCGATCGGCATGCCCTCGCGCAGCTTGAACTGCGCGATGGACTTGCGGGCCTTGGTCACGACCGGCTTCTGTCCGGTAATCGCGGTCAGGTCGCGGACCGCGCCCTCGATGAGCTTGGCGTCACGGGCGGCGTCGCCGACACCCATGTTGACGACGACCTTGACGACGCCGGGCACCTGCATGACGTTCTCGTAGCCGAACTGCTCACGCAGCTGGCCCTTGATCTCGTCCGCGTAGCGCTGCTTCAGGCGCGGCTTCGCCGCTGCGGAAATCTCAGTCTGAGTGGTCATAGCTTCTCTCACAGGTCCTTGCCCGAGCGCACGCCGACGCGGGTGCGGGAGGCCTTCTGGCGGCCGTCGCGCTCGACGGTCTCGACGCGGGTCTTGATCCGGGTCGGCTTCTTGTCCTCCGGGTCGACCACGGCCACGTTGCTCACGTGGATCGGGGCCTCCTGGACCACGAGGCCACCGGTGCGCGAGCCACGCGCGGTCTGGCCGGCCTTGGTGTGCCGGGTCACGCGGTTGACGCCCTCGACCAGCACGCGCTGGGTGTCGGGGTACACGGCGATGACCTTGCCCTGCTTGGACTTGTCCTTGCCCGAGAGGACCTGGACGAGGTCGCCCTTCTTGATCTTCATCTTCTCAGCCATGCTCAGAGCACCTCCGGCGCCAGCGAGATGATCTTCATGAACTTCTTCTCACGCAGCTCGCGGCCGACCGGGCCGAAGATGCGCGTGCCACGAGGGTCGCCGTCACCCTTGAGGATGACCGCGGCGTTCTCGTCGAACTTGATGTAGGAACCGTCCTGGCGGCGACGCTCCTTGGCGGTCCGCACGATGACGGCCTTGACGACGTCGCCCTTCTTGACGTTGCCGCCCGGGATGGCGTCCTTGACGGTGGCGACGATGACGTCACCGATGCCGGCGTAACGACGACCGGAGCCGCCGAGAACACGGATGCAAAGGATCTCCTTGGCACCGGTGTTGTCGGCGACGCGCAGTCGCGACTCCTGCTGGATCACTGTCTAACTCCTGTCGTCGAGCTGGTTCTCACCGGGTGCTCCCCCGGCTGAGCCTGGCCGAACTGTGGGTGGTCTGTTTCGGTCGCGCGCGGCATACCAGTGCGATCCGGTATGCCGCGTGCGGCCTGGTCGTGCTCGCTTACTTGGCCTTCTCGAGGATCTCCACCACGCGCCAGCGCTTGGTGGCCGAGAGCGGGCGGGTCTCCATGATCAGGACGCGGTCGCCGATGCCGGCTGCGTTCTGCTCGTCGTGGGCCTTGACCTTGCTGCTGCGCCGCATGACCTTGCCGTAGAGCGCGTGCTTGACGCGGTCCTCGACCTCGACCACGACGGTCTTGTCCATCTTGTCGCTGACGACGTAGCCCTGGCGGGTCTTGCGGTAGTTGCGGTCCGCAGCTGCCTTCACGGCCTCATCCTTCGTGTTCTCGCTCATGCCTGCTCCTCGCGGCCGATGTTGAGCTCGCGCTCACGCATCTCGGTGTAGATCCGCGCGATGTCCTTGCGGACGGCGCGCAGACGGCCGTGGTTGTCCAGCTGGCCTGTGGCCGACTGGAAACGGAGGTTGAACAGCTCCTCCTTGGCCTTGCGGAGCTCGTCGACCAGACGGTCGTCGTCGAAACCACGCAGGTTCTGCGACGTCAGGTCCTTGGAACCGACTGCCATCAGAAGTCACCACCCTCACGCCGGACGAAGCGGCACTTCATCGGCAGCTTGTGCATCGCCAGGCGCAGGGCCTCGCGAGCGATCTCCTCGGAAACACCGGAGATCTCGAACATGACGCGGCCCGGCTTGACGTTGGCGATCCACCACTCCGGCGAGCCCTTACCGGAACCCATGCGGGTCTCAGCCGGCTTCTTGGTGAGCGGGCGGTCCGGGTAGATGTTGATCCAGACCTTTCCGCCACGCTTCATGTAACGGGTCATCGCGATACGAGCGGACTCGATCTGACGGTTGGTGACGTAGGCGGGCTCGAGGGCCTGGATGCCGTAGTCGCCGAACGCGATCTTCGTGCCACCCTTCGCAGCGCCCGAGCGACCCGGGTGGTGCTGCTTGCGGTGCTTGACTCGACGAGGAATCAACATGTCAGGACTCTCCCTCAGTGCTCGCCGGGGCCTGAGCCTCGGCAGCCTCGGTCACCGGGGCCTCGGCCGCGGGGGCCTCGGCAGCGGGACGCTCGCGACGGGCGCGTGCCGGACGGTCGGCGCCGTCACGACGCGGGCCACGCGACGGGCGCGGGGCAGCGGCCTGCTGCTGCGCCAGCTCGCGGGCGGTGACGTCGCCCTTGTAGATCCACACCTTCACGCCGATGCGGCCGAAGGTGGTGCGGGCCTCGTAGAAGCCGTAGTCGATGTTCGCACGGAGGGTGTGCAGCGGCACGCGACCCTCGCGGTAGAACTCGGTGCGCGACATCTCAGCACCGCCGAGGCGGCCGGAGACCTGGACACGGATGCCCTTGGCGCCGGCGCGGGTGGCGGACTGCATGCCCTTGCGCATCGCGCGACGGAACGACACACGAGCCGAGAGCTGCTCGGCGATGCCCTGGGCGACCAGCTGGGCGTCGACCTCGGGGTTCTTCACCTCGAGGATGTTCAGCTGCACCTGCTTGCCCGTGAGCTTCTCCAGCTCGCCGCGGATGCGGTCGGCCTCAGCGCCGCGGCGGCCGATGACGATGCCCGGACGCGCGGTGTGGATGTCGACGCGGACGCGGTCGCGGGTGCGCTCGATCTCCACGCGGGAGATGCCGGCGCGCTCCATGCCCTCGGACATGAGCTTGCGGATCGCCACGTCTTCCTTGACGTAGTCGCGGTAGCGCTGGCCCTCCTTGGTGGAGTCAGCGAACCAGCGGCTCTTGTGCTCGGTGGTGATGCCCAGACGGAAGCCGTGCGGGTTGACCTTCTGGCCCATTAGCGGTTGCCTCCCTTGGACTTCTGGTTCGGCGCGACGACCACGGTGATGTGGCTCGTGCGCTTGTTGATGCGGGCGGCCCGGCCCTGGGCGCGCGGACGGAACCGCTTCATCGTCGGGCCCTCGTCCACGAAGGCCTCGCTGATGACGAGGTTGCGCTCGTCGAACGCCTCGGAGGCCGCGTCGGCCTTGACCCGCGCGTTGGCGATGGCGCTCTGCAGCACCTTCCGGACGGGGTCGGACGCGGCCTGCGGCGCGAACTGCAGCACCGCGACGGCCTCGACGGCCTGCTTGCCGCGGATCAGGTCCACGATGCGGCGGGCCTTCATCGGCGTGACGCGCACGTGGCGCGCGACAGCCTTGGCTTCCATCACGTTGTCCTTGTTCTCGGTGGAGGCGGCCATCAGCGGCGACGCCCCTTCTTGTCGTCCTTCACGTGACCCTTGAACGTGCGGGTCGGTGCGAACTCGCCGAGCTTGTGGCCGACCATCGACTCGGTCACGAAGACCGGGACGTGCTTGCGGCCGTCGTGCACGGCAAGGGTGTGACCCAGCATGTCCGGCGAGATCACCGAGCGACGCGACCAGGTCTTGATGACGTTCTTGCTGCCCGCTTCGTTCTGAGCGTCCACCTTCTTCTGAAGGTGGTCGTCGATGAAGGGGCCCTTCTTCAAGCTACGAGGCATGTTTCTTCAGGCTCCTACTCAGCGCTTCTTGCCAGTACGACGGCGGCGAACGATCAGCTTGTCGCTCGGCTTGCCGGGGCGGCGGGTCCGGCCCTCAGGCTGGCCCCAGGGGCTGACCGGGTGGCGACCACCGGAGGTCTTGCCCTCACCACCACCGTGCGGGTGGTCGACCGGGTTCATGGCGACACCACGGACGGTCGGGCGCTTGCCCTTCCAGCGCATGCGGCCGGCCTTGCCCCAGTTGATGTTGGACTGCTCGGCGTTGCCCACCTCGCCGACCGTGGCGCGGCAGCGCAGGTCGACGTTGCGGATCTCGCCGGACGGCATGCGCAGCTGGGCGTAGGGGCCGTCCTTGGCGACGAGCTGGACGCGCACACCCGCCGAACGGGCGATCTTCGCGCCGCCACCGGGCTTGAGCTCGACGGCGTGGATGACCGTACCGGTCGGGATGTTGCGCAGCGGCAGGCTGTTGCCCGGCTTGATGTCGGCGCCCGCGCCGTTCTCGATCATGTCGCCCTGGCGCAGCTTGTTCGGCGCGAGGATGTAGCGCTTCTCGCCGTCGGCGTAGTGCAGCAGCGCGATGCGGGCGGTGCGGTTGGGGTCGTACTCGATGTGAGCGACCTTGGCCGGCACGCCGTCCTTGTCGTGGCGGCGGAAGTCGATGACTCGGTAGGCACGCTTGTGGCCACCACCGATGTGACGGGTGGTGATGCGGCCGTTGCTGTTGCGCCCACCGCTCTTGGTCAGCGGACGGACCAGCGACTTCTCCGGCGTGGAGCGCGTGACCTCGACGAAGTCGGCGACGCTCGAGCCGCGCCGGCCTGGCGTCGTCGGCTTGTACTTACGGATACCCATGTCTTAGTTCCTCAGTTCCTCAAGCGTTCTCGTCAGGCGCCCGCACCGAAGATGTCGATCGAGCCCTCGCGGAGGGTGACGATCGCGCGCTTGGTGTCCTTGCGCTTGCCGAGGCCGAAACGCGTACGACGGGTCTTGCCCGGACGGTTCAGGGTGTTGACCGAGTCGACCTTGACGCCGAACACACGCTCGACCGCGATCTTGATCTCGGTCTTGTTCGCCCGCGGGTCCACGATGAAGGTGTACTTGCCCTCGTCGAGGAGGCCGTACGACTTCTCCGAGACGACCGGCGCGATCAGGATGTCGCGGGGGTCCTTGTGAGCGCTCACTTGGCCTCCTCCTTGTCAGCCTTGGCCGGCCCCGCCACGAAGGCGTCGAGGGCGGCCTGGGTGAAGACGACGTCGTCGGCGCAGAGCACGTCGTAGGTGTTCAGCTGGTCGGCCACGAGGACGTGGACGTCGGCCAGGTTGCGCACCGACTTGAACGAGACCTCGTCGTCGCGGGTCAGCACGACGAGCAGGTTCTTGCGCTCGGTCAAGCCGGACAGCAGCGCCAGCGCGTCCTTGGCGGACGGGGCGTCACCGGTCACCAGCGAGTCGACGACGTGGATGCGGCCGTGGCGCGCCCGGTCGGAGAGGGCTCCGCGCAGGGCGGCAGCCTTCATCTTCTTGGGGGTGCGCTGGGCGTAGTCGCGCGGCTGCGGGCCGTGGACCACGCCACCACCGGCGAACTGGGGCGCACGGGTCGAGCCCTGGCGGGCGCGGCCGGTGCCCTTCTGGCGGTAGGGCTTGCGGCCACCGCCGCGGACCTCGCCGCGGGTCTTGGTGGAGTGCGTGCCCTGACGCGCGGCAGCGAGCTGCGCCACGACGACCTGGTGGATCAGGGGGACGTTGACCTGGACGTCGAAGATCTCGGCGGGCAGGTTCTTCTCAGCAGTAGGCATCAGGCTCAGGCTCCCTTGGCAGCCGTGCGAACCAGGACCAGGCCGCCGCGGGGGCCGGGGACGGCACCCTTGACGAGCAGCAGACCCTTCTCCGCGTCCACGGCGTGGATGGTGAGGTTCTGGGTGGTCTGGCGCACGCCGCCCATGCGGCCGGCCATGCGCATGCCCTTGAAGACGCGACCCGGGGTGGCGCAGCCACCGATCGAGCCCGGCTTGCGGTGGTTGCGGTGCGCGCCGTGCGAGGCGGAGACACCCTTGAAGCCGTGACGCTTCATGACACCGGCGAAGCCCTTGCCCTTGGTGGTGCCGGTGACGTCGATCTCCTGGCCGGCCTCGAAGAGCTCGGCGGTGATCTCCTGGCCCAGGGTGTACTCGCCCGCATCGGCGGTGCGCAGCTCGACGAGGTGGCGGCGCGGGGTCACACCGGCCTTCTCGAAGTGGCCGCCCATCGGCTTGTTGACCTTGCGCGGGTCGATCGCGCCGTAGGCGATCTGGACCGCGGCGTAGCCGTCGGTGTCGGCGTCGCGCACCTGGGTGACGACGCAGGGGCCGGCCTTGATCACGGTCACGGGGACGAGCCGGTTGTCGGCGTCCCAGACCTGGGTCATGCCCAGCTTCTCGCCGAGCACGCCCTTCACCGTCTTGGTAGCAGTCGTGGTCATGTCGTCAGCCTCAGAGCTTGATCTCGATGTTGACGTCAGCCGGAAGGTCGAGTCGCATCAGCGAGTCGACGGCCTTCGGCGTCGGGTCGATGATGTCAATCAGGCGCTTGTGGGTTCGCATCTCGAAGTGCTCGCGGCTGTCCTTGTACTTGTGGGGCGAGCGGATGACCACGAAGACGTTCTTCTCCGTGGGCAGCGGCACGGGGCCGACCACCGTCGCGCCAGCACGGGTCACCGTGTCGACAATCTTGCGCGCCGAGTTGTCGATGACCTCGTGGTCATACGACTTCAAGCGGATGCGGATCTTCTGTCCCGCCATCTCCGTTACGTCTCTCTCTCGCCGTACAGCTTGCATGTGGCCGGCTCACGGATCTCCGACCCCCGCGGTCGGGTGTGTCGCACCCGCTTCGCGGCCCGACGACAGGCGTTCTCACGCATATCGTGCGGCTTTCTCGGATATCCGGCGGAGCCGGGGCTTGCGCTTCCCTGGAGTGTCGCCCCGGGCTGCGTCAGCAGCGCCGGTTCGAGTCGTGTCACCGGGGTGGCGGCGCTGACATGGGTCAGCAACGCGCGACAAGCAACCGGACCAGTGTGCCAGAGCATCGACGACCTACCAAATCGGGTCGGGAGCCCCCGGCATACCCGCTCGCGTGGCGCGTCGCGCGGCCCCTAGGCGGGCGGCACGGCGACGACAGCGTATGCCGGGTGGCGGACGTCAGCGCTCCTGTGCCCCGTTGTGAGCGCCGTTGTGGGCGCCGTTGCGCTGGGCCTCCTCGCGCAGCCGGCGGCCCTCCTCGACCTTCTCCTGGAGCTTCTCGGCCTTCTTGTCCGAGGCCCGGGTGTCCCGTGGCGGCAGCTGAATGGTCTCCTCGGCCTCGATGCCCGCCTGCAGCTCGCGGGAGCGCTCGAGCTCGGCGTCGACCTCGGCCCCGAAGAGCAGCGCCAGGTTCGTGATCCACAGCCACAGCAGGAAGACGATGACGCCGGCGAGCGAGCCGTAGGTCTTGTTGTAGGAGCCGAAGTTGGCGACGTAGAAGCCGAAGGCGACCGACGCCAGCAGCCACACGAGGATCGCGATGGCGGCGCCGACGCTCATCCAGCGGAACTTCGGCTGCCTGACGTTGGGGGTGGCGTAGTAGAGCACGGCGACCAGGACGATGACGATGGCCAGCATCACCGGCCACTTCGCGATGCCCCACACCGTGACGGCCGTGTCGCCGAGGCCGATGACGTCGCCGATGGACCGCGCGAGCGGGCCGCTCACGACGAGGCCGATGAGCAGCAGCGCGACCAGGAGGATGCCCGCCAGGGTCAGCAGCAGCTGCAGCGGGCGCAGCTTCCACACCGGGCGGCCCTCGTCGATCTGGTAGATGCGGTTCATCGCCCGACCGAAGGCGCCGACGTAGCCGGATGCGGACCAGATGGCGCCGACGATTCCGAAGACGAACGCGAAACCCGCCGCCTGGGTGCGGGTCATCTGCTCGATCGGGCCCTGGAGGGCGTCGGCGGCGCTCCCCTGCCCCAGCTGGCGCACGATGTCGAGCAGGGCCTCGGTCGTCGACTGCCCCTGGCCGAAGACGCCGAGCAGCGAGACCAGGGCCAGCATCGCCGGGAAGATCGCCAGCACGGCGTAGTAGGTCAGGGCCGCGGCGAGGTCGGTGCACTGGTCGCGGCCGAACTCCATCCAGGCCTTCTTGGCGGTGTAGGTCCAGGCCGGCTTGACAAGGTCGGACGGCGAGCCGGGCTTGCGGTCGTCGTCCTCGTGCGGTGCGGTCTGCGCCTTCTCGACGCTGGCGCCTTCGCGAGCCATCGCCGGCTCCTTTCGGTGCAGTGGTCCTTGTGGGGAGATGTCGCCCTCCTCGACTCTAGGTACCCCGTCCGCAGGCTGCGCGTCGGGCGATACTGGGGCCGGACACCCGACACCACGGCGGCACGCGGCGGGAGCGACGATGACGAGCACCAGCACCCCTGCGGTTGGCCCGGGGCCGGGGCGGTCCCGGCAGGGCGAGGTCTACCGGGCGGGGGTGCTGGGGCGCCGGCCCCGGGTGCCCGTGGACACGGCAGCGCTGGAGCGGCGTGCCCGCTCGGTGATGTCGGAGCGGGCCTGGGCCTACGTCAGCGGCGGCGCCGGAGCCGGGCTGACCATGGCCGCCAACCGTGCCGCCTTCGCGCGCTGGTCGATCGTGCCCCGGATGCTGCCCGGCCCCGTGCGGCGGGACCTCGGCGTCGAGCTGTTCGGCCGTGCCCTGCCCACTCCCCTGGTCCTGTCGCCGGTCGGTGCGGCCGCCGTGGCCCGAAGGGAGAGCGACACGCTGGCCGCCGCTGCGGCCTCCTCGCTCGAGATCCCCTTCGTCATCTCCAGCCAGGGCTGCAGCCCCATGGAGGACGTCGCGGCGGCCATGGGCCAGGGCCCGCGCTGGTACCAGCTCTACTGGAGCACCGACGAGCAGCTCGTCGACAGCATGGTCGCCCGGGCCGAGGCCATCGGGTCCGACGCGCTCGTCGTCACCGTGGACACCACCACGCTCGGCTGGCGACCGCTGGACCTCGGCCTGGGCAGCCTGCCCTTCACCCGGGGCATCGGCATCGCGCAGTACACCTCCGACCCCCGCTTCCGCCAGATCGTCGCCGAGCGGCTCGCCGCACCTCGCGGGCCGGCTGCACCCGTGCGACCCACGCCCGCGGCCGTGCGCTCGCTGCTCTCCATCACCCGGCACCACCCGGGCCGGTTCCGCGACAACCTGCGCTCGCCGGTCCCCCGTACCGCGGTCGAGGCCTTCCTCGACCTCTACTCGAACCCGGGCCTGAGCTGGGACGACCTCGCGACGCTGCGCCACCGCACGCGGCTGCCCGTGCTGGTCAAGGGAGTGCTGCACCCCGACGACGCCCGCCGGGCGGTGGAGGCCGGCGCCAGCGGGGTCGTCGTCTCCAACCACGGCGGACGCCAGGTCGACGGTGCGCTCGCCTCCCTCGACGCCCTGCCGGCGGTCCGCAAGGCCGTCGACCCGGACACGGTGGTCGTGCTCGACAGCGGCGTGCGCACCGGGGCCGATGTGCTCAAGGCGCTGGCCCTCGGCGCCGACGCGGTGGGCATCGGGCGGCCCTGGGTCTACGGCCTGGCGGTCGCCGGGCAGGAGGGAGTCCGGGAGGTGCTGGCCAACCTCGTCGCCGAGCTCGAGCTCACGATGGGCCTGAGCGGCGTGGCGTCGGTGCGGGACGTCGCGCCCGACCTCCTCACGCCCAGCCCGTGAGCGCCGCGGGCACGGAGAGAGGACGCTGAAGGCCCCGCAGCCGAAGCTGCGGGGCCTTCAGTGTGGTGCTCGAGGAGCGTCAGATCACTTGGTGATCTTGGTGACGCGGCCGGCGCCGACGGTGCGGCCACCCTCGCGGATCGCGAACTTGAGGCCCTCCTCCATGGCGATCGGCTGGATGAGCTCGACCTTCATCTCGGTGTTGTCACCGGGCATGACCATCTCGGTGCCCTCAGGCAGGTGGACAACGCCGGTCACGTCAGTCGTACGGAAGTAGAACTGCGGACGGTAGTTGTCGTAGAACGGCGTGTGACGGCCGCCCTCGTCCTTGGACAGGATGTAGACGTTCGCCTCGAACTCGGTGTGCGGGGTGATCGAGCCCGGCTTGCAGATGACCTGCCCGCGCTCGACGTCCTCGCGCTTGGTGCCGCGCAGGAGCAGACCGACGTTCTCGCCCGCACGACCCTCGTCGAGGAGCTTGCGGAACATCTCGATGCCGGTCGCGGTGGTCTTGGCCGGCGGGCCGGTGTGGATGCCGACGATCTCGACCTCCTCGTTGACCTTGAGGACACCGCGCTCGATGCGGCCGGTGACGACGGTGCCACGACCGGTGATCGTGAAGACGTCCTCGACGGGCATGAGGAACGGCTTGTCGATCTCGCGCTCCGGCTCCGGGATGGACTCGTCGACCGCGTCCATGAGGTCGAGCACGGACTTGCCCCACTCGGCGTCGCCCTCGAGGGCCTTGAGCGCCGAGACCTTGACGACCGGCAGGTCGTCGCCCGGGAACTCGTAGGCCGAGAGCAGCTCACGGACCTCCATCTCGACGAGCTCGAGGATCTCCTCGTCGTCGACCATGTCGGCCTTGTTGAGCGCCACGACGATGTAGGGGACGCCGACCTGGCGGGCCAGGAGGACGTGCTCCTTCGTCTGGGGCATCGGGCCGTCGGTGGCGGCGACCACGAGGATCGCGCCGTCCATCTGCGCCGCACCCGTGATCATGTTCTTCACGTAGTCGGCGTGGCCCGGGCAGTCGACGTGAGCGTAGTGACGCTTCTCCGTCTGGTACTCGATGTGCGCGATGGAGATGGTGATACCGCGCTGCTTCTCCTCGGGCGCCTTGTCGATGTCCTCGAACGCGAACTGCGGGTTCAGGTCCGGGTACTTGTCGTGCAGGACCTTGGAGATCGCTGCCGTCAGCGTCGTCTTACCGTGGTCGATGTGACCGATGGTGCCGATGTTGACGTGCGGCTTAGTCCGCTCGAACTTTGCCTTCGCCACTGGTGGTCCTCCTCAGGACTGTTTTGTGTTACGCCGTACGACCAGGCAGGACGTGGCGCCGTTTGTGGGTGGTGTAACTGAATCGCGGTGTGCGACCGGCATCCTACCGGTCACTCACCCCGGGTCTTCTTGATGATCTCCTCCGCGACGGCCTTGGGGACCTCGGCGTAGGAGTCGAACTCCATCGAGAAGCTCGCCCGGCCCTGCGTCTTGGAGCGCAGGTCGCCGACGTAGCCGAACATCTCGGACAGCGGGACCAGGCCGCGCACGACCTTGGCACCCGAGATGTCCTCCATGCCCTGGATCTGGCCACGGCGGGAGTTGATGTCGCCGATGACGTCGCCCATGTAGTCCTCGGGCGTGCGCACCTCGACGGCCATCATCGGCTCGAGCAGAACGGGGTCCGCCTTGCGGACGGCCTCCTTCAGCGCCATCGAGCCGGCGATCTTGAACGCCATCTCCGAGGAGTCGACGTCGTGGTAGGCACCGTCGACCAGGGTGGCCTTGATGCCGACCATCGGGTAACCGGCCAGCACGCCGTACTGCATGGCGTCCTGGATGCCGGCGTCCACCGACGGGATGTACTCGCGCGGGACGCGACCACCGGTGACCGCGTTGTTGAACTCGTACAGCTCGCCGGACTCCTGGGCCTCCAGGGGCTCGATGGTGACCTGCACCTTCGCGAACTGGCCGGAGCCACCGGTCTGCTTCTTGTGGGTGTAGTCGTACTTCTCGACGGCCCTGCGGATCGTCTCGCGGTACGCCACCTGCGGCTTGCCGACGTTGGCCTCGACCTTGAACTCGCGCTTCATGCGGTCGACGAGGATGTCGAGGTGGAGCTCGCCCATGCCGGCGATGATCGTCTGGCCGGTCTCCTCGTCGAGGTGCACCTGGAAGGTGGGGTCCTCGGCGGAGAGCTTCTGGATGGCCGTCGACAGCTTCTCCTGGTCGCCCTTGGTCTTGGGCTCGATGGCGACCTGGATCACCGGGTCCGGGAAGGTCATCGACTCGAGCACGATCTGCTCGTTCGGGTCGCTCAGGGTGTCACCGGTGGTGGTGTCCTTGAGGCCGATCGCGGCGTAGATGTGGCCGGCGAGGGCCTCCTCGACCGGGTTCTCCTTGTTGGCGTGCATCTGGAAGAGCTTGCCGATGCGCTCCTTCTTGCCCTTGGTCGTGTTGACGACCTGCGAGCCCGCGGCGACGCGGCCGGAGTAGACCCGGATGAAGGTGAGGGTGCCGAAGAACGGGTGCGAGGCGACCTTGAAGGCCAGCGCCGAGAACGGCGCGTCCTTGCTGGGCTCGCGGGTCATCTCGACGTCCTCGTGGCCGGGCTTGTGCCCCTTCATGGCCTCGACGTCGAGCGGCGACGGCAGGTAGTCGACGACCGCGTCGAGCATCGGCTGCACACCGCGGTTCTTGAACGCGGAGCCGCACAGCACCGGGTAGAGCTCGGAGTTGACCGTCAGCTTGCGGATGCCGGCCTTGAGCTCCTCGGGGGTCAGCTCCTCGCCGCCGAGGTACTTCTCCATGAGGGCGTCGTCGGACTCGGCCACGCGCTCGACGAGGTGGTGGCGGTACTCCTCGACCTTCTCGAGCATGTCGGCCGGGATGTCCTGGATCTCGTACTTGGCGCCCATGGTGACGTCACCCTTGGCATCGCCGGGCCACACGAGGGCGCGACGGTAGATCAGGTCGACGACACCGATGAAGTCGTTCTCGGCACCGATCGGCAGCTGCAGCACGAGCGGCTCGGCGCCGAGGCGGTCCTTGATGGTCTGCACGGTGAAGTAGAAGTCCGCGCCGAGCTTGTCCATCTTGTTGACGAACGCGATGCGGGGGACGTCGTACTTGTCGGCCTGGCGCCACACGGTCTCGGACTGGGGCTCCACGCCCTCCTTGCCGTCGAACACCGCGACGGCGCCGTCGAGCACACGCAGCGAGCGCTCGACCTCGACGGTGAAGTCGACGTGGCCGGGCGTGTCGATGATGTTGATCTGGGTGCCCTCCCAGAAGGAGGTGACCGCGGCAGACGTGATCGTGATGCCGCGCTCCTTCTCCTGCTCCATCCAGTCGGTGGTGGAGGCGCCGTCGTGGGTCTCGCCCATCTTCCGGTTGACACCGGTGTAGAAGAGGATGCGCTCAGTCGTCGTCGTCTTGCCGGCGTCGATGTGCGCCATGATGCCGATGTTGCGGACCTTGGTCAGGTCCGTCAGGACGTCGAGTGCCACTCGTTTATCTCATCTCGCTCGTTGCGGAAGTGCGTTCGTTCTGTCGCAGCGCGTATGCCGTGCCAACGGCCTCTCAGCTGCTGGTGCCGGCGGGCGGCCCGGGCCCCGGGGGGCTGGGCCGCCGCCGGTCGCTGCTACCAGCGGTAGTGCGCGAAGGCCTTGTTGGACTCGGCCATCTTGTGGGTGTCCTCGCGACGCTTCACGGACGCGCCGAGGCCGTTGGAGGCGTCGAGGATCTCGTTCATGAGCCGCTCGGTCATGGTCTTCTCACGACGCTGGCGCGAGTAGCCCACCATCCAGCGCAGGGCCAGGGTGGTCGCACGGCCGGGCTTGACCTCGATCGGCACCTGGTAGGTCGCACCGCCGACGCGGCGGGACTTGACCTCCAGGGTCGGCTTGATGTTGTCGAGCGCCCGCTTGAGGGTGACGACGGGGTCGGTGCCGGTCTTCTCGCGGCAGCCCTCGAGCGCGCCGTAGACGATGTGCTCGGCGATCGACTTCTTGCCGTCGAGGAGGATCTTGTTGACCAGCTGGGTCACCAGCGGGGACTGGTAGACCGGGTCGACGACGAGGGGGCGCTTCGGCGCGGGTCCCTTGCGAGGCATTACTTCTTCTCCATCTTCGCGCCGTAACGGGAGCGGGCCTGCTTGCGGTTCTTGACACCCTGGGTGTCGAGCGAGCCGCGCACGATCTTGTAGCGCACGCCGGGGAGGTCCTTCACACGGCCGCCACGCACGAGCACGATGGAGTGCTCCTGCAGGTTGTGGCCGACACCCGGGATGTAGGCCGTGACCTCGATGCCGCTGGTGAGGCGCACACGGGCGACCTTGCGCAGGGCAGAGTTCGGCTTCTTGGGGGTGGTGGTGTACACACGCGTGCACACGCCACGGCGCTGGGGCGAGCCCTTGAGGGCAGGAGTCTTGGTCTTGGTGACCTTGTCCTGGCGCCCCTTGCGCACAAGCTGGTTGATCGTAGGCAACCTGTTCTCCGTACGTCGTTGTGTCTGTTCGTGCCGGCGGGCGGACCCTCCGGCGCTCCTTGGTGTTGCCGTCTCCGACCCCCGCGCTCGGGTGTGTCTTCGACGGTGCTCTCCCCTGCACTCCCCACGCACGACCCGTGGTGCTTCGATCGTGGATTGCCCGGCGAGAGGTTGCGGCCGCTGCGCGCCCGGGTCTCCCCCGGCCCTGCGGCCTGCGTCGTGCCCGAGGCGCACCTCAGACACAGTGTTCAAAGATACCCGTTGCCCAGTGCCCTACCAAATCGGTTGGACGCTGCCCAGCCGCCACGGCGGCGAAGAAGCGATTCGGGGTATTGCCGGGCGCTGTGGCGCTCGGCAATACCCCGAATGAGCTAAGGCGTCAGGCGACAGCCGTCAGTCCAGGCCCAGCTCCGCGTCGTCGAGGCGGATGGCCTCGCCGCTGCCCGGGCCGAAGACCGGGTACTCGTACTCGTAGCTCGGCATCGAGTAGACGGCGGCCTTGGCCTCCTCCGTCGGCTCCACCTTGATGTTCCGGTAGCGCGGGAGCCCCGTGCCGGCCGGGATGAGCTTACCGAGGATGACGTTCTCCTTCAGACCCAGCAGCGGGTCCGACTTGGCGTGCATCGCGGCCTCGGTGAGCACCCGGGTCGTCTCCTGGAAGGACGCGGCCGACAGCCACGACTCGGTCGCCAGGGACGCCTTGGTGATGCCCATGAGCTCCGGTCGACCCGAGGCCGGCTTGCCGGACTCGGCCACCACGCGGCGGTTCTCCTCCTCGAAGCGGCCGCGCTCGGCGAGCTCGCCGGGGAGCAGGTCGGCGTCGCCGGACTCGATGATCGTGATGCGGCGCAGCATCTGCCGCACGATGACCTCGATGTGCTTGTCGTGGATCGACACGCCCTGCTGGCGGTAGACGTTCTGGACCTCGTCGACCAGGTGCATCTGCACGGCGCGCGGGCCGAGGATGCGCAGCACCTGCTTGGGGTCGATGGAGCCGACCGTCAGCTGGGTGCCGACCTGCACGTGGTCGCCGTCGCCCACCAGGAGGCGGGCCCGCTTGCTGACCGGGTAGGCGTGCTCCTCGGAGCCGTCGTCCGGGGTCAGCATGATCTTGCGGGCCTTGTCGGTGTCCTCGATGGTGACCCGGCCGGTCGCCTCGGCGATCGGGGCGACACCCTTCGGGGTGCGCGCCTCGAACAGCTCGACGACACGCGGCAGACCCTGCGTGATGTCGTCACCGGCCACACCACCGGTGTGGAAGGTGCGCATCGTCAGCTGGGTGCCGGGCTCACCGATCGACTGGGCCGCAATGATGCCGACGGCCTCGCCGATGTCGACGAGCTTGCCCGTGGCCAGCGAGCGGCCGTAGCAGGCGGCACAGGTGCCGACCCGGCTGTCACAGGTGAGGACCGAGCGGACCTTGACCTCCTCGACGCCTGCGGCGACGAGGGCGTCGATGACCACGTCACCGAGGTCGATGCCGGCCTCGGCGAGCACCTGGCCGTCCTTCTCCACGTCCTCGGCGAGGGTGCGGGCGTAGACGGAGGTCTCGACGTCGTCGTGCTCGACCAGGGCGCCGTCAGAGGTGCGCTGGGCGATCGGCATCTTCAGGCCGCGGTCGGTGCCGCAGTCGTCCTCGCGGATGATGACGTCCTGCGAGACGTCGACCAGGCGACGGGTCAGGTAACCCGAGTCCGCGGTACGAAGAGCGGTGTCGGCCAGACCCTTTCGCGAACCGTGCGTCGAGATGAAGAACTCGAGCACGGACAGGCCCTCGCGGAAGTTCGCGCGGATCGGACGCGGGATGATGTCACCCTTCGGGTTCGACACCAGACCACGCATACCGGCGATCTGCCGCAGCTGCATCCAGTTACCACGAGCACCCGAGGACACCATCCGGTAGATGGTGTTGGTCCGCGGGATGTTGGCCTCCATCTCCTTGGCGACCTCGTTCGTGGCCTGCGTCCAGATCTCGATGAGCTCCTGACGGCGCTCGTCGTCGGTGATCAGACCGCGCTCGTACTGCGTCTGCACCTTGGTCGCCTTGGCCTCGTAGCCCTCGAGGATCTCGGGCTTGCGCGGCGGGGTCACGACGTCGGAGATGGCCACGGTGGTGCCCGAGCGGGTCGCCCAGTGGAAGCCGTACTCCTTGAGCGCGTCGAGGCTCGCCGCGACCTGCACCTTGCTGTAGCGCTCGGCGAGGTCGTTGACGATCGCCGACAGGCGCTTCTTGTCCACCACCGCGTCGACGAACGGGTAGTCCACCGGCAGGGTCTGGTTGAACAGCGCCCGGCCGAGGGTGGTCTCGACGGTCAGCGCCGGCACGCGGCCCTGGTCGTCGGGCTCGAGGCCCTCGGGCAGCTCGGTGCCGGGGGCCGGCACCACGTCGGTCAGGCGCAGCTTGATCCTGCTGCCCAGCTCGAGCTCGCCGGCGTCGAAGGCCATGCGGGCCTCGGACACCGAGGAGAACGCCCGGCCGGCACCCTTGCCGTCCTCCACCTCGGTGGTGAGGTGGAACAGCCCGATGATCATGTCCTGGGTGGGCATGGTCACCGGGCGGCCGTCCGCCGGCTTGAGGATGTTGTTGCTCGAGAGCATGAGGATGCGGGCCTCGGCCTGCGCCTCTGCGGAGAGCGGCACGTGCACGGCCATCTGGTCACCGTCGAAGTCCGCGTTGAAGGCGGAGCAGACCAGCGGGTGGATCTGGATGGCCTTGCCCTCGACCAGCTGCGGCTCGAAGGCCTGGATGCCGAGGCGGTGCAGGGTGGGTGCGCGGTTCAGCAGCACGGGGTGCTCGGTGATGACCTCCTCGAGCACGTCCCACACGACCGGGCGGGCCCGCTCGACCATGCGCTTGGCCGACTTGATGTTCTGCGCGTGGTCGAGGTCGACCAGGCGCTTCATCACGAACGGCTTGAACAGCTCGAGCGCCATCTGCTTGGGCAGGCCGCACTGGTGCAGCTTCAGCTGCGGGCCGACGACGATGACCGAACGGCCGGAGTAGTCGACGCGCTTGCCGAGCAGGTTCTGGCGGAACCGGCCCTGCTTGCCCTTGAGCATGTCGGACAGCGACTTCAGCGGACGGTTGCCGGGGCCCGTGACCGGGCGGCCGCGGCGGCCGTTGTCGAAGAGGCTGTCGACGGCCTCCTGCAGCATCCGCTTCTCGTTGTTGACGATGATCTCGGGGGCGCCGAGGTCGAGCAGTCGCTTGAGGCGGTTGTTGCGGTTGATGACCCTGCGGTACAGGTCGTTCAGGTCGGAGGTGGCGAAGCGGCCACCGTCGAGCTGGACCATCGGGCGCAGGTCCGGCGGGATGACCGGGACGGCGTCGAGGACCATGCCGGTCGGCTTGTTGGACGTCTGCTGGAAGGCGGTGACGACCTTGAGCCGCTTGAGCGCACGGGTCTTCTTCTGGCCCTTGCCGGTGGCGATGATCTCGCGCAGCGACTCGGCCTCGGCGTCGAGGTCGAAGGTCTCGAGGCGCTTCTGGATCGCTGCCGCGCCCATGCCGCCCTCGAAGTAGAGGCCGAACCGGTCGCGCATCTCGCGGTAGAGGATCTCGTCGCCCTCGAGGTCCTGGACCTTGAGGTTCTTGAAGCGGTCCCAGACCTGCTCGAGGCGCTCGATCTGCTGGTCGGCGCGCTTGCGGATCTGGTTCATCTCGCGCTCGGCCGACTCGCGCACCTTGCGGCGGGCGTCGGCCTTGGCACCCTCGGCCTCGAGCTCGGCGAGGTCGGACTCGAGACGCTTGGCGCGGGCCTCGACGTCGGCGTCGCGGCGGTTCTCGAACTCCTTCTTCTCGACCTCGATCTGGGCCTCGAGCGAGGGCAGGTCCTTGTGGCGCTGCTCCTCGTCGACCGAGGTGATCATGTAGGCAGCGAAGTAGATGACCTTCTCGAGGTCCTTCGGGGCCAGGTCGAGCAGGTAGCCCAGGCGTGACGGGACGCCCTTGAAGTACCAGATGTGGGTGACGGGGGCGGCGAGCTCGATGTGGCCCATCCGCTCGCGGCGCACCTTGGCACGGGTGACCTCGACGCCACAGCGCTCACAGATGATGCCCTTGAAGCGGACCCGCTTGTACTTGCCGCAGTTGCACTCCCAGTCGCGGGTGGGGCCGAAGATGCGCTCGCAGAACAGGCCCTCCTTCTCCGGCTTGAGGGTGCGGTAGTTGATCGTCTCCGGCTTCTTCACCTCACCGTGGCTCCACTGGCGGATGTCCTCCGCCGTGGCCAGGCCGATGCGCAGCTCGTCGAAGAAGTTGACGTCGAGCACGTGGTTCCTTCTCTCGTGTCTCTTAAATCTGAAGTGGTCTGTCAGGGATGGTCCTTGGCGGGGCGCCGGTATGCCGTGGGCGCGCCTGGGGCGCGCTTCTCACCGGGGTGAGCACACGGCATACCGGCTTCCTGTCAGACCTCTTCGACGCTGCTCGGCTCGCGCCGGGACAGGTCGATACCGAGCTCCTCCGCGGCGCGGAAGACGTCGTCGTCGGAGTCGCGCAGCTCGATCTGGCTGCCGTCGGAGGACAGGACCTCGACGTTCAGGCAGAGCGACTGCATCTCCTTGATGAGGACCTTGAACGACTCCGGGATGCCCGGCTCGGGGATGTTGTCGCCCTTGACGATGGCCTCGTAGACCTTCACGCGGCCGGTGACGTCGTCGGACTTGATCGTCAGCAGCTCCTGGAGGGCGTAGGCGGCGCCGTACGCCTCGAGTGCCCAGACCTCCATCTCACCGAAGCGCTGGCCACCGAACTGCGCCTTACCACCGAGCGGCTGCTGGGTGATCATCGAGTACGGGCCGGTGCTGCGGGCGTGGATCTTGTCGTCCACGAGGTGGTGCAGCTTGAGGATGTACATGTACCCGACCGAAACCGGCTCCGGGAACGGCTCGCCGGAGCGGCCGTCGAACAGGTTCGCCTTGCCTGTGCCGTCGATCAGGCGCACGTCGTCGCGGGTCTTGAGCGTCGAGTCCAGCAGGCCGACGATCTCGTCCTCGCGCACACCGTCGAAGACCGGGGAGGCGACACGGGTGCCGGCCTCGGCCTTGCGGGCGTCCTCGGGGATGAGCTTGGCCCACTCCGGGTTGTCCGCGATCTCCCAGCCGCGGCTGGCGGCCCAGCCGAGGTGGAGCTCGAGGATCTGGCCGACGTTCATACGACCGGGCACACCGAGCGGGTTCAGGACGACGTCGACCGGGGTGCCGTCCTCCAGGAACGGCATGTCCTCGACCGGCAGGATCTTGGAGATGACGCCCTTGTTGCCGTGGCGGCCGGCGAGCTTGTCACCGTCGGTGATCTTGCGCTTGTTGGCGACGTAGACGCGCACCAGCTGGTTCACGCCCGGGGGCAGGTCGTCGCCCTCGTCCTTGTCGAAGACCTTGACGCCGATGACGGTGCCGGTCTCGCCGTGGGGCACCTTCAGGGAGGTGTCACGGACCTCGCGGGCCTTCTCGCCGAAGATGGCGCGAAGCAGACGCTCCTCGGGGGTCAGCTCGGTCTCGCCCTTGGGCGTGACCTTGCCGACCAGGAGGTCGCCGTCGCGGACCTCGGCGCCGATGCGGATGATGCCGCGCTCGTCGAGGTCGGCCAGGACGTCCTCGGAGACGTTCGGGATGTCCCGGGTGATCTCCTCCGGACCCAGCTTGGTGTCGCGGGCGTCGACCTCGTGCTCCTCGATGTGGATCGAGGAGAGGACGTCGTCCTGCACCAGGCGCTGGCTGAGGATGATCGCGTCCTCGTAGTTGTGGCCCTCCCACGGCATGAACGCCACGAGCAGGTTGCGGCCCAGGGCCATCTCGCCGCCGTCGGTCGCGGGACCGTCGGCGATGACCGAGCCGGCCTCGAGGCGGTCGCCCTCGGCGACCAGCACGCGCTGGTTGTAGGAGGTGCCCTGGTTGGAGCGCGCGAACTTGGCGATCCGGTAGGTGCGGGTCCCACCCTCGTCGTTGGCCACGGTCACCAGGTCGGCGGAGACCTCGGTGACGACACCGGCCTGCTCGGCACGGACCACGTCACCGGAGTCCAGTGCCGCGCGGTACTCCATGCCGGTGCCCACGAGCGGGGCCTCGGACTTCACCAGCGGCACGGCCTGGCGCTGCATGTTCGAGCCCATGAGCGCACGGTTGGCGTCGTCGTGCTCGAGGAACGGGATCAGCGCGGTGGCCGCCGACACCATCTGGCGCGGGGACACGTCCATGTAGTCGACGTCGACACCCGGGACGTAGTCGACCTCGCCGCCCTTGGTGCGGACGAGGACGCGCTCCTCCGCGAAGGTGCTGTCGGCGGTCAGGGCCGCGTTGGCCTGCGCGATGACGTGGCGGTCCTCCTCGTCGGCGGACAGGTAGTGCACCTCGTCGGTGACCTTGCCGTACTCGACCTTGCGGTACGGGGTCTCGATGAAGCCGAACGCGTTGATCCGGCCGTAGGAGGCCAGCGAGCCGATGAGGCCGATGTTCGGGCCCTCAGGGGTCTCGATCGGGCACATGCGGCCGTAGTGCGACGGGTGGACGTCACGGACCTCCATGCCGGCGCGGTCGCGGGAGAGACCACCCGGGCCGAGGGCCGAGAGACGACGCTTGTGCGTCAGGCCGGCCAGCGGGTTGTTCTGGTCCATGAACTGCGAGAGCTGGGAGGTGCCGAAGAACTCCTTGATCGACGCCACCACGGGGCGGATGTTGATCAGGGTCTGCGGCGTGATGGCCTCGACGTCCTGCGTGGTCATGCGTTCGCGGACGACGCGCTCCATGCGGGACAGGCCGGTGCGGACCTGGTTCTGGATCAGCTCGCCGACGTTGCGCAGGCGGCGGTTGCCGAAGTGGTCGATGTCGTCGACCTCGACCGAGACCTCGCCGGCGGCACCCTGGAGGGTGGTCTCGCCGTTGTGCAGGGCCACGAGGTACTTGATCGTCGCCACGATGTCGTCGACCGAGAGCGTCGAGTGGCCGAGCTCGTCGGCCAGCCCCAGCTTGCGGTTGATCTTGTAGCGACCGACCTTGGCCAGGTCGTAGCGCTTCTCGTTGAAGTAGAGGTTGTCCAGCAGGGTCTGGGCAGCCTCCTTGGTCGGGGGCTCACCCGGGCGCAGCTTGCGGTAGATGTCGAGCAGTGCGTCGTCCTGGCCGGCCGTGTGGTCCTTCTCCAGGGTCAGGCGCATCGACTCGTAGTCGCCGAACTCCTCGAGGATCTGCGCGTCGGTCAGGCCGAGCGCCTTGAGGAGCACCGTGACGGACTGCTTGCGCTTGCGGTCGACCCGGACGCCCACCATGTCGCGCTTGTCGATCTCGAACTCGAGCCAGGCGCCCCGGCTGGGGATCACCTTGGCGGTGTAGACGTCCTTGTCGGAGGTCTTGTCGGGGGTGCGCTCGAAGTAGACGCCCGGGCTGCGGACCAGCTGGGAGACCACGACACGCTCGGTGCCGTTGATGACGAAGGTGCCGCGCTCGGTCATGAGCGGGAAGTCGCCCATGAACACCGTCTGGCTCTTGATCTCACCGGTGGTGGTGTTCATGAACTCCGCGGTGACGAACAGCGGGGCGGAGTAGGTCTGGTCGCGCTCCTTGCACTCCTCGATGGAGTACTTCACGTCCTCGAAGCGGTGGTCGCGGAACGACAGCGACATGGAGCCGCTGAAGTCCTCGATCGGCGAGATCTCCTCGAAGATCTCCTCGAGGCCGGAACGGTCGGGGACGTCGGTGCGGCCCTCGGCCTTGGCGGCTGCCACGCGGGCCTGCCAGCGCTCGTTCCCGAGCAGCCAGTCGAAGCTTTCCGTTTGCAGCGCCAGGAGGTCGGGGACCTCGAGCGGTTCGCGAATCTTCGCGAAGGACAGACGGCCGGAAGCCGTCCGTGCAGTGGACACAGTCTGAGTCGCGTTGCGCGAGGCAGCCAAGGATGGTCCTTCCACGGGCCTTTAGAACTGAGGTCTGCACTGGCGCCAGCTCTCGGTCCAACGCGAAGGCCGGCAACAGAACGTGCGGGAAGGCACGACCGGAGTTGGCGGACTCAGCGGGGGATCGAGGACAGGGCAGCGCAAAGCGACAGCATACCCGCAGGAGGGCAGGATAGTCCAACCGCGTCCAGCGGGGCGGCGAAAGCGCACAGCCCCCCGTCGACGGGAGTCCGGACTCGCGCTGCCGATCAGGCGACGGCGACGCGGTCCTCGCGACGCAGATGAGGATGGCGGCAGCCGCGCCCCCCGTCAAGGCCGAACCCCGGCGCGGCGTGCCGCACCGGGGTCCAGAGCACCGCTCCGGGGCCGCTCAGAACGCCTGGACGTCCGAGATCAGCCACCGCTCGCCCACCCGCGTGAGGGTCGCGATGACCCGGTTCTGGTCGACCGCGGGCTGCGCGGCGTCGGCGCCGACCGTGGCCTGGTTGACGAAGGCGAGCACCTTCACGCGGCCCTCGGCCTGCTCCATGACGCCGACGTCGGACACCCGGGCCTGCACGACGGTCTTGTTCTTGACCGCCAGTGGCTTGATGTCCTTGTCCATGGCCTGCGCGAACTCCTCCTTGAAGGAGCCGGTCAGCAGGCCCTCGATCCGGGCCGCCTGCGCATCGATGCTCTTGTAGTTGTAGCTGAGCATCTGCTCGATCGACGTGCGGGCCGTGCTGGTGGCCGCCCGCGTCTGTGCCTCCTGGCCCGAGGGATCGCTCAGCGCGAGGCCCGTCGACCCCGCGAGCAGGGCCGCCGCCACGCCGAGGCCGAGGAGCGGTGCCAGCAGCCGGCGGGGTCGGCTCGCCTGAGCCTTCGGGGCCGCAGCCGCCGCGGGCTTCGCCGCGGCGGCCGGCTCACGCACGGGGACCGCGGGTGCGACACCCTCGGTGCGCTCCGGCCGGGCGTGCGGCAGTGGCGGTATGCCGTGGGCCCGCTGCCCCTGCGGACGCGTCCGCGAGCGCTGCCCGGCGACACGGGGACGCTGGCGCGTGCCGTTCCTGGCCACGTTGTCACCCGACGAACTCAAGGTTCTCCACCTTCCACGCGTCGCTCACCTTCCGCAGCTGCAGGCGCATGCGGTAGGTCTTCTTCTCGCCATCGGGGACCGACGCGTTCTGCGTCGGGGCGACCACGCCGACCAGCACCACGGCGGAGTCGAGGTCGCCGGAGACCAGGGCGGCCTCGGTGCGCTCGGCCCGTGAGACCGTCTTGTTCTGCACCAGCACCTTCTTCAGCTCCTCGATCGAGCTGCTGTAGCTCTCGAGGAACGTGCCGGTCGCCCCTGCGCGCACCCGGGCGGTGTCGCGGTCGACGTGCTGGTGGTCGACGGTCACGAAGTTGACCGCCAGCTGTCGCCCCGCGGCGACAGCCTCGGCGCGGGCCTGCTGCGTCTGGTGCGCCGTCCAGGCCTCGCGTCCCACGGTGGCCCCCACGGCGAGGGCCGCGACGAGGACCAGCGCCACGAGGCCCCAGAGTCCCCGCGGGGTGAGGCGGGCGGACCGTGGCCCGGCTGCCTGCTGCGTGGTGGTCTCGGCCGTGTCGGCCCTGTCCGTTGCGTCGGCCGCCGGTCCCGTCCTGCCCCTGAGGAGCCTCGCGGGAACCGTGGCCTTCACCGCCCTCCCGGCCTGGGTGGTGATCGTGCTCATCGAGCAGCCTCCTTCATCATCCACAGCCACGACGGCTCGGTCTGTCCACCTCCCGTCGGTGGGAGGGGCACCGAGACATCGGGTGCTGCCGTGCCCAACGAGGCCGAGGCGCCCGGGGATACGGGCTGGCCGGCGATTGCCAGTGGAACCGAGGAGTTCGATGACCTCGCCCCGGAGGGGCCGGGCGCGTTCTGCGCTCCGCGCACGTTGCTGGACGAGCCCCGAGGGAGGGAGCAGCGGGCGCCGGTGTTGACCGGGGGAAGGCCCGTCGTGCGCGCAGGGTCGGTGCGCTTGGTCCCCTCGTAGCCCTGCTTGCAGACCACGGGGTCGTGCGAGAGCACCAGCCCGAAGTGGGCGGTGCCGTCGCCCGGCACCACCGTGTAGCCACCGGCGATCACGTCCGGGTAGGTGACGAGCAGCTGCTCGATGCCGTCGACCCGGGCGGTCGTGACCTGGCCGACGGTGATGAGGTTGGCCAGCAGCGCCGCGAGGCTCGACTGGTTCTCGCGGATGAGGCCGTCGAGCTCGCGTGAGGCCACGGCCCCCCGGTCGAGCACCATCCGCAGGTCGGCGTCCGAGGCCTTGAGGGTCTCGGAGAGGTTCGCGAAGTTCGTGGCGAAGGTCTTGATCTGCCCGGAGGTGTCGCGCTGGGTGTCGAGCACGATGCGCCCGTCCTCGATGAGCTTGACCGTCTCGGGCAGGGCCTCGGTCGCGGCGCGGGTCAGGGCGTCGCCGCTGTCGAGCATCCGCTGCAGGTCGGTGCCGCCATCGGCGAAGGCCTTGCCGAGCTCGTCGACCACGGTCCTGAGGTCGTCACGGTCGACCGATCGCACCGTCCCGTCGAGGTGCAGCAGGAGGTTGTCCACGCGCACCGGGGTGCGGGTGTCCTCGCGCGCGATGGTGTCGCCGTCCTCGAGGCTCTTCCCGCCCTGCGAGCGTGGCTGGAAGTCGAGGTACTGCTCCCCGACGGCCGAGCGGTTCTCGACCACGGCGACGGTGTCCTTGGGGATCTGGACGCCCCGGCGGATCCGGGCGTCGACGATGACGCCGTCCTTGCCGAGCCGCAGTCGCTCGACCCGGCCCACCTGGACGCCGCGGTAGGAGACCTCGGAGCCCACGAAGATCCCGCCGGACTCGGCGAAGTCCGCGGAGACGAGGTACTGACCTCCGACCACGCGGTCGTAGAGACCCACGTAGCGGGCGGACAGCACCGAGACGGTGACCAGCGTGATGAGCAGGAAGGCGATGAGCTGCACCTTCACCGAGCGGCGGATCATGCCTCACCTCCGGTGTACAGCGAGCGCCACGAGCCGTCCGAGGACGAGCTGCCGGACCCGGCCGACCCCAGGCACGTGACCCCCGGCACGCACACGCCGCCTCCACCGCCCGGCGAGGTCGGGTCGGGGGTCTGCCCCGGCAGCGGCAGGTCCGGTACGTCGGGCAGCGGCACGTCGGGCAGCCCGGGCTCGCCTCCGGTCGGCGGAGCGGTCGGGATGCCGAGGTTGCCGGAGAGGTTGCGCATGTCGAGGTCGGCTGTGACGCGCAGGTTGGTGTAGTCGCCCTTCATCGCGGCCAGGGTGCCGTCCGAGAAGGGGTAGGTCAGCAGCAGCTGCATCGACGCCGGAAGGTCGTCGCCCGCCTTGTTCAGCTCGGCCAGGATGGGCGCGAGCGCCTCGAGGTTGGCCCGGGTGTCGGCCTTGGACTGCTGGACCACGTCGGTCCCGACCGCACCGAGCCGCTCGAGGGCGGTCAGCATCTCGACGAGCTGCTTGCGTTGGTCGGCGAGCACCTTCAACCCACCCGGCATGGCCTCGATGGCCCGGGCGATGTCCTGCTTCTGGGCCGCCAGGCGGGCCGAGAGCCGGTCGATCCCGTCGATGGCCCGCACGATCTCGCTCTTCTGCTCCTCCAGGCCCCCGACGAAGGTGTCGAGCTGCCCGATGAGGTCCTTGATTTCCTGGTTGTTGCCGCGCAGCGCGTTGTTGAGCTCGGCCTCGATGACCTTCAGCTGGGCGACGCCGCCACCGTTGAGCAGCAGCGACATGGCGCTGAGGACCTCCTCGACCTCGGGGTTGCGGCTCGTGCGGTCCAGCACGATGTTGTCCCCCTCCCCCAGCTCGCCGACCGCCTTCGCCGAGGCCGGGGGCGCCAGCTCGATGTACTTCTCGCCCAGCAGCGAGGTCTGCCTGATCTCGGCCGTCGCGTTGTCGGGCAGCTTCACGGTCTTCGGCAGCCGCAGGGTGACCCTGGCGGTCCAGCCGTTCAGCTCGATCTCCTCGACCGCGCCGACGGTCACCTGGTCGACCTTCACCGAGGACTGCGGCACGAGGTCGAGCACGTCGGCGAACTCGGCCGTGATCCGGTAGACGTCGCCGCGGGCGGCAGCGCCACCGGGCAGCGGCAGGTCGTAGGCGCCCTGGCAGCCCCCGAGGGCCGCTGCGGTCCCGGCCGCCACGAGGGCGGCGGCCGTCCGGCGCAGCCGCGCACCCGGCATCCGGTCTGCGGTGGTGGGCGTGGTGCTCATCAGTGCGTCCCTCCCAGCAGTCCGCCCAGCGTCGGGTCGGCGCCGCGCATCTGCAGCGACTGGCTCACCGGGGCGAGCGTGGTGTCGATGTCGCGGCACAGGTCGGTGTTGCCGGTGCCGGTCGGCCCGGTGACCAGGGAGCACAGCAGCAGGGCGGGATCGTCGAACTGCTCCATGTTGGACCTGGTGTCGAGCGTGCCGGTCTTGGGGTTGTAGGCGTTCTGCAGGTTGCTGATGGCGACGGGCGCGTTGGTGAGTGTCTCGGCGAGGGCGTCGCGCTGCTTGGCGACCGTTCCGGTGACGGCCGCGAGCTGGTCGACGTTGGTCTTGACGCCGGTGCGGTTGTCCTTCACGAAGGTGGACACCTCGTTGAGTGCGATGGCCAGGTTCTTCAGCGCGGCGGAGAGGTCGTCGCGCTCACCGTCGAGCTGGGTGGACACCGTCGCGAGGTCCTTGTTGAGCCGGCGCACCTGCTGGTCGTTGGTGGCGAGCATCGAGGTGAGGGTCTGGAGGTTCTTGACCGTGCCGAAGAAGTCGTTCCGGCCGCCGCTGAGGGTCGCGAGGGCCTGGGAGAGGTCGCGGTTCATGTCGTGGAGCTGCTGTCCCTGCCCGTCGAGGTTCCTCGCCCCGGTGTCGAGCAGCCGCGAGAACGAGCCGTCCTTGTTGGCCCCCTGCGGACCGAGGGCGACGAGCAGGTCGTCGAGGCTCTGCGAGATGCGGTCGAGCTCGACGGGGACGGCCGTGCGGTCAGCGCCGATGTGGGCGCCGTCGGCCATCTTCGGGCCGCCCTTGTAGGCAGGGAACAGCTGCACGTAGCGGTCACTCACCAGCGAGGGCGCCACCACGGCCGCCTTGGCGTCCGCCGGCACGGAGTACTTGCGGTCGAACTCGAAGCTGACCAGGACCTTGTCGCCCTTCGGCACGACCTCGGTCACCTCGCCGACCTCGACGCCGAGGACCCGCACGTCCGAGCCCGGGAAGAGCCCGACCGCCCGGGTGAACTCCCCGGTGACGCGGACCCGGTCGTTGCGCGGCCAGAAGGCGTAGGCGCCGGCCACGACCGCGACCACCACGAGGGCCGCGACGACCTTGGGGATGAGCCCGATGCGCATGTCACTTCACCCCCGGGGCGCCGACCGGCGCCGTGAGGTTGGCGATGTAGGTGTCGAACCACCGGCCGGTGCCCAGCACGTTGGAGAACAGCCGGGTGAACGGCGCCATCGCGGCGATCGTGTCGTTCAGGTCCTTCTCGTGCTTCTGCAGCACCGCGAGCACCTTCGTCAGCTGGTCGAGGGCGGGCTTGAGCTCCGCCCGGTTCTCACGCACCAGCGCCGTCACCTGCTGGGCCATCGCCGAGGTGTTGGTGAACAGCGTGTGGATGGCGTCGCGGCGGGCGTTGAGCTCTTCCATGAGCAGGTCGGCGTCCTTGATGAGGGTCTCCAGTGCCTTGTTGCGCTCGGCGACGGTGCCGGTCACCGAGTTGGCGGCCGACAGCAGCCGCTTCAGCTCGGCGTCGCGGGAGGCGATGGTGCGCGAGAGGCGGGTGAGCCCGTCGAGCGCCGCCCGCACGTGCGGTGGGCTGTCCTTGAACTCGGTGGCCATGACGTCGAGCGAGGTCGCGAGTTGGTCGGTGTCGATGCGCTCGGCGGTCTGGGCCAGGTCGGTGAAGGCGTTGACGATGTCGTAGGAGGAGACGGTGCGCTCGAGCGGGATCTCGGAGCCCGCCCTCATCTGGCCCCCGCCGGCGGGCTCCAGCGAGAGGTACTTCTGCCCGAGCAGCGTCTTCATGCGCACCGACGCGGCGGTCTGGGGGCCGAAGGCCACGTCCTCGGTGATGCGGAAGTCGACGCGGACGTGGTCACCGGCCAGGTCGACGGCCTCGACCTTGCCGACCTTGACGCCGGCGATCCGCACGTCGTCTCCCTCGATGAGGCCGCCGGCCTCGCTGAAGGCCGCGCGGTAGGTGTCGCCGCCACCGATCAGGGGCAGGCTCTGCACGTTGAACGCCAGCGCCAGCAGCACGGCGATCACCAGCAGGCCGGCCGCCCCGATCGGGACGGGGTTGCGCTCACGGAAGGGGACGCTCATGAGCACCTCGCTGCAGTCACGGCATACGACGGGGAGACCGGGCCGGTGGGCAGCTTCACGGTGCCGTCGAAGCGGCACAGATAGAAGTTGAACCACGAGCCGTAGGTCGCCGTGCGGGTGATCTGCGTGATCTTCTCGGGCGACGTCGAGAGGAACTTCTCGAAGGTCGCAGTGTTCTTCGGCTTGTTGAGCGTGGTCGAGAGCCTGCGCAGGTGGGCGATGTCGGCCTTGATCGCGGGCCGGGTGACCTTGAGCAGGTCGGCCGTCTCGGCGGTCAGGGAGTTGATGTTCTCGAGCGAGGCCCCGATCGTCTTGCGGTCCTGGGCCAGGCCGGAGACGAAGCGCTGGAGCTGGTCGATGAGCTGCTTGAGCGCCGCGTCGTGCTCGTCGACCGTGGCGAGCACGGCGTTGAGGTTGCCGATGGTCCGGCCGATGACGGCGTCGCGGTCGGCCAGGGTCGAGGTGAGCGAGGCCGTCTTGGCCAGCAGCGAGTTGATGTTGCCGCCCTCGCCCTGGAGCACCGAGATGATCTGCCCGGACAGCTCGTTGACGTCCTTGGGCGAGAGCGCGGCGAACAGCGGCTTGAAGCCGTTGAACAGCACGGTCAGGTCGAGTGCCGACTGGGTGCGGTCGAGGCCGATCGTCGCGCCGTCCTTGAGGGCGGCGGAGTCCCCCACTCCCTGCGTCAGCGCCAGGTAGCGCTCGCCGACGAGGTTCCGGTACTTGATGGTGGCGTGGGTGCCCTGCGTCAGGACGCTGGACTTGGCGACGGAGAACTCGACGAGAGCGTTGGTGCGGTCGCGGTGCACCGACACCTTCTCGATCTCGCCGACGCGCACGCCCGCGATGCGGACCTCCTGGCCGGCGGCCACACCGGTGACGTCCTCGAAGACGGCCTTGTAGGTCGCCTTGTCGCCGAGCTGCACGTTGGCGATCGTGGCCGCCAGGGTGCCGGTAGCCAGGAGGGTGGTCAGCGCGAAGAGGATCAGCTTGACCAGGCTGGACGAGGTCTTCATCGCTGGCTCACCACCGTTCCACGCAGCATCGGGCCGGCCAGCAGGGTCGTGATGGCAGACGGGTGCGCGGACCCGTCGCGCGACAGCAGGGCGGCCACGACCTTCTGTTCCTCCTCCGTACCGGCGAGACCGGAGTCGGCCTCGGCGATGCCCACCGCCTTCTCGGTGGTGAACGCCGACGGCAGGGCGCTTCCGGCGCCGTTGCTCGAGGCCCCGTTGGTGCCGTCGTCGAACGTGATGCCGGGGCGGGGGTTGGCCTGGCTGCCGTGGCGGTCGGGCAGGCCGTAGCAGTTGGGGCCGCGCTTCTCGCCCCAGGCGGGCTCCTCCCCCGGCTTGTAGCCCGGCCGCTGGGGGGTGACCTCCAAGGTGATGTGGAACTGCTCGTTCTTCCACGCCCCGTCGATGTTGGGGAGCCAGTTGGTCAGCGCCGTCGCCATGCAGGGGTACTGCGGCGAGTACTTGGCGAACAGGGCCAGGCTCGGGCGGCCGACGCGACCGGCCTGGATGACGCGGTCACCGTTGCGCTCCAGGAACCGCGCCGTGGTGTTCGCGAACCCCGCCGTCCCGGCGAAGAAGCCCTTGAGGGAGTCCTGCTTCTGCACGATCGTCGTGTTGGTCGTCACCAGCGCCCTGGCCGCGCGGACCAGCTCGGGTGCCGCCACGGCATACGTGCTCGCCAGGTCTGCCAGCCCCGAGATGTCGGCCTGCAGCGCCGGCATGTGCGGGTTGAGCTCCTTGAAGTAGCGGTCCACCAGCACCAGGTTCTGCCCCAGCCGGGTGCCCCGGCCGTCGAGCGTGGTGGCCAGCGCGTTCAGCGTCGCGGCCAGCTTCTCCGGCTGGACCGCACGCAGCAGCGGCAGCAGGTCCTCGAACACGCGCTCGAGCTCGATCGCCACGCTCGTGCGGTCCTGTCCGATCACGTCCCCGGCACGGATCGCGCGTCCCGCCGTCCCGGCCGGCGGCGCCACGAGGTCGACGTACCGCTCCCCGAACAGCGTCTTGGGCAGCAGCCGCGCCGAGACGTCCGCCGGGATCTGCGACACCATCTCCGGCTTCAGCGCCAGGGCCAGCCGGGCGCCGTCCCCGGTGGTCTCGATGCGGCGCACCTCCCCGACGATCAGGCCGCGCAGCTTGACGTCGCTGGACTCCTGCAGCTGCGACCCGATCCGGTCGGTCTCCAGGGACACCATCACCACGTCGGTGAAGACCTTCTGGAACGAGGCGACGGACAGCCCGATGAGCGAGGCGACGACCACGAGGAAGGCGACGCCGTAGGCACGGTCGCCCAGCCTGGAGATGAAGCCCCGGGCGGGTCCGACATTGGTGGCATTGGTCTGCGTCATGGCTAACCCGCGATCCTCACCGTGGTCGACGCACCCCAGACGGCCAGGGAGAAGAAGAAGTCGACGATGTTGATGGCCACGATCGACGTGCGCACCGCCTTGCCCACGGCCACGCCCACACCGGCCGGCCCGCCCGAGGCGGTGTAGCCGTAGTAGCAGTGGATCAAGATGATCACGACCGCGAAGACCATGACCTTTAGGAAGGAGTAGAGGACGTCGATCGGCGGCAGGAACAGGTGGAAGTAGTGGTCGTAGGTGCCCTTGGACTGCCCGAAGTACTCGGTGACGATGAACCGGGTCGCGCCGTAGGAGGACAGCAGGCCCAGGACGTAGAGGGGGATCACCGCGATGAAGCCGGCGATCATCCGGGTGGTCACCAGGAACGGCAGCGACGGGATGCCCATGACCTCGAGCGCGTCGACCTCCTCGGAGATCCGCATGGCCCCGAGCTGGGCGGTGAAGCCGCACCCGACGGTCGCCGCGAGGGCCAGGCCCGCCACGAGCGGGGCGATCTCGCGGGTGTTGAGGTAGGCGGAGATGAAGCCGGTGAAGGCGCCGGTGCCGAGCTGGTTGAGGGAGGAGTAGCCCTGCAGTCCGACCTGGCTCCCGGTGAAGAAGGCGAGGAAGGCGATGACGCCGACGGTGCCTCCGATGACCGACAGGGCCCCGGAGCCCAGGGAGACCTCCGCCAGCAGCCGGACGACCTCCTTCTTGTAGCGGCGGAGGGTGCGCCCGCTCCAGGCGAGCGAGCGCACGTAGAAGCGCATCTGCTCGCCGAGGCTGTCGAGGGCCTCCACCGGGCGGTGGGCGAGGTCCGTTGCTCTGCTCATCGCGGTTCTCTGTTCATCGTCGTCGCCCGCCTCAGATCTTCTGCGGGACGACTTGGAAGTAGATGGCGCTGACGACGAAGTTGACGACGAACAGGAACATGAAAGTGATGACCACGCTCTGGTTCACCGCGTCGCCGACGCCCTTGGGGCCGCCGCCGGCCGTCAGGCCCTTGTAGGAGGCGACGACCGCGGCGATGAAGCCGAAGATCACGGCCTTGATCTCGCTCGTCCACAGGTCGGCGAGCTGGGCCAGGGCCGTGAACGAGGCGATGTAGGCGCCCGGGGTGCCGCCCTGGATGATGACGTTGAAGAAGTAGCCGCCTGCGACGCCGACGACGGACACCAGCCCGTTGAGGAGCAGCGAGACGAGCATGGCGGCCAGCACCCGTGGCACCACGAGGCGCTGGATCGGACTGATGCCGAGCACTTCCATCGCGTCGATCTCCTCGCGGATCTTGCGCGAGCCGAGGTCGGCGCAGATGGCCGAGCCACCGGCGCCGGCGATGAGCAGCGCGGTGACGATCGGCGATGCCTCACGGATGACGGCCAGCACGCTGGCCGCCCCCGTGAACGACTGGGCGCCGAGCTGACGGGTGAGGGTGCCGAGCTGGAGGGCGATGACCGCGCCGAACGGGATCGAGACGAGCGCGGTCGGCACGATGGTGACCGAGGCGATGAACCAGCACTGCTGGATGAACTCCTTGGTCTGGAACGGCCGCTTCGGCAGGGCCCGGAAGACGTCGAGCACGAGCGCGAACAGCGATCCGCTCTGGCGCAGTGCCCCCACCGCGAGGTTGCTCACGACAGCACTCCCTCGCGCTCGGCGTGCGACTCCACGGACGAGGAGTGCACGCCGGGGACGCCGGCGCTGCCGGACAGGAAGGACCCGGGCGGCGGCGTGACACCGTTCTCGCGACACCACTGCCCGGCGGGGCGGGCGGTGCGCCGCACCGAACCGTCGCTGGGCTCGAGCTGGAGGGCGATGGGCGGCAGCGGGGGCAGCTCCTGGCCCGACTCCGCGGCGAGCTCGTCGGCGTCCTTCTCCTCGGACATGCCGATCGGTCCGACCCGCTGGGCGTTGAGGAACTGGCGCACCACCGGCTCCTCGGAGCTGAGCAGCATCTCGCGCGGGCCGAACATCGCCAGGTGGCGGTGGTAGAGCAGGCCGATGTTGTCGGGCACCGTGCGGGCGGTGTTGATGTCGTGGGTGACGATGAGGAAGGTCGCCTCGATCTGCGCGTTGAGGTCGACGATGAGCTGGTTCAGGTAGGCCGTGCGCACCGGGTCGAGGCCGGAGTCCGGCTCGTCGAAGAGGATGATCTCCGGGTCGAGCACGAGGGCACGGGCGAGGCCGGCGCGCTTGCGCATTCCGCCGGAGATCTCGCCGGGCAGCTTGCCCTCGGCGCCCTGCAGGCCGACGAGCTCGATCTTCTCCGAGACGATCCGCCGGACCTCGGTCTCGTTCTTGCGCGTGTGCTCGCGCAGCGGGAAGGCGATGTTGTCGTAGAGGTTCATCGAGCCGAAGAGCGCCCCGTCCTGGAAGAGCACGCCGAAGAGCTTGCGCACCTCGTAGAGGTCGTGCTCGCGCAGGCGAGTGAGGTCCTGGCCCTCGATCCAGATCGAGCCGGCGTCCGGCTTCAGCAGGCCGACCAGCGTCTTGAGGAACACCGACTTGCCCGTGCCCGACGGGCCGAGCATCACCGAGATCTCCCCTGCGGGGAGGGTGAGGGTCACGTCGTTCCAGATGGTCTGCGACCCGAACCGCTTGGTCAGGCCTTCGACCCTGATCTCAACGCCCACTGCTCACCTCGTCGTGATGGTGCCTTGTTGCCCGCGAGGGCCCCGGTCTCGCGCTGCTCAACGACCAGCGCCCACCGGGGTTACGGCCGCACGGCAGGATGGGCCGGTGATCATCCGGCGTGAGACACCCCAGGACATCCCGGCCATCCGCGCCGTGACGGCGGCGGCCTTCGCCACCGCGGAGCACTCCGCTCCCCCCGTGGAGCCCGACGGGGCGCCCGGCGAGGCCACGCTCGTGACGTGGCTCCGCGCGGACGAGGGGTGGGTCCCGCAGCTCTCCCTCGTCGCCGAGGACGCGGACGGCGCGGTCGTCGGGCACGTGGTGTGCACTCGCGGCACGGTGGGCGGCGCCCCCGCACTCAGCCTCGGCCCGCTCAGCGTCGACCCCCGCCAGCAGGGTCGGGGGGTCGGCTCGGCGCTGATGCACGCGGTGCTCGCCGCCGCCGATGCCCTTGACGAGCCGCTCGTGGCCCTGCTCGGCGACCCGGGCTACTACCGGCGCTTCGGCTTCCGCCCGGCCTCCGACATCGGGGTCCGCTCACCCGAACGCGCGTGGGGCGACCTGTTCCAGGCCCGCACGCTCACGGCACACGACCCGGGGCTCACCGGGACCTTCGCGTATGCCGCGCCCTTCAGCCGGTTCTGACCCCGGCGACCGCGCCGCCCCGGGCATGCGAAAGGCGGGCCCGACCGTGTGGTCGGACCCGCCCTCGCGGTGTTCGGCGCCCGCAGTCGCGGGCTCAGATCACTTGAGCTCGACGGTGGCCCCGGCGCCCTCGAGGGCCTCCTTGGCCTTCTCCGCGGCAGCCTTGTCGACCTTCTCGAGAACGGGCTTGGGGGCGCCGTCCACGAGGTCCTTGGCCTCCTTCAGGCCGAGGGAGGTCAGCGCGCGGACCTCCTTGATGACCTGGATCTTCTTGTCGCCGGCGGCGGTCAGGATGACATCGAACTCGTCCTGCTCCTCGGCGGCAGCGGCCTCGCCGCCCCCGGCGGGGGCGCCGGCGGCCGCGACGGCAACGGGGGCCGCAGCGGTGACGTTGAAGGTGTCCTCGAACTGCTTCACGAACTCGGAGAGCTCGATGAGGGTCATCTCCTTGAAGGCCTCAAGGAGCTCGTCGGTGGAGAGCTTCGCCATGGTGGGCGTCCTTTCTGTTCTTACTTCGTATGCCGTGAGTGGCGGTTTTCGTTGGTCGAGCGGTCGGTCTGGGGTCGCCCCCGGACGTCAGCTCTCGTCGCCACCCTCGGCGACGTCAGCGGTGGCCTCGGCCGCGGGGGCCTCGTCCGTGGTCTCCTCGGAAGCCTCGGCGGCGGGAGCGGCGGCAACCGGACCCTCTGCCTCGACCTTGGCGCGCAGCGCGTCGACCACACGGGCCGTCTGCGACAGCGGAGCCGCGAAGAGGTAGACGGCCTGGCTGAGCGACGCCTGCAGGGCACCGGCCAGCTTGGCCAGGAGGACCTCGCGGGACTCGAGGTCCGCGAGCTTCGTGATCTCCTCGGCGGTCAGGGTCTTGCCGTCGAGGACGCCACCCTTGATCACGAGGAGGGGGTTCGCCTTGGCGAAGTCACGCAGGCCCTTTGCAGCCTCGACCGGGTCGCCCTCGACGAAGGCGATGGCGGACGGGCCCTGGAGCTGGCCGTCGAAGGCCGTGACTCCGGCCTCCTTCGCCGCGAGCTCGGTCAGCGTGTTCTTCACGACGGCGAAGGTCGCGTTGCCGCGAAGCGAGTTGCGCAGGTCGGTGAGCTGCTTCACCGAAAGCCCGCGGTACTCGGTCAGCACGGCCGCGCCCGAGGTCCGGAACTTGTCCGTGAGCTCGGCGATGGCTGCAGCCTTGTCAGCCTTTGCCATGTGGCCTCCCTTCCGTAATGAACGACCACACGGCGAGGGCCCACACGAAGAAAGCCCCGGCGCAGGGCACGGGGCACACGGCATACGATCCGGCGGAGCCGGTGCATCCGGTTGAACGTGGCCTGCGCTGGCTGCCCGCTTCGAGCGGGACCTTCGGTCTCGCACCCTGGTGGGCACGCGACAACCGAGCGGTCTCTGGTCAGGGTCGATGGTACGGGCCGAGGCGCGCTTGCTCCAAATCCAGTGGCCGGCTCACCTGCCTGCGGTGCGCTTCAGCCCGACTGGGCCCCCTCGGCGGATGGGGCCTCGATGGCGTCTGTGACCACGCGGAAGGTGAACACCCTGCTGCCGTCCGGGGCCCGGTAGTGACGTGGGGCACCGTCACGCCCGAGCACCCACGAGGCCGGTACGTACTTCCGCTCGGACCCGGAGTCCTTGGCCCATTGGCTCTCCGGGTCGGTCGGGACGGTCAGGGTGAAGCCATCGCTGGTCACGGCGTCCACCCGCACGGTCGCGGCCGGATCCATGGCGGAGATGCGCTCGTTCCACCTGCTGTCAGTCCTCAGCAGCTCCAGGCTCCGGTTGAGGCCCTCGGCGGCGGCTCGTGTCTCGAGTGTCCGGGCGTCGTCCGTGAGGTCGACGACGGTCCACTCCGCGCGCCCGGCGGAGCCCTCCCGCACATAGGCGGTCTGCTCGATGATTCTGACCTCCCTCACCCCCGCGACGGGGGAAGGAAAGGACCACGCGTCATCGGAACTGGAGCTGTCGCACACCAGGGGTCGGGCGCCGGAGACGGAGATGCGGACGGTCTTGTTCTCCAGCGCGCCCAGCATCAACGCCACGACCTCACCCACCGGCACCTCGTCTCCGACGCGGAACGCCGGCGTGGCGGTCGTCGGCGAAGGGCTGGGGTGCCCGCTGACCGTGGGGGACAAAGGACGCGCGAAGGAGGACGGAGCCGTGGACGGGCCCGGCTGCTGCGTCGAACACGCGGTCAGCACAACGACGAGGACGCCCGTGGTCGCGGCCGTTCGCGGTGACGGCCAGAGCCCACAGTCCACCCAGCACGGCATACGACTCCCCCTCGATCTTGTCCCACCCGGACTGCACCGTTCCCGCCGTCCGGCAACGCGAGAGCCCGCCACCCCGGGCGGGGCGGCGGGCTCTGGCGTCAGGCGTGGGTCAGGCGGTGGCCTCGTCCTCGACCAGCAGGTTGCGGGTGCGGGAGGAGTCCAGCGGGATGCCCGGGCCCATCGTGGTGGTCATCGTGGCCTTCTCGATGTAGCGGCCCTTGGACGCCGAGGGCTTCAGGCGCAGGACCTCCTCGAGGGCGGCTGCGTAGTTCTCCACGAGCGACTTCTCGTCGAAGGAGACCTTGCCGATGATGAAGTGGAGGTTCGCGTGCTTGTCGACGCGGAACTCGATCTTGCCGCCCTTGATGTCGGAGACGGCCTTGGCGGTGTCCATGGTGACCGTGCCGGTCTTCGGGTTCGGCATGAGGCCGCGGGGACCGAGCACCTTTCCGAGGCGGCCGACCTTGCCCATCATGTCGGGGGTCGCGACGACGGCGTCGAAGTCGAGCCAGCCGCCGGAGACCTTCTCGATCATGTCGTCGGAGCCGACGTAGTCGGCGCCGGCCTCGCGGGCGGCCTCGGCCTTGTCGCCGTTGGCGAAGACCAGGACGCGGGCGGTCTTGCCGGTGCCGTGCGGCAGGTTGACGGTGCCGCGGACCATCTGGTCGGCCTTGCGCGGGTCGACGCCGAGGCGCATGGCGACCTCGACGGTCGCGTCGTACTTGGTGGAGGAGGTCTCCTTGGCCAGACGCACCGCCGCGAGGGGGGCGTAGACCTTGGCCGGGTCGATCTTCTCGGCTGCGGCGCGGTATGCCTTGCTGCGCTTCATTTGTGCTCCTGTGAGTGGTGGTGGAGTTGTGGTGAACGGACCAGCGCTGGTCCTGCCACGGTGTCGGGGACGTCCCCGACCCTGCTCAGCAGAGGTTGCTGCCCTGGGAACAGGTTGCACCCTGTCCTTGCGGCAGCAACCTCTGCTAGCAGAAGTTGCTGCGTGAGGGCGGTGCTCAGACCTCGGTCTCGATGCCCATCTGGCGGGCGGTGCCGGCGATGATCTTCATGGCGCCGTCGATGTCGTTGGCGTTCAGGTCGGGCATCTTCTGCTCGGCGATCTCGCGGACCTGGTCCCTGCTCAGCTTCGCGACCTTGGTCTTGTGCGGCTCGCCGGAGCCCTTCTGCACGCCTGCGGCCTTCTTGATCAGCTCAGCGGCCGGCGGCGTCTTGGTGATGAAGGTGAAGGAGCGGTCCTCGTAGACCGTGATCTCCACCGGGATGACGTTGCCGCGCTGGGACTCCGTCGCAGCGTTGTACGCCTTGACGAACTCCATGATGTTGACGCCGTGCTGACCGAGGGCGGGGCCGACGGGCGGGGCCGGGGTGGCCGCACCGGCCTGGATCTGCAGCTTGATGAAGCCGGAGACCTTCTTCTTGGGGGGCATTGCTGTCCTTCGCTGGTTGTGGGCCCACGCCTACGGGCGATGACCCGGTTGCAGTGCCTCGTTCGTCAGATCTTGGCGACCTGGTTGAACGAGAGCTCGACCGGGGTCTCCCGGCCGAAGATGGAGACCAGAACCTTGAGCTTCTGGGTGTCGGGGTTGATCTCGGAGATCGTCGCCGGGAGGGTCTCGAACGGCCCCTCCATGACGGTGACGGACTCGCCGACCTCGAAGTCGACGACGGCCGTCTCGCGCGGCTTGCCGGCCGCGGGACCACCCGCGGCACCCGCACCGGCGGCAGCCGGGGCGCCGAGGTCGGCGGGGGCGAGCATGGTGAAGACCTCGTCGAGGCTCAGCGGCACCGGCTGGTGAGCGTTGCCGACGAAGCCGGTCACGCCCGGGGTGTGGCGCACGGCGCCCCACGACTCGTCGGTCAGGTCCATGCGGACGAGGACGTAGCCGGGCATCCGGACGCGACGGACCAGCTTCTTCTGGCCGTTCTTGATCTCGGTGACCTCTTCCATCGGCACCTCGGCCTGGAAGATGTAGTCCTCCATGTTGAGGGAGGCGATGCGGTTCTCGAGGTTGGCCTTCACCCGGTTCTCGTAGCCCGCGTAGGAGTGGATGACGTACCAGTCGCCGAACTGGCTGGCGAGCTTGTCCTTGAACTCCTTGACCGGGTCCACGGGGGCCTCGTCGACGTCCACGGGGGCCGCGTCGGCCGCGGCAGCCGGCTCGGTGGTCTCGTCGGCCTCGGTGCCCACGGGCGCGTCGGTCTCGGTGTCGGGGGTCGCGACGTCCTCGACGGGCTGCTCAGTGCCGGTGGCGACGTCGTCGCTCTCGGTGGTCCACTGGTCGGACACGCTGATGACCTACTTCCTTGAAATGTGTCGCCGGGGTTGCTGCCCCGTGAGGGCGGCGGCGGAGCCCTCGAGGGCTAGCCGCCGAAGACCCACAGGACGAGCTTGGTGAAGGCGAAGTCCAGCGCGGACACCAGGGCCATCATGAACACCACGAACACGATCACGACGATCGTGTAGTTCACCAGCTCCGAGCGCGTCGGCCGGACGACCTTGCGCAGCTCGTCCAGGATCTGGCTGACGAACAGGCTCAGGGAGCGGAAGAACCGGGAGACCGGGTTGCCGCGCTTGTCGCTCTTGCGACTGGCGCGACCAGAGTCGCGGGTCTCCGCGCTCACGTCCGTCACGATTCCTCTTCTCGCTGGCCTGGGTACTGCTCGTCGTTGTCGCAGGGCAGGAGGGACTCGAACCCCCAACCGCCGGTTTTGGAGACCGGTGCTCTACCAATTGAGCCACTGCCCTACGGAACCCGCCAAGGGGTGACCGGTTCCGGGAGGCTGGTCCGACTTCCCTCCCCACGCCCTTCGCGGGCACGGCGGAAGCATGGTCGGAGTCAACCGATGCAGAAGCATACGTGACGGGCGCCCCCGGATGCGAACTCGCCCGACACGGCGAGCGGTGACCGCGCTGCGGACAGCACCGCACGGCATACCGGCGTCTCTGCGAGCATGGCCTGCGTGACCGAGCAGACCGCACCCGCCAGCCGCACGCCCGTCGCCGAGCTCGCCCCCGACCAGCTCGAGGCCTTCGCCCAGGAACAGCGCACGGCGTATGCCGCGCTGCAGGAGCGGGGCCTGAAGCTCGACCTCACCCGCGGCAAGCCGGCACCGGCGCAGCTCGACCTCGCCGAGGAGCTGCTCGCCCTCCCGCACGGCCACGTGGACGCGAGCGGCGCGGACGTGCGCAACTACGGCGGCCTGCAGGGGCTGGCCGAGCTGCGCGACATCTTCGGCGAGCTGCTGCGGGTCGACCCCGCCCAGCTCGTCGCCGCGGGCAACTCCAGCCTGACGCTCATGCACGACTGCCTCGTCGACCTGCTCCTGCACGGCGGCGTCGACTCCCCCCGGCCGTGGTCGCAGGAGGAGAAGGTCACCTTCGTCTGCCCCGTGCCGGGCTACGACCGCCACTTCGCGATGCTCGAGCACCACGGCATCGACATGGTCACCGTGCCGATGCGCCACGACGGGCCCGACGCCGAGGCCGTGGCACGTCTGGTGGCCGACGACCCGACCGTCAAGGGCATGTGGATCGTGCCGACCTACGCCAACCCGGCGGGCTCGGTGACCACCCAGGAGGTGGCCGCCCGCCTGGCCTCGATGGAGACGGCGGCCCCCGACTTCAAGATCTTCTGGGACAACGCCTACGCCTTCCACCACCTGACCGCCGACGAGGCCAAGAGCGCCGACGTTCTCAGCCTGGCGTCGGCCGCCGGCCACCCGCACCGCCCGGTCGTGTTCGCGTCGACGTCCAAGATCACGTATGCCGGCGCAGGCATCGCCTTCCTGGCGGCCTCACCGGAGAACGTCGCCTGGCACCTCGGCCACCTCGCGAAGCGTTCCATCGGCCCGGACAAGGTCAACCACCTGCGTCACGCCCAGTTCTTCGGCTCGGCCCAGGGCGTGCGCGACCACATGGCCCGGCACCGCGAGATCATCGCGCCGAAGTTCGCCGAGGTGGAGCGGGTGCTCAGCGAGCGGCTCGGCGGCCTCGGCATCGCGAGCTGGACCCGGCCCAAGGGCGGCTACTTCGTCAGCCTCGACGTCCTGGACGGCACCGCCTCGCGCGTCGTGGAGCTCGCGAAGGAGGCCGGCATCGCGCTGACCCCGGCCGGCGCGTCCTTCCCCCACGGCGACGACCCCGACGACCGCAACATCCGTCTGGCCCCGACCTTCCCCGTGCTCGAGGAGGTCACCACGGCGATGGAGGCCGTGGCGACCTGCGTGCTGCTCGCGGCGGCCGAGGCGCAGGGGCAGGGCGGCTGAGCGGCTGAGCGGCTGAGCGGTTGCGTGGAAGGCCCGGGGCAGAGCCCTTGGTCCCTTTGCGCCTTCCTGTGACCCGTCACAGACTGGCCCCATGAGCGATCAGCCAGGACGCGAGAGCATCGAAGACGACATCGCCAGCTACAGCGTGGACGACGAGGGGCAGCTCCAGCCCTCCGACACCCTCGAGCAGGCCGACGTGGCCGACGAGCTCGACCGCGGCTACTCCCCGCCGGAGCGGCCCCGCGGCGTCGAGGCCTTCGGCACCACTGCCGAGGAGCAGCACCAGGGCGAGAGCCTGGAGCAGCGCATCCGGCAGGAGGAGCCCGACCCCAACTCCGCCTACGGCGCGCCCGACAACGAGAGCGGGCTCGACGACGAGGACGACCGGGTCGGCGGTGACGACCCCGACTCCATCGCGGCCGAGGACGACTTCATCGGCGACGCCGAGGTGGGCGACCAGCGGGCCGGACGCCTCGTCGCCCCGGACGAGGGGTCGCACGAGGACACCGACCACGAGATGGTCGGTCGCGACGTCGGCGTGAACGGGGCGGCCGCCTCGGCCGAGGAGGCCGCCATGCACATCATCGAGGAGTAACCACCCTCCCTCACCCCGACGGGGCCCCGCCGACTCACCAGACTCTCGAGCACGGTTCGGGCCCCGTCGGCGTGCCGGGTGACAGACTGCGGGCATGCCGCGTCCGGTGACCGCGCTCCCGAAGGCGCACCTGCACCTGCACTTCACGGGCTCGATGCGGGTGCAGACCCTGCGCGAGCTCGCCGACAAGCACGGCATCCGGCTCCCCGAGTCCCTGCTCGGCTCGTGGCCACCGCAGCTCAGCGTCCGCGACGAGCGGGGGTGGTTCCGCTTCCAGCGGCTCTACGACGCCGCGCGCGCGTGCGTCCGCGACGAGGCAGACATGCGGCGCATCGTGCGCGAGGCAGCCGAGGACGACACCGCCGAGGGTTCGCGCTGGCTGGAGATCCAGGTCGACCCGACGTCCTACGCCCCCTTCGTCGGGGGCATCACCCCGGCTCTGGAGATCGTGCTCGACGAGGCCCGAGCCGCCTCCGCCCGTGGCGGAGCCGAGGTCGCCGTCGTGGTGGCGGCCAGCCGGATCCGGCACCCCCTCGACGCGCGGGTCCTGGCACGGCTGGCCGCGCAGCACGCCGGCGAGGGCCCGGGCGCGGTCGTGGGTTTCGGGCTGAGCAACGACGAGCGGCGCGGCGTCACCGAGGAGTTCGCCCACGCCTTCCGGATCGCCCGCCGAGCAGGGCTGGCCCTGGTCCCGCACGCCGGGGAGCTGCTCGGGCCGGCCGCCGTCGAGGCCACGCTCGAGTCGCTGTGGCCGGACCGGCTCGGCCACGGCGTGCGCAGCGTCGAGGACCCGCGGGTGCTCGAGCTGGTGGCCGAGAGCGGCGTCGCCCTCGAGGTGTGTCCGGGCAGCAACGTCGCCCTCGGGGTCTACTCCTCGGCCCGGGAGGTGCCGCTGCGCACGATCGTCGAGGCCGGGGTGCCGGTGGCCCTCGGTGCCGACGACCCGCTGCTCTTCGGCTCGCGTCTCGCCGCGCAGTACGAGACGGCGCGGGAGGTGCTCGGCTTCGACGACGCCGAGCTGGCCGCGCTCGCCCGGGGGTCGCTCCAGGCCAGCCGGGCGCCCGAGGCCGTCACCAAGGGCGCCCTCGCCGACGTCGACGCCTGGCTGAACGAATCCCCCGGCGCGACCGCTCCCTCGTGAACCGATGACTCCCCGCGGGTCCGCCGGTCTAGGTTGGTGACACGCGAACCACACCTGGCGAGGAGAGCAGCATGGGCCGGATCGTCTCCAACTTCTTCATCTCCCTCGACGGCGTCGTCGAGCGGCCCGACCAGTGGCACTTCCCCTACTTCGACGACGCGATGGGGAAGGTCATCGAGAAGGGGATGGAGACCACCGGCGCCTTCCTGCTCGGCCGACGCCTCTACGACGAGTGGTCGGAGTACTGGCCCCGGCAGGGAGAGGGGGTCCCGTTCTCGTCCTTCATCAACACCCTGCCGAAGTACGTCGTCTCCCATAGGACCTTCGACCCCACGTGGCAGAACACGACCCTCATCACCGGGCCTGACGACGCGAGCGTCGCCGAGCAGGTGCAGGGCCTGAAGGAGCGGGTGGACGGCGACATCACCCTCTCCGGGTCGGCGACGACCGTGCGCTGGCTGATGGCGCAGGGCCTGCTCGACGAGCTCGCCCTGCTGGTGCACCCCATCGCCGTCGCCGAGGGCCAGCGGCTCTTCGAGGGCACTGGCACGGTGCCGCTGCGGCTGCTGTCCTGCGACACGCTGCCGACCGGGGTGCTGCACCTGCGCTACGCCCCGGAGAACCGCGCCTGAGGGACTGCCCCGCTACAGGCTGTGTCCCACCCTGAGCCTCAGATTCCGTGTCCCACGAAGACCGGCTCGTTGACCAGGGTCACCCCGAAGGCCTCCCGCACGCCGTCGCGGATCTCCCGAGCGAGCGCGGCGACGTCGTCCGCCTTGGCGCCACCGCGGTTGGTGATCGCCAGCGTGTGCTTGGTCGACAGCGCGGCCGGCCCGGGCAGGCCGTAGCCCTTGCCGAACCCGGCCTTGTCGATGAGCCAGGCGGCGCTGGTCTTGACGTTCCCGTCCGGGTCGGCGAAGCGCGGCGGGGGCGGCCCCTGCGAGCCCAGCCGCTCGGTTGCCCGGGCCTCGAGGGCGTCGAACTCCTCCACGCGCAGGATCGGGTTGGTGAAGAACGACCCGCACGACCAGGTGTCGTGGTCGGCCGGGTCGAGCACCATGCCGCGGGCCCGTCGCTGCTCCAGCACCGCCTCGCGGGCGTCCGCCAGCGGGACGCGGTCACCGGTCTCGACCCCGAGCTGGCGGGCGAGGTCGGCGTACCCGACCGGCTGCGACAGCTCTCCCGGCAGGAGCTGGAAGAGGACGTCGAGGACGACGTAGCGGGTGTGCGACTTGAAGATCGAGTGGCGGTAGGTGAAGGCGCAGTCGAGGTTGCTGAAGGTCCGGACCCGCTGCTCGTGCCGGTCCCAGACCCGCACAGAGGCGATCGTCTGGGCGACCTCCTGCCCGTAGGCGCCGACGTTCTGCACCGGGGTCGCACCGGTGCAGCCCGGTATGCCGGACAGCGCCTCGATCCCCGACCAGCCCTCGGAGACGGCGCGGGCCACGAGCTCGTCCCAGCCCTCGCCGGCGGCGACACGCACCATCACCCCGCCACACAGGTCGGCGGCCTCCACCGTGACGCCGGAGGTGGCGATCCGCACCACGGTGCCGGGAAAGCCCTCGTCGGAGACCACGAGGTTGGAGCCGCCGCCGAGGACGAGCAGCGGCTCGTCGGCGTCGTCGACCTCGCGCACGGCGTCGACGAGCTCGTCGGTGGTCTCGACCGTCACCAGTCGCGCGGCCGGCCCACCCACCCGCATCGTGGTCAGCCCCGACAGCGGGACCTCGTGCTCCTCGCGCATCAGTCGAGCTGCACGACGGCGATGCAGCGGCCGAGGACCTTCTCGCCCCGGCAGGTGGTGGTCACCTCGACCGTCGCCCGTCGGGTCTGCTCGTCGAGCGACTTCACCACCGCGCTGACCTCCACCTCGGCGCCGTCGACGGGAACGACCACCGGCTTCGTGAAGCGGGTGCCGAACTCGACGACCCGGCCGCCGTCACCGGCCCACTGCTCGACGACCGCCCCCGAGGCGCCCATCGTCCACATGCCGTGGGCGATCACGTCCGGCAGGCCCACGGACTTCGCGAAGGCCTCGTCCTGGTGGATCGGGTTCTGGTCGCCGGAGGCCGCGGCGTAGGCCACCAGGGCCTCACGGGTGACCGGGATGGCCACCGGGCCGAAGGCCTCGCCCACCGTGGTCTGGCTGAACGTGCGCACGGCCATGCTCACTCCCCTCCCCTGACGACGATGGTCGAGGTCGACGTGCACAGCGCCTCGCCGTCCCCGGTCACGAGCTCGGTGCGGGTCGTGACCATGGAGTGGCCGCCCGCCCCCCGCACGCTGTCGACCGTGAGGGTGCCGACCACCTCGTCGCCGGCCGTGATCGGCCGGTGGTGGACGAACCTCTGCTCGCCGTGCACGACCCGGGAGAAGTCGATGCCGGCCTCCGGGTCCTCGATCAGCTGCCGGTCGCACCGCTGGGCCAGGGTCACCGCGAAGGTCGGCGGCGCGATGACGTCGCGGTAGCCCGCGGCCCGGGCCGCGTCGGCAGAGGTGTGCACGGGGTCGGCGGACCCGATCGCCGCGGCGAACGCCGCGATGCTCGCAGCATCCACGGCATACGGGCCACTGGGCGGGTAGGTGCGTCCCGCGAAGTCAGCGTTGACGGACATGGCGCCCACTCTATGGGGACCGGCCCGGCACACGACAAAGCCGCCCGGGACCAGGGGTCCGGGGCGGCTGTCGACGCTGGGGAGTGCGCTCAGCGGGTCTCGCGGTGCACCGTGTGACGGCCGTCGCGCGGGCAGAACTTCTTCATCTCCAGGCGGTCGGGGTTGTTCCGACGGTTCTTCTTGGTGATGTAGTTGCGCTCCTTGCACTCCGTGCACGCCAGAGTGATCTTGGGGCGGACGTCTGCGCTCTTGCTAGCCACGGGGCAACCTGCTCTCGAACTTCACTTGACGGTGGGTCTGTCGGGCCGGTCACGCCAGGACGCGGCGACGCAACAGAATACGCGACCAGAGGCCGTTTGTTGAAATCACGGCCCTGACATCACGGCAGTAGCGGGGGCGGGCATCGATCCCGCGACCTCACGATTATGAGTCGTGCGCTCTAACCATCTGAGCTACCCCGCCTCGGGGCGCGGCGCCGGTCAGCGCCAATCCCAGAGCCCCCTGTCGGAATCGAACCGACGACCTTTTCCTTACCATGGAAACGCTCTGCCGACTGAGCTAAGGGGGCCTTCTCGCAACCTGCCCGAGGGCAAGCGCGTGAGTGCGTCGGGAAGACTACACGGACAGCGGGCCACAACTGAAATCGGGCCAACGAGGGCCGCCCGTGCAGCATTTTGTTTGGTAAGGCTTACCTCACCTACACTCGCCGGCGTGACACTCTCCCCCACCCGTCCCGCCACGCTGCCCGCCGGTTTCGCCACCGGCCTGGCGCGTCACGGCGACCGGTCGGCCCTGGTCGCCGGGGACGGCTCGAGGCTCACCTACGCAGAGCTGTCGCGGCGGGTGGCCGAGGTGGCCGACCGGCTCGGCGAGGGGCGCCGCCTCGTCCTCGTGGCGGGCGGCAACACCGTCGACACGGTGACGACCTACCTCGCCGCGATCTCCGCCGGGCACGTGGTTCTGCTGGCCGGCGACCGGCCCGAGCAGCTGCCGGCACTGCTCGAGGCCTACGACCCCGACGTCGTGGCCACCGACGCCGGCGGCTCGTGGTCGCTCGCGGACCGACGGTCGGGCTCGGTCCACGACCTGCACCCCGACCTGGCGCTGCTGCTGAGCACCTCCGGCTCCACCGGCTCGCCCAAGCTCGTGCGCCTCTCGCACGACAACCTGCAGTCCAACGCCGAGTCGATCGCCGAGGTGCTCGGCATCCGCGCCGACGACCGGGCCGCGACGACCCTCCCGCTGCACTACTCCTTCGGGCTGTCGGTGCTCAACAGCCACCTGGCCCGAGGAGCCAGCCTGCTCGTGACCGACCTGTCGGTGGTCGACCCCTGCTTCTGGCGGCTGTTCCGCGACGAGGGCGCCACCACGCTCGCCGGGGTGCCCCACACCTTCGAGCTCCTCGAGCGGGTCGGCTTCTCCTCGATGGAGCTGCCGCGCCTGCGCGCCGTGCTCCAGGCCGGCGGTCGCCTCGGGCCACAGAAGGTGAGGGAGTATGCCGCGCTCGGCCGCGAGCGCGGCTGGGACCTCTTCGTCATGTACGGCCAGACCGAGGCCACCGCCCGGATGGCGGTGCTCCCGCCGGACCTCGCCCTGGAGCGGCCCGAGTCGATCGGCCGGGCCATCCCGGGCGGGTCGTTCCGGGTAGAGCCGCTCGACGACCTGGCGGACGGCGACGTCGGAGAGCTGGTCTACACCGGGCCCAACGTGATGATGGGGTACGCCCGCACCCCTGCGGACCTCTCCGCCGGGCCCGAGCTCGACGAGCTGCACACCGGCGACCTGGCCCGGCGCCTCCCGGGCGGCCTCTACGAGGTCGTGGGCCGCACGAGCCGGTTCGCCAAGATCGTCGGCCTGCGGGTCGACCTCGACCACCTCGAGCGGCTGCTCGAGCAGCGCGGCGTGCCTGCACGGTGCGCCGACGCGGGCGACGCGGTGGTGGTGGCCACGGCCGCTCGCTGCGACGAGGCCGCCCTGGGCGCCGAGCTCGCGCGCAGCTGTCGGCTGCCCGCCCGGTCGGTGCAGGTGGTCGCGGGGCACGAGCTGCCCCTCCTGCCCAGCGGCAAGCCCGACTACCGCGCCATCGCCGCGCTCGCCCGGCCCGCCACCGCTCCCGCGCCGGGCACCGCCGCTGCGGACAGCCTGCCCGGCCAGCTGGTGGCCCTCTACGCCGAGCTGCTCGGCCGACCCGACGCCACCGCGGAGAGCTCGTTCGTCGAGCTCGGGGGCGACTCGCTGTCCTACGTCGAGGTCTCCCTCCGCCTGGAGCACCTCCTCGGGTCGCTCCCCGGCGACTGGCACCTGCGGCCGGTGGCCGAGCTCGCCACGGTCGCGGCGGCGGCGCGGGTGGACCCGTCTGCGTCGGACCGCCGCCGGTGGCGGCCCTGGCGCGCTTGGCGTGAGGTCGAGACCGGCATCGTGCTGCGCGCGGTCGCAGTGCTGCTCATCCTGGCCAACCACACCCACCTCGCGGACGTGCCCGGCGGGGCCCACACCCTGCTGCTCGCCGCCGGTTGGAACTTCGCCCGCTTCCAGCTGACTCCCCGGGAGCGGTCCGCCCGGGTGCGGGGCATCCTCCGCAGCGCGACCCGGGTGCTCGTGCCGAGCGCGGTCTGGATCGGCGGGCTCGCCCTGGTCGCCGACGGCTACTCCTGGCACAACCCCCTGATGCTCAACCAGGTGCTCGGCGACCACGCGCAGTGGTCGGACCAGTGGCACTTCTGGTTCATCGAGGTACTGCTCTACTTCCTCGTCGCCCTCGCGGGCCTGCTCGCCGTACCGGCCCTCGACCGCGCCGAGCGTCGCTGGCCGTTCGGGATCGCGCTCGGCCTGGTCGGCCTCGGGCTGCTGAGCCGCTACGCCGTCGTGGTGCCGGACGCCGGCCCCTACCGCGGCGCCACGGCATACGTGCTGGTCTGGCTCTTCGCGCTCGGCTGGGCCGCGCAGAAGGCCTCGTCGACGTGGCAGCGGCTCGCCGTCTCCGCGCTGCTGGTCGCGACCGTACCCGGCTTCTGGGACGACATGCCGGGCCGTGAGGCGACCATCATCGTGGGCGGGCTGCTGCTGCTCTGGGCGAAGGGCGTCCGGCTGCCGCGCTGGGCAGGGGCGGCCGCCGGCACGGTCGCGAGCGCCTCGCTCTACATCTACCTGACGCACTTCATGATCTACCCGCCCCTGATGGCCTACAGCTCGCCGATGGCCATGGCCGCCTGCGTCGTCTTCGGCGTCGCCTACTGGAAGGCCGTCCTGCGGGCCGGCCAGGTCGCCGCCCCGCTGTGGTCAGTGGTCCGGGCGCTGGTGGCCGGGCTGCAGCCGGGCCGCTTCCCGGTGCGTCAGCGGAAGGCGGACTCGCCGGTAAGCGCCTGACCGATGACGAGGGTGTGCATCTCGACGGTGCCCTCGTAGGTGAGCACCGACTCGAGGTTGTTCATGTGGCGGATCACCGGGTACTCCAGCGAGATCCCGTTGGCGCCCAGGATCGTCCGGGCCGTCCGGCAGATCTCGAGGGCCTCGCGGATGTTGTTGAGCTTGCCCAGGCTCACCTGTTCGGGCCGCAGGGTGCCGGCGTCCTTGCGCCTGCCCAGGTGCAGGGCGAGCAGCAGGCCCTTGGTGTACTCCACCGCCATGTCGGCCAGCTTCTGCTGGGTCAGCTGGAAGGCGGCGATCGGGCGGCCGAACTGCACGCGCTCCATGGAGTAGCGGCGCGCGGTGTCCAGCGAGGACCGGGCGGCGCCGAGCGCGCCCCAGGCGATGCCGTAGCGGGCCTCGTTGAGGCAGGACAGCGGCCCCTTGAGGCCACGCACCTCGGGCAGCACGGCGTCGGCGGGAAGCCGCACCCCGTCGAGCACCAGCTCGCTGGTGACCGACGCCCGCAACGACAGCTTGTGCTTGATGAGTGGGGCGGAGAAGCCGGGGGTGTCGGTGGGGACCACGAAGCCGCGGATACCGCCGTGCTCCTCCCCCGCCTGCGCCCACACCACGGCGACGTCGGCGACGGAGCCGTTGGTGATCCACATCTTCCGACCGTCGAGCACCCAGTCGTCGCCGTCGCGGCGGGCCCGGGAGCGCATCGAGCCGGGGTCTGAGCCGTGGTCGGGCTCGGTGAGGCCGAAACAGCCGATCGCCTCGCCGGTGGCCATCCGGGGCAGCCACTCCTGCTTCTGCTCCTCACTGCCCCAGCGCCAGATGGCGTACATCGCGAGTGAGCCCTGCACGGAGACGAGCGAGCGCACACCCGAGTCGGAGGCCTCGAGCTCGAGGCACGCCAGCCCGTACTCGGTGGCGCTCATCCCCGCGCAGCCGTATCCGGTCAGGTGCATCCCGAGCAGGCCGAGGGATCCGAACTCCCTTGCCAGGCCACGGATGTCGTCGACCTCGCCGCGCTCGAACCAGTCGGCGACGTAGGGGTCGACGCGCTCGGCACACAGCCGGCGCACCGAGTCCCGGACCGCCAGCTCGTCGTCGGAGAGCAGGTCGTCGACGCCGGCGAGGTCCATGGGGTCCAGCGGCGGACGGGCCATCACCGCACCAGCTCGGCGATGCGGGCGATGGCCAGCTCGTAGCCCTGCGTGCCACACCCCACGATCACGCCGTCCACGACGGCGGAGAGGTAGGAGTGGTGCCGGAACGCCTCTCGCGCATGGACGTTGGAGATGTGGACCTCGATGACGGGCACGGCCACGGCGGCGACAGCGTCGCGCAGCGCGACCGAGGTGTGGGTCAGCGCGCCGGCGTTGACGACGATCCCCGCGGCACTCGTGCGCACCTCGTGGAGGGCGTCGACGAGGACGCCCTCGTGGTTGCTCTGCCGGAAGTCGACGGACAGCCCGGCCTCCGCCGCAGCCGCCCGGCAGCGCTTCTCGACGTCGGCGAGCGTCTCGTGGCCGTAGACCTCCGGCTCCCGCTCCCCGAGCAGGTTGAGGTTCGGGCCGTTGAGGACGACGACGGTCTGCTCCGCCACTGCTGCACCTCCAGGTCAGCCGGTATGCCGTGGGCGCGCCTGCGCCGGGCCTGCTGGGCTCACAGTAGGGCACCGGCTGCGGGCGCCCACGGCACCGGCGGGCGTCACCGCCGTCGCCGCCGCATGAGCCAGACGACCACGAGGAAGACCAGCGCGCCCACCGCCAGCTGGGGGCCGTAGGCCCTCAGCAGCGCCGGGCCGACGGTGCCGCCGAGGCTGATGGCGTCCTCGCCGGTCACGGGCCCGCCCGTCCGTGGCACCCCCGCCGGCCCCGGTGCCGGCGACACCGGCACCGGCGCCGTCGGCTGGGACGCCTGCGGCTGCTCCTCCGGCGCGGCCACAGCCTCGACCGCCGGGGCGAGCCGGCCCTCGATGCAGTCGATGAACTGCTGCAGGAGCTTGTCGGAGACGTCCTGCATGACGCCGCGGCCGAACTGTGCCGGCTTGCCGGTGACGCTCAGGTCGGTCCTCACGTCGGCCCTCGTGGCGGTCTCGCCGTAGGGGACGAGCGAGATGGTGACGGTGGCACCGGCCGTGCCGTTGCCGCGCTTGTCCTTGCCCTTGGCCTCGATCACGGCACGGCGTGCGACGTCGTCACGCTCGACGAAGGAGCCGGACCCGGCATACAGCATGGCGATCGGGCCGAGCTTGACCTTGACGGTGCCCGAGAAGCCCGCGTCGGTCACCTCGGTCACCGTCGCACCGGGGAAGCAGCTGCCGACCACCTCGAGGTCCATGAAGGTCTGCCACGCGTCGTCGACCGAGCCGGGCACCGTGAAGCTGTGGGTCAGCTCCACGGGGTCACGCCCCTGCCGCCGCGAGCACCGCCCGGCGGGTCAGCACCGTCGCGAGGTGCCGCCGGTAGTCGGCGCTGCCGTTGAGGTCCGAGGGCGGGTCGGTGCCCTCGGCGGCCGCGGCGCAGGCCTCGCGGACGGCGTCCTCGGTGGCCGGCTTCCCGACCAGGGCCTGCTCGACCGCGGTGGCGCGCAGCGGGGTGGACCCCATGTTGGTGAGCCCGACCTTGGCCTGCGCGATGGCGCCGCCCTCCACCCGCACCGTCGCGCCCACCGCCACGATGGACCACTGGTGGGCGACGCGGACGAACTTCTCGTAGTGGGCACCCCAGCCGGTGTGCTTGGGCACCCTGATCCGCGCGAGCAGCTCACCCTCGCCGACGGCCGTCTCGAAGAGGTCGCGGAAGAAGTCACCGGCCGCCACCGTGCGTTCGCCATCGGGGCCGGCGATGACGAACTCGGTGTCGAGGGCGAGCGCCGGCGCGCCGACGTCCCCCGCCGGGTCCGCGTGGACGAGCGCGCCGCCCACCGTGCCGCGGTGGCGGATCTGCGGGTCGGCGACCTCCTTGATGGCCCTCGCGAGCAGCGACGCGTGCTCGCGGACGGCGTCACTGGCGAGCACATCGGCATACGTGGTCATGGCGCCGATGACCAGGTGGTCGCCCTCGTCGGCGATCCCTCTCAGCTCGTCGATGCGGCCGAGGTCGATGACGGTCTGCGGCGCGTTGAGACGCATCCGCAGGATGGGCAGCAGGCTCTGGCCGCCGGCGAGGACCTTGCCGTCGTCGCCTGCCTCCGCGATCGCGCGCAGCGCCTCCTGCATCGTGGTGGGTGCGGTGTAGTCGAATGCGGCGGGGATCACTGGCCCGCTCCCTTCTGCTCGGTCTGGGGCAGGTCCTGGTTGGGGGCGCCCTCGTCGAAGTGCGGCTGGGGCCCGCCTGCGACGCCGGTGCCGCCCGCCGAGGCGCCCGCCGCCTGGATCGCCTTCCACACACGCTCCGGCGTGCACGGCATACGGACGTCGTTGACCCCCATCGGTCGCAGCGCGTCGACGATCGCGTTGACCACGGCCGGTGTGGAGGCGATGCAGCCCGCCTCCCCCACGCCCTTGGCCCCGAGGTCGTTCGTGCTGGACGGCGAGGTGGTGTTGTCGGTGACGAAGCTGATGGTGTCGGCCGAGGTCGGCAGGGTGTAGTCGACGAACGAGCCCGACACGAGGGTGCCCTGCTCGTCGTAGACCGCCTCCTCCCACAGCGCCTGCGCGATGCCCTGGACCAGGCCGCCGTGCACCTGCCCCTCGACGATCAGGGGGTTCATGATGTTGCCCACGTCGTCCACGCTGACGTAGCGGCGCATCGTCACCTGGCCGGTCTCGGTGTCCACCTCCGTCGCGCAGAGGTGGGTGCCGTGCGGGAACGAGAAGTCCACGGGGTCGTAGGTGGCGTCGGCGTCGATCGTGGGCTCCACGCCCTCCGGGAGGTCGTGGCAGGTGAAGGCCTCCCACACGACCTCGGCCATCGTCTTCCCCTTGTCGGTGCCCCTCACGGCGAAGGTCCCGTTCGCGAACTCGATGTCCTCGACCGCCGCCTCGAGCAGGTGGGCGGCCACGGGCTTGGCCTTCTCGATGACCTTGTCGGCCGCCAGGACCAGGGCTTGACCCCCGACGACGAGCGACCGGGAGCCGTAGGTGTCGAGCCCCCGGTTGGCGACCTGGGTGTCGCCGTGCAGCACCTCGATGTCGTCGAAGGGGACCCCGAGGCGGTCGGCGACGATCTGGCTCCAGACCGTCTCGTGGCCCTGCCCGTGCGGGGAGGTGCCTGTGACGACCTCGACCTTGCCGGTCGGCAGCATCCGGATGGAGGCGTGCTCCCAGCCTCCGGCCGCGTAGCGCAGAGCGCCGAGGACCCGCGAGGGCGCGAGGCCGCACATCTCGGTGAACGTGCTGGTGCCGATGCCGAGCTGGACCGGGTCGTTGCGGTCACGGCGCTCCTGCTGCTCACGCCGCAGGGCGTCGTAGTCGAACAGCTCCTTGGCGCGCGCGGTCGCAGCCTCGTAGTTCCCGGAGTCGTAGGTCATGCCGGCCACCGTCGTGAACGGGAACTCCTCGTGCCTGATCCAGTTCATCTCGCGGATCTCGAGGGGGTCGACGCCGACCTCGGCCGCCAGCTCGTCCATGAGCCGCTCGATGGCGAAGGTCGCCTCCGGGCGCCCGGCCCCGCGGTAGGCGTCGGTCCACGTCTTGTTGGTGAACAGGTTCGTGCACGTGAAGTGGTAGGCAGGGAACTTGTAGATCGCGTTGAACATGAACGCGCCGAGGATGGGGATCCCGGAGGTGACCAGGCCGAGGTAGGCGCCCATGTCGGCGAGCAGCTCGACCTTCAGTCCGGTGACCTTGCCCTCGCGGGTCGCCGCCAGCGTCAGCTTCTGCCACTGGTCGCGGCCGTGGTGGGCGGAAACGAGCGACTCGCTGCGCGTCTCGGTGTACTTGCAGGGCTTGCCGGTGTGCCGGGCGGCCAGGACGGTGACGACCTCCTCGGGGGTGTGCTGGAGCTTGCCCCCGAAGCCGCCCCCGACGTCGGGCGCGATGACCCGGATCTTGCTCTCGGGGATGCCGAGCACCAGGGCGGTGAAGATCCGCACGAAGTGCGGGACCTGGGTGGCCGACCAGATGGTGAGCTGCTCGCCGGTGGGGTCGCAGACGACCGAGCGCGGCTCCATGAACGCCGGGATGAGCCGCTGCTGCCGGTACTCGCGCTCGATGACGATGCCGTCCGAGCGGGCCGCGGCGATGGCGTCGTCCACGCGGCCACCCGTGCCCGCCTCAGCCGAGTCGTAGGTCCAGACGGCGCTCGTGTTGGTGCCGAGGTCCGGGTGGGCGAGCGTCTCGTCCCTGACGGCCCTCTTGAGGTCGAGCACCGCCGGCAGCTCCTCGTAGTCGACGTCGACGAGCTCGGCCGCGTCGCGCGCGAGGGCCGCCGACCTGGCGACGACGACGGCGACGATCTCGCCGGCGAACGCGACCCGGTCCACCGCGATCGCGGGGGTGGGCCGGGGCCTTCTGGTCCTCGGTGATCGGCCAGGCGCAGGCCATGCTGCCCTGCAGGTCCTTGACGTCCTCGCCGGTCAGCACCGCGAGCACACCGGGGGCAGAGCGCGCGGCGGAGGCGTCGATGCCGGTGATCCGCGCGTGGGCGAAGGGGCTGCGCACCATCGCCAGGTGCTGCATCCCCGGGAGCTGGATGTTGTCCGTCCACTTGGTGCGCCCGGTGATGAGGCGCTGGTCCTCCTTGCGCCTGCGGGCCCGGCCGATCTCGCGCTCGGGTGACTCCACGCGCTCCCCGGTCGTGGTCATGACGCCCCTCCCTCGCTGCCGGCGCCGGCCACCTGCTGCACGGCCTTGACGATGTTGTGGTAGCCGGTGCAGCGGCACAGGTTGCCCTCGAGCCCCTCGCGGATCTCCTGCTCGGAGGGGTGCGGGTTCTCGTTCAGCACGTCGATGGCCTGCATGATCATCCCGGGCGTGCAGTACCCGCACTGGAGCGCGTGGCACTCGTGGAACGCCTGCTGCATCGGGTGCAGCCGGCCGTCCTGGGCCAGGCCCTCGATCGTGGTCACCTCGTGCCCGTCCGCCTGCACGGCGAGGACGTTGCAGGACTTCACGCTGTGGCCGTCGAGGTGGACGGTGCACGCCCCACAGTTGCTCGTGTCGCAGCCGACGACGGTGCCCGTCTTGCCGAGCTGCTCGCGCAGGTAGTGGACCAGCAGCGTGCGCGGCTCCACCTCGTCGGAATAGCTGACGCCGTCCACGCGGACGTTGATGCGGGTCATCGATCACTCCTTTGTGAGGTGGTGCTGGGCGAGGTCGTGCCGGACACGGTGGTGCCGGACGTGGTGGAGCCCGCCGCCGCCGGTTCCGGTGGCGCGGGGGGCGGGGGGTGCTCGTGGTGGTGGATCGGCCCGTCGAGGGTGGCCAGCCGGTCACCGCGGCCGCCCCACTGGAGGGCGATGATCTCGGCGGCGATGCTGACGGCTGTCTCCTCCGGGGTGCGGGCGCCGAGGTCGAGTCCGATGGGGCTCGACAGCCGTGCGAGCTCCTCCTCGGCGAGCCCGGCCGCCCGCAGCCGCTCCAGCCGGTCGTGGTGGGTGCGCCGCGAGCCCATGGCGCCGATGTAGGCGACCGCCGGGAGGCGCAGGGCCACCTCGAGGAGGGGCACGTCGAACTTGGGGTCGTGGGTCAGGACGCACAGGACGGTGCGCTCGTCGACGCGGCCGGCCTCGACCTCGTCGGCGAGGTAGCGGTGCGGCCAGGTGACGACGACCTCGTCGGCGGAGGGGAAGCGGCTGGCGGTGGCGAACACGGGGCGGGCGTCGCAGACCGTGACGTGGTAGCCGAGGAACTTGCCCACGTGGGCGACCGCCGCAGCGAAGTCGATGGCCCCGAAGACCAGCATCCGCGGTGCAGGGGCAAAGGAGGAGACGAAGACCCGCATGCCCTCGCCGCGCCGCTCCCCGTCGGGTCCGTAGGTCAGCGTCTCGGTGCGCCCCGAGGCCAGCAGCCCCCTGGCGTCGTCGGCCACGGCGTCGTCGGCCCGGCTGCTGCCGAGGGTGCCGGCCCGCTCGACCGGGGACCCCTCCGGGTGCACGACCAGCCGGCGCCCGATGTGCCGGGGGTCCGGGTGGTCGACCACCGTTGCGACGGCGACGGGGCGCCCGGCCTCGATGTCGTCGGCCACCTCGCCGAGCTCGGGGAAGGTCTCCTGGCTGACCTCCTCGACGAAGACGTCGAGGATCCCCCCGCAGGTCAGCCCCACGGCATACGCGTCGTCGTCGCTGACGCCGTAGCGGCGCAGCGCCGCCGGCGACCTGCCCTGGAGGACCTCCTGGGCGGACTCGTAGACCGCCCCCTCGACGCAGCCGCCCGAGACCGACCCGACCGCCTCGCCCCCGGGTCCCACGAGCATGGCCGCGCCGGCGGGCCGGGGAGCGGACCGGAACGTCGCGACCACCGTGCCCACACCCACGCGCTCCCCTGCGCGCCACCAGTGCATCAGCTCGGTCAGCACGTCACGCACGAGCCACCACCTCCAGGAGCTCCTCGAACGTGGCCATCGAGTGGCCCGCCACGAAGTCGTCGACGTAGGGCAGGGCGGCCGCCATGCCCTGCTGGAGCGGCTGGTAGCCGGTCTTGCCCCGGTGCGGGTTCACCCACACCACGCGGTGGGCCAGCGCCTGCAGCCGCCGCATCTGCTCGGCGAGGGCTCCCGGTTCGCCGCGCTCCCAACCGTCGCTGAACACCACCACCACCGCACCGCGCGCCATGCCCCTGCGTCCCCACCGGTCGAGGAAGGCGCGCAGCCCGTCGGCCAGCCGTGTGCCGCCGGACCAGTCCGGCACCACCGCCCCCGCCGCCACGATGGCCCGCTCGGGGTCGCGGTGGCGCAGGCTGCGGGTGACGTGGGTGAGCCGGGTGCCCATGGTGAAGACCTCCACCTCCAGCCCGGCCGCGGCGTACGTGTGGGCCAGTCGCAGCAGGGCGTCGGCGTAGGGGCTCATCGAGCCGGACACGTCGATGAGCAGCACGACCCGCCGGGCGCGGTGCCCCCGGCGACGCCAGCGCACCGAGCCGGGCTCGCCCATGCGGCGCAGCTGGGTCCGCAGCGTCCGGCGGGCGTCCACCGTGCCCCGACGCCACGGTTCGTGCCGGTGCGCTCGGCGCCGTGGCGAGCGCGGGTGCAGCCGGGCGAAGAGGGCGTGCAGCTCGGCGCGCTGCCGGGGGCTGAGGGTCGCGACGTCCCGGTGCCGCAGCACCTCCGTGGCGCTGGCAAGCGCCCGGACCACGTCCTCGTCCTCCGACGGCCCGCCCCCGGACCGCGTCGACTCGCCCAGGCCGGCCACGGTGACCGTGCGGCGCGCCCGCGGCGGCGCCGTCCCGGTGGCGCCGGGGCGCCCGCCGAACCAGGCGGCATACACCTGGTCGTAGCGCTCGAGGTCGTCCGGGCTGCCGCAGAGGCAGGCGCGGCCCGCCCAGAAGGTGGCCGCGCGGTCCTGCAGGCCGACCTCGGCGACGGCCTCGAGGTAGGTGCGCTCCCGGTCCGCCGTGACGGGCACCCCGGCGGCGCGCAGCGCACGGGCGAAGCCGAGCAGCAGCTCGTCGGGCGCGTGCACCTCGGCCATCGCCCTACCGCCCGATGATCCGCTCGAGGGCGACCCGCACCCGCTCGGCGTCCTCGTGGTACTTCACGGCCACGCCCACGGTCTGGGCCGTCGTCTCGAGGTCGAGGTCCGTGGTGCCCATCTCGTGCAGCGCCCGGGCCCAGTCGAGGGTCTCGGCCACGCCCGGGGGCTTGAGCAGGTCCTCCTCCGCGCGCAGCCGCTGGACGACGCCGACCACCTGCTCGGCCAGGTGGGCGCTCACCTCGGGCGCGCGGCTGCGCACGATGGCCAGCTCGCGCTGCAGGCTGGGGTGGTCGATCCAGTGGTAGAGGCAGCGGCGTTTCAGGGCGTCGTGGAGCTCGCGGGTGCGGTTCGAGGTCAGGACGACGACGGGCGCGGTCGCCGCGGTGATGGTGCCCAGCTCCGGGATGGTGACCTGCCAGGTGGAGAGCACCTCGAGCAGGAAGGCCTCGAACTCGTCGTCGGCGCGGTCCACCTCGTCGACGAGCAGCACCGCGGGTGCCTCGCGCAGCGCCCGCAGGACCGGCCGCGACAGCAGGAACCGGTCGGCGAACAGCTCGTCCTCGACCGCAGCCACGTCCGTGTGGCTCTCGGGCGCCACCGCCTGCAGCGCGCGAAGGTGCAGGATCTGGCGCGGGAAGTCCCAGTCGTAGAGGGCCTGGGTGGCGTCGATCCCCTCGTAGCACTGGAGCCGGATCAGGGGCAGCTCGAGGGCCTGGGCGATGGCCTCGGCCAGGGCCGTCTTGCCGGTGCCGGGCTCGCCCTCGAGCAGCAGCGGGCGCCCGAGCCGCAGCGACAGCCAGGTCACCGTGGCGAGCGCGTCGTCGACGAGGTAGCCCGTCCCGCCCAGCTGCCTCGCCAGCTCGGCGGCTGACGAGAACGCTTCCCTGGGCTCCATGGGCCCAGCATTGCCCACATCAACGGGCGGGGTGAAGGCCTTGACCGAAGTCGGGTGCCGCCACCAGCTCATCACGACCCAGCTCTCCTTCAAGGGCGACGACCACGCGGCCGACGACATCGCCTCCGCCGTCAAGCCCGAGATGATCCTCGACCCCAGCCGCGCACCGACGCCACGGGCGACGCGGTCACCTGCCACCTCGTCCTCGACCCGGCCTGAGGCCCGAGTCGAAGGCCGCCGGACCCCGTAGGAGACTGACCCCATGCTGTTCGCCGTGAGGATGGATGTGACCCTGCCTGCCGACCTCGACCCCGAGGTGCGGGCCGACACGCTGGCCCGCGAGAGGGCCCACTCGCAGGACCTCCAGTTGGCCGGCGAGTGGGTGCACAACGGGCGGTGCGTGGGGCAGTACTCCCACCTCGGCATCTTCGACGTGCGCGGCAACGAGCGGCTCCACGAGATCCTCTGGAACCTGCCCCTGTTCCCGCACCTGGAGATCGACGTGACGCCACTGGCCCAGCACCCCTCCGACATCGCGACGGCGGCGGCATGACCGGCGCGGCAACAGCGACCGACGTCGTCATCTGCGAGCCGCTGCGCACCCCTGTCGGCGCGTTCAACGGGGTCTTCAAGGGCTTCAGCGCCGCCGAGCTCGGCACCCTCGCGCTGAAGGCACTGCTCGAGCGCACCGGCCTCGGCGAGGGCGACATCGATGACGTCATCCTCGGCAACTGCAACCCCAGCGGCGAGGCACCGGCGATCGGCCGTGTCGTCGCCCTGGACGCCGGGCTCGGCACGGGCGTGCCCGGCCTGCAGGTGGACCGCCGGTGCGGGTCCGGACTGCAGGCCGTGCTGTATGCCGCGATGCAGGTGGCCAGCGGAGCCTCCCGTGTCGTCGTGGCCGGCGGCACCGAGTCGATGAGCCAGGTGGAGCACTACGCCCTGCTGCGCCAGGGCGTGCGCGGCGACGGCGTGGAGCTCGCCGACCGCCTCGCCCGTGCCCGCGTCACCGCCGGCGGCGCCCTGCACCCGGTGCCCGGCGGCATGATCGAGACGGCCGAGAACCTGCGCCGCGAGTACGGCATCAGCCGGCAGGAGCAGGACGAGTACGCCCTTCGCTCGCAGCAGAACACCGCTGCCGCGGTGGACGGAGGGCTGTTCAAGGACGAGATCGTATCGGTGACGGTGCCCGGCCGTCGCGGCAAGGAGCCCGTGGTCGTCGACCGCGACGAGCACCCGCGACCCGACACCACCCTGGAGGTCCTGGCCGGGCTGCGGCCGGTCATGGGCAGGACCGACCCCGACGCCACCGTGACCGCGGGCAACTCCAGCGGCCAGAACGACGCCGCCGCGCTCTGCGTGGTGACGACCCGCGCGGAGGCGGAGCGCCGTGGGCTGCGGCCACTGCTGGTCCTGCGCTCCTGGGCGGTGGCAGGCGTCGGCCCGGCGGTGATGGGTATCGGCCCGGTGCCCGCCACGGCGGAGGCGCTGGGGCGCGCCGGGCTCACCCTCGCCGACATGGACCTCATCGAGCTCAACGAGGCCTTCGCCGCGCAGGTGCTCGCCGTCCTGCGCGAGTGGCAGCTCGGTGAGGACGACTGGAAGCGCTTGAACGTCAACGGTTCCGGCATCTCCCTCGGCCACCCCGTCGGCGCCACCGGCGCCCGGATCCTCGCCACGATGGCGCACGAGATGCAGCGCCGCGGCAGCCGCTACGGGCTGGAGACGATGTGCATCGGTGGCGGCCAGGGCCTGGCAGCCGTCTTCGAGGCGGCCCGGTGACCGGCGGTCCGGTGGAGGTCCACCACGTGGTCGAGGCTGCGCCGGGCCTGCGCGCGGACGCCCCCGTGGTGGTGCTGTCGAACTCGCTCGGCTCGACGCTGGCCATGTGGGATGCCCAGGCGCCGGCGCTGGCCGAGCACTTCCGCGTGGTCCGCTACGACACCCGCGGCCACGGAGGTTCCCCGGTCCCGCCGGGGCCCTACTCGATCGACGACCTCGCCGACGACCTGCTCGTCCTGCTCGACCGGCTCGGTGTGGGCCGGGCCCACCTCGTGGGCCTCTCGCTCGGCGGCATGACCGTGCTGCGCCTGGCCGCCCGCAGCCCCGAGCGCGTCGGCCGGCTCGCCGTGCTGTGCACCTCCGCCCTGCTCGGTCCGGCCCAGGGCTGGCTCGACCGCGCCGCGACGGTGCGGGCGCAGGGAACCGGTGCCGTGGCGGACGCGGTCGTCGCCCGCTGGTACACCGAGGGCTACGCTGCCGCCCACCCCGACGAGGTCGCCGCTGCCCGGGCCATGGTGGCCTCCGTCCCGGCCGAAGGCTACGCCGGCTGCTGCGAGGCGATCGCGTCGATGGACCTCACGGCCGACCTCGCCGACATCAGCGCCCCCACGCTGGCCGTCGCCGGCGCCGAGGACCTCGCCACGCCTCCGGAGCACCTCGAGCGCATCGCCTCCGGCGTCAAGGACGGTTCCCTGCTCGTGCTGCCGCAGGCAGCCCATGTGGCCGCGCTGGAGCAGCCCGAGGCGGTCACGCGGGCGCTGCTGGACCACCTGTCGCGCCGCTGAGCCCGTCGTCCGCAGCGGCCCCCTCACCGAGGAGCCGCTCGGCCCGGGCCAGGATGCGCGCGATGTGGGCAGAGTCGTCACGGGCCCGCTTCGCCACGGCCAGCTCGACGGTCGCCGGCTCCCTCGAGGGACCGGTGGACCGCGCCGGTGATCCTAGGTGCTGCACCGAGTCGGGCACCAGGGCGACACCGAGCCCCGCCGCCACGAACGAGACCAGCGTCGACGTCTCCGCCACCTCCTGGCGGACGTCGGGCTCGAAGCACGGCGTCGAGGCCCGCGAGGAGATGGGACTCGGGGAGCACGGCCACCAGCGGCTCGCGGCGCAGCACCTTCAGGCGCAGGTCCGGGTCCCGCACCGGCGGCCGCACGAAGGCGAGGTCCAGGGCTCCGGTGTGCAGGGCGGCCACCTGGTCCGGCGAGATCATCTCGCCGTGCAGGTCGAGCTCGACCAGGGGGAAGTCCTTCCGGAGCACCCGGGCCAGGCTCGGCATCAGCTCGTAGGTGGTCGAGCCCACGAAGCCCAGGGAGACCCTCCCCACCTCGCCGGCCGCGACCCGCGTGGCCTCCCGCCCCGCGTCGTCCCCCGCCGCGACGATGGCCCGGGCCCGCTCGAGGTAGCGCTTCCCCGCCTGCGTCAGCTCCACCCGCCGGGTGGAGCGGTGGAGCAGCTGCACCCCGAGCTCGGCCTCGAGCTGCTTGATCTGCTGCGACAGGGCGGCCGCGCGATGTGCAGCCGCTCGGCGGCACGCCCGAAGTGGCACTCCTCGGCGACGGCGATGAAGTACCTGATGTGCCGCAGCTCCATGGGGGTTCTAGCGGCTGGCGTCGTCGTGGCGGCGCAGCAGTGCCTCGGCGTCCCTGACGGCCTCGGCACTCTCGATGTAGGTGTGGCCGGCAGCGGCCTCCTGGGCCACGGCCATGACCCAGTTGTGCGGCTGCTGCGGCAGCCCGCGAGCGGCCAGCGAACGCTCGAGGTCGGACACCACCTCGGGGACCGGCCGGCCCTTGCTGCGCCCGGCCAGCTCGTTGATGACGGCCTGCATGATCGCGCGGTGGTACTCCCGCTCGTCGTGACCCGGTTCGAAGGGCTCCTGCGTCATGACTCCATCCTCCTTCACGTCATGCGTGACTCGATGGCATCAATGATGCGCGGACGCAGCTCCTCCGCGCTGATGACCGCGTCGACCGAGCCCACGGAGACGGCACGGTGGATGCTGTGCACGCTGTCGAACTCCGCCGCCACGCGGCCGAGCATCTCGGCCCGCACGGCGGTGCGCACCTCGGCGAGCTCGGTGACCACCTGCGCCCGCCGGGCACCGGTGGCCTCGGCCAGCTCGGCCTCGAGGGCGGTGACCCGGGGGTCCGCGGCGGTGCGGGCGTCGACGTCGCGGGAGAACACCACGGCGGCCGCGGGGGCGCCGCCGATCACCGACGCGAACGAGCCCTCCACCGCGAGGACGGTCATGTTCGGGTTCAGCGCCTTGGAGAAGACCACGAACGCGCCACCGTGGTAGCGCGAGACCACCACGAAGACGATCGGCCCCACGAAGTTCACGATGGCCCGGCCGATCTCGGCGCCGTACTCGAGCTGGAGGTTCCGCATCGAGTCGGGTGAACCGTCGAAGCCCGACAGGTTCGCCAGGACGACCAGCGGCCGGTTGCCGCTGGCGGCGTTGATCGCGCGCGCCGCCTTCTTGGACGAGCGGGGGAACAGCGTCCCGGAGGTGTAGGTGTCCGGCCCGTCGGTGGGAGGGAAGCCACGGCGCGGCACGGACTTGGACTCGATGCCGAGCAGGCACACGGCATACCCACCGATGTGGGCGTCCTGGACCACCGCGGTCTCGGCGTCCGCCATCCCCGCCCAGCGCTCCAGCGTCGGGTGGTCCTGGTCGGAGACCGCGCGCATGAGGGTGCGGATGTCGAAGGCCTTCTTGCGGTCGGGGTTGGTCGCCGACGAGAAGATGTCGCCGACCGTCGTGAAGCCGCTGTCGGGCATCTCGTGGGGGAAGACGGTGACGTCGCGGTCGACCGGGTCCGCCGTCTCCACCCGGCGCGGACCACCTTCCCCGGGGTGGGCGTAGGTGTGGTCGTAGTGCGCCATGAGCACGTCACGGGCGCCGGCGAGGTCGGGCGCCCAGTACTGCGCCTGCCCGTTGGGACCCATCACGCGGTCGTAGCCACCGATGCCGAAGTTGTCCTCGGCCGAGACGCCACCGGAGAAGTCGAGGGACTGCTTGCCGGTGAGCACCATCGCCGAGTCGGGCGTCATGACGAGGATGCCCTTGGTGTGCATCAGCATCGTCGCCTCGGCGTTCCAGTAGGGCTGCGCGCCGACGTTGATGCCGGCGACGACGACGTTGATCTCCCCGCCCGCCTGGGTGAACTCGATGATCCGCTTGAGCGCCCGGGCCACCCAGTCCATGTTCTCCGTGCCCGAGTCCATGGAGATGCGGGCGCCGGCGGACAGGGCGAACCACTCGATCGGCACCCCCATCTGCTCGGCGAGGTCGATGGCGGCGATGACCCGCGAGCACTCGGCCTCGGAGACGGCGCCGAGGGCCTTGAGGGGGTCGCCGCAGAGCAGCACGCGTGTGACGCCCTCGGGGTGCAGACGGGTCGGGGTGGTGACGACGCCGGCGATGATGCCGGCCTTGTTCAGGCCGTAGGGCCGCTCCACCGGGACGAGCGCGCCGCTGTCGTCGAGGTCGTACTCCGTTGCGGTGCCGCCCTGACCCGCCACCAGCGAGACGAGCTCGTAGGGGTAGACCAGGCCGCGGCGGCGGGCCCGGACGACCTTCTGCGCGTACTCGTCGAGTGGCTTCAGGCGTTCGGTCGGCGGCTCCTCGATGGAGGTGACGACGCCCGAGCCCGGCTGGTAGGAGAACCGGGCCGCGATCGGGTGCACCGCGCCGTCGGCCCCGGCCACGCGGGCGGTGACCAGCACCTCCTCGATGCCGGCACCGAGGGTGAGCGGGGCGATCTTCGACTGCAGGGCGGTGAGCTGGTCGATGTCGGCCTCGATGACCGGCCAGATCTCCACCCAGATGTGGTTCATGTCGAGCCGCGGGCCCGAGGCACCCCGCGCGCTGCGGGCGCGGCGGACCGCCTCGAGGCAGTTGGCGATGGCGCGCTCGGCATGCGGGAGCGCGGTCACCGTGCCGTCCTCGTCACGCACGACGGCGAGCTGGCGCACCTGCGACATCGCCACCAGGCGCTGGTCGGAGTCGTTGCCCGCGGCCACGCAGTGGTAGAGCAGGACGTCCTCGGGAGCCTCGAGCCGGGTGACCTCGAAGTCGCGCAGGCGCCACAGGTTGAGTCGGCGGCCGACCATCGGGTGGACGCCGCGCACGAGGGTGTCCTCGACCAGGCCGTCGGACGTGGGCCGGAACGTGAAGTAACCGACCTCCCGACCGCCACCGGGGCAGGCCGCCACGACGACGCGGCGCAGCTGCCCGGTGAAGTCGAGCTTCTCGAGCATGGCGGAGAGCTGTGCGGAGGCCTCCTCGGGGGACTCCGGCTCCTCCGGCCACGACAGGTAGAGGTCGACCACGGCCTGGTAGCCGATCGGGCGTGCGGCAACCTCGCCGGTGACGTCGCGCACGAGCGAGGTGCCCTCGGCCAGCTCGGAGACACGCCCGACCGTGGTGACGACATGGGTGTGCCGGCCGTCGAGGGTGTAATCGGCGACCGCGAAGGGGCGCCCCTCCTCCTCGCTGGCGGCGCTCAGCCCGTGCAGGTCGTGCTCGCGGTAGTGCCGCTTGATGAGCACCTCGAGCAGCGGCTCCCGCTGCGGCACACCACCTTCGAGCCGCTCGGCGAGGAAGCGCACGATCTGCTCGGGGATGGCGGCGAGGCGGTCGATGCGGGCAGCCCGGTCCGGGACGTCCGGGGCGGCAGCCAGGGCCGCCACCTCGTCGCGCACACCGGCGAGCACGCTGGCGCGCTCCTCGTCGACCAGCGGCTGGTCGAACCACCGGAAGCGCACGCTGCGGGCTAGGTCGCCGACCACGGGGAAGCGCAGCTGGGTCGCGACGACGAGGCGGTCGAGCACCTCGCGGGCGGCGTGGTCGAGCGGCGCCTGCGGTCGGGGCTCGGTGAGCCAGCGCTGCAGCAGCGCCGTGGCCAGGTGCACGTCGGGGGCGCTGCGCTGCTGCGCGAGGAAGATGCGGAAGACGGCCTCCTCGAGCTCCGGCGTGCGGTCGAAGCCGTCGACACCGTAGTGCTCCAGCACCCGGGCGAGCTTGCCGCGGAAGGCTTCCGGCAGTCCGCCGCGCTCGACGTCGAGACTCTGCAGGTAGGTGTGGAAGTGCTCCTTCGGGCTGTGCACCCGGTGCTCGGTGTGCACGTCCTCGTCGGCGGGGCGGTTGCGGCTGAGCTCGGCGAAGTCGGCGAAGACCCCCAGCGCCGCCACCTCGTCGCCGATGGGCGAGGTGCCGCTGCGGGTCAGCTCGTCACGGGCCGCGAGGTAGTCGTGGAGGGTGCGGCCCTCGTCGCGTGGGTCGATGTCGTAGCCCAGCACCATCGCGCACAGGTCGGCGCGCCCGCGGGCGGCGCGGTCGGCCGGGCCGGGCTGGGCCGCCGTCGCGTCGTCGAGGTCGAGGTCCACCGCCTCCCCGCCGGTCTGCTCGGCCACCTCCTCGGCGTCACCGACCGGCTCGAGCCGCAGCAGTGGCGCGCCGGTCTCGACCTGGCTGCCCGCGGAGACGCGCAGCTCGCGCACCCGCGCCTGGAACGGCGCGGGGATGACGGTCTCCATCTTCATCGACTCGAGGACCAGCACAGGTGAGCCGGCGGCGACCTCCTCACCGACGGCGACCGGAGTCGCGACGACCAGGGCGGGCGCGGGCGAGCGCAGCACGCCGCCCTCGTCGCGACTGACGCGGTGGGTGACGCCGTCGACCTCGACGAGGTGCACCGGGCCGTGGGTGGCCGTGATGATCCGGTGGGTGCGGCCCCGCACCGTCATCCGGCTGGCATAGGAGTCGATGCGGTCGAGGTCGGCGTCGACGACGCTCTCCTCGGCCCCGTTGCCGATGGCGACGCGGAAGCGGTGCGGGCCCGTGCGGGCCACGGTGACCTTGTATGCCGTGCCGCGCAGCTTGAGGTCGATGGCGCGCCCGACCTGGTGCTGCACCTGGGGTCGCCCGCCGTGGGCGGTCTCGAGGAGCCGGGCGCGCTCGACGGCCTCGGCCTCTTCGTAGCCCTCGATGCCCGCGGCCACGAGCGCGATCCCGGAGTGGCGGTGGGAGACCAGCCGGCCCTCGGCCCGCACCCGGTCGATCCAGCCGGTGTCGGCGGTGCCGTCGACGACCTCGGGCTGGTCGAGCAGGTCGAGGATGAAGCTCTTGTTGGTGGCGCCGCCCTCGATGACCACGGTCGTCTCGCCCATGGCGCGGCGCAGGCGGGCCAGGGCCTCCTCGCGGGTGCGGCCGTAGGCGATGATCTTGGCGATCATCGAGTCGAAGTCGGCGGGGATCGAGTCGCCCTCACCCACGCCGGTGTCGACCCGGATGCCCGGGCCGGCCGGCAGGTCGAGCAGCGTGATCCGACCGGGCGACGGGGCGAAGTCGCGGTCGGGGTCCTCGGCGTTGAGGCGGGCCTCGACCGCGTGGCCGGTCTCCAGCGGACGCTCGCCCTCGAGGCGGCCTCCGGCTGCTACGTGGATCTGTGCCTTGACGAGGTCCATGTCGGTGGTGGCCTCGGTGATGGGGTGCTCCACCTGGAGGCGGGTGTTCACCTCGAGGAAGGCGAAGAAGCGCTCGCCCGGGTGGTAGAGGAACTCGACGGTGCCGGCGCCGGCATACCCCACGGCAACGGCGAGCCGCTCGGCACTGGCCTTGAGCTCGGCGACCTGGTCCGCGTCGAGCACCGGCGAGGCGGACTCCTCGACCACCTTCTGGTTGCGCCGTTGCACCGAGCAGTCGCGGACGCCGACCGCCCAGGCCGTGCCCTGGCCGTCGGCGATGACCTGCACCTCCACGTGACGCGCGCCGGTCACGAGCTTCTCGAGGAAGACGACGCCGGAGCCGAACGCGCGCTCGGCCTCGTCGCGGGTGCGGTGGTAGGCGTCGGCGAGGTCGGCGTCGGAGGTGACCTTGCGGATGCCGCGGCCCCCACCGCCCGCGGTCGCCTTGAGCATCAGCGGGTAGCCGATCCGGGCCGCCGCCGCCGTGGCCTCCTCCAAGGTGTCGACGCCGCCCCGGCTCCACGGGGCGACGGGAACCCCGACCTCCTCGGCAATGAGCTTGGAGCCGATCTTGTCGCCGAGCCTGCGCATGGCCTCGGCGCTAGGCCCGATGAACGTCACGCCGATGCGGGCACACAGGTCGGCGAACGCCGGGTCCTCGGCCACGAAGCCCCAGCCGACCCAGGCGGCGTCGGCACCGGTCTCGACGAGGGCGCGCTCGAGCACGGCGTGGTTGATGTAGGGCCGCTCACTGGCCGGGCCGAGGCTGTAGGAGAGGTCGGCCTCACGCACGAACATCGCCTTGCGCTCACCCTCGGTGTAGAGGGCGACCGTCTCGATGCGCTCGTCGTCCGGCTGCTCGGCATTGAGGTCGCGCACCGCGTGGATGAGCCGCATCGCGGCCTCGCCCCGGTTGACGATGGCAATGCGACGGAACATCGAGGCGCCCTCCACGTGTCGATCTGTGTCTGGTGTGACCCGCGGCACAGGTCACGAGGCCGAGCCTGTCACGCCTTCCGGGTGACTCGCGAGTAATGCCGTCGCCCGGCCGCGGCACGACGCACCGGCCGGACCGGCCTCACGTCGGGTGGCCCGGCAGCTCCTCCGCCTCCTCGGCCGAGTCACGGCTCGTCACGAGCTCTCCCGCCACCAGGTCCGTCGTGTCGTGGGGCCGCTGCACGTACGCGTCGACGGCGGCCAGGAGCATCGCGGTGACCGGGATCGCGAGCAGGGCACCCCCGACGCCGAAGAGGGCCGACCCCAGCATCACCGAGCCGAAGGCCACGGCGGGATGCAGGTTGACGGCGCGGGCGCTGATCCTCGGCTCGAAGGTGAGGTTCTCGACCTGCTGGTAGAGGACGCCCCAGGCCAGTGCCGCGATGCCGGTCCAGGGCTGGGGGCTCGCCAGGCCCACCAGGACGGGGAGCACGATCGAGATGTAGGTGCCGATCGTGGGGACGAACTGGGCGACCACGCCGGTCCAGAGCCCGAGGGCGAGCCACGAGGGCAGGCCGATGAGCAGGAACACCAGCGCCGAGGTGGTGCCGTTGATGACCGCCAGCACCAGTCGGGCCGAGACGTAGCCCGCCGTCTTGGCCGTCGACAGGTCCCACACGCTGAGGAAGATCCGCTGGGGTCGCGCAGGCATCAGACCGGCCAGCCACGTCCGCAGCCGCGGCCCGTCGGCCGAGAGGTAGAAGCTCAGCAGGATGATGGCGAAGAACCCGAAGACGCCGGTCGCGAGTGAGCCCAGCACGGTCCAGAGCCCACCGAGCACGTCCTGGGCGTAGTTGGCGGCGTCCTCGGGGGTGAGCCGGATCGAGGACAGCAGGTCCGAGGAGCTGTAGTCGGTGCCCAGGCGGCGGTTCACCCAGCCCAGCACCGACTCGATCATGCTCGGCAGGCCGCGCAGCAGGGTGGCCGCCTGCTCGACGGCGAGGCTGCCGAAGGCGACCAGGAACCCCAGCGACAGCAGTCCCGCGGCGACCATCACCAGCGCGGTCGCGACGCCACGCGGCATACGGGTGGACAGGCGCCTGACCGCAGGCTCCATGGCGAGGGAGAGGAACCAGGCCATCACCACGGTGAAGAGCACCGAGCCGCCGTCGGCGAGCACGAAGCGCAGGAGCGCCAACAGGGCGACCAACGCTGCCAGCGTCAGCCCGACCCGCCACACGTTGGCCGGGACCAGCAGCACCCGGACCGTGTGCACAGGCGAACCGAGCCCCGTCCTCGGGTCAGGGCGAAGACCACCCGCCATCGGCACCTCCGGCGTCAGCACCTGTCCCGAGTGTGGCAGGCGACTGGGCACCGCGCCCGGCCTCAGCACACGTGCCCGTTCCGGGCACGACGAAGGCCCCGAACCAAGAGTCCTGGTCGGGGCCTTCATGCACGGTGGTGGCAGGTGAAGGATTCGAACCTTCGAAGCTTTCGCGACGGATTTACAGTCCGCTCCCATTGGCCGCTCGGGCAACCTGCCGTGTGCGCATGGAAGGATAGCAAGCAAGCCCGCGAATGCGAATTCGCCCCATCCGTCACGCCTCGAGAGGACTCGACCCATGGCAGACAGCTCGTTCGACATCGTCAGCAAGGTGGACAAGCAGGAGGTCGACAACGCGCTGAACCAGGCGGCCAAGGAGGTCGGCCAGCGCTACGACTTCCGAGGCGTCGGCGCCTCCATCGAGTGGAGCGGCGACAACGTGCTCATCAAGGCCAACACCGCCGAGCGTGTGCTGGCCGTGGTCGACGTCTTCGAGACCAAGCTGGTGCGCCGCGGCGTCTCGCTGAAGTCGATCGACTTCGGTGACAAGGAGCCGAAGCCGTCGGGCAAGGAGTACCGCCTCGAGGGCCCGCTCAAGGAGGGCATCTCGCAGGAGAACGCCAAGAAGATCTCCAAGATCATCCGCGACGAGGGCCCCAAGTCGGTCAAGGCCACGATCCAGGGCGACGAGCTGCGCGTGGTCAGCAAGTCCCGCGACGACCTCCAGGCCGTGCAGGCGCTGCTGAAGGGCAAGGACCTCGACGTCGCCCTGCAGTTCACCAACTACCGCTGACCCCGCACCGGGAGAGGTATGCCGTGCGGCACCGGCCCGCACGGCATACGTTGGGGAGCGCACGCGGTTCCCCAACCCCTTCAGGAGTGCCGATGTCTGACCAGCCCACCGAAGACCAGGTGCCCGGCGGCGGCCTGTCCGGCAACGAGGACGGCGCCTCCAGCGACGGCGACAGCGGTCCCGGCGGAGCCGGCGCCGGGAGCGAGGGCGGGGCACCGGCCGAGGACGAGGCCCGCGAGGACGAGGCCCAGCCCGGCTAGCAGGACGCACGGAGGCGAGATGGACCCCGCGGCACGAGCACGCTGCGGGGTTCGTTGTCTGCTTGGACGCGCACGGCTGCGGTGGCCGTCCGGAGTCCGGTGGAGGATGCCATGAGCACAGCACACGCGAAGCGGACGCCCCTGCGGGAACACGTGCCGGGCTGGAACCTGTCGGGCAACGAGCCCGGCGCATCCTGCGACGGCGACACCGGTCCACAGGGTGCGCACAACGACCCGAAGCCGGGAAACCACCCCGAGCTGGGCCTGCCCCCCGGCGGCACAGAGCGGGAGAACGTCTGACGCTCAGAGCTGGACGACGTTGTTGCGAGGTGGAACCACGTGACGACAGTCCAGCACCAGTCGCGCCTTCGCCCCGATCACGTCGTAGTCGACGGCAGCGTGGTCGGTGACGACCACGACGAGCTCGTATTCCTCGATCCGCTCTGCCAGCTCAGCTGCTGGGACCACGGGTGTGAGGCCCCAGGTGGTGACATGGGGATCCACCACACTCACCTGGGCACCCCGCGCCTGCAGCGTGCGCACGACGCCAAAGGCGGGAGACTCCCTTAGGTCCGCGACGTTGGCCTTGTAGGCCACCCCCACCACGAGTACCTGTGCTCCTCGCAGGGCCCTGCCCCCTTCGGCCAACAGCTTCTCGACCCGCTCGACGACGTAGTGCGGACGTCCCCCGTTGATCTCATCGGCGAGCTCGGCAAAGCGAAACGGACGCCCGGTCACCTCTCTGGACTGCCAAGCGAGATAGAGAGGGTCCACCGGCAGGCAATGTCCTCCCACCCCGGGGCCGGGCGTCCAGTACGCCATCGAGTGGCCCTTGGTCATGCTGGCGTCGATCATCTCCCAGACATCGACGTCGAGCTCGTGGCAGAGGGTCGCCACTTCGTTGATGAGGGCGATGTTGACGTTCGCCTGGATGTTCTCGAACAGCTTGGTCATCTCCGCCACTCGCGGGCTGGACACCGGCACCGTTTCTTTGACGAGCGTGTCGTAGAAGGCCCGGATCGTGAGCAGTCCCTCCTGCGTCGTCGCCGAGACGAGCTTCGGAGTGTTCTCGAACGTGTTCACCCGGTTGCCCGGGTCGATGCGTTCGGGTGAGAACCCGAGGTGGAAGTCGGTGCCCGGTACCAGGCCCGATGCCTCGGCCAGCACCTCTGCCAACAGTTGCTCGGTGGTTCCCGGGAAGGACGTCGACTCAAGGACGACGGAGGCCCCCGGGCTCAGGCCCCTTCCCAGCGCTCGCGCAGCGTCCTCGACGAACGAGAGATCTGGCTCCCTGCCTCGCAGCGGCGTCGGGACTGCGATCACCCCCATCTCGAATGACTGGTCCGATCGACCGCTCCCCACATCGTTCCCACCACTTGCTGGTCGGAAGGCGCCTGCGGCTGTCACTTCCCGCAACCGTTCACTCGAGACGTCCTCAACGTACGAACAGCCCCCCCGCAGCATGTCGACACGCGAAGCGTCACTGTCGAGCCCCACGACCTCGTGCCCGACCTCGGCGGCCCGCACGGCAAGCGGCAGCCCCACATACCCGAGGCCCACGACGGTCACCCTGCTCACGCGCCCACCTCCTCTGCAGCGTCGGGGTCCTCGTTGAGGACGACCTGCATCGGGTCCTCGTAGTCCATGAGCACGGACAGGATCGAGTCTCCCGTCACGGGACGATGACGAGAGAAGACCACCTCGATCCCCGCGTCACTGAAGTCCTTGCAGTCGCCCATGTAGGCACGACCTCCCGTGCCGGACAGGTAGATCGACGTCTGATAGTTGCTGAGCATGCTCACGAGCCCTGCTGAACCACGCTCGGTCAGCGGAGAGCTGACGGAGAGGGGCGTGGTGATGCCCAGCAGCTCCCTGACACCGAGGATCAGCGCGAAGTTGAACTGCCAGAGCCGGTCCGTGTGGACCGAGGCGACCATCTCGAGGATCGTCGGGCCGTGCCGGTCCCAGTACCGAGCCCCGGCATACCTGCCCACGATGATGTCGGTCAGCGTCTGACGTGCCATGTCAGGGTTGATGCGCACGTCGAGGATGCTGCTCCGCCAGTGCCTATCGACGATGGGCACCGAGGCCCAGGTGCCGCGCATCTTCACACGGCGCTGATACCCACGATCCTGGAACTGGTCGAAGATCTTCAGATCGAAGATGTCGGCGCGGGCCATCTTGTACCAGAAGCCGGTGTACGGCAGGAGGTCCGGCTGGTGACAGGTAACGATCATGGCCTCACGTCCCGCACCAAGCAGAACTGTTCCGCCCACGCGACGCGCCTGGCGCTACCGAGCGCGTGCGCAGCCTGTTTGATGTCGTTGGCCGGGTGGGGGCCCGGCATCGCCTGCGATGAGTACGCTGCGATCGCCTCGGTCTTACGGTCTATCTCGCCCTCCGTCAAAGCCTCGAACACGTTCCACTTCAGGTCTGTCGGATAGAGGTTCACGTCGTACGCGGCCACGTCATAGACGAACACGGAAGGCGTGAACCAGTGTCCTGAGGTCATGGAAAGTCGTGACGCCCGTATGCCCGCCTCGTAGGCCGCGACGTGATCCTGGTGCATGGACGGGTAGGGCAGGTAGAGCCTGCTCGGCTGGCACAGCGCGATGACCTCGTCGAGAAGCCTCACGAGCTCGTGCATGTCCTCACCGACATAACCGTCCCTCATGTCCAGGATGTAGCTGCGCTTGTAGCCGAGGACGGCCTGGGCCGCACTGAACTCCCGCTCGCGCACGTCGTCCGGTTGCGCCAGCACGGTCACCACACACTCGTCGGCATACTTCGCGATCAATCCCCCACAGCCGAGTGTCTCGTCGTCGGCGTGAGGGGCGAGGATGAGACGCCCTCCCGGATTGGGTTCGGGCAGCAAGTCAGAATTGTGCCCGCTGCGCATACGACACTCACTCCCCCGTGGGTGAACTCGGATCTTGGGTGCCAGCATCTGACACGAGGCGCAACGGTCGCGTCCCTCATCTGGACGAAATTCACCTACGCCCGCAATCACTCAAGACCCCAAAGGGGTGCGATGGATTCCGTTACCGCGCAGCCATTTTGGTTTGCGCCTTCACGTCCTGGTCTGGCGCGACGGGTTGTTGCGCACGGATCCCTCATCGCGCATGATCAGTTTGACAACGGCGGATCGCACTGGGGGTCAAGAATGACGGAGCCCTCAAGCGTCGTGTTCATCACCGACTCCTTAGTGCCCCGAGGGGGCATGGAGAACGCTCTTGTCGCCCTTGCCGGCGACCTCGCCCGCACAATGCGGGTCACGATCATTGCTCTCTCTGGTCCCGAACTGACGTCACCTGAGCTCATCGACGTGGAATGCGTCCACCTGCGCGTACCCCCGGGCATCACGCGACTACCCCGCAGCACGCTCCCCTTGCGGCGCGCACTGCAGCGCCTGCCGCAGGGGACGGTGGTGGTGGCGGTCGGGGTCTGGTGCACCACGGTGCTCTCCTGGGTCCGACACTGGGACATGACCGGCTGCATCGTCTGGGAGCACTCCTTGACCCCGCAGCGCATCCACATCTCCCGGAGAATGCGGCTGCTGTGGCTTCTCGCGCGACCAGCCTTCCGCCGTGCAGACACCGTTGTGTGCGTCAGTGATGCCGTGCGACGGCAGTGCGCACGGGCACGTCACCGAACGCCGACCACTGTGGTGATTCCGAACCTGCTGCCCGCCGGCACACGCCCGAGTCCCGCCTCACGCAACACGTCAGGGACAGCTGGGCCGTACACCCTGCTCGGTCTGGGGGTGCTGGCACCCGTCAAGAACTGGCGACTTGCCGTCGAGGCGATGGAGCATCTGCCTCGCTGCACCCTGCGCTTGGCCGGCGACGGGCCCGAGCACAAGAAGCTGCTCGCACTGGTGGCGGCCCGCCGCCTCGAGGACCGGGTCCAGCTCCTGGGTCGGCGAAGCGACGTGGCAGCCTTGCTCGAGGAGTGCGACGTCCTCGTGCACCCCTCTCACTCGGAGACCTTCGGCTACGCACTGTTCGAAGCGGCCGCTGCAGGCGTTCCCGTCGCGGTCTGTGACCGCGCCGTCATGAATGAGCTCGTGCCCTACTACGTGCCCGGTGTCATCGGCCAGAACGAGCCGCGTGACTTTGCCGATGCCGTGGAGAGCGCACTTTCTCTCGCCCGTTCACCGACGGTCTGGGAAGAGGCAGCCAAGCGGAGGGAGCGCACCTTCGGGCCACATCGCGTCAGGCAGCAGTGGCAGCACGTTCTGCACGGGGCCTGGAGTCAACGCGTGGGCGACCAGTGACCAGCAGCATCACCAGGATGGGCCAGCTCGAGCCGTCAAACGTGAACGGGTTCCACACGCTCTCGGTCAAGCCCAAGCCGGCAAACACGAACACTGGCAAAGCGGCACGTGCCAACGGACCTGGCGACATCGCAGCCGTTTGCCGCACCGCGACCGCAATCACCACAGCGAACAGGGCCAGCGCGACGTAGCCACCGGAGAAGAGAAGGATGAGGTACTCGCTGTGTGCGAAGTGATCCGGCAGGGTCCCGACTCTCTGCAGCTCGAACCAAGAGTGGAATCCCAGTCCGCGCCATGGGTGCTCCTCGACGGCCTCCACCGCCCGTGCCCACGTCTGCCCACGGTTGCTGAAGGTGCTCGTGGTGGACCGTACGATCAGCACGTACCCCACAACGACCGCAAGCATCCCCAGCAAGGACGCGGTCACGTAGGAGACGGGCCGTCTGGGTCCTGTCGTATGGCGTTCCCTTCCTGACACCACGAACAGCAACAGGGCGAGCAACGCCACGATCATGGAGGTGCGTGAACCACTCGCCAGCAAGAGCGTGGCGACGAGCAGCACTGCGGTGACGCGCAGCGAACCCCTGAGCCCCAATAGCACCCAGGCCAGCACGAGCACCGCCTGCATGGCCAGATAGTTCTCCGACGGGAAGGGACCGGTCATCAAGGCTCCTGCCGGACCACACTTGAACTCGTCGCACGCGCGCCAGGACGCCGGAAGGAGTGCGCTGGCCACCCCGACGACTGCCAGGACGGTCAGCAGGGTGCGACCCAGCACGCGTGGCGTCATCCCAAGCGGAGCGGACATGACGCCACTCAGGACGAGGACCACCAACGACGTGAGAGGCGCCACGAGCTGACCCGCCTGCAGGTCTGCGGCGAGCAGGTCCACCACCGCCAACCAGGCCCACAACAGAAGGCAGGCCAGGGCCAGGGCGCGCTTCGTTGCCGGCGGCAGGGCACGAGTTCCGAAGGGCAGCACGAAGATCGCTACGAAGCAGATGACGACCGCCGCACGGAAGTAGACATCACCGTCAAGGAAGGTAGTGTCGCCCGCCAGGCCAGCGCCAACGAGAACGAACACAGCCAACTGCGCCTGAGAGGGCCGGTTCGAGCTTCTGGTGCACCACAAAACGACTAGTACCGTGGTGCTCAGGAGGAGCAGAACGGCTTGAAACAGCGGTTGCATCCAGCCCCCTTCCACGAATTGCCCTGAGCGCCAACAGGGTACGGTTAGGGTGCCATCGTGGACCAGTACGACGTCAGCGTCATCATTCCCACCGTTCTCAGACCCGAGCTGCTCCGGGCCGTCCGGAGCACGAGAGAACCGGGAACGAACGTCGAGGTCGTGCTGGTTATCGACAGAGGACTGGAGGCGTCCTGTCCTTCCGAGGTCCGGAACCTCGTCGACGTGGTCATCCACACCGGTGGTGGACGCGGAGCCGGCCACGCGAGGAACCTTGGAGTCCGCGCTGCTCGAGCACCGTGGGTCGCCTTCTTGGACGACGATGACGAGTTCCTCCCGGGGAAGCTACGAGCCCAGCTCAACACGTGCGAATTCTTGGCTCGTGCGGGGCACCGGCCCGTCGTCAGCTGCCGTGCCGTCCACCGCTGGGAAGCCCCCGCCGCGGAGAGCGCTCCACTTCCGAGTCGGCTCTACCGGTCTGGCGAGCCTCTGGAGGAGTATCTCTTCCGCCGACGGCGGCTGGGGGTGGATCGCGCCTCGGTGTTCGCGCCCACCCTCATGGTCGAAGCGGCTCTGGCCAGGGAGGTGCCCTGGGACGAGCACTTGAGGCGACACCAGGACTGGGACTTCCTGCTGCGCGCCCTGTCCGTTCCCGGCTCCGTGCTCGAGCAGCTGCCGATCACCGGCACCGCCTGCTGGATCGGCGCCGGAGGCTCGATGTCCGGGGACGCAGACTGGCGTTCCTCACTGGGGTGGGCCACCCGGTGGCGGGGTCGGTGGAGCCCTCGCGTGTACTCGGACTTCCTCGTGGCCCAACCCCTGCGGTACGCCCTACATGCCCGCAGCCCCGAAGGGTGCCGTGCCGTCGTCAAGGAACTGCTCCACGCGCGTGCCCTGCCGAGCGCGAGCGCGATGACGCTGGGGTTGGCCGGCGTCCTTCCTCGCAACGTGCTCGAAGCCGGCGCGGCCGCGGCCACGAGGAGGAGCTGAAACGGATCAGGGCTGCCGGGTCGGCTGAGAGGCTGTGGAGTGGTGAGAGCGGACACGTCATCGACCCGCATGCAGCGCAACACGGCCGTCCTGCTGTTCGGGCAGACCGGGCGTCTGGCGATACAGGGCGGCTACTTCGTGCTGGTCGCCCGCGAGCTGGGGTCGAGCGACTTTGGTGCCGCCGCTGCTCTGCTGGCGCTCGTTGCACTGCTCCTTCCCTTCTCCGGCCTGGGCTCTCCCTTGCTCATCATCCGGAACGTGGCCCAACAACGGGGAGAGGCTGCACTGCAGTGGTCCAACAGCGTGGTCCTCGTCGTCCTGTCGGGGGCGGCTCTCTCGGGCCTCCTCCTGCTGCTCTCACCTTGGATCGTCCCGGCGGGAGTGCCACCCCAGGTCGTCGCGGCGGTCGCCCTCGCAGACCTCGTGCTCGGACAACTGGTCGACGCGGCCCGCTCGGTGTTCCACGCCAAGGAGCGGATGGTGCCGTCCGCGGCATTTCCGGTGCTCCTGCACGCGAGCAGACTGGCCGCGTTCGTGCTCCTCATGATCGGGCCTTGGTCCGTCACGTTGACGACATGGACGATGTCGTACGCCCTCGCGTCCTTGCCTGTGGCGGGGGCCCTGGCGGTCGCCACGACTGTTCATGTCAGTTGGCGCAGACCACAGCTGCGGGAGTTCGGCCGGGAGTGGAAGACCGGGATGCTGTTCACCGTCGGCATGTCGACGACGACCATGTACAACGACGCGGACAAGGCTCTGCTGGCCAAGCTCTCGACGCTGGAGGCGACAGGCATCTATTCAGCTGCCTACCGCATCGTCGACATGTCGTACGTCCCGGTACGTGCACTGCTGGGCGCCGCCCTTCCGGCGATGTGGAGGGCGGGCACGGATGGCCTGCTGCCGCTTCTCGATGTCGTCAGGTCGAGGCTCCTTCGCCCCGTCACGGCTTACTGCCTTGCAGGGACTGCTGCCATGCTCGTTGGCGCTGACTTGATGCCGCTGATCTTCGGAGCCAGCTACCAGGAGGCAGTGCCCGCGATGAGGGCCCTCTCATTTCTGCTGATCCTGAAGGGTTGTCACTACGTCGCGGCGGACACCCTTACCTGCGCAGGCCACCAGGGTTTGCGCACCGTCGTACAGATCTGCGTCGCGGTCCTCAATGTGGCGTTGTGCCTGTGGCTCATCCCGGAACACGGCTGGCAAGGTGCGGTCGTCGCCAGTCTCGCCAGCGACGGCGCCCTGGCGCTCGCACTCATCGCGATCCTTCTCGCTCGGCTGCGCACCGTGAAGGCTCAGCCTGCACGCGCGACTGACTAGCCCAGGAGGACCCCACTTCGGAACGTGACGCTGCGCGGATGTGCGCATCGCTTGCGCCACATCTGACGCGGTCGACGTAAACCCATTGGTGGTGGCGGCCCTGGGCGAACCCGCCGAGGGTGTGACCAGAGCGCGGTTGGTGGCCGCGCACCGGTGACCTTCACAAGGGGTGGCATGGGGGAGAGCACGTGGACGCGACGGTCCATCCTCAGTGGTGCCACCCTTGCAGGGGGCGGCCTGGTGGTGAGCGCAGTGCTGTCACGTGACCAGAACCACGGTCGTCGCCTGTCAGCGGTGCCGGTCACTGGCTCGCCGTCCATCCAGGACACCGACGCGTCGGCTGCCGCCGCACCTCAACTCCATTCACGCAAGCCCAAGTTCACCATCATCACTCGCTTTCAGAAGAACCACGGTTGGCAGTCCTCAAGTGGCAGATCCGCCGCTGTGCGTATGGACGACCCCACAGACTTCACCTTGGGAAAGCAGTCGCTCACTCTCACGACCGACAGGTCGGGCGCGGGCGTCCGCATCGACTCCCCGACCTATCGGTTTCCGATCGACCTGCAGGGCAAGATCATTCGCGTCCTACTCAAGGTGGATGGGCTGCCACGGCTCGAAACCCTGCGTCTATATGCGGGAGACGGCGGGTTTGAGAACCATCGCAACTTCGACCTCGACCTCCGTGAGGCACGCGTCGCCGCCTCCTATCTGAAGGAGGGCGAGTGGACCTGGGTCACACTGAACGCGAGCGCCGGTTCACTGGTTGGACGCTCGCACCACGCAGTGACCAACTGGCGTTTCACTGCCACATCGAGGCCGGGATCCACGGTGACCATTCACCTCAACGCCCTCGAGTTCGCCACCCCGCCACGAACGTTTCCACGAGGGGCGGTGTCGATCTGCTTCGACGACGGCCGGCTCTCCCCCTTCCTCAATGCCAGGCCGGCTCTGGACGACTACGGCTGGGCGGCAAGCCTCTACCCCATCGTCGACCGTGTGGCGGAGACACCGGGTGGGACGTACATGACCACCTCACAGCTGCGGCAATGCCGAGACATCTCGGGTTGGGAGGTGGGAGTCCACTCCTACACTCGCCGCGACCACGACGCCGGTTTCGACGCCCTCACCCCTGCGCAGATCCGGAGCAACATTTCCGCAGCGAGGCGCTGGGTGCAGAACAACCACCTGGGCCTGGGAGCCGGTCTTGCCTGGCCTCTCGGCGCCTTCAGCACCGCCGCCGCCGACGCGGCCGAGACCCTTTGCAGCTATGGACGGCTCAACACCACAGCGAGCTTGGAGACATGGCCCCCGCAGAACCTGATGCGGATCAGATCCGCAGCAAACAGTGAATCGTTCACCAAGGTGAGGCAGATGATTGACCAGACCACAGACTCGCGTGGCTGGCTGTGCCTGACGTTCCACGAGATCACCCCTCGTGGAACAGAGAGCCTCAGCTGTTCCGTGCGCACCTTCAGAAGGATCGTCGACTACGTCGCCGACAAGGAGCTTGCGGTCCTTCCCGTCATCGACGTCCTGCGGGAAGGTGCACAGCGATGACGGTGGATGTCACTGCAGAGGTGCTTCTGACCCCGGTGCGCAACAGCCGGCGTCATCGAGCAATCAAGAGCGCTCTCGACCGGACTGCGGCCGCCATCGGCCTCGTCGCAGCCTCGCCGCTTCTCATGGTGATCGCCGCCGCGATACGGCGTGACAGCCCGGGCCCGGTGTTGTACTGCCAGGAGCGCATCGGCTACGGCGGAGAGCCTTTCAGAATGTACAAGTTCCGTACCATGACCGCAGACGCGGAAACCCAGCTGCTGACGGTGCTGGCCTCGGAGGGCATGGTCCTCGGACCCCTGTACAAGGTGAAGCGGGATCCCCGAGTGACTCGGGTCGGCGCCGTACTGCGCCGCCTCAGCCTCGACGAGCTACCTCAGCTGTGGAACGTCGTCCGAGGAGACATGAGCCTGGTCGGTCCTCGACCGCAGGTCGCTGCGGAGGTCGACACCTACTCGACCGAGATGTGCCGCCGACTGCTCGTCAAGCCCGGCATGACGGGTCTGTGGCAGGTGAATGGTCGAAGCGACCTCCCTTGGGAGGAGGCTGTCCGACTCGACCTGCACTACGTGGACCACTGGTCGCTCAGGTTGGACTGGCAGATCCTTCGTCGGACTCCGAGTGCGGTACGCCGTTCGGCGGGGGCCTACTGAGGCAGCGTTGACATGTTGGAGGAGGGGCGGGGATGACTATGGAACTCACGGACTACCTGAGGCTCGTGCGCACCTACTGGCGCGCCATCCTCGGGATCACATTGGTGGCCATCGCTGCGGCGGCGGTCCTCAGCGCCGTCATGCCACCCGCTTACGAAGCCACCGCACGGGGTTTCGTCAGCTACGGCACTGTGAGCGACCCGTCGAAGGCAGAGGCGAGCGACACGGTGTCGAAGTCACGGGCCAAGTCATATGTTCAGCTGGCCACGAGCCGAGCCATCGCAGAAGACGTCATTCGACGCCTCCGCCTGCGCGAGTCGCCCGGGGAGCTGGTCGCCCGTATCACTGCCGAGCAGCCGGTCGACACCGTGCTCGTCGAGGTGACTGCTCGAGCGGCCACCCCTTCGGGGGCCAAGACGCTCGCCGACACCTGGATCACGGCGCTGCAGGGCAAGGTGGCCGCCGTCGAGAACCCCCAGCAGTTCGAGAATGCCGAGACGCTTCGCCTCATCCCCGTTGAGGAGGCGGACCTGCCCACGCGCCCTGTGTCGCCGCGGACGACTCTGTATCTCTCGCTCGCAGCCCTGCTCGGGCTGGGGAGCGGACTTGCCTACGCACTGGCACGCAGGCGGTCCGACCATCGCCTGCGCACGACCTCCGCCATCAGCGAATCCTCCTCCGTCCCTGTTGTCGGTGGCGTCCCCTCGAGTCCAGCACTTGGGCGGTCCGCAGTGGAGGTCATGGCCCTGATGAGGACGAGGAGCGACGCCAGGTCCTCGCAAGGCCTCGCCGCTGACTCCTTCCGTCGCCTCCGGACCCACCTGCAGTTCGCTGACGGGGGACAGCCTCCGGCCATCGTGGTGGTCACGGCACCACAGACTCTGTACGGGACCTCCACGGTGGCCACCAACCTGGCGATCGCCATGGCCGCGGCTGGTCAAGCCGTCGTACTCGTCGACGCCAACCTCCGGCACCCCACCACCATGGCGACGCTGGGCCTGGCGGACGGTGATGGCTTGGCCGAGGTGCTTACGGGGGAAGTGCCCGTCGGTGCCGTCCTGCAGAGGGTGGAGCAGTACCCGAGCCTGCAGGTGCTCGGCGCGGGCACGTCGCCCCTGCTCGCCACCGAGCTGGTCGATTCCGCCGCGATGCACAGCCTCCTGCAGCTCCTCTCCAGAGACGCCACTGTGCTCGTCGACGCCCCGCCACTGCTGCAGTTGCCGGACGCCGCTCTGCTGTCTCGCATGGCGTCAGGGGCCTTGTTGGTGGTGTCCGCTGACAGGACCACGTCGGACGAGCTGGGTGCAACGTTGGCGCGACTGGAGCATGTGGGTGCGCGCGCGCTCGGGATCGTGCTCAACCACGCGGGTGCCGACGACCTGAACGGGGACTGGGGCTCGGGGGCCGGGCGGAGTGACCGGAACAGTGGGCACCGCCGCGGCGTCTCCGAGGACGGGACCCGTGTGGGCAGGGAACCGGTGCGGCCGGCATGGCATTCACACCACCCACGACGGCCTTGACACGTCTCAGCCGAACGCGGCCCGCGAGCGCAGCGCCTCGCGCAGCTCGGAGTCGGCGTCCACCATGGACCGGCGTACCGCGGGCGTGAGGCCGTCGCCGGCCAGCGTGGCCGCGCTGGCCTCGGCCGTCGACTGCTCGACGACCCGCGCCGGGTAGGCCAGGGTCGCAACCCGGCCGAGCGCGTCGGCGCCGACCCACCCCGCCATGGCCGGCACGTCGGCGAAGTAGCGGCCGACGTAGCCGCGCACGGTGTCGAGGTCGTCGCCGGACCAGAAGCCGGAGGCGAGCGCGTTGAGCTCGTAGTTGGACCGGTCCCGGTTCGCGGTCAGCTCCCTCCAGGCCCAGGCCTTGGCGTCCTCCCCCGGCAGCGACGCGGTGGCCGCGAGGGCACCGAGCCGCCCCGAGAGGGTGTCGTCGTCGCGACGGACCTGCTCGACGAACGCGCGGTCGACCAGCCCCTGCCCGGCGAGGTTGCGCACCACGAGCCACCGGAAGTCCGAGTCACCCTCCAGCCCGGCGGGCAGCGCCTCCTGCTCCGCCCACGGCCGCAGCCGGGCCTCGTCGGCCGCGCTGCGGGCCAGCAGCCGCGCCCCCAGCAGCGCCCGGGTGGAGCCCGGCTCGCCGGCGTCGAGCAGCTCGGCGGCGGCCGCCGCGACCACAGCACGGGCGGCGGCCTGCTCCTCGGGCGGCAGGAACGTCGTGACCACCCTCCCGAGCACGACGTTTGCGACCCGGTTGAGCACCGACTCGTTGTCCTCGTGAGGCCAGGCGCGGCCGAAGGTCTCGACGACGAGGCGCGGGTCGACCGTGCCGAGGCACACGCCGTCGACCAGCGCCGCCCACAGCACGGCGCGCGCCTGAGCGTCCGGCACCTCCGCCAGGCTACGCGGCACCGCCGCCAGCGTGGCCGCGTCCAGCGCCACGGTCGCCCAGGTCAGGTCGGAGGCGTTGGGCACGACGAGCTCGGCCCGCGGTGCGTCCCGCAGCTCGGGCACCTCGGTGCGCGGCCCGGCGAGGGTGACGCCCACCCTGAACACCTCGGCCCCCCCGGTGAACCCTGCCACGTCGAGTGTGTGCGGCCGGTCGGCCGGGAAGGCCTCCGGCGCCTCACGCGTCAGGACACCCGTCTCCTGGTCTGCCGCGAGGACGTCGAGGCCCGCAGTGAGCAGCCACGCCTTGCTCCACTCGCCCAGGTCCTTGCCCGAGGCACGCTCCATGAAGCCGAGGAAGTCGCTCAGCGTCCCGTTGCCGTAGGCGTGCTCGCGCAGGTAGGCGCTGACCCCGGCAATGAACGCGTCGTCGCCGATGTGGGCGATCAGCTGGCGCAGCGTCGCCGCGCCCTTGGCGTAGGAGATGCCGTCGAAGTCCTGCAGCGCCGCCTGGGCGTCGAGCGCCGCCCCTCCGGCCACCGGGTGCGTAGAAGGGGTGCGCTCCGCGGCATACCCCCACATCTTGCGGGCGACGGTGGAGTCCACCCAGCCCTCGGTGAACTCCGTGGCGTCCACGGTGGTGCGGTGGGCCATGTACTCGGCGAACGACTCGTTGAGCCACAGGTCGTCCCACCACCGCATGGTCACCAGGTCGCCGAACCACATGTGCGCCATCTCGTGCGCGATCGTGTTCGAACGGGTCAGCACCTCGTCGCGCGCCGCAGCACCCCGGAAGACGTAGGTGTCGCGGAAGGTCACGCACCCCGGGTTCTCCATCGCCCCGGCGTTGAACTCCGGCACGAAGACCTGGTGGTACTCGCCGAAGGGGTACCGGATGCCGAAGAGCCGGTGGTAGTAGTCGAAGCTCGCCCGGGTGACCTCGAGCATCTGCTCCGCCTGCCGCTCCAGCGGCTCCCGCAGCGAGGCCCGGGCGTGGATGCCGAGCGGTATGCCGTCGTGCTCGCTGCGCACGGACGCCCAGGGGCCGGCGCAGACGGTGACGAAGTAGGTGGCCAGCGGCCGGGTGGGGGCCAGCTCCCAGCGCCCCGGCGACACCTCGGTGGCCGCCCCGTTGCCGACCACGTGCCAGCCCCGCGGGGCGGTGACCGACACGGCATACGGCGCCTTGAGGTCGGGCTGGTCGAAACAGGCGAAGACGGTGGGGGCGGCGTCGAGGAACAGGTGGCCATAGACGTAGTGCTGCCCGTCGGCGGGGTCGACGGCGCGGTGCAGGCCCTGCCCGTCGCGGCTGTAGCGCATGGTTGCGACGACGACGACCTCGTTGTCGGCCGCGAGCCCGGAGAGCGCGATGCGTCCGTCGACGAGTCCGCTGGGGTCGACCGGCGACCCGTTGAGGGTGATCGACTCCAACGACTCCGGCGCGAGGTCGAGGAAGGTCGAACGACCGGGTTCGGTGCAGGTGAACCGGATCGTGGTCGTGGAGCCGAACTGCTCCTCACCCCGGTCGAGGTCGAGGTCGACCTCCATGGACGTGACGTCGATGAGCGCCGCGCGCTCGGTGGCCTCGGACCGCGTCAGTGAGGGCATGGCGGCATTGTGTCAGGGGACGGCAGGAGCCCCCGACCGACCGGCCGGGGGCTCCTGCTGTGAGGCTGTGTGGTGCAGCTCAGAGTGCGGTGACGTTCTCCGCCTGCGGGCCCTTGGGGCCCTGCGTGACCTCGAACTCCACGCGCTGCGCCTCGTCGAGGGAGCGGTAGCCGCCGGTGTTGATCGCGCTGTAGTGCACGAACACGTCCGGACCGCCGCCGTCCTGCTCGATGAAGCCGAAGCCCTTCTCAGCGTTGAACCACTTCACTGTTCCCTGTGCCATGGGATTCTCTTTTCCTTGTGGCCGGTGGGACCCGCGGACGCGGGACCCAAGCTGCCGTTCAAAAACCCCAGACACGGAAGACCGACGGACGGTCACCGTAAAAGAAAAGGCCCGCACACTTTGGCGGGCCACTCTCACGCGAGGACTGCAACTGCAACTGCGGCAACCGTAGCACGCTGGAGGGCCGACCGCAGAACGACCGGCCCGCCAGCGCGTCGAGGGGCGACTCAGCCGGCGCGGTAGCCGTAGGCCATCGCCTCGAGCCGGGCGATGCGCTCGGCCATCGGCGGGTGGGTGGAGAAGAACCGCGACACGTCCTGGGGGCGGAACGGGTTCGCGATCATCATGTGGCTGGAGTTCTGCAGCGCCGGGGTCGGGGCCAGCGGCGCGCGGGCCGTGCCCTGCTCGAGCTTGCGCAGCGCCGACGCCAGCGCGAGCGGGTCGCCGGTGAGGCGGGCGCCGTCCTCGTCGGCGTCGTACTCCCGGGTGCGGCTGATCGCCATCTGGATGACCATCGCGGCGAACGGGGCCAGCAGGGCCATCGCCAGCAGCGCGATCGGGTTCGGGCGGTCCTCTTCGTCTCCGCCGCCGAACATCGAGGTGAACATGAGCATCTGGGCGACGCTGGTGATCACACCGGCGATGGCGGCGGCCACCGAGCCGGTGAGGATGTCGCGGTTGTAGACGTGCATCAGCTCGTGGCCGAGCACGCCCCGCAGCTCGCGCTCGTCGAGCATCCCCAGGATGCCCTCGGTCGCGCACACCGCCGCGTTCTCGGGGTTGCGGCCCGTGGCGAACGCGTTGGGCGCCTGGGTCGGCGAGACGTAGAGGCGTGGCATCGGCTTGCCGGCGGCCGTGGAGAGCTCGCGGACGATCCGGTACATCGCCGGCGCCTGTGCCTCGCTGACGGGGTAGGCATGCATGGCCCGGATGGCGATCTTGTCGCTGTTCCAGTAGCCGAACGCGGTCATTCCCACGCCGAGCAGCGCGAACAGCCAGATGTACCTGCCGCCGCCGATCACGGCGCCCATGCCGAGGAGGAGCGCGAAGATGCCGCCGAACAGCGCGGCGGTCTTCAGCCCGTTGAAGTGGTTGTGCATGTCCCCATTAACGCAGAAAGGACGGGTCCCGTTCCGCGTCGCCCCGTGCTGCAGCCGTGCTCAGGCGAGCAGGCCGAGCAGGAGCTGGGGGGCGAGGCTGGTGAGCACCAGGGCGGTGCCGGTGAGGGCCAGGGCGGCGAGCGGGCCCGGCCCCGCGCGACGCACCGCACCCGCAGGCTCGGCCCCGGCGGCAGGCTCCTGGAACAGGACGGCGAACCACCGCAGGTAGACGGCGACGCCGATGACGGCGTTGGCGACCGCGACCAGGGCCAGCACCCAGAGCTCCTCGGCGACGACCGGTCGCAGGGCCACCACCTTGGCGACCAGGCCGAGGACGCCGGGCGGCAGGCCGGCCAGCGACACCAGCGCGAGGCCGAGCGCCGCCCCCAGCACCGGCCGGGTGCGCAGCAGCCCCCGGTATGCCGTGAGCGTGCGACCCGCGGCCCCGCCGCCGACCAGCACGACCACGGTGAAGGCGACGAGGGTGGCGATGACGTAGGCGAGCAGGTAGCCGCCGCTCGCAGCCAGCCCGGCTGGGACGAGGGTGGCCAGCGGCAGCACGACCCAGCCGGCCTGGGCGACCGTCGACCAGGCCAGCAGCCGCACGGGGTCGTCCTGCACGAGGGCGAGCACGTTCCCCAGGGTCATGGACAGCGCCGCCAGCACGCCGATCGCGAGGAGGACGGGGGCACCGGCGGCAGCGAGGGGACGCAGGACCGCCACGAGGGCGGCCAGGGCCGCGACCTTCGACGTGGCGGCGAGGAACGCCGCCACGGGCTCGGCGCCGCCGGCATACGCCTGCGGTGTCCAGGCGTGGAAGGGCACGAGCGAGAGCTTGAAGCCCAGGCCGCCGACCAGGAGCAGGACGCCGAGGAGGAGCACCGCCCACGTGGCGTCGTCGGAGCGGGCCCGGTCGACGGCGCCGGCGGAGAAGACCGCCTCGCCGGTGCCGACCAGCCACAGGGCCGCTCCCAGCACGACCATGGCGAAGGACACGAGCGAGGTGGCCAGCAGCGACAACGCGCCGGCGCCGGCCCGCACCGTGCCACGCAGGGCGACCAGCGCGATGGCCGGGAGGGTGGCGAGCTCGAGGGCCACCAGCCAGGACCCGAGGTCATGGGCCGCGGCGACGGCGGCCGCGCCGGCGGTGGCACTCAGCACCAGGGCGACGAGCACGGCCGGGCCGCCGCGCAGCGGTTCCTGCTCGAGGGTGTCGCGGCTCGGCCACACGAGCAGCAGCACCACGATGGCCGAGGCCAGGGCCCCGAGCTGCAGGGCGCTCGCGAGCGGGCCCGCCTCGTAGAAGCAGGCCCCGCCGGGAGCCGGCAGGCACAGCGAGCGCAGCGGTGCGGCCTCGGTGCCCAGCGCCCCCGGCACCGCGAGCGCCAGACCCGCGGCGAGGGCCAGGAGCCCCACGACGTGGTGGGCGGTCCGCAGGTGGGGGGCCAGCACGTCCAGCAGCAGGACGAGCACCGCGCCGGCCGCGGGTGCCAGCACCGGCGCCAGCACGAGCACGTCGAAGGAGACCACCGTGCTCACGAGCCACCCACCAGCGCGGTGACGGCGTCGCTCGTGACGGAGAGCAGCACCTGCGGCAGCACGCCGAGCACCAGGGCGGCCACGACGAGACCGCCCACGACCAGCCACTCGACCCCGCGGCTGTCGGCGATGACCGGCGTGGACCGCTCACCCATCCACACCGCGCGGGCGACCCGCAGCGCGTAGGCGGCCGCCAGCACGGTGCCCAGCGCCCCGGCCACGGCGGTGGCGCGGAAGACACCCAGCGGCAGCTCCTCGGCCGGCGACCACACGGCATACAGGCTGAGGAACTCGCCCCAGAACCCGGCCAGCCCCGGCAGCCCCAGCGAGGCGGCGAGCCCGACGACGAGGGCGAACCCGAGCCGTGGGCTGACCTCGCGCAGCGCTGCACGGGCCACCGCCAGGTCGGCCGAGCCCCAGCGCTCCTTGAGCCCGCCGACGATGAAGAACAGCAGGGCCGAGACGACGCCGTGGGCGACGTTGGCGAACAGGGCAGCCTGCAGGCCGGTGCGCGTGCCCGAGGCCAGCCCCAGGGCGACGAAGCCCATGTGCGCCACGGACGAGTACGCGATGAGCCGTTTCAGGTCACGCTCCACCAGGCAGGCCAGGCCTCCCCACAGGATGCCGACCGCACCCACCACGGCCACCGCGGGAGCCAGCCGCGCGAACGCGTCGGGCACGACCGCGACGGGCAGGCGCACCAGCCCGTAGGTGCCCATCTTCAGCAGCACCGCCGCGAGCAGCACCGAGCCCGCGGTGGGCGCGATGGTGTGGGCGGGCGGGAGCCAGGTGTGCCCGGGGAAGAGGGGCACCTTGACGGCCAGCCCGGAGACCAGGGCCAGGGCGATGAGCAGCTGCGTGCTGCGCGGTATGCCGGACCCCTCGCCGCGGGCGAGCACGTCGAGGTCCGCGGTTCCCGCGGCACCGACCAGGGCGAGGATCCCGACGAGCATCAGCGTCGAGCCCAGGGCCGTGTAGAGGACGAAGCGTCCGCCGGCGTCGGCGCGGTCCTGCGGCCGGTGGGCGTCGCCGAAGCGGGTGATGAGCACCCACATCGGGACGAGCACCACCTCGAAGGCGACGAAGAACAGGATGGCGTCGCGGGCGTAGAACGTCGCCAGGGCGCCCGCCTCGACGAGCAGCAGGCAGGCGTGGAAGGCGGCCGGGGTGCCGCCCTCGGGCCGCCGCGACGAGGAGTGGGCGACGACCGCCACGCCGAGCACCGCCGTCATCACGAGCAGCGGCGCGCTGATGCCGTCGACGGCCAGCTGCCAGCGCAGGTCGAGGGCCGGCACCCAGGGCCGGTCGACGGTCGGGCGCGTGAGCACGGCGACGACGACAGCCGCCAGGGTGGCCCCGCTGGCGGCGAGGGCGAGCCGGTTGACCGCCCGGTGCGACAGGTCGCGGCCCGCGCCGAGAAGCCAGACGGCCACCGCCGCGGGCACCACGAGGCTGAGGGCGATCACCACAGCGCCACCCCCGCCGCCGCGACGGCCACCACGCCGAGCACGACCCACACGAGCGAGGTGGCCGACCGCTCGGCCCGGTGGACGCGGGCGCCGCCACGCCCGGAGAGCACGGCGGTGGCCGCGCTCCCGCGCACGTAGGCGTCGACCACCTCGCGGTCGAGGAAGACCACCAGCCGGGCCAGCGCCAGCACCGGGCGGGCGACCAGCCTGACGTAGAGGCCGTCCGCGCCGAACCCGCTGTCGAACTGCGGCACCCGCGCCCCGACCAGGCGCGTGGCCGGGTCAGCTCCCCTGGCCGTGCTGCGCACCGCGACGGCCGCCCCCACGACCAGGAGCACGGTCAGCAGGGCCATCCACCACGCGATGTGGCCCTCCAGGGCGAGCCAGGGGGTGAACACCACGAGGCCGCCGAAGACCGTGAGGACGCTGAGCACCGAGACGGCCGCCATGACCGGCGCGTTGGCCTGGTCACCCTCGTGGACCTCGGGCCGGGCCGTCGTGAGGTCGTCCAGCACCAGCCAGGCCCGCATGCAGTAGGCCGCCGTGAGCACCACGGTCACCAGGAGCGCCGCCAGCACCAGCATCGAGCGCGCGTCCCCCTCGGCGACGCCGGCCTCGGCCGCGCCGAGGACGTGCTCCTTGCTGACGAACCCCACCAGCGGTGGCACGCCGGCCAGGGCGAGCAGGCCGACGAACATGGCCGGGCGGATGACCGCGTGCCCGCGCAGGCTGCCGCGCATGGCGACCGCGGCCGTGCCGCCGACCGTGACGCTCAGCCAACCGACGAGGAGGAACAGCAGCGCCTTGAAGAAGGCGTGGGAGTACAGGTGCAGCAGACCTGCTCCCGGGCCGTCCTGTGCCGGGGCGACCGCCAGGGCCGAGAGCATCAGCGCGATCTGGCTGAGGGTCGAGTAGGCGAGCAGTCGCTTGAGGTCGCTCTGCCCGAAGGCCAGCACCGCGGCCCACACCATCGTGACGACCGTGCTGATCGCCAGCACCCACCGGGCCCCGTCGCTCGCGACGAAGATGGTGAAGAGCGACGACAGCACGTAGGTGCCGGCGGCCACCATGGTGGCCGCGTGGATGAGCGCGGACGCTGGCGTCGGGCCCTCCATGGCGTCGGGGAGCCAGTCGTGGAAGGGGAACTGGGCGGACTTGCCGAGCACGCCGACGAGCAGCAGCACCATGGCCAGCGTGCGCAGCCCCTCCCCGGCGTCGCCCCCGGGCGCCCAGTGCGCCAGCACCTTGGGGTATGCCGTGGAGCCCGGCCCCGAGGCCAGGGCCAGGACGCCGAGCAGGAACCCCACGTCGGCGAAGCGCGTGACGAGAAAGGCCTTGAGGGCGGCGCGGCGAGCGCTCTCCTTCCGGCTCCAGTGGCCGATGAGCAGGTAGGAGCACCAGCCCATGAGCTCCCAGCCGACGAAGGTCAGGACGAGGTCGGCCGAGTGCACGACGAGGAGCATCCCGGCGCAGAACAGCGACACGGTGGCCGAGAAGACGCCGTACCGGTCGTCCGCCCGCAGGTACCAGCCGGCGAACGCCTGCACCGCCCACCCGACCACGGCCACCACGACGGCGACGAGCGCCGGTGTGGCGCTCGTCCGGAGGAGGAGGGGGACCTCGAGGTCGCCGGCCTCCAGGGCCGGGAGGATCCTCCCGAGGTGGGCCTGCTGCGAGCCGCCCACCGTGGCAAGGCCGGCGAGCGCGGCGACCACCGTGGCCAGTGACGCCCCGACGGCGACGGCGCGGGCGGGGCCGGTGCCGCGACGGGCGATCAGCAGCCCGACAAGGGCTGCGGCAGCAGGGATGAGCACGACCAGGCGAGCGGCGGCGAGGCTCATCCAGCCTCCCGGCTGAGGTCGACGTCGCCGCGCAGGCGGAAGACCGCGAGCACGACCGCGAGGGCCACGCACACCTCGGCCGCCGCGATGGTGATGACGAAGAGCGTCAGCACGTTCCCCGCCTGCCACGGGTCGCCTGCGACGGCGCCCACCGAGACGAGCAGCAGGTTCGCCGCGTTGAGGATCAGCTCGACGCCGATGAGGACGAGCACGGCGTTGCGGCGGGCAAGCACGCCGTAGGCCCCGAGCCCGGCGAGGACCGCGGCGAGGGCGTAGGGGCCGGCGAGGTGGATCACTGCGAGATCCTCTCGGGGGCGGCCGGCTCGGGGAGCTCGGACTCGGCGACCTCCGCGGCCCGGGCCATCCGCGAGACCGCGAAGGCTGCGATGAGGGCGACCAGCAGGAGGAGCGAGAGCGCCTCGAAGGGCCACACCCAGGTGCCGAAGATCTGTTCCGCCACGGCACTGTTCGCCGCACCGGTGCGCGGACGTGCACCTCCTGCCACGGGCAGGAGCACGGCGAGCAGGAGCGCGGTGACACCGGCGCCGAGGACGGCGGCGAGCGCCCGGTGGGCCCGACTGGTCGTCACCTCGGGGTTCGGGCCGATCGGCGCACGGGTGAGCATGAGGGCGAAGAGCACCAGCACCACGACGGCGCCGACGTAGACCAGCAGCTGGACGAGGGCCACGAGCTCGGCCCCCAGCACGAGGTAGCAGCCGGCGACGGAGCCGAGGCACACGACGAGCCACAGGGCGGCGTGCACGACGTGCCGCGTCGTCACCGCCAGCAGTCCGCTGGCCGCCGCGAGCAGCCCCACCGCGGCGAAGGCGATGTCGAGCGAGGTCACGGCTCCTCCTCCGGCGCCGGGGCCGGGCGCTCGGGGCGCTCGGCTCGGGCCGGACGCTCCGGCCGCTCGGGGCGGGCCGGACGGGCCGTCGTCGGCCCACCCGCTGCCCTCACCGGCCGCGCCGGCTTGTTGGCCGCGGCGACCTCGGCAGGCTCGACCGATCCGGGGTCGAGCGCCGGCGGCGGTGGCACGGTCGGCATCCACTGGCCCAGCCGGTCCTTCTCGTGCAGCAGGTCGCGGATGTCGAGCTCGGAGTACTCGAACTCGGGGCTCCAGTGCAACGCGTCGAACGGGCAGACCTCGATGCAGATCCCGCAGTACATGCAGAGGGAGAAGTCGATGGCGAACCGGTCGAGGACGTTGCGCTGGCGCTCCCGACCGCCGGGCGTGCTCGCCGGGATCGTCTCCTTGTGCGAGTCGATGTAGATGCACCAGTCGGGGCACTCCCGCGCGCAGAGCATGCAGGAGGTGCAGTTCTCCTCGAGCAGCGCGATGACCCCGCGGGAGCGCGGCGGGAGGTGGGGCTTCGCGTCGGGGTACTCCGCGGTGTGCGTGGGGCGGGCGAGGGTCCTCGCCGTGGTGGCCAGGCCCTTGAGCAGGCCGGGCAGGGCGCCGCTGGAGCGACGTGGGCGCGAGGGGTCGGTCATGCGACGGCCACCACCCACACGCCGGTCAGGGCCAGCTGGGCCAGCGCCAGCGGCACGAGCACGAGCCAGGCCAGGTGCTGGAGCTGGTCCTCGCGCAGCCGCGGCCAGGCCACCCGCAGCCAGATGACCAGGACGGCGACGGCCAGGCCCTTGAGCAGCGTCCACAGCCAGCCGAGCTGGTCCGCGAAGGGCCCCTGCCAGCCGCCGAGGTAGAGCACCGCGAAGAGCAGGGACATCACGACGATGCCGGCGTACTCGGCGAGCAGGAAGAAGGCGAACCGCAGCCCGGTGTACTCGGTGTAGGCGCCGAAGACGATCTCCGCGTCGGCGATCGGCATGTCGAACGGCGGGCGCTGCAGCTCGGCGACGGCCGCGACGAGGAACACCAGGGCGCCGGGCGCCTGCCAGAGCAGCCACCAGGGCGACCACGCCTCGGCGATGCCGGCCAGCGACAGCGAACCCGCGGCGAGGCAGACCGAGGCGACCGCGAGCACGAGCGGCAGCTCGTAGGACAGCAGCTGGGCGGCGGCGCGCATCCCACCGAGGAGCGAGTACTTGTTGGCACTGGCCCACCCCGCCATGAGGGTGCCCAGGATGCCGACCGCGGTGACGGCGAGCACGAACAGCGCGCTGGCGGGCACGTCGGCGGCGACCACCTCAGGGCTCAGCGGGATCACCGCCATGGCGACGAGGTACGGCACGAGCGCCACCGCGGGCGCGAACCGGAACACGCCCCGGTCGGCGGCAGCCGGGGTGATGTCCTCCTTCTGCACGAACTTGACCCCGTCGGCGACGAGCTGGGCCCACCCGTGGAACCCCCCGGCATACATGGGGCCGAGGCGGCCCTGCATGTGCGCCATCACCTTGTGCTCGGCCTGGCCGACGAGCAGCGGCAGCACGAGGAAGGCGGCCAGCACGCCGACGGAGCGCAGCGTCACCTCGAGCACGTCGCTCACCGCGGCCCCCAGTCCGGGCCGGGGACGCCGGGCGCCTGGACACGGCGGCGGCCGCCGGTGGTCCTGGTGTGCTCGCTCTCGCCGGGCTCCTTCGCACCGGGCCACTGCTTGGAGGCCCGCGCAGCCAGCACGAAGCTCTTGCGCAGTGGTGTGCCCTCGAAGCCGTCGGGCAGCAGCAGGGGCCGCAGGCCGAGGCCGGTGCCGTCGTCGAAGCCGTCGAAGTCGACGCCGAACATCTCGTGGGTCTCGCGCTCGTGCCAGGCCGCGCCCCTGAAGACGCCGGTGATGCTCGGCACCGCGGTGCCCTCAGGCACCCGCGTGCGGATCAGGACGCGGCGCAGGGACGTGGGCGCCGAGACGTCCATGAGGTGGCAGACGACGTCGAAGCCCGGGCGCTCGGCGTCGTCGGTCTGGTCGACGGCGGTGAGCCAGTCGAAGAACGTGTATGCCGCGTCGCGGGCCTCCGCGACCGCCTGCGCCCACTCCTCGAGCGGCACCTCACGGCGCTCGACCGTCCCGGGGTCAGCCATCGCCACCCGCCTCGCCGGACGCGGCGGGCCTGCGAACCAGGCCACGAGCGAGCTCACCGGCGCTCGCGAGCCGGTGACCGGCATACTTGGCCCGAATTCCCTTGGTGGACAGCGACTCCGCGGCGATCTTCTCCTGGAGGCGGAGGATTCCCTGGAGGAGCGCCTCCGGCCGCGGCGGGCAGCCGGGCACGTAGACGTCGACGGGGATGACGGTGTCGACACCCTTGGTGACCGAGTACGAGTCCCAGTACGGGCCGCCGGAGTTCGAGCAGGCGCCGAAGGAGATGACGTACTTCGGCTCGGGCATCTGGTCGTACAGGCGGCGGATGGCCGGGGCCATCTTGTCGGTGACCGTGCCCGAGACGACCATGAGGTCGGCCTGGCGGGGCCCCGGCGCGAACGGGATGACCCCGAGGCGGATGAAGTCGTGCCGGGCCATCGACGCGGCGATGAACTCGATGGCGCAGCACGCGAGCCCGAAGTTGAAGACCCACAGTGAGTAGCGCCGGCCCCAGTTCAGGACGACCTTGATGGGTTGCGGTGCGACGTCGGTGGCCGGGCCGACGCGGGGCAGCGGGAGGTCGACGGCCATCAGAACCACCGGAGCAGACCGCGCCGGGCCGCATGGGCGAGGCCGATGACGAGGACGCCGATGAAGACCGCGATCTCGACGAGCGAGGCGACCCCGAGACCGGACGAGCGGATGACCAGCGCCCACGGGAAGAGGTAGACGGCGTCGACGGCGAAGATGACGTACAGGAAGGCGTAGACGAAGTAGCGGATCTGCGTCTGCGCCCAGCCCTCGCCCACCGGGTCGACGCCGGACTCGTAGGTCTTCAGCTTGGCGCGGGTCGGGGCCTTGGGCGCCAGCAGCGCACGGGCGCCCATCGCGGCGACGAACAGCACAAGCCCGACCAGGACCACCGCTGCGACGACGACGTAGGGCGACACGCTTGGCAGCCTAGCGACCTGTGCCGGGACGCGCCGGGAGGTGGCGGCGCGAATTCGTCCGAAATGCGGGTCCCCGGAGAAAGGTGGGTAAGGGCGGACTTACCATGGAGAAAAGAGCCGTGGGCAGCCGCCGACGAGACCGAAAATGCCGAGGAACAGGTGGCGGGGAGAACATGAGCAGCAAGTCCGTCCAGCAGCTCGACCGCGTGGTCATCCGCTTCGCTGGGGACTCCGGTGACGGCATGCAGCTGACCGGCGACCGCTTCACGTCGGAGACCGCGGCCCTCGGGAACGACCTGTCGACCCTTCCGAACTTCCCGGCCGAGATCCGGGCGCCGCAGGGCACCCTGCCCGGCGTCAGCTCCTTCCAGCTGCACTTCGCCGACCACGACGTGCTCACCCCGGGCGACGCCCCGGACGTGCTCGTGGCGATGAACCCGGCCGCGCTCAAGGCCAACCTGCGCGACCTGCCCCGCGGGGCGACGATCATCGTCAACACCGACGAGTTCTCGAAGCGCAACCTCGCCAAGGTCGGCTACGCCGAGAGCCCCCTCGACGACGGCTCCCTCGAGTCGTGGCAGGTGCACCCCGTCGCGCTGACGTCCATCACCGTCGAGGCGCTCGCCGGCTTCGACCTCTCGCGCAAGGACAAGGAGCGGGCGAAGAACATGTTCGCCCTCGGCCTGCTGTCGTGGATGTACCACCGCCCCACCACCGGCACCGAGCAGTTCCTCAAGAACAAGTTCAGCTCGCGCCCGGACATCCTCGAGGCCAACCTCGCCGCCCTGCGCGCCGGCCTCAACTACGGCGAGACGACCGAGGCGTTCTCCGTCTCCTACGAGATCGCCCCCGCGAAGATGCCTGCCGGCACCTACCGCAACGTGACCGGCAACGTCGCCCTCGCCTACGGCCTGGTGACCGCGGCCCACCGCGCCCACCTGCCCCTGGTGCTGGGCTCCTACCCGATCACCCCGGCGTCGGACATCCTCCACACGCTCTCGGGCCTGAAGCGTTACGGCGTCACGACCATGCAGTGCGAGGACGAGATCGCGGGCGTCGGCGCCGCGCTCGGCGCCAGCTTCGGCGGCGCCATCGGCGTCACCACGACGTCCG